>DASZEQ010000036.1:0-545293 GCA_035940695.1 Pyrinomonadaceae bacterium | reverse complement strand
GCGGCGGAAGTTCGTGCCTTCTAAGTAGAGGCGCACCGCCTCGCGCTTGGTCTCGTCGGGATAGCCAAGTGGTAGCGGGTCAGGAGTATAGACGCGAGCACACGCTCGACACTTATAACGCTGGCTGCCACGCAAGGTGCGCCCGTAGGTGGTTTGGTCTTCTGTTGATTGGCAGTGCGGACATTGACTCATCTGCACAGCTTACATCACAACCTTAATTTAGACACTCCCCGGCAGCGACGAGTGGAGGTGGAAAATGTTTGTGAGCCGGAAGTTTGAGTTAATCGCCGGTTGTCGTGCCGCTGCCCTCGCCCACGTTGCCCTTGTAGGGCACATCGTCGCGGCGGCGTCGTTCGGGCGGGTCGGTGTCGCGGCGGCGGGGCTGCGAGGCGACGGGGTTGCGTCGATCAATCGCTCCGGGCGGCAGCGTGCGCCCGTGTACCGCCTCGGTCAGAATGCGCGTGATCTCCTGCGAGAGCGTGCGGTGCTCGGCGGCGGCGCGACGGCGCAGAGTTTCTTTCAGATCGTTGGGGACATACGCTCCAATGAAGACTCCCTTGCGGTTCACCATGCTCTTTATAACGCTCCTGATCTAAAGTCGGGTTCGTAAAGCTTAAGTGAGGCGATGCTTCGTGTGAGTTAAAGCATGGCCGTGCAGATTGAGAACAGGTCTGTAAGCCGAATTCTGTACTCCCGCGCTTTGTGGGCGCGAAAGCGGCGACCATTCATCTAGCCCAACCGTCGCCGGTTGGATCGAGCGACCTACCCGGAGGTCGTAGCGCGCTCGTGTTCTCGAAAGAAGACAAGCGCGGCTTCGGGCGGGCAGCCCTGTTTGACGCCTCCCTATTTGGTCTTGCACTGCGAGGAGTTTGCCTGGCCGCGCATGTCACCATACGCGCCGGTGCGCTCTTACATTAAGCCCGGAGGCCGCACCATTTCACCCATCACCCGTCACCCGCCCCGCGAGGAGGCAAAGCGCGCCGGCTGGTCTCTTTTCTGTTGCACTTGTCGTCGCGCCGGTCAAAACGCGGCTACTCAAAGCCGCCTCCCTGACCCACGCGCCCAGCCGTTAGCTGGCTCGCTGCCCTGTAGTGTTCGGACTTTCCTCCCCCGCAAACTCTTTCGAGCAACGGCGGCGACCGCCCGACCTGTTCTCCTGCACGACGCGTAAATTATAGCAAAGCATCGTTGAACACGTACAGCGAGAATGTTAAACGGGCAGCGTTTTGATTTTTCGACATAAGACGCGCAGCAGTTGACTTCGGGTATCAAGCGCAATAGACGTTGATTGATTTGAACAGAAGATTTATCGTTAGCGCGTGAAGGTGCGAGACATTATCAGGTTGATTGAAAGGGATGGGTGGTATTGGGTGAGGACGAAAGGTAGCCACCATCAATATAGACATCCGACCAAGCCCGGTTTAGTCACCGTACCGGGTAATCCGGGCGACGATATGGCGGCGGGCACATTGAATAACATTCTTAAGCAGGCAGGTCTGAAGCCGTGAAGAAATATCTCATCATCATTGAAAAAACGGAAACGGGCTATTCCGCTTATTCTCCTGACGTGCCGGGCTGTGGCTCCACAGGCAAAACCAGAGAGGAAGTTGAGCGAAATATTCAGGAAGCGATTGAATTTCATTTGGAAGGGCTACGGCTGGAAGGTTTCGACGTGCCCGAGCCAAGCAGTTATTCATCTTATGTAGAAGTTGCCGCATAGCGGCGCGCCGGTGTGTCCGCTCGTGTCTGCATGAGAGTTGCGCGGTTCGCGTCGTTCAGCCCTTTCAGAGACGGGCAACGCGTGAAGGTCTTTTGTCATTCTGAAGTGTATTGGAGGGTATGTGATGAAGACTCTGTGCTTGGTGCTTCTGGTGTTCTTATCGTCCGCCGTCGTCGTCAGGGCGCAAAGCCGGGACGGTTCGCCGGATGCCTTCGGCGGCGTGGAGGTGGTGCGGATAAGTTGGAGCAAGCAGGTTTACAACCCGATGCTCGACGAAGACCCGTTTAAACACAACCGGGAGCAGTGGGAGGACGCGCGGCTACAGGATCAGATCAATAGAGAGAACGCGGTCAGAACCAAAAACGGGAAGACGGCCATAGACAATCGCGGTCGCCCCGTCCGGATTGATAACCGAACCCCGTTTACGACCTACGTCTACAAAGCGAAAGTTACCAATAACGATACGAAGACCATCAGCGCGATTGAGTGGGACTACGTGTTCTACGACGCGGCGACCGAAAAAGAGGTCAAGCGTCACGCGCTCAAAAATACCGTGAAGCTCCAGCCCGGAAAGAGCGTCGAGATAGCCCGCCGCACTGCTTCCCCGCCCACCACCGTGGTCGATGTGCAAAAGACGGGAAAGAAATTTAAAGAGCAGTATGCCGAGCGCGTAGAGATTCAACGCATCGAGTATGCCGACGGCTCTGTCTGGCAGCGTCCCGCTAAGTAACCCTGCGCGAACACGTGCGAGCAGCCATCACAAGAGACTTGCGCCGGGACTGGACGGGGCGGCGCGTCAACCGAAAAATTTGTAGCCGACGCGTAGGCCGCGCAGGGCGTCCGTGGGGAGAGTCGAGATAAGCGCCCACGTCAGGAAAGAGTGGGAGAGCGCGAGGGCGTAGAGGTTGGGTGCGCGTTGATACACTGCCGCCCAGATGAGACCGCCGAGGAAGGTTGCGCCCATGAGCCACATGTTCGGCAGGTGAAGCAGGGCGAAGATCGAGGCGACGAGGACGATGCTCTTCGCGCCTTTTCCAAAGACGAGTTGAGCGCGGCGGTTGATGAACGCTTGCAGGACGTACTGCTGCAAGAGTCCCCACAACAAGCCCCAGACCGGGAAACCCAAAATCGCCCAGCCCGCGCGCCGCTTCCCGAAACTAAAACTTCCGCCAAACCACAGCCACCCCACCAATACGAGCACGAGCGTGCCCGCGATCATCGGCAGCAATAACAGGCGCGCGGCGCGGAGAAAATTGTCCGTGCGCCAGCCGAGTTCGCGCAGCGTCTCGCCCCGCAGGCGATGTGAATAGAGGATCAAAGAGAAGACGCACGCGACGGGCACGGCCAGCAGAATTTTGTGATTACCGAGCGCGAGCACCGCCCACTCTGCGACGATGATCGAAGAGGCGACCGACAAAATCTCCCACGCGGCCAGCGCACGCGACTCACCTTCCCCGCGCGAAGGCTTTGCGGCGTCGCCCGCATCGCGCGTCGTGTGGAGCGCAGCATCTTTCTGTGTCGCCCCGTCCGTCATCACTCCGGTTTCGCTCACGGCCGCCCCTCGCTTTCCCACCACGCTTCGGGCGCGTCGGAGTTCGCGCCGTCTGCCGCTACGCTGAACCGTTTCACCCCGCCAAACTCTTGCAGCGCGCGGCGCGTGGCGTCGCCCATCTCGTGCATAGCGTAGACGCGCGCCTCGTAAGTGCGATGAGCCGGGAGCGGCGGGAGGTTGAAGATGAACCCGTGATTGGCGTCGAGACTCTGACCGGCCTCGAACACGTCCGGGCGCGACGTGTCGGCCAGACGGCGACTCACGAAATGCCCGTCAACGTAGAGCAGCACCTCGACGCGTTCGGCGGGCGCGGCTTTGTTGACCACCCAACCCGTGACGGTGCGCGCGTCGGCCGCATCGACCGACCCGCGAAAATAAGGATTGAAACTGGTGTAAGCGAAATAGACGGCGAGCGCGACGACGAATAACGCTTCCGCAATCGACTTGGCGATGAGCGCGTGAGACAGGTGTGTGAGACGCGCGGGCGAAACGAAAGCCGGATGCATATCGTCGGCGGTCTCTGGACGCGAATCGCCGGTCGTGGACGGTGAATAGTCTCTCAAGAAATTCTTCGTTCTATTCACCATTCACGACCGGCGATGCACATTCAACTAATTCCCGGCCTGACGACTCTCACAAACCGGCGTGTCACTGGTTCTGGTACGTGTTGCCGTTCGTGTCCTGATAAACCCACGTGTGGGTGGTGGTCAACGTCCGGTCGGCCGCGAGGTCTTGGCGCAGGCGGACGGTGATCAGCAGCACCGACGTGTCGCCCGGTGCGAGTTCGGGAACGCGCCACGTCAGACGGCGCGAATCGCCGGGCGCGTCCTGCGTGCTCAAGGTCGGGTTCGAGGAGACGAACTGCAACGCGTCGGGGAAGATTTCGGAGACGACGATGTTCTTTGCCAGCCCCGCACCCTCGTTGATGAGGACGAGACGGTAGAAGATCATGTCGCCCGGCGCGGTCGTGTCCGTCACCTGCTCGGTGCGTACCCTGACGCGCGGCGCGGCCACGGTCAACACCGTGCTGGCCTCGCTGGCCGCGCGGTTGGTGCTGACAGACGTTGCCACGACGTTGTAAGCGTACTGCTGGCGGTCGGCGGTCGAGCGCGGAATCTCGACGCGCATGAGCAGCGGGAACTGCCCGCCGCGCGGATCGATTGGTGTCGTCTGCGTCACCATCGGTTCGCCGTCCTGATGCTGGCCGTCGCCGTTGGTGTCGGAGAAGAGCACGCCCGTGGGTGCGCCCGGCGCGGTGATACGCAGGCCGTAAGACTCGGCGTAGTTGCCGGGGTTGCGCACGACGAACGGGATGAAGATGACATCGCCGGGGGTCACGGTCAGGCCGGGCGAGACGGGGTCGATGCGTGCGCGCGGGACGCGACCGATGGCGATGGTCGGCCCGTCGTAGTTCGACGCCGTGGGCAGAGAGGCCGTGCGCAGCATGCCGCGCCCGATGGGGCCGCTGGCCGACAACGCGTTCGGCAGGGCGCGCAGCGTGACGGTGATTTCGCGCGCGGCGCGCGAGTCGAGATCGCCCAGACTCCAGATGGCCGTGCGCGATGGGTTGTCGTAGTAAAGCGGCAAGGGACTCGCGCTGACGAGTTCAAAATCGGTGCTGAAAACAAAGTCGGTGCGCGAACTGCGCGCGGGCGCGCTGCCCGTGTTGCGCACGGAGATAGTCTGCGTGAAGGTCTCGCCCGGTTGGACGCTTTCGCGCGTCACGCCGGAAGAGCCTGCGAGCGCGGCGGCAACCACGGTGATCGCGGCGTTCGACACGCGCTGAATCTGGTAGTCGGATTGCGAGGCGGCGCGCACGATGAAGGCGCGCTGCTGCCCGTCGCCCGCCGTCTCCGGGATGCGAATGTTGAGCAGCACTTCGAGATTCTGACCGCGCGCCAGTTGCGGCGTGACGAGGATCGGGAGTCCCGTGTCCTGCCCGCCCGAAGCGAGACTGAACGTGGGTTGATACTCGGCGGGCAAGTCCGTCTCCAGACGGAATTGATCTTCCTTGTTGCCGGAGTTGGTCACGGTGAGCGGCATCTGCACGGCCTGACCGGGCGATGCGGCGAGCGTGGCGTTACGCAAGGCAAGATTCAGATTCGGCACTTGCTTGACCGTCAGCACGAATCCTTCCTGCCCGCTCGGCGCGCTGTTGACGATGGGCGGCGCGGTCGTCACGCTCTCGTTCGGCTCGGCGCGTGCGACGACGACGGGCGTGGGCACGGGCGTCGGCACAGGCGTGGCGCGTGCCACCTGCTGCTGCTGGCGCGGGCGAGACGGCGTGGGCGTCGGTCGCGGCGTGGGCGTCGGCGTCACTGCCGGCAACGCGTTGGCGGCGACTTGCGTGTCATTGGTCGTCCTCTGCGGCGGGATGCGACGCGAGGGGTAACGACCGCTGCGGCGGCTGCGGCGCGTGGGCGCATTTGTTTGCCCGTCGGCGGGCGGGTTTTCGATGGTCAGCGTCGGCGTCTGGCTCTGCGGGGTGACGCGCGCCACTTGCGGCGTGGGGGTCGGCACAGGGGTCGCTATCGGAGTCGGGCGCGTGCGCGGCGGCGTAGACCGTGCGATCAATCTTGGGGTGGGCGAAGGCGTCGCCGTCGCCCTGCCGTTGGGGCGCGGCGTCGGCGTCACTTGCGCCCGGTCGTTTCCGGCGGGCGTGGAGGTCGGCTGCGGGGTCGCGCCGCGCGCGGCGATCTCTGTGCGGGCGGCTTGCAGTTCGCCCTCATAGATTTCGACGAAGGGCGTGTCCCTGATGGTACGCAGACGCGCGACGACGCCTTCGGCATCCGCCAGACGGCCTTGCGCGATATAGGTGCGGCCGAGCCAGAGCAGCGTCAAATCGGTGATGATGCTGTTCGGGTAGGTCTTGAGAAAATCGCGGAAGACCGTGGCGGCCTGCTCGAAGCGCCCTTGGTTATACAGATTCTGCCCTCTCGTGAACATGGCCTGCTCGACATCGGGGGGCGTGTCGTCCTGCCACACGTTGGGGGCGGCCGCAAGCGTCGCCGAAGGGGCGGCGGGGGCGTAGGCCAGTGCGGACGTGAAAGGCGCGCACAGAAGCGCAACCGCGAGCGCGAGCGCGCTGAATTTATGCTGCATCATGAAACCTGTAATCCTCCGGCAGGACGGTACGAGTAGTTTTCCGACTGTTCCAATTGTAGTTGTAAAGCCCGCCCGGCAATCGAGTGCGAGCGGGTGTGTGAGCCTGTTTGAATATCATTTTCCGGCGCGACACTATACAACCTTCGCTCGCACCGGACAAGAACCGAAACTTTCAACGCGCCGCCGTGCGCGCCGCCGCTAACGACGACGGCCGACCTCGACGCGGTCGCCCGCCTGCACGCGCGGGTCGGGCACTTGCCCGGTTTCGATGTCGTTCAAGAGAAATTCGGTCGCCACCAAACGCCCGTCCGCGCCCTGCCGCGAGACAGTAACTTTCACTTTGCTGCCCGCGTCGCGCGCCACGCCGCCCGAGGCGAGAATGGCCTGCGTGAGCGTCATGCCGGGGTGGAAATCTTTCTGCCCCGGCGCGTTGATCTGCCCGCCGATGTAGAAGAACTCCTGCGGGCGGGCGGTGATGTTGATGATGTCGCCGTGTGAGATGAGTTCGTTGAGCGCGGCGGAGTCGGACAGATCGACGGTCTTACTGCGCCCCGTCGCGCGCGAGATGATGACGGCGCGACCGGCATCGGCGCGCGGGTTGGCTTCCGACAACACGACGTAGAGCGGCACGGCTTCGCGTCGCAGAATCTTTGCGCCCGGTTGATCGACGAGGCCGCTCACCGTCGCCGTGTGGCTCGCGTAATCGCGGACGACGATGCGAAACTGCGCGCGGTCGTAGACGCCGCGCCGTTTCAATTCCGCCGAGAGGCGCGCGCCGATCTCGTCGGTCGTCATCCCGGCGGCGTTAAAAGGCTCGCCCGCCAGCGGGTAGTCGAGCATGCCTGTGGACATGATCGTGTAGAGGGTCGAATCTTTCGACATGCCGCCCGCGAGACGTATGTCCAGAATGTCGCCGACGCCGACGCGATAGAGCGCGGTCGGAGACACCGCAGCAGCAGCAGTATTGGCAGCAGCGGTCGTGGTAGTTGTCGAAGTACTGGCGGGAGCAGCGGCGGCGGTGGTAGAAGGAGCGATTGTCGCAGCACCGGAAGTTTTGAGCGGTGCGGGCGGCTCGAACTTCGGCGGCGCGGGGATGCCGAGTACCGAAGGGCTGCCGAAGACCGGGAGCGGCGAAACCGTCGTCTTCGGCGCGGCGTCGCTCGTGGCGTTGCTCGTGGCCGGAGCGTTGATGTTGGGAGCGGCGGCGGAGGTCAGGACGGTCGGAGTTTTTTGCGCTTCGGAGCGCGCGGCGTCGTTTTTCGGCGCGTCTCCTACGGGTTCGCTCTTCGCAACGGGCTTGGCGACCGTCTCGCCTTTCGCGGCCTCCTTTTTCGTCTCGCCCTTCGGCGCGCTCTTTGCCGCGCTCGAACTGACGATGGGCGAATCGTCTTCCGCCGGGCCGAGGCGCGATTGCGCGCTCGCTTCCGTCGCCAACGGCAGGCAAACCGCCAGCCCAATTACAAACGCAAACAGGACTTTACTCATAATGCACTCTACTTCCCTGAGCTTCCGAAGCGGGCGCGCGACCGGGGCAGTGGCCGCTAGAATTGCCGCGTCGAAGTCTTCGTTAAACGGGTCGGATGCGCCTCACGCCGGCGCTTAAGCCGGTACGCATGATCGAAGTCTTCGGCTAAGCCGTCCCGTCATCTTAGATTAAACGACGAAAACGCCCTTTTTCGCAAAGTTACAATTGTCAAATTTTCCTGTCGGCTTCAAAGTTTACCGGAAAAGACCGGGGCGGCGGGTCGTGTTTTGGTGAACCGCGTAAGTTGCAATGGCTGACGGGCAAGCGCGGGAGGCGCAAAGTAGCGGCTCGTCGGGAGGCGGATTCAAAGTGGCCGCGCGCCGCACTGCGCGCCGCGATAGAGTTTACTCCCCGCTTTTCGCGGCTGGCAAGTTTTCCTGCAAAAACAGGTGCGGCCAGCGTCCGCCGAGTTCGACGCGCACGGTCTCCTCCGCATCGTCGGCCGTCGCCGCACGCAGGCACAGGCTTGCGATCTCGACCGCGCTCGTCGCGTCAACCTGCGCCAGCGTCCGCCGCACGCGCGGCATCGCCGCCGCCGCCATGCTCAGGACACGCGCGCCGAGGCCGACGAGCACGAGCGCATAAGCGGGCGTGGCGGCCATCTCGCCGCAGACGATGGCCGGGATACCGGCCGCGCCCGCCGCATCGATGGTGCGCTTGATGCTTTGCAGCACCGCCGGGTGAAGCGTGCGAAACCATGCGGCCACTTCGTCGTTGCCGCGATCCACGGCGAGCAGATATTGTACGAGGTCGTTTGTGCCGAGACTGAAGAAATCCACTTCGCGCGCCAGTTGATCGGCCACCATGACGGCGGCGGGCACTTCGATCATCGCGCCGATTTTGAGTTCGCCCGTCTCGCGCCCTTCCGCGCTCAGGAGCGCGCGTTCCTCTTCGATGATGCGGCGCGCGCGCCTCACCTCGGACACGTCGGAGATCATCGGCAACACCACGTCGAGCCGCCCCTTGGCCGCCGCACGCAGGAGTGCGCGCACCTGCGTGCGCAACATGCCTTCGTGTTGAAACGAGTAGCGGATCGCGCGCAGGCCGAGCGCGGGGTTGCGCTCCGTCTCGAACGCGCCCGTGTTGTGCTTGTCACCGCCGAGATCGAAGAGTCGCACCTTCGCGCCGTCCGCGCCCGCGAGCGCGGCGACCTCGACGTAGGCCGCACACTGCTCGTCCTCCGTCGGCGCGCCGTTGCGCTGCGAGAACAGAAACTCCGAGCGAAACAGACCGATGCCCCGCGCCCCGTAGCGACGCACGCCCTCGTATTCCGGCGGCAACTCGACGTTCGCGCGCAAAATGATCTCGACGCCGTCGGTCGTCAAGAGCGGCGCGCTGCCGTCATCCGCGACGCCCGCGCTCGAATGGGCGAGCCTGCGCGCCTCGGTGAAATGTTCGATGGTCGCGCCCGTCGGGTGCAACACCACCACGCCGCGCCCTGCGTCGATCACGATCTCGTCGCCCGTGCGCGCGTGGCGATAGAGGTCGCGCAGGCCGACGATGGCCGGGATGCCGAGGCCGCGCGCGATGATGGCCGTGTGCGAAGTCCACCCGCCCGCATCGGAGGCGATGGCGCGGACGTGCGAAAAGTCGAGTTCCGCCGCAGCCGACGGGAGCAGTTCTTCCGCCACCACGATGGCGTCCTCCGTCAACCGGCGCGACTGCGCTTCGCCGCTCAGTGCGACCAGCAGGCGGCGCGTCACGTCTTCGATGTCGGAACTGCGCTCGCGCAGGTAGTCGTCTTTGATCTCGGCGTAGACGGCGAGCAGTTTGTCGGAAGCGACTTTGACCGCCCACTCGGCGTTGGCGAGTTCCTGACGGATGTAATCTTCCACCTCGTCGAGCAATTTGCGGTCTTCGAGCATGAGCAATTGCGCGTCGAAGATGTAGGCGTGCTCCGCGCCGAGCGCGACTTCGGCGCGACGTTTGATGGCGAGCAATTGACGACGCGACAGGCGCACCGCCGCCTGAAAACGGCGCACCTCGCGTTTGATGTCGCCGGGGTCGAGCGTCGCGCGGTAGATGTTGCCGCGCCCGCCCGTGTGGATGCGCAGCACGCGCCCCGCACGCACGCCCTCCGAAACCGCCACGCCGCGCCAGCGCATCTCCCTCTTCACGATTTTCGCGCGCCTGCTCATGCTTCCTGTTCTTCCCCGAAGCCGCTCACGATCAAGTCGCAGACCGCGCTCATCGCTTCGGCTTCGTCCGCGCCTTCGATCATCAGACGCAACTCCGTCCCGCGCGAGGCCGCCAGCAAGAGTACGCTCAAAATAGATTTGGCATCGGCCACCGCGCCGCCGTCCGTGCGTTCGAGCCGCACGCCGCTGCGATACGCGCTCGCCGTCCGCACCAATTTGGCGGCGGCGCGCGCGTGCAGACCCAAACGATTGACGATCACTATCCGCTTCTCCAACATTCGTTCTCTTCCCGATTCGACGCGGACTATTTTTTCTTCGGCGCGGCGAGCAGTTCGCCCGCGAGGTGAATGGCCTGCTGCCCTTGGTCGCGGACGCGCCCGGCGACGACGGCGAGCGATTCGGCGTCGGTCTGGCTCGCCAGTTTGATCACCATCGGCAGGTTCACGCCCGTCACCACTTCGACCTCGCCTTCGACGAAGAACATCGAGGCGATGTTGGTCGGCGTCCCGCCGAACATGTCGGTCAGGATGAGCACGCCGCGCCCTTCGGAGACGCGCGCGATGGCGCGTTCGATCTCTTCGCGCGCCACGTCCACGTCGTCGTGCCAGCCGATTGAGATGGCCGCGATCTGTGCGACGGGGCCGATGATCATTTCGGCCGCCGCGAGCAGTTCGGTCGCCAACTGCCCGTGCGTCACGATCACGCCCGCCACCCGCCGCGGCGTTTCAACTTTTTCGACTCCATCCATAATCCGCTCAAGCTCCGGCAATTTTTAATCGCCCGCCGACATACGCGGCGGCGGGCTAAAACCGTCAATCGAATTGATCAGTGATCGCTCGCGACGTTGCCTATCAGGTAGCCGCCGACGGCCGCGTTGACGCCGACGATGCGCGCGATGACTTTCAATTCGTTCTGGTCGAGCCAGATGCCGCCGCACGCTTCGCATTTATCGATCAGCACGAGATCGTAGATGATCAGCTTCTTCATCTCGCGGCCGTCAATCGGGCACACGCGCACCGTCTCGCGCGCAGGGTTGAGGTTCTCCGTGCAGTCGGTGCAGATCAAAAACTCGTGTTCGATGGAAACGTCTTCGAGTCTGTAATCACGCCGGCAGCGGATGCAGTCGTCGTTATCGCTCATGGCTGTTTCTTCTCCCTCTGTTTTCAACGGCGGAACGAATCAACCGGAGGCGACGCGGCCTTTGCCTTTCCCGGCGGCGCGTCGGCGCGGCGGGCGCGTCTTGCTCACGTCGCGGTGGACGGCCGTGGCGTCGAAGCCCTCGCGCCGGAGGTGGCGTGCGAGCGCGTTGGCGACCATCACGGAACGATGACGACCGCCCGTGCAACCGATGCCGACGGTGACGTAAGACTTGCCTTCGCGCCGGTAGAGCGGCAACAGGTAGTCGAGCAGGCCGCCGAAGCGTTCGAGCGTCTCGGTCGTCTCGGTTTGTCGCTTCAAAAACTCGACCACACGGCGGTCGTTGCCCGAGTAGGCGCGCAAATCTTCGACGAAGTGCGGGTTGGGCAGATGGCGCACGTCGAACATCAGATCGAGGTCGCGCGGCCCGCCGTACTTGTGGCCGAAGCTCAACACCTGCACGCGCATCGGTGTCCCGGCGCGGTCGGGGCTGAAACGCTCGATGAGGTAACGGCGCAGAGTGTGGATGTTGTGCTCCGAGGTGTCGATGATGAGGTCTGCGTGCGCGCGAATGTGCGCGAGCGCGTCGCGTTCGGCGCGGATGGAGGCGAGCAGGCCGTCGCCCGTGTCGGCCGGATGCGGGCGGCGCGTCTCGCTGAAACGGCGTTGCAGAACTTCGTCCGACGCCTCGAAGAAGAGCACATAGATGGCGAGACCGCTCGCCCGCCTGAGTTTTTTCAACTGGCTCTCAAACTCGCTCAAGAAGTGACGTTCGCGGATATTGATGACGAGCGCGGCGCGTTTGATGCGCGCCTCGCCGCCGTCGTCCTCTTCCTCGTCTTCGGGCTGCACGAGGCGCGCGAAGGTGGGCAGCAGCGTGAGCGGCAGATTGTCCACGCAGAAATAGCCGAGGTCTTCAAAAGCATTCGTCGCCGACGACATCCCCGAACCGCTCAAGCCCGTGATGACGACGATGTCGGGCGCGCCGCTCGCCGCGGATTTAGCTGCTCTTTTTTTCCGGCTCATCAATTGTCAGTTCCGACTGCCCGCTTGGTGTTGCTGCTACTGCTGCTGCTGCTGCTGTCGCCGCGTCGGCCGCGTTTGGTCTCGCAGAATCTTCCCCTCGCTGCTCGTCGCCTTCGCCCGCGCGCAGCATGCGCGTGTGCCGCGCGACGAAATTCTCAGCCGCATTGTAACCGCGCAGGCGTAACAAGTGAACGCGCAATGCGGTCTCCACCAGCGTCGAGAGATTGCGGCCGGGGCTGACGGGCAAGAGGACGTGCGGCACGCTCACGCCCAAAATTTCCACCGTCCGCTCGTCAATTCCCAGACGCTCAACTTCGCGCGCGTCCTTCCAACGTTCGAGCCGGATCGACAGCCCCAACTGCTTCGGGCCGCTGACGGCGGCCACGCCGTAGAGGTCGCGGACGTTGATGATGCCGAGGCCGCGTATCTCCATGTGCTCGCGCAGGAGTTCCGGCGCGTTGCCGAGCAGGTAGTCCGCGCCCAGACGCCGCACCTCGACCAGATCGTCCGCGACGAGACGATGACCGCGCACGATGAGATCGAGCGCGCACTCAGACTTGCCGATCCCCGATTCGCCTTCGATGAGCACGCCGAGGCCGTAGGCGTCGAGCAGAACGCCGTGGCGCAACTCGTGCGGCGCGAGCGTCTCGCGCAAATAATCAGTGACGAGACCGATAGCGACCGAACTGACGAGCGTGGTCTGCAACAAGGGAAGCCCCGCGCGCTCGGCCGCTTCGACAAACTCGACCGGGGGCGTCTGTTCCTTCGTCACGAGCACGCAACTGATCGTCTCCAGAGAGAGATGTTCAATCGCCGCGCGCCTGCCTTCGGGCGTGAGTTGACCGAGAAACAAAACTTCGCTCTGGCCGATGATCTGCACGCGCCCCGCGTGGATGTAGTGTGTGAAGCCCGAGAGCGCGAGGCCGAGTTTTTGGATGCGCTCGGAATTGATCCGGCGCGACCGCAGCCCCCGACCGCCCGCCAGCACGCGCAACTCCAGACGCGCGGGCGCGGAGGCGACGAAGTCGCTGACGGTGATCGAGGGCTGCGGCGTCGCGTTCGCGTCGTTCATTTCGCGGGAGAGGCGGCCGCGGCCGGGGCGGCCGCGCCTTCCGGGCTGGCCGCGCGCGTGATGATGTTCAATTCGATCTCGACCATGTCGCCGAGAAAGGCCGGGTTGTCGGGGCGGCTGAAGTTGATGCCGAAGTCTTTCCGGTTGAGAGTCGTGCGCGCCGTCGCACCGAGCGTCGTCTTGCCGCTCTTTTCGTCTTTGCGGATGCCGTTGATGGTGAACGGCAGGGCGATCTCTTTGGCGACGCCGTGCATCGTGAACGTCCCGTGCGCGATGAAGTCTTTACCGCGCTTCTCAATGCGGCTGCTCTGGAAAGTGATTTCGGGAAACTTCTCCACGTCGAAAAAGTCTGCGTTGCGCAGGTGCGCGTCGCGCCGCTCGATGCCGGTGTCGATGCTCGTGGCTTTGATGACGGCGTTGACGGTTGATTTCGTCACGTCTTTGTCGTCGTAGACGATCTCGACCGTGAAGTCCGTGAACTTCCCTCTCACGCTCGACAGCCCGCCGAAGATGGGGATCGAGAAGCCGATGTTGGAATGCGCCGCGTCGGTGGCGTACTTCGTCACCGCGCTGTAGACGGGGGCGAAGACGATGAGGAGCGCGAGAAAAGCTGCGGGCAGATGTTTTCTGTTCATTATTTTTCCTTCCAATTAAGGGGTGATGTTTTCCGTCGTCCGCGAAGTCGCAAAAAGACGCGGCGATTATAAATCCACCTGTCACGGTAGATAAACACCTCGCCGCGCCCCTTGGCGGTTCGCTGTGTAGTTTAACTTACGGCTGGATGAGGCCGAAATTTCCGTCCTTGCGTTTGTAGAGCACGCACAGGCGATCCGTGTCCGCGTCGCGGAAGAGGATGAACTGGTTCGAGTCTTCACCGAGACGGATGACCGCCTCTTCCGGCGTCATGGGCTTCACGGCGTAGCGGCGCGCGCTGATGATGCGCCCGGTGACGGTGATCGGCGCGGCGTCGGCCTCCGGCTCGGCGCTGCCGTTGTCCGGCGCGAGCGACGAGAGCGGCTGCGCGCTCTGCTTGCGGTCGATAATCTTCTTCTTGAGCTTGACGGCCTGCTTCTCGATCTTCGAGATGGCGCGAGAGAGAGCCTGATACATGTCGGCGTTCACGTCGCGCGCCGTCAGCGTGTGCTCGCGCCAGTGGAGCAGGACTTCGCCCATGTGCCGGTTCTTCTCCACCTCGATGATGATGTGCGCGCTGGCCGTCGTGTCGTCGAAAATCTGGTCGAGTTTGCTGAAATGCTCCTCGACGTGCCGCCGGATGGCCGGCGTCACCTCGACGTGCCGCCCCGTGTACTCGAATTTCATGAAAGAGAGTCCTCCCCACCTGCGTCAGCCAGAGAGTGAGAGGCGAGGGACAATGATCCGCCGCCCCGATTCCCGCTGACTCAACTGATTGATGTATAGCTAAACTTGACAGACGCGCCCGAACGAAGCATCACTTTAGACAGGAGCTTTACGTTCGCGCGAGCCGGGAATCTGCATCTGGTCGCGATACTTCGCCACGGTGCGGCGCGACAACTTCATCCCGTCCTTCATCAAAATCTTCACCACCTGATCATCCGTGATCGGGTTGTGGGGGTCTTCTTCCTCGATCAGTTTCTTGATCTTCAACTTGATGATGCGCGTCGAAACTTCCTCGCCGTCCTCGTTCGTCATCCCCTCGGTGAAAAAGCGGCGCAGTTCGATGACGCCCTGCGGCGTGTGCGCCCACTTGCGATTGACGACGCGCGAGATGGTGGAAAGGTGCATCCCCGTCTGCTCGGCCACGTCCTTGAGCATCATCGGCTTGATGAACTGCACGCCCTTGTCCAGAAACTCGCGCTGGCGATGGACGATGCACTCGACGACGCGATAGATCGTCTGTCGGCGGTGCTCGATGTTGCGCAGGAGATCGACGGCCGAGCGCATCTTGTCTTTGATGAAGTCGCGCGTCTCCTTCGAGGTGTCGGGCTGGCCGAGCATCTGCTGGTAGCTGCTGCTCAGGCGCAGGCGCGGGCTGCCGTCGTCGGCGAAATAAATCTCGTACTCGTCGTCAACCTTTTCGATGAAGACTTCCGGCACGATCAAGACCGGCTCTTCCGAAGAATACTGGCGACCGGGGTGCGGGTTGAGCGCGCGGATAAAGGCGAGTTCTTCCAGCAGCGTCTCGACGGGCACGCCGATCTGTTTGGAAAGATTGTGTAGCTTGTGCTGCTGCAAATCCGCGAGCGGGTGTTCGCGGATGAGTTGCGCGCCGAGCCGCGCGCCCGCGCCCATCGCTTCGAGTTGGACGAGCAGGCACTCGCGCACATCGCGCGCGCCGCAGCCCACCGGGTCGAGACCGAGCACGATCCGGCGCGCTTCTTCGACCGCTTCCACCGTCCAGCCGCCAAACTCGGCAAGCTCTTCGTTGGTCGCGTTGAGCCGCCCATCGGGGTCGAGATTGCCGATGATGGCCTCGGCGATGGGCAGCACACGCTCGTTGACGTGGCTCATGCTCAACTGCCACATCAGATGTTCGGAGAGCGATTCGGGGCGCGTCAAAAACTGTTCGAAGGTCGGCCCGTCTTCCTTGTACTCGTACTCCTGCGTCTTGTAACCGGGGTCGAGATATTCCTGAAACTCGCGCCCGAAATCTATCTCCTCGAAGGCGTCCGCATCGCGTTCGGGCGCATCGCCCTCAAATTCTTCTCCGGCGGCGGTCGCGCCTTCGGCCGCCGCCGCGTCCGTCCCGCCGAGCATGGATTCGACGGCCGAGAGGTCGCCCGCGCCGTTGCCGTTCAGTTCGAGTTCGGCGGGTTCGCGCGCGGCCATGTCGTCGCGCGCGGCCGTATCGTTGACGAGGTCGGAGTTTCCGCCCGCGAGTTGATCGATGATGCGCTCTTCGATCTCGCGTTTCTCTTCCTGTGCGACCACCTCTTCGAGCACCGGATTTTCGAGCAACTGTTGCTGGATCAGTTCGCCCAGTTCGATGGTCGTCATCTGCAACATCTCGATCCGCTGGCGCAATTGCGGCGTCAGCACGAGTCGTTGCGACAGGCTGGTTGTGAGCTTTACGGACATACCTATACTGATAAAACCTAAGCTAAAACTTCATCGGGTTGTTGAACTTGAAACGCTTTGGCAGCGTGACGGGGAGATTATAACCTAAACGCGCCCTTCCGTGCAGCGACTTCACAGGCGGAATTTTTCGCCGAGGTAGAGACGCCGCACTTCCGGGTCTTCCGTCAGCGCAAGCGGCGCGCCCGAACGGAAGATGCGCCCTTCGGCCATGATGTAGGCGCGGTCGGTGACGCCGAGCGTCTCGCGCACGTTGTGATCCGTGATCAAAATCCCGATGCCGCGCCCGCGCAGGTACAGGATCATCTTTTGAATTTCGTCCACGGCCTTCGGGTCGATCCCGGCGAACGGCTCGTCTAAAAGGATGAACTGCGGCTCGGTCGCCAGCGCGCGCGCGATCTCGGTGCGCCTGCGCTCGCCGCCCGACAGAGCTTCGCCGCGCGTGTTGCGTACGTGCGCGACGCCGAATTCCTCCAGCAACTCTTCCAGCCGTCGGAAACGCTCGCGTCGCCTCAGTCCCATCGTCTCAAGGATGGCGAGGACGTTTTCGGCCACGGTCATCTTGCGAAAGACGGAAGGCTCTTGCGGCAGGTAGCCGACGCCGAGGCGGGCGCGCAGGTACATCGGCAGTTTCGTGATGTCGCGGTCGCCGAGCCGGATGCGGCCGCCGTCCGCGCGTTCGAGACCGATGATCATGTAGAAGGTGGTCGTCTTGCCCGCGCCGTTCGCGCCGAGTAAGCCCACCACCTCGCCCGGCTCGACGTGCAAGGCCACGCCGTCTACCACGCGCCGCTTGCCGTAAGACTTCAAGAGACCGCTCGCCGCCAGAGCTTGCGCGGAAGGCGACGCCGACGCCGCGCGCGCCGTCGTATCCGCACGCGCCTCCTCGTGCGTCTCCACGGCCTCGACCATCTCTTCCGTCTGCAAAAGCGCGCCTCCTGAAAACCTCGTCTGGCTACCGTTGACAAGATAAAACAGCGAATCGTAAATCGTAAATCGTTAAAAGCAGTAAATCGTGAATCGTAAATCGTGAATAGAGAAAAACTGCTTCGCTTTTTCTATTTACGATTTACGATTCACGATTTACTGCTTTCTGATTCTATGTGAGGAGCGCACGCGCCCCGTCGCATTCGCGCCGCCGGGGTTGTCTGAGACAACGCGGTTCTCGCGCAGGTAAACCGTCAGGCGGCGGCTCTCGGTGTTGCCCTGCTCCGCGTCCTCGACGCGCGCCGGGTCGCCCGTCAGCATCACCGTCTCGTCGGCCGCGCTGTACTGCGCCCAGTTGCCCGTGCCGCGCTTGCCCGGTTGCGTCACGACGACGCTGCGCTGCGCCACCATGCGCTCGACCTCGCCCGCCTCTTTCAACAGGTAAACGTCGGCCACCTCGGCCGTGATGCGCTCCGTGCCCTGCTTGATGTCAACGTCGCCCTCGTAGCGCAACAGCCGGTCGGTGTCCGAGTAGAACATACGCTGCGAGGTGGCGAAGACGGGCACGGTGGTGCGCGCCCCGGAAGCCTCTTTGCGCCGCGCCTGATAGAGCGCGCTCTGCACGCGGCCGTCGGCCTCCATGCGCCGGTTGTCGCGGCGCAAAGTGATCTTGTCGGCGCTCACGAAATTATCGTCCTGCCACGCGCGCGCCGCGCCCGTGTAGATGCCGACGCCCGCGTCGTGTTGAAACTCGACGGCGTTCGAGACGAGAAAGACGGGGCTTTTAACTTTCGAGAAAGGCGTCGCGCCGTCCGTCTGCTCTTGGCTGTAATAAGTCGTCTGCGCTCTGCCGCGCGCGTAGGAAATTCGCTTGCGCGTGTCCGAATCGATCTCCGTCGCTTTGAGGCGCGCGCGTGAATCCCACACGACGGGCGCGCCTCCGCGCAAGCGCACCACTTCGTCGGCGGCCGTGTAGGTCACCGTCTCGGCCTGCCCGTTCTGGTCGGCGGCGTTGAACTGCGCGTCGCCTACGGCGTCGAGTCGTTCCACGTCCTGCGTCGCGCGCGTGAACGAGGCGACCATCTTCTGCGACGTGACCGTGCGCACGGAGCGCGGCGGCGTGCTCTGCTGCACGGGCACGAGGACGGCCTTCGCGCCGCCCGTGGCGTTGAACTCGCGCGCGAGGTTTCCGGCTTCGTAGAAGGCGCAGTCGAAGCGCGGGGCGTTCAGCGTCTTGCGGTCGGCCAACGCGGTCTGCTGCACGGGTTCGACGACGAGTTCGGCGTTGCCGACGGCCTCCGCGCGTTCGAGGTCTTTGCCCGTTGTGCGCCAGAACAATTTGACCGAGTCGGCGGTCAACTTTTTATTCGCCGCCTGCGGATCGTTGGCGCGCGTGCGCGGCGCGGCCAACGTGATGACGGAACGCCCCCCGGCCTGCATCTCTTTGAGCAAACTCTGATCGCCCGACGCGGCGAAGATGACTTGCAGGTTGGACGGCGCGCTGAGTTGCATTTCGGCATCGGCGTCGAGCGTGCGCGCGTGCACGTTCCCGGTCGCCAGAGCGTCCTGCAACTGCTGGTTCGCGTCGAAGTTGAAGTCCATGTTCGCGGAGTTGACTTCGGCCGCGCGCCCCGTGTCCATCGTGCGCAGGTAAGCATTGCCGCGCGCTTCGATGCGCCGCAGGCGACGCTGCTCGTTGAGGAAGCCGGAGAGCGTCTCGCCGCTCATCACGTCCGCGTCCTGCTCGGCGGTCGCGCCGCCGCTGAAGGCGAGTTGCATCCGCGCTTGATCGAAATCGCCGCGCGGCGCGCTGATCTTGACGGGGCGGTTGCGGCGGGCGGCTTCGGGCGTCTGCGCTCCCTGCCCGGCCGCGTCGGGCTTGACGTTGATCTCGACGTTACCGCGCAACTGTAACTTCTTGTTCTTCGCATCGACGGAGGCGGCGTCGGAACGCCCCTCGACGTTGTCGCGCGCGAACGTCACGGCCACAGGCACTTCGGCGCGCTCGTTCTTCACGTCGTAAGTGATCGTCTCGGACTTGGCGACGAGGCGGTCGCGCGTCTCGATCTGCACGTTGCCGTTGAAGGCCACGCTCTCCGTCTCGACGAAATAGATCGCCTGTCGCGCATCGATCTTGTCGGGCAGTTCGTGTCCCGCCGCGAAATATTCGATGTGCGCGTTTTCGAGTTCGTGATGCCCGTCGGAGTAAGACGTGGCGACGGAGGCGCGCACGAGCATCGTCAGGCGGCTGCCTTCCGTCACGCGCCGCTCGTAATTCTCGATCCGCCGCTCCACGGTCGTGGAAAGCTCGGCCTTGCCCGGTATCAAACGAAACGGGCGATTGTTGCGCCCACGGTAATACGCGACGCCCACGTAAATCAGACTGCCGACGAGCGCAAGCGACGCCAGCACGCGCAAAATCAACGGCGCGCGCGCGCGCAACCCGATCAACGTCGGCGCTCTTCTTCGTCTAACTTCCTGCATCTCTTGATAGTGAATCGTAAATCGTAAATCGTGAATAGATTAAGAACTGGTTTTAACTATTTACGATTTACGATTCACGATTTACTAATCCTCATGTCTTCCACGATCAACTGCAAACGTTTTTCGCCGCGCCAGATGTTTGTCTCCACGGCATAAGCCACTTCGATGCGGTCGCCCGCGCGCGGCGTTGCTGCCGCCTCTTCCGCGCCGCCCCACCACAGGACTTCGACCGGGCGCGCATCTCGCCCGGCGGCCACCTCAAATTTCAAGTGCCGCTCCTTGAGCACGCGCGCTTCTTTGACCACACGCACGTTGCGCGACAAAAAGACGGGGCGCGGCCACTGCGCGCCGAAAGGTTCGAGGCGTGCGAGTTCGTCCGCGAGCGCGGGCGTGAGCGCGTCGGCGGGCAGTTCCGCGTCAACTTTGACGACGGGCGCGCACTCCGCCGCGTCAACTAAAAATCGGCTCGCGTGCTCGTGGAGGCGGCGGCGCAGTTCGGCGATGTTCTCGCGCCGGATGGTGAGACCGGCGGCCTGTGCGTGGCCGCCGAAGGTCTCGAAGAGGTCGGCGCAGGCGGTCAGCCCGTCGAGCAGGTGGTAGCCTTCGACGCTGCGCGCCGAGCCGTGTCCGAGGTCGCCTTCAAGTGAGATGACGACGCAGGGGCGCGCCAGTTTCTCCGCGATGCGCGAGGCGGCGAGGCCGATCACGCCGCGATGCCAACCGTCGCCCGCGATGACGGCGACCGCGCCGCAGTCGCCGCTGCGCTCGTACTCGGCCACGGCGCGCTGTGTGATCGCGCGCTGCATCGCCTGTCGCTCGCGGTTGCGCGCATCCAGATGCTCGGCCAGACGGCGCGCCTCTGCCGGATCGTCGGTCTCAAACAGTTCGACGACGGCGCGCGCGGCGTCCATCCGTCCCGCCGCGTTGATGCGCGGCCCGAGGCGGAAGCCGAGGTCGCTGCAACGCATGTCGCGCCCGTCGCCGCAGCCCGCCACTTCCAACAGCGCGCGCAAGCCCGGGTTCGTCGCGTTCACGATGTCGGCCAGACCGAGCGCGACGATAGCGCGATTCTCGCCGACGAGCGGCGCAACGTCTGCGACCGTGCCGATGGCGACGACCTTCAAAAATCCTTTGACCAGATTTTCGCGTCCGCGCCGCCGCAACACTTCGTGCGCGAGTTTGAAAGCGACGCCGACGCCCGCCAGATGTTTGTCCGGGTAGTTGCAACCTCGCTGGTTCGGATTGAGGACGGCGAAGGCTGGCGGCGCGCCTTCGTCTGCGTCGGGCAGGTGATGATCGGTGACGATCACGTCGAGGCCGTTGGCGCGCGCCCATTCCAGAGGCTCGTGTGCGCGGATGCCGCAATCGACGCTGATGACGAGCGTGCAGCCTTCGCCCTTCGCGCGTTCGAGCACGTCCTGACGGATGCCGTAACCTTCGGTGAAGCGGTGCGGGACGTGGAAGCGCGTCTCAGCGCCGAGGAGTTGCAGCACGCGACGCAGAACGACCGTTCCTGTCGTGCCGTCAACGTCGTAGTCGCCGTAGATCAAAATCTGCTCGCCCGCGTCAACCGCGCGGAGCACGCGTGTGGCGGCGTCCGACATGCCGAGCATCAGCGAAGGATCGTGAAGTTGATCGAGTGCGGGATGCAGTAACTTTTGCGCGGCCTCTTCCGTCGAGACGCCGCGCGCCGTGAGCACCCCGGCGACGACGGGCGAGACGCCGAGCCGCGCGGCGAGGTCGGCGGCGTGCGTCTCGTCGTAGCCGCGCACGCTCCACAGTTTGGGGCTGGCAATTCGCATCACTACTCGGCGAACCAACCGTTCGGGTCGAGGAGTTTGACGCCGATGCGTTGGCGGCCGTCTTCTTCGTCCTTCCAGACGCCGTTGACTTCGGCGTCGAGGGGATGGCCGAAGGGCGGCGTGAGGCGTAAGGTCGCGCCGAGTTCGACCGCCGCTTCCGCAATCAAAGTTGCGCCGCCGCGCGAGACGCGCACGGCCTCGCCGCTCTCCTTAAAAGGCGTGCCTGCGGGCGTGCGGCCTTCGAGTTCGACGGGAAAGTTGACGGGAACGCGCGGGCTGCGCGGGCGTTGCGAAGGCGAGTTTTCTATCTCACTTTTAGTTTCGTCGTTCATCGAATATCTCTCGAACCCCTTTCTGAATCAGATCAGAAAACAGCGCGGCAACTGTGCGGAACAGGGGCGAGAGAGAGTGTAACCGAAACAAGGGATAACGGCGAGCGCGACCGCCCCGTGGGCTTTTTGTTTTCCGACACATACGGGCAAGCGTTTTTCTCGACGACGCCCCACCCGCCATTGCTCCCGGCGACAACATTCAGGCTGAGTGGGATCGGCGGCGAGCTACAGTTTTCTTGACAGCCCCGTATGATGGGCGTATAGCTCGTGGCGTCCCATGTTCCCCTTCCGTTGACGGATCGCTCGCCGACCACGTCAACCTCACGCTCATAAAACAGCTTGTCTGCGCTATCTAAGGAGGGCTAAATGTTCCCAAAGGCACAACGAAGAATGTTAGCCATATTTATTACGCTCTGGATTATTATTATATGCCTCGCATTTTTGTCGAAAAATGTAGCTTATGCCTTTATCTCGAACGCGCGAAGCGTCGTAAGAAGTGCTCTCCTGAGGCAAGCCCCGTCAGTTTCAGCACCGGCACAGGCCGACTCGCCGATCCAGATTTCATCAATCACGATCAATCTTGCCAGCAATCCGCTCGAACCTAAACTTGATTACGTTCTAACGAACATAAGCGCGAAACCCATCAATGCCTACGCAGTTCGCTATGTAGTGCTGCTGCATGGCGGACAGCGCAGCGAGGGCGTAATTTTGCGCGCCCGTGATTTTGCTAATTCGCGCCTACAAAGCGGGCACAGCGAATCGGGCGCTTTAGGAGGTGGAGGCTATTCAGAGGTCGTTGAAAGCATTCAACTCGTTGTGGATTTCGTTGAGTTCGAGGATGGCGTCGCATGGGGCGTCGATAGATTTAAGTCTGCCGAACGGTTGAGCGGTCAACGAGCGGGCGCGCGTGATGAAGCAGACCGTTTACTAAAATTAGTCAACGAGAAGAACCTAGATGTAACGCTACAACTCCTTACAGCAGAAGGGTCAGAAATAGTTCCTCCGACCGATCATTCACCTGCGTGGAGCGACGGTTTTCGCGAGGGGGTCAACTTCAAGCGAGGACACTTAAAACGCATTTATTCAAAAGATGGATCATCCGGTGTTGTTAATGAGTTGAAACGCTCTTTTGATACAGTGGAAAGGAAGCAGAGATGACGAGCCAGTACTTCACAGCTCTATGCATTTCACTAACCGCTGTGCTGCTGTTAGCCATATTCAGCGTCTTCGCCTTGTTTGAGAGTAGTTCAGCCGCCGCCATTGAATCTAAGACTTATACCGGCACTAACCGGTGCGAGGTAGTGAACTCTCGTGATGGTGACAAATGGGCGGAGCTTTGGTGTCAGGGTTCGTATTCTCAAAACGGAACGTGCATGGGGCCTCCACCACACACAAAACTTTTCGAGCGCATTCCCGGCGTGTGCGCTAACCCGAACATTGATAATCCGCTACATTGTAATATTGGCGATAAAAGTGCTGGATTCGGCTACACCTGTGAGAACTCTACGGGCAACGCGGAAAGTTTCTCACAAACACAATTAGGCCCGGAATGTACAATTACTTGCGATCCAAATCAAAGCAGTTGCCCAACGCCGACCAGCGCCAAACCCTCATCGAATTGTAGTTGGGATACTGCGTATTACACTTGGAATTGTGATTACGCCGGGGGCGGCTGCACGACGGCGGGGTGGGACGGGAGTTGCCCGCCGGGCACGTACCCCAACGACGGCCTGTGCTGTGCCGATGGGCGGTGCGACGGTTTCACCGCCACACACCGACGCCGACGCCTCCGTCGCGCCCGGCAACCTGACGACAACATTCAAGCAGAACCGGAGGGGTGACGAGCAAAAGTTTTTCTTGACACCCCGCCACGAGCGATATATAGAGCGTGTTGTCCCATCTCGCACTCCTGTTGACGAATCGCTCACCGATTCCGTCAGCCTCACTTAAGAATAGTAACTAAGATGCGTGCCGTTACTGTTCAAGATGAGTTGACCATCTTGGTATCACTTGGCACTTAGGCCATTCACCCGGCTCAAGTTTGTTCCGCAACCGTAGAGCGCTGACCGGGTTTTCTCAGCATCATGTCCTCATTATGTAAGGAGAGAGTTATGACAAAGTATGCAGCTTCTGTTGTGATGGCGGGCATCGTCGTGATGATGTTCGCTTTTGATTTGGCAGGGAAAATGGATGCAAACGGCGCGCAAGGGAACGCTTCGCAACACGTGCCGCAGGTAGAAAATAAAACTCAATCTCTACAAGTTATTAGCATCACGCGGGGCGCGGAAGCATATACTTTGAAATTAAGAAATGCGTCCAACAAAGATATCAACGGGTATTCTCTGGGCACGAGCATTAATTCAACGATCACGACCGACTTTACCGCCGGCAACAAAGTCTTCGTGCCTAACGAAGTGATCGAAGCTAATTTGCCCATCCCTGTATTCGGGGATAGTTTCCACACACCCACATCGCTGCCCGTTATTGTCCTCGCCGTTTTTTTCACCGACGGGCTGGCCGAGGGAGTTCCGTCCGCGATAGCAGAAACTAAAGAAAGGCGTTTGGGAGTAAAAATTCAGATACGGCGCGTGCGCCAACTGCTCCAAGACTTACTGGTTTCAAAAAAGGTGGACACGCCGGAAGGCATTAAAGACCTCAGAGCGAAGGTCGCTGTCTTAACAGAAGACCCGGAAGCACATTTGCCGCCGAGAGTCAGAAGCGGCCTTGTCAGTGCTAAAGAAGACGCCCTCATGGAGATTGACGAAGCTATCCGAACCGACGGTTCTTATAGAGAGAAGTTGAATGAGATAAACCGAAAATTAGAAAGGCGTCTCAATAAGCTTTAAGCTCGGAGACGATGACTTGGTAATGCGTTCAAGCGCACTCCTTATTAAACGGTCGTGTTACCCGCTACAGGAGGTTCTAGATGAGGCGATCCCCGCTCCCATGTCTGTCACTGGCATTGTATGCCTTAACGTTCAACCTATCCGTTCAGGCTCAATGTTTGCAATACGAATCCAGCCAGCCTGACTATTACAAATACTGTGGGGGGTCGGCAATGATTCGAACATCGTAAAGAAGACCTACTGGAACATCTACTGGTATGGAGATAATTTCGGAAACCTGACAGCGAGTCGCGCCCATTACCCGACTACTGGTTATGGGCAATGCGGTTTTAACTTCGGGGCGCATTAGAAAAACAGTGTGATCCTCTATTCCACACACCACGCGTCATCAATAACACGGCTTCCAGCACTGCCACGTGGGAACAACGTGTACAGAGTCTATAAGTCGCACGGCGCGAAGGCGGTCTCTGGCAATGTGAATTATTCAACGACACTTTTTTCTCCCAGACCGATAATTGCTATAGCGGTAGTGGCAGCAATTGCACAACGCCGGGATGGGACGGGAGTTGCCCGCCGGGCACGTACCCCAACGACGGCCTGTGCTGTGCCGATGGGCGGTGCGACGGTTTCACCGCCACACACACCGACGCCGACGCCTCCGTCGCCCCCGGCCCCGGCGACGGCTGCGGCGGCTGCGACGATATGGCGCGCCTTTCGTGTCTGGCCTCCAACGCCGCGTGGGATGAATTTAGCTGCTCCTGTAGCTCGCCCGTCGTCTTGGATGTCGCGGGTGACGGCTTCGCTTTGACGAGCGCGGCCGGGGGCGTCCCCTTCGACTTGAACGGCGACGGCGCGAAGGAGCAATTATCTTGGACGGCGGCCAACTCCGACGACGCGTGGCTCGCGCTCGACCGCAACGCGAACGGCGCAGTGGACAACGGCCGGGAACTCTTCGGCAACTTCACACCGCAGCCCGCGCCGCCCGCCGAAATGGAAAAGAACGGCTTTCTCGCTCTCGCCGTCTACGATAGGACGGGGAACGGCGGCAACTCGGACGGCGTGCTCGATGCCCGCGATGCCGTCTTCCCTTCTCTGCGCCTGTGGCAAGACGCTAATCATAACGGAATCTCTGAGGCGGGCGAGTTGCGCGGTTTGCCGTCGCTCGACGTGTCGGCCGTGAATCTGAGTTACAAAGAGTCGAAGCGCACGGACGCGCACGGCAACAGTTTCCGCTATCGTGCGAAGGTGGACGACGCCAAAGGCGCGAAGGTCAACCGCTGGGCGTGGGACGTGTTCCTCGTCAAAGCCCCTTAAATCAAATTCAACCCGCACGGAAAAGCGCGCCGCCCGAAGATAGTTATTTTCGGGCGGCGCGCTTTGTTCGGGAAAAGTTATCGCGCCGGATTAAGACGGCGAGAGGGGCGCGTCCGAATCAACGCCCGGAGGAAAATCAAGCGGGCTGGATGAAACCGCCCGCCAGCAGCAGGAGGATGGCCGCGCCGACGACGAGACGATAGCCGATGAAGATGCCCGTGGAATGAGTGCGCAGGAAACGCAGCAGAAACCAGATCGAAGCGTAGCCGACGAGCGCGGAGACGACGGTTGCCACAACGAGCGGCAGCGCGCTCCCTTCGGGAAGTTTCGTAACGGCCTCGCGGAGTTCGAGCAGGCCGCTCGCGGCGATGGCGGGGATCGAGAGCAGGAACGAGAAGCGCGCGGCCGTCTCACGCGTCTCGCCCGCGAACAGCCCGCCCATGATGGTCGAACCGGAACGGCTCGCGCCCGGGATCAACGCCAGCACCTGCGCGCCGCCCACGGCGAGCGCGTCGCGGACGCCCAACTCCTTCATCTCGCGCCGACGCTTGCCCACGCGCTCGGCCAAGGCCAGCAAGAGCGCGACGGCGATCATCATCGTCGCGATGACCCACAAATTTTTGGTAAAACTTCCCTCGATCTGTTTCTTGAACAACAGCCCGACGACGGCGACGGGGAGCGACCCGATGATGACGAGCCAGCCGAGCCGCGCGTCGTCCGACAGGCGCGAGCGGCGTTCTTTGATGCTGCCGTCGGCCGCGCGCGTCTCGTGCGGGCGCGCGCCGCTGCTGCCGCGCCGGAGCAACGCGAAATGATCGCGGACGAAAGCGACGGTGATCGTCCAGATGTCGGGCGCGAAATAGATGAGCACGGCGAGCAGCGTGCCGAGTTGGATGACGGCGATGGTGGCCGTCGTCTGTTCGGCGCGCAGGGTCGCCTCGACGCCTTCGTAGAGGCCGAGCGCGCGGCTGGCGAAGATCAAGTGAGCCGTCGAACTGATGGGGATGAACTCGGTCAATCCCTGCACGATGCCGATGATGATGGCTTGAAGAATGTTCATTATTTGTTATTCGCGAAGCGTCGCGCGGGCGAGCATGCGATCGTAGAGCGCGGCGGGCAGCCAGCGGCCGATGCGCGCGATGGTCGCCAGTTGCCACGGGAAAGCATACGTGCGCCGTCTCGCTTCGATGGCGCGGATCATCAGTTGCGCCGCACGCCCGGCGTCGAGCAGAAACGGCATTTTCTGTTTGCGCCCGCGCGTCATCGGCGTGTCGATGAAGCCGGGGTGAATCGTGGTGACGTAGATATTGCGCGGCCACAGTTCGACGCGCAACGATTCGAAGAAGGTCGAGAGCGCGGCCTTGCTCGCGCAGTACGCGCCCGAACCGGGAAAGCCGCGATAGGCGGCGAGGCTTGAAATGCCAACGATCTGCCCCGCGCCGCGCTCAAGCATCCATGGCAACACGGCCGCCACAGAGTTCATCGCGCCGAGCAAATTCACCGAGAACACTTGCGTCACCAACTCGATGTCGAACTCGCGCGCCAGAGTGATCTCGCCTTTCCCGGCATTGGCGACGAGCACGTCAACGCGCCCGAAGCGTTCGACGACTTGCGCCACGGCCGATTTCACTTCCTCCGCCTCGCGCACGTCAACCGCGACGACCAGCGCGACGCCTCCGGCCGCTTCGACTTTCGCCGCCACTTCGCGCAAAACTTCCACGCGCCGCGCCGCCAGCGCGACCGACGCCCCGCGCCGCCCGAACTCGACGGCCAGAGCCTCGCCGATGCCGCTCGACGCGCCCGTGATCAAGACTGTCTTTCCCGACCAGTTCACTTGAAGTCCGCAGCCTCAGCAAAGTTCCGCGACGTGCTCGCCGAGCACGCGCAAGGCGTGTCCGAGATCGTCTTGTTTAATGAGCAGGTGATCGCGCGAGAAGGCCGTGAGCGCGCCGAGGGGGATTCCGGCGGCGGCGAGTATCTCCGTCACGCGCGCGAGAAAGCCCGTCACGTTCCAGTCGAGTTTGATGTCGAGCGTGACGAGCCGCCACCCGGTTTCGACGCGCGCCTCGCGCACGGCGTGGCGCATCACGAGCCAGTCCTCTTCTTCGAGCAGCAGCGTCACCTCTCGCGAGTCGCGCAGCAACATGAAGGGTACGGAGGGGCGCGGGCTGAGTTCGGGTTGTTCGAGCAGGCGCGACCAGTCCTCGTGGCGCATGCCGACGAGCACGAACGTCGCGGGGACGACTTCCACCCGCGTCCGCTTGAGCAACTCTGCCGCCGTCTCCTTGTGCCGTTCGTCAATCATCGCCTGCGCCGTTATTAACCGTGCCGCTTTCGGCTTTCCTTTGCGACTTTGCGCCTTTGCGTGAGATTGATTTCTCGCAAAGGCGCAAAAGTCGCACAGAGTTGAGTGGTTCAGATCGTGTCGCGGAACTTGGTCGCGTGCCGGTAAGAAACGCGCCCGCCCGTAGGGTCTCAAATTTGCACGACGATGGGAACGATTACCGGGCGCGCGCCCGTCTGCTTCTGGATGTAGCGTTTGAGTTCGACGCGCACGCGCTCTTTGAGCAGCGTCAGGTCGCGCCGCTCCGTGGCCGGTGCTCTCTCGACGGCCTCGGTCGCGATGCGCTGCAAGTTCTTGATGAAGCCGTTCGAGCCGTCCGCGCCGACGACGCCGCGCGCCATGATCTCCGGCACGGTTTCGAGTTCGCCCGTCTCTTCGTTCAAGGTCAGGATCGGGGTGAGCACGCCGTCGTAAGCCATCTGCCTGCGCTCGCGCACGGTCTCGCGGCCGATCTCCTCGAAGCCCGAATCGTCTATGAAGGTGCGCCCCACGTCGCGCTTCTCGATAACGGTGGCGCGGTCGGCCGTCAGTTCGAGCACGTCGCCGTTCTCGATCATGAGGACGTTTTCGTCCGCGTAGCCGAGATGATTTTTGACGAACTCCTTGTGGCGGTAGAGCATGCGATACTCGCCGTGGATCGGCACGACGAACTTCGGCCGCACGGCCTCGGTCATGATGCGTATGTCTTCCTGCGAAGCGTGGCCGCTGACGTGGATGAGTCGCCGCTTTTCGTCGATGATGTTGCCGCCGCGTTTGTAGATGTCGCCGATGAGACGCGAGATGGCGCGCTCGTTGCCGGGGATGATGCGCGCCGAGAGCACGACCGTGTCGCCCTCTTCGATGCTCAAACCCTTGTACGATTGCGACGCCAGTTGCGCCAGCACCGCGCGCGGCTCGCCCTGCGAACCCGTGATGAGATAGACGATCTCGTCGTCGGGCATCCGTCGCGCCTCGTTCAGCGAAACCATCTCGTTCTCGTGCACGTCCAGATAGCCGAGCCGTTCGGCGATCTCCACGTTCTTCAACATTGAGCGGCCGAGCACGCAGACTTTGCGGTCGAACTGCTGCGCCACGTCGAAGACGATCTGCAAGCGGTGGATGCTCGACGCGAAAGCCGCGACGATGATGCGCCCCTCGGCCTCGCTGAAAATCTCCTCAAAGGCGGGGATGACGGCGCGCTCCGAAGGCGTGCGCCCCGGCACGGTCGCGTTCGTGGAATCCGACAGCAGCGCGAGCACGCCCTCCTGCCCGTAGCGGCGTAGCGTCCGCAGGTCTATCGGTTCGCCGATCACGGGCGTCTCGTCAACCTTGTAATCGCCCGTGTGGATCACTGTGCCCACGGGCGTCGTGATGGCGAGCGAGAAACAGTCGATGAGCGAATGCGAGGCGCGGATAAATTCGACTTTGAAGATGCCGATGTTGACCACGTCGCGCGGTTCGACGCGATGGATCAGCACGTCGTTCAACAAGTCGTGCTCGTTGAGTTTGCTCTCCGCCAGTCCCACGGTGAAGTGGGAAGCGTAGACGGGAACGTTGAATTTTTTGAGGATGTAGGGCAACGCGCCGAGGTGGTCTTCGTGCCCGTGCGTGAGGACGATGGCCGTGATGTGTTCGCGGTACTCCTCCAGAAAATCGAAGTCGGGCACGCACACGTCAACGCCGTAGACGCTCTCTTCGGGAAAGCCCATGCCCGCATCGACGATGATCATCTCGTCGCCGTAGCGCACCGCCATGCAATTCATCCCGAACTCGCCGACGCCGCCGAGCGGGATCAGTTCTATAACCTTGTTCACTATTATTTCTTACTCTCCAGACCAAGCGATAAATTCAGATCGCAGGATAAAACTTTGAGGGAATATTAGTCGGACAGTATACCACAACGGCGCGCATTCCCCCGCAACGACGCGCGGTTCGGAACATCGTGTTCTCATTGGCCGAACTCTCCGGCACGCGTTGTAGCGCGCATCTCCAACTAAAAATCGGGAGGCTTCCCGCGCTCCGTCAGGGCTGGTGACGTGTCTCCGGGTCAGTGAGGTCTAACGCCTCAGACCGGACGCGGGCGACGAGGTCAGGCTCGCTCTCCCGCGTCCCCCACTGCGCGCCGCGCGTCTCGGCCACGATCACCTTCGACAGCAGTTCCGGCAGCGTGCCCGCCAAGTGCTTCCAACCGTGCCCCACGGCGTGCCAGTTCTCGAACCGCTGATAGGCCACATCCAGATGGAATGACATGGAAAGCTCATAACCCTTATCCCGCAGGATGAGCAGGATGGGATTGTCGAGTTCCCCGCGCTCGGCGGCGATGAATTGATTGCCGTCTCTGGCAATGAGTGTACGCATGTCGGCCTCCTGAATTGACAACCTTCGACCTGCCTTTGCTACTATACCCGACGTTTCGCCGGATGCGCTTTCCTGTTCGCCGAGCCGCCAAAGCATCCCCGGAAGATTCCTCAAAACTGTCCAACACTTTATTGCAACACCCGCCCGCAGCCGGGCAGTAAATTTATGGCAATGACAAACGAAAAGTTTGACGAGATGGTGAGGCGTCTCGAAATTCTGGCGAAGAACGCGCCCGCGAAATACAGGTTTCGCGTCGCGCTCCTTGCGCTGCTCGGCTACGCCTACATCGCGCTGGTGCTGGCCGCGCTGCTCTCCCTCTTCGTACTTTTATTCGGCCTCATGTGGAGTCAGGGAAAATTCAACTTCATCGGCATCAAAATAGGATGGGTGTTGCTGGTGCTGGCGTGGATCGTGCTTCGCTCGCTGTGGATCAAGCTGTTGCCGCCCGACGGCTTCGAGTTGACGCGCGCCGAAGCCCCGCGCCTCTTCGACCTCATCGAAGAACTGACCCACGCGCTCAACGCGCCGCGCATCCATCACGTCCTCATCGTAGAATTCTTCAACGCGGGGGTCGCGCAAGTGCCGCGCTACGGGTTCTTCGGCGGTTATCGCAACTACCTCCAACTCGGCCTTCCGGCCATGCAGGCGACCACGCCCGCGCAGTTTCGTTCCATGCTCGCGCACGAACTCGGCCACCTGTCCGGCAACCACGGGCGTTTCTCCGGCTGGATTTATCGTCTCCGCCTAACGTGGGGACAATTGCTGGCGCGTCTGGAAAGCGAGCAACACTGGGGCGCGTTTCTCTTCACCAAGTTTCTCAACTGGTACGCGCCCTATTTTCAAGCCTACTCTTTCGTTCTGGCGCGCACGCACGAGTACGAGGCCGACGAGGCGGCGGCGCGTCTGACCGGCGTGCAAAACGTCGCCGAGACGCTCATCGCCACGCGGCTCAAAGGAAGCTATCTGGAAGAAAACTACTGGCCGGAAGTTTATCGCCACGCCGAGAACGAACCGCGCCCCGTCGCCGGTGTCTACGCCAACCTCACGCGCGCGCTCGGCCAACCGCTCCCGCCGGACGCGGCCACGCGCCAGCTTAATCTCGCGCTCGCCGAACGGACGAACTCCGACGACACGCACCCCGCGCTCGCCGACCGCCTGCGCGCGCTCGGCTACCCGTCGCCGCAAGACAACGGCGGCGGCGACTGGACGACGCATTATCAACCCGCGCCCGTCGCAGAGAACGCGGCGGACTACTATCTCGGCCAACAAGTGCAGACAGTGATCGCGCAGTTTGAGCGCGCGTGGCAAGAGGCCATCGCCCCACAGTGGAGCGAGCGACACCGCTACGTCGCGCGCTCGCGCGAGACTCTCGCCGCGCTCGAAGCGAAAGCCCAAAGCGGCGCGCTCCTCTTCGACGAAGCGTGGACGCGCGCCACGCTCACCGCCGAACTCAAGACGCCCGAAGAGACGATCCCCTTATTGCGCGACGTGCTCTCGCTTCGCCCCGACCACGCCGAGGCAAACTTTCTGCTCGGCCAACTGCTCCTACGGCAAAACGACCGGGCGGGCGTCGCGCATCTGGAACGCGCGTCGGCGCGCAACCCGGACATGCTCATCCCCGCCTGCCAAGTCTTGTTCGCATACTTCACCGCCGAAGGGCAGCCGCAAGAAGCCGAACGCTACCGCGAGCACGCGCAGAAATTTTTCGCACAATTGGAGGAAGCCGAACCGGAGCGCGCCGGGATCAGTTCAGACAAAGAATTGATTCCGCACGAAGCCGCCCCGGCCGAGGTCGAACGCCTGCGCGGGCAGTTAAGCCCGTTCCCGCAGATCAAGACGGTCTATCTCGCGCAAAAGAGATTGGAGAAGTTTCCCGAAAAGCCGCTCTACGTGGTCGGCATCGTGACCAACGCGTCGTGGTATCAATTCAATCGCACCACGTCGAACCGGCAGTTGATTGACGAAGTCGTCTCGCAGGTTTCATTCCCCGGCGAAACTCTGGTCGTCATCCTCGACGGAAGTTACAAGAAGCTGCTCAAAGGGTTTCGCCGGTTGGAAGGCGCGCAAATTTTCCCCTGACCCGTTCGCACGCTTATCGCGCTCCTGCTTCGAGCGTGCGCGCGAGTGCGACCCACTCCGCGAGCGTTAAAGTCTCTGCGCGCCTCTGCGGCTCGATGCCCGCCGTCTCAAGCAGCGCGTTCGCGCCGCCCGCCGCGTCCACTTGCGGCAGCAATGCAGGGGGCGCGTGGCGCAAGTTATTAAAGATCGTCTTGCGTCGCTGCGCGAAGCCCGCGCCGACGACGCGCCAGAGCAACGCCTCGTCTGCCACCCCGGCCGCCACGCTCTCGCGCACGCGCAGACGCACGACCGTGCTCCACACCTTCGGCACGGGGCGAAAGGCTTCGGGTCGCACGTCGAACAGCGTGCGCGCCTCGCAGTAGGCTTCGGTCAACACGGACAAGTAACCCCGCTGGCCCGTCCCCGGCGCGGCCGTGATGCGTTCGACCACCTCGCGCTGGAGCATCAGGATCATCTCCGTCAGGCAACGCCGCTGCTCGAACAGTCGTTGCAGGATGGCCGTCGAAATGTTGTAGGGAAGATTTGCGACGACGCGCGCCTCGCGCGCGGGCTGGATGGCCGCGCAGAAATCAATCGCCAGCGCGTCGCCCTCGACGAGCGTGAAATTTTCCCGGCAGCCGAACTTCTCTCGCAGCAGCGGAACGAGGTCGCGGTCAAACTCGACGGCGACGAGATGCCCGGCCTGCTCCGCGAGTCGCGTCGTCAGAGCACCGCGCCCCGCCCCGATCTCGACTATAGTTTCATCCACGCGCGGCGCAACCTCCCGCACGATGCGCGCCACCACGCCCTCGTCCACAAGAAAATTCTGTCCCAGACTTTTCTTTGCCATGAAGGAATTAAAAGACGTAAATCGTGAATCGTAAATCGTGAATAGAGAAAACCCTTTCTTTCTATTCACGATTTACGTCCTTTGATGGGTATCCGGTGATCTCCACATCGTTGCCGTGTTGCGTGATCTCGACATCGTGGAGGCGCGCGGCATCGACGATGCGGGTCGCGCCCGTGCCCGTGACGGCGGCCTTCGCGTCGCCTCCGCCGATGATGAGCGGCGCGATGAAGAAACTCACCTTATCGACGAGTCCGGCGTCGAGGAACATTCCGGCGACGTGCGCCCCGCCTTCGACGAGCACGCTTTGCAGCGAACGACGGTGTAACTCTTCGAGCACCGCGCGCAGGTCGCGCGCGCCGCGCGGCTCACGCACGATCTCCGCGCCGCACTCACGGAGCGTCGCGGCGGCGCGCTCGTCGGCCGTGCCGGAGGTAAAGATGATGAGCGGAATTTCGCGCGCCGTGCGGGCGAGTCGGGAGTCGGGCGAAAGGCGCAGTTCGTCGTCGAGCAGGATGCGCGCGAGCTGGCGATGACGCGCGAGGCCGCTACGATCCGTGAGCAGAGGATCGTCTGCGGCGGCCGTGCCCGCGCCGACGAGGATGGCGTCGTATTCGTGGCGCAACCTGTGGACGCGTGCGCGCGATTGTTCGTTCGTGATCCAGCGCGCGTCGCCCGTGCGTGTGGCGATGCGCCCGTCGAGCGAGCAGGCGAGTTTGAGATGGACGAAGGCGCGCGCGCGGCGCATCGCGTGAATGTATTTCTCGTTGAGCCGCGCGGCTTCCGGCGCAAGAAGCCCGACCTCGACTTCCAGACCCGCCTCGCGCAAATGCGCGAAGCCGCGCCCGGACACGAGCGGGTTCGGGTCTTCGATGGGCGCGACGACGCGCCGGACGCCCGCCCCGATGAGCGCGGCCGTGCAGGGCGGCGTGCGCCCCTGATGCGCGTGCGGTTCAAGCGAGACGTAGGCGGTCGCACCACGCGCGCGCTCTCCGGCCTGTTCGAGCGCGAGCGTCTCGGCGTGCTTGACGCCCTCGTACAGATAAAAACCCTCGCCGACGATTTCGCCGTCGTCGCGCGCAATCACGCACCCGACGAGCGGGCTGGGGGTGACCCGTCCCGTCCCCCGCGCCGCGAGTTCCAGCGCGCGTCGCATCAAACGCTCATCGGCCACGCTCCGCGCGTCCAAAGTTGAATTTATTATTTCGGGTTGCAAAGTTTGGTTTCAAGTTTCAGGTTTCAAGTTTCAGGACTGAGGTTCAACGGTTCTTTAACTTGAACTTGAAACCTGAAACTTGAAACCTGAAACTCATTGAGACTCGAAGAGTCCGTCAACGTAGTGCTCCGCGTTGAAGACGACGAGGTCGTCAACCTTTTCCCCGATGCCCGCGTAGCGGATCGGGAGGCCGAGTTCTTTCGAGATGGCGACGGCGATGCCGCCTTTGGCCGTGCCGTCGAGTTTCGTCAGGACGATGCCGGTCACGCCCGCGACTTTCAAAAACTGCCGCGCCTGTTCCAGCCCGTTCTGTCCGGTCACGGCGTCGATGACGAGCAGCGTCTCGTGCGGCGCGCCTTCCACTTCGCGCCCGGCCACGCGCTTCATCTTTTCGAGTTCGGCCATCAAATTCGACTTGTTGTGCAGACGCCCGGCCGTGTCCACGATGAGCACGTCGGAGTTGCGCGCCTTGGCCGCTTTGAGCGAATCGAAGAGGACGGCCGCCGGGTCTGTTCCCTGCTTCTGCTGGATGAGCGGCACGCCCGTGCGTTCAGCCCAGATGGCGAGTTGGTCTGAGGCGGCGGCGCGGAAAGTGTCGGCCGCGCAGATGAGCACGTCGTTGCCTTCGGCCTTGATGCGCTGCGCGAGTTTGCCGATGGTCGTCGTCTTGCCCACGCCGTTGACGCCGACGATCATCATCACGTAGGGCGTGATGTTTTCCGGCACGCTCGTCTCGGCGGCGACGCCTTTCGCCTCGGACGCGCGCAGGATGGCGAGCAACTGATTTTTGATCGCGGCCTTCAAGGCTTCGATGTCGTTGATCTCTTTGCGCGTGATGCCGCGCCTGACCGAATCGAGAATGTCGAGCGTGGTGGGCACGCCGATGTCGGCGGCGATGAGAGCCTCTTCGAGTTCGTCGAGCAACTCGGCGTCGATCTGCTTGCGCCCCTGAAAGACCGTGTCGATCTTCTCGGAGAGCGATTCGCGCGTGGCCGAAATGGCATTTTTGAAACGCTTCTCAAACGTGCGTTCGAGCGCGGCCTCTTCGGCCTGCAACTCTTCAATCGAACGGTCGAGGCCGAGGATGGAGGTCGTGAAGGTGGAACGCGTCGGGACGGGTCGCTGCTGCGCGACGCCGGGCTTCGACGGTTCGGGCGTCGTGCGCGACGCGCCGCCGGTCGTGGTGGTCGGGACGGTGGCGGGGCGCGCAGTGGGCGCGGCGTCAGCAGCAGTCGCGCCGATCCCCGTGTCGTTGCCGGTTCGCTCTTGCGGTAGGGGCGTCGGTGCGCCGCCCGTCACGGCCGGTTCAAACGGGGGCGGCGCGGGCGTGCTTGCCGTCTTGCTCGTCGCGTCGAGATTGGCGGGCGGCTCGGGTCGCGCGCCGGGGTCGTCTTTCGCCGCCGACTCTTTTTCGGCGGGCTTGAGCGGTTCGTTGAGTCCGAGCGTGATGTAGCGGTCTTCTTTTTTGCGTCGCCAGAATGCCATGTGTTAGATGAATGCCCTCAGCGTAAAATTTCGTCTAATTGAAAGTCGTTGATTATAACTGCAACCGGCACGCGGCGACAAAACGTGCGGCCACTTCGAGACTTTTCAAATAGCTTCTGCGGGAAACATCTCGCGGCTTCGGCAGCGGCTCAGGCGACGAGCGTTTGCTCCGCCGACGGTTCGACGACGGGCGGGATAGCAACCGTCGCTTGCTTGGCCGCTTGCTCCGTCGTTTGTTCCGTCGTTTGTTCCGCTACGGCGCGGCGGGTGCGCGTTCTGCCGCTGACGGCGTTGATTCGTCCGGAGCCGCACGCCTCGATCAACGCGTCCACGACGCGCCCGTCGTAGCGCGTGCCGACGTAGGTTTGAATACGCATGAGCGCGTCGTCAACTTCCATGGCCTTCTGGTACGGGCGGTCGGTCGTCATGGCGTCGAAGGTGTCCGCGACGGAGACGATGCGCGCCTGCATCGGAATCTGATCGCCGTGCAAGCCCTGCGGGTAGCCTTCGCCGTTGATCATCTCGTGGTGCATGTACATGCCGGGGAGAAACTCGCGCATCGCCGGAATCTGCGACATGATCTTGAACCCTTTTTGCGGGTGCGTCTTCATGATCTCAAACTCTTCGTCCGTCAGCTTCGCGGGCTTCTTCAAGACCTTATCGTCAATCCCGATCTTGCCGACATCGTGCAACAGCGCGCTGATGCGCAGGGCTTCGATCTCTTCGTCCGGCAGACCCAGATGCTCGGCAATGGCGACCGAGAAACGCGCGACGCGCTCTGAGTGGCCGCGCGTGTAGCGATCTTTGCCGTCGATGGCGGCGGCGAGGGCTTTGACCGTGCCGACGAACAACTGGCGATTCTCTTCCGCCGCCCGGCGCAAATCTTCGACGTACTGTTCGAGGTGATCGGTCATCGTGTTGAACGACGTGCCGAGTTCGCCGAGTTCGGTGCGACTTCTCACCCGGATGCGTTGCGCGAAGTTGCCGGAGGCGATGCGCCCGGCGGCGTCGGCCAAGTCGCGCACGGGTTGTGTCAGTTGTTTGGCGAAGAGGAAACCGGCGAGCAGCGCGAAGGTGGCGGCGAGCAGACTGATCATAAACGTCTGCTTGCGCATGTCCGTGACGGAGCGCAGCGCGGCGCGTTCATCCTGAATGGCGATGACGCCGAGGCGCGCGCCCGCGTCGAGTTCGGCGGTGGCATACGCGCCGAGCATGGCGAGCGGTCGCCCGTCGCGTTCCGCCGTGAAAGGTTCGAGCAGCGACTGCACCTGCGTGCCCGTGTCCATCCAGTTCTGCACGATCTTGAGATCAACCATCGAACGCTCTTCGTAGGCGACGCGTTTGTCCGGATGCGCCACGGCGCGACCCGCTGCATCGACGACGAAGATCACGGGCAAGCCCTGTTCGAGCAGTTCGCGCTCGCTCTTGGAAGTGGGCTGCTGCACCGCCGCGAAGACTTCGTGGAAAGAGATGACGGCGGCGACGGCGGCCACCACCTCTTCGCCGTCCGCGCCGCCCATGACGGGCGCGGCAATCGTCAAACCCACCTCTTGACTCGAACGGATCAACTGCGGGCGCGTTAAGACGAGACCGCGCCCGTTCATGCGCGCGAGCACTTCGCCGACGCGCTCGTTGAGTTCTTCACGACCGATCACGTCCGGCTTGTAGGCGACGTGCGGAATGCTTCCGACGGGCAGGATGACGAGCGCGAGCAGGTTCGGGTCGTCCACGACCGCCTTTTGCAGACGCTTATCGCTCCCCTCCACGCCGATGACGCGGACGCCGCCCGCGAGTTCAAAGGCGCGCGCCAGTCCCGTCACCACGTCGCGATAACGTTGGCCGTAGAGTTCGATCTGCCGCGCCTTGTCCTGCACGAGTTGCGCCTGATAGCGGCCTTCGACAGAGCGCAGTTCTTCCGCGCTGCGATTCGAGAGCATCCAACCCGCGAGTCCGAGCGGCACGAGGCCGACGACAAGCAGTGTGCCGAGCACGATGTAGAGCAGGCGCACGCGCCGGAAACGTTCAAACATGAAGGTTGCGTTAATAGAGAGACGGAAATCGGGCGATGCAGTAAGTTTGGAGAGGAAGAAATTCAGTGCGGGACAAGCAAGAGAACTTTTGCGGCGGCCTCTGTCCACAGGACGCGCAGGCCAATTTCATAGTACGAAGTTGGAGAGAGCGGTGTCAACGTTTAATCGGGGCGAAAAATTGTAGAAGGCAGCGACGAGTCCCCTGCGCGCGTTTTGATTTTGCCGGATGCGTATAAGTTTTGACCGGGCGGCGGAGTCGTCCCTGCCCCTGCGGATATGGCGTTGGTGTAATATTTTCGGCCAACGGCGCGGCGGTCGCGTCTAAAGAGTTGAGTGCGATAGTTTCGTGCGCTCGAAGGCGCGGCGGGCGCGTCGAGCCTGACCGGAAGAGACGAGAATGGAGACGGCTGGAACGAGCGACGAACAGATCGTGGAACGCGCTCTCTCCGGCGACGCGGATGCGTTCGGAGAGATCGTGCGTCGCTGGGAGCGACGCATCTTCGCGCTCGCCTACGGCATCCTCGGCCGCGAAGAGGAGGCGCGCGACGCGACGCAGGAGACTTTTATCGCCGCCTTCCGCAACCTGCGCGGGTTTCGCGGCGAGGCGAAAGTCTCTTCGTGGCTGCACCGCATCGCCGTCAACCAGTGCATCACGCGTCAACGCCGCGCACGCACTCGTGCCGAGAATTCGCTCGAAGCCGAGACGGAAGCGAGCGGCGAAAAGTTTGCCGCACCCGCAGAACGTTCGCCCGCGCGGCAGGCCGAGGGGCGCGAGCGCAACGAAGCCGTCAGGCGCGCGGTGGCGGCTCTGCCCGCGGAACTGCGCGAAGTGATCGTGATGAAGGAATTCGAGGAGTTGACGTTTCAGGAGATCGCCGACGCGCTCGGCGTGCCCTTGAGCACGGTCAAGAGTCGGCTCTACACCGCGCTCAAACAACTGCGCCTGCGGCTCGAAAAATACGGCGCGGAAGCGACGCGCGTGTGAGAACCGGAGCAAGGAAGAAGAAGTTATGAATGAGACCACGAAGACTGACAACTGCGAACGCGCCGGAGAACTCGTCGCCTACTTTTACGGCGAAGCGAGTCCGGCCGAGCGCGAGAGTTTCGACGCGCACCTCGCAAGCTGCGGCGTGTGCCGCGACGAACTCGTCGCTTTCGCCGGAGTGCGCGAAGCCGTCGGCCACTGGCGCGCGGAGATTCTAAACGGCGCGCACGACGCGCTCTCGTCCGCGCGCACGGTCGCGCCGCCCGACGCACGACGAGCGCATGTGCGCGTCGCCGCCGCCACAGCGTCGCCGCGCGCCGCGCTCGCCGCCTTGCGCGAATTCTTCAAGCTCTCGCCGGTGTGGCTGCGCGCAGGTGTGGCCGCCGCGACGGTCGCCGTGTGTGCGCTCGTCACGCTCGCCGTGTTCAACGCGGAAGTTCGTTGGGACGACGGCGGGCTGGCTTTCAGCACGCGCCTCGGAAGCCAGACGCAGGCCGCGCCTTCGCCGCAAATTGCTGCGCCCGCCGGAAACGTTTATTCGCAAGCGGAGTTGGACAAACTCGTCGCCGAGCGCGACGCGGCCTTGCGCGAACTCGAAGACACGCGCGCCGAGTTGGATGACAGTCGCGAAGCGAATCTCATCGCGGCCGTCGAGACGCTCGAACCGGCCTCCGCGTCTAAGACGATCTCTGCACCCGACAATGCGCGGCGCGCACGGCACGCATCTCCCGCGACACGCCGGACACGACCGCGCGGCGAAAGAGACGAGGAGGACGTGCCGCGCCTCTACGATCTGTTGAGCGAGGCGAATTAACTCGCGCCGCGACACGGCGAGACGGTGAGAACCAAATGAACGAGTTCATCGACAAATTGACCCGGCGCAAATTTGCTTTGGTCGCGCCCGTAATGCTCGCGCTGTTTTTGTCGGCGGGCGTGGCCGTCGCGCGGGCGCAAGATGAGAACGCGGACGCCGGGGGGCGCGAGCGGGGCGCGCGGCGCGAGTTGGAAGCGAGACGGCGCGGCGCAAACGGCGGCGGCGGTCTGCTTCGCGTCCTGAATTTAACGCCCGAACAGCGCGCGCAGATCAGAGCGATCCGGCGCGAGACCGAACCGCAAGGCCGCTCCTTCACCGCGCGACTGCGAGAGGCTCGCCGCGCGCTCGACGAGGCCATCCACTCGGCCAGCCCGGACGAGAGCGTCATCGAGGAACGCGTGCGCGAGGTGGGCGCGGCGCAGACGGCGGTGGTGCGCCTGCGCTCGCTCACGGAACTACGCATCCGGCGCATTCTCTCGCCCGAACAACTCGACGCCTTCCGCCGTCTCCAACGCCAGACCCGCACGCGCCGCGAGCGCATGAATCGACGTTCCCTGCAACAAGACGAAACGCCCGGCGATGCCCCGGCAGGCTTCAAAAACAGTATGCAGCGGCGGAGTCAAGAGCAACAACAACAGCAGCAGCGACGCCTGACGGACGAGCGGAACGCCCCGCGCCAGCAGCGTCGCCCCGCCGCCGACCCGCCGCGCGACAGGTGACGCCCGGCGGCGAGCGAGGACGTGAAACAGCCGCGCCTTCCCCTCCCCTTTCGCATCCTTCGCGGTTCGACTTTCCGCTTTCCAACGGATGTTAGCTTGACGCCTTGCCCAGTTATTGCGCATCATTGACTTGCTCGATGACGCTCGTCTCGCAAGTTTGTCTGCGCGCCCTTTATCATTCAGTTACACACGGATTGTTGGCCGTCGCGGTTCGCGGGTAGTTATTCGGAGGCGTGCCGCCGCTCAGAGGCGTTTACGGCAGACGGGCGCATTTGCGAATTTCTAAAGTTCACACATGAACATTGCCATACGTTCCCTGTTAGAGGTTCAGGAGACGAGTCTGCTGGTGGCGCGCGCCGTCCGCAGGCTCTTTCGCCGCCCCACCTATTTCAACGAGATGATCGCGCAGATGGACGTGATCGGCGTCGGCTCGCTCACGATCATCGTGCTCACGGGATTTTTCACCGGCGGCGTGCTCACCCTGCAAACCTTCCCGACGCTCAAATATTACGGCGCGCAGGATCAGACCGGCTTCCTCGTCGCGCTCTCGCTCGTGCGCGAACTCGGCCCTGTCCTGACCGCGCTGATGGTGACGGGGCGCGTCGGCTCGGCCATCTCGGCCGAACTCGGCTCGATGGTCGTCTCGCAACAAATCGACGCCATGCGCGCGCTCGGCACAGACCCGGTGCGCAAACTGGTCGCCCCGCGCTTGGTCGCGCTCTTTATCACGTTGCCGCTGTTGACCGTCGCCGCAGACGTGGTCGGCATCATCGGCGGCGGTGCGGTGGCGACGACGCTCTACGGGCAATCGGCCGCGACGTTTCTCAGTTCGGTTCGTTACGGCATCACCTTTGACGATATGATCGGCGGCGTCATCAAGCCGCTCGTCTTCGCGCTCATCCTCGGCAGCATCTCCTGTTACAAGGGCTTGAGCACTGAAGGCGGCACGGTCGGCGTCGGCCGCTCGACCACTTCGGCCGTCGTCACCTCGTCCATCGTCGTCATCATCGCTGACTTCTTCCTTGCCAAAGCATTACAGGTTATTCTGGACATGCCGGGCACTTGAGTTTTACGCTCTGACACGTATGGCCTCCACTGACATCGAAATTTCGCATGCCCCCGACGCGCCCGCGATAGACGACCGCGTGAGCACGGCGGCGGCCGAGTCAACCTTCGCAGCCGAAGACGACAACGAGCGGATCACGCCCGCCATCGAGTTTCGCGACGTGCATCTCGCCTTCGACGACCGCATGGTGCTCGACGGCCTCAGCTTCAAAGTGGCGAAGGGCGAGACCAAGATCATCCTCGGCGGTTCGGGCTGCGGCAAATCCACGACCATCAAACTCGTGCTCGGCCTGCTCAAACCCGACGCCGGGCAGATTCTCGTCAACGGCGAAGACATCACCCATTACACCGAGGCCGAGATGATGCGCGTGCGCAAAAATTTCGGCATGGTCTTTCAAGAGGGCGCGCTCTTCGATTCGCTCTCCGTCTACGAAAACGTCGCCTACCGGCTGCACGAACAGGGCATCCCCGAAGACGAGGTGGAACAGGAAGTGCGCCGCATGCTGCGCTTCGTCAACTTGGAAGATGCCATTGACAAGATGCCCGCGGAATTATCGGGCGGCATGCGCCGGCGCGTCGGCATCGCGCGCGCTCTCGTCGGCGGCCCGACCATCGTCATGTTTGACGAGCCGACCGCCGGGCTTGACCCGCCGACCGCCCGCACCATCTGCGAACTCGCCATCAAACTGCGCGACCTCGAAGACGTTTCCTCGATCTTCGTCACGCACGAGATGAACAACGTCGAATACCTCTCGCGCGAGTTCGCGGCGGTGAACGACGCAGGCGAAGTCATCTTCGAGCAGGAGGGCGAACGCCTCTGTCTCATCAACACCAAATTGTTGATGATGAAGGAAGGCCACATCATCTTCAGCGGCACGGACGAGATGCTCAAGCGAACCGAAGACCCGTATATCAAGAAATTTTTGCGCGGACACTGAAAGGACAAGGATCGGGGATGAGAGACGAGGGATGAAGAAAACCAACGCCCGGCAACCGGCGCGGCTGCTTTTCCGATTCATCCCTCAGCCCACATCCTTCATCCCTCATAGCTTATGCCTCCAACCAAAAAGACCATCGGTTTTCGCGAGTTGCGCGTCGGCCTCTTTGTCATCATCGCCATCGCGGTCTTAATCTTCCTGATCCTGCAAGCGTCGGGCGACATCTCTTTCGCGCGCAAGATTCGTCTGAAGGCGCAGTTTTTGACGGCCGAAGGTTTGCGCCCCGGCGGCGAGGTGCGTCTGGCGGGCGTCCGCATCGGCAAAGTTGACGACGTGCAACTGTTGCCGCCGAGCGACAACCCGAACGCGCCCAAGGTCGAAGCCGTCCTCGCGCTCGATAGCCGTATTGACGGCAAGGCCGTCACCGATCTCGTCCGTACCGACTCGAAAGCCCAACTCGCAACGCCCAGCCTCTTAGGCAGCGACCGCATCATCAACATCACGCCCGGCACGTCGCTCGGCAACCCCGTGCAGGAAGGCCAGAGCCTCCCCACCACGACCGAAGGCGGCATGGCGCAACTCACCGAGTCCGGCAACGAACTCGTCGGCCAACTCAACCAACTCTCGCAACAGGTCACGGACATCACGCGCAAGATCAACGAAGGTCAGGGCACGCTCGGCCGCTTCGTCAACGACGAGGCGTTCTACGACAACCTCAACGTCACCATTCGCGAAACGCAGGGCATCATGCGTCAACTCCGCAGCGGCGAAGGCACGGCCGGCAAACTCATCAACGACCCCGCTCTTTACAACAACGTCAACGCCGTCAGCGCGCAACTTCAAGCCATCTCCGAAGACCTGCGCGCCGGTCGTGGCACGGCCGGCAAACTTCTCACCGACGAAGCCCTCTACAACGACGCCCGCGCCACCATCGCGCGTCTCAACACCTCCGTCGAAGAGATCAACAAAATCACCTCCGACATCCGGCAAGGTCGCGGCACGGCCGGCAAACTTCTCACCGACGAAGCCCTCTACAACGACGCCCGCGCCGCCATCGCCCGCTTCAACACCTCCGCCGAACGCATAGACAACATCATCACCGGCATCCAACGCGGCGAAGGCACAGCCGGCAAACTCCTCACCGACGAAGCCCTCTACAACAACGTCAACCAACTCTCCTCCGAATCCGTCAAACTCCTCTACGACTTCCGCCAAAATCCCAAAAAGTACCTAACCATCAAATTCTCGATCTTCTAACTTCGTAGTGTTTGTTTACGACAAATAAAGTTGTTCCCTAAACAATAAAGTCCTTCCCTAAACAATAAAGTTGTTCCCTAAATGCTAGTCTGGCATTAATGGGACAACTATGTTTTGGAGACGGGTCTGTTGTAAAAGTGTAAATAAGTTGCGTACTGTAATTGGAACTTATCTACACACTGGGCAATCAGGCTGTCTTTTTTTGCATGAGTAAATATTTAAGAGTACAGTCCACCGAGCCTGCTAACGAATACTCTTAGAGGATACCCCTCACGGATAATAAGAGCCGACTTTGCCAGTTAGTTTCACAAGGGGAAGGAAGCTACAAGTATCTGGACAATGGCGCTAACAGAAGCTACGGCGAGGCCCATATGTCGAATGATAAGAACTGGCGAGGAACATATTGGCATCGTGCGAGAGGCGCCTTATGACCTTATTGGCATAAAGTCGATGACTAGTGATTTGCTATTGAATTATAATGGTTGATTAACCTTTGCTTCGCTTCTTCTTCTGTTTTCCCTGACATTTTCCCAAGAAGTACTCTTCTGGCCATATCTGTTTTAGGACGTGCGGTACAACACCATTCTTTGTATTGCTCGTTGAGTTTGGTCTGTAATTCATAATCATCCAGCTTAGGAAAGGCTGAGCTAGCAGGACAAGGGTAGTCATCTCCCCCTTCACTATCTGTTGCGCCACATGCATATCTCTTGTTGTTAACTACGACGTGAGGACATTTTCCCACGCCGTATCCGGACGAACTGCTATACAGCTTATGTGCGAGATACAGCACCCGCGTCAGTTATTCGAGTTCTAAATCGGTTATTCAAGAGATGTTCGGAACAACCAGCGGTGCTGCGACGATTGACCTTCCCAACAATCTCTGCTATCTCTCAGCCGCCTTGCCCGCCGACTCGTCCCTGCTACCGGAGTGTCTTATCAATCGGCACACGCTACTTCCCTTCTTCAGCCCATTTCTACCATGCGAGCGCGTCACGCAGCTTGAAGGCGACATGCGAAGCGGTCGCGGCCAGGCAGGGTATATGCGCTCAGGCGTAATGGCCAGCCGCATCCATGCGCCCACTCACCTGAGATTCTGTCCTATATGTACACAGGAGGATGAGAAACGGATTAGAGAGACTTACTGGCGTCGCACTCATCAGGTATCGGGAGTGGAGGTTTGCCCGGCTCACGAAGTATTTCTCGAAGAGAGTGGTGTCAGCCGCTGCGCCAGCAGGCATAACTTACAATTCATCACAGCCGGCGACGCTACGCAAGCACTGACACCGCGGTGTCTGGATTTATCAGATCGCGATCACCGAGCGTTGTTGCAGATTGCGTTTGACGTAGCATGGCTGCTAAAGCATCCGATCATGGGATCGGACCTCGGTGCGCTGCACAATCGTTATCTGAAACTGTTAATCAACCGTGAATTTGCCACTTACACTGGCAGCATCCACGTCAATGCCCTGCTCGATAAGTTTACGAAACATTACTCCTCTGGCCTGCTAAAACTGCTTCACTGCAAATTTACAGGCTCTGACCATACGAAGACCAACTGGCTCCTGCGGCTGGTGCGTCCTCCCAAGCACGCACAGCACCCGCTCTATCACCTCCTACTCATGCAGTTTCTTGGCTGTACCGCCGCAGAGTTTTTCAGTCTGCCCTCCTCACCCAGCTTTTTCGGCGAGGGGCCGTGGCCGTGCCTCAACCCCACAGCTGAGCACTACAAGGAGCCTGTCATCCAAGAATGCAGGCTCTCCCCCAGGTTGAGAGATAAACGCCCTGTCGGCACTTTCAGCTGCGAATGCGGGTTCTCTTACGCCCGCTCAGGCCCCAACTCATCGTCAGAGGATAGGTTCCGTGTGGGCAGGATGATCTCATTCGGGCAGGTCTGGGAAGCCAAGCTGAAAGGGTTGTGGAAAGATACTTCGTTAAGTCTGAGTGAAGTAGGAAGGCGGCTCGGGGTAAATCCGCTGACGGTACGCAGGCACGCGGCCCGACTGAAGCTGCCGCCCTCCCGCTCTGGCAGGAGGCCCAAGCCACTCAATCCTGATGTCCAGCTTAAAGGCGCGCGTGATCCGATGGTGCTAGTGGAGAAGAGGCGCGCATGTCGCGCTAAGTGGATCGCCGCGATGCGACAGTCGCCTAAGATCACGTTGAAAGCCCTACGGCGTAAGCACCCGCGAGAGTACGCGTGGATGCACCAGAACGACCCCGAGTGGTTGAAGAGGCACAGCGCGCATTCCGGGAGGCGAGTCTGCTCCATGACCGGCGTCAACTGGAAGAAGCGCGACGCGGAATATGCGGTTGCAGTCAGGGCCGCAGCAACACGCCTAAAGAATAATCATGGTCGCCCTGTGCAGGTGACGAAGACTGCTATCGGGAGAGCTATTGGCGCTATCACTCTATTGCAGCAAAAACTTCATAAGATGCCGCTGACAGTTCAAGTCTTAGCGAGTATGGTGGAGACACGAGAGCAATACGCTGTCCGGCGTGTCTGGTGGGCTGCCAATCTTTACAGCCAAGAAGGTGTGCCTCGGAAGTGGCAACTCGTCATGAAAGCAAATGTCTATAGCCTTGGGGAAACTTCGGCAGTAAAATCCGCGGTTGATGAGGCTATGAAGATGCTGGAGTTGGGGCTGTCGCGGAGCCACGCGGGAAGAACGGCATCTTAGGTGAAGTTCAACCTACATAATGCCGATTCTTAGACCCACGCCATTGTTCTATCAAAATAAGGATTGCATGAGTCTTTACTTGTTTAGTGTTTCCTTTAAATCTAAAGTTCGGATCAGCCGGTGCAGGTTGTTTGGGTGAATTCCGAGCAACTTAGCGGCTTCGGTGTAGTTACCACTCGCCAGCCCAATGGCCTCAAGTATAAGATGCTTTTTCTTCTCGACGACTGCTTGGTAGAACCTGAGGTTGGGGAGTTGACTTAGCTGCCGTCCTTCGATGACAGCCTCCGGCAAGTCCTCTAGGGTAATAAAATCGGTTGTGCCGAGAACGACCGCATGCTCAATGGCGTTCTCCAGTTCGCGAACATTCCCTGGCCATCCGTACGCAACTAGACATGCACGTGCCTCAGGGGAAACTCCCATCACCTTCCGTTTGCACTTCCGGCTATACTTTGAGACGAAATAGTTAGCCAGCAATAATATATCCTCACGTCGTTCAGCGAGCGCAGGCATTGTGAGCGAGACAACGTTGAGGCGGTAGTATAAGTCTTCACGGAAAGCTCGCTTACCAATCTCGGCCTCCAAATCTTTATTCGTCGCGGCAATAACACGCACGTCCACTTTGATCGTTCGGGTAGAGCCGAGATGCTCAAACTCACGTTCTTGCAATACGCGGAGGAGCTTAGCCTGAACGGGGAGGGGTAATTCGCCGACCTCGTCAAGAAAAATTGTTCCTCGTTGGGCTATTTCGAATTTCCCTTTTTTTTGTGAAACCGCCCCTGTGAATGCGCCCTTCTCATGCCCGAACAGTTCGCTCTCCAACAAGTGCTCGGTGAGCGTCGCGCAGTTGATCGCCACGAACGCATGCTCCCGGCGCTCGCTGTTCGTATGGATTGCCCGCGCGGCCAACTCTTTCCCCGTCCCGCTCTCGCCGCGGATCAACACCGTCGCATCGCTCGGCGCAATCCGCGAGATACGTTGATATATTTTCCGCATCGGGGTGCTCTCTCCGACCATGTTGGACTCGATGCTCAACTCATCCTTTAGCCGTTTGTTCTCACCGGCGAGCAGTTCCACGTGATGGATGTTTTCGATGGCGACGGAGGCCACACCGGCGATAGCCATCAAGAGTTGGAGATGGTCTTCGTCGAAGGGAGAAGCGGGGTTGCTGGTGTCGCAATAGATGACACCTGTCACCTTGCCAAGCACAGCTAGCGGCACGCACAGCAGCGACCTTACATGCGAGGCGACAAGGCTATCAGATGCGTGCAGCATGTGATTCTCACCTATGTCGTTACTCAATATCGCCTCGCCTTCCTGCATCACCTGTCTGGCTACTGTTCGACTCACGCGTACCGTCGTGCTGACGCCGGACGACTTATTCCAGCCGAATGCCGAGACGAAGTCCGGGGTGCCTTCTCCAGAGAGCAGAATGGCGGCGCGTTCAGCGGGCACTACCTCAAGGAGGAGTTCGAGCAATTGGTGCTGGAGGGTGTCGAGGTCTCGTATAGAGTTAATCGCCATGCTGATCTTCAGGAGTGCCTTGAGGTTGCGCGCCGCCCTTGACAGGGGAGAGTCAGAGCCCAGCAAGCTCTCCGGGTGGAGGTAGAGCGCATCCTCACGGCGGAGCCTGATCATGGAGCGGGTGATAATTCCCTCGTCGTCCAACTGGACCCGGTACATATCATCTTCCGCCTGTTCATCCCGACAGAGGAATAGCAAGAGCACGTCGCCGACGCCTACTCGATCACCGTGAGCAAGCGGCTGCTCCTTCACCGGAACGCCGTTGACGAAAGTACCGTTGAAGCTGTCAAGGTCAATAACCTTAAAGAGACCATCTTCGTCTTTGATTAAACAGTGAATACGCGACACAGATGGGTGGTTGAGGCACAAATGATTCGACGCATCGCGACCGATGGAGACGGAGTCCGTGATTGCGAATGTCGTGCCGGGCAACTCTCCGGCGATGGCGATGAGTCTGGGGTTCATGGCAACAAGCGGCTGACGGCTTGGTCAGATGCGTTTCCCTTAAAGAATAAGGCAAGCCGAGAGGTAGAACAATAGCTACACCTCCCTGCTGTGACGGCACTCTCGACACATGTTTCGCCGCAACTATATCAGGCATGATTGTTGAACTATCATTTTCGATAACTCGCCTAATCCCCACTGCCCTAGCTCGTCCCGCAATAGTCTAAACTCTAGCTCGAGATTTATCTCTCAGGACGAGCAAAAAGGGCGCTGAGATGTATCTCAGCGCCCTTTTTGCTCGTATTCCTCAGTTCAGTTATCGCTCTTCATCAAACGTGATCGTCGTTAATTCTGATCCTGCATTTTCCGTTGGCAGGTATTGCCGGGCATTGATGCGGTGACCCGCCCGTTGCAGGTTGGATTGTTAAACTTCTTATCCTGTGTCCGCCGGAGTGATGTTTCTTACGCACTGAGCCGGTATTAACTTTCCCATATGCTTTGTCGGGAGTAATGTCGATCACTTGTCCTGTTCGACCGTCTATGACAATGGGATTATCCTGAGATGCGCCCCGGCCTTGAATCACGACCGTGCATCTACCGCTCGTTGGAACCGGACACCGGTGAGGCAGTTGGCCTGTGACGAGGACGGTAACGCTGGTGATCCTGAGTCCGTTGCCTCTATATAGCGTGGGGTTGTTAGGGTCGTCAGGCTCATAATGTTCGTCCGCGTCATCGTCGAACTCAAGCGTTACCGACTCGCCCGTAATGATGATAGGTTGATCGTGCGTCGCACTGAATCCACCTTGGTTTCTTGTAACTAACATTTCACATATCCCCTTTCAAATCGCCCTTCCAGCCGGCGCCGCGTAGAGCGCATCGAGTTGCTGACGCTCTTGCCGAATGTCCGGCCTCGTGAGATAGCCTTCGTATGCATCTTTCCCCCAGAATTGAGAGAGAGACGAGAAGAGGTCGGCGGCACGCGTTGCGTATTCCTGCGCCTTCGCCTCGTCCTTCAGGTGGCGGCTGGCGCGCGCGGCGAGCAGCCATGCTCGCCACAGAGAATCGCGCTGACCCCTGCGTTCAAATCCCTCCCGTGCGCGCATGGCGTTTTGCAGCGCACCCTCGGCATCTCCATTCAATAGGAGCGTCTCGCCGAGCACCAGCATGGATGCGGAGAGTCGCCATTGATCCTTCGCCTGCTCCGACGCAGCGACGGCATCCTCACACGATTTGACACCTGCACGCGCCATGCCAGAGTAAGCCTGAGCCAATCCCAAAATTAACAATGCATCAATAGCCGTGTGATCAGATCGCCTTTCCACCATCGCAATCGCCTTCCGGCCTAAAGCTATGGCTGAACGAAAACGCAGATAGCTCAGTTCGAGTTTACCCTCGATCAGGTGAGCGTGCGCGGCAACCGAATTGAAACTCTTGTCTTGCCTGTTCGCGTCGGATGCAAGACGACTGAGCATCTCCCGTGCATCGGCAAAGCGTCCGATGCGCGAGAGCATGTCCGCCCGGAGTGCCAAGCTGTATGCGGCGGTCTCCTTATCGCCGAGCGTATCGCTGATGGCGGAACAATGTTCGAAATGTTGAAGCGCCTCAGGGTATCTTTCACTCTGCGCCAGCACCACGCCGATCTCTTTGTGCGAAAACGCAACCAGCGCGCGGTCGTTCGACTCTTCGGCCTGTTGCAGTCGCTGGTTGAATATCCGGAGCGCCGCATCGTAGTCGCCCCTGTCGCGGTTCGCTCGCCCGAATAACAACGCTGACTGCGCGGCCTCTTTGCGGTAGCTGCCTTGCTGGTAAAAATCGTACGCCTGCTCCGCGTAAGGCAGCCCCTCATCAATTTGTCCCCGGTTGATGAGAGAACTGCCGAGCATGAGCATGGCCCTCGCCTCATTGCGCCGCCCCTTGTACCTACGTGCGAACTCAAGGGCCTGGGTGTAATATTTTTCAGCCTCTGTGTGCTTGCCGCTGGAGAGGAAAGCGTTTCCGAGATCAATCAACCCCCGCGTCGTGAGGTTCTCCAGGCCGTTAACGCGCGCCAAGGCCACCGCCTCACTTGCCTGCTGCTGCGCCTGCACAAGTTCACCCGCCCCGAACGACACGCCGCTCAACTGTAACAGCGTGAGAATTTGCTGGGGCAAAAACCCGTTGGACTGTGCCTTGTCCAATGCCTGTGTCAGCTGCGTGCGCGCGCCGCCGATGTCACGCAGCTTGTTCAGCAGTGCGCCGCGTTGATAAAGGACTTCGGTGACGCCTTCGAAATCACCCATAGTCTGATAGAGACTTTGCGCCTCGTTGAATGTGGCGTCGGCATTTTTAAAATCCTGTTTGCGACCATGGGCGATGCCGAGACGCAAAAAGGCTGTTGCATATTGCGGGTCGCGCCTTGCCGCTTCCAAGTAACACTCGATGGCCTTGTCTAATTCTTCGTTCTTCTCATATGCGCGACCCAGATCAAGGATGGCCGCTGCTTTTTCGCCCTCCGGCGCGAGTTGCTCGATCCTGCGGTAGCTTTCGATGGCCTTCGGGAAGTTGCTCATGACGGTGTCCGTGACGGCTTGTAGATAGAGCGCGTCCAACTCGGCTAGTAGTGAGTGGTCTCGGACAAGTTGCTCGGCAAGTATGATTTCGTCCTTGGCACTATCGGAATAATCCAGATCGCTCCAGGCCTCAGCGAGTCGCGTGTGCGCCAGCACGTAGTTGTTGTCTATCTCGACTGCTTTTTTCAGCCTCTTGCTCGCCGTGTAGTAACTGCCGTTGCGCAGGGACTCGACCCCTCTGTTGAACCAGACCTTGGCTACCGGGTCAGGTTCACCTAAAGATGAACGAGACCCCCAGGAGAGGCCCCAGACGATGAGCAATGCGGCGATAAGCGTGGTCAGAAATGCGGCACCTAAAACGCGCGGTTGCCGCAGGGTCACAGCCACCGACATCAAGGTGCTGGTGTGCACCTGTCGTTGGGTCGCGGCCGGGGGCTTCCTTCTCGAGGCGCTTTTACCGCCCGAATCCCGCAGGGTGGGACGCAGCACCTGGAGCTCTTCGATTAACTCTTCGACCGATTGGTAACGATCCTGTGGCTTTTTGCTCAGGGCTTTCAGGGTGATACGATCTAGTTCGGGCGGCACTTCAGGGTTGAAGCGCGAAGGGGGAGACGGGTCTTCGCGGATGACTTTCGCGCAGATATCCGGCTCGTTCTTGCCCTCGAAAGTCGGGCGACCGGCCAGACACTCGTAGAGTAGCGAGCCAAGAGAGAAGATGTCGCTACGAGTGTCTAAGGGAAGGCCGAGCGCCTGCTCCGGCGAGAGATAGAGCGGCGTCCCTACACGGACACTTTCGCGCGTCTGTGTCACAGGGAGCGAGGGCGCACCGTAGCTCTCATCTGAAGCTTTACCGTCCAGATGTTTAGCTAAGCCGAAATCGAGAACTTTGACCTCGCCGCGTTCGCTGATCGCGATATTCGTGGGCTTGATATCACGGTGAATGATGTTGCGGTGGTGCGCTTCAGCGAGGGCCTCGGCAGTCTTCTCAATGATGCCAACCGAGGTGGCGAGTTGAAGTTCGCCACCCCCGATGAGGTCGCCGAGCGTCTGTCCGCAGACCAACTCCATGACGATGAACGGGTGGCCGTCTCGCGTCTCACCAAAATCGTAAACCGCGGCGATGTTGGGATGGCTGAGCATTGAAACGGCGCGCGCTTCGCGTAGAAATCTCGCACGGTGATGTTGCTTGGCGGGTCCTGCCCGCAGCATCTTCACCGCCACCCGCCGACCGAGCGTGATGTCCTCGGCCAGATAGATGAGGCCCATGCCTCCCTCGCCGAGTTTGCTGAGGATACGGTAGTGAGAAATCACCTGTCCTATCATTTTATTTCTCCGCCATAACACTAAGAACTCGCTGGAAGGAGTTGGGTGTAGAAATGAGTTGGATGCAAACTGAGTTCCTAGTCTGAGACTCGGGGGCTAGGAGTTTGATCCCAGCGAGGCTGGTAATCTTAATGTCACACGGCTCTTTTGGGAAGAATTTTATTTTCGGCTATCACTCCTGATACGTCGAATATCAGAAGTGATAGTAGTCTCACACGCCTACCAGCCTTCTCCCTGACACGGGGGCTTGCGCTCTCACCGTCCCTAATTCCGAATTAACCTAACAGTAACGACGAACCGCGCACTGTCCCTTCGCGCGCGGCAGGTGTGGCATACGATTAGCAATAGACGGAGGCGACGAACGAACTTATTTCAAAGGAGTAGACGTATGCTCGCCAACTTAAACCACCATCCCGCCGACGGCTTAGAGGGAACGCGCCCCCGCTTCATCCGTCCCAACTTGTCTCATGCGCTAGTCATCCTTTTAGCGATTCTCGTTCTTGCCTCCGCCCAGCAGAACGTAATGCAAGCGCAGACCCTCGCGGAGTCGGCCTTGATTTTGCCTGAGGGGCGCGTCGGTGAAGACTACTTGATTCAGTTCGTCGCCGAGGGCGGTTCTGACTCGGCCGTGTGGCGCGTCTCCCCCACCACCCCGCTTCCTCCCGGCCTCATGCTCAGCCCCTCGGGCGTTTTGAGCGGCAAGCCGGCCACCGCGCAGAACACGCCCTATGTCTTCGCCGTCGAGGTAGCCGGTTCAGTTGGCGCGCCCGCGCTCTTCGTTCAGACCTACTCGTTGCGCATACATGGCCCCATCCGCCGTGTCACCATCTCGTCGCCGTCTTCAACAGCCTCGCGCGGGGACAAAGCGCGGCGTGTCAAAGATGAGCGCAACACTGAGAACGACTGCGGTGAGGCGCTGGATGTTGAATCTAATTCCGATACGATTACCATCGCCGTGCGGAATACATACAATTACACGAGCGATGGCGTTATTAATATCAAAGCAACGAAAGAGCCGATTGATAAACCGAATCTGCTAATCGCAGCTACCATTGGCAAGTGCTACGAAGAGTGGCAGCACGACGACTACATTATCGTCCACCTCGTGAAGTGGCCGGAAAAAGACCCGCAGGCACGCGCTGGCAATCCGGTCAAGTACGAGGTCGAGAAGGAGAAGTGGTTCCTTTACCGGAACACCGCCGCCAATGGGCCGGTGCCAAACTGGGAGCGGCAGACGGTGCAGGAAGGCACTCGTATCTACGGCCAACGCCGCGTCGCCGTCCTTCTCGTCCACCTCACTGCGCGCGACACTTGGGATATTAAGTACACGGTTGACGTGAAGGGGAAAATCCCCGCACCAATTCAAAACGTCATTGACCTGGCGGGGATCATCCTCGGCGGCAGCAAAGCGGCGGAGTTTACGGAGGCGGAGCCGCCACCGCCACCACCCTCTTATTGGGGCGGGCGGATGCTCCTCCTCAAGGACGTCCCCGCAGACATCGCCGTCCAAAGCAACATCGCCTTCCTGCCTTCGAGCCAACTCAGCGCGAGCCTCGCAGCGGAGGGCAAGGAGGTGTCTCAGGAACAGCAGACGCAGCAGCCGAAACAATACTCCAAGACCTATGACAACGAGGGACGCTATCACTGGGACGTGAGCGTGGGGCTGCCGGTCAAGAGCTTTAAGGAAGTACAGTTCAGCGCTGAGGGCGGGCAGGTCACGGCCAAGGAGGTCACGCGCCAGAACGCCTATGGCTTCCTCAATCTCTTCCTCAACCCGAACGGTGTGGACACGAAGGGCGAAGAGTTTATCAAGACGCCGCACCTCGTCCTCGGCGTGCCCATCTCCGGCAAACCGCTTGACCGTCCGATGGTCGGCCTCGGTATGGGCTTCTACAAGACGGCCTTCAAGTTCAACATCTTTGCCGGTGCGGTGTTCAATCGCGTGCGTGAGCCGCGCACGCTTGGCGCCGGGCAGACGGCCACGCCCGCGCAGTTGGAGAGCGACCTGCGCACTCATCGCGTTACGAAATTCATCTTCGGCTTCAACATCCCCGTCAAGCAGTTTAAAGAAGCGTTGACGAAGAAGTAGCGCGCCGCTATCAGCAAACCCGACGCTTTAACAAACAAGCGCATAGACATTGAATGGTGAAGTTTCACCTGTGAAGGAGAAGTGCGAAATGACCAAATTAAGTAGTAAGAGACGCATTAAAAGCGATGGCTCTACTGTACGGAGCGCAGCTAACGGGCAGTTTCAGGGCATTGACCTGACGAGGGCGCAGGACGGCACAACGGGTAGATTCTTGGTGCTGCTGCGCGAGGGGACCGTTGAGGGCGTGGCCAATTACTTTAGCCAATCGACTGGCCTTCGTGCCGTGAGCACCGCCGAAGCAGAGACCGGCGTGCTTGAAGCCGGTCGTCGTGAAGAGGCCGACATTGTTATCTTCGACGAGTTAGGCGTGGCGGTTGTCGCTGGCGATCCTGATCGCCTGGAGGCCATGCATAGCGCGGCGGCGTCTGATGCCGAGAGCGGGCCGATACTCGCGATTGAACCGGAACGATTCGTCTTCGCCATTGAAGAGATCAACCTGCTACGAGAAGTTCAACCTCTGCATGGTCTCGTGCCGCAACTCTCGGCCGAATACCTGCGCGGCTACCGCGACAGTGTCGTCACTTTAGTCGATAGCTTACTCGTGCGCGGCCAACCGGCAGATCCGCTCGCCGAGTTAGGCGTCAGAGCACAGGCAGACGAGTCGCAGGCGACGTGGGGCTTGCAGGTCACTGGAGTTGTGAAATCGAAGTTCAGCGGTCGGGGTGTGCGCGTCGCGGTGCTCGATACGGGCTTTGACATCAGGCCGAATGACGATGGCGGTCTGGACGTGCACCCGGACTTCCTCGGACGGCGCATCACCACCGAAACCTTCGTCCCCGGCGAGGGGGTCTTCGATGGCGATGGTCACGGCACGCACTGCACTGGCACAGCCTGCGGCCCACTCTCCACCCTCCCGCGCTACGGCATCGCGCATAACGCTGAAATTTTCATCGGCAAAGTGCTGAACAATCGTGGAGAAGGCATTGACGAGTGGATGCTCGCAGGCATCAACTGGGCCGTCAAGAACAAATGCCACATTGTCTCAATGTCTATCGGCGGGGTGCCGGGACAAACATTCAGCACGATTTTCGAGAAGGCTGCGCGCCGCGCGCTCGACGCGGGCACGCTCATTATCGCCGCCGCCGGAAATCGCAGCAAACGGCAATTGGGAGTTGTCCGGCCGGTAGATCATCCGGCCAACTGTCCTTCGATCATGGCAGTGGCCGCCCTCGATGCACAGACCCGCATCGCCACATTTTCCAATCGCGGTATTGCCCCAGACGGCGGGCAGGTTGACATCGCCGGACCCGGCGTAGATGTCTTCTCCAGCTTCCCGCTGCCGAGACGTTACAGTACTAAGTCCGGAACGAGCATGGCGACGCCACACGTCGCGGGGATCGCGGCGCTCTGCGTCGAAGCCAATCCGGGGATTAACGGCCAGGGTCTCTGGAATCTCCTGATCCAAAACGCTCGCCGATTGCAACTTTCATCTGCCGACGTGGGCGCAGGACTTGTGCAAGCGCCTTGATCTAGAATACCGTCCCGCAGAGCCCTGCGAATCCCGGTGACCACTGACCGGCGTGTCGAGACCTGATAGGCGGCACGCCGGTTTATGCCAACTTCATCCCTTTAATTGTAAGATGACGAAATACCCTGTGACGAAGTAGTTAAGAGGTAGCATATGTCTAAAGTTCACTTGATTGTTTCGATTGACGGAGATCAACCGGAGATGTTAGATGAAGTTGCAGAGAGGCTCACGGAGGCCGGGATGAAAGTACGCGAGCGGCTTCACGAAATTGGCGTCATAACCGGGTCTGCTGATGCAGAAAAGGTTAAAGACTTATCGCAGGTGCAGGGCGTAACCAATATCGAACCGTCAAGGAAAGTTTCTAAAGCATAATCGCGTAGGGAGCATTTAGGGAAGAACTTTATTGTTCACTCAACTCTCTGGCCTCATGGTAAATCAAGCTTTAGGGAAGAACTTTATTTCCAAATCAGCGATTTCGGGTGGTCGAAAATAAAGGATTTGCGCCCTCTTCAGGGAACAACTTTATTGTTCGTGAACAGTGTTGTTGACAGATAATAATGTTTGTCCCTGAACAATAAAGTCTGTCTACAAACAATAAAGTCTGTCCAGCAGGGCGCTTTATGCGCCCCTTACTGGGGAGATCAATATCTTTACTAGATGAGAATGTTTTATCAGAGAACTTAGTGTGCAAAAGGTGTGAGGGGATTAATGTCGGAGGACAATAAAGTTGCGTACTTGTTGTAGGAATCTCAATGCCAAGTGTTAAACGCTTCGGCTTTGCATTTTGTATTCTCGCCTACTATTAGGATACCCAAGCCTCAGATAGCGTCTCAGCCTGCTGTAACACTAACTCGACTGCCCGTGCCTCTTGGTCAGGCGGATACTTGTATTTCCGCAGGATGCGCTTCACGAGTAGTCGCAGCCGCGCCCTGACTGTATCCCGCACAGACCAATCGACCGAGACGTTTTTCCGCAGGCTCTCGGTAAGATCTCACGGCAATCTTACGCAACGTATCATTTCCCAGTTCGCGAACTGAGGCCTCATTAGTTTCCAGCGCATCATAGAAAGATAATTCTTCATCCGTCAGCTTGAGATCATCACCACGCCGCGCTGCTTCATTAAATTGCCTTGCCATCTCGATCAATTCTTCTATGACCTGTGCAGTCTCGATGGCTCTCGGGCAGTCCTAAATAAAGGACTTACTCTCTTTAGCGCAGAACTTTATTGTTCGTGAACAGCGGTGGTCGAGTTGGCGGGGAGGATGATCGTTATGGATGCCTCGCGCACGTGATGAAGTCTCCCGGTGGAGTGTCTTTCCCCGGCATGCTTAACACTATGTTAAGCGTGCCCTGTTCGTATTGACAGCCTCATCCCTTCATTATATAAATTTCGCCCTGTCGCCGGTTCTCAAGTGGGTCATTTACATAAACGGATTCTTCTCGTTAGCGTCTTAAAAATTCCTTTGCGCGCTCGTTACATCGTGTTACCTCGCAACTAGCTTGACCGGGCGCACAGGAAGTTCTCCTTAAATAACTTTCAACTGCGGGCGGCGTTCGTCTCCGTCCGTTTGGTCTCAACCTCTCGCTTCACGGGCTTTAACCCATACAATTTTTCCCGGCGCAGTCGCCGGAGCAAATTCCGACATCAGCGAGAAGTTCGGCCTCAGGTATCGAACGCTTTCGACAAGTACTGACCCTTTTTCTTGTTGGTCACACATCGAGACCAGCGGACTCAGCACCTTCACGGCCTACTACGCACAAAAGCTATGAGTGACCCTAACCCGCAAAGTGAGCCGCTACGAAAACAAGCTTGGGACTATTTCCAGTTGCACTCAGGCCAGAGACTGACCACTTTCAACTTCTATATCGTTATCGCGTCAGTCATAACAACCGCTCTATTCTCCACCTTCCAAAAAGATTATAAAGTTCCTCTTCTTGGCATCCCGCTCGGATTGCTGCTTAGTTTTATCTCATACATTTTTTGGAAGGTAGATACTAGAAATCGGCAACTCATCAAAGGCGCCGAGGAAGCGTTAAAATTCTTTGAGGATACTGCCGAGTTTGAAGATAAAGATGGTACGCCTCACGTCGCGAAAATTTTTAAGCATGAGGAATATAAGACAAATTTAAGGAGAGGAGAGCGAGCCACTTTTCCTTGGAAAAAACACTATAGCTATTCGAGTTCATTCAATAGAGTTTTTATCGCCTTTGCCTTGGTCGGGCTAATAGGTGCGCTTGTATCCGCCATGAAATTACTCTAGACGGTGGCCGGGAGGTTTTGCCGAATCTCTGAAAACCACAAGAAATTCAAAGGGTGATTTTCATCACCTTGAGATTTTGCAAACCCGGTTGATAAATTCATTCTTTTACAATACCGCCTGATAGGTCTTCTCACAGGACTAATTATCACGTAGCCAAACTCCAAGCGCAGAACAGAAAAATAAACTTCTTTTTATTCTTGGAAACGTTGCAGGCTTGATCAAGGCGCGAGCTATGGCTGAGGGGGGTTTAGATCAATGACAAGTGCCGGGCCGATTGATGTAGGCATTTTCATCGCACTTAAAGAAGAGTTTATCGAGTTCTACAAAAGAATTGAGGGTAACTGCGTAGTCGAACGCAACTCTCACACCGGAAACTACTATTACTTATTTCAATATCAGTCTTCAACCGACTCCAAACATCAGTACCGTTGTGTTGCCACACTTGCCGGGGAGATGGGCGCGAATAAAGCCGGGTTGATTACCCAACGACTTATCACGGATTGGGAACCAAACACTCTTGTCATGATGGGCATAGCAGCGTCTCTCGATAGAGACGTGAGGCTTGGAGATGTGGTTGTTGCCAGCCAAGTTGATGCTTACCTAGAAAATTCTAAGGCGGTGAAGGCAGACGCATACGATGGGTTCTCGTTCACTTTGGGCGGTGAGGTCTACAGAAACACCGCCAACTTAATTAATTACGTTCGGAACTTCGAGTTCGTGCATGCAAACTCCTTCCGGTCTTGGCTGCAATCCTGTTCAAAAGAGCTTCGCGAACTGGTAGACGGAGAAGTTCTCGACGATCTGGTTAGCAAAGGATTAGTGCGCGAGCCAGTCCAATTGTTTGATGGGCATCTCGCATCCGGCTCTACGGTCGGGGCAGCCGAAGCCTTCACAAGGTGGCTCAAGACCAGAGATCGTAAATATCTGGCGCTGGAAATGGAAGCCGCCGGTTTGATGTCAGCGGTGTACGAATCGACTTTGATTAAAGAGACTTTGATTTTACGAGGCATCTCTGATTATGGTGACGAGCGTAAGGCGGAATTGGATGCAGTCAAAGGCGGGGGGCTGCGCCGCTATGCGATGCGCAACGTATTAGGACTATTGTGGAACTTCTTCGAGCTTAAAGCTTTTCCGCATTCACCTCCCGTTGATTCGCTGAAAGAAATTACGCGTTACGGTGTTAGCCACTTCGTCATTAACAAAGACAAAGTAAAGACTGAGGCCGAAGCGTCGAGCGAAGCGGACGTGCGTGAGGGCTTGATCGCCTACCTCAAGGCCATGGTTGAACTGCCCAACAGGGATACACAACCCTACCTCTCCGGCCGCACGATGACTGATCTTTATGTGCCGCCACAGGTGTTTAAGCGGGAAGATAAAAACTTGCTCATGGCTGCCCTGTCGCGCCGGCCAATCTCTCTTTTAGATGAGCAATACGGACACTTCTATCATAACGAGAAAGAAGAGTCCGTCTCATGGGCTGACGAGTACGAGCATATTGAAAGAGCAGTTATTTTAGGTCGCCCCGGCGAGGGTAAAACCCTGCTCTCGCAGATGACGCTGCGGACGATCTCTCAAGCAAGTCTTAACGAATTGGAACAACACCTGAAGAGGCCGGAAGAGATTCGCGTGCCGATCTACGTGCGCATGGCCGAGGTAGCGTCACACGGGTTAACCAAAGCAATTCAAGACGGGGTGAGCAATGCCCTAAACGCGCTGACACCCGACGAGGTCGATCCCGCACTCATAGAATTTTTTATTGATTCCCTTTTCACCGAACGCTGCTGGCTCTTTCTAGATGCTATGGACGAGGTGCCGGCCAGCGCTAAGCTAAAGGCCACGCTTGAACCGCTCCGCGATAGTCGTTGCCACATCATCATCACGTCGCGGCCTTACGGTTACGACCACTATCGACTGCCGTTCTCCACAATCACGCATTATCAATTAGCCCCACTGACACCTTACCTGCGTGAGGAATTCATCAACAAATGGTTCGGAGTCGACAAGGCAGGCCGGGGACGAGTGCTCGAACGCGTGAATGCCAACTCGCGCTTTGCCGACCTCACCTTGAACCCACTTCTATTAAGCTTAACGTGCACGGCAGCCGAGAATAATGCGCTGACTCCGTCCACACGCCGCGTTGATCTCTACCGCATGGTGCTCAGAGCTTTTATCAGCGGAGGCTGGGTATTTGATGATGACCCGCTAATCCCTCTGACAGTGCGCATCCTGCGTCATGTCGCATGGGATCTGTTTTCCCCCAACCCGACGCGCAATATTTTTTCAGATGACCAGTGGCTCAATACAATTAACGCTGCGATCAAGTTAGAGGGGGAGAATCTAGTCGGCAGCAAAGTGCTGGCAGACCTCCAAGATCGCGGAATCATTGTCATGCCCACCCCCGGCCTGCGCTCGTTTCTCCACCGTACCTTCCTTGAGTTTCTCGCGGCAGAAGAACTATCACATCGCGACCGAGACGACGCCTTGAAAGAGCTTGACCGTTTTCTCTGGCAGCGCAATAGCAACGGGGGGTATAGATGGCAACCGGCAGCCGCCGAGATGATATGTTTCTTAGCCGGTGGCTCGGAGGATCCAAATCCCCTACTCAGAAAGCTCCTTGAAGTTGACAAAAATCTGGAAACTCTCTCGCGCCCGATCCTACTTTTGGCGAGTAAGACTCTTATCGACTGTGATCCGTCAAAAGTCGATCCCGCCGTTTACGATGAAATTCTGGATCAAGTTCTAAAGTCAGGGCCAGCCAACCTCACGGACTCGGCGATGGATGACGTGATTGACTCGTTACCCTTAGATGGTCTTATTCGGGTCGTTTTACACCATGAACATGACCGGCTACGCATTAAAGGAGCGACGGCCTTACGTGCTTTCTCCAGTGAACGCTTGGTGGAAATCTTTGTCAAAGCAATCCAAGATAAGTGTTATGAGGTACGCTATATTGCCGCTACGGCGTTATTTAGATTGGCCGCGCGAGACACGGTCACACTGTTGATACAGAACTTACGCCAGAACAACTGGTATCTCTGCGCCCCGTTGCTCAACGCGCTTGCGGAGGAGATGAGTTTCACAGATTTGGCTTCTTGGCATTGGGAACCGAACGAGGATGAGTTGGCCGAGGCTCGGAATAAAGGACAAGCCGCAATCCACGCATTACCTCCTTATGACTGGGAGTTGACTCAGACCCTGGGCAAGATACTTCTCCCGAAGGTTGATCAGGAGGCTATAGTTGAGGGCACAGATGGAGATCATCGCTCGCCGCAAATCATTCCGCGTAGTTTAGTATTTTTTCTGATAGATTCCGGTGATGCCAGTGGCGCGGGATTCATGATCGTTAAGCGGCTTTACGCGGAAGATGTCTTTTTGCCGCTAGAAGCTTTTGACGCATCCGGCGAGCGCCCATCTCTCGCGCCGTTACTGGAGTCTAAAGCCAAGGTCACGCAGCTTGCCCAAAAATTCAGACCCGACAACTCGGGAAATTTTGATAAATCCGAGTTGGAGCTACTTCTCCAGTTAGCTCAGAGCAATGTGTGGACGATGAGATATGTAGCGGCTAGTCAACTGGGAAGGGCGACCGAAAAGACAGCCTTAAACGAACTGATTCGACTGCGGGATGATCCGAGCGCGGCGGTCAGGCATGCTGCCGTGGGATCACTATTGAGACATTCCGCCATACCGGAAGCGGCTGAAGCTGTAACCGAAATTGCTTTGAGTTCCGACCCATTGACGAGGTCTTCAATATTACTTAGTTTTCTCAACTTGGAGTCCTTCGCTGATAGAATACAGGTTAAGGTTGTTGTTTATGATGACGATGCGGCGGAAATCGAGAAAGAAACCTCGCCGCAGCCGGAAGTTGCGGAGGCGGCCTCTTTAAGAGCAGCAAATAAGAATGCAAGCACGGATGAACGCTACGATGCGCTCGGATCGCTAAGTACACTCGATTGCGAGGCCGCAGTTCCTACTCTCGTCCGCATTCTGTCGGACACGGGTGAAGCCTTCCAGCTAAGAAGGAGAGCGGCTCAGGTATTATCAGGAATGAATTGCGAAGGGGCGCTCGATTCATTGATAAGCATAACGGCAGACCGGCAAGAGCCTCCTGCCCTACGCTCCGACGCGCTCGACGCCGCAGTATCACTCGATTACACGAGATGTGAACAGCTATTAATCAAGGTTGCCACTGACCACGACGAACCTCTAAACCTAAGGCGGCAAGCTGCCGTGAAGTTGCGCGATTTCCGTATTGAGAGTGCGTTGGATCCCCTCGCTGCTGAAATAATGAAATTATTTAAGGGAGAGTTTGTCCCTTGGCAAATATTCGATGCGTTTTATGTTATCGCGCGTGATAAGGGTGTCGCAGGATTTGTTAGAACACCGGTCGAAGAGTGAATACACCGGAAGATACAGGCATTCGGGGAAGAACTTTATTGTTCGTGAATAAATGTGTTCAGGGGAAGTAACACTCTTTGCGATAGAAATAATCTCCAACTCTCTATCTAAAACTTTCAAGACCTTTTGAGATTTGGGAAACCGTGATTAGCATTAGCCGTGTGATGCGGTTGAATTCGGTAACCCGCCCACTCATCTCTTTCATTGTAGTTCATCAAGCGGGATTAGCCCGGCGGCGTTCCGGGCTGAGTGCTAAACGCGTGTGATGCGGCAGGAGAGAATAAGCGTTCTATTAACATCCTTACAGGGAACTACCTCACGTAGCTCCCGCCCGTTTCGCTTGAGGAAAAGATGCGAAGGTTAAACGTTCGACTGGTAGCGGCTCTGCTCGGACTGCTGACGCTGTTTGTGTGCGCGACGGCTCAGACATCCGTCTCGGTGACGGGGACGGTCAGGGATCAGGACGGCGCGGTCGTGGTCGGCGCGCAGGTGCGTGTGTTGAATATTGCGGGCGGCCGGGTCGTCGGCGCGCGCACGGACGCGGCGGGCAAATATGAACTCGCGGGGTTGCAGCCGGGCGAGCATCGCCTCTCGGTCAGCAGCGAGGGGTTCGCGACGGCGACGCTTCAAGTCGTCCTACGTTCCGCCGGAACGACCACGCAGGACTTCACGCTCGTACCCGGCGGGGTCGTGGACGCAATCACGGTGACGGCGGCCAAAGGCAGCGCGCGCGTCGCGCATGAAGTTCCGCAGATTGTCACCGTCGCGGACGAGTCCGAGATCGAGAAGCGACGCCCGGCGTCCACTCTGGAAGCCGTCGCGCGCACTCCGAACCTCACTCCGGTCGGCGCAAATTCTCTGGGCGCGCGGCCGCGCCTGCGTGGTCTCACGTCGAATCGTCTCCTGATGGTGATTGACGGCGAGCGTCTGAACAACGTGCGAACCGATCCTTTCTCAGGCATCTCGCCGAGCGTGGTTGATGTGACGCAGGTTGAGACGGTCGAGGTGTTGAGCGGCGGCGGGTCGAGCTTGTACGGCTCGGACGCGCTCGGCGGCGTCATCAACCTCGTCACGAAAGCGCCGACTGCGCCAGACGGCGGGATGAATTTGGGGCTGCGTTTCGACGGCGACCTGCGCAGCAACGGCACGTTCCGGCGCGGCACGCCGACAATTAATTGGAGCATCCCGCAGGCGGCCTTGCGCGTGAGCGGCACGCTGTTCAGAGCGGGAAATTATCATTCGGGCGGCAGGCGCGTGTCCGCGGCAGAGGTGGTGCGGCTCGGCATGTTCGCCAACGAGTTGGGGAACGCGGCAGGCAATAACATCGCGCGCACTTACGCTGTTTGGGAATTACCCGCCGGGGCAGAGATTCCCAACGGACAGGGACACGGCTTCAACGATCAACTCGACCTCTGGTTATTCCCTTCCGCCAAACACAGCCTGCGTTACCGGCAACTCAACAGCCGCCACAAGAGCATCGGCTTTTCGTTTCTTGCCCCGCCCTACGACCCGCGCAATCAGTTCAATAGTTTCCGCCAACTCGACAAGTACGGCGTGAGATACGAGGGGAGCGAACTGGCGCGCTGGTTGCCGCGACTGACGGGCGGGTTCTACCGTCAGAAGTACGCGTTCGCGGACGACAATCTCGTCTACACCATCGACCCGGGCAGCAGTTGGGAGATCGCCGGCGACCCTTCGACGCCGGAGGGGGCAATTTCAGTTCTCACCGGCAGACCTTCGACGTTCACGCCGGGGAATTTCACGAGCGGCCAAAACACCGTCGTCTCTTACGGCTTGGAGGCGCAGGCCACCTTCGCCCTGCCCCCCGCCATTTTGTACACAACCGGCGTCGGCTACCTTCGCGACGCTTCAAAAGACAACTTCTCGCGCGTGGATTTTGCGAACGGCGAAGCGGGCGGGGCGACGCGCGGCATCACCATCACGGGACGCGCGAGCAACCCCGATGCGGTCTATGAAAATCTGGGATGGTTCAATCTGGTGGAGTACGAACCGCGCCGCTGGCTGCGTCTGACGGGCGGCCTGCGCGTCGATCACTGGGCGACGCGCGCCGCAGTCACCGCCGGGTTTCCTCTGAGCACGGAGGCGGCCATTCTCGACGCCTCGTTCGATCTGCTGGCCGCCGACCCCGGCCCTGTCAACGTCGCGGGCGTGCGGGGCATCGTCGATCTGGTTAACGGGCGTCAAGGCATCAGCACCGACAACACCATCGTCACGACGAACGCCGGGGCGGTGTTGCGTCTGCCGGGACAAGTCAATCCGTATTTCCGTTGGGGGACGACTTACCGCGAGCCGGGCATTACCGAGCGATACATTCTACGCAACTTCGGCGACCCGACTTTCAGCGTGCTTCTCGCACCGAACACCGCGCTCAGGCCAGAGCGTGGCAGGAGCATCGACGTGGGCTTGAAAGTTCAACGCCGACGCTTCAACGCTTCCGTCGGCTACTTCCGCAACGACTTCAAAGACTTTCTCCGCCCGGTCTTCTCGACCGCGTTGTTCGTCCCGGCCGACGCGTCGCGCGGGCTGCTGCCGCTCTCCCCCTTCTTCCCTTTTCACGGCGTGCTCTACGTCCAACGCGCCAACACTTCGCGTGCGCGCATACAGGGCTACGAGGCCGCGTTTGAGGGCACAGTGCCGCTCGGTCGTTCCGGCACGCTTTCGCCCTTCGGCACGTTCGGGTGGTTGAAGGGTTCGGACTTAACGCCCGACCCGACGGCCATCAACTTGATCAGAGAATTCTACAACCGGAGCGACACGCCCATCCGGCTTTCGGGTTCGGAGTCCGACGCGCCGCTCATCGCCATCACACCCTTCCGTGGAGCCTTCGGCCTTCGTTATCACAGCGCGCGCGGCAAATGGTTCGGCGAATATGAGGTGCGTTATCAGGGTCGCGTGGAGCGCGCCGACCCGCTCGACCTGTCAACGACTATCTCGACGCAATACGGCACGCTCGCCAGCCTCGAATCTTTCGCGCGACAGACATTGCGCGCGGGTTACACGTATCAGGGTGAGCATCAGCGTGTGCTCTTTACGCTCGGCGTGGAAAATTTAACGAACCGTTTCCACTTCGAACATTTTCAAACCGCGCCCGCACCCGGACGCTCCTTCGTCTTCGGCGTCACACTGGATTTCTCAAAACTTCTCAACAAGTAAAGCCGACAGCAGGCAGCTTCCGAACTCGCGTCGGGAAATCAGATTCGCCAGCCTACTTCGTAGATGGAGACGGGTTGGATGCGATTTTTGACGCTGATGGCGGGCAGTTCGCGGAGCGTGAAACGGTTGTCGGCGGCCGCTTCGATGACGGCGTGGCTGGAGAGAATTTGACCGCCCTCCGCTCTGGATTCCAGACGCGCGGCCAGATTCACAGTGTCGCCGATGGCCGTGTATTCGGAACGTCGCTCGGAGCCGATGTAGCCGACGGTGGCTTCGCCCGTGTGCAACCCGATGCCGACGCTGATCTCGGGCAAACCCGCGCCGCGCAATTCGTGGTTGAGCATGCTGATGCGGCGTTGCATGGCGACGGCCGCGGCCAGCGCGTTCGAGGCGTCTTGCGGCGTGGCGGAGGGTGCGCCGAATAAGGCCATGAGGCCGTCGCCGATGTATTTGTCGAGCGTGCCGCCGTGCGCGAAGATGATGTCGGTCATGGCCGAGAAGTAGAGGTTGAGAATTTGCACGACGCGTTCGGGAGGCGCGTGCTCCGAGATGCGCGTGAAGCCGCGCACGTCCGCGAAGAGCACGGTCACGCGTTGATTCGCGCCACCGAGTTTGAAAGACTCCGGATGTTCGAGCATCTGGCGCACGACGTATTCGGGCATGAACCGGCTGTAGTTGGCGCGTGCCACCTCTTCGCGCGCGAGTCGCTCGTGAGCGCGCGCGCTCTCGACGGCGACGGCGGTTTGCGATGCGATGGCGGTCAGAAATTCCAGATCGTCGCGCGTGAAGACGGCCGCCGGGTCGAGACGGTCGGCATAGATCGCCCCGTGGACGCCTGAGTCCGTCAGCAGCGGCGCGCAAATGGTGGAGCGCACGCCCTGCGAAATGATCGATTTTGCCTGTGCGAACTGCGCGTCGGCGGTGGCGTCCTGCGAGAGAAGTGCGACACGCTCGTCGAGCGCTTTGGTGAGGATCGTCCGGCTGACCGTGATCTGCTTTGCGCCGGACTGGTATCCCTCGTGGCGCGTTTTGATCCCGACGGGGTGAAGACTCTCGAAGCCGTGCGTGATGGGTGATTCCGTGCCGAGCAGCGCGACGACGCGATCCGCAGGCGTCACGCGGAGAATAATGTCGGTCGCCTTGTCGAAGATGGCCGCGAGGTTAAAGACGGAGTTGAAGGTCTTATTCAACTCGTAGAGCATGGCGAGAATGTCGGCCTTGCGGCGCAACACCTGTAGCTCCGACGGCGAACCCTGCCCGCCCGCCGATGCGCGTGCGGCCTCTTGCTGGTGCGGGAGACCGTGCGCGGGCACGGCGATCTGCGTCTTCCCTAAAGCGGCATCCTCGTATCTGAGCGGCGCGTTTTGTTTCGGCGGATCGTCGTTGAGGAATTTGAGCACGCTCCCGCCCACTTTGATCTGGTCGCCGTGGGCGAGTTGGCACTCGTCACGCTGTTGACCGTTGACGAGTATCCCGTTCGCGCTGCGTTTGAGGACAGACCCGTTGAAGACGCCGTTGATGACGAAGTAGGCGTCGCCGCGCACGACGATGTGCGCGTGCTGGCGCGACACGCGCGGGTCGTCGAGCGGTACGGTGTTCTCAGGCGAGCGACCGATGGTGCATTGTCCCTGCCCCGTGAGCGTGTATTGCCACTTCCGGCCGCCGGCGTCTTGGATGTGGAGAGTAGCCATCAGACAATCCCCAACAATGTTAGAACATTCGCCTTGTTATGACGAGCAGAGGAACGAACGTCGAATTTGACGGCGTGCGTCGTGCGCGAAGCGCGTGCATGCGTGGCGGTCGTCCGGCGGCAAACATCTTTTGCGCCGCGCGAGCGTCGCCGCCGTTCATTGTCAGCGCATCGGCGGCGGACGATGCGGGGGAGGACGATGTCCGTCACCCGGATAGCCGCCTCCGGGTGGCGGGGGCGGCGGGCGAAACTGCTCGCGCTCCCGCTGTTGTTGCAGTTCGAGCGCCTGCTGCTCTTTCCTTCTACGTAAATCCTCCGCGCGTTGCGCGTCATATTCGGCGGCGGCATTGTTTTTGACGCCGGGCGAAGAACTCGGAGCGGGCGATTGGATAACGAGGCCGGACTTGCTCTCCGAAGCTTCGACGGCGGGTGAAAAGCCTTTCGCCCCGTCGCCGTTGACAGCAGAACCGCCCGCTGCCTCCGCTTCCCTATTCGAGACTTGATTGGCCTGCGGCTGCGACTCACCGGCCGAGCGAAGTTCCGGCGATGAAGGCCGCTCCGAAACGGAAGTTGAATTTGAAGTTTGTCGTGTAGCTCCGGTCTGCGTCGCGTCCGGCGCGACGGGCTGTGTTTCGGCGGGCTGAGTTCCGGTCTGCAACTCGATAGTGGCCGGAGACGCGACCGGGCTTTTCAAAAGTGGAAAGGCGACGAAGGCGCAGGCGATGAGCACGGCGAGGCTGACGCCGACGATCATTGCGGGCGACTTTTTGCGCGCGCTCTCGGCGGGAGGCGTCTGAAAAGAGATGTGCGAGTGTGACTTGATTGACGGGCGCGTGCGTTCGAGTGACGAATCGACAATCGTCGCTTCGCTGTCCGTCTGCGACGAAGACGGGCGCACGAGGCGCGTCTGTGAAAGCGTGGAAGGCGTCGCCGGTTGCCCGCCGAACATCTGTGTCTCGCCGTCCAGCATCGTGGCCTCGTGGCGCGCGCCCTGACCGTGGGTGTGAGCGGCGGCCGCTTGCGGCGTGGTGCGCGCGATGCCAGCCGACGCCTGCCGCAGCGCGGCGCGCATCTCGGCCGCCGTCGCCGGGCGGAGTGCGGCTTTCAAGGCCATTGCACGGTGGAGGATTTTACTGATTGATTCCGGCACTTGCGCGTGTGCGAGGTGCGCGGGTCGAAGTGGGTCGGGCTGTTGGTTGATCATCGCGCTGGCGCGCGTCAGCCCATCGACGGGCGCGATGCCGGTCAGCAGGTGATAGAGCGTCGCGCCGAGCGAGTAGAGGTCGCTGCGCGTGTCCGTGCCCGTGCCTTGAATCTGTTCGAGCGGGGCATAGCTGCGCGAGTAGCCGAAGACGCTGGCCGTGGTCGCGCTCGTGCGCGTGCCGGTCGCCGCGCCCTTCGCCAGTCCGAAGTCGAGCAGCACGATCTGGCCGCGCGACGTGAGTTTCATGTTCTGCGGTTTGATGTCGCGGTGGACGATGGACGGTTCGTGCGTGTGCAGGTATTCGAGCGCGTCGAGCAATTCGTCCGCCCAGCGCAGCACGTCGGCCAGCGGGAACGCGCCGCGGCGTTGCAGCAACTCCGCCAACTCGTCGCCCTCGATGAACTCCATGACGAGGAACTGTCCCTCGCCTTCCACGAAGTGATCGCTCACCCTCGGCAACGCAACGTGGCGCAGGTGGTTCAGCAAGTGCGCTTCGCGCTCGAACGCCTTGCGGAGCGTGGGGTCGTCGAAGAAGGTCTGCTTGATGGCGACCGTGCTGTGAAAGCGTTCGTCCGTGGCGACGTAAACCGCGCCCATGCCGCCCTCGCCGATCTGTTTCACGACGCGGTAACGATTTTGAAGCAATGCACCGGGTTCTATCATAATGTGTTTTGTTGAAACTCCTTCAGGCCGGGTGGGGCGGGTGATAACGGCTGGCTTGACGCGCTCTGGTATTCGTGGCGGGTGGGCGAAAAATCTCTGAGGGTTCGCCCTTCACTATTGAGCATACCCGATTGAGCTTTATTAAATCAACACTTATGTTGCTCCGCGATTGAATGGCGACGCCGACGCGCGCCGCCCGCTTCACTCCGCCGGAGTGTCTCGAAGGATTTTCCGCAGTAGATAGAATGAATCGTCGTTGCTATATTCTTGGCGTCTGATGACGTACTGGACAACGTCGATGCCGAAGTAGTTGGCATCTTTTTCAAATTTCATCCCGAGCTTTTCCATGACGCGGCGCGACCTCACGTTGAGCGGGCGCGACAACGCCAGAATCGAGTCGAATTTTTTCTCCCCAAAGCCGTACCTCAGACACGCCCCGGCGGCCTCGGTCGCCAGCCCCCGCCCCCAGTATTTCTTCGCCAGCAGATAGACAAGTTCCGGCTTGCCTTCCAGAGACCTGATGCCCGCATACCCGATCAGGCTTCCTTCCTCTTTATCCTCTACAGCCCACCTGCCGAAGCCGTGCGTCTGCCAGTGGCGGACGATGCTCTCCAGAGCCACGGCGGTTTCTCCCAACGGGATGGGCAGCCCGTCTTTGCCCATGAACTCCATGACGTTCAGGTCGGCAAATATGAGGGCTAACGCGTCGAGGTCGCCGGTAGTGAACATCCTCAGACGCAGGCGTGCGGTTTCGACTTCATGCATAAGCGATATTATTTTAGCGTAACAGGCGCACGGTCGGGAACGCCCGCGAAGGCGTGACGGCAAGTGTGAGTTGAGATTACAAATGGCCGTCCCGCGTCAGGTAGAACTGTGAGGGCAGGACGAGTCCGTCGCGCATTCGTTGATACCGGCGAGCAGAGCGACGGGCTTATCCTGCATTAATCTTTCCTCTCGCGCAATCGCCGGCCGCTTTAAACCGCTCTCTTCTTTTGCACGAGCACTTGAAAACTTCCGCTCATCCCGCCGGGGAGAATCATCTCGCGTGCGCCGAGTCTCAGCCGCAAGCGTTCGGCTTCGCCATCGACGCGTGAGGTGAGACGCTCAAGTTGATCGAGCGCCCCGGCGCGCAACAAAAACTCGTCCTGCCGCTCAAGCGAAATCGTTTCCAGACCCGCCGCTTCCCCGGCTTGTCCAACCTGCGTCCAGTTGATCGTCGTCGTCAGGTCGTGCTCGCCGGGACGCGCGAGCACGTCCGCGACGAATTGATGTTCACGGAAGCCACGGAGCGTTCCGTCGCGGCGTTGCGTCGGGTGATACAGTTCTCCGGCCTCTGCCCCGTAATCAACCGTCAAGACGTAGCCGCGTTGCAACACGCTCGCCGCGCGCGCGATCCACTCTCCCGCCGCCAGATTAACTTCCGCGATTTGTCCCTCCGCAAGCGCGACGCCCTGACGCGCGAAGTGTTCTACGAGACGCGGGGTGGTCGGCTCTTGTTCGCTCCAACAGAAATTGCCCGCTTCGTCCAACGCGACGCATAGCTCGCGCAACCGGCCGCCGCGCATCAGCACGCGATAAACCGGAAAGGCGTCCAGCAACTCGTTGCTGAAGACCACTCCGGCCGCGAAAGAAAGGCCGCGCCAATCGTTAGGACAAAATTCGATGCGGTCGGTGAACGCCGCCAGATTTTCGCGCGTGCGAAGACGCGCCTCGTCGCTCGCCTCGTCGATGTAATAGCAGGTCGCTTGAAAGACGCGCGGGTGTTCGCGTTCTAATGTTTCGAGCGCGACGCGAGCGAAATCCCCCGCGCCCGCGCCCGCTTCGAGAATTGCCCAAGGAGTCGGCGCGCCGAGTTCCGTATGCAGCGCGGCGAAGTAGCGCGCGAAGGTGGCGGCGAAGAGGGGGGTGCGTTCGGGGCTGGTGCGATAGTCGCCTCCGTCGCGCCCCCAGAGAGAGCGGCCGGGGCGACGGTAGTAACCCTCGCGCTCGTCGTAGAGCGCGGCGTCCATCCAGTCGCGAAAGGAGATCGCGCCCTCGCGCTTGATCCGCGCGCGCAGGCGTTCGGCGAGAAGCGTCTCGTCGGGCGCGCTCATTGCTCCGAAGTGTCGGTTTGCTTGTCGAGCAGACGCGTGGTGTGATCCGTGACGCTCGGCGGGCGCATGATCTCGGCGGTGTGTACCTGCGGCTGCCGGTAGTCGTTGACGGGCACGCCCTGCGGCTGTGGCAGAGACTCTTGTGCGGCGACGTGCAGCCGCGAAGCAATCGGCGGAGTGTAGGGTTGCGGCGGCTGCGGAGCATATTGCGGCGCGCGAGGCGCGGCGTCTTCAAAAAACACGGCGTAGATGATCCGTATGAAGGCGGCCAGCATCCCGATTGCCCCAAGAATCATAAACTCCTGCGGAACCCCTATCGCTTCGTGCAGGATCGCGAAAAAAGGAATGAGGAGCATACTGGCGAGCAGCAGCCCTGCGCCCCGCTTCACACCGCGACGGCGCGACGATATAGGCCGCGCGCCTAAGTCTTCGTAACCGGACATGCGTGCGGGGAGCACGCCGCCCGTCGCCAGCAGATCTCCCACGACGACGAGCGGAAACCCGCAGCGCGAACAGAAGCGCACCTCCGCGCTCACTTGCGACTGGCCGCATTTCGGGCAATACATTGAGGAGAACCTTTCTGTCGGTTAAACGGACTTGCGGCGCGACGGCTCATCACGCGCGTTTAGATTACGTTCGCTGCGCCGCTAAAGTTCGACGCGGCCGCCGCTTCAAAGCGTTGGCAGGCGTTCGTCCGAGAACAGTCTGAATGTTGCGTAGGCGCGCCCCTGATGATGCGCGGCGCGCGCGAGCGTCGCGGACAAAAGCGCAAAGAGCGTTTGCATCTCGCCGGGCGGCACGGCGATCTCCTTCGACAGATCGGCGTCCGTCTCAAAGAGCGCGAAGCCGCGCCGTCTGGTCGCCTCGACTTCCCCCAGATACTCCGCGACGAGCGCGGGTGTGGCGAGCGTTTCCGGCAACGTCCACTCGAACGGGTCGTCCCACAAATTCGACGTGATGCCGCCGAAAGTCTGCTCGACGCAGGCCGCGCTGCGCAGGACGTGTTCGCCGCACGAATAGACCGGCGGCGCGCCCGCAACGGCCGCGCGCGGCTGCCAGTAGAGTTTCTCCGCGGGCACTATTCGCACGAGCGCGACGGAACGCGCGTGCAGCGCGGCGAATTGTGCGTCGAGAGTTGAAAGCAATTGATTCATTGATCCGTCGATCCATTTATTCAATGAATCGACGAATCAATGAATCAATGAATCGATCTCTTATCTGGTGCGGCGATCCGACTCTTCGATGACAGTGCCGAAGTTGCGGCCGCCGAAACTGAAGCCCTGCAAGACGCGCCCTTTCGCGCCGACCCGCGCGCCCTTTCGCGGCGTGCCGCCGCGCTTCGAGACGACCCAGATTTCGCCCGTCCCGTCGTCAACCTTGTATGCGCCGCCGACGAGAGGCACGCCGTAGCTGTCCTCCACCGTCCCCGTGATCCCGACCTCTTTGTCGCGGAAGCGATCCGGGTTATCGAGAATGTTCCCGATGTTCGTCTTGCTCGGACACGCTGTGAACAGGAAAACGCAGAGGAGAGTTAAAACGAGAATTGAAACTTTCCGACTTGAGCGCATGGCTTCTCCTTCTTATGTTGAAATATGGGAGAGGCGTTGAAAACCGTGAATCGTGAATCGTCAATCGTAAATAGAGAAAAGCAGATTTAATCTATTTACGATTGACGATTCACGATTTACTTCGACGGTGCTTAGTTGCCGTACCAGCCGATGGGTTTGCCTGAGAGGTCAACCCAGACGCTCTTGACGTTCGTGTAGAGTTCGAGGGCGTGCTTGCCCATCTCGCGCCCGTAGCCGGATTGCTTGTAGCCGCCGAAGGGCGAGGCGGCGTTCATCATGTTGAAGGTGTTGATCCAGACCGTGCCCGCCTTGATCTCTTTGGCGAAGCGGTGCGCGCGGGTGATGTCCTTCGTCCAGATGCCCGCCGAGAGGCCGTAGATCGTGTCGTTGGCCTGACGGATCAAATCTTTCTCGTCCTTGAACGTGATAGCCGAAGCGACCGGCCCGAAGATCTCTTCCTGCGCGACGCGCATCGAGTTCTGCACGTCGCTGAAGACGGTCGGCTGGAAGAAGTAACCGTTCTTGAAGTTGCCTTCGAGTTCCGGCGTGCCGCCGCCCGTGAACACGGTCGCACCCTCGCCGCGTGCGATGTCGACGTAGCTTCGGATGCGCGCGAGTTGTTCGGCGGACACTTGCGGCCCCATCTGCGTCGTCTTGTCCATCGGATCGCCGACCTTCACCCGTTCGGCCTTCTCTTTGAAGCGTTCGAGGAACTCGTCCTTTACGCGTTCGTCGAGGAAGAGGCGCGAACCGGCGCAGCAGACCTGACCCTGATTGAAGAAGATGCCCATCATCGCTCCGTTGACGGCCTGTTCGATGTCGGCGTCGGCGAAGATGATGTTAGGGGCTTTGCCGCCGAGTTCGAGCGAGACTTTGGTGAGATTATCGGCGGCGGTGCGCGCGATGATCTTGCCCACTTCGGTCGAGCCGGTGAAAGCGATCTTGTCTATGCCGGAATGCGAGGCGAGCGCCGCGCCCGCAGTTTCGCCGTAGCCGGGCACGATGTTGACGACGCCATCGGGAAATCCCGCTTCCTGAAACAACTTTCCGAGTTCAAGGGCAGTGACCGGAGTTTGTTCGGCGGGCTTCAAGACGACGGTGTTGCCCGCCGCGAGCGCGGGCGCGAGCTTCCAAGCGGCCATCAGGAGCGGGAAGTTCCAAGGGATGATCTGGCCGCAGACGCCGAGCGGCTCGCGCAAGGTGTAGTTGAACATCTGGCCGGGGACGGGGATCGTCTCGCCTTCGATCTTCGTCGCCCACCCGGCGAAGTATTCAAAATTCTCCACCACGCCCGGCAGGTCGATATACATGGACTCTTTGATCGGCTTGCCGTTGTCGGCCGTCTCCAGCGCGGCGAGTTCCTGCGACTTGGCCTCGATCAGTTGCGAAAGTTTGTAGAGCAGACGCCCGCGATCTCGCGCGCTCATCCGCCCCCACTTGCCCTCGAAGGCGCGGCGCGCGGCGGCGACGGCCTTGTCCACGTCGGCTTTGTCGGCTTCTGCGACTTCGGCGAGCGTCTCGCCCGTAGAGGGATTCGGCGTGGCGAAGGTTTTGCCGGATTCGGCGTCAACCCACTGGCCGTCAATCAACAATTGATACCGGCGAGGCGATGCGGATGCAGTTTGAGAGGATGACATGGAAAACTCCTTAGCTCAAATTCTTAGAAATTATGTCGGAGAGTCTTGCTTAAACTTTCGTGCACGGCCATTACTTTATCACCTACTTCGGGCGAAGTCTAAACGACCCGATCCGCCCGCCGCGCGCAGGCGCGAGGGAGTTAAAACGCCGCGAGCTTTACGACTGCGATTCGTTCGCCTCTTCGTCGGCGGCGTAGCGCAAGTCCTTGTCGCCCGTCACTTCGTCCCAGTCGTAGCCGAGGTAGACGGAGAAAGCGTGCAGTTTCGCCTCCCAACGCTCGCGCCGCTCGCGGTAAATTTCCCAACCCCTGTCCGCGTCGCGGTGCGTGTTGACGCCCGCCGCCGCCAGTTGTCTGAGGGTCTGACGGTAGCGTCTTTGCAGGCGGCGCGATGCGACGGCCGGGTCTTCGACCGGGCGTTCGTGCGGCAGGCCGAGCGCGACGACGAGTTGTTCAAGGACGTGCAGGCCGCTCGCTTCGAGCGTGCGCACTTCGGGGTGGCCGCACGTCTCCGGGTACTCTTCCTCGTCGAGACAACCGTTGATGACGGCGCACGTTTCGAGGATGAGGAAGAAGACGCGCGGCATACTTTTATGAAGGGCGATTGGGTGAAAATAGTGTATGACGGGGTGCTCGGCGTGCGATTCCTGTAGCTCGTTGATGTCGCGCGCGGCCGTCCGCAGGACGAACTCGAAACCGTGGAAGCGTCCGCCGAAAAAGTGGTGGGTGATGAACCCGGCCACGTCCGCGCCCTCTTCCGCCTGATGGTAGAAGGAGAGCGCGATGACGCGTTTGCGTTCGAGCGCGCTATAGACCGTGATCAGATACGTGACGGCGAGCGAGATCAGGGCGAAGCCGCTCGCGCCTTCGATGAGCGCGAAGAAGCGCACGAACGGCGTGCGCGGCGTGATGTCGCCGTAGCCGATGGTGATGAGCGATGTGCCGCTGAAGTAGAGCGACTCGATCCAGTTTGCGCTCTCGGCCGAAGGGAGGATGCTGAATTCGGCGGGCATGCGCGGCAGGTAGATGAGCGCGAAGCCGATGATCAGCAGCAACAGGTAAAGGACGATGAGGACGGGCATCAACATCGGCCCGACGAGATTGAGCAGTCGATGGCGTCGGTTGCGCGAGAAGCGGAGGGCGAGCGTGCGCGCCGCCGCCCAGACGCCGTGATTCACCCAACCGCTGAGCGGGCCGGCGCGCCCGCTCGCGTCTAGGATCGTGGCGTAAACGTCGTAGGCCACGAAGAGCAGGAGGAGCAATCCCCCGGCGGTGAACAAAAAGTTCGTCACTCTTGCGTGATCAGTTGCCGCAACACGAAGGGCAGGATGCCGCCGTGGCGATAGTAGTCGATCTCAATCGGCGTATCGATGCGCAGGGTAACGGGCACTTCTTCGGTCTCGCCCGATTGGCGGCGGATGACGAGCGTCACGTCTTGTCGCGGTTTGATCTCGTCGGATTCGAGTCCGGTGATGTCGAAGACTTCCGTGCCGTCGAGACCCAGCGACTTCGCGTTCGTGCCTTCTTTGAACTGGCAGGGCAAGACGCCCATGCCGACGAGATTGCTGCGGTGGATGCGCTCGAAACTCTGCGCGACGACGGCGCGCACGCCCAAGAGGCGCGTGCCCTTCGCCGCCCAATCACGCGAACTGCCCGTGCCGTACTCCTGCCCCGCGATGACGACGAGCGGGATGCCCGCCGCCTGATACTGCACGGACGCGTCGTAAATGCTCATCTGTTGATTGACGGGTTGCAGGCAGGTGATGCCGCCTTCCGTGCCGGGAACCATCAAATTCTTGATCCGCACGTTGGCGAACGTGCCGCGCACCATCACTTGATGATTACCGCGCCGCGAGCCGTAAGAGTTGAAGTCGTCAACGTGAACGCCGCGTAGTTGCAGGTAGACGCCGCCGGGCGACGTGGGCTTGATCGCGCCCGCGGGGCTGATGTGATCGGTCGTCACCGAATCACCGAAGATGGCGAGCGGGCGCGCGTTCCTGATGTCGCAAAACTTGCCCGCGTCCATCCCGAACTTCTCGAAGTAGGGCGGCTCTTGAATGTAGGTCGAATGCTCGTCCCAATCGTACACGTCGCCCGTGACGGACGGGATTTCGTTCCACAGCGGATTCTGCCCGGCGAAGTCGCTATAGAGGCGGCGATAGACTTCCGGGTCGGTCGCCGCGCGCAAACCCTCGCCGATCTCTTCGAGCGTCGGCCAGATGTCGCGCAGGTAAACGTCCTCGCCGTTCTTACCCTTCCCAATCGGCTCGGCCGTCATGTCTATATCGATGCGACCGGCGAGCGCGAAGGCGACGACGAGCGGCGGACTCATCAGGAAATTCGCCTTGACGCTCTGGTGCACGCGCGCCTCGAAGTTCCTGTTGCCCGACAAAACGCTCGCCGCGATGAGGTCGTGCTCGTTGATGACGTTTTCGATGCGCGGGTCGAGCGGGCCGGAGTTGCCGATACAGGTCGTGCAGCCGTAGCCGACGAGGTTAAAACCGAGTTGGTCGAGGTAAGGCTGCAACCCCGTCTTCTGGTAATACTCGGTGACGACGCGCGAGCCGGGCGCGAGCGACGCCTTGACCGCAGGCTGCGTGCTGAGACCGCGCTCCACGGCCTTCTTCGCCAGAATGCCCGCCGCCAGCATGACAGACGGGTTAGAGGTGTTGGTGCATGAAGTGATCGCGGCGATGACCACATCGCCGTGGCCGAGCATGGCGTTGCGTTTGAGATCGGGCTGCTTGCTCGCATCCGTGTCGTCGTGCTCGACGCGGTCGGGCGTCGGGCGATTGTTCATCATCTCGATCTCGGTGAGCGCGCTCGTGTTCTTCTCGCTGTCGTTGCCTTCGCCCTGCGGAATGGATTCCGGGTGCTGCTCGCCGCCGCCCGCGAGCACGGGCAGCGAGCGGCCGTTGCCGCCGGTGGCTGCCGCGCTCAGGTTCACGGGGAAGCGTGCGTCGAGTTCATCCTGCTGCTTGTTGTAGCCGTTCTCGCCGACGGGCTTTTGCAGCAGTTCGTTGAAGCGTTCTTTGAGGTGCGAGAGTTCGATGCGATCCTGCGGGCGTTTCGGGCCGGACACGCTCGGCTCGATCTCCGCGAGATTCAACTCGATCAACTGGCTGTACTGGCACTCGCCCGCGCGCGGGATGCCGAACATTCCCTGCGCCTCGTAATAACTGCGGATAGCGTTAACGCGTTCCTCGCTGCGCCCGGTGGAGCGGAAATATTCGAGCGTCTTTTCGTCCACGGGGAAGAAGCCGACGGTCGCGCCGTATTCGGGAGCCATGTTGGCGATGGTCGCGCGGTCGTAGGCGGGAATGCTGGCCGCGCCCTCGCCGTGAAACTCGACGAACTTCCCAACCACTTTTGCCGCGCGTAAAATCTCCGTCACGCGCAGGACGAGATCGGTCGCCGTCACGCCGTCGCGAAGGCTTCCGGTCATATTCACGCCGACCACGTCGGGCGTTAAAAAGTAGACGGGCTGGCCGAGCATGCCCGCTTCCGCCTCGATGCCGCCGACGCCGTAGGCCACGATGCCGAGTCCGTTGATCATCGTCGTGTGCGAGTCCGTGCCGACGAGCGTGTCGGGCAGGTAGACGCCGTCGCGTTCGATGACGCCCTGCGCGAGGTATTCGAGATTGACCTGATGGACGATGCCGATCCCCGGCGGCACGACCTGAAAACTCTCGAAGGCCTGCGTGCCCCATTTCAAAAACTGGTAGCGCGAGCGGTTGCGCTTGAACTCCATCTCCATGTTCTTCTCAAGCGCGTCGGGCGTGCTCCACGCGTCCACCTGCACGGAGTGGTCGATGACGAGATCGACGGGCACGAGCGGCTCGATGATCTTCGGGTCGCGCCCCATGCGCGCCACGGCCGAACGCATCGCGGCGAGGTCTACCAAGAGCGGCACGCCCGTAAAATCCTGCAACAACACGCGCGCCACGATGAAGGGAATCTCCTCTGTGCGCTCGGCGTTCGGCTGCCAGTTGGCGAGCGCGCGAATGTCCTCTTCCTCCACCTTCTTGCCGTCGAAGTTCCTGAGCAGCGATTCGAGCACGATGCGAATGCTGACGGGCAGTTTGGAGACGGGGCCGACGCCCTCCTTTTCCAGTTGCGGCAGCGAATAGAACTGTCCGGCGTCGAAGCGTTGTAACGAATTGAAGAGATTATGAGTCATCGGAGTTTTCAAAATTCCTTCGCGGCTGAAAGGCTTCAGCGGATTACAGAGCGCGCTTGTCGGCCGCCGAAGCGGGTCTGCTGCGGCGTGCGTGCGCGTTCAAATTTATGGCGAAAATCTAATGCGTTTAAGTTTAAGTGCCGCTGCCGCGCTGCGTCAAGCGCGTCACTTTTCGCGTGCGTCTCCGGCGGCTGCGTGCGTCGCCTGTTTGTTCGACGAGTTCGCATTTGCTATATTGCTCGCCAGTTCAACAAGCAAACAACAGGTGCGAGCGAGGCACGGGAGCGATGGGGCGAGAGCAGCCCGTGTCGCGCGTGTTGTTGATTCATCGCACGGGAAGGTGGAGAGATGCCGAAGAAGAAACCGGAAGACTTCGAGTACCTGAGCAACGATCCGAACTTTGTGCCCGACCCGGAGATCGAACAGTTCATGGAGGAGGAGATCGCGCGCGCGCCGAAAGACCCCGAACAACTCGCCGGGCGGCTGCGCCAGAACACCGCCGCCTCGCCGGGCGATGCGGGCGGCGACCTCGACGCCTCTTGGGAAGATGTCAACGACAGCGGTACGGAAGCCGTCTCCGGCGACAACCCGACGCCCGATCAGTCGGACGTTGAAGAGAACGCGCACGCCGTCGGCGTCAACTTCGAGGACAACGAAGAACTCGAATTCATAGACAAGATCGACCGCCGCGACCGCAACCGCTTCGAACTCGACCCGCGCTCGAAGACGGAAGACGACTCGATCTAGATCGAAAGCCGTAAATCGTGAATCGTAAATCGTAAATAGATAAACCCTGCTTTTCTCTATTTACGATTTACGATTCACGATTTACGGCCTTTATTTGAAATTGGCGCGCGGGGCGAGCGTGATGCTTTTGACGAGAATCTTATCCGCCGGTCGATCCTGCGTGCCTTCTGCGAGCGGCGCGGTGCTGATGATGTCGGCGTTGTTGATGCCTTCGATGACGCGACCAAAAACGGTGTAACGTTTGTCGAAAGCGGGCTGGCGTTTGAGCGTGATGTAGAACTGGCTGTTGGCCGAGTCCTCCGATTGGCTGCGCGCCGCGCCGACCGTGCCGCGCACATACTCGATGTCGCTAAACTCGGCCGGGAGGTTCGGTTCGGCCGAATTGCCCATGCCGTCGTTGGCCGGGTTGTTGTCTTTCGAGTTCGGGTCGCCGCCCTGAATGATCCCCAGTTCCGGGTCGATGCGATGAATCGCCGTCCCGTTGTAGAAACCTTCGCTTGCGAGTTTCTTGAAACGCGCCACCATCTGCGGCGCGATGTTCGGGTAAAGCTCGATCACGATCCGCCCGAAGTCCGTCTCGATGACCGCCGCTTCCGCGTCCGCCTCCGGCTTGATTCCCGTCTTGATGTTTGCGCCGCCCGCCTCGCCCGCCGCGCTGTTTGAATTCGACGCTTGCCCGCACGCCAACGCCGAGAGCATGAACGCGAGGCACAGCAACGCAATCGCCCAACGTCTAAAGTTACAATTCATCATTCTCATCCTTCTCGATCCTGTTGATTGCTAAAACGAATATATAAACACGAAAGACACGGAGGCGCGAAGCAGCCGACGCTTCGTACCGAACGGCGACTGGCGCGGCCGCGCGTTAATTTCCTCCCCCGCTCAAAATTCCTTACGGCTGTCGAGCAGGATCGTCACCGGCCCGTCGTTCGTGAGTTCGACTTCCATCATGCGGCGAAAACTTCCCGTCTCCACGCGCGCCAATATGCGCCGTGCCTCGCCGACGAAAAACTCGTAGAGCGGCTCAGCTACTTCCGGCGCGGCGGCCTCCACCCAAGACGGCCTGCGCCCGCGCCGCGCGTCGCCGTAGAGCGTGAACTGCGAAACGACGAGCAACGCGCCGCCCGTCTCCGCGACAGACAAGTTCATGCGCCCCTCTACGTCTTCAAAAATGCGTAAGGCCGTGATCTTCTCTACGAGGTAGCGCGCGTCCTCCGGCGTGTCGTCGCGCGCGATGCCGAGCAGGACGAGCAACCCGGCGGCGATCTCGCCGACCGTCTCGCCCTCGACGCGGACTGAGGCGCGCGTCACACGCTGTAATACTGCTCGCAACCGTTCACACTCTTCGCCCTACTGCAAGAGGAATCTATACGTGATGATGCCGTTGACTTTGACGGGCGCACCGCTGAGCAGCGTCGGCGTGAAACGCGCGCGCCGCGCCGCCTCCTCGGACGCGCGAGACAGAGCGGGATGCGGCGAGTTGTCGAAAACTTTCGCCTCGATCACTTTGCCCGTCTCGTCAACCGTGACCTTCACCTGCACGAGGCCTTGCGCTCGCGCGGCTCTGGCGAGCGGCGGGTATTCCGGCTGCGGCTTGTAGAGAGCTTTACCGTTGATGACGCCGCCCTCAACCACTCTGTTGCCGGCTGGCGACGCGACGGAGGCGATGGCGACGAACAGTTTGTTGATCCGCTCCGTCAACTCGCTGTCCTTGCCCCCCTCCTCGGCGTAGAGAATGCCCAGATAATTCGCGAGCGAATTCCTGATCTCCGTCGGCACGGAGGCGGGGGCATATTGCTCCACGATTTCGACGACGCGCGCATACAGCGACCGCGCCCGTTTGTTGTCGAGTTTCAACCGCGCCACTTCCGCGACGTAGGTGAGGGCGCGCGCCATTTCGATTTGATGCGGCTTATATTTCTTCTCGGCAATCGAGACGATGCGCTGCGCCGACGCCTCCGCCTTGTCCAAGTTTCGCTTGACGGCCGAGAGGAAGACCAGACGATCCAGCACGCCCACGACGGCCGGACTGTCCTGCTGCCCTGTCGCGTCGTAAATTACGAGCGCGCGGCGGTAAAGCGTTTCGGCCGTGTCGAACTCCTCTTTCGCGCTCCTTAACGCGCCGACGTTGGTAAGCGCGTCCGCAACGCAGCGGTGGTTTGCGCCGAACGCGCCCTCCATGATCTCCAACACACGCTCGGCCGCGGTCAACGCCTCGTCGAATTTCCGCTCCCTGAACAACTGCACCACTTTCGCGTTCAGGCCGTTGGCCTCCGAGAGCGCGGGAGTTTGCAACGCGGGCGACGCCGCCGCCGACGCTGACCCGGCCGCACACGCCGGGACTTGTGCGGATTGCCCTCGCGCCGTGTCCGTCGCGTGATGGCCGAACAGTGTGAGCAGAAAGATCGGCAACAATAACTTCTTCATGACTCGTCGCTCCTTGTGCGGACGGTTTAGAAGGAGAGTTTGAAAAACAGGAAATACCCGTTGAGCATCAGCACCGCCGCGACGATGCCGACGGCGATGGAGATTTTCATGATGAGCCGCGACGTGGCGAGGATCGAGACGGAGGCCAGCACAATCGCGATCTGAAACAGGGCTTCGGAGAAATCGAAGTTTGGGTCTTGCAACTGCGCCCGGTCGCGCTGCGCTGCGAAGTCGGCCGCGCGTGCAGAGAGTTCCTTCTTGCCCTCGCCCCGGAGCGGGTCGTTCGGAGCTTGAGGGTCGGGTTCGCTTTCGTAGCGCGCGGCCGTCGCCTTGAATTGATCGATCTTGTTTTGCAAACTCTCACGCGCCTCCGGCGTGAGCGTCGCGTTGTGCAGTTGCAACTCACCCTCAAGCATGTCGGCTGCAATGCGGTAGGAAGTCTGCCGGATGTTCTTCGCCTGATAAAAAGCCCACGTGTCGCTCGCGTGAATGTTGTGGTTCATGATGTCCTCGGCGGCATTCCCGCCGCCGAGACTCGTGATCGCCAGCAGCATCGCCATGAACGCGATCATCAACGCCACGCGCGAACGAAACTTCTCGTCCTCTTCCCGTCCTCCTTCGCCGTCTTTCAATTCCAAAATCTGCTCTGCCACGTCACCCGCTTCCATGTTCTATCCTTTCCGCTGCGCTCGAATTAAGAGCCTCTATTACCTGCACCGTCAACTTTTGTGAGGGACTTTAAGTATCTGCCTCTGCTGCCCTTGCCCCATCCGGTTAACGGAGGACGAAGTTATATACCGAGAACGCCTTCCTTTTGATCAACTTGCCCGCGATTTCAACCGGGGTGAAACTCGAACGCCGCGCCGCCTCCGTCGCAGCCTCCGCTAATGGCTTGAGCGGGCCGACGCAAGGCAAAGGCTCTGCGCTCGTCACTTTCCCCGCCCCGTCGATGTCCAGCACGACGAAGACGCTGCCTTGCAGCCTGCGGCCTAAGGCTTCATCAGGATAGCGGGGCGGCGGCGAACTTATTCGCGCGCCCATCCCTTCGAGGTTTGCCGGAGGCGTCAGCCCGGCGGCGACGATGGCATCCTGCAAGAGAACTTTGTTGATGCGTTCGGACAGCGTCAGCCCGTTGCCGACACGCAGACGCCCCTTCGCACTCAGGATGCACCCGTAAGCGGTCAGCGCGTCCATAGTAGCTTTGGAAGTGGGCGCGCGCCCACGCTCCCGGCGCACGAGAATCCGTTCGCACAGCGGCTCGGCCTTGTCCGCGTCGCCGAGCGCGAGATAGAGCGCGAGCAGGTTGGTCAACGCCGCGCCGACCAGAGGGTCTTCGTCCTTCAGAACTTTTTCGCGTAGGGCGAGCGCACGCTGCGCCGACGGCAACGCTTCTTTATAGTTGCCCGCCGTATAAAGCTGCACCACGGACGCGCTGAGTTTGTCGGCTTCCTGCAATTCCGCGGGCTGCGGCGACGTCGATTTATCCTGAACGGCAACGACGGCCGCCGACGCTCCCGCCGGGTTCGGGCTGCCGGTGGCTGCCTGCGCGTGGAGCGCGTGCGGGAGCAGACAGACGAACGCCGCGAGGATTAGTCGTTTCATTCTCACCCGACCTCACTTGGCTTTCGGCGGCATGCTCGGCCTGATCTCGACGCGACTCGGCAGACTCCGCTCGTCATGTCGCAACAGGTCGAGCACGACGCGTGCCACGTCCGGCGGTTGCAGTTGCCAACTCTGCTCCGCGCTCGGCACGTCGCCGCCGAAGTACGTGTTGACCGAACCGGGCATGATGTAACTGACCTTGATGCGGTCGTGCCGCACCTCCTGCATCAATGCCTCGCTGAAGCCGTTCAGGGCAAACTTCGACGCGTTGTAGGCGGCCATGCGCGGGTGCGGGTTTGCGCCCGCGAGCGAAGAGATGTTGATGATGTAACCGCCGCCGCGCGCGCGCATCAGCGGGATCGCTTCGTGACAGCAGTAGAAAACGCTGTTGAGATTCGTCTCAAGCACGGCGCGAAAATCTTCCGGCGACATCTCCTCGACGCTCTGAAAGAGACCGATGCCCGCGTTGTTGACCAACACGTCAACGCCGCCGAACTCCGCGACCGTGTGCTCAAAGAGCGCGCGCACCTCTTCGTAGTCGCGCACGTCGCACACCGCACCCGTCACCCTGCCCGCGCCCGCGTCGCCCAACTCGCCGACGGCGCGCTGCACCTCGTCCTCGCTCCGCGCGCTCACGCACACGTCCAAGCCTTCCCGCACAAGAACTTCGGCAATCGCGCGCCCGATGCCCTTCGTGCTTCCCGTCACGATTGCGACCTTGCCGTTCAAGTTCATTCAATCCTCCGCAGAACGTAAATCGTGAATCGTAAATCGTGAATAGAAGAAAGCAGGTTTTCTCTATTTACGATTCACGATTGACGATTGACGAAGTTTTTCCTGCAACACTTCGTTGACGAGTTTCGGATTGGCTTTGCCCTTCGAGGCTTTCATCACCTGCCCGACGAAGAAGCCGAAGAGCGTCTCTTTGCCCGCGCGATACTGTTCGAGTTGTTTCGGACTGGCGGCGATCACTTCGTCCACGATCCTCTCGATCTCGCCCGCGTCGCTGACCTGCGCGAGTCCCTGTTCCTCGATGATCACGGCGGCCGACTTGCCCGACGCGAACATCTCGACGAGCACTTCCTTGCCCTGCTTGCCGCTGATCTTGCCCTCGTCAATCAACCGCACGAGCGCGCCCAACTCTTCCGCCGCCACCGGCGACTCCTCCGCTCCGCGCCCCGACGCTTCGAGTTCGCGCATCAGTTCCGACCTGATCCAGTTGGCCGCCGCGCGCGGATTGTTCGCCGCACGCGCCGCGCGTTCGTAGTAGTCTGCAAGGCCGCGCTCGGCCGTAAACTGCGAGGCGTCTTCAAACGACAGCCCATACTCTTCCATGAAACGGCGACGGCGCGCTTCCGGCAACTCCGGCATCTGCGCCGCCACTTCTTCGATGAAAGCGTTTGTGACGATGAGCGGCGGCAAGTCGGGTTCGGGAAAGTAGCGATAGTCGTGCGCTTCCTCTTTCGAGCGCATCACGCGCGTTTCATTCGCGCGGTCGTCCCACAGGCGCGTCTCCTGCGAGACGCTCCCGCCCGACTCGATCAACTCGATGTGCCTTTCGATCTCGTACTCGATGGCCTTCTGCATGAAGCGCACCGAATTCAGATTCTTGAGTTCGACCTTCGTGCCGAACTTCTCTTCGCCCACGCGCCGCACCGACACGTTGGCCTCGCAACGCAGGTTCCCCTTCTCCATGTCGGCCTCGGACGCGCCCACCCATTGCAGCGCGCGCCTGACGTGGTTGACGTAATCGTATGCTTCCCAAGAGGTGCGGAAGTCCGGTTCGGTCACGATTTCGGCGAGCGGCGTGCCCGCGCGGTTGAGGTCAACGTAGGAATAGCGATCCGTCTCCGGCAGCCCCTCGTGGATGTTCTTGCCCGCATCTTCTTCGAGGTGCATGCGCGTGATGCGAACGGTCATCGGCCGCCACTCGCGCGCGTGCCCGCTGGCGTCGCGCGTGGCGGTCACGATCTCAAGCTCGCCGTGCTCTGAGAACGGGCGGTCGAATTGCGAGATTTGGTAGCCCTTCGGCAGATCGGGGTAGAAATAATTTTTGCGCGCGAAGATCGACTCTTCGTTGATGCGCAAGCCGAGCGCGAGGGCGGCGCGCGCGCCGAGTTCGACCGCGCGACGGTTCAAGACCGGCAGCGCGCCCGGCAACCCCAGACACACGGGGCACGTGTTGGCGTTCGGCTCGTCGCCGAAACGCGTCGAGCAGCCGCAAAAAATCTTCGACTCCGTATTGAGTTGCGCGTGAATTTCAAGGCCGATGACGGCCTCCCAACCTTCTTTCATAGTAAGCAGTGAGCAGCGAGCAGCGAACAGTGAGCAGCGAGCAGTGAGCAGTGAGCAGTAAGTTAACCTTACTGTCTCCTGTTTTAACTGCTTACAGCCTACTGCTCACTGCTCACTTTCCTTTCGGTTCGAGTGGAAGCCCACAATCGCGCCACGCGTTGATGCCGCCGACGAGAATGTAGAGTTCCGTGAAATCGTATTCTTCAAGGATCAGCGCCGCACGGGTGCTGGAATTTTCGTAGTGTCAGGCGCAATAGGTAACGACCGGGCGGCCGCGCGGCACTTCTTCGATGCGAGCCTCCAACTCTTCGCGCCGGATGTAGAGCGACCCCGGAATTTGCACGTCGCTGCGCTCGTAGTGGCGTGCGTTGCGCGTGTCGAGGAAGACGGGCGCGCGCGCCGTCTCAACCAACTGCCAAGCCTCTCTCGGACTAACCCGCACAGGCTCTCTCAGGTCTCCCAACTTCTTCTCACCTCTCCCGAAATTCAAACGCACACTCACCGCGAATACGCGCCCGCGCATGTTGCAACAAACTGCCGCGGCGGACGCTAGAGAGACGCGTGCATGCCCGCCCGGCCGACCTTCTTGAGTCAAGCGGGCGAGTATAACATTCGCTCGAAGGCGCGGCGAAACGGACAAGTATGTCACGTCTTTGTGAAATAAAAACTAGCTTCCGCTCAATGAATTTAGTATACAATCCGCGAACTCAGGCTGCATTTCGGTTTTTGAAGCTGCGACCGCGCCCCGGCAATAAAGTGCGGCGGCGTTTGTCGTCAACAAGGTATCCACCTTTTTCTCCCAAAGGAGGGGAAATAAGATTATGGCAAAAAGAATTGCGACGATTCTCGGCATCGTGTTCCTGTTGGTCGGCGTGCTCGGCTTTGTCGCGCCAAACTTACTCGGCGCGCATTTGAATACGCCGCACAACCTCGTCCACATCATCTCGGGCGCGGCCGCGCTCTATTTCGGGCTGGCCGGTTCGCTCTCCGGCGCGCGCCTCTTCTGCATTATCTTCGGGATCGTCTACCTGCTGCTCGGCATAGTCGGATTCCTGCTCGGCTCCGGCCCCGACCGCATGTTCGACGTGGCCGGTATCCTGCACTTGGGGACGATGGATCATCTCATTCACATCCTGCTCGGCATCGTCTTCCTGATCGGAGGATTTCTGACCAAAGCCGGGTACGACACGGCGAGAGATCACTCTTAGGCGCGAAACCCGCGTCATCGAATCGCGAGAGAGGTTGTCGGAGGGAGAGGCGCACACGGGCGCGGCCTTGCAGAGAGGCGCGCCGCGTCGCGCTTCCCTCTCGCGGCCTCTCTTTCATTTTGCCGCCACGTTTGCCGCCTTCCCGGCCGTCGGTTAAGATGTTCCACGTTAAAATTCAAAGATGAAAGCAGTAGTTACACCGGCCGAACGCGCGTCGTTCATCTTTCAAACATCACCCGAGGAGCGTTTCTTTTAATGATCAAAACGGTCGAATGGACTGCCGAAGGCGTGCGCATGATCGATCAGCGTCTGCTTCCGACTGAGGAAAAATACCTGATGCTGCGTTCGTGCGAAGAGGTGGCCGACAGTATCAAAGAGATGGTGGTGCGGGGCGCGCCCGCCATCGGAATAAGCGCGGCGATGGGACTCGCCCTCGGACTCAAACAGGCGGTCGCCACGTCTACACCCGACCTCCAGTACGACTTCGATTACATGTGCGACCTGATGAGCCGCACGCGACCGACGGCCGTTAACCTGTTCTGGGCGATCGAACGCATGCGCGAGGCTTTCCGGTGCGCCGCGGCCGAGACTGAGGACGTGGAAGTGATCAAGGGGCGCATGATCGACGAGGCCAAGGCCATCTTTGAAGAAGACATCGCTTCTAATCGTGCGCTCGGCCGTTTCGGTGGCGAGTTGCTGGCCGACGGCGCGACCGTCTTGACGCACTGCAACGCGGGCGCGCTCGCCACCGCCGGAGATTACGGCACTGCGCTCGGCGTGATTCGCGGCGCGTGCGATGCGGGCAAACGCATCGCCGTTATCGCCGACGAGACGCGCCCCTTCCTCCAAGGCTCGCGCCTCACCGCATGGGAACTCGACAAAGACAACATTCCCGTCACGCTCATCACCGACAACATGGCCGGGCACGTGATGAAGCAAGGCAAAGTTGACGCCGTCGTCGTCGGCGCGGATCGCATCGCCTCGAACGGCGACACGGCCAACAAGATCGGCACGTACATGGTCGCCGTCCTCGCGCGCCAACACGACATCCCCTTCTACGTCGCCGCGCCTCTCTCAACCGTTGACCTGAACATTGCCTCAGGCGAGCAAATCCCGATTGAGGAGCGCAACACCAGAGAGGTGACGCACATACGCGAGCACCGCCTCGCCCCGGAAGGCATCAACGTGCAAAACTTCGCCTTCGACGTGACGCCCAATGAATTCATCGCCGCCATCATCACCGACAAAGGCGTCGCCCGCGCGCCTTACACGGAGACTTTGCGAAAGTTGTTTGAAAGCTGAAACGAACCGGCGCGAGAGGTCTTCGCAAACGACAGTTCGCCACCCGTGTTACTACAGTTAAACTTCAAAGCCCGCGTCTTGATTTCAAGACGCGGGCTTTGAAGTTTATCCGTGACAGGCGACTGCGCTTCACTTGCGCGCGAAGCGGCTCTGCTTCCACCAGTCAATCGTGTGGCGTAATCCTTCTTCCAGCCCAACCTGCGGTTCATAGCCGAGAAACTCACGCGCGCGCGTGATGTCCGCAAGGCTGTGTTTCACGTCGCCGACGCGCGCCTCTCGATATTCGGCTTGCACGCCCGCGTTGCCCGTAATCTCCTTGAGCCTGTCGAGCAATTCGTTGAGCGTGACGCGTGCGCCGTTGGCGACGTTGATGATCTGGCCGACGCCGCGCGTGGTTTCCGCCGCACGCATGTTTGCCTCGACGACATTGGCGACGTAAGTGAAATCGCGCGACTGTTCGCCGTCGCCGTAGATGATGGGCGTCTGCCCCGTCGAAAGCGCGTCGATGAAGCGCGAGATGACGCCGGAGTAAGTCGAACTTGGGTCTTGGCGAGGCCCGAAGACGTTGAAGTAGCGCAGGCAGACGGTCTCTAATTTGTAGGTACGCGTGAAGACCTGACAGTAATACTCGCCGATGAGTTTGGCGGCGGCGTAGGGCGAGAGCGGTTCGGGCGACATCGTCTCGACTTTGGGGAGCGTAGGCTGGTCGCCGTAAGCGGAACTCGACGCCGCATAGACGACGCGGCGCACGACGCCGCTCGCGCGTGCCGCCAGCAACAGCGAGAAGGTCGCCTCGGCGCAGGCGCGATGCGTCTCGCGCGGGTTCTCCACCGAGCGCGGCACGGACGGAATCGCGGCTTCGTGATAGACGAGTTCGACGCCTTCGAGCGCGCGTTTGAGCGTCGCCTCGTCGTTCAAACTTCCGCGCACGAAATCTATGTCGCCGCCGATCTCTTCCAGATTCTCGGCGTGGCCGGTCGAGAGATCGTCAATCACGCGCACGCGCGCGCCGCGCGCGGCTAAAGTCGCCGCGATGTGCGAACCGATGAAGCCCGCTCCGCCGGTCACGAGTACGATTCCAGAGAGACTCATATTAGTAGTTGTAGCCGGTGCGCTGAAACGTCGAACTGCTGCTCCGGCGTGTCACTTGTCGTTGGGAACTGTCTGTGGCCGCCGTCCGACGCCGACGTACTCGAAGCCGAGTTCTATCATGGCATCAGGCTCATAGATGTTGCGCAGGTCGGCGATCTTCGGGGCGCGCATCAGTTCACGCACGCGTTCCATGTTGAGCGCGCGAAACTGATTCCACTCGGTCATGAAGACAAGGGCGTCCGCTCCGGTTACGGCCGCATATTCGTCCTCCGCGTATTCGATGCCGGGCAAGCATGCGCGTGCGGCGTCCATCGCGATAGGGTCGTAGGCGCGCACCGTCGCGCCGCCGTCAGTGAGGCGGCGGATAATGTCCACGGATGGCGCTTCGCGCATGTCGTCCGTGCCCGGTTTGAAGGCGAGACCAAGCACGGCGATTGTCTTCCCAGTCAGGTCGCCTACCAATTTTTCGATCTTCGGCACCATCAACTCGCGCTGGCGCTCATTGACCTTGACCACTGCGCCGACGATAAGCGCGTCGTAGTCGAACTGGCGCGCGATGGAGAGCAGCGCGTGCGTGTCCTTCGGGAAACACGAACCGCCGAAGCCGGGGCCGGGGTGCAGGAATTTTTTCCCGATGCGATTGTCCATGCCGAGAGCGCGCGCCACATCGTGTACGTCGCAGCCAATGCGGTCGCAGAGATTCGCGATCTCGTTGATGAAGGAAATTTTCGTGGCGAGGAAGGCGTTCGCGGCGTACTTCGTCAACTCTGCCCCCTCCATCGAAGTGATGACGAAAGGCGTCTCGATCAGGTAGAGCGGGCGATAGAGGTCTTTGATGATGGCGATGGCTTCCGGGTCGCGGCTGCCGATGACGACGCGGTCGGGGCGCATGAAGTCGCCGATGGCCGCGCCCTCGCGCAGAAATTCGGGATTCGACACCATGCCGAATTTCGCGTTCTTCCTCTGCTCGCCGATGATGCGCCGGAGGTGCTCGCCCGTGCCTACGGGCACAGTGGACTTCGTAACGATCACTTTGTAATCGTTCATGTGCGCGGCGACGGAGCGCGCCGCCGCTTCGACGTGGCTCAGGTCGGCCGAACCGTCCTCGCGTGGCGGCGTGCCGACGGCCAGCAGGATCACCAGCGATTGCTCGACCGCGGTTTTCAAGTCCGTCGTGAATTTCAACCGCCCGGCCTGCGCGTTCTTTGCGACAAGCTGATCGAGGCCGGGTTCGTAAATCGGCATGTGACCCTGATTGAGACGCTCGATCTTGTGCGCGTCGATGTCAACGCACACCACGTCTACACCGAACTCGGCGAAACACGCGCCCGTCACCAAGCCGACGTACCCAGTCCCGATCACTGCAATCTGCATTGCTAAAACAGAACCTTTCGCGGAAGCGGTACTTTTAGGCAAAAGTTTGCGGGTCACGCGGGGTAAACCCGCGCGTGACCCGCAAGTGAATGTTCTCGTCTACCGTGCGCGAGAAAATCGCACAGCCGTTAATGTCTAACAACTTAACTGCCGGCGAATTATCTGGTCGGGCTGAAGACCGGAGCGGTGCCACCAACGCCGAGGTTGTTGTCGTCGCTGGTCGCCGCGATGATGGCCGCAGCAATCGCACCACCCGCCGCCAGAAGAAGCGCACCGAGCGCGCCGCCGCTGAGCGAACCGAAGTTGGTTTCGCGGGTCAGACGCGTGCAGCGCGAACCCGGTTGAGCCGTTCCGGCGGTGTCCTGATTACCGGCGGCGATCTGCTTGACCATGCTGCCGGCGCGCAGTTCAACGCGACCCGACTGCGTGGCGACTTCCGTGTTGCCGCATTCGACGTTCACGGTGAACACGGCCGGCTGGCTGTTGTCGGCCACGGCCGAGCCGTCTTTGGTGACGACGCTGGCGGCCGTTCCCGACGAGGTCGAGAAGCGAACGCGTCCGGCATCGAGCGTGCCGGTGACGCTGTTGTCGGTAAAGCTGAGTTTGACGCTTGATTCCGGTAAGACTTCGACGCGGCCGAGTTTGCCCAAGCTCACGACGGCGCTAGAACCTTTGGCGGTAGTGACGGTGCTGTCTGTAAAAACCGTGGCACCTGAGATGGCGTTCGTGCCGTTCACGGAAACTTCGCCGACGACCGACAGTTCGCCGGAGGGCGACTGTGAGGGCGCTGCGAGGGCGACCATTGAGAACGTGCTCAAAATGGCAACCGTGAGGCAGAGCGAAATAGCCATGCGGCTCCAATTTCTGCTAATCATTATTCTCCTCCCGAGTAGACTGAACCAGTGTTTTGTAGAGAGCGCACCGCGAGTCTCAGAGAGACTTCTTGCGAGAGACGGATTTTAATATTTCCTCGCTAAACCCGCCCCAACTTCAACTGCGCCCCTGTAGCATTTCTTAAGAAAGCAGGTCAGCGAGCCTCTGTGGGCTGCTTTGACCTAGCCTTTTTACCTCAATACCTGTTTGGTGTCAACAAAGATTTACCTAAAATCTCAGCTTATTCTTGGCTTTTTTGTGCGCTCTCCGCGCCCGGACATTAATTCGACGCCTTCGACGAAAGCTTACGCTCGCCGCTCGAACAGATACGCGCTCTCCAGAAGACGGCCTTCTCGCCCGTCGTGCGCCGCAAACTGCCGCCGCCGTAGTTCCCCGCGACTGTTCAGAGACCCGTTCCAGATGGCCGCCCCCGCAAACTCGCCGCGCTTGTTCAGGGCGTAGAAATTCACGTCAATATCCTTCAATTTTTCGCGGTCGTTGCCGTATCGCGCGGCGATCAACTTCAGGGCATCAAGGCAAGCCTGCTCCGGCGACGCGCCCCGGCGCATGTATTCCACTACGGTGCGCGCACCGTTAATGTAAATCACTTCCTCGCCGCGCCCCGTCGAACCCGCCGCGCCCGTGTCGTTATCTACGTACAGGCCGCAGCCGATGAGGGGCGAATCGCCGACGCGCCCCGGAATTTTCCACGCCAGCCCGCTCGTCGTCGTCACGCCGCTGATGTCGCTCGCGGCGTCGAGCGCGAGACAGTTAATCGTTCCGGTCGGGGGCTTCCGCGCAACCTCGTCCGCCCATGCCAGCACTTCTTCGAGTCGGCGCACGTCGCCGCCCGCGTATGACTCGGCCAACCTGTAACTCGCGCTCGCGCGCGAGCCTTCCGCGATCTTTTTCTGCCCGGCGGGCGAAGCGGGCGTGGGCGGATAAGGACTCGGCCCCCATTTGTCCACCGGCGACAAAGTCTCTTTCCAGCGCAGCCAAGCGATGCGCGACTCTTCCGTCAACAAATTTACGTCCTCGAACCCGTGCGCGGTGGCAAAGTCGCGCGCGCCCTGCCCGACGATGAGAATGTGGTCGGTGCGTTCGAGCACCACGCGTGCCACTTTGGAAGGCTCACGCACGCCCCGGATGGACGCGACCGCCCCGGCGCGGCGCGTCGGGCCGTGCATCACGCTCGCGTCGAGTTCCACGTCGCCGCGCTCATTCGGCAGGCCGCCGAAACCGACCGAGTTATCTTTGGGGTCGAGTTCGACGATGTTGACGCCCGCGATCACTGCGTCGAGCGTGTCGCCGCCGCCGCGCATCACTTCGACGGCTTTGTTGACGGCGGCCAACCCGTTTCCGCTCGACACGGAGATCGGCGGCGTGCCGCGTCTTCCGGTGGCAGCGGCGGGCTGCTGCGATGCGAGACTCTCGACGCGCGCGGCCTCAATTCGCGTCGGCGTAGAAGCGAGCGCGGCGACGCTCACGCCCGCGGCGGCCTCGCTCAAAAACTTGCGGCGACTCTTGTTGGTTTTCATTCGCTGAAAAAGCTCCTCGCGCAAAAACGCCCGCGCTTGAAAGTTTATGCTGTGAAATTTCGTTTGAAGGGTGCGGGCATCCTAGCAAATAAATGTAAAACGGGAAACAGAAATTAAAGGGCGGGATGGTCGCCGCGTATTAACTACCGGATGCGTCGCCGGTGTTCTTCATTTCCGCCGCTTCCCGTTCTCTGTAAAACTGCTTCGCGCGCTCGGCGACTTCGACGGGGACGGTGACGCGGAACGGGTGCTTGGCGACGTAGGGCGGCACGCGCCGCACGCGCCCGCCGAGCATCTGAATCGCCGCGACCGCGTCCTCGTCGCTCAACTCGGCCACGCCGTAAGCATCGGCCGCGCGGCGCAGCGCACCGCGCAGGCGGTCGAGCGGCAGTTCACGTTCGGCCAGCATCTTGCCCCGCAATTGAAAGTCGGCGAGGGCGTAGAGCACGACGCGGTCGGGGTGGGTCGCGTCTGTTGTTTCTTTCCCGTCGAAAAGTTCCGTCTGCTTCATCTTGAGTTTAGGCGCGACGCGTGAGGCGGCGCGCGGAATTTTAAGGGATGTGAACGCGTCGCGGGCGCGTTGTCGTCGTCGCCGGGCGATTGCCGCGCGGGGCGTTGTCCGTCGTCGAGGCGTCGGGGGCGGACGCGGCGGTCGTAGTAGCGTCGGCGGGTTGCTGCGCTTGCTGCTTATGCAACAGTTCCGCCTGCTCGTAAACGTCGAGGCGTTCAAACATGTAGAAAGATTCGGTCGCGCGCAGCGACCCCAGATAGCGAAACGTGTTATCGACCACTTCGCCGACGCGGAACGTCGTGGGCTGCGGCGGGTCGAAGAGCGTGCCGAGTTCGTCGCGCGTGACGGCGTAGAGTTCGGGGAGAAAATCGTTCCGCGTCTCGCGCGCGATACGCAAGGCCATTTGCCTGAGCGCGCGAATGCGGTTCGAGTTGCGCCGATAGTAGGCGGGGCTGACCTCGTGGCGGCTCACGCGGTCGTCAACCACTTCCTGCTCTGCGCGCAAATAACCGAGATAGGTGCGGACGACAGGCCCGAACTCCGCATCCTCGGACGCCGCTTTGCGTTGCGCCCGGATCGAACCCGCGGACGCAAAGCAGACGAACGCCGCCAGCAGCAAACAACGCGATAGCTTCTCTCCCCTTCGGCTCATGTTTTTACACGCACCCCGACACCACGAAAACTGTCCGGCTGATTAACTTGAAGTCGGTTTCAAGCCCCGCGCCAGTTTACCACTTCCGGCGGGTCAAAGGTTAGAGGGCGCAAGTTTCAGAGGCGTCTTAAGCTGACGGTCGGAGGATGAGACGTGCGAGCAGGTTCTTCAACTTGCCGTCAAAGTTCCGAAGCTCCGTTTGCGCCCGCCGCGCTCGCGGTGCTACATTTTTGCCGCACCTTTCAATATTTATGACACTTGATGCGACAGACATCGCGGCCACGAACGCGCACGCCAAGCGTCGCGTCGCGCTCGGCGTCTCCGGCGGCATCGCCGCTTACAAGGCGGCGGAGATTCTGCGCGGGCTGCAACGCGCCGGTTGCCACGTGCGCGTGGCGATGACCGAGCACGCCACACGGATGATCACGCCGCTCACCTTTCGCGCGCTCTCCGGCGAGCACGTCATCGTTGACGACTACGCGCCCGACAATCCAGACCCCATCGCGCATATTACTTTCTCTCAGACCGTCGAACTCTTTCTCGTCGCGCCTGCCACCGCCAACATCATCGCCAAGTTTGCCAACGGCGTCGCGGACGATTTTCTGACCTCAACCTACCTCGCCTCGAACGCGCCCGTCGTCGTCGCCCCCGCGATGAACACTTCGATGTGGCAGCACCCGGCCACCGTGCGCAATCTTAGACGCCTGCGCGACGACGGCGTCCATATCATCGAACCCGACGCGGGCGAGATGGCCTGCGGCACTTTCGGCCCCGGCCGCTTGAGCGAACCCGAACGCATCGTCGCGGCCGTGTTGCGGATACTTGAGCGACCGGCGGCCGCGCACGCTTCGCCTGAAGCGACGCACACGGCGGCCGCGCACTCTGGTCAACTGACATTGAGGGCGCATGATCTGGCGGGCGAGAAAATTCTCATCACGGCGGGCGCGACGCGCGAGGAGATCGACCCCGTGCGTTTTCTCTCGAATCGCTCGTCGGGACGGATGGGGTTCGCTCTGGCCGAAGCGGCACAGGCGCGCGGGGCTGCGGTCGTGCTCGTGGCCGGGGCGACGAGCGCGGACGCGCCCGCCGGGGTTCGCCTCACGCGCGCGCTCAGTGCGGAGGAGATGCACGCGGCGGTACAGGCCGAGGTGCAGGACGCAACCGTCTTTATCGGCGCGGCGGCCGTCTCGGATTATCGTCCGGCGAAACGCGCCGCGCAGAAGTTGAAAAAGTCGGGCGCGGCTCTGACGCTCGTGCTCGAACCGACGCCGGACATTCTCGCCTCGGTCGCCGCCGCGCGGCACGAAGGCTTGCTCGTCATCGGGTTCGCCGCCGAGAGCGAGAACGTCGTCGCACACGCGCGCGAAAAACTCGCACGGAAAAAACTCGACGCCATCGTCGCCAACGACATCACGCGCGACGGCGCGGGCTTCGATGCCGCGACAAACATCGTTACGCTCATTGCGCGCGACCGCGACGCGCCCGTCGAACTGCCGCTCATGTCGAAACTCGAAGCGGCACATCGCATTCTGGACGAAGTCGTGCGGCTGCGGCGCGCACGCATGACGGAAGCCGCAGGCTAAGCGTCGCGGCCTCGCCGGGAGAGTTTGAGAAGTCGCGGCAGGCTGGCCGGGAGAGTTTGAGAAGTTTGCTATGGCAGATGAATCGAGTCGAGCCGAGTTGTTGTCGCTGGCGGAAGAAGTCGGCGAGCATTTATCGTACCTGCGCGAACTCGGCGTAGATTTTCTGGAATCTGCGGGTACAATTGAAACCGCCACGGAGGCGACGCAGCCTGACCAGAGAAGCGCGACGGCAAGGTCGCACGCGCCCGGCGCGCAGCGTAACGCCGCTTTGCAACGTAACGCCGAGGCCGAAGCGCGCGTCGAGAGAAAGCCCCCGGCGGATCATGCGCGTGCGGCAACGGCGACCACTCACGCGCCGCCGACGCCCCCGCGTGAAGAGGACGAGACGACGCCCCCGGATGTTCTGTACCAGTCAGCATGGACAGCTTCGACGGAGACAGCCAAGATGCCAACGAAACGAAAACCCGCGCGCACGCCCGACCCCGTCCCGCCTCCGCCGCAGGAGACGCTCTTCGGCGAGATCAAGCCGAAGGACGAACTGAGCCTGCCGCGCGACGGCGAGACCTTTGAAGACATTCGCAACGACATCGGCGAGTGCCTGCGTTGTCCTCTGCACAAGAGCCGCAACATCATCGTCCACAGCGAAGGCGACCGCAAAGCGCGCCTGATGTTCGTCGGCGAAGCACCGGGCGCGGACGAAGACGCGAGTGGTCGCCCCTTCGTCGGCCGCGCCGGTCAACTCCTGAACAAGATCATCGAAGCCATCGGCATGAAGCGCGACGACGTTTTTATCGGCAACGTCAACCGCTGCCGCCCGCCGCAGAACCGCACGCCGACACACGAAGAGGCCGCCACCTGCAAGCCGTTTCTGCTGCGCGAAATCGCGCTCCTGCAACCTGACGTGATCGTCGTCCTCGGCAACACGGCGATGAAGAACCTGCTCGACACGAAGGAAGGCATCACGAAACTGCGCGGCCACTTCATGGACTACAAAGGCATCAAGGTGATGCCGACTTTTCACCCCGCTTATTTGCTGCGCGACCCCTCGAAGAAACGCGAGACGTGGGAAGACATGAAGAAGGTGCGCGAGTATTTGAACAAGACGAAGGATGGCAAGTAGCGGGCGCAAGAAGAAGAAGAAGAAATCGCGCCGGGGAGGCATCCAGTGAAGTTTTCAAGTTCACCGTTATGGGCGTCGGCCGCGATCCTGTTCTTCGTCGCGGCCATCGCCATTCTCGCCTACGCTGTGCGGGTCGGCCTCGCCGTCGCCGGCTTGCTGGCGATAGTGTTCATAATCTTATTCGTCTATGCGCAAACCCGGAAGTAGAAAGAGCGCGAAACCTCATGCCGGAGCCTACACTTTTCGACGACGCGCCGCCCGCCTCCGACGAGACGCCCGAAGAGATCAACGCCGAACTTCTCCGGCGCGCCATGCAACTGCCGCAATACAAAGAGCGCATCTTCATTTTCGGCGAAGGCGAACGCGGAGCGCGCGTAGCGGTCGTCGGCGAGTCGCCCGGCGCGCCCGACATCGCAAGCGGCAAACCGTTCATGGGGCCTGCGGGCGACATGCTCAATCGCATCCTCGCCGCGATCAACCTGCGCCGCCAAGATTGCTATTTGACCAACACGGTGAAGATGATCTCGACCGGCGACGAGATCACGCCCGACGTGCTCTCCTTCTTCACGCCCTACCTGCACCGCGAACTCGCCGCCGTCCGCCCGGAGGTGGTCATCAGTTTCGGCAACACGCCGACGCGCGCCCTGCTCCGCACCAAAAAACCGATCTCGCAACTGCGCGGCGAATTTCACCCCTATCAGGGCGGCCAACTCATGCCCACCTTCAACCCCGCCTACCTCCTGCGCGACCCCACGAAGAAACGCGAAGTCTGGGAGGACATGAAGAAAGTGCGCGCCCTTCTGCTCGCCTCCGCGTGATGAACAATCCGTTAAAACTTCAGGCGCGACTCCCCCAAACTATTCCCACTGCGCGCATTTCAACTTCACGACATACGCGCCGAGTTCGTTATGCGCCCGCCGCGTCAGTGTGAAGGCATGTGTGAGGGCGGTTGATCCAGCCACGCGTCTCTTGTCCAAGTCATCGTGATCGTCTTCGGAGTATGGCGATGGCATCAGCCCGCAGATCAACTCAAGGAGCGGGTCGGCGACGTAATCCGGCCTATACCTCGTGATCTCGTCAATTAGCTCTTTGGCTCTCTCTTCGGTGACAGGTAAGTTTGACCAGTGGCGAATCGGTTCAAAGTCGTCCTGTTCACGGCGTTGACGAACGGGCGGCCTGCGCGTGCTATCATCTTTTTGCATCAGTAGTTCCTTTCACGAGTGATACTGGTGTAGAGGGCTTACCAAGACTGCTATCTTCGGTAAGCCCTCGCCTGTTAATGCAGCCTTGCTTTGCTTGCACCAGAGAAGCCCTATAACAGCTTATAGGGTTTGTCAATACTAAATCTGTAAATTGACATAGGGTTTTTATCTACCATATAAACTTAGGCACATGACACTTCTAACTACAAAGCAAGTGGCCGAACGCTTGGGTGTCAGCGTTGGTCGAATCCATCAATTGATAAATGAAGGCCGATTACCGGCTGAGAAGTTGGGACGCGACTATGTGATTCGAGAGGAAGATTTGAAACTGGTTGAAGGTCGTAAAGTAGGCCGACCGCCGAAAGCCAAAGCGGAGACGGATTCAAAGGCGAGTAAGAAGCAAGGCGGTAAGAAATAGTGAGCCTCCCGCCCGTCGCTCCGGCCAAAGGCTGCGACCCGCTTTAAATTTCCCTGCCGCCCACGCTTCACCTTTTTCGCGCTTCACGTTAAGTTAACTCGCCGTGCAAAGTTCGACCTCCATCTTCCGCCCGAACGACACTGACGCCAAACCTGCGCGCGTCGCCGCGCCGGAAGGGGCGCAAACGCCGCCGCAGTATGCGGAGGTCGCCGTGCCGCTGCGCCTGTCGCAGACCTTCACGTATCGTCTGCCTGCGGCGTTGCGCGAAGAAGTGCAGGTCGGCGCGCGGCTGCTCGTTCCGTTCGGGCGCAAATTGCTGACGGCCTACGTCGTCGCTTTGCATCACGAGTTGGAGGCGGGCGTCGAATTGGAGGAGTCGGAGATCAAGGAAGCGGAAGTGCTGCTCGATGCCGAACCGCTCATCTCGCCCGACGTTTTGGAACTCACGCGCTGGCTCGCAGACTACTACGCCGCGCCGTGGGGCGAAGTGCTCAAGGCCGCGCTCCCCGCCGGTCTCAACTCGACCGTCGAGCAAATCCTGACCGCCACCGCCGAAGGCCGCGACGAACTCGCGCGCCTGCCCGCGCGCCGCGCCGCCACGAACAAGGCGCGCGCGCTGCAACTCGTCGCGGACGAGGCCGAAACAACTCTCCGCAATCTCGCCACGCACTTCGGCCAGACACGCGCCGCGACGCTCGCGCGCCAACTCGAACAACACGGCTGGATCAAGATCACGCACCGCGCGCGGACGGCGCAAGCACGCGCCAAACGCCGCAAGGCCGTGCGCCTCCTGCCGCCCGAAGCCCACGCGGGCGACGGCGCGCGCGCGCTGAACGACGCGCAACAGCGAATCGTCGGCGCGCTCATCGAGGCAGGCGGCGAGATGCTTTTCGCGGAGTTGCTCGACGCCACGAACGCGTCCGTCTCGTCCATCCAGACGCTTGAGCGGCGCGGAGTCGTCGAGGTCTTCGTCCGCGAAGTGCGCCGCGACCCGTTGGCCGACGCGCGTCTGCCGGAGAACACGGAATTTGTTCTGACGGACGAACAGGCCGCGGCCTTCAACGAGATCGAAAACGCGCTTCATGCCGAACGCGCCTACGCCGCGTTCCTCCTGCATGGGGTGACGGGCAGCGGCAAGACCGAAATCTACATCCGCGCCATGCGCACCGCGCTCAAGCTCGGCCGCTCGGCCATGATGCTCGTCCCCGAAATCGCTCTCACGCCCGTCTTCTCGCGTCGCCTGCGCGCGCACTTCGGCGAGGCGGTCGCCATCTTCCACTCGTCGCTCACGACGGGCGAGCGTTACGACGAATGGAGTCGCATCAAACGCGGCGAGGCGCGCGTCGTCATCGGCACGCGCTCGGCCGTCTTCGCGCCCGTCCGCGACCTCGGCATCATCATCGTGGACGAGGAACACGAAGCCTCTTATCGACAGCAGGAGTCGCCCTACTACAACGGGCGCGACACGGCCGTCATGCGCGCCTCGAAGGAACGCGCCGTCGTCGTGCTGGGGTCGGCCACGCCTTCGCTCGAATCTTTTCACAACGCGCGCGGCGGCAAGTATCGCTACCTGCGTCTGCAAAACCGCATCGCCAATCGCGCGATGGCCTCGGCCGAGATCGTGGACATGCGCGAAGTCTTCCAGCGCGCGGGCAAGCAGCAGCCGCTCTCGCCCCAACTCTTCGACGCCATCGAAGAGACGCACGCGCGCGGCGAGCAATCAATCGTCCTGTTGAATCGTCGCGGCTATTCGAGCTTCGTCCTGTGCCGCTCGTGCGGCGAGCGGATGCAGTGCCCGCAGTGCGACGTGACGCTCACTTATCACCAGCGCGAGCGCAGCCTCATCTGTCACTACTGCGACCATCGGCGGCGTCCGCCGACCGAGTGCCCTTCGTGCAAAGGCAAGTATATTTATTTCGTCGGCGAGGGCACGGAGCAGATCGAGGAGATCATCAAAGAACGCTTCCCCACCCTGCGTATCGCGCGTCTCGACCGCGACACCACCGCGCGCCGCCACACCTACGAACAGGCCATCCTCCGCTTCGGCGCGGGCGAACTCGACATGCTCGTCGGCACGCAGATGATCGCCAAAGGCCACGACTTCCCGAACGTCACGCTCGTCGGCGTCGTCTCCGTCGATGCCGGTCTCGCCATGCCCGACTTCCGCGCCAGCGAGCGCACCTTTCAGTTGATCACGCAGGTGGCCGGTCGCGCCGGGCGCGGCACGCTCGCCGGGCGCGTGCTCATCCAGACCTTCCACCCCGAACACTACGCGCTGCGCCACGCCTGCGCGCAGGATTACGACACTTTCTACGAAGAGGAAATTCGCTACCGCGAAACTTTGAGCTATCCGCCCTTCGTCTCGCTCGCATCGCTCCTGATCCACGGCGAAGACCTGACGCGCGTGCAGGCGACGGCGGCGGAAATTCGTCAAGCCCTCGACCGCGCCAACTCGGAGCGCGCCTGTCGCATCCTCGGCCCTGCGCCCGCGCCGCTCGCGCGCCTGCGCGGCGAACACCGCTTCCAAATTCTGCTCAAGTCGCGCCAGCGCACGCGCATGCGTGCGCTCTTAGACCTTGCGCTCGCGGAGGCGGGCGCGTCTCCGGGTTGCGACCTGAACAGCGTCAACGTAGAGATCGATCCGGTGAATCTAATGTAGGAGACGCCTGCCGCTCTGAAGAAGAAACTTGCCTGACGCTGACATCTTCGAGCGCACGCCAATTTGTTAATGAGACTTTCAGAACTGGCACGCCTGACGGGCGCGATTGTCGAAGGCGAGAGCGGCGACATCGAGATCGACGGCGCGGCCGGACTCGACGAAGCCGAAGCGGGACAAGTCGCCTTCCTCGCCAACCCGCGCTACACGCCGCGCGTGCAGACGACGCGCGCCTCCGCCGTCTATCTCGCGGAAGGCATCGAAGCGGGCAGAACCGACATCGCCATTCTACGCACGCGCGATCCTTATCTCGCCTACACGCGCGCCCTGCGCCTCTTTCATCCCGAACCGGGTTTTGCGCCTTTCGTCCACCCGTCGGCGGTCATCGATCCTTCGGCGCGCGTGCACGAGCGCGTTCACATCGGCGCGTGCGTCGTCATCGGGCGCGACGTGGAGATCGCATCGGGCGTGCGCATTTATCCGAACGTGACCATCTACGACGGCGTGCGCGTCGGCGAAGATTCGACGCTTCACTCCGGCGTCGCGCTCCGCGAAGGAACGCAGGTCGGCGCGCGCGTCCGTATCCACAACAACGTCGTGGTCGGCTCGGACGGCTTCGGCTACGCGAAAGACGAAGAACGCCGCTGGCTGAAAATTCCGCAGGCGGGACGCGTCCTCATCGCGGACGACGTGGAGATCGGCGCGGGCACGACCATCGACTGCGCCTCGGTCGGCGAGACGCGCATCGCGCGCGGGGCGAAGATCGATAACCTCGTCCAGATCGGCCACTCGTGTACCGTCGGCGAAGACACGCTCCTTTGCGCACAGGTCGGCCTCGCGGGAAGCTCGCACATCGGCAACCGCGTGATCCTCGCGGGTCAGGCGGGCGTGGCCGGTCATTTGACCATCGGCGACGACTGCGTGCTCACGGCCAAGAGCGCGACCAGCCACGACGTGCCCGCAGGCAAAATGCTCTCCGGCATCCCCGCCTTCGACAACCGCGACTGGCTGCGCGCCACGGCCGCCTTCCGCCGCCTCGGCGACATGCAGCGCACCATCCGGCAACTCGAAGCACGACTCGCCGCCCTCGAAAAAAACTCCGGCGACGAGTGAGCCGAAAGTCCGCCCGTCTAAAAAATTCAGGCGGGCTAAAATTTATCTTGACAGACACCAAACTTGCCCGCGATAATAGGTTTTGAAATTGGATTTCAATTTCGTTCAACTGCGAATGAAGTCCGAATCAAAGCATAATTGAATTTTCTCAGGAGTTAAGCCAGTGAAATCCTCGAATCGAGCAGCGGCGCACGTCCTCCCGTCAGGCCGCGAAGATCAACAAGTCGAAGTTATCATCGAAGATGGAACAGGCCGCGTCGCGCTGCGCCTCTCGACTTGGACGGAAGGTCTCGGCTGGTGTACGCAGAAGACCATCCGGCTCGACGGCGAACAACTCGACGACCTGCATCATGCGATCAGCGTCGCGCGCCATCGCCTGAACCGTCGGCGCGTAGAGGATGGGCAGTTCAAGCCGTCGGCGCAGGTCATCCAACTCCCGACCATCGCCTGAGACGCAAGAAACCGCCAAAACAAACAAAGGGCGGAGGGCAGATGATGAGTCTGCCCTCCGCCCTTTTTCATTTCCGCAACTTCCCTGCCGCTCGCCCTTACTCAGCCGACCTGTTTAAGCGTGATTCGTTCATTCGTCACGTTGGCTTTACGCTCGGAGGTCAGCTTTTCGAGTTCTTCGACGTGTAATTTTTCGTTGTAGATGCGCTCTTCGAGTTGGAAGCGTGTCGGGAGGTCTTCGTCGCCGCAGGCTTCCCACGCCGTCATGTACGCGGCGAGCGCCTCGCGCTCCATCTCCAAATCCTGACGCAACATGTCGATCAATTCGGTGGACTGGCGAATCATGGCCGGTTCGACCGTCGGCAGGCCGCCGAGCGAGACGATCTTGTCGCCAAGCGTCATGGCATGTTCCTGCGACTCCTCGCCCTGCGAGCGAAAGTATTTGCGATAGACTTCGCGCTCGATGCCCGTCACGAGAAAGCTGTGTTGCATGTACTGTATAACCGCGCCGAGTTCCAGACTAAGCGCACGGTTCAAGGCGTCAATTAACTTAGCGTTTGCCATTAGGTTCAAGCCTCCCGCGAATCATCCGTCGAGTGTTCAAGTGCAGGCGGATATTATCGCGCGATGCTCGTCCTGTCAAGCTAACTATTGAAATAATTAAACTTAACAATGAAATTCGTTTTCAGTTGCAAAAAGCGGAGGCGTTTTTGACGCGATTGACGGGTTGCGTGCGAAGTTGATTTCGATAAACGACCGGCGACTGTAGTTGAGTGGGAAGTGCGAGCCTTTAAAGACGCCCAGCTATGTTACCGAGCCGCCGTCGATGATGACGATCTCGCCGTTCATGAAACTGTTGCGGTCGCTAACCATGAAAGCGGCGAACTCGCCCAGTTCTTCGGGGCGACCCAGTTCCCCGCGCGGCGACCATCCCTTGTGCATCTCCAAGAGATGCGGCGGCAGTGTGTGCGCGAGTTCGGTGTCGAAGATTCCGGCGGCGATGGCGTTGACGGAGACGTTGAAGTTCGCGGCCTCGCGCGAGAGGCATTTGGTGAAACCGATCATCGCGGCCTTCGAGGTGGCGTAGTGGACGGAGGTGGGGAGCGAGCGGATCGCGCCGATAGAGGTGATGTTGAGAATCGCGCCTTTGCGTTGGCGAATCATCTGCTTGTAGATGGGCTTCGTCACGGCGAAGAGGCTGCCGACGTTTGTGCCGATCACTTCGTCCCACGCGCGGTCGGTGGTCGTCGCGAAATTGTCGCCGCGATTGATGGCCGCGTTGTTGACGAGAATATCTATGCCGCCCCACTCCTCTACGAGTTGGCGCGTCAGGCGTTTCATGCCGAGCCGATCCGTGACCGAGACTTGGAAGCCGTGCGCGCGACGGCCGTGCGCCTTGATCTTTTGCGACATCGTCTCGGCGAGGTCTGCGCGCGAGTGGTAGTTGAAAGCCACGTCCGCGCCCTCGCGCGCGAAGATTTCACACATCGCCGCGCCGATGCCGCGCGTGCCTCCCGAAATAAACGCCCGTTTCCCTTCCAGCAAAAGACTCAACTTGGCGGCTCTCCCAAAAAAGCCCGCTTCCTTTAACTCGGAGCGGGCGAGATGTAATGAATGCCGAATTAAAGCGCGAACACCGTGCGGGCGTCAACTTGGGCGGCGAGGAAAGCCTCGCGGCGCACGGTGGCTTTCCTCGCGGCGCGTCAAGCGATACGCACGTCCGCAGCCGTCACGCGCTCATCTTCAGCGAGCACCGGCGCGGGGATGAGCGCGGTAATCTCTTCCACGATCCGGCGCGTCGAATGCGGGATGGCGAGACCGGCCGTGGCCGCACGCATCGTCGCGTAATAACGTGCGTCTTCTACCATGCGACGGACGGCGGGCACGATGTCGCTCGCGCGTTCGAGCAACACGCCCGCGCCGCGTTTCGACAGGAGCGACGCCGCCCCGGCCTCTTGCGGCATCGGCGCGGTCGTCGCGTCGGCGATGATCGGCACGCGACAGGCCAGAGCTTCAAAAGTCGTCAAGCCGCCGAGTTTCGAGATCATGACGTTGGCGGCCTGCATCAACTGTTCGACGTGTTCGGAATAGCCGATCACCTTCACGGGGAAATTCGCGCGCTCTGCAACGCGCTCGGCCTCGGCGCGCAACTCCTGATTATTGCCCGCGAGAAAGATGGCCTGCACGTCGAGGTCGCCGCGCACGAGTTCGCGGAAAATTTCGGGAATGTTGCCGCCGCCGACCCAGCCCGCGTTGACGAAGACGGTGAACTTCTGCGGGTCGAGGCCGAGCGCGTTGCGCGCGGCCTGTGCGGCCAATTCGTCGGGCAGATTGAACTTCGGATGGACGGGCATCCCCGAAATCTTGATCCGCTCCGGCGCGACGCCGTAATCGATCAACTGCTGGCGCGCCTCTTCGCCCGCCACGAGATAGAGCCGCACGTCGTCGCAAGCCCAACCCTTCCAGAAGCCGTAGCAAGGGTCTGTCACGACGGTGACGAGCGGAATCTTGTCCGCGAGTTTCAACTCCCTGAGCACGCGCCCGATGGCGTGCTGCGTCAAGGGATGCACGCTGACGACGACGTGCGGACACCAACGCTCGAACAACTCGCCCACGTAGCCGACGCTGCGCCGGTAGAAAAACTCGCGCGTCTCCGGGCGGAAACGATTGACCGCCCAGTAGAGATATTTCATCCAGTGTTGCCGGTGGCGCAGCACCCAGTTGTACAGATTCACGAGCCGCGCCGAGATCGAATGCGACTCTTCAATCGCGCGCACGACGCGCACGGCGTAAGAGTTGCCCGCGAAAAACTTCTGCAAGCCCGCCGCGATAGCCACCGCCGCCGAGCGATGCCCGCCGCCCGTGTCGGACGAGATGATCAGGATTTTAGGGACTCTTGCTCTAAACATAAGCGTTGCAACAGAGAACCAACCTCTGACGGTCAATTACCCGGAGTTTTACTACCGCTTGTCGGTTTGCCGTGATTGAAAACATCTCTCACACCGGCTGCAAACACTTCCATCTGTTCCTTAAAAATCTCTGCCGTTATTGCCCTCGCGCGTGGTGCGAACAGTTTGATGTTATTTGCGATAATTTCGGTAGCCAACTTCGGAGACGCTGCGGCCAATCTGTTCCCCAGGGGAGTTTCGGAGAATGTCACCAACTCCTTAATCTCCCCGGCTGTCAAATCTTTCACCAGTGAAACTTTCAATCCAGCCTGCACCTCTTCGAGCTTGATCGGGGGCGAATGTGCAAACTCTCCGGATATGCGATCAATCTTGGCCTCTTCCTCTTCTGGCGAAGGCGAGGGGGCAAACATTCCCTTTGCTTCTAAACTGGAGACAAGAGACTTAGTTGCCGCTTCCCAATACAATTTCACGAACTTTTTGCCGGCAGACGTTTCACAAAAAGCGGCTAGCTCATCAATTTCTCGTTCCGTAAGATTTGCACCGAAAACCCTATCGCTGATCGTTTGCAAGTTATCCAACGTGATAATTTCTTGGACGACCCTGCTCTTAATCCCTTTAAAAAGATTTTTACTGAACTCACGAATCAGCTTTTCCATTTGAGCCGTCTGTTCGGGTGACAGCGGCTTAAATAACCCCTTGTCCTTGTAACCGGCGATAACTCCTTCAGGCCAATGTTCCTCGTAACGTGTGACTAACTCCTCAAACGTAGCTGCCGCGTGCTTACGAGTCTCGGTGGCTTCAAGCAGCCTCTTAACCGCCCTGCTGGATGTTGATGTCCTCTCCTGCTGTGCAGAAACCGGCGAGATGATTCCTACAAAGAGAACACACGCAAGCAGGGAGAGATCGAATGTTCTAGGCAATTTTCCCTTGGCTGCTTTTAACGAGTTCACGCGCATGTACGCCGCACCTAATCCTATACCTTAACCGTCAGGCCGTCCGCTTTGGCTTCATCGCGTTCGAGTTGTTTGCGCGACTTTTTCATTTCGCGTTCGAGTTTCTTGATCTGGATCAGATGCTTCGGGTTGAACGGCAACGACGGGTAATAGCTGTTCGACTCGTGCGTGCAGAAGCATCCGGCCTTCGCTTTCCGGCGACGTTCCTGCATGGCGGGCGAGAGCCAGAGCTTCTGGAAGTTCCAATCGTAATCGCGGAGATTTCCGACCGCATCGAGGTTTTCGCAAGATGAGACCGTGCCTTCGTCGTAGATGACGCCGCCCGCCGTGCCCGCGTAGCAGGTCATCTGCGCCTGCTGTTCCTCCTGCGACTTGGCGATCAAGCCGTGCATGTAGATGTCGATGGCGGCTTTGAAGAAACCGGCGTCGCCGCCGTAGTTGTTCTTGATGGCCGAGTGGCGCGAATCGGAATCGATCATGTGCGCGAGTTCGGCGTAGCGCGCGTGGTCGATGTCTAGTTCCTTCGGGTCGGCTGAAGGCGGACGGATGTAGTTGAAGTTGACCTTATCGGGCTTGAGGTCGTACTTGAGAAAATCGTACCACTCGAAGATCGTGTCCTGATTCGTGTTCATGAAGCAGGTGCAGGTCTGGATGTCGAGACGCGGGTGCTCGCGCTTGATCGCCTGCAACTGGCGCGCGGTGTCGATGGCGATGTCCCACGAACCGGGTTTCTGTCGAATCTTCTCGTGCTGATCCTTGAGGCCGTCGATGCCGAGGGCGACCGCCACGTTCAGGTTCGGGCACTCTTCCAGAATGCGCGTCACGTCCGGGATGATGCGCTTCTGAATCTGCCCGTTCGACATGAGATAGACCGATTCGAGCTTGTTGTTCTCGTAGAAGGCGCGGACGATTTCGGGCAAGTCTTTGCGCGTAAACGGTTCGCCCCCGGCGAGTATGAGTACGCCGAGATTGCCGCCCAGAGTTTCCGAGACGCGCTGGATTTCGTGCGTCTTCATCTGGAGTTTCTTGCGCGGGCGGTCGTCGAGTTCGTCCGTGAAGAAACAGTGCGTACAGCGCATATCGCAGACGGACGTGACGAGAATGTTCAGGAGCACGGGCGCGAACGGCTGGCCGAGCGCGAGTTTGGCGTAACGTTTGAGAAGTTCCTTGGTCGTGTAATCCATCGAAAAACCTTTAGTAATGCCGCAACAGTAATCCGCAATAAAAACCGCGCCCAATCCCGGCGCGGATGAGCGTCGCCAACTCTCCGGGCGACAGAATAACGAATGTAACCGTCAACGCAGCAAAAGGCAAACTTTCGTCCCGCCTGCTGCGCTCATCCAGCGCGCGTCAATGACCTATTCAACCCTACTTTCAACTTAATTTGTCACACAAAGCTTGCAACGCGCCATAAGTCCTTTTGTTTGATGCATTGGGAGGCTAAAAAGTTTTTTTTTGATATTGACAGGGGGGTAGCAAATTTTTACTCTTAAACCCGGTTTAGTCATTAAGTTTTTCAATAATGGAGAAATGTTATGGCTAAACTGAAAGACCCTTTCACCCACATCAAATACCTTCTCTTCCAGATATTCTTGTTAATCCTTTTCGTGGCGTGGCTAATTCGTGCATTGCGGCATGAGTTAGGCTTTTGATAGGAAACCCTTCACATGAGCTATGTCGTAGCTATCGTTCCTTATCACTCTGCTGAAACTTTGACGCTAATGTAGGTTCGCACATAAGCTGAAAATTCCCTTCACGGCGAATCAACAACTTACGGGAACTATTCGCTCATAAAGTTAAAAAGTATTCGCTCATAAAGTTAAAATTTCCTACACTTTTAGCTCATATAATTAAATTTTCCTAATGCTCTACTTGATTTAACATAATCAAGCACCATTCTAAGATGCTTTTTCTCAAAATTTAGCTGTATATAAATACGGCGAGAGTACATCCGAATATATTGGTAATGAGGGTTCACGCGAGAACTCGTATACTGGCGTACTTGGTATCGGACTTGGGACACTCGCGATTCTTATAAATTTGTTCCAGTTGCTTGTTCTGGGTTAAAGCCGGGCGATGGATCACGCGTTAAGTTCCGAGGCTACTCAGTAGACATCGCATTCATTATTCTTTTCCGTAATTCAATGAATCGTGCGTCCGCGAAAGCCTCGCGCGACCTGGGACGAGGCAAGTCAATCTGAAACTCCTCTTTAACTCTTCCCGGACGCGGGGAGAGCAACAACACCCGATCCGACAACTGAATGGCCTCTTCTATATCGTGTGTGATGAAGACTACGGTCTTCAAATTTTGGCCCCAAACTCCGAGTAACAGTGCCCGCATTCGTTCGCTCGTCTGGGCATCCAAAGAAGAAAAAGGCTCGTCCATCAGTAGAATGTCAGGATCATTAGCATATGCTCGGGCTATCCCCACACGCTGTTGCATACCTACGCTAAGCATATGGGGGTAACTGTCAGCGAATTCTGTTAATCCCATTAATTCGAGATAATTTGCGATCACTTCATCACGTCGCTCTTTAGGAATCCCCTTCATCCGCAAGCCGAATTCAATGTTATGGCGCACCCTTTTCCAAGGGAAAAGGTTATATCGTTGGAAGACAACTCCTCGTTCTGCTCCCGGCTGCCGAACCAACGAGTTGTTAACTCTGACTTCTCCTGCAGTAGGTCGAATGAACCCTGCAATGAGACGAAGGATTGTAGATTTCCCGCAACCGGAAGGCCCTATGATGCTCAAGAATTCTTTGTCGCCGACAGAGAAGCTAGTATTTTCTACGGCCGGGATTGTCCCCCCCGCGTGTGTGTATACTACGGTGACTTTATCGAGAGATATCTTCGGAAAAGTTTGGTCAATTGCTGACACGCCCCTCCCCCTTCCACCAAGGCAAAAGCCACCTTACGACGTGAACGAAAACTCGGTCGGAAACGATACCTAAAAAACCTATTGTCAAAATGGCGACCATCATTTTGTCTGTCCGGAATAATTGATATGAATAAAAGATGCGGAATGCGACCCCGCTAAAAGCGCCAGACATTTCAGCCGCCGCCAAAGCGAAGAAGGCGGTGGCGATACCCATGCGGGTTCCGGCTATGATGAATGGCAAAGCATGTGGCAAGTAAACCTCCAAGTAGATTCGCCAGCCCTTTGCGCCCAAGCTCCGAGCTGCCCAGACATACTCTCTTTCCACCTCAGAAACTCCTGCATGAGTGTTCAGCCACAATGGAAATGTGACTCCCCAAGCTACGACGAAAATTTTCTGCGGCTCACCGATTCCGAACCACACAATGGCAAGCGGTATAAGGGCGACAGACGGGGTACTCCTTAAGAAGTTCAGCAAAGGACTGAGGCTATCACGCAGGAGTTGTATTCGTCCCGTCAATATTCCTAGCAGAATCCCCAAGAAAGTTCCTAAAAGAAAACCAACTCCATAACGCGATAAGCTCGCCCCAAGGTCTCTAAGCCATTCACCAGATTTAACCATCTGAAAAAAAGTAATAGCGATTTGAGTGGGTGGAGGAAATAGTTGAGGGTTATATAAACCTATGCGCGAGACGATTTCCCATAAGGCAAGGACTACTACAATAGTAAGGAGTCCTACAGTAATACTAGACCAAGGTCGGCGGGGAATATTTGTGTGTCTGCTATGCATTCACGGACTCACATCCGTTGTGTGTGAACTATATAAAGCAATGTCAGTAGCTCTATTCTATTCTTTTGCTTAAGCTGCCCCGACTCCCTCTTTTAACAAAGCTATAAAATCTTCCGCTACTGGCGAGCGACGGCAGTCTCTTGCCCAGACGCCATAAAATGGCCGATAGACATCGCCTGGGAGATTGACAGCCCACATTTTACCCGACGATACCTCTTCATTAACGATGAGCTTAGGCATGATCGAAATTCCATGCCCTTCAGAAACAAGTCTCTTTACTGATTCGAGATCATACGCCACAAAACGGCTAAGCAGAATGTCCGTCTCGCTTTTACCAAGTCGAGGTTCCAGGTAATTCATTACTGCTTCGTATAGGCCAGAGCCTTTCGGCCTGCTTATGAAATTCATATCTTCCCTAAGAAGTGAAAGCATGACATCTTCCGAAATAGACTCAGCACCCCATAGAGGGTGTTCAGGAAATACCATCAGAACGCTTACATCTCTGAACACTTCTTGATATTCAAGACTCCGTCTGAAGTTACCTGCCGGGATCTTGCCAACCACTGCTACATCCAGACTGGTATCTATCCGTTCGGAAGCGACCGCCCTGATTAGTTCTTCGGAGATGTCCACTCTTTTTTGGATAGGTAGATCGGGAAACCTTTCTCTGAATCTGGCGACGAATCGTTTTAATAAATAGTTACCTGTACCGGTGCCTCCTCCTATCCTTAAAGCACGTAATTCAGAGAGTGGGAATAACTTCGATACCTCTGCCCAGCCAGCAGTGTAATTTTTTCTAAAATCGGCATGCTGGGTTTCAAACAAGAAATGGGGAGGCTCGACACTATGAAGAAGGATAGGGATTACACATGGTTTGCCATTTTCTATTTGACAGTGCAGTGCTAGACGATATTCCTTCTCAACCCACGGAGATGAGACAGAGCTAGCAGAGAGAATCAGGAAAAAGAAATCTGAAGTAATTATTGCCTGTTCAATTTTACTTGAGAAAGAGTCACCCGGCTTGATGTCTTTATCGTCCTTCCACACAGACAGACCAATATTTACTAAGTCGGCCTGCAAACGATTTGCGAATGTTCTGTCAGCACTTGAGTAACTTATAAATACTTGTGCTGAGTTCATAGTTCATCTCAGATAAGAGGTCTTATCAAATGCGCCCGTAGCCAAATGTCAGGTTAAATTATGTACATTGCGCATGTTCACCAAAGAGAAGCGAGCTATTGGCCAGCCGCCTTAGCTTGTGGGTAAATGTAATCTCGGAAATTGGGTAGAGGGGCACTAGACTTTGAAACGGATCGTGCCCAACTCGCTTCTCGATCGAGTATTTGAAGCAACTCTGAATCGAGGCCAACACTCACCTTATACTCAGACCATAATGACTTCAAAGCATCAATCTCCATACCTGTAACCTTAGAAACGATTGCCATTGACTCATCAGGTTTCTCATTGACGAACCTCTCAGCACGCTGAAATCCGCGTATTAGTTTCTCAACGACATCAGGATGAGCACGGACGAATTCTTGATTCATAGCAACACAGTGGCGCCCGTGATAAAGATCATTAGGCGGGAAAACAATTGATTGCTGTGGCAGTTGCTTCAGGCCATAATAAATGTGTGGCTCCCATGCGAAATAAGCATCTATGTTGCCTTGAACGAAAGCTGTAACCATATCAGGTGGGTTCATGTTAGTCACCTTTACATCTTCTATCGTCATACTATTTTTCCTGAGAAACTCATACATAAAATAATCGGAGTTGGTTCCGGGAAGAGTCGCGATCCGTTTTCCCCGAAGGTCGCCCGGTGATTGAATTCCCTTATCACGTCGTGCGATGAGCTTTACCTCTTGGTGTCTAGCTACAGTAGTTACAATGTAAATTTTATTACCTTGAAGAATCGCATGCATAAGGGGGGTTTCCGAAACAGACATTACCTCGGCACTATTAGCTAGTAGCGCATCAAGCGCTTGCCGCCCTGAGGAGAACATCTGTGCTTGCACATCCAACCCCTCCTCCTTCCAGAATCCCTTCTCTAAGGCTACATAAGAAGGGATTGCCGCCACCGTAATCGGCATCGCATAGGTTATTTTTATATTATTGGCAGGAGGAATATTAACTGGTTTTGTGCAACTCACTCCGAGGCATAATGTGATGCTAATAAACCCTAACAATAGGGCTGAAGATGAATAGGTCTTTAAACTTTCTAACGAGTGGTTTAGTGAATGTCTCACAACTTCTCCCTTCGGCTTAAAAGGCGGGTTATGACAGGATAGCAAGATGAAAAGAAGCTATTGACTCAAACCAGACTTGCGAAGAATCTCTGCCACATTAAATTTTTCGCGTCTCGGTTTAAAGATGGGTATGGCGCGAAAATTTTCGACTCTTTGTCTGAGTGCTTGACCTCTCTCTGTATCAGTTTTCAGGAGCTTAGACCAGGCAACTACGGGAAATTTATTCATGTTCAACTCAGGCTGATCTTGGAGTTCTTTGAGTTTCCGAATAATACGGAACCCGGCGTTTGCTTCTCCGGTTCCTGATTGGTCGGCTAAATCTACTATTGCCAGATCGGGATTAAACTCTGCGATTTCCTTTGCGCGGTCTGACTGTTCGTTCCAGCTTTCTCTCAAGTCATAGGAACGGAAATTAATCTTATGCTTCTTCTCCGTGAAAGAAGCCTTCAGATTCTTAATATCACTCGGGTTATCGTCGAAACAAACAATCTTTATTGTCATGACATTGTTCCTCGCGTGCCATTTTTGGTCGGAATTTCAATAATAAAGTCTGTCTTCCACTTGTGGTCGCCGGGTCTTACCTGAAGTGTTCCATGGTGTGCTTCTACAAGCATTCTTGAGATGATAAGACCTCGTCCGCGAATACGCCCATCTTTTATCCGAGTCGGCTTTTTATAGAATGCCTTGAACAGTCCATCTTGATCCTTTACTGAGATGCCGTCTCCATCATCTTTCACATGAATATCGTACTTCCCGTTCTGCTTTTCTACCTGCACCATGATATTGGGTCCGCCATGCTCCAGAGCATTCGCGATCAGGTTCTCCAACACTTCATGAAACATTCCACGGTCTATATCAAAGCTCCAGTGGGGGGGGATCGGGTCTGGGCAAATCATCAGATTCTTCCCTGCCGCTTCGAACCGACTCTTGAAAAAGAATCTAATGTCGGCGAAGAACTCGGCCACTTTGTCTGGGCGCTTCCTCGCTCTGAGAAGTTCTTTGGGATTTCGGCCTTCAAAGGCGACGATTGTTTCATTCATCACCCGATTAACGTTGCTCAGTTGCTTCTCAATACTGGTCAGCGAAGACTTGGCCTCCTTCACGGCCGATTGCAGCGATTCTACAGGGTGTCGAAAATCGTGAACGAACCTATTAATCAGAAAACGCTTCGCCTGATCTATCTTTTCTTTCTCTTCAGCTATGTAGTGTGCCAACGCATCTTCTCGCAAACGCAAGTAGGTCAGCAGCGAAGTCGAAATCCCTTCACCTAAAAACGCGGTGCGCTTCTTGAAAATGCCTGCACAAGCGAAAGCCATCCCTCCGACCTCTTCGCCCGCAACATATGCCGGGCACAGGAAGGTAGATCTCGGTGGCTCGCAACCATGGTCTTTATAGAGCTTGAGTGTGACTTTCAAACTGGCTAAAAGGTGGTTAAGAGATTCTAAGTCCTCTGTCTTCTGCCCTCTCGCCTTCTTCATCCACTTTGCAAGCTCAGTTATGAAGGCTGGAGATGTTTTTCTCACCAGTTCTAAATGTTTCTGAGTGAGAGGGCCTTTATCGCCTTGATGCTCAGGGAATTTTCTCAATATCTCAGCGACATCGGGCGGCACCTGCACCGCCGTGTCACCCCATTCATCCGACTCACCCTCTTTAGGCAGGAGAATACAGATGGGGCCTCCCATCTCTCTCTCTTCTCGACCAAGTTCGTTGCCATAGATGCCGATATACGGAGACTTTGTTCTGGGGAACGGTGCCAGGTTAGGGTCTTTTTTAAGATCGGCAAAGATCACTTGACCGGAAAGCCATCGCCCGCTGTCCTCGTCTTCGTCACTGGAATGCCTCGTCTTGTAGTGCCATGTGACTATATCGATCTTATGACGTTTGAACCAATCATGTACCTCATCCTCGTTGAAGACGAGCGTAAAGGCCTTATCTATAATTCGGCTGTATCTCTCCAGACTCTTCTCGAAATAAGATTTGAAGCCCTTTGCATCCTTTGCTTCGCCTAACCGCAGTTCAAATTTAAGGCGAACCTTAGAGGGTAGACGTAAGGATTCCGCACGCTCCTCATCAGTCTCGTCATCTATCCATCTGTTTTTCTGATTCAAACTCACTCTACCTTTTACTATCAAGCTCACCGAAGTCTTCCCTACCTATGTCCATTTTACTAGCACAAATGGTGGTAAAGTATTTAACTAGACTTTCCCTAAAGATAATGGGCGTCAGATTGTCACGCACAACAGAGGCAGTATTATAAATCCCCCCGAGTATAAGAGTTAGGTAGAAAAGGGCGAAGTAAGTCTCGCCGCTTGCGATGGCTTGAGCCAAATTTGTCTTCGGCCCGTGCTCTCCATCACCCAGACTTTGAAAGATGACGGAGTGATAGTAAAAAGCATGTAAGGCAGCGTACACGGGATTTCCAATCACGGAACAATCATGTCCATATGTAGGCGTTGTTGCTCCTGAATATTTGTCCTTACATGTCAGTGCCCACGTCGCTATCGCAAAGCAGAACACGGTGAGAATGAAATTGAACACCGCACGCTTAAATAAGACGGCGGTGATTCTCGGATAGGATGGTCTAGTTTCAAAGTCGGCACATATCTCCCTAGCCTGACTCTCTATCTCCGCTTTCAGTTTTTCACCTTCAAGCCCTTTCGCTATTTCGCGTGGATAGGCATCTTCAAACAATCTTCGGTTCAAACGCACGAGATTCTTACCCTGCGGATTTTGCTCCAGCAGGGTCATTGTCTCTTCTGATACTTGTACCTGCGGAAAATCAGTTGGCTTGTAAAGCAGTGCCTCTTTGAGAAGTTGGTTAAGCTCCTGAACCAGCGCATCGAGTAGTTTTTGCTCCGGCTCATTCGGCACCGCGTATTGGTCTAGTAACTGATGAACGTCAGGAGAGAACTTGTCGCGCAGATAAGATGTGAAGGAGTCTTGTCCCTCCCTCAGATTACGGATGAACACGGATGGGTCTAGAAGGTCACCCACATTCAAAAGCAAGGAACCGTTCAGATGTTCCTCGGCATCGCCAATAGTTTTACTAATTAGCGGGTCTATGCTCTTGGCAAGAGGAAGAACCTCTGTCGGGGATGAGTGGAACAGGTCTAGATAATAGAAAAAGGTATCCATGCACAAAAACAGGATAAGTCCGAAGCCAATGATCATCGCCAAGATCGCCGAATAAGGCATTAAGTAGGCCAGGAAAGCGAGATAGGCTGCTCCCAGCATGATGATTAAAAGTAAAACCACGATGCTATAACGGACTCTACGCTTACACTTGAAGCCGAAAACATTTTCAAACTCTTGCCTTATCCTATCCAACATCATAGTGCTCCCTTTTGAGTTTTGAGAATTTACATAATTGACTGGTGATACCCTACCTAACTCTTGATGGCTGGGGATTCTACCCCTGATGCACCGGCATAGCTCTACTTCTTCAATTTATAGTGGTCGAGAAATTCTTGAGCCTTAGGGAATGGAGTCTTTGGCAGTGCCGCCGCTACGTTGTACTTCTCAGCCCGTTGCCTGTTCTTGTCACCATCTCCTTTACCAATATATTTAGAACACACCACCACAGGAATATCTTTCAACAATGCCGAGTCTTTCAGCCTCCTGAGAACGCGAAACCCGGATTCCTCGTCCCTCTTCAAACGAAGATCAAGGATGATCAGGCCGGGGTTGAATTCCTTAATCGCTTGCTCAATCCCATCATCAAAGAACGGATCAACCGCAATCGGCTGCAATTCAACCTGCTCATTCAAGGGGAGAGATTCGAGGAATTTAACTATCGTCTCTCTGGAGTCTTCAATCATGGTGATCCTCTTTCCCATAATCTTATTTAACCTTTCAATCCATTCTTCATAAGTGTTAGGAGATGGCTGCTCAGTCAACTGCGATGCTTACGACTCAAACACACCTTGTGCCTTCAACATAGAACTTGAAGTTGCAAGCCATGTATACGGCTGGTCTGTCTTACGAACATTTGCACTAACTCCCAACGATCACGATCGCGCTCTCGCATAATTCAAAAACTCTTGAGCCTCAGGGAATGGAATCTTTGGCAGCACCGCCGCTGGGTTGTACAGTTCAGCCCGCTGCCTGTTCTTGTCATCAGATCCTCTACTAATGAGTTTAGAACACACCACCACAGGAATATCTTTCAATAAAGCTGACTCCTTCAGTCGTCTGAGAACGCGGAAGCCGGATTCTTCGTCCCGTGTCAGAAGAAGATCAAGAATAATGAGATCGGGATCAAATTCATCAATCGCCTGTTCAATTTTATTATCAAAGAATGGGGCAATCACGATGGCTTGTACTTCGACGTTTTCGTCACGAGGGAGAGAATGAAGGAATTTAATCATCGTCTCCCTTGAGTCTTCAATCATGGTCACCCTTCTTATCATTGTCCAACGTGCTCCTTAGAATATTCCGTGTATCCATTTGGTGAAATCAGAGTGATATGAGTGAACATGCGAGTGTGTGAGACGCAATCTTTTAATCGTTGCAAACTAATTTACCTGCCGAGAGCAAGCTAATCCACGCCCCGACAAAAAGTCTTTACTCTTAGGCTATACACCAATGAATGGAATTTCTTCTCTGCGCAAGATTAATAGCAGAAGCTAGTTCCCGATGAGGCTTACGTGTAATTCCAAGTGTAAATAAGTCCATTTCCACTAGATCTGCTTCATAAACACCGTCTCGCGTATTTGAGAGAAGAATTCGCTACCAAAGCAAGCTCGCCACACCTTGTTAGGGTATTTATGATACTGCCTTTGGTATCTAAGAAATTTCAGACTTCGCGTTCAGGCTGGCGGAACGCACTATTGAAAAGCATTGAGAGCACTCGACAGCAACTATGCCACAGTTAGAGGATATGGCCTGACACTACATCGAGATAACAACGGTAGACAGAAGTAAGGACAAAGCGAGAACTTTCATCAATACGCAATAAAACAAGGAGAGATTAATTGCGGTTTGAATCTCTGTCAACAAAATTTCAGATCTAAAATTCAGGATTTAACCTTGCAAAATCTATTGGCTGGCGACTCGTTGACGAGAGGTGTATTGCGATGGCGTCAAGCATTGCACATTTCTGTCTTGGTTGCCTTCGAGAAAGCTTTTATAATCCCTCTTATCAAATTCAAATTTACATTGAAATTTCACCTTCTATCAGACAGGTTATTCCGACATTGAACAAGAGATTCTTAAAAACAGAAGTGTGCAATCCCTGAATTGCGCCCCCTTGTCGAAGGAAAGAAGGTAATCATAATCAGATAGTAGTCTCCTCGTTAAAACTCAAGTTTGTTGTGACATAGGATATATACAAGGCCAAGAGGATTTCTGGCTTTAAGCAGTCTTAATCGCGCACTTCGAACAGCATAGCCAATCGTCATGCCGCTTAGGAACTTCTCCAGACATACTTCGCCGAAATAACAGGCAAGTTGTTCAAAGATCGCTATCTTAGTCCCGGCGACGCACCCGATTAAGAGCAGCCCCGAGACAAGCGTACGATAAGAGTTTATCGGGTCGAGGTGCGAGTACACCGGTTAGATATTAATAGTGTGAAGCATCATTGGCTTATTTGATCAAATCTTTCATTCAGACAAGGGGTTATGTAATTTATCGCTAATCAGCTCGATAACCTCTGTCAATTCTTGTGGGGCATTCTCAATTAGCCATTCAGTAATTTTCACCGAGTGTTCCGTCTTTACGTAAGTTACACGTGCCTCTGACAAGGTGCTAAAGAGGTCGTTGAGCAGTTTTGCCCCATGAACGTAAATAATCCAAGGCTCCTGGGGTTCTCCTTCTACAGTTTCTGTCGGGCGACCATACATCGTGTTTTTACCTTCAGTGTCAAACCATTTCCGTATTTCCTCTGCCGTAACCGACGTTCTCCGGAACCCCTCAATGCTATTAGCAACAGCCGCAATCGCGTCTGGATTTAAAAGATAATTCTCATAAAGGCGGCGAGGCAGAAAAGTTGCTAGCCCGCCACTCATACGTTCAATATCCTCCCGCTCTTTCTTACTACGCCCCTCTCTATCGAATATAAATCCGATGGCTGGCGGGATGAGACCTGACGCTTTGCTTAACTTGTCATAAATTTCATAGACCTTTTTTGCCTGCTTACCCTCAAGGTCGCCGGTGTGCTTTACCCCGATTATGGCTGTCCCTAGTAGCGGCAGTTTTGCTACCTTCTGTAGAATCATTGGGAAACATATCTCTTCTGTCGGCCCCTCAACCCACAGGATATTATCCGCACCGAACACATCTGAAAGACTGGCGCCGATTTCAGCCAAATAATCGCGCAGGGCTTCATTCTTGGAAGCATCTATTGATTGGAGCGTACTGACCGGCCCTAGTTGTTTTACTAGCGTTATGGTCTTCGGGGTTGACGCAGTGATTACTGTCGGCGAGTGCGTCGCCAAAATATACTGATGTTGCGGGTACTCCATCCTAAGTATTTCGATAAGCCGTCGCACCGCCCCTGGGTGGAGGAAGCTCTGAGGCTCATCAATTAAGATCGTGCGGGCAAACGTAGAAGTGAAGACTACGTATAAAATCGCGAGCACTTGGCCAATACCCGTGCCGCTTTCACTAAGGGGAACAGTTAAATCAAGGCGTTCGGTCACTGGGTCTACGGGCCAGATTACGACCTCTCGCGTTTGGATATCAGGGGCTTGGGCTTGTTGTACGGTGATGTGGAGAATCTGAGGCAGAACGCTTTGCACTAACTTATTGAACCGCTGAAACCTGGGTGGGTTTCGTTGAAGATTATCCAGCACCTCCGCCAAGTTTCGGGCAGTAGGGTCGAGAGCTTCACTCCCCCCCGCTTCACACCTCCCGACCACTCTCTCCGCGCGAAAGCTGTAAATGCGCTGTATGAAATAGGGTATTAGCTGAAAGCCGAAATCGCTCTTGGTTTCGTTGCTGTTCAGAGGCCCGGATATTGAAGTCGTACCGTCAGGATGCACTATGTGCGAAATATAGTGTCGGGCGACACCTTTGCCCGTTGGTGCTTCATAAAGCCCGAACGAGGTGCTGTTCGGGACCGTCCACCCTTCATTCCCGACTCGAAAGTTAAGTGTGAAAGTTTCATGTGACAATACCCACTCATATATGCCGCGCTGGAAATCAGGATCGTGTGCTCCTTTCGAGCGGCTAAACGGCATACCCTCATCCGAAGTAGGGATGGGCAAGCTCAGTTCCTTCATGCTCTTATTATGTATGTCCAGCAATTCATCTCGGCTAATGGATATCGAAACTTCGGCCCGACTGTTAGGGTCTATAGGAGTATCAGGGCTTGGAAGTGTTTCTAGGCTCCGGTGAGGTTTGCTGATATTTTGAAAGTTCAATCTTAACGAATCGAGGAGTGTAGTCTTACCCGCGTTATTTCGACCGACTATGACATTGAAGCCAGTGGACAGTTCAATTTCAGGTGAGGAAAGGTAACTCTTGTAGTTATTCAATTGGAACTTAGAAATGTGCATTGGTTTATGTAAAAGCAATCAGTACATTGTTTCCGTGGAAGTCGCACACACTTTAAAATCTATTTATAGACTGATATGCTGGATAAACGAGCAGGTAAGCTCGGCTTATCACTCATCGGTACTTCTATTATCTCAGCTAGTCCAGCCACGGCTGGTATTGAGTATGGGCAAAGCGCGCCTGAGGAGGGGCACAAACTTACTTGGCCATCGCTGTATTGTGGCAACGGAGTCGAGCCGGAGTCGTACCGATGTTCAGCTATCCGACCGTGATTAGGCGCGCCATCTACTCAACGAAGGCCATAGAGGGTTATATCGCCACACGCGCTATGCTTAACATGGAAGGCATTGAAGATCTCCCCTACAGGACACTCAATAGACTAATTTCTTCATTTGCCACAGTAAGCAATTTCATGGATTTGAGTGGTTATTACTAAGATTCCGCCAAGACATATTGGATTATATCCTCAAAGAAAGCTTTAACTTTATTGATGCCAGGTTTCACATTCGTTGGATGACCAACGCCGTTCCTGAAGGTCAGCCATTGAGCTAACTGATCTTTAACAGACTTACCTTTGATAATGTCCATCTTCTCACAGATGTCAAGAAGGTTAGCATCATTCACATCCTCCAAATCGTTAAAGGTACCTGCGAACTTCTTAGGATTAATCTTTTGAAGATGTGAAGTAAATGTGGCATAGCCAGATGCCCCCAACTTATCTATCTTACGGCGTAAATTATAGACCGTCCCCGTCCAACCCATAATAACAGCAGCACGCGAAGCGTTATTCATCGGCGATAAGCAACTAATGGCCTCTTCGATGTATTCACGCTCAGCCTTATCAGGGATTTGCTCTATTAGAGCATGTAATGATTCAGAGATTTCTTTGAGTGTTTCAGCCCGTTCTACAGTTCTCAATACAGCAAGTCCGCGCACTTGCATACGCTCGTTGATTACATTAGCTCCAACGGTCGTTAGGGTATAACGGATATTACTCCCTGTCGTTCCCTTCACAATGTTAAGATACTTCTTACTTGTGCTTGCAAGAGATTTAAGGTCTCGCGGTATGTTACCTGGTCGAGGCACTTTTGCAGCTTCAAGTAACTCCTCAATCTCTGCAATGCCAAAGTTGGATAGATTTTCTACGAACTCAGCGTAGTAGCAGGCAGCTAGGATGTTTTCTACTCCCTTTGTAAATCCTAGCTGCCCAATGAACTCTCTCATTGAGATTTTCTCAACAGCGGTGGGGCTTGTAGCGTTCATCAATTTACGGCCGCCTCGGTATGGTTACTGTCAACAGAGTCTATCCGAGCGTCATTGAACTCACTCAGCAAATCTTCAACGCGCTTCAAACAATCCTTCATAGGACGATAGAGCTTGGCTCTCTTATCGAAGTCCGCAGGGGCAGCAGCAAAGAACGTTGAAGGAGCCTTTTTCATCGTTTCCTCCATCGCCCGTTTGCTCACGTTAATAAAGAAACGCTCTTTCAGGATATATCTGACCTCAGCGGGTGCCATTCCTTCATCGACGCCGAACTTCACCTGAGCAAGCCGTGTTACCAAGGCAGCTAGATCTATTGTGCTGATATCATCCTTACCTATGGCGGCAGAATACCGGTCGTGGTCGTCAAAACCCTTAGCTGCGACGATCTCATCCAACTTTGCCTTACGATTCGCCTTTAACGTAGACGCCGCGCCATCCGTTTTCTTTGTAGTCGTTGACTTCTTCTTATTGCCCGTCGTCTGTTTAGAGGCAGATTGAGCCGCTGGCTTTTCCTCTTGGGCGGGGGGAAGAGCAGCCCTAGGGACTATGCCCGACGGCAGTTCGGTTGGTTGAGACCGCGTCTCTTGCATGGGAGTTGGTTCAGGGGCAAGCGGTCGCATTGTACGTGCTGGCATAACGCCTTGGCCGGTCACAGCTCGAATGGTGTCAACTAACATATCCTGTGTGACATCCAACTCAATCACAGTAATTTTGACTCTACTCAAATCATCCTTTGACATTCATTACCTCCAAATTCTGGCTGTCAGTGGAACAGCGCACCAAAAGATAAAGCCGTCAGAAGATTTCTCCTCGTGACGGCTTGCCTTACGAATTATGCCCAATGATTTAATTTATAAAGGCACGGTATCGTACACGAGGGGATATGCTCGCCTCCGCCGGGGCGCTGCTACTCGTCTCGATTTGAAGCTCATAGTCATTAGCATATCCCTCGCACTCTTTGTGCAGAGGATAATTATAGAGCAAGATTTGCGATTGGCAAGTTATTTTTTTTGCCCCTATGGTTGAAGCCAAGCATCGCTTCAAAATGCCGAATTCAGCACCTCCAATCGCGGAGGATTTCTCCAGCGAGCCGAAGCGCGAGTTTGTCTTCAGGTTCCGGGAGCCGAAACCCATGCTCCTCAGCAACCGCGAGGGCGAGCGAGAAACCTTTAGTGAACGCTTGGTGCAAGTCATCTGGAGGTGGCAAGGAATTGTCATACTCGTGCCGCCGGCTCATGATGCGTTTGAGTTCGTCATAGGAGCCATACCCTACGCCCCTGCAGAGGGCGTTGCGTATGCGCTGGGTAGGGAGTCTCCCCCCATCCGGGGCGACTAGATTGTTGGTGAGAGTTTTCTTACTGGTTTTGAGGTAGAATTCAGCTTGGCCCAAATTCTTGAAGAGTATGCGCATGGCACGACCTCTGGGATTTTGCTCAGATGCTGGTGCAAAGGCGGCATGTTTTACGGCGAATTCAAAATTAAGCTGCTAACGCTATATGTCGTGTCTTCCGATCCCGTTCTTTACGTAGTCTTTCAATATCTCTGCGCAGATAGAGATGGTTTCCGAAGCCGTCAATGCTCGGGCCAGAGGCTAGTTTTAACTTTCCGCTAATTGTCCACTTGTATATCGTAATACGAGCGACTCGCAAAATCTTTGCGGCCTCTTTACTGGAGATAGTATTCTGTTTGAATTGAGCTAGTGCTTTTATCTCAGGTCTTAAAAAGAAATGTTGCTCGCGAACATGCTTGAACTTTATTGCTCGCAGGCGTTTCGTATGCACCCATTTTGCAATGAACCAACCATCAGTTTCACCTAACATCTTGGCCGCCTCTGACGTTGTTATCAGTTGGGCGCAGTCATCTACTGCGCTCCTGATTTCCTCTATAATGCTAAGTCTGAAGAGATAATAAGGCTTTCCATCCTTTGGGTTCGAAACCTGTGAATACGGTTTCACTATTTTCCTTTTGACTAACTTTATTAGACTTACTATATCCACACCTAACAAATCTGATACTTCTTCCGAGCTTATAATTTTATCGTCCCCTAAATTATCTCTCACTATCTTCCCGGCCTTGGCTTCTGAAATCATAGCCTCAATATCTAACTTTTCTAGATCTGCTCGTCTATATACATAATGAATCTTCTGGCCAGCACCACGCCCGCAGATGGGCTGGACATTATTTTTCTCCAGACATTTGATTAAGAACTTAGGAGAGGTATCGACGCTATAGGCAATCTTAGTAGCGAGCACATATGTCGAGTTGAAAGTTTCCATCGCCTCGACTGAAACGACAGTTATTGTGCTATTACCGATTTTTACTTTCTCTGAAAGCAGGAATTCCCTCCTAACAAGGTGAATTATGCTCTGACGCGATACACCAAGTGCTTTCATTACATCACGAATCTGAAAGGTATCCCCCGTGAGCCTTTGCTTGTGTCTTTCTATGTAATCCTGAAGATGTTCTTCAACGAACTCATAACAACTCAGACCAACACCCTGAACTTTATTGTAAGGAGCAATCTCTCCGTCAAGAATCGCTTTTACAAAGTCACTTACGCTTAGGCCATAGCTGATAATTCTAAAGACGACTTTTTTGAAAGCGACAATGTTGTCGCGGGAAGAAAGTGATACTTTGACAAGCTTGCTATCTATAGCATTTACGAGATGCTTTACTTCATCAGTGCTGATTTTTGAATGTCGATGTGCGCTGGCTGTAGGCCCATCAAACGCTTTCAGGCAACCCTTCTGAACCAACTCAACGACTGTTCTCAACCTTATGCCCAGGAGCCGGGATACCTGCCCGGCTGTCAACAACTCTTCTAAAATCCGCTTAACTGCCTGCACATTCTCTCTGTCAAAAAGGAACACTTTATATGTTTTGCTCCGCCGAACAAGGGCTTTGACCGTACCCTCTTCAACTAACCGACTTAATACCTCGTTATTCATCCTCAGTTCTCGGGTGACCTCTGCCTGCGACATGTATCTAGGTTTGCTACCCGAATTTTTCGTTAGCCTCAACGCCCGCTTGAAAAGGAATCCACCGTCCCACTTGGTCTTTAAATATTCCTCAAAGGCGCGTCGCATAAAGTCAAACTTCTCCGATGATAGAGAGTGCTTAAGGATGCCATTTAAGCTACCAAAGTCATATTTCAGACCACTTCGAAGTTCATTCTTATTCTGTGTGCGTTTCCAGTCTAGGAATCGGTAATAGTTGCGCGGCCAATTCTCGAAAACGGCAAACCCTTTGATCAAGAGTGTGTGAATCTCTTCATTTTTGTAAGAAGTAGTTAAACGATTAGCCCGAACATCCCTGTTGCCACTGTATTGGCTGGCAATTGTCACAACTGCCGTCAACATATCTCCTAAGTCAAGTTTTAGGAGCGGATTTTTTCTGGTTAAGTTAGATTCATTGTTGCTGCCTAATATACCAAGACGTTGATACGTCAACCTTATCAATACAAGCTCTGATTCACTGACCATAACTACAGGTGCAGTGCGCCAATCATACAGACACTGGCAAACGCTCACGTTCTTTCTATTCCAAGAGATTCTTTTTGAACAGTTCGGGCATATCGCAAGCAGCAGGCATTTATGAAGTGGGCAAGCCGTTACGGTGGCGAGATCCCAAATCTTGTGGTGATAGTTTGATATTCGTAAGCATTCTGAACATACCTTAGAATATTTCAGCCGGATCAAATGCTTAGGAACAGGCAGGCCGAAAAAAATCCGCCTTAAAATTTGTTGCCCAGTTGCCAGCGGGCACATCAACGGCAATAAATCTTCCAAAGATGCTCCGGTAAGATGAGCTAATGCAGTTAACTTTGTCGCTTCATTAAAGACGAAAGAACAACTCACATACATTAACGCGCTGTTAATTCCGCATCGTTTTAAAATCCAGGCTGGAGTGTCATAGCCATTCGATTCCGTTAGCCTTACGAGGTAGCCCATAAAGCTCTCATCGGGCATGGGCATTGGCCTGACCATCAACCTTTTGAACTCACCCGCAGCCAAAATAATTATCCTCTACGAACAAGCACTTCTGAGGCCTTAAGTTGTGCCTTTTTTGCTTTGACACGGTGGCTGGTAGCCCCAGGCACTTCATGTCTCCTCTCTTGAGGGGCAATTTCCAACAGGCTCAAATCATCTACTCTGAATGGATTTTCCTTGCGTGGAAAGGTCTTACTTAAATCCTTATCAAACGCGTAGGCCAGCGTATCAATATTCAACTTCTCTAGTGACTGCCTAATAGCCAGGATGGCAGCTCTGCGTATAAGCTTCATCACATATGCGATCACTCCTCCAGTTGCATAATAAATGCGAAAGGCCGTCTCAGGGTCAGCCAAATTCGAGCGCTGATTGAAGGGCAATTTTCCGTCAATTTGTCTCAGCAACTCTCTAAAATCATCCTGCTGTTTAGCGGCTTTCCAGCCAAAAGGCTCTATACTTTCTCTAAGCGTAAAACGCCTCTTTAATTGTTCATTGGCTTCCAAGATTTTGTCGCAGTGCGGCATTCCAATCAAGATGATTGGTTTTTTGGTTCTATCCATCAATACCTTTAACCAATCGGAGACATCATGTAGAACTCTGTCCGAATCTCTATCGATGAAGTGTTGAAACTCGTCTGCAATAATCATCTCCACTCCACATTCTTTTATTAGTTTTCTCAGTCGTCTAGTTTGATTAGGTGCCGAACCACAGTCAGGGAACGGGTCACCTAAGGCGTCCAACAGTTCACTAACCAAGCTTTTGACAGTCGCAGATTGTGGAATAGTCACTATAAGAACGGGAACTATTGTCCTGTCCGCTTCCTCTCGCCGCGGGAATTTTTCTGCATAACGTGAGATCAACTTGGATTTACCTACTCCCGCCACACCCTTAATGACCATTCCTTCCGGATCTAAATCTTCATCTACTTTGGAATACTCGTGGCAATGGCCTATCTGCCGTATCAGCTTCTTTAACCTCGGATGTTCAATGAAAATGTGTCCTAGCAAGCGCAACTTAACTTTATTTGGCATCTTCAAATAATCGATTTGTGGCTCATGCGTAATTTTGGTTAACGCCTTTGCCATTTTAGTATTTCTCCTTCCATGCGACCGTAGTCAGCTCCCCAAGTATCCTCATCAGATCTATCAACAATGACATCTCTTGCCCCGTCTGTTTCTGATTGGATGGTATTTAATCCAATACGTGTTTCTGTTGAGATGTTTTCTTTGGCTGAAGTATTTTTGCGCCTGCTTTGTATTAACCCTTTTCGCTGCTCATTAATGTTCGGTTTCTCCGAGCGATTCTCCTCATTCTGCACTTTAAATATTAGAGAATAACTGAGTTCACCTTCTAGCAGATGATTATCTTTCCCATTAGTATCGAGGACATTCTCAAGGTCAGAGATGCCAATTGTTGGTTGATTTCCTTCTGGATTAAGCCGCAACAGCTCGCCTTCTTGGGAGCAATTTGTAGTGGATTGTATTAGCCCTGACTCAACCTCAGCCTGATCAAAAGTTCCCCAGTGGTTCTGTAAGCCAATGCCCTTGAAACGTGCTAACTTTGCTCTGGTAGAGCTTTTTCGAGTGTTATTCCAAGCTTGCTCCACTATTTCCTCTATCTTTTTTCTTGCTCGCCAGAGGGCATCGGAGTCTACAAATGCTTCTACGATCTTACGGGCATAGTTTCGGATTACATCGTGTTGGAACAGACTTAGTCCTTTTGTATATTTTTGATCTACTGCCGGCACTGGTATGAACAATCCATTCTTTGAATCTGCCACATAAATCATAGACATGTCAGTTGGGTCATATTTAACTTTAACTTTTTGACCTTTAGTTTCACGTCGCAGGATCGATAACATGTCATGGTTATAGAAAAGGCCGAAAAGTTCGATACCCTGTTGGCGAATTTTTCTATACTCAACGTGTCCGAGGAGAACTCTGAGGTCTGTGCCTTTAGCTGGCAAACTGGGCGGGTAAACAGCAATACTCTCATCCCACAAACGGGCAGGAACATCTCTTATACCTTTATGCCTCTGTCTAGCGTAGATGTCGACCATGTATATGTGGTGAATTTTTTTAAGAGTTTCGACATCAATCAGAGCATTTTTTTGCGGGTCGTAATCTGCTTTATTAAGAACGTCTGAGAAAGTAGTGCCGGGTGTATTATGTAGCAGTTGGGTGTTTAATGTTTCGTAGTATCGCTCTTTACCTCCTTTGTATTCTGGGCAACCTGGAGGCGCATATTCGGTTGGAATGCCGAGTTGCAAACAGGCATCTTCAAAATCCTCACTATGAAATTCGTTGCCATTATCCACAACAATAGTTTCCGGTAGCCCATAGCAGTCCCACGCATTCTCGACCTCTGGGTAAAACTTTTTAATATAGGTCTTAGGCTTAATTGCATTGATGAGACATTGCATTACAGAGAGGTAGCTTGGAGGCTCAAAACTGATATAAGAGCCCAAAGGCATTTTGGTATAAACATCTATAAGATCGGTCAATGTCGCTCTTCCAATCGGCAATTTCGTGTCTAAATCAATGACCATCAGGTTGGTTTTAGTGTGATCTATCTCTGTCCTTTCCAGAGGCCGAGTTGGCCGGGGAGACTGCATGACTTGCCTGTGTTTACGCTCAGCATATCTCTTACCGAAGCGAGCGACATCTACCTCATACTGATCCAGTTTTGACAGGCGATAGTAGAGGCTATCTAGGTGGGGAGTTGGAAGCTTATCTTCCTCTTTTCTGAATTTATTTATTTCTTTTATGTAACCTTCCAGAAACCTGTATGTGGCTAAAACTGAAAGCCGTTGTGTACTTAAATACCTTTCTTGGACAACTAAATCTATAACTTGCGCTACCTCTTCAGCTTTTTCCTTATCCTTCTCTGTGTACTCCTTTAGGCGAGTACCCGAGTACATTGGTTTTGTGTTTCCCCTCTTATTTGTCGCAGGTACGAGCACTCGCAAATCCTCATTGGAGTTCCTGTACGCTCTAACCCAGTTGTATAGCGTTGACCAACAGGGTCGGATTGGATCATTGAGTAAAAGGGCTACCTCTTGGATGAGCGGATCGAGTGTTTCTTTGGTTAACTTAGAGAGGGGTCGGGTCAGTACTGCATTAACATATTTAAATCTTCGTCTGGCTTCATCTTTACGTTTTTTCTGCTTGGGATCATCATCGTCAAGAATGCTCAAATCCTCGACATAAGATCTTGCTGCACGGGCTTGCGCAAAACTGGAAGATTTACCTTCTGTTAAAAATTCGAGTTTGCCCTCAAACAGCGCTTCAACAAGCATGCTCTCAAGTTCGGACTTGCATTCATTTGTGACAACATCTCTTATTCTCAGCTCCCCATTGCGGAGATGTTGATCGATTACGTATTCTCGTCCGTTGAAGAGAATATGTTGATCCTTGTGGAATCTCCATCCAGACATCTTTGCAGCACCTATCCTACAGATATCGTCTCACCTATGAATTGAATTATGGATTCAGAATTAATAGAGAGCATTGGATTAACATAGAGAACTCGGTGATATATCATAGAAAATACAACCTGCCTGCCAATGCCTTTCGTCTCAAAAGCTCTTATTACTTCACCCAGGCGAACTTCTCGCCTCGCGCTGAAAATCTCTCTGCAATAAATCTGGTGTTGGGGATAAATAGGAGTTCGTGCATATTTCCAAAGTAATTTGATGTTCTTAAGGCGTGGCTGTACTCTGATCATCTCATCTGTAATAACTTTGAACTCATATCCCATCCTCTGACAGATTATTGAAATTATATGGAAGCGCCGTGCGTTGTTTTTACGGAAGACTTTGTCCTTCGGTTTAACTTCGATAATTTGCTTCTTATGCTTCCTCACAACCAAAAAATCAGGGGTGTATCTCCGAATCTTCCCTTCAAAGTTGTACAGAATACGCATTGGCTGTTCTCTGTATATAAGAACCTCTGGATCAAACTCTAGAAGGTAAAGAAAATCACGCTCAAGCTTTGATTCCCACTTAATAATTATCCCCATAAGGAGACTCGGGAATTTGCCAATAAGTTTTTTTGAACCTTTGTTGTTGATATCCCTGGCGGCTATATCTGTCATACTTCATTTGTCTTCTGCTTTAACAGGATGCGCTATGAGGATCTTCGGCAAGCCATAAGCATTCTGCCAGTAATAATAAATTAGCGGTCAGAACTACAAGCTTCTTTATCCTTAGTTCTATTGATGCCGCGTTTCTGAGGCGTCAGCAATTACCATCGTTTCTCGGAGATTTGAGGGATACGGCCTACTAATAAACGCTCTGGAATTAAGCAGAAAACGTAAAGATGGATATCTTCTTTGTTGTTTGAGAAAGATTTAAAAGCTTTGCCTTGATTTCTAATGCGCGTAGTGGCACTGTTTAACGTCTTACGCATTACGCCCTAATTGTGAGGATGCGAAGCTACTCCAACCTAGATGTATTGTCAACTATTTTTTCAAGCCTAGTTTGAATGACGAGACAAAGCAACACTATGTCACTTGGCCAACGCATTAAAGCTGCTCGCAAATCAGCTGATTACACTCTCGTCGAATTAAGTCAACAAATCGGTATAAGTAATCAAGCACTGTCCTCTATAGAACGCGGTCAGAAAAATCCATCCAAGCAGACCTTAATGAACTTGGCTAGAGTACTGCATAACAGCTTCGGTATTGATTGGCTAGAGAAATCAAATGAAGAAACAACTCAACGCCATGAGATTTTCTTTAATGAACTAAATCGCCAAAGCACAAAAGATGAATGGCAGAAAGCCTTCAATGAATTTCTAGATTTCAAGTTCGGCACGGACTCTATCGCTATTAAAGACTTCGTAGAGGGTGTAAGGGTTATCCCTTTGAAAGCGAGAATTAAGTCCGGACTGGCAGTGGAAGATTTAAACCTTGAGGAGAAGATTCTTATTCCGGCCCGAATGACACGTCCGGGCAGGTATACCTTCGGTGTTATCGTACAGGATGACTCACTACGTGAGGAATTGGTAGGACCTGGCGACGTGCTTATAGCAAACGATGACATCGCGATAACTGACGGTAAATTTGCGATTATTGAACTAAAAGGTAAAGTTTACTTAAGGCGTCTATCTCTCAAGAGACGTAGCGCTACACTATTATCACCTGGCGCAGATAATGAACCGCTAAAAGTCCCCCTCAACCAACTAATCTGCCTAGGTGAAGTCACGGGGTTGCTGCGTTTTATTGAATAATCATCTAGCAGAAACAGCATTTTGAATTGCCTAGACAATCAGCATGTGTTTGAGCATTTCACTATGAAACATCCTCAATTTGCCTTAAGCCATCACACAAATGTTTTAACTCTTGAGAAATGCAGCTAACTACTTGAAGAGGATCTTTGCTAGCTTCGGAGCAGCTTTTTTGAGTATGCTGGATCTTCCCAACAGATCTACTTTCTCTTCATCTCTTGCTTTCAATAAGAGGTAGGCAGTACTTAGCAAAACAATAGCCGCCTCGTAATCGTGAACTAGCTTGAGGCAGTACTCTAGTGCAGTAATCGCCGCTTCATCTAAGCCGTGTGATATGTATGCAGCCGCTACGCGTGTGAGAGCATCTGCCTCATCTAAGTTGTGCAGCAACTCGGCCATCTTACCTGTAAGATGTGCATATTCCGGACTAAAGGATATCCACCGTGGTGTGCCCGGTATGAACGCTTTGCTCCACTGTCTAACTATTTGTGGGTTGATCTGGACGGCCTTTCCGAAATTCTCAGCCATTTCCACGTACGCACCAACCCGGCTGTAGGCTAACCCTAGCCCAATATGCGCTTCGATAATGTCCGGCCTGATTTTTAACGAGTTCCTGAAGGAGCAGATAGCTTGATCTTCATGTCCAGCATGCATTGCAAATAAAGCGGGATTCGCTAAGGTGATGGCACTATCTTTGCTCATCTGCCACTCGCATCAATTGGTAATTGGGCTCCCGGTTAGCATTCTATACTTTTGTTTTTAAGTATAACTGTCTGCCATTTTCACTATTAAGAAACCACCAAGAATAAATGGCTAATAATGTACCTAGGGGGAATATCCACACGTATAGTATTGAGAAAAGGAGTGTGAGGATTCTGGCCCATTGCTTTCTTCTCAAAAGACCGTAAGCGACTAAGATTTGTAACAGCGCGATTGGAAGGACGTAGAGAGCCGATGGGAAAGTCGTAATTAACTCAGAGAACAAAGATTTACGCATTTCAAGTACTGTAGCAACAATTAAACCCGTAAGAGCAAGTACGCCAATCAACCCATGTGCCAGCCCTATTGTCTTATTGTGATCTAGTGATGTCATCTGTCCTCTGTTGCTGGTCAGTTCAAAATAACGACAGCGAACTCTACAGGAAAGCTATTGATCAATAATGAATCAGTCTTCATCGTGAATAATGACAGTAACTATATGCTTTGATATTTTAAGAAGCGCTTTCTTTGATAATTGACGTGATGCCGATGCGTGAAGCGGTTCGACATACAGGCGGGTGATGGGAATCGCTTGGAAGTCCAAATTAGGATTTCAGGCGACCCAAAATCTCACGCAGCCTTTGCTCCCCGTTGGGAGCAAGAGCATCATACGCGCACTACGCTGCAAAAATAAAGCGCGCGAAGACGGTCCCACAGGAGGGTTACTCTGATGGGATCCTCGCGCCCCCAGACTCCTGGTTTGGCTGACAAACTTTGCTTGATTCGCTCCCACCTAGGACTTACCCAAGTCCAGATGGTTGAGAGGCTAAAAAATCAGAAGCTGCCTTCACCGCTAAAGATTCACCCTGGAAATATATCTAGATTTGAGCAGGGATTGCGTGAGCCATCGCCGTTAATATTGCTGGCTTATGCGAAGGTAGCTGGTGTTTTGGTTGAGGTTCTAATTGATGCCAATTTAAAGCTACCAGATGCGTTTAAATCCAGTTTGACGCAAAAAACGAAAGCCGGAAAGCGAACAGCTAGTCTCAATCGTAGAGCTAGAAGATAAAATATTTGCAATTATGGGAGAAGTTCTAAAGCGAACTTCTTTGCTCTTGTAAGTGACTTGGGTTTTAGAATCCAGCGCGGCGCAAAACGCCTTTGCGCTCGACTTCCACGCCATCCTTAACCAAACCAAGTCTGAGCTTTCCAGCGTCTACACAGAAGGAGTCGGCGAACTGTTTGAGTAGTCGAGACTCCTCCAGCACCTCAATGTCATTCGAGAGGTGCTCAAGCATCGACCACGTGAGAAACACGATGAGCTTTGCCCTGGAACGGGAAGTCAACACGTTAAACCTATTCAGGTTGTAGAGAAACTCGTCTTCCGTGCTGATAATGTCGGGATCGCCAAGGCCGAACGAGGCGATTATGATATCGCGCTGCTGGCCCTGAAAGCGCTCGACCGTGTCAATTGCCGAGCGAATGCTTTCTGCCGAATGTCCCGGGAACACCTCCTGTAATCGACGATTTACCTTAGCCATCTGGGCCTTGTGCGGCGTAACTACTCCGACTGCCTTATCCCAGAATCCTTGTTCGGTGTATCGGGTTATTGACCCGACAGGCTTTACGCTGCCGTCTGGCTGCCGCTCGTTATTGAGTTTGTCGGCAAGGCGGCCATCCAAAAGCCATAGCAGGGAGGCGACCGCATCCGCCTCGAAATTATTCACCTGGCTGCTTAGTCTATCGTCGTAAATAAAGCAGACAGCGGAGTAATCGGGGTCGAGGAGTCTCGCCCATTCAGGCGTCCAAAACAGCTCGGCGGGCCAACTTGGCGGTTTAGTTGTAGGTAGAGGTTCTAGTATGTTCAGTCTCAGGTCGGGCGAGTAGCTTTCAAGTTTCGAGCTGTATCCCGCTACACGAATGAGCCTCACAATGGTGTCATTAGAGCGGTAGTTGACGTTGAGCGGGCTTGGTGCAATGTCGTGATGGCGGCGGAAGTAGTTATAGGCCGAGCCGACCACATACTCCAAGTCTTTAGGAGCGTCAGCCTTGTGGATAGGGGGCAGCTGTAAATCGTCTCCAGCGACCACGCACGAACCACCCGGGGCGATCTTCGACAACACGAGAGTGCTCGTTGCCACGTCCATCTGGGAGGCCTCGTCGATCAGAGTAAGATCGAACCACGGGCAGATGGTATCAGCGGGCTTCTTCGTAGAGCGCCCCGCGATGGCGAGGTTATGGAGCTGCTGCGGTAAACAGCCAATAATTACGATATCGTTTACGGACGGCGTTTTAAGCCGCTTGCGCAGGGCCTTGATTTCAGGAGACGGACGAGCCTTGTCCAACATCAAGCTCTGGACGTCAGGATACTCTACCACTTGGCCAGAATCTTCCTCCCTCCACATGCTATTGATCCGGAATATTTCAAACGGCTTACTCGGGAGGAGGGCCTTGAGTTCCTTCTCTGCGTCTAGGAGAACGTTGTCGATCGCAGTATTCGTGTTAGAAGTGACGAGCAGACGTAGAGGCCGCTTGCTCTCAAGAGCCTCTAAGACCGCTCCCAGAATGACGGCGCGTAATAAGCGACTCTTACCGGTGCCTGGTGGTCCCCAGACTAAATTTAAACGACGAGAAAGGCACTCTTCCCAAGCCTCCCACTGTGAATCATTCAAGGCAGCAACGCCGCCAGCGAAGAACGCTTCCAGCCGCTGCCGTACGGGGACGAGGTTTCTGTTTGTTGTCGCTTCGTAAGCTTGAGGAGCCTCCCACAGGAACTCTGAAGCAGGGGTTGGTGTGGAGTTCAGCGACTGAGTGTTACTCGGAAGTCCCAGCGCTTCAAGCAAGTTCAGGTCGGCCACCGCACTCGCTGGGTATCCGATACCCCGGACAGTTAAATCGACCTTCTTACTTAGGTAGTCAGTGTAAACCTTGTCGAGATTCGCGTTTTGGGAAAAGTCGAACTGCGTATGCTGCTCGATTTCCAGAATGGAGCAGTTCCGGCCACCTCGAAGGGCGATGTAGCCGCCTACCCTATCGATAGCTTCGATCTGAACGCTTGTCGCACCTGATTCTTCGAAGGTCTGATTGCCCCAGTACCTGTTAGGTATATTAGCGTCTTTCAGATAGCGAAATGCCTTTTCGTCGAGGAACCCGGGAGATGCCTCGGGAGAAAGAGCCAAATTGTAATCACCAATCTTGAAGTTAACCTCTATCGAGTCAGGACTCATCTGGTAGATGAACAGATTGGGAGCCTGTATGAGGACGAGTTTAGAGCTAGCGTTTATAGCCGCGATTGCCGCCGCTTCCTCAGCACCGGACAGCCGTCGGGTCAGTCGGGCCGACTTGAGCCGTGCTTCTCTCTCGGCCGGTGCCATTGAGCGGGTAGTATGAACGTCCAGGCTTTCGACTGCGGCATTTAGCTTTGTATATTCGGACCAGAGCCGCCCTTGCGGTGCCACCCCGGTCACAGCGCGATCTGGCCTCATTAGCGGTGGTGCTGCCTCGCGAGCCAGATGCTCCTTCAAGTCCTTTTCCAGCTTACTAACTACAGAGCTTAACGATTGTACCTTCTTGCGTACCGTGTCCTGGAGGCGCTCCTGCGTCTTGATCCAGCTGCCGTGGTGCTTCCAGTACTCATGTATGCGTTCCGCCGGGACGAGGTCGCTCATCGGCTCCTGGTAGAGCGGGTGCAAAGGAGCGATCTCAGCGCCAGCGTAGAAGAAGGCAACATCGGTCAGTCGGTGATAGTGAGGAATCGGAACCGCCACCGTGTTGTTAACAACATTGGCGACGAGTGTTATAGGTGACCGCCGACTAGCATCTTCATGGTGTTGCAACAACTCTGGAGGCGGAAAGAGCCACGCTAAGCTGCGGAGGTGTGGGTCGGCAAGAATATAGGGAAGATGTCTCTCTACGAGGCGGACTAAATGCTTCCGCTGTGCCCCGTCCCAAAGGTAGATTTGGTAGCTGCTGTTCTCCCATTTTTTATCGACGCGCCGTCCGTCACCGGTATCCTTAACGTCCTGCGCGATCACCCAGTCAAAAATCTTCTTCAGGTGGCGGAGAAATCTCAAAAACTCCTTGCGCTCACGATCTACCTCGGGTGCGTCCACCAGGAATATTTCATCCTCCCCATTCCCAGCATCCCACCGGCGACGTTGCTTAGTCAGACCAGAGTTGAAGGGCAAGGGCTCTGACCAAAAGGCCTGCACCCCTATAGTCGCAGTGATAGCAGTACTAAGGTCATAGTCGAGAAAAATATAGACGTGCAGATCGGGCCAGCGGGGCATCAGTGCGTCGCCGCCCGAATCGGGTATGCGAGAAGCTGCGTTATTTTGCAGAGCGTTCGCGCGATGCGGGAACGTCCCGCGTTTAGCCTTCAGTCCCTGATGGTCAGAAAAAACAGATGCCGAAGCGCCAGTTACAGATAGGGCCGTGACATCTGGTACATTCTGAGCTCTTAGGTGTTCGCTCGCGCCGCGCGAAAGTCCCACTACACGTGATAGATGCCCTGCCGCTTCAGCGGTAGGCTTGCAGTGAAGGGCGCTTATAGTAGGATTCCCATTCTCATCTTCCCACGGATAGCCCAGAAACTCGCAACCTTTACAACGGTAGTCCACATGCCATGTCAGATCCTGCCATTTCTCCTTTAACATTGCGGGTAGCTGCTCTGTAAGGAATCGCTTTAGTCGCGGTGCGAACACCTCGACCGGTGCAATCTCGAGATCATCTTCCAAGGCGGCGGCGATTTCAGCGGGCGTTGGATCATGAAGAGTCTTCTTCCACTCAGCCTGAGCCTTAGCTAGGTTTGAGGCCTCGTGAGAGCCGGGCCAGACCGCCGGTGCGGCAATCACCACATACTCATTGTCGAGACTATTTTCTGCCAACCATGCAGCCAACGTCATCGAGTAGTAGACAACCTCAGCAAAATAATGAGCGCCTGGCTCCGAGGTGTTCTTAATGTCGATGACCCGTAAACGTAGCCGGGAGTCCGTAGAATCCAAGGTGGAGGTCTCCCCATCTGCCCCGACTTTCATGTCATAAGGGTTACGGTCGGCATCACTAAAAGGCCCTAGTCCCTGCGATAGCGGGGGCAAGACTTGGATCAGATCTGGCTGGGCGTTTCCAAGATCGATCTTTTCAAATTTCGAGTCCACAAGAGAGGTCAAGCCCGTGGCGTTCCGGAACGCCTGTGTTTCCGATTCGTAGCGGGCTTCGACAATGAACTGGTAAGGCTTGAGGAGTGGGAGTTTGTCTCCAAGATCTAGATACTCAGGTCGGTTACCCTTCTTCATTTGTGGGTTGACTTCTACGTTGGCCGCTCCGAAAACAGTCTTCAATTCAGACACCTTTTCATCCTGCCAATCGTAGCCCGCCTGTCCTACCAAGCCTAGTCCCGCCCTTCCCGTCTGTCGCGGCGGCATGCCATTAGTCTTGAGCTCCTCCGGTGTGTAGAGGGATAGGACGAACTGCCTTTCACAGCCGATGCGAAGGAAAAGAGAGAGAGATTTTTTGGTTAATGAGGGCATGCGAGAGCACCTTATCTCTTAAATTTGGATGGAGATAGGTTGCCACGTAAAAGTCCGAGAGACATGCGGACGGGCTAAAGCACGAACCTATCACGAATTGTTGAAGGGGTTTACAGCAGATGAGAACCCGATTAACGACGGGCTTCTAGCTACCAAGGCACCCAGCGGCTCTTCCCCGGCATATCATGCTCCAACAGTGCTGTCGCTCTGTGGAGGGTCAATATGGAGAGAGTATAGCATCTGAAATATTACTGCAAAAGATGTTACTTATGCCGATTTTGCAGCGTTAGACGAAGATTGAGTCTGTTAAAGTCTGGAATTCATCTAGAGATTCTTGACTTAAATCCACCCCAATCGCCGAGAAACCCATCCGGAGCGCAACTTTGGGAGTCGTGCCAGTACCCATGAAAGGATCTAGGACTACACCGGGCATGAACCCCTGACAACATTCGCACTTACTCCACCCAGCTGACCTGCGGCGAGGGAAGGTGAACTCGCGGAAATAGCCGCCGAGAATTGTCTTGGCTTCTGCTGCCAGTCGCCTGACCTCTGCTGAGTTTTGGCTTGTTCCTGTCTGGAATCGCTTGGCTTTTCCCGCGTCAGAGATGCCTGTGGCTTGGACAGCAGCGATATGCTCTGGCGTTAGTCCGTTTTCCCGTGCGAGCTCCAGCGCCCGTCTCGCTTGCGGTCTATTAGGATTCAGCTCTGCCGTCCGCCTGACCTTGCGTATCCTCGGAGTACCGCAGGAGACGCACACACGGCCCGGGCAGGCCAAGGTGAGAATGCGATCGACAATCTCTTCTGGGAAGGGCGCAAGATGGCCGCTTCTATTCATCCCTGGCTCAATCACCCAGACGTCCCCAGGGTTTGCGCCGTTGCCGTACTTTGCTGCGTATCCGAATAGATCGTAGTAGTAGGATCTCTGCTTTGGCGTTAGGTGGATAATGTGTTCGTAACGATTGGCAAGGCGATCTTTTGCCGGTTCAGGCATGCCTGTATTTTTTACCCAAATAATCCTATTCCGAACGATCCAGCCCTCTTGGCGTGCAGCCTCCGCTATTTTGCTTGGAAGGTCGAGCAGGGTACGCTTGTGATAGGTATCGCCGATGTTGAGAAACACCGAGCCAGTAGGACGCAGGACGCGATGCCACTCGCGGAGGGCTTCTACCATTGACTCAACATATAATTCGGGAGAATTCTCCTGTCCAATCTGTCTGGCAACCTTATAATCTCGCTTCCGCCAGTAGGGGGGCGACGTCACTATCGTATCCACAGATCGATCAGGAAGTCCGAGTTGCCGCGCGTCTCCGCAGGCGGCACTTGCGAATTGCAGGTCACCGACCTTCGGCAAGATCGTTTTCTCTGGTTTGACCTTCAACTCCAGCGACTTGATTTTCTGTATCCCACGTCGACGAGGGACGACGTGGGATACCCTTTCATTCGGGAGGGTATCAGCTACTGCACTCAAAATGACCTCCGACTGCACCTAAAGACGGCGCACTGGGTAGGGTGACATTAACGATATCTGTTATACACGAAAAGGCGCTCATCGTCGAGGACTAGTCGCTCATCTACTGCTGATGGGCAGCTTCAATGCCACCTTAAGAGATAATCCAGCCATAACCGCTTCTTCTCAGACTGGGATGATTCCTCTTCTGTTCTTGCCGCAGTCATTCCTACCGTAGAAGCCTTTTCACGCTTGCCAAACAAATCAGCGCGCCGCGACTTCCGGTTCTCTGACGAATCGTAGAATGAACAAACTAGCTTCGCTAACTAATGTCTAGTTTCGCTAATTATTGCCCGCATACATGTGGGCCGCCTCAGAGATGATCAGTGACTAGAGTTTAGCAATGAGTGTGAGTAAAGCAGCATGTACATTGAAGCATGTGATCAGCGATCTCTATAATATGCTGATCATGTCATTTTAAGTTAATGACCGAAATTTTTTAACTTAATGACCTAAAATTTTAACTAATTGACCGAACTTACAGCTAATTCCCGTTCTCGCGCTCGCCGCGAACTTTGATGCCGAGCGCGCGCATGCGGCGATAGAGGTGGCTGCGATCCATGCCCATCAGTTCGGCCGCGCGCGTGACGTTGCCTTCCGCCTCGGCCAGTTTGCGCCGGATGAACTCGCGTTGGTGCGCCTCGCTCGCTTCCTTGAAGGAGTTGAAACGATAGACGGCGACGGGTGGGGCGTCGCCGCCGAGCGGCGGCAGGTCGCTCGCGTTGATGCGCGTTTTCCGGCTCATGATGACCACGCGCTCCACTGTGTTTCTCAGTTCGCGGATGTTGCCCGGCCAAGTGTAGCTTTGCAGGGCGTCCATCGCTTCGAGTTCAAAACGCTTCGGCGGATTGCCGTAGGCGGCTGAGAACTTCTGGTTGAAATGCTCGACGAGAAGGGGCACGTCTTCCAGCCGGTCGCGCAAGGGGGGCACTTCAAAGGGGATCACGTTGAGGCGATAGAACAGGTCGGCGCGGAAACTGCCGCGCTCGATCTCGTCTTCCAGACGCTTGTTGGTCGCCGCCAGCACGCGCACGTCCACGCGTATCTCCGTGCCGCCGCCGACGGGCGCGAAACGTTGCTCTTCGAGCACGCGCAAAACTTTCGCCTGCGTGCGCGCGCTCATGTCGCCCACTTCGTCGAGAAAGAGCGTCGCGCCGTCGGCCAACTCGAACTTGCCGCGCTTGGCCGAGGTCGCGCCCGTGAATGCGCCTTTGACGTGGCCGAGCAATTCGCTCTCGATCAACTCTTCGGGGATGGCCGCGCAGTTCAACTCGACGAGAGCCGCGCCCGCGCGCCGCGACTGCGCGTGAATGGCGCGCGCGACCAACTCTTTGCCCGTGCCCGACTCGCCGTAGATGAGCACGCGGCCGTCCGTCGGCGCGACCGCCGCAATCTGTTTGCGCAGCGCGCGCATCGCCACCGACTCGCCCACCATCGCGTTCTCTTCGTTGATCTCGGCGGCGAGCGTCGCGTTCTGTCGTTCGAGCGCGCGCTGGCGCAGGGCGTTACGCACGGTGAGGACGGTGCGCTCGATGGAGAGAGGCTTTTCGATGAAGTCGAACGCGCCGAGCTTCGTCGCGCGCACGGCCGTCTCGATGTTGCCGTGGCCGGAGATCATCACGACGGCGCAGTCCGCGCCGGACGAGGCGAGGCGCGCGAGCGTGTCCAGCCCGTCCATGCCGGGCAGCCACACATCGAGCAGCACGCAGCCGTAAGCACGCCGTTCGACGGCCACCAGACATTCCTCGCCCGACGCCACCGCGTCCACCGTGAAGCCTTCGTCTTCGAGCACGCCGCGCAGCGTCTCGCGGATGCCGCGCTCGTCGTCAACAATGAGAATCGAGTCCATAAGGAAGCTGTCAGTGGTCAGCCATTAGCCGTCAGCTTGTAAGCGCGCAACCTGATCGGCTGATGGCTGATGGCTGACCGCTGATGGCTGCTCGTTTCGCGGTTCGTCCGTGACGGGGATTTCGACGAGAAATTTCGCGCCGCGCGGGCGATTGGGTTCGGCGCGGATGCGACCGCCATGCTCGCCCACGATGCGTTGGACGATGGCGAGGCCGAGACCCGTGCCGCGCCCGCGCGTGGAGAAATAGGGTTGGAAGAGACGCGAAAAGTCGGAGCGTTCGATGCCGTGGCCGGTGTCTGCGATTTCGATGAGGAGCATGCCGCGCGACGGGTCGTGGCCGGTGGCGACGGTGATGCGCCGCTCGCCCTCGGAATCGCTCATCGCTTCGAGCGCGTTGTCGATCAGGTTGACGACGGCGCGGCGCATCTGCTCCGCATCGAGCATGCCGGGCGGCAGCGTGCGCGCGAGATGGACGTTCATCCGTACGTCTTCCAAGCGATCTTCGTAGAGCGCGACCGCCTGCCGTACCACCTCGTTCAAGTCAGCCGCTTCGAGACGCGCGTGCGGCAGGCGCGCGAAACGCGAGAACTCGTCAACCATCGCTTTCAGCCCCGCCACCTCGCGCGTGATCGTCGTCGTGCATTCCTCGACCACCTGCGCCACGCGCGACACCTCGACGCGCTCCGCCTCAACCCCGTCTCCGACGACCGCGCCGCCGTTTGCTCCGGCTGCGCCGATGTTCGATGCCGTAGATGCGACGCCGGATTCACCCGCGCCGTACAGGCGTCGGAAGTTGCGCGCGATGCGTTCGGCCGAGAGTTGGATCGGCGTCAGCGGGTTTTTGATCTCGTGCGCCATGCGGCGCGCGACTTCGCTCCAAGCGGCGGCGCGCTGCGCGGCCAATAGTTCCGTCAGGTCTTCGATGACGAGCACGATGCCGCGCGAGGAACGCCCCCCCGCTGCCGCGCCGCCCTCCGTGAAGTTGCCGAGCGCGGTGGCCGTGAGCGCGACGGGCACGACGCCCGCGTCCTGTGATGCGCCGCGCGCCAGTTCCATCTGCCATGCCGCGCGCCCCGTCCGCCGCGCGCGCGCCAGCACGCGTTCCAGCACGAGATGATCTTCGACGCTCAACATCTCTTTGAGCGGCGCGCCCGGCAGCGGCGTTTCGCCGAGCCGCAGCATGGCGACGGCTGCGGCGTTGATGGTCGTCACGCGGTTCTCTTCGTCGAGCGAGACAACGCCGGTCGAGAGCGATTCGAGCACGGTCTCGATGTAGTTGCGCCGCTCGTCGAGCGCGAGGTTCTTGTCGCGCAACTCGCCCGCGCCCGCTTCGATGCGGCGTCGGTTCTCCGCCAGTTGCGCGGTCATCTGGTTGAACGAGGCGGCGAGGATGGCGAGTTCGTCGTCTGCGATGGTGGCGACGCGGTGCGCGAGATTGCCGCGCGCCACTTCATCGGCCGCCTCTGCGAGCGCGCGGATGGGCGCGCCGATGCCGCGCGCGAGATGGATTGCGCTCCACGTTGCCGCGAACAACAGCATCAGCGTCAACAGGCCGAGCGTGGACAAGCCGAGCAGGCGCACTTTGCGCTGGCGCAGTTTGAAGTTCTCGAACGTCTGGCTGCTCCTGACGAGTTCGGCGAGTTGCGGGTCAGCGCGCCGCTCGCGCGCCAGTACGACAACGCGCCTGTCCGGCAAATGCGCGTAAATGGCTTCAAAGTTTTCAGATCGCCGCGTGCTGTCTTTGTCGGTGTCACCTTTGGCCGTTTCACGCAAAAGTTCTTCCAACTCGCCGGAGCGCGCGCCCACTTGTGCCGCTTCGGCCTTCGAGAGCAACGTTTGATCCGGAGCGTAAAGGGCGATCCCGGATAAGTCTAATTGCCTAACCACAGTCTCCGGGGAGGTCAACGCCGGCTCGCCCGCGTTCGGCACGCTCAACAGGTAAGACGCGGCTAAGGCTGTTTCACGCAGACGCTCGCGCTGTCGCTCGACATCGACGCGCTGCACTTCGCGCGCCTGATGCACCACGGCTTCGGGCAAACTGCTGAACCACTTTTCGAGCGAGCGATTGAAGAAGATGTAGGAGAAGACGGCCATCGCCGTGATTGGCAGGAGGCTCACGGTGATGAAATAGACGACGAGCCGCGTCTTGATCTTCGAGCCGAGTTCGCGCGCGCGCCGCTCGCGCCTGAGCTTGACGAGGTTGCGCACGAAGATGAAGGTGAAGATGATGAAGGCGACGAAGTTGAGCGACGAGAGCGCGTAGAGCAGCAGCGTGTCGGCCGCCGTGTCGGGCGTGAAAATTTCCCACAGCCCGAAGACCTGCAACGCGATGAGCACGAACAGCAACGACAGCACGAGGCCGCCGAGCAGCCACGGCGGGCTGCGTCGCTTGGGCTTCGGCTCGCCCGCATCTTCCGGCGTCTGTGGAGTGGGTTCGTCGGTCATCACGCTTCGCTAGAGAGGGAGTTTAGCACGCAAAAGTGTGCGCCGCGCATTCCCCGTCTCACCTCCCGCCGGACTTTCGGTTACAATCGGCGGCGACTTCTCCAATCCGCAAGCCGCGAACGCTTTCACCCGATGAAACCACTCGACATTTTTCTCAACCGCCATGCGCGACTCCGCAGCGGTTGGCGACTCGCAATCTTCTGCGCCGTCTATTACACCGCGCTCGCCGCGTTCTTCATCGCCCTCCATGCGCTATTCTTACTGTTCAACTCGAACGCTGCCGCGCGGCTGGCCGGAACGCCCGGCTATCTCGTGCAATCCTTCATACTCTTCACGACCGCGCTCGTCGTCGGGTGGGGCTGCGGGCGTCTGTTTGAAGACTTGCCCTTGCGCGCGCTCGGCTGGGCGCGGCATCGCGGCTGGCTGCGCGACCTGCTCATCGGCTCTCTGCTCGGCGTGCTGTCGCTCATGCTCGCCGCGCTCGTCGCGACGGCGTTTCGGGGCTTCCGCTTCGGCGTCGGGTCGCCCCTCACCAGCGGCGCGTTCTTGAAGACGTTTTTCGGCTCGGCAATCATCTTCATCTTCGCGGCGGCGGCCGAAGAGATGCTGTTTCGCGGCTATCCCTTGCAGACGATGATGCGTGCTCTGCCCTTCCTCGCCGCCGTCATTCCTTCGTCGGTGCTTTTCGCCACCGTGCATCTCGACAACCCGAACGTCGCGTGGGGCTTCACCTTCGTCAACACGACGCTGGCGGGCTTCTGGCTCGCCGTCGCATATCTGCGCACGCGCAGCCTCTGGTTTCCGCTCGGCCTACACTGGGCTTGGAACTGGGCGATGGGCGCGCTGCTCGGCTTGCCCGTCAGCGGCATCACGAGCCTGACACGCGCGCCGCTCCTGCGCGCCACAGACACAGGCCCCGCGTGGCTCACAGGCGGCGCGTACGGCATCGAAGGCGGCGCGGCCTGCACCGTCGCGCTGCTCGTCTCGACGCTCTTTATCTGGAAGACGCGGCTGCTCAGAGCCGACGAAGAGTTGAAGAAATTTACTGACGGGGAAGTGACTAAAAAAGACGTAAATCGTGAATCGTAAATCGTGAATAGAGAAAAGCAGTTTTCTTTCTATTCACGATTTACGATTCACGATTTACGTCTTTATAACTATCTCTCGCTGATCGGCACGTACTTCAAATCGCGCTGGCCGATGTATTCGGCGCGGGGGCGAATGAGTTTGTTGTTGGCGTATTGTTCGAGCACGTGCGCCGTCCAGCCGGAGATGCGCGAGACGGCGAAGATGGGCGTGTAGAGGTCGAGCGGGATGCCCATCATGTAATAGGTCGAGGCCGAGTAGAAATCGACGTTCGGGTACATGCCCTTTTCGCGGTGGATGTAATCTTCGATGCGGCGCGAAATCTCGTACCACTTCGTTTCGCCGTTCGCCTCACCGACCTCTTGCGAGAAGCGGCGCAGGTGCGTGGCGCGCGGGTCTTCCGTCTTGTAGACGGCGTGGCCGATGCCCATGATCTTCTTCTTCTGCGCGAGCGCATTTCTAACGAACTCCTCGGCCTTATCCAGTTCGCCGATCTCCAAGAGCATCTTCATGACGTTCGTGTTCGCGCCGCCGTGCAGCGGGCCGGAGAGCGCGGCGATGGCCGCCGTGACCGCACCGTACACGTCTGCGAGCGTGCCCGCGACGACGCGCGCCGTGAAGGTCGAAGCGTTGAGTTCGTGGTCGGCGTGCAGGATGAGGCAGATGTCGAAGATGCGCGCCTCGCGCTCGCTCGGCATCTCGCCCTTGAGCATGTAGAGAAAGTTGGTGGCGATGTCGAGTTCGGGTTTGGCCGGGATCGGGTCTTGGCCGTTGCGGATGCGTTCGATGGCGGCGACGAGCACGGGAAACTGCGCCGTCAGCCGCGTCGCCGTCCTGAGCGCGCCCTCGCGCGAGATGTCGCAGCACTCTTTATCGTAGAAGTCGAGCGCGGAGACGGCGGTGCGCAGCATGTCCATCGGCTCGGCCTCGCGCGGAAAGGCGCGGATGAGTTCGATGACTTGCGGCGGCAACTCGTAGTGCGCGCCGATCTCACGTTTGAAGGTATCGAGTTCCGTCTGATTCGGCAGGCGACTGTGCCAGAGCAAATAGACAGTCTCTTCAAAGGTCGAATGTGCGGCCAGATCGTGAATGTTGTAACCCTGATAGATGAGTATGCCCTGCTCGCCGTTCACGTCGCCGATTGACGAGCTTGCGGCCACGACGCCGCGCAAGCCCGCGCCGCCTCCGGCGGCCGTCCCAGCAGCAGCGGGCGCGCTCGCTTCCTTCGGTGTGTCCGTCGCAGGCGCGGTTGCAGCTTCCTTCGCGTTTTCCATGATGGGTATCCTTGAAATTGTTTAAGTTGAGTCGAAGATAACAAATGGGGTGACAAGTGACAAGCGACGGGTGACGCGAGGTAGGCCGCGCGTCGTGAATCGTAAATCGAGAATGGAAAATGCCCGATCCGTTTCCCGGCGGCGACCGGCGGCGCGCGAATTTTTCTTACGATTTGAGACCCGCGACGCGCACCCGCTCGCCGCGTTCGACGCTTAGCAAGCGCGCGGCCGATGCACAGTTGGCCGCGATCTCAAGAAAGCCCGCGCTGCCCCAGATGGCGAACAATTCGCTCGCCGCCTCGCCACCGCCCGTCTCTTCCGCATAGAACCGGCGCAACGAACTGATCTCGCGCCCGCCGATCTCCAGCCTCGCGCCTTCGTTAAACTCATCCCCCGACATTTCCCGCCGCGTAATGTTCGTGACGAGGTTGCCGAAGCGGTCGATGTGGATGATCTCGGCCGACCATGCCGCGCTCGCGTCGCGCACCGGAGCGAGCGGGGCGAGCCTCACATAGTCGTCGATCAATTCGCCGAACGCTTCGGGCGGCACGTTGTTCGAGAGCGCGGCGGCGACGGGCGCGAAGATGTCGCGGCCGTGAAAGGTCTGGCTCACGTGCGCGCGAAAAAAGTTTTCATTCGTCAGGTAATAGACGCGCACGTCCTCTTCGCGTTCGCAGACGTAGCTGAAGAGGCCGTTGTCAGGCCCGACGAAGAAATATCTTTGGGTCGAGATGAGAAGCGGGCGGCGCGCAGAGCCGACGCCGGGGTCAACCACCGCGACGTGAATCGTCCCCGGCGGAAAACTTTCGTAGGCGGCGAGCAGCGTGAACGCGCCCGCCTGTACGTCGTGCGCGGGAATCTCCTGCGTGATGTCAACGATCCGCGCCCGCGCGTTGACCGACAGGATCGCGCCCTTTAACGCGCCGACGAAATAGTCGGCCGCGCCGAAGTCGGTCAGCAGCGTGATGAGCATAGAGTTTCAGGTTTCAAGTTTCAGGTTTCAGGTTTCAGGACTGAGGTTCGACGGGTCTTTAACTTCAAACCTGAAATTTGAAACCTGAAACTTTATTGAATCCGCGTCTCGGTCGAGGTGCGAATCATGAGTTCCTGCCCGCGTTCGAGGCGAACGTCTTTGGCGCGCGAGGTGACGACGCCGCCCGCGCCGATACCGCCGCCGATGACCGCGCCGATGGCTGCGCCTTTACCGCCGCCGGCAATCGCCCCGATGATCGCGCCGATGCCCGCGCCCGACCCGACCTTCGCCACGTCGTCTTTGGTCGTGCTCTTGCCGCGCACGCCGCCTTCTTCGTCAACGTCGCCGACGTTACCGGCCGAGCGGCCGACCACTTCGACGAGTTGCGCGTTGAAGTTTGTGAAGCGTCCGTCGGGCAGACTGATCTGTTCAAAGTCGAGTTGCAATTCGGCCGTGCCGCGCACCTTGCCGCCGCGCTTGACGCCCTTGACGCGCCCCGACACTTGCGCGCCCTCATAGGCGGCCGGTTCGATCACGAGCGCCTCGAAGCGGTCGCCGCGCTGCGTCGCATCGGTCGAGAGGTTGGTCAACAGTTCGACGCGCATCGTCGTGTCCATCGGAATGTCGAGCGAGCCGATCTGCCGCGTCGCGCCGCCGCCGCTGTTGCGGTTGTTGGAGTCGCTCACGCGCGCGTCGGAGGTTGTATCGTAAGTGGGGCGCGCATCGCTCACGGGTTGCGCGCCCGCGTCGCCGCTTTGCGCCCCTTGCGTCGCGCCGCGCCGCGCAAGACCCGGCGGGATGATCGAGTCGAAGCCGCGTCGGTCAAACCCGGCTTCATAGCCGATCTCGAACCCTTGCTGGTAGCCGTCGCGGTAATCTTCGAGCGCGCCGTAGGCGGCGACGTAGGCGCGGTCGGCGCGCCCGTACTCTTCCTTGTTGCGATAATCGCGCGCGGCGCGTTCGATGGAATCGCGGTAGCCCGCCTGATAGCCGTCGGAATAGCCCGTGCGATAACCGCGTTCGAGCGCGCCCGCCTGCTGCACAACGGTGGCGGCAGCAACGTTCGTCTCGTCCGAACTCGCGGCGGCGCGTGCGATAAACGGCGTGGGGAGAACGACGACGGCCAGCGCGAGCGATAGGGCGGCGGGCAAAAATCGTGTACGGGTCTGCATAATTTCTCTCCTTGAAAATGTTCGGGCAAAAGGATTGCGGCTCGTCGAATCTGCGTGCGCGGGATGCGCTCGTCAGGCGCATCCGGGGTTCTTGCGACGGCCTATGCTAACACTTCGACCCGTCGCCGTGAATTGACTTTTGAAGCCGCTTGACCGCGCTTCCCTCCGCCGCTAGACTCCAAACGCGCCACTTACAAGATGCGCCGGACGGCTGTGGGAGAGTCAACACCGGCGGCGCGGGAAACTGCCAGTTGCTTGTGATGTCCGACGGCCGACTGTCAGTTGTCCGGCTTCTTTGTCCGTTGCCCGTAGCCGGTCGTCAGTTGTTTCGTGACTATCGCGCGAGTTACTTAAATTTTGATGAGCAACCGGCTACGAATAACTGACCACGGACAAACAAATTTATGCGGAGAGTTTATTTAGACAACAGTGCGACGACGCCGGTTGACCCGCGTGTGGTCGAGGCGATGTTGCCTTATTTGACGGAGAAGTTCGGCAACGCTTCGAGCGTCCACTTCTACGGGCAGGAGGCGCGCGTCGCGCTCGACCGCGCGCGGCGCGAAGTGGCGGCTTTAATCAACGCGCGCCCGAACGAGTTGGTCTTCCTCTCCGGCGGCACGGAGGCCAACAACCTCGCCATTCGCGGCATCGCCGAATCCAACATCGAGCACGGGCGTCACATCATCACTTCGAGCATCGAACACTCGGCCGTGCGCGGCGTCTGCGACGCGTTGGAGAAACGCGGTTGGGAAGTGACGCGCCTGCCCGTCTACGAGGAAGGCGTCGTGCGTCTCGCAGACGTGCGCGCCGCCCTGCGGCCTGACACGGTGCTCATCACGGTGATGCTCGCCAACAACGAGATCGGCACGATCCAACCCGTCGCGGAGATCGGCGCGCTCGTGCGCGAGGAACGCGAGCGCGGGCGCAAATACCTCTGGCTGCACACGGACGCCGTGCAGGCCGCTGGGCGCATGCCGGTTGACGTGGACGCGCTCGGCTGCGACCTGCTCTCGCTCTCCGCGCACAAGCTCCACGCCCCGAAAGGCGCGGGCGCGCTCTACGTGCGGCGCAGCGTCCGGCTCACGCCGCAGTCCATCGGCGGCCATCAGGAACGCGAACGCCGCGCGGGCACGGAGTCCGTCCCGCTGCTCGTCGCCTTCGGCCATGCCGCCGCGCTCGCACGCGAAGAGATGCACGGGCGGGTCGAACACCTCAGACGCTTGCGCGACCAATTCGAAATCGGCGTCGAAGCGCGAGTCGCAGACATCGTTTTCAACGGCGACCGGGAGAGACGCCTGCCGCACCTGTCGAACATCTCCTTCCGCTTCATCGAAGGCGAAGGCTTGCTCATCAATCTGGACATGCAGGGCGTCGCCGTCTCCACCGGGTCGGCCTGTTCCTCCGGCTCGCTCGAACCTTCGCCCGTCATCCGCGCCATCGGCCGCGACGACGAACTCGCGCGCGGCTCGATCCGTTTCAGTCTCGGCAAAGACACGACCGACGAGGACATCGCTTACGTACTCGAAGTGCTCCCGCGCGCCGTCGAAAACCTGCGCCGTCTCTCTCCCCTCTACCAGAAGTCGCTCGCCGAACGCGCCTGCGAAATCACGACCGCATGAGCCATCAGTTTCAAGTTTCAAGTTTCAGGTTTCAAGTCTGAACGTGCCTCGTTCTTTAACTTGAAACCTGAAACCTGAAACTTGAAACTTAATTCCCGATGCCCTACTCCGAGGCTTTCAAAGATCATCTCGCGCACCCGCGCAACGGCGGCGAACTCGCCGACGCAGACGCCTGCGCCGAGTTGACGAATCCGGCCTGCGGCGACCGCCTCCGTCTCACGCTTCGCATCCGCGACGGCCGCATCACCGCCGCGCGCTTCCTCGCCTACGGCTGCCCGCCCACGCTCGCCTGCGGCTCAGCCCTGACCGAGATGCTCGAAGGCATCACCACAAGCGAGGCCGCGCGCATCACCCGCCAGCAACTCACAAAACTTCTCGACGGCCTGCCCGCGCGCAAAAGCCACGCCGCCGCGCTCGCCATCGAGACGCTGCAAGAGGCTTTACGCGGCAGCGAGTCGCCGCCGCCAAATTCCGCCGCTTGATACGGAGTTTTATTGTTCTCATGATCGGTGTGTCGCAAGTGATATACTGCGGCCGCCCGGCCTTTGCGGATTGAGAGGTGATTATGTCCCGCCAAGCTCAGACCTATATCACGCCCGAAGAATATCTCGCGCTCGAACGCCAAGCCGAGTACAAGAACGAATATTTCGACGGCGAAATCTTCGCGATGGTCGGGGCGAGCAGGAAACACAATTTGATCTCGGTGAACATCACCGCAACGCTTCACACACAACTAAAGGGTCGCCCGTGCGAAGTGTATTCGAGCGACATGCGAATCAGAATTCCGAACGCCGACATTTACACTTACGCAGATGTGACCGTGGCATGCGGTGAGCCGAAATTCGAGGACGCTGAACTGGATACCCTGCTCAATCCCGATTTGATTGTCGAAGTGCTGTCCAAATCAACAGCGTCTTATGACCGGAGGCAGAAGTTCGCCTTCTACCGCACCATCGAAACCCTAACCGACTACATTCTCGTGTCGCAGGAAAACTTTCACGTCGAACACTACGCCAAGCAACCCGACGGCCGCTGGCTGCTCTCGGACTTCCGCTCGCCGGATGACGTGGTTAAGTTGGACTCGCTCCGGTGCGCTCTGCCGCTCAAAGAAATCTACGACAAAGTAGCTGTAGCGTAAGTTCGCCGCCCCCGAAATGAAACAGGCGACGCGCTCATGAGCGCGTCGCCTGTTTCATTTCGGGGGAAAGTTTTCTACTTCTGCTCGGGCTGTTGGCGCGTGCGTTGCATCGTGCGCGTGAATGACTGCGGCCTGTCCTTGACGGTGTAATCGGAAGGCACTTCAAAGAGCGTGCGCGCCGGTTCGCTGCGGTTGATGTTAGTCAGGCGATAGGTGGTTTCGCCAAAGCGCGGGTCGCTGTGTTTGCTCATCACGACCGTTTGCAGTTCGGGCGAATACCAACGCTCGGAGACGATGTTGATCGGGCGTTCGTTGCCCATCATGCCCGCGGGGAACGTGGTCGTCGTGCGCGTGCCTTCGGCTTCCACGCCCTCGATCATTTGTTTGCCGAGCGATTCCCTAACGGGCTTCACGCGTTCGCCCGCCGGGGCGCTGCCCGGCGCGGGCGTGCGCATGAAGGTCACGTCGCCGGACGCATCTTCTTCCTTCGGCAGCGTGAAGACGAAGGAGATCATGCCGGAGACTTTCACGGCGTTGCCGGAGAGTTTCGTCGGGCTGAATTGCCACTGCCGCGCGGCATCGACGGCGGCCTGCTGCAAGAGCGGGTGGCCGGAAGTCGCCTTCGCCGATTCGACCGCGCCCGACTCGCCCACGACGATCTGCACCGACACAGGGCCTTGCGCCCCGGCGGCCTTCGCAATCGGCGGGTAAGTCGGCGGAACTCTCTTGATGGCCTTGCCAGCCAACCCGTTCGCACCCGCGTTGATGGTCTTCGGCGCGTCTTGCGACACGACGACCGCGCCGTTACCGCTACGCATGAAGACTTGCGCGCGGGACGCGTCGCCTTCGCGCGGGCCTGCGAGCACCACGGCCTCTTTCGCTCCGGGCATCAACACGATCCGGTGATCGTCGGGCGCGCCCGACCGATCAGCCCCGTAAAAGAAACCGTAGCTCGTTTTGAACGCGGTGCGCGTGCGCGGGTTGAGCGTGTAGTTTGCGCCCGCCACCGGATCGTTGATGAAGATGGTTTGTGCCGGTTCGTCCGAAGTCGCCCACGGGCCGATGTGGTTGAGAGTTTGATCGCGGCGCATGCGCCCCTCGGCGTCGCGGTAGATGCTGGCCTTCGAGGCGTGCGTGATGCGGTTGCCGTCGGCGAGCATCTGGACGGATTCGGTGACGGCCTCGGCCGAGTAGGGCGCGCCCTTCACGACCTTGCTGTCGAAGTGCATCTCCGACGACATGAAACTGAAACTGAACGACTCGCCCGGCGCGCCCGGCGCACCCGGCGCGATCTGCATCTCGAACATCTCCGGGTGACCGGACATCACCTGCACGCGCGGCATTTCAACATCTCTCTCGACCAACACGTCTTGTACGGGGGGCGGCGGAGGTGGGGGTTGCTGAATCCTCTGTTGGGTTTGCGCGAAAAGCGCGCCCGTGCCGTTCGCCAGCAGGGCGAGCGCGCAGAAGGTGGCGGTCATCAAACGTCTTTTCATCTTCCTTCTCATCCTTTCGATAGACATAACTGGCCTGTAACTTTTACAAAACTTGCGCGCGTCAACTTATTCGAGCGTGCGCCTCTCAACTTTGGTTCGAACTCTACGCTTGCGCCCGTCAGCGCACGAAACGGATGGCGCGCGCCAGCCCGTCGTTACCGATGAGCACGTCGGCCTTGACCGGCTCGTTGTCGCGTTCGACGTTCAACGGCAGGCCGAGCGAGGCGAGCGCGGCGCGCGGCAGACGCACGCGCACCAACTGTCCGCCCTCCAGAGGCGTCGCGGCGGGCGCACCGGCGACGAGCGGGAGAAACTCCGTCACGCTCTCCGCGTCGTTAGACTTGGCCGCGCCGCCCGCGTGGTTCGCCGCCGACTCGCCTTCGCCCGGCGCGAAGATCGCCCGCCCGCCGTCGATCACTTGCCGCGAGGCGATCATTCTGGGCGTTGCGGCGGTGCGCGCGATCTTGGGCGACGTGCGTTGAGAAGCGGCGCGCACGACGAACGGCTGCGGCCTCTCGTGTTTTGCTTGCACGGTCGGAGCGGCGGCAGAAGAGGCGGGAGACGACGACAGCGTTGCGATCACAGGCGCGACGGGCGACGCCTCTTTGCCGTCCTGCGGCGCGACTTGAGTTGTCATCTCCGGCAGCGGCGTCGCGGTTCTCGTGAATTGCTTGTAGAGCGTGACGAGGGTGACGAGCGCGAGCGAGGCCGCGATGGCCGTCGCCACAAAAGCGTTGCGCCGCGTCTGACGACGCGACGACGCTCGCAGAAGAGGCGCGTCGTCTCTCGCGTGTAGCCCGGCGGGCGCGTCGATAATCTTGGGCGATGCGCCCGCGGTCGTTCCCGCCGTTTGAGAGTCGGCGTGGCTCTGCCGGAAGGCCGCGAGCAAGTTCGTCTCGACGCGCGCGGGCGCACGCAGGTCTTTCATGCCGGCCGCCAGCGCACGGAGCGCACCCGTCAAGTTCTGCTCCTCGGCCAGACGCGCCGCGCACGCCTCGCAGGTTTCGGCGTGGCGCATCGCGCCGTCGCGCGTCGCGGCATCCATCATCCGGCCGCGCGCCGCCTCAACGATCAGAGATGTGAATTGCTGACAGTTCATGCGAAACACCTTAGAGGGTCAAAGTCCGTCGTCGCCGCGTCTCGCCGGCGCACCTCGCGCAGACGTTCGACGAGCAAAGCGCGTGCGCGGTGCAGGCGCGACCGCACCGTGCCGACGGCGCAATCGAGCGCGTTTGCCGCCTCTGCGTAACTCATCTCGTGCAACTCGCACAACACGACGACCTCTCGATAATGCACGGGCAAAGCCAACACCGCCTGCCTGACCGTCTCGATCAACTCGCTGCGCGCCAGTTCCGCGAGCGGGTCGTCGGCCGCGACGAGATGAGTTGAGACCATCGACGCGTCGCCGTCTTCCGCCGTCTCGTCCGCCAACGCTACGAAATGGCGCTCCTTCTCCAGACGCCGCAAGACCTGATTGCGCGCGATGCCGTAGAGATACGAGGCGAGCGCGCCGCGCGCCGGGTCGAACATCTTCTGCGCGTCGCGCACGAGCGTCATAAAAACTTCCTGAGTGACATCTTCCGCGATGCCTTCCGAGCCGCACATCTGTAGCGCGAAACGATAGATGCCCGCCTGTCGGCGGCGATAGAGAGCGGCGAAAGCGTCGGCATCGCCGTCGGCCGTCAACCGCAAAAGTTCTTCGTCGCTGTGCTCAGGGGAGGGTCTCATCTTCACACGTCTTTGTCGCTCGACACACGTAATTCGCCCCGCCCGCCCGAAAAGTTCCACAAAGTGCCGGGGCGCGGGCGACAAATTGATTTTTAAGATTGTCGGCTTAATTTCAGCGGAGAGTTGAAACCCGGTTCGAGGCGATTTCAGGGGCGAGGAATTATCCTGCGACTCATTTTTCTTTCGCGCCTTGAGCGTCCGGCGCGAAATAGCCGGAGCGCGCGTGGACGGTGCGCTTGCCGCTCCCGGCAGCCTCACTCAGCTTGACTTGAATTTTTCGGAATTTGCCATCGCGGTTCGCATTCGACGTTTGATAACTGATCGCATACTGCGTCCGCAGGTCTCGCGCGATCTCCGCGACGGCTGCTTGCATTTCTTTGGCGTTCTTCGGGAAGAAAGCGCGCCCGCCCGTCTCCTGCGCCAAACCATTGAGGAAGGCGGTCGCTTTCTCGCGCGGGCCTTTCGCCCTCAAGAGGCTTTGGCCTTTGTCGAGAACGGACACGACCCCGATAACAAAGACCTGCACGTCGTGTTTGCGTAAAAGTTTCTGTAGTTCGCTTAGCTTGTAACGGCTGGCACGGTCTTCACCGTCGGTGAGCAGAACGAGCGCGCGGCGACGCCCGGCCTCGTCCGTGCGACGCGCCGCCACGCGCTCGGCCGAGAGATAGACCGCATCGATGATGGCGGTTTGCCCGCCCTCCACGTACATGCTCTCCAAGCCCCTGTTGAGTCTCCACTGCTCGGCGGTGAAATCTTGCGGCACGGTGATCTGGTCGCGGCCGACGAAACGCGTGAGAGAAGTTTCGTCGCCGGGACGGTTGGCCGCCACAAGCGCGGCGCACGCTCGCAAGATGTCATCCAGCACGCCTCTGAGAGAGCCGGAGTTGTCCACGACCAAAGTGTAACTGACGGGCGACTCCGCTCTGGCGAAATGCGTGATCGTCTGCGGCACGCCGTCCTCTTCGACGCGGAAGTCCTCCGGCCGCAAGTCTGCGGCGACGCCCTTCGACTCGCCGCTCACGATCACGTTCAAGCGCACGGGCGCGCTCGCGGGCTGCGCCATCGTCTGAGGCGTGGCCGGGGCGGGCGTTTGCATCGCCGTCGCCGGAGGTTGAGTTTGCGTGTTCGATACTTGCGCGCGGCCGACGCCGCAGCAGGCGACGAGCGTTAAGCCGAGGAGGAAGAGGAAACGATGTGGGCGCGGCTTCTGAGTTCTCATTTTATCTTCCGCAATGCTTCAGGGCGAGACGACGCGCGGGCGCGTGCCCGAAGGCATGATGCTTTGGCCGTTGTGATATTCGGGGCCGCAGTAGCGGCGCGGCTCTTGGCCGATGGGGAACGTCTTGGAACGGATGACGGGACACGTCGGCGCGGCGAGCAGATTCGTGGCCGGGTCGATGTCGAGCGTGATCGTGCCCATCAGGCGCGAAGAGCCGTCGCCTTGCGAGACGCCGCGCCCTTCGAGACGCGGGGTGCTGGTGCGCGGTCGTTGCGGCGCGACGGAGGGCGGCAGGTCGCTGCCGTCGTAGGGCGCGGCGGGCGCGGGCGCGTAGTCGAAGTCGCCGCCTTCTTCGCCAGCATCGTCGAGCGGCGGAAGTTCTTCGTCGAGCGGGGCGGTGCTCTCTACGGTCGGCGCAGTTCCGGCGATGAATAGTTCGGTGCGTTTGGCGGGGCTGTCGGCGGCGGCAAGCAGGCCGGTGCGCGGGTCGATTGAAGCCTGTTCGAGACCCCCGGGCATCTGCCAATCGCCCGTCCATTCGGGGTGCGCGGCGAGCGCGGCGGACATGAAATCAGCCCAGATGGGCAAGGCGGAATCCGCGCCCGTGAGATTCAAGGGCGAGCCGTCGTCGAAGCCGACATAGACGACGCAGACGAGGTTCGGCGTGTAACCGGCGAACCAGCCGTCGCGCGACGTGCCCGTCTTGCCCGCGACGTTGTACTTGAAGCCGCGCGCACGCACGCGCGCCGCCGTGCCACGATTGACGACTTCTTTCATCATGGATGTCATCAGGTAGGCGACTTCGGGGCGCAGCACTTCGCTTTTCTGCGTGGCAGGCGCGGCGATGGTCGCGCCGCGCCCCGTCGTGACTCGATTGATCGCAATCGGCGTCGAGCGCGTGCCGAGGTTGGCGAAGGTCGTATAAGCGGAAGCGACTTGCAGCGGCGTCGCCTCGTTCGTGCCGAGCGCCATCGCGGGGTAAGCGCGCGCGGGCTTCGGCAACCCGGCACGCGCGGCGAGATTCATCACGCGGCCAATCGTCACTTCCATCGCCACGTCAACCGTGATGACGTTCTTGCTGTGGACGAGCGCGTCGCGCAGCGTGACGGGCGCGTTGGCGTACGAGTCTCCGAAGTTGCCGGGCGAGTATTCCTGATCGTCGAAGGTGAAAGTCTTCGGCTCGTCCATGTAAGTGGTGGCCGCCGTGATGACGCGCGGGATGGGGTCGAAAGCCGTGTTGAGCGCGGTGGCGTAGACGAACGGTTTGAAGACCGAGCCGGGTTGGCGCATGGCGTCGGTGGCGCGATTCAGTTGACTCTTTTCGTAGTCGCGCCCGCCGACCATCGCCACCACTTCGCCCGTCTCAGCGTTCATGGCGACGAGCGACGCCTGCAACGTCCCCGGCGGGACGCGCTTGGCGTAAACCTTGTCGAGCGCGGCGAGTTGCTTCGTCACGGCCGCGTAGGCCGCGCGCTGCAATTCCATATCAATCGTCGTGTAGATGCGCAGGTGTTCGGCCGTGCGCGAATCTGCGAGGATGTCGGCCAACTGCGTCTGCGCGTAGTCAACGAAGTAGGGCGCGTCCGAATTGTCGAGCCGCCCGCGCGAGGGCGCAACCTTCAACTCCGTCGCCTTCGCGCGCGCCGCTTCGTCCGGCGTGATCGCCCCGGCTTCGGCCATCTGTTCGAGCACTTGATTGCGGCGCGCCGTCGCCGTCGCCGGGTTGCGATAGGGGTTGTAGCGATTGGGGCTGCGGATGATGGCGGCGAGGAAGGCCGCTTCCGGCAGCGTTAGGCCGGTCACGTCTTTGCCGAAATAGACTTGCGCCGCCTGCCCGAAACCGTTGATCGAGAAGCCGCCGTGCTGGCCGAGATACGCCTCGTTGCAGTAGAGCGCGAAAATCTCCTGCTTGCTGAGCCGCGTCTCCAAAATGATCGACATGTAGGCTTCGGCGAGTTTGCGGCGCAGACTGTATTCGGGCGAGAGCAACAGATTTTTGACGAGTTGCTGCGTGATGCTCGAACCGCCCTGCCGCGCGATGGGCGAGTTGGGGTCGGAGTCGTAGCGGCGGATGAGGGCACGCGCGATGCCGCGCAGGTTGATGCCATAGTGCTCGAAGAAGGTGCGATCCTCCGTCACCGTGATGGCTTTGACGAGGTGCGGCGGAATGTCTTGGAAACCGATGATGCGACGCTTCTGCCGGTCGCTGCCCGTCACGAAACTGATCTGCTCGGGTTCGATGAGCGCGTGTTCGAGTTTCGCTTTGCTGTCGAGATCGTTGAGCGCGACGATGCTCTTCCCGGTCTTGGCGAAAGTGACGCGCAAGCGCGGGAAGAGGCGTTGACCGTCAATGATGGCGTTCTGCCCCGGCTCGACATCCACGCTCGCGCCGTTCGACGTGTAGCGACCGCGCGCGTCGTCCGCCTGTGCGGCGCGCTCCACGTAGCCCGCGCGCTGCAAACGCTTCACCAGTTCGTCGGCCGACAGCGGCGTGCCGACGCGTAAATTTTTCGGCGCGGTGTAGACGCCCGCCGAGCGCGTGAAGATTTCACCGCTGATCAGACGATCCACGCGTTCCGAGAAAATGTAGTAGTAATAGCCGAGGACGCCGATAGTGAAGGTGGTGAGCAGCACGAGCGCGACGACGACCGGAGGCCGAAAGATACGCCGCCGCCAACGCCTCAGGAAACTCTCTTCCGGCTCGTCGTAACGGACGATGCGCGCCCCGCGCCGCTTGCCCGCGGGGGGCGGCACGCTGTTTTTAGGTGGATGACGAACGGGCATACTCTTGAATCGTAAAACGTAAAACGCGAATAGTAAATCAATAATCGCCGACGTGCGGCTCCGCATCCATTCACGATTTACGATTTACCAACGCCGACGCCGCGCGCGTTTTCACTCACGCGCCGACGGTTGCGCGCCGGTCGGCAACCGTCGTCGCTCCCGTTTGATGCGCCGACTTCGCCTGACGATTCACTTTTGCCCGACGGAATTTAGATATCGCGGCTCAGCCGTCGTGCGGGGACTATGCGAGCATTAAAGCTGCCCGCATAGTCCCCGCGAACCGGCTTCGGGAGAGTGTGTGGAGTGTCGTCACCGAGATGAAGGCCGGTAGAGCCTCCCTTACAGATAGCGAAGCAGCGTGATGCCTACCGCAACGCCGAAAGTAACGAACACTACCCATCTACCGAAGTTCAAATGGTTACCTGAAATGTAGCGCGTAAAAGGGTAACCGACGAGGAGCATCGCAAACCAACCCAGCCCCAACGCCACCTCTTCCGGAACTCGCCCACGAAGCAGCATAGCGGCTGCCACGAACACGACAATTCCTCCGACATACGAGGCCATCACTTTCATGTTCATGGTACATGTCCTCTTACCAACTCATGATCACACAACCGACTTCCGCACCGCCGCACCAAGCCGTCCAACAGCCTACCCATCCGGGGCCGCTCGCAGTACACCCGATGGCGGCAGCGGTGCAACTACCGACAACGCACTTTGACCAGCGGTATAAACGGTCACGCCAGCGAGACCCTTGCACCGCGTTGGGAGCGAAACCGGCCTTCATGAAATACACGCCGGGACTCCGCAACGAATCCCCCTTCGTCATCAGTTGTTGGTCATAATAATAACGTCGTGCCGGGTCATACGGCTCGTACGACGGGTCATAGTAAAGCGGGTCGTCACTTGAGACGGGAGCGCTTCCGTCGGAGGGGTAATACGTTTCCACAATCGGAGTCCAAGTTGAAGGCTCGCCCGAAATATCGAAAGTCACCGTATATTCGTATTCCAGCATGTCCGGGTCGTGCTCATACACCACGCCTTCCCAAGTGTTGGGGTCGCCGTCGTCATAGGCGATGAACGTCATTTCGTAGCCGTCGTTGTAGAAGGTTTCGGATTGAAATGCTGCCGGACGGATGACGGCCGGGGCGGCCTGAGAAATCTGAGTATCTTTCACAGCCAAGACGCTCACGCTCTGATCAAACGCCTGACGAAAGCCTTTCTGCTCCAAGTCCTTCATCGCACGGGCGATGCCTTTGTTCTTGGTGCGAAGTTCTTTGGCGCGGAGCGCGGCGGCCTCGCCTTTGACGATCTTCGACTTATATCTGGCGTTCTTATCTTTTGGCCTCGACACACCGTTGGCCTCCGTCGAGGACGGCACAAACGGTATTCCCAACAGGAGCAGAGCAACAACGAGCAAAGAACCCACTTTGGAACGCGCAAAGGTTTTCATGGCAAAAAATCTCCTTTCGGGTTGAGATTCCGCCGCACTTTACGCTAAGATGCGCGCTGTTAACCGATACAACTTGTGCGCAGAAATGCGGCAGATGTTGTATTAAAGCCCCGCCACCACCTGCACAGTGATAGCGGGGCTTGTCTTTTCAGTGCTTCCGTATGGAACAGTCGCAGCCCCGACGCTGATGCGTCACTTCCTTGAAAGCAACTTCACTACTCTGCGAGAGGGGCTGTAACATCACGAGGTATTGCATCGCCCTGCTCCAAACGGCAAATCAGTTGTCTTGTGTAGTGCCGATCAGACGATGGATTCTCATCGGCTAAGGTCGTAAGCGAGCGGGATTATAAATTTTTGCGGAATGTTGTCAACCCTTCAATTCTTGCGAAATTGTCAAAAAGATTTATTAAATAAGTTGTGCTGGCAAACTCGCCGCGGCTCGCTCGATCACCACTGCGAAAAGACGAATTTGCCTGACGCGCCGCCATTTTCCGGCAATTGTTATCTTGCCCGACGCCTAAGCGATCCGGTGAGCGAATCATAAGGCAACGCCGGTGCGCCGGGCGATTTATGAGTTCGACACAACACCTCCCCCACCTCTCTAAAGCCGCGCGCCGCCGCATGCTCTATGCGCTCGTTGCGCTCGCCGCGCTGATCGCGCTCGGCACGCTCGGCTTCAGCCTGCTCGAACCGCTGACGCTGCTCGATAGTTTGTACCTGACTGTGATGACCGTGGCGACGGTTGGCTACGGCGACGTGCACCCGCTCTCGCGCGGCGGGCGCAGCTTCGCCATCGTCTTTATGCTTGTAAGCGTGGCCGTCGTCGGCTTCCTGCTCTCGACGGCGATCCAAGCTCTCGTCCAATCCGAGATCGTCGCGGCCTACGGCCAGCGGCGACGCTACCGGGAGATAAGCAAACTGCGAAACCATTTCATCATCTGCGGCGCGGGGCGCGTCGGCTCGCGCATCATCCGCGAAATGCAACGCCGCGAAGAGCCTTTCATCGTCATCGAACGCGACGAGCGACAAGTTGCCAATTTGATCGAAGAGGACGTGCTCGTGCTCGTCCGCGACGCGACGCTCGAAGATACCTTGCGCGACGCGGGCGTGGAGCGCGCGCGCGCCCTCGCCGCCTGTCTGCCCGACGACGCGGACAACGTCTACGTCGTGCTCACGGCGCGCGGGCTGAACGACGATTTGCACATCGTGGCGCGCGCCGTCGAAGAACAGGCCGAGCCAAAACTGATCCGCGCCGGGGCGAATCGCGTCATCGCCCCCATCATCATCGGCGGCCAGCGCATGGTGCAGGCTTTGACGAAGCCCGCCGTGGCCGACTTCATCGACTCAATCGCCGCCGAAGACCTCGATCTCGATTTCGAGGAAGTCGTCGTCGCGCCTGAGTCCGCCTACGTCGGGCACAAGTTGAAGTACACCAACATCCGCTCCGAACTCGACGTCGTGATCGTCGCCGTGCGTCGTCGCAGCAACAGCGAGATGATCTTTAACCCTTCGGGCGATTCGCAGATCGAAGCGGGCGACATGCTGATCGCCATCGGGCGCGCCGACTCGCTCGCGCGCCTGAAAGAGACGGCGCAACGGAACGTTTAGTTTCAAGTTTCAGGTTTCAAGTTTCAGGTTAAAAGCGAAAGACCGAAAACCGTCGGGTTCAAGTTGAAGAATCGGAGGGACTCAGACCTGAAACCTGAAACTTGAAACCTGAAACCTTTGGCTTGAAACCTGAAACTTGAAACTTCAAACCTGAAACTTATGAAAGTCTTAGTGACGGGCGGCAGCGGTTATCTCGGCATCCACGTCCGGCGTTTCTTCGACGCCGATGATTTCTCACGCCGCGTCGGCCTCGACATTCTAGACCCCTACGACGCCTCGCGCGCCGCCGAATACGACGCCGTCATCCACCTCGCCGCACATCTCGACAAGAGCAATGAAGCGGCCGCCGAATGTTTTCGCACGAACGCCGAAGGCACGGCCAACCTGCTCACGCACATGCGCGAGGGCGCGATCTTCATCTACGCCTCGACCAAAGACGTGTACGGCTCGCACGCCGACAGCTACTTGGAAGTCTCCGAAAATTGCTCGACCGATTATTGCGGGCAGTCGCCGCTCGAATGGTCGAAGCTGATCGGTGAACGCTACGTGGAATACTACGCGGCGACGCGCAGCCTGCGCGCCTGCATCTTTCGCCTCTCGGCCGTCTACGCGCGCCCGTCCGAAGGCAACGAGTCGAACTTCGTCACGCACTACGTCGAAGCGGTCAAACGCGGCTGGCCGCTCCGTCTGCCCGCGAGCGGTCAACCCATGCGCGACATCCTGCACGTCGAAGACTTCGCGCGCGCCTGCCGCGCCTTCATCGATTCCGGCCTCGCGCGCGGCACGTACAATCTCGGCGGCGGGCGCGAGCAGGCGACGACGCTGCGCGGCATCGTCGAGACGGTCGGGCGTCTGATCCAACTCGAACCCGTCATCGATGAGGCCGCGAGCGTGCCCGCGCCCGTGCCCTTCAACTACGTCTCCGATCTCTCGCTCGTCCGCTCCGAACTCGGCTGGCAACCGCTCATCGGCATCGAAGAAGGGTTGAGAAGTCTGTTGTAAAAGCCTTCAGGAACAAACCTCACGCAAAGGCGCGAAGGCGCAAAGTAAAACGCTCCCCTCTGCTTCCGCCATCTTCCTTTGCGTCTTTGCGCCTTCGCATGAGACATTTAATATGTCGGAACAAGTATCTGATATCTCGGACGGTAAATGACAGAGACACTTCAACCGGAACAGATCAAGCGCGTGGTGGTGCGCGGCGCGAATTGGGTGGGCGATGCCGTGATGACCGTCGCCGCTTTGCGCGAACTGCGCCGCGTGCTGCCCGGCGCGCACATCACGCTCGCCACGCGCCCGTGGGCGAGAGGCATCTTCGCGGGCACGGACATCGTTGACGAACTGTTGCCCATCGACGACGAGCAGCGCGGTCTCGTCGCCACGCTGCGCCAGATCACTGAATGGCGCGCGCGCCGTTTTGATCTCGCGCTTCTCTTCCCGAACGCCTTCAAGCCCGCGTTCGTCGCCGCCGCGGCGCGCGTCCCCTTGCGCGTCGGTTATGCGACGGACGGGCGCGGCTTTCTGCTGACGCACCCGCTCGCCCCTCCCGCGTGGCGCAGCGAACAGCACGAAGTTTTTTACTACCTCAATCTCGTCTTTCAACTCGAACACGCCTTGACGGGCGCGGCGCAGTTTGCAGACCGCGAGCCGCAGTATCAATTACAGGTGTCGGCCGAACGCCGGACGGCGGCGCGCACGCTGCTCAGCCGCCACGGCGCGCTCAACGACCGCCCGCTCGTCGCGCTCTGCCCCGGCTCGACCAACAGCCGCGCCAAGCGTTGGCCGGCCGCCTCGTATGCCGCGCTCGCAGACCACTTAATGGGCAAGGCCAAAGTCAACGTCGCGCTCATCGGCGCGCGCGAGGAGTTGGACGTGACGCAGGAAGTTCTGGCGAAGATGCGACGTCGTCCCATCGTGCTCACGGGCGAAACCGATCTGGCCGGGACGGTCGCCGTCCTCGACATCGCAGACTTGCTCGTCACCAACGATACCGGCCCGGCGCACATCTCGGCCGCGCTCGAACGCCCCACGCTCGTCATCTTCGGCCCGACGAACCCTGTCACGACGCGCCCCTTCTCACCCACGGCAGACATCATCCGTCGCCCGCCCGAATGCGCGCCCTGCATGCTGCGCGATTGCCCGATTGATCATCGCTGCATGACGGCCATCACGCCCGAAGAAGTTTTCCTCCGCGCCGTCGAGATGCTCGCGCACGCCCAATGCGAAGCGCACCCCGCTCACGACGAGGCACACAACACGACGATTGATGCGACGGCGATTGATGCAGCGACGATTGACGCGGCGACACATGAAGCGCATGTGAAGTTGGGTGAAGTTGAAGGCGGTGAATCAACACGCGAAGTCGGCGCGGAGGTGGCTTGATGGCCGGGGCGTCGCCGCAGCGTCGCGCCGTCTTCATAGACCGCGACGGCACGATCTCCGAAGAGGTCGGCTACGTCAATCATCCCTCGCGCTATCGCGTCTTCCCCTACGCGGCCGAGGCGATCAAACAACTCAACGAAGCCGGTTGGCTCGCCGTCCTGATTACGAATCAGGCGGGCGTGGCGCGCGGCTACTTCACCGAAGAAGTGATCGGCGCGGTTCACACCCTGCTCGCGCAGGAACTCGAACGCGGCGGCGCGCGGCTCGATGCGATCTATTATTGCCCGCATCACCCTTCGGTCGGCGAGCCGCCTTACCGTTTCGACTGCGATTGTCGCAAGCCACGCCCCGGCCTCATTCGCCGCGCCGCCGTCGAACTCGACATCGACCTCGCCGCGAGTTGGATGGTTGGCGACCGCTACAGCGACACCGAACTGGCGCGCAACGCGGGCACGCGCGCCGCGCTCGTCCTCAGCGGCTACGGGCGCGGCGAGTGGGAATACCAGCGCGCCGCGTGGCGACACCAGCCCGACCTCGTCGCGGAGAATTTATTGGAAGCCGTGCGCACGATAACGGAGAAGAACGTGAATCGTGAATCGTGAATCGTAAATAGATTTAAGACGGGTTTTCTCTATTCACGATTGACGATTCACGGCTTTTATGATGAGAGAGCGTCTGACGAATCTGGTTCGTGAGTTTGCGAAGCGGCGCGTGCTGGTCGTGGGCGATCTCGTGGCCGACCAGTTTTTATACGGCGAGATCAGCCGCGTGTCGCGCGAAGCTCCCGTGCTGATTTTGCGCCATGAGCGGACGGAGACCGTGCCGGGCGGCGCGGCCAACTGCGCCGTGAATCTCGCGTCGCTCGGCGCGCAGGCAACGGTCTTCGGCATGGTCGGCGCGGACGCGGCGGGCGATGCGCTGCTTGAGAGGCTGCGCGCGGCGGGCGTCGATTGCGAGATGGTCGTGCGCGCGCCCGAAGTCCGCACGACGACGAAGGTGCGTATCCTCGCCGGTCAGGCACACTCGATGCGGCAGCAAGTGATTCGCGTGGATTATGAAAGCGAGCCATCATCGGGCGCGCAACTCAAGTCGGAACTCGGCGCGCGCCTGCACGAAGCGACGGCGCGCGCCGACGCGATCATCATCTCGGATTACAATTACGGCGTGGCGGGCGCGGAGACCGTCTCAGCCTTGCGCGAAGCGGCCGGGCGGCGCGGCTTGCCGGTGCTCGTCGATTCGCGTTTTCGCCTGTTGGAGTTTACGAATTTCACTTCGGCCACGCCGAACGAGGACGAAGTCGAACAGGTGCTCGGGCGCAGGCTCACGGACACGGCGACGCTTGAGGCGGCGGCCGTCGAGTTGCGCGAACGGCTCGGCCACCGTGCGTTGCTCATCACGCGCGGCAGTCAGGGGATGCTGCTCTTGGAAGAGGGCGCGCCGCCGCAACATCTCGCCCCCGTCGGCTCGCGCGAAGCCGTGGACGTGACGGGCGCGGGCGACACGGTCATCGCCGCCTACACGCTCGCGCTCGCTTCCGGCGCGACCTTTGCCGACGCCGCGAATCTCGCCAATCACGCCGGAGGGATCGTCGTCATGAAACGCGGCACCGCCTCGGTCGAAGCGCGCGAGCTTCTTTCGTCAATCGCGGAGAGTTCCTAAGGGACGCGTCCGTCCGAAGCCTGAACAGGCTTTGGGCAGATGCCGCTCAAAAGATACGCGATGGCTTGCGGACAAGCCCCGTCTCTCCAATGTAGAATCTGTTCTCCTTATGTACCCGTCCGAAGAACAACAAAAGGCCGGAGCGGTGGCGCGGATACTTGAGCGCAACCGGCTCGTCGCGCGCGTGGCGATTGCGCGGAAAAACGGCGCGCGGATCGTGTTCGCCAACGGGTGCTTCGACATCCTGCATGTCGGGCACGTGCGCTACCTCGAAGCCGCGCGCGCGCTCGGCGACCTGCTCGTCGTCGGCATCAACACTGACGCGCAGGTGCGCGCGCTGAAAGGCGCGGGTCGCCCGTTCGTCACGGAGCGCGAGCGCGCGGAGGTGATCGCCTCGCTGCGCTCCGTCGATCTCGTCACGATCTTCCCCGAACCGACGGTCGAGACGCTGCTGCTCGCCATCCGCCCGGACATCCACGCCAAGGGCACAGACTACACGGCCGACACCGTGCCCGAACGCGAAGTGGTGCGTTCCTACGGCGGCCGCGTCGCCATCGTCGGCGACCCCAAAGACCATTCATCCTCAGACATGCTCCTCAGACTCAACCGGCCGAACACTGTGACCGGCGACGAGTTGGAAAAAAGCACCGAATCGTGAAAAGCCGTAAATCGTGAAAAGCCGTAAATCGTTAATCGTAAATCGTAAATAGAAGAAATCAGTTTTCTCTATTCACGATTTACGATTCGCGATTTACTGTTTTATCTTGTCACTGTCTTATGAAGATTCTGATCGTCAAACTGGGGAGCATCGGCGACATCGTGCACACGTTGCCGTCGTTGGCGGCTATCCGGCGTGCTCTGCCGCAAGCGGAAGTGGCGTGGGTGGTGGAGCGGCGGGCGGCGGAAATTCTGAGGGACAACCCTCTGCTGGATCGGCTCATCGAAATCGACACGAAGGCTTTGAGGCGTTGGCGGCCGCTGTCTGGGGAGACGCTGTTGGCGACGCGCCAGCAGTTACACCGGCTCCGCGCCTCGGCCTTCGATGTCTCACTCGATTTTCAAGGCTTACTCAAATCCGCAATCATCGCACGTCTCGCGCGCGCGCCGCGCGTCTATGGCTTCGCCCGCCCGTCATTGCGCGAACCGGCCAGCCGCTTTTTATTGACCCGCACGGTTAACGTTCCGCTCGACACGAACGTCATACGTAAAAATCTCGCGCTCGCCGCAGGCGCGCTCGGCATCGGCGTGCCTGCGGACGGAGACGACTTCGAGTTTCCCCTCGCCGTTTCGCCGGAGCAGGAGCGCGAAGCGGGCGAGGCGGCGGCGTCGCTCGCCGGCGGAAAGTTTGCGATTTTGAACGCGGGCGGAGGGTGGCCGACAAAGTTGTGGAGCGCGGAACGTTTCGGCGCGCTCGCCGACACGCTCCTTGAACGACACGACCTGTCCTCGTTCATCACCTACGGGCCGGGCGAGCGCGAGTTGGCCGAGAGCGTGGCGCGTGCGAGCCGTACGGGCGCGGCGCAGGCGTTGAGTCTCTCTCTGAAAGGTTTTTACGCGCTCGCGCGCCGCGCGTCTCTGTATGTGGGCGGCGACACAGGGCCGACGCATCTGGCCGTCGCGGCGGGCGCGCCCGTCGTCGGGCTGTTCGGCCCGACCGAGTGGTGGCGCAACGGCAGCCCGCGCTCAAGCGACGTGTGCGTCGAACGCACGGACATAGGTTGTCGCACCGACTGTCACCGGCGCGCGTGCTCCGCTTGGATTTGCATGGACATCGAGGTGGCGCGCGTCGCGGCGGCGGCGGACGAACGGCTCAGGCGCGTGGGCGAGTCGAGGCGTGTGGAGGCGTTGACGATTGCGTAGAGGCGGAACATGGGTGCAGCGTTGGCGCGTGCCGCTCGGATTTCTGGTGGCCGCCCTGTTTATCGTGCTGGCGCGTCCGCGCCCGCTGACGCTCGCGGCGGGCGGCGTGGTGGCCGTCTGCGGGCTGCTCGTGCGCGCGTGGGCTTCGGGTCACATACGCAAAAACGACGCGCTCGCCGTTTCCGGCCCTTACGCCTACACGCGCAACCCGCTCTACCTCGGCACGTTCATCTTGGGCTTGGGCTTCACGGTGGCGGCGGCGGGCGGCTGGCTGCTGTTCTTCGTGCTCGGCGGCATCTTCGCGGCATTGTTTTTGGGCATCTATTTGCCGGTGATGCGCGTCGAAGCCTTGACCCTCGTACAGCTTTTCGGCGAGGACTACGAACGTTACGCGGCGGCCGTGCCGCTGCTCTTTCCGCGCCTCACGCCTTACGGCGCGGCCGACGGGCGCGGCTTGAAGTTTGACATGAATCTCTACCTGCGCTATCGCGAGTATCGCGCCGCGCTCGGATTGCTGGTCGGGTGGGGCGTGCTCGCGCTCAAGGCTTTTCTGGTGAAGTGAAATTTTAGATGCTCGGTAGAACTCACACATTTTTAATCGCCCTCGTCGCGCTCTCGTGCACGGTTGCGTTCGCGCACCGTGCGACGGTGACGGCAGCGACGAAAGATGCGGAGAGCACGGCCACACCGAAACGTCTCCCCTTCGAGCCGGATGAACAACTCACCTACGAGGGCGAGTTCTCCAAGTTGCTGCTGCGCGGCATCAACATCGCAGAGTTCAAATTCTCGGTCGAGCGTGCGAAGACGCCCGCCGCTGCTGCCGCTAACTCCGAACGCGCGGAGGGCGCGGCCGCGCCTCCCCCGAATCTCATCTTCAAAGGCGACGTTGTCGCACGCGGTTGGTTTCGCAAACTCTTCGGCATAGACTTTCGCTACAACACTGAATCGGTCGTCGAGCCGACATCGTTTCTCATCCTGAGCAACAGCACGCGCGACGAGCAGGGCAAACGCCTGCGCACGAGCGAGGCCGTCTTCGACCGCACACACAATACTTTGACGTGGACGCTGCGTAACCCGAACGATCCGCAGAGCCAGCCGCGCGTCGTCACCGCGCCGCTCCAGAACGCCGCACACGATCTCATCTCCGCCATCTATTTTCTGCGCACGCAGCCGCTCGAACCCGGTCGCAATCTGGAACTCGTCATCAGCGACTCCGGCGCGGTCTATCGCATCCCGGTCAAGGTCGGCGCACGCAAGCGCATGAAAACAGTTGTCGGGCGCGTGCAGGCCGTCCGCGTGGACATCGAAATCTTCGGCGCGGAACGACTCGTTGACCGCGAAGGCGAGATGACCCTCTGGATCACCGACGACAGCCGACGCCTTCCCGTCCGCGCACGCGTCAACACAGACATCGGCACGCTCGACATCAACCTCAAAAAAGTCTCCGGCGGCAACGTCCCCGCTTCGAGCCGCTAACACGCGTTCGACGTTTGTTGCCGGTCTGCGCGAAACATATCCGGGCTGCGAGTGTAAGCAGTTGCACCCGTCAGGTATCAATTCATGAACTACGTCGTCGAGGAAATGAAAGCGGAAGATTGGGAGCAGGTGCGTGCGATCTATCTGGAGGGCATCATGACGGGCGTTGCGACTTTTGAGACGGACGCCCCGGCGTGGGAGAAGTGGGACGCGGGACATTTGCGGAAAGCGCGACTGGTGGCGCGTCAAGGCGATCAGATCTTGGGGTGGGCGGCTTTGAGTCCGGTCTCCAACAGGTGCGTGTATGGCGGGGTGGCCGAGGTAAGCGTCTATGTCGGAGAGCGCGGGCGCGGCCGGGGCGTGGGTCGCGCGTTGCTCAACGCGCTCGTCGAAGCTTCGGAGCAAAACGGAATTTGGACGCTTCAAGCGGGCGTGTTCCCGGAGAATGAGGCGAGCGTCAAACTGCACCTGCGTTGCGGCTTCCGAGAGGTCGGCAGGCGCGAGCGCATCGGGAAGTTAAACGGCGCGTGGCGCGACACACTGCTCCTCGAACGCCGCAGCCGAAACGTCGGGACGACTTGAACTGCGCGCCGCCGAAAGTCGCGCGCTCTCTACCGCCATCGCTATCATCCTCATCACGATTGAAATGTGTCCATGACGATTCAGTTCAGCCGGAGACTCGCCATCGTGTTTGGTATTCTCGCGCCGCTCGGCGAAACCGTTCGCCGTTGGAGCACTTGGCGCGAGTATCCGCCCAACTTCTTCGACGATTACATCATGGGCGCGTTTTTGCTCTACGGCGCGTGGCGCGTGGGACGCGACGCGCGCGGCGGGCAGCGTTTCCTCGCGGCCGCGTGGGCTTTCACATGCGGCATCGGCTATTACAGTTTCTTCGGGCAGTTGAAAAGTTTGAGCCTGCACGAAGTTGATCCCGCGCCGATCCCTTCGGAGTGGATAGCAGTGATTAAAGGCGTCGGGTTGTCGCTCGCGCTGCTGGCGTTGGTCGTCAGTCTCAGACGTGCGCCTGAGAGCGGTTCTTGAAGGACGCACCCCGGCAGTTGAAACCCTGCCGCCCGCTTTTGTTGACACCACGCGGGCAATCACTTACAACTAACCCGCTCTGCCTTCAAACCCGTGACAAGTTTTTTGCACGCCGCCCAGCGCAAGAGATAAGATGAATTGACCAGATGAATTTACGCGCCGACACGCTCGAAGAAACTCCCGCCCAAGATGCCGAGATCGACGTTGACGACTCGGCCGCACGCATGCCGGATGCGCTCGACGCCCTGCTGCCCGTCCCGCTCAAACGAGACTTCATCCAACTGCTCCTTCAATCGCCGCACAGGTTGTATCTCTACTGGACGTTCGCGCGCGACCCGCGCGCCACCCTGCGCGAAGCCTTCGGCGAGTTGGCCGCGCACTACCGGCTGGCGGTGCGTCTCATTAAAGTCGAAAGCGGCGAGGAATTTTTGCTGGACGCTGCGCGGGAGCGGGCGCAGTGGTTGGATGTCTACCCGCGCCACGTCTATCGCGCCGAGGTCGGATTCCACGCGGCGGGTCGCCCGTTCGTCCGCCTGCTCTCTTCAAACACGGTGAGCACGCCGCCCGACCGCGCTTCGCACCTGTCAGACACGGAGCAAGAATTTCAACTCGGAGCAAGCGAGTTCGCCGAACTTCTCGGCGGCGCGGGTTATGAACGATACGCGCGCGGACTCACCGGCGACGACGACGCGGGCGCGGCGCGGCTCGACAGCCGAGGCGGCGCGTCCGTTGCGGGCGAACTTCAAGACGCGTGCGGCCGCGTCTCGCGCGAAGGGGCGAACGAGTACACGCATCGCTGATTCCACGTCGTGCCGCAAGGATTTTTCAGTCTCATCCTCCACGCGCACCTGCCCTTCGTGCGCCATCCCGAACATCCCGAATTTTTAGAAGAAGACTGGCTCTACGAAGCCATCACCGAAGTCTACCTGCCGCTGCTGCAAATGCTCTCGGCTCTCGACGCGGAGGGCGCGCGCCCGCGCCTCGCGCTGAATCTCTCGCCGACGCTCTGCGAGATGCTCGCCGACCCGCTCCTGCAAACTCGCTACACGCGCCATCTCGAAAACCTCTCCGCGCTCGCCGAAAAAGAGATCGCGCGCACGCGCGATGGCGCGCGCGAGTTTCTCCCCGCCGCGCGCATGTACCGGCGCACCCTGCGCGCCACCCGCCGGCTCTGGCACGAAGTCTACGAGCGCGACATCATAGGCGGCTTCCGCGCGCTTCAAGACTTCGGCGTCTGCGAGATCATGACCTGCGGCGCGACCCACGGCTTCCTCCCCTTCATCTCGACGAAGGAGGCGCGGCGCGCACAGATCGAGATCGCCGTCGCCAATTACCAAAAGCATTTCGGGCGTCGCCCGCGCGGCATCTGGCTACCCGAATGCGCCTACGCCGACGGACTCGAAACGCTGCTCGCCGACGCCGGGCTTGAATACTTCATCGCCGACACGCACGCCATCCTCTACGGCGAACCGCGCCCGCGCCACGGCGTCTATGCGCCCGTCAAATTAGCGAACGGCGTCGCCGCGTTCGCGCGCGATCTCGAAACGAGCCAGCAGGTGTGGAGTTCCCTCACAGGCTATCCGGGCGACGAAAACTATCGAGAGTTTTACCGCGACATCGGTTGGGATGCGCCGCTCGAATACCTGCTCCCGCACCTTCACGCCGGAGGCGCGCGCCGCCACCTCGGCCTCAAGTATCATCGCGTCACGGGCGCGAACGTGCCGCTCTCCGGCAAACAGCCTTACCGCCCGCGCCGCGCGCTTCGACGCGCCGCTCTCCACGCCGCACACTTCGTTGACGAGCGCGTCAAACAATGCACGCGCCAGCGCGCCGCGCTCGGCGGCCACGCGCCGCTCATCACTTCACCCTACGACGCCGAACTTTTCGGTCACTGGTGGTTTGAGGGCGTCCGCTTTCTCGAACACGTCTTTCGCGAACTCGCACGCCGCCGCGACGAGATCGAAACTCTCTCCCCGTCCGACTATCTGGCCGCGCCCGGCGTGCATCTCCAGACGCAACGCCTCTCCCCTTCCTCGTGGGGTGAGGAGGGCTACTACAAAGTCTGGTTGAACGACACGAACGCGTGGCTCTACCCGCAACAACACGCCGCCGAAGCGCGCATGACCGCCCTTGCGAATCAACACGCGTCCGCGCCTCCCGACGCGCTCACCCTGCGCGCGCTCACACAGGCCGCGCGCGAACTGCTCCTCGCCGAGTCGAGCGATTGGGCGTTTCAGATCGCCCGCGCCACCACGGTCGAATACGCCACGCGCCGCTTCCGCTCCCACATCGCCCGTTTTCACGCGTTGGCCTCCGCCATCGAACGCGGCGAGATCGACGCCGCCACCCTCGCCGAGATCGAAACCCGCGACAACCTCTTCGCCGAACTCGACTACCGCGCCTACTGCTCAAAATGAAACTCTCGCTAACTAAAAGCTCGACGCGCGAAATTAAGACCGTAAGCGAATCGGACGCCGCAAGCGAAACAGGCGCGACCAGTGCTGCGACTACAACTCGCAAACTGGATGCGACCCGCGAGTTGCGAACAAACGACGACGGGGCGGCGTTGCCTGACGCGAAACTCCCGCTCGTCATCGGCCATCGCGGCGCATCGGCGGTCGCCCCCGAAAACACGCTCGCCGCTTTCGCGCGCGCCCTCTATGACGGCGCGGACGGCATCGAGTTTGACGTGCGACTCGCGCGCGACGGCGTGCCCGTCGTCGTCCACGATGCCACGCTGCGCCGCACCGCAGGCATTGACGCTCACATAGCCGCCCTCTCATCATCCGACCTCTCAACGATTGATGTCGGCTCATGGTTCAACCGCCGCCATCCCGCCCGCGCCGTGGCCGCTTACGCACGCGAAACCATCCCCACACTCGCACGCGTATTCGAGACCGTCGCCCCGCGCTGCCGTCTGCTCTACGTTGAACTAAAATGCGACGCGCAAGAAACCACCACGCTTGTCGAGCGCGTGGTCGCGGAAGTTCGCGCGCACAGGTTGGAGCGAAGCGTCGTGATCGAAAGTTTTACGCTCGCCGCCGTCGCGGAGGCGAAACGCATTGCGCCGGAGTTGCGCGCGGCCGCCGCCTTTGAACGCCGACCCGGCCGCCCGCTGCCCGCCCCGCGCTCACTGCTCAAACGCGCCCGCGACTGCCGCGCCGACGAACTCGCGCTCGCACGCTCGCTCGTCTCGCGCCGCACAATCGAAGCGGCGCGCGCCCACGGGTTGCAAACAGTCGTCTGGACGGTTGATCATCCCTCTTGGATACGACGCGCGAGCGCGCTCGGCCTGCGCGCCGTCATCACAAACGATCCGGCGAAGATGTGCGCCGCGCGCGAGGAATTTCTCAAGCAGTAGCGACACCGGATCAGACACGCGCGCCGCGGGAAATTTGAAACGACGACCGAGACCACTTCGCTTCCGGCATGACGAACTCCGCCTCCGCGAAAGATAAAATTTTCGTCCACGAACACTACGCGATCCACTATCGCCAAGCGGCGCGCGCCCAATGGGCGGGCGAGGCGCGCCCGGTCTACGCCGCGTTGTTCGTGCTCGGCGGCAGCGTGCGCTGGCAGGCGGGCGATGGGCGCGGCGGCGAGTTACGCGCGCCGGGCTTGTTAGTCTCCGCGCCGGGCGAGTTGACGGGCGTGCGCGGCGGCAAAGTCGAGACGCTCGCGCTCTCGGTCGCGCCCGCCTTCGTGCTCGACTGCGCCGTGCGCGCACGCCTCACGCGCGACGACGCGCGCATCACCTTTCCCGCGCAGGCCATCGAACACGACCCGCGCCTCGCGCGTCTCGCGCACGACCTCGCGGACGAATTGCGCGCCGCCGAGACCGGCCACGAACTGATCGTCGCCGCCCTCATCGAACAAATTTTGATTCAACTGCTCCGACGCTATGCCAGCATCCGTCGCACGGACGAACTCGAACTCTCCCGCGCCGGATTGATCGACCGTCGCATCCGTCGCGCCGTGGAGTTGATGCACTCGCACCTCGACGCGGAATTGCCTCTCGAAGAACTGGCCGCCGCCGCCTACCTCTCGCCCTTCCACTTCGCGCGCCTCTTCAAGAAACTGACCGGCCTGCCCCCGCACGCCTACCTCGCCGCCCTCCGCATCGAACGCGCACGCACGCTTCTCGCCGCCACGGACGACTCCATCACCGAAATCGCCGCCCGCGTCGGCTACGCCAACTCAAGCCACTTCGGCAAAGCCTTCCGCCGCTTCACCGGCCTCACGCCCCGCGCCTTCCGCGCCGCACTCGTCAAAGCAGAGGTGAGAGGTTAGTAAAAGCAGTTTGAATAAGTCGCGGCTGTTTGTAATATTCCTCGCCTCTGTCCCTAAAGCAATATCATCATTGCGCCCCTAAAACTTTGGCCTTTATGCCGGAGCGTTGGTTGTGATATTGTCCCGCCCTGCCGTGAGAGCCTCATAAACGCCCGGCAGCATTTTCACTGCAATTAAGCGTTAGAGAAGATTGACGCGGTACGCCTCGCCAGCAGCTAAACGCCCGGCATGCGCCATAGCCCTTTGCCCGGTTTCAGTCCGCCACAAACAGGTCTGTTTACAGTGCAGACAAACACTCACTATTAGAAAGGTGCGCCAGCCATGACAGGTCGGCTTAAGTCCCTCACCCGCGAGAAAAAACTGGATCAGCAACTTGAGTTGATCGGGCAGCAGTTAAAAAAGTACAGCGATCACCTCCCGCCGAACCGTAAGCCGAAGATATTAATCTGCGGAAAGGCCGGTAACGGCAAGACCACCACCATCAACACTCTCTTTGGCAAACAGGTCGGCGAGATCGGCTTCTACCGACGGGGCACGAGTGAGGACGCCGTCTACGAATGGGAGAGTGAGAGCGAAGACATTGACATCGTAGACCTGCCGGGACTGGGCGACTCGCCGCGATACGACAAGGTCTTCCGCGAAATGTACGAGCGGAGGGCGGCAGAGGCCGATGGTTTCATTATCGTCATCGCGCCGCCTCGCCCCGCTGAGGAAGGCACGCTCAAAACTATACGTCTGCTCCTGAAGTGCAAAGTTCCGAGTCGGCACATCATCTTCGGCTTTAACAAACTCTCCCAACTCGACTACCCGGACGGCGACGGCATCACGCAGGTGGAAATGAGAGGCTTGCTGGGGCCGACTTCAGAGGCTCACGAACGCGCCATCGCCGAAGCCAAGCGGGCGTTTTACGAAGACCTGTGCAGCACCTTCCCGAAAGTCAAATTCACAGAAGATCAGATCATCGCGTTCGACTCCCGTTCCGGCTGGAATCTGCACAAGATGTTGCTGGCCGTTATCGACACCCTCCCGTTCCAAACCCTCATGCGACTGCGGCGCGCGGCCGCCGAGGCTCAACGCGAAGCGCGGAGAAGAGAGGAAGCCCGCCTACAAGCCGAGCGAGCGCGCCTCAACGCCGAGGCGCGACGGCTGCGGAAGGAACGTGCCGAGGCCAAAAAAAAGCAGGAAGCCGAGGCCGAAAGAGAGCGCGCAAAAGAAAGTGAGCGAAGGAGCAATCGCAGACAGGAGGAAGCGCGCCGCCGCCAAGATGATCAGTTAGCCCGCGCGACGCTGAACCAACTCAAAAAGGCCGAACGCGAGTTGGAAAGAGAGAAAGAGGCTTACGAGCGCGAGCGAGAAGCGGTCACGAAGTTCGACCAGCAAGGCAGAGTTACGGACGCTAAAATCATGACTAAAGTGTTCACGGCCGTCGAGGAGACAGTCTCCGCCTTTAATCCGCATCTGGGCAAGGCGGTGCGTGAAACCCTTGAGATCGCGCAGACGGTCTTGCCGAAGGTGGCGCAGAAGGTGTCCGACATTGCCGAACGCGCCATAGACAAGACCTTTGAAAAGATTGAAAAAGGGTTCAAGAAATTTTGGCCTTGGTGATCTCGCAGGGTGAATTCGCGGCATCACCGAAGAAGGAGACGACCGCCGCCCGTAAGTTAATATCGCTCACCCAACTCCCGGCGTCGAACTCGCGGCGACATCGCATCTGCTTGCCGACCCGCATGCGCTTCATAACCTGCTTATCACCGGCCGCACCCGGCGACCTGCCCGCCGGATCAAAACCGTCATCAATCAACACCTCTAACCTCTAACCTTTGACCTCTAACCTCTGTAGTTAAGCAATTCTGCGACGACAATGAGCAAGTTTTGACGAGACGCGCGCAGGGCGGGTCGCGTATCCTCGACGCGTATAATTTTCAATGTGGAGGCTGGCGACAAAATTATGGCTATCGAAAAAGGGACGGAGATCGCTCCGGCGAAGGGCAAGCTCGGCGTGTTGCTCGTGGGACTCGGCGCGGTGAGCACGACGTTCATCGCGGGCGTCGAGGCGATCAAGGCGGGGCTGGCCGAGCCTATCGGCAGCTTGACGCAGATGGGCACGATCCGGCTTGGCAAACGCACGGAGAACCGTTCGCCCGCGATCAAGGATTTCGTGCCGCTCGCGGGGTTGAACGACCTCGTCTTCGGCGCGTGGGACATCTTCCCGGAGTCGGCCTACGACGCGGCGATGCACGCGGGCGTGCTCGAAAAAGACCTGCTCGCCAAACTCAAAACGCCCTTACAGAAGATCAAGCCGATGCAGGCCATCTTCGATCAAAATTACGTGAAGCGTCTGAACGGCGAGAACGTCAAAAAAGGTAAGAACAAGTTTGACCTCGCGGAGCAGTTGATCGCCGAGATCGAAGAGTTCAAGCGCAAGAACAAGTGCGCGCGGCTCGTCATGGTCTGGGCTGCCTCGACGGAAATCTTCCTCAAGCAGCACGCCGTCTACAAAACTCTCAAATCCTTCGAGCAGGCCATGCGCGACGATCACAAGGCCATCGCGCCCTCGATGATCTACGCCTACGCCGCGCTCAAACTCGGCATCCCCTTCGCCAACGGCGCGCCGAACCTGACCGTGGACGTTCCCGCCCTCGTGGAACTCGCCGAGCAAAACAACGTGCCTGTCTGCGGCAAGGACTTCAAAACCGGCCAGACCTTGATGAAGACCATCCTCGCGCCCGGTTTGAAATCGCGTATGCTCGGCCTGCACGGGTGGTACTCGACCAACATCCTCGGCAACCGCGACGGCGAAGTGCTGGACGACCCCGAATCCTTCAAAACCAAAGAGGAATCGAAACTCTCCGTGCTGGAACACATCCTCCAGCCCGACGTGTACCCGGAGCTTTACAAGGACTTTTCGCACGTCGTCCGCATCAACTACTACCCGCCGCGCGGCGACAACAAAGAGGGTTGGGACAACATAGACATCTTCGGCTGGCTCGGCTACAAGATGCAGATCAAAGTCGATTTCCTCTGCCGCGATTCTATTCTGGCCGCGCCCCTCGTGCTCGACCTCGCCCTCTTCCTCGATCTGGCGCAGCGCGTGGGCATGAAAGGCGTGCAGGAATGGCTCTCTTTCTACTTCAAATCGCCGATGACCGCGCCCGGTCTCTACCCGGAGCACGACATCTTTATCCAGTTGATGAAACTCAAGAACACGCTGCGCCACCTGCGCGGCGAAGACCTCATCACGCATCTCGGGCTGGAGTATTACGACTAACGGCCGGGAAGCGAGCGACTTAAATAACGGGGAGGGCGCGGCGAAATTTCGCCGCGCCTTCTCTCTTTTTCCCGTACACCGGTTGGTGCGCCCATCCGAAAATTTGCACGAAGACAGTAATTTGTCAGTCGGGTTATGCCGCTAATTGTCAGTGTGCGAAAAAAGTGGGGCGGCGCAAATAGTTTCACCCCGGAGCATATTTTGTGGTGACAAATCGCGCGCTGTCGTTTATATAGTGTTCTCACTCTCGAACGCCGGAGGGAACGCGGCGTAATCTAGCCAACGGGCGACGCGCCCGGCGCATCAATTACACGAACGGATCGTTCTTTGCATGAGGACGTGGGTGTGGCGGCCAAGAGGTCGTCAGATAAACGGATTTCAGGTGTGCCCACAACGCTCAGGCAAGGAGGACGGTCGCGATGATGGCAGCAATGGAAACACAGAAAAAAATAACCGAGACAGTCTTTCTTGACCCGGATCAAAAGAGTCCGCGGGCGCAGGAGTTTGAAGAGAAACTCTCGACACGCATCGTCGGCCAAGAGCGCGCCGTGCGTCGGATGAGCGGCCTCTATCAAATTTTTCTCGCGGGCATGAACCCGCTCAACCGGCCGGTCGGCACGATGCTTTTCCTCGGCCCGACGGGATCGGGCAAAACGCGCGTCGTCGAGGCGGCGGCCGAAGTGCTCTTCGGCGACCCAAGCTCGGTCATCAAAATCGACTGCGCCGAGTTTCAGCACTCGCACGAGATCGCCAAGCTGATCGGCTCGCCTCCGGGCTACCTCGGCCACCGCGAAACCAGCCCGATGCTGACGCAGGAAAATCTCGACCGCTATCACACGGAAGAGACGAAACTTTCGCTCGTCCTCTTCGACGAGATCGAGAAAGCGTCCGACTCGCTGTGGCAACTCCTGCTCGGCATTCTCGACAAGGCCACGCTGACGCTCGGCGACAATCGCCGCGTCGACTTCTCGCACACGATGGTCGTCATGACCTCGAACCTCGGCGCGCGCGAGATGTCCGAATTGATTTCCGGCGGGATGGGATTTGTGCCCACGCAGGGCGCGAAGAACCCGAACGACTCGGAAGTTGACCAGAAGATTTACCGGACGGCGGTTGAAGCGGCGCGGCGCAAGTTCTCGCCGGAGTTCATGAACCGTATTGACAAGGTGGTCGTGTTCCGCAGTCTCAAGGAGCACCACCTGCGCCAGATTCTCGAACTCGAACTGGCCTCCGTGCAGGATCGCATCATGCGCTCCGCCGGGACGAAGTTCGTCTTTCAATGCTCCGACGCGGCCAAGGACATGCTGCTCAAAGAGGGCATTGATTACAAGTACGGCGCGCGGCATCTGAAGCGTTCGATTGAGCGTTTCCTCGTCTACCCGCTCTCGAATCTGGTGGCGACGGATCAGGTCGGACTCGGCGACCTCGTTCACGTTGACATGCACGACACCCAGAACAAACTCGTCTTTTCGAAGCGTTCGGGCGGCGCGTTGATCAGCGATGTCGGGCCGGTCGAAGAAGAGACCGAGGAACTAGCGGCCAAGTCAGGCGGCGTCGGACTGCCGATCCCGCAGACCAAAGCGGCGCGCAAAAGTCAGGGACGCGGCGAAAAGTCGGAAAGCTAAAAGCCGCATTCAATCCAACAACACGAAAGCCGGAGCACGAGTTCAACGCCTCCGGCTTTTCGTTTGTCGCAAGATATTCAGCGATTGAAAGATCGCATCCATTCGCCTGAGTTTGAGTCTTGTTCAAGACCCGCGCCGGTTAAACGGCCTTCCCTGCTTCGAGTCTGCGTATCGCTTCGGCGGCGATTTCCGAAAGATAAGGGTCACGTGTCGCGAGCGCGTCGCGCAGAGTCGGGATGGCGGCCGGGTCGCCGATCAAACCGAGAGCGCGTGCGGCTTCCCGACGCACATCGTCTCCGACGCGTTCGTTGGCGAGCGCGGCGATGAGCGCGGGCACGGCCGCGCGGCTCTTTATTTGCCCGAGCGCGACGGCCGCCGAACGACGCACGAACTCGTTCTCTTCCGTCCGGCGAAACGTGATGCGATTCAAGAAACCGGAACGCGCGATGCGACGACCGATAGCTTCGGTCAAGACGGGCGTCGCAGCGTCGTCGCCGATCTGGCCGAGCGCGACGGCCGCCGCGCCGCGCACGCCTGCCTCCTTGTCGCGCGCGAGCGCGGTCGCCAACGCTTCAACCGCCGTGCGGCTGCGGGTCTCGCCGAGCGCATACGCGGTTTCGCGTCGCACAAATTCGTTCTTGTCCGCGAGTAACGGCAACAACGCGGCGGCGGCCTCCGTCGCGGGCAACCACAGAATTGCGCGGGCGGCCGTGGCGCGCACGACGACCGCCGGGTCTTTGAGCGCGGGCAGAGCGGCGCGCGAACTGTCGGCACGCGCCATTGCGCCGAGTTTCGTGACGGCATCGCGTCGCTCTTCCGTGTCGGACGAAGAAAGACGCGCGCGCAGTTTTTCTATTTCGCGTTGGAGCGGTGTGAGTGATGTCTGTGATGATTGCGGGAAGCTATTCGTCCGCGCGTTGAGATGCGCGCGCGCGCCGCTCCCGCCGACGAAGAACAGCGCGAGCGCGAACGCGCACAGGCGCACAACAGGCGCATGTGTGGCGAGACGTAGAATAGATTTGGGGGACGCAGCGACGCCCGTTCTGCTCATACGCGGGTCGGGGTTGACGCTTCGGCGCGGCGGTCGGCGCGGCGGCGCACCGATTCCCATTCAAAGGCTTGGCGCGCACGCAAATTCTCGCGGGCGTCGGCGAGGAGCGTGACGAGTTCGTCGTCCCACAAGCCCGAAGGGCTGCTCGCGCGGCGCATTGATTCCATGATTGAGATGTAGTCGAGCACCTCTTTGACCTCGGTGTCGGTTAGGGATTCGAGTTTGAACGCGAGGCGCTGGCGTTCGGTGATTCGCTTAGCCATCTCTTGCTCCTCCATACTTGAGAAGCCGGACGGCCGGAAGCGCTAGTCAACTCGTCAGACGAGTCGGGCAGCGACGTTCGAGAGGCCGTCGGCTGTTTGTGGTCGGCACGAGGTTGTTGTCTGCGAAAGCTGCTTTTACTCTCACCTGCAAGTCGTGTGTTGTTACCACCGGCGAGCCGCACGGCCCGCGTGATCAAGTTTAGGGGGAATGCAAACGAAGACGAACTGCCGGGTAAAGACAGACGAGTCTTCGGCTTCTGCCGCCGTCTCGCGCGCAACTTAAGTACGATTGAACGAGTTTGCTTGTTTAACGACCTGCTTGTGGCCGCTGGAGGCGAAATATACACGAGACACACGTGAGGACGCAAGACTCGTCTCCACCGGGAACGAGCGTGGGCGGCCGATCTCTTGGTCGCCCGCGAGCTATGTGGCACGCTCAATCAATCTTGGCGGCAATCATGTGCATCGTGTCGATGACGAGGACTGCGATGGGCGGGTAGAAAAGTAATTCGGGGCGGATTTGTGTGTCGTAGAGAAACGGGACTTCGATCAGGATCGTGCTGTACATCTGCTCGCCGAGCAGCAGCCCCGCGCCGAGACAGGCCATGTAGCCGATCACGAGAAAGCTCGAAGCGGCGAAGCGCGTGAAGGGTTTGTCCGACCTTGCGGCCTCGTGCGTCACCGAATCGTGGAGCGAACTCGGCTGGTAAGTGTAGCGGTTGAAGTATTCCCGCAGGCGCGAGACGAGATGCCACAGCCCGATCAAAAACAGGACGAGCATCAGAGCGCGACCCACGCCGCCAAACAGTTGCCAGAAGCGCGGTTTGAACAACGCCACGAAGAAGGTCGAGAGGAACAGCGAGACGGTCGTAAAGACGGCGCGCTGCATGGCGAAGTTTTCGCGCCGCTCCGCCTCGATCAAATTGTCCACCACCCGATCCATGCGCGCCTGCGCGGCGACGCGACGCATCCGGCGCGCGTGCGGGTTGTCGGAATGCAGGAACGATTCGCTCGCCTCGCCCGCCCGCTTGCGAAATTGATTGTCGTAGTGACTGCGCTCCTGCGGGTCGCTGAGCGTGCGGTAAGCCATCGCGATCAGGGCGAACTCGCGCGCAGCTTTCTCCGAACCGCCGTTGAGGTCTGGGTGTCGTTGCCGCGCTAAGCGCCGATAAGCTGATTTGACTTCCGAGGCCGAGGCCGTCCGCTGGAGGCCTAAAATTTTGTAATAATCAACCACTGCGCTTTATCCCGTACTCCGTAAAAGCCAGCGTGGGAGCGCACACAACTTTGGCGCGCTCCGGGCAGGAAGGTTAAACCCGTAGCGACACTATAACATTTTCCGGCAAATACGTCCTGCGGGAAAATATCGAATCTGCGTGTGAATGAAATGTCGGGAGTGTGGAAAAAGGGAAAAGAGGAAGTCAAAGGGGCGGGTGCTATACCTCGGGCGGCCACCGAGTGGGCAAGGACAGTTATTTGTGAATCCGTCCCCTTTGACTTGGCATATTAACAAGTGCAATGTTTATGCCAGACGCAGACAATACCAGAATTATCAGAAAATGCAAGTTTTCTTGCAATCGCCGATAACTATAATGTCTACAAAAGTAGACACGGCGTCTACAAAAGTAGACGCCGCCCGTAAATGCACTGCGCGTTTACGATTCCGCTAATCGCTTCGTGACCTTATGTTGCATTAATTCAACAAGCAAAATAAGTAGAGGCCGCGAGGTTGTTTTCCGCGCGGCCTCCGTGTTCGAGCAATCGACGATAATTTCCGTCGGTCGTCTGTTAAGACTTTTCGCCTTTGCCGCCGGAGGAGGAGCGCGCGGTAATACGCTCGATCAAATTGAGCAGGGTTCGCACGGCGACGCCCGTTGGCCCCTTCGAGCGGTATGGCTTGGCGTCGTCGCCCCAAGCCGTCCCGGCGATGTCCAAGTGCGCCCACGAAATGCCGTCGGCAAACTCTTTGAGGAAGGCCGCCGCCGTGATCGTCCCGGCCTTACGCCCGCCGACGTTCTTGATGTCCGCGATGTCCGACTTGATCTGGCGTGTGTACTCTTTATCCAACGGCAACTGCCAGAGCTTCTCCCCGACTTCCCTGCCCGCCGCGATGACTTCGTCGATCAACTCCTGATCCGTGCCGAGAATTCCCGTATTGACATCGCCGAGCGCGATGGAGACCGCGCCCGTCAGCGTCGCGAGATCGACAACCTGCGTCGCGCCGAGTTTCCGTGCATAGGCGATGGCGTCGGCCAGAATCAAGCGGCCTTCGGCGTCTGTGTTGATGATCTCGATAGTCTTGCCCGACATGGCGCGCACCACGTCGCCCGGCTTGGTGGCCTTCCCCGAAGGCAGATTCTCCGTCGCGGGCACGACGCCCAAGAGCGGCATCGGCGGCTTCAATTGCGCCACCGCGCGCATCACGCCGAGCACCGTCGCGCCGCCCGTCATGTCGTACTTCATCAACTCCATGTTCTCGCCCGGCTTGATCGAGATGCCGCCCGAATCGAACGTCACACCCTTACCGACGAAGGCGAGCAAGCCTTCGCCGCCGCCCACAACTTTGCCCCCATTGCCTGCGCCGTTAAATCCTTCGGGCGTGTACTTCAAGATGATCAACGCCGGAGGCTCTTCCGAACCGCGCGCCACGCTCAGGAGCGACCCCATCCCCTCGCCTTCCATGCGCGCTTGATCCAGCACGTCAACTTCCAACCCGAACTCGCCCGCAATCGCGCGCGCACGCTCGGCCATGATCGTCGGCGTCATGTACGCGCCCGGTTCGTTGGCGAGGTCGCGCGTAAAGTTGACGGACTCGCCGATGATGCGTCCGCGCTCTGCGCCACGACGCAGAGCATCCTCGCTCGCGCCTTGCGCCATGATGACGAGCCGCTCGATGGTGCGCTCTTCTTTCTCGGAAGTGCGATATTTGTCCGGCTCAAACAACGCCATCAGGACGCCTTCGACAGCCACCGACGCGGAACGCTCCGCATCGCCTTCTGCCCCGCGTGTGATCAGCCCCACGGTTTTGACGCTTCGCGCGCGCAAGGCACGCGCCGCCGTCCCGGCCATCTGCGAAACCTGCGCCGCCCCGTAACCGTCGCGCTCGCCCACGCCGACGAGCAGCAGACGCTTCGCCTTCAACTCGCCGCGCCCCTCGCCGAGATGCAGGTAGACGGTTTCGCCCTCTTTGCCCTTGAGTTCTTCCGACTCAATGACGGACTTGATGAGGCCGCCCGTCGCCGCGTCCAATTCTTGCAGGAAGCCCTCGTGCGCTTGTTCGTCTTTGAAAACCGCCACAACGAGAGCTTGCACGTCAGCATCGCCCACACGCCCGGTGCTCACTTGAATATCCATTTGAACTTTTATCTCCTGATTAACGATTGCGCTCTTTTAATTGCGCCTGCGTCTCGCGGTCAACCGTCCGGCGCATCTCCGACTCGCGCTTGTCATAAAGTTTTTTGCCGCGCGCCACGCCGATCTCAAACTTGACTCGCCCCTTTTTCACATAGACCCGCGTGACGACGAGCGTCATGCCTTTGACCGTCGCCTCTTGCTCCAATTTATCTATCTCACGTCGGTGTAACAAAAGTTTCCGCGTGCGCGTGGCTTCGTGATTATCGCGATTGCCGTAAGCATACGGCGAAATGTGCGCATTAAACAACCATGCCTCGCCGTCGCGCACGGCGACGTAAGATTCCTTCAACTGAATCTGCCCGGCGCGGACGCTTTTCACTTCCGTGCCCTTGAAAACCACGCCCGCCTCGTAAGTGTTCAGAATATGATATTCGTGATACGCCGCGCGGTTCGTCAACAACACTTTTACTTCAGCTGCTTCTGCCATCTTTCAAACCTTCTCCCGCGCTCGCCCTGTTGCCAGCATCACAAATTCATGCCCGCGAATTCGCCGCGCAAAGGCCGCGCCATCAATTCCTCGGCCGCCGCCCGTGCGCTTTTGCCTTCGTATAATACCGCATGAACTTGCTCCGTGATCGGCATCTCGATCCGGCGGCTCTCGGCCAGCAACTTCACGGCACGCGTCGTGCGCACGCCTTCCGCGACTTCGCGCATCCCACTCAAAATCTCTTCGAGCGCGCGGCCGCGCCCCAACTCCTGCCCGACGTAGCGATTGCGCGACAACGCTCCCGTACAGGTCAACACCAGATCGCCCAAGCCCGCCAGCCCCGCCAGCGTCTCGACGCGCCCGCCCTCGCAGAGCGCCAGCCGCGTGATTTCGGCCAAGCCCCTCGTGATCAAAGCCGCGATGCTGTTTGTGCCCAAACCCAGACCGGAAACCATACCCGCCGCCAGCGCGATGACGTTTTTAACCGCGCCGCCGAGTTCAGTGCCGGCCAGATCGCCGTTTGTGTAGACGCGAAAATTTTCAAAACTCAACGCCGCCTGCACGGCCAGCGTCGCGTGCGCGTCGTAACCGGCGGCGACGACGGCGGTTGGGTGTCCCGCCGCCACCTCCTGCGCGAACGACGGCCCCGACAGGCACACGAAACGCGCGGCGAACTCTTTTCCCAGAACTTCGCCCGCCACTTCCGACATGCGCTGTCCCGTCTTGATCTCGATGCCCTTCGTCGCGCTGACGAGCACGACCTCGGCGCGCAACTCGCCCGTCATCCGTTCGAGCAACTCGCGCGTGGCGTGCGACGGCGCGGCCAGAATCACGATCCGCGCATCCCGCACCGCCTCGTCCAACTCGCACGTCGCCCGCACGTCCCCCACGATTTCATGCGCGGGCAGATAAACATCGTTCACGCGTCGCTCATTGATCACGGCAACGACCTCGCCGTTGCGCGACCACAACTTCACTTCATGCCCCGCGCGTCCGGCCACCAAGCCCAACGCCGTGCCCCAACCGCCCGCACCGATGATCGCGATATGAGACATAATTCAAACGATGAAGTAAAAGTTGTCCGTAGTCATACGTCCGTGCTCAGTTGTTCAAGACGGTCTTTAGCAACTTGCGTGACGGTCACAGGCAACTGACCACGGACAACTGGCTACTGACCACGGACACTTTCTCTTTCACCGTTCCGCATGCCCGCTTCATCATTTCAGCTTGCTCTCCGTGCCGTTCAAGAGCCTGCCGATGTTGGCGCGGTGCGTGAAGATGATGAGCGCGCCGCCCGCGACGGCAACCGCCATCACGGGTGCGGCAAGCGAGTCCGTTTTTCCTCCGTCACTTAAAAGCCAGATGAAGAGGGGCAGCATCGCCGTCGCCGTGATCGAACCGAGCGAGACGTAGCGCGTCGCCCACACGACGACGAGAAAGACCGGAGCGACGAGCGCAACCGCGGCGGGCGTCAAACTCAGGAACACGCCGAGGCCGGTCGCCACGCCTTTGCCGCCGCGAAATTTCAACCAGACCGGGAAGATGTGACCGACGACGACGGCTATCGAAGCGATTGCCACCCACCAGTTGACGCCGAAGTCGGGCGTGAGCAGCCAGCGCGCGAGCAGTGCGACGAGCGCACCCTTCGCCGCGTCCAACGCGAGCGTCAACACGCCCGCGCCCTTGCCCGCGCGGCGCGTCACGTTGGTCGCGCCCGTCCCGCCCGAACCCGTCTCTCGCACGTCGCCGCCGCCTCTCGCGTACACGATCAAATATCCGAAAGGGATCGAGCCGACAAGATACGCGGCGACAATAGAGAGCGCAGGCAACAACGTGACATCACTCCGCGACAGCGCGAAACATCAATGGACGAGCGAACGGCGACTATAGCAACCTGCCGGAAGGCGCGGCAAGTGTGGAGGAGCGAGGGCGTGGGAGAAGGGGCGTTGGTTTCAGATAAGACGGCGGCGCAGGAGGTCGAGCGCGGCCTGCGATGCGCGCCAACGGATGAGTTGGCGGTCGCCGGGGAGAAGCAGTTTGCGGTGTTCCGTGTGCGCGTCGTCGGAGAGCGCGATGTAGACGAGGCCGACGGGTTTGTCTTCCGTGCCGCCGTCCGGCCCGGCGATCCCCGTAACGCTGAGGCCGAAGTCAGTGCCCGCGCGTTCGCGCACGCCTTCGGCCATCGCCTCGGCCACGGGCGCGCTGACCGCGCCGTACTCGGCGATCAAGTCTGACGGCACGCCGAGCAGGCGCACCTTCGCGTCGTTGGAATAACTCACGACGCCTTCCATGAAATAGGCGGACGACCCCGGCACTTCCGTGAGCCGCTGCGCGATCAGCCCGCCCGTGCAACTTTCCGCGACGGCGAGGGTGAAGCCGCCAACGGCCAGACGCAGGCCGATGATCTCTTCCATCTGTTCGCCGCGAAAGGCAAAGATCGCGTCGCCGAGTCGTTCCTCGATCTGCCCGGCCAACCCGTCGAGCAGCAGTTCCGCGTCCTGCTCCGTCTTGCCCTGCGCGGTCAGGTGAATTTCGATCTCGCTGCGGTTGAAGAGGATCGTGGTCTGCGGATTTTTGTACTGCGTATAGACCGGCGCGATGCGTTCGTCAACCGCCGACTCGCCCAAGCCCGACACGCGCAATACGCGACGCGCGACGCGCACATCGCCCGCTTTCGCCGTGAGCCTCTCGCGCACGTGCGTCTCATACATCAGGCGCATCTCGCGCGGCGGGCCGGGCAAGAGGATGACGGCGCGCCCTTCGTGTTCGAGATACATGCCGGGGGCTGAGCCGTGCGGATTTTCCAACACCTCCGCGCCTTCGATGATCATCGCTTGCCGCGCGTTGATCTCCGGCATCTTGCGCCCCCAGCGCATGAACTTGTCGCGGATCGCGTCGAGTACCGCTTCGTTCAAGATGAGACGCCGACTCATGGCGCGCGCGGCGATCTTGCGCGTGATGTCGTCTTCCGTCGGCCCTAGGCCGCCCGTGGTGATGACGACCCGCGAGCGGCGCAACGCGTCCTTGATCGTCTCTTCGAGGCGGGCGTCGTCGTCGCCGACGATGGTTTTGAGTTTGACTTCGATGCCGATGGCGTTGAGTTTCTCGGTCAGCCACAGGCTGTTCGTGTCGGTGCGATCCGGCGTCAGCAGTTCAGAGCCGATGGCGATGATTTCAGCGGTGAGCATCAGTTTATAAAGTTACGAGCGATAGGCTGCAAAGAATATCTCACGCAAAGGCGCAAAGGCGCAAAGAAGGACTTGAAGAAATTTTCTATTACTTTATGTCTTCCTTTGCGTCTTTGCGCCTCCGGCGTGAGACTTGCCGGTGAAACTTTAGCTCTCGCTCGCGCCGAAAATTTTCACCTCGCGCACCCACATCACGAAGGGGCGGCCGGGCGGCCCCTGTTGCGCGGGTTGGAGGATGCGTAGGCGAGTCGTCTTGACGGGCGCAAACTCAAAGGCCGTGCGGTCGTAGTTGCTGCCGGGTTCGATGTTCGAGATCGTCTGCCACTCGCCGCGCTCGTCGGGCGTTTGCAGTTCGATGCGACGCGAGGCGACGAAGCGGTCGCGGTCGAACCCCCAATAAACGTAGACGGCGGAGACGCGCGCCGGGTCGCTCAGATGAAGTTCGATCCAGTGCGGTTCGTGCGTCTCGGCCGAAGCCCAGTTGCCTTCGTTGTAGCGCATGCCGGCGATGCGCTTCACGTCGAGCACGCCGTCGTGCAGGGGCTTCGACGTGTAGCCGTCATAGCTGGAATCAACCGCGACGCGCGCCGCGCTCAGTTCGACGAGTGTGGCCGGAGTTTCCGGCGTCGCTGAACCTTGCGGCGCGGCCGCTTGTGGCGCGGCGGCGGCGACCGGCTGTGTGCGCGACGCTTGCGCCCGCCGCTCGGCTTCGCGCGTAAAGCGCAAGTAGATGAGGATGCCGCTCAGGAGCGCGAGCGCGATGAGACCGCCGACCACCCACTTGCCGCGCGCGTTCGCACGCGTGCTGTTGTCGCGATAAGGCTGCGTCGTCGTCTTCGCCCGCTGGTGTGCGAGTTTGGTGGTTGCGGGCGACGCGCCGAGTTCCGCGCCGCACGCGCGGCACAGTTCCTCGTCCGCCTCCGCTTCCGCCCCGCAGGCCGGGCACGCGCCGCTGCGAATGCGTTGCGTGATGTAATCGTGCCGCACGGTGTTGTCCGCCGGTTCGTGCAGTTCGTGTGTGCCGACGGGACGATGACTGACGGGCGGCGTGGCGGCCGCTTCGACGACCTCGCCCGCGTCGCGCTCGCGCGCCGTCTTGATCGCGCGCAGGAAATCGGCGGCCGTCGCGTAACGCCCGGCCGGGTCTTTTTCGAGCGCGCGCAGGATGATGTCTTCTACTTCGAGACTGATGAGCGGGTTGATCTCGGTCGGCAGCGGCGGCGGCTCTTCGACGTGCGCGCGCAAAATCTCCGTGCGCGTGCGCGGCTCGCGTTCGTTGCCGAAGGGCGGCGCGCCCGTCAGCATCTCGTAGAGGATGATGCCCAGACTGTAGATGTCCGAACGCTGGTCAACTTCCAGCCCCTCGGCCTGTTCGGGCGAGACGTAACGCGGCGAGCCGTAGGCCGCGCCGAAGGTGTCCGTCGTCTCCGAACCGACAACTTTGACGATGCCGAAATCCGTGATCTTGATGTGGTCGTCGGGCGTGACGAGGATGTTCGGCGGCTTCAGGTCGCGGTGGATGATGCCGCGATGCGCCGCGCCGTCCTGATCCTGATAGGTGAAGGTGTGCGCGTAAACGACGGCGGTGAGAATTTGATCGAAGAGCGAGAGAGCGCGTTCGCACGCGAGCGGGCGGCCGCCCTCCTGCTTGAGCAACTGCGCCAGCGAACGCCCTTCGACGTACTCCATCACGATGTAGTAAGTCTGCTCGGCGACGATGTAGTCATAAATTTTGACGATGCCGGGATGATCGAGTTGCGACTGAATGTAAGCCTCGCGCTCGAAGCGGTGGCGCAGAGAACGCAGGTCGTGATCTCCGGCGCGCGGGTTGATGGACTTGATGGCGACTTCGCGCGGGAGCTTCGTGTGCTGGCCGCGATAGACGACGCCCATCCCGCCGCGCCCGATGCGTTCCTCGATGCGATAGCTGCCGATGATCGTCTCAGTCGCCATTAAAAATCGTGCGTCGCGGGTTGTCCGTCGTCAGTTGTTATCTGTCTGTGGTTAGTTGTGCAACTTCAGCTTTGGCGATTCACGTGTTTGCCACTAAAACGGCGAACAATCGACGGCGGACAACTAACAGCTTTTCACGCCGTCTTCTTTTCTTCCTCGTACAAGTCGCGCAGGACTTCGGAGATGGGCGCGGGCTTCGGCGGAGGCGAGGGCGGCGGCGGCGTGCTTGCGTGAGCGGCGGCGAGAGGCAGCCGGTGCGGGGCTTCTTGCGGCGGCGGTGTTGTGGCCGCGCTCGCGCCCGCGTACAGGTTGCGCGCCGTCGAGTTCGCCGCCACGGCGTCGGTCAGAGCGGCGTTGAGGTGGCGACTCTCTTCGAGCATCGAGGCGGCGCGTGCGCGGCGCGCGCGTTCGAGGTTGCGGATTGCGCCGATGGTCTGCGGCCCTTCGGCGGGGTCGCGTTCGAGGCGGCGCAGCACGCTCACGTAGCGGCGCAGTTCGGGCGAAGGCGCGACGCGTTGCCGCTCGTCGCCCTCTTCCGATTCGAGTATGTAGGCGAGATGTTCGGCCGCCGATTCGTGGTCGCCCGCGCGATGATAGAGCGCGCCGAGCGCGAAGTGGACGAGCGGCGGCGCGTCCGACATCGAATGCACGACCGACTCGCCCTGCCCGATCACTTCCGTGATTTCAAAGCCGAACCAGCGGCGCTCGTCTTCGCGTAAAACGTCGCTGGCGGCGAGGTAGAAGTCGAAGATGCGGCGCGTCTCGTGCTGCTCGGAGCGATCCACGGCACGCCAGACGAAATAAACTACGGTGGTGAAAAAGATGATGACGGTCAGCGGGATGCCCATCAAGGCGAGCATCGCGAGGATCACGATAATCGCGACCAGCTTTTGCCCCATGTCTCTGCCCTTACTACCCATAAAACCTTTTGCGCGCCGGTCGCGCTCTGGCACGCGGAAACCTTGCTCAAACGAAACTCCGAATCACGAACCAGCCCGGATGCGCCGACGAATCGCTTCCCCGGCCTCCGTCGTAGAGAGCGTGCCGCCGAGGTCGCGCGTCGTCTCGCCCGCCTTCACGCACGCGCCGACGGCCGCTTCGACCGCCTCGCCCGCCGCCGTGAATCCCAGATATTCTAGCATCATCGCTGCGGTCAGAATAGAGCCTACCGGATTGGCGACGTTGCGGCCTGCCAAAGGCGGCGCGCTGCCGTGCACCGGCTCGAACAGCGAGACACGGCCGGGGTGCATGTTGCCCGACGCGGCCATGCCCAGCCCGCCCTGCAACGCCGCGCCCAAATCCGTCAGGATGTCGCCGAACAAATTGTTCGTCACGATCACGTCGTACTGCGCCGGGTCGAGCACCATGAACATCGCCATCGCGTCAACGTACTGGTGGTTCGCCTCGATCTCCGTGTAGCCCGCCGCCACTTCGCGAAACACGCGTTGCCATAGGTCGCCGCCGTATCGCTGCACGTTCGACTTGTCGGCCATCGTCACCTTCTTCCGCCCGTGCGCGCGTGCATACTCGAAGGCCGCGACGATGATGCGCTCGACGCCGTGGCGCGTGTTCAATTCCTCCTGCGTGGCGATCTCGTGCGGCGTCCCTCGTTTGAGAAACCCGCCCGCGCCGATGTACGACCCTTCCGTGTTCTCGCGAAAGACGACGAAGTCGATGTCCTCCGTCCGGCGGTCTTTCAGGGGCGTCAGGCGCGCGTCGAGCAGGCGCACGGGGCGCAGGTTGATGTAGAGATCAAGCCCGCGACGCATGCCGAGCAGAATATCCTCTGCGTGCTTGTTCGACGCGACGCGCGGGTCGCCGAACGCGCCCGCGAGGATCGCGTCGAACTCGTTCGACAGCATCTGGAGCGCGCCTTCGGGCAAGGTCACGCCGTCGCGCAAAAACTTGTCCGCGCCCCAGTCGAAATGCTGCAACTCGACAGAGACGCCGTGCGTCTCGCACAAGTGTTCCAGCACGCCGAGCGACTCGTTCGTCACCTCAGTCCCGATGCCGTCGCCGGGAACGACCGCGATTCTCTTGACCTCTCTCGTCGTCGTCATCATCTTCTCCGTCGTCTCCGAATGTCTCACGCCGCAACGCCGAGTTGCCAGAAGAGAAAACTCCACACGTCGGTCGCCTCCGCGATCTGCTTCGACAGGGGCTTGCCCGCGCCGTGCCCCGCTTTCGTCTCGACGCGCAGCAGGATCGGATTCGCCCCGGCGTTCGCCGCCTGCAACGCCGCCGCGAACTTGCGCGCGTGCAGCGGATCGACGCGCGAATCCGACTCGGCCGTCGTAATCAGCGTCGCCGGATATTTCGCGCCCGCTGCAACGCGGTGATAGGGCGAATAGGCGTGGAGGTATGCGAACTGGCGCGGGTTGTCGGCCGTGCCGTATTCGGGAATCCAGAGGCGCGCGATGAGAAAGCGTTGGTAGCGCAGCATGTCCGTGAGCGGCACGGCGCAGACGACGGCGCGGAAGAGTTCGGGTCGTTGCGTCATGGCCGCCGCGACGAGCAGGCCGCCGTTCGAGCCGCCCTGAATGGCGAGCCGTCCGCTCGAAGTGATCTTCTGCTTGATCAAATACTCGGCCGCCGCGATGAAGTCGTCGAAGACGTTCTGTTTCAAGCCGAGCATGCCGCGCTTGTGCCAGCCCTCGCCGTATTCGCCGCCGCCGCGCAGGTTCGCCACCGCGTAGACGCCGCCGCGTTCGAGCCAGAGATTCAAGCCGCGATTGAAGGCGGGCGTCTGCGAGACGTTGAAGCCGCCATAGCCGTAGAGCAGCGTCGGGTTCGTGCCGTCGTACTTCAGACCTTTGCGATGCACGACGAACATCGTCACGTTCGTGCCGTCCTTCGACGTGTAGAAGACCTGCTTCACCTCAATCGCTTTTGCGTCCACGGTCGGCGCGTCAACGCGCGCCCACGCGTCGAGCGCGCCCGTCGCCGCCTCGTAGCGATAGACGGTTGGCGGCAGAGCGTAGGAGTTGAAACTAAAGAAAGCCTCCCCGCCGTCCTCTTCGCCGCTTGCCGCGCCCGCCGTTCCGAGGACGGGCAGTTTCAACTCGCGCAGAAATTTGCCGTCGCGCGTGAAGGCACGCACGCGCGATGTTGCGCGCGACAGCCCGTGGACGAGTATCTGCTCGCCGAGGACGGTGAACGAACCGATCCCTATGTCCTGCGATTCCGGGATCAACTCGTGCCAAGCGGAACGCTTCGGATTGGCCGCCGCCGTTTCAAAGATGCGCCCCTTCGCCGCGTCTTCGGTCGTCAAGATGTAGAGGAGGTTACCCACGACGCGCGCCGAGTAGCTGGCGTCTTTGCCTTCGGCGATGGCGACGAACTCGCTCATCTCTTCGCGCAGGTCGCGCAGGTAGAGATCATTTTTGCCCGGCCCGCGCGAGACGTTGATCGTGAGCCAGCGGCCGTCGCGCGAGAGGCCGACGCCCGGCCACTCGGTCGGCTTGTCTTCGCGCCGGAACACTTCCGCGTCCTTCAAAGGATCGTCGCCCAGACGATGCAGGAACACGCGGCGGTGGTAGTTCTCTTCGCCCTTCGGGACTGTGCCCGGCGCGGGGAAACGCGTGTAATAAAAACCGTCTCCGGCGGGCAGCCATGCGAGCGAAGCGGCGCGCGTGAACGGAATTTTGTCCTTGAGGTTGCGCCCCGTGTCCACGTCGAGCACGTAGAGCGTCGATTGTTCGTTGCCGCTCTCCGACAGACCGTAAGCGAGCCGTTTGCCGTCGTGCGATGCGTACCACCAATCAATCGCAACCGTGCCGTCCGTGGAGAGCGTGTTCGGGTCGAGCAGCGCGCGGTCTTTGCCGTTTGCGCCCTCGCGCACGTAGAGCGCGGGCTGGTTCTGTTGTCCCTCGCGCCGCGTGAAGAAGTAGCGGCCGCGTCGCGGGTCGGGCGCGCCGACAGTGCCGATGGAGAGCAGTTGCGAGAGACGCCGGTTGATCGTCGCCCGCCCGGCGAACGCGTCGAGTGCGCGGCGCGTGTGCGCGTTCTGCGCCTCCGTCCACGCGCGTACCTCCTGCGTTTCACCCTGCTCCAACCAGCGGTAGGGATCGCTCACTTTGACGCCGTGCAGCGTTTCGACCAGAGCCTCGGCGCGCGTCTCCGGTGGCTTTGAACCGGCGTCGAAACTCTGCGACGCGGCGAGCGTGGCGAGCGCGAAGACGGCGACGAGCACACGCCCGGACGCACGCGCGAGGTGGTTGCGAAGATTCTTTTTCATAAAACCCGGTGTTAGCGCGCGAGGCGTTGTTCGATGCGCGGCAGGCTGGCAACGACCGTCTCGCCGACGATCTGCAAACTGCGCGGGGAGATTTTATCGAGCGTGTCCCCGGCCGTGTGCCAGTAGGGATAGCCGCCGAGTTGAATCAGATCGACGACCGGAATCTCGGCGCGCAGGAACGGGATGTGATCGTCTTCGACGCTGTGTTCCTCGTCGGTAAACTGGGCGGCGTGGCCGAGTTCGCGCGCCGTCGCCCAGATGGTGTCCACGAGCCACGGCGTGCTCAACGTCTCGCGCGGAATGGAGAGGTCTGTGTAGCCGATCATGTCGAGCAGGATCATGGCGCGCACGCGCTTCGTCTCGCCGCGCTCGGCCAGTCTTGCGACGTAGCGACGGCTGCCGTAAGTGTTGTCGGGCGCGCCCGCGTTCGTGCATTCGCTCCATTCCCGACAGACCGCTTCTTCGCCGTCGAAGAAGACGAACCAGTAAGTGAAGTGCGGTTTCCGGCGTCCGGGCGCGGCGAGCGCGCGTGCGATCTCGACGAGCGCGCCGGTCGAAGAGCCGCCGTCGTTCGCGCCGACGAAGCGAAACTCTTTGACGGGCTTCGTGTCGTAGTGGCTGGCGACGATGATCACGTCCGTGGATTCGCCCGCGAGTTCCGCCGTCAGGTTCACCATCCGGCGCGCGCCCGCGGGGGTTTGCGCCGTAAACTCGTCGGTCGTCACTTTCAAATTCGCGGCTTGCAGTTCGCCCGAGAGATATTCGCGCGTGCGCGCGAGTTCCGCCGAACCCGCCGGGCGCGGCCCCATCTCGACCATCTTGCGAACGTGCCCGAAGGCGCGCTCTCCGTCGAAAGCGGCGCGCGTCTCGGTCGCCGCCGCCGCCGTTGTCGCAGGACTAGCGGTTGCGGCGGGCGAGGCGTTGCCCCGCGCGTTGTTGTTTGCCTGATTGCCGCCGCTGCCGCAGGCCGTGAGGACGAACGGCAGCGCGAGCAGGAGCAGGAGCAGCGCGTGCGTGTGATTTGACCGCGCGCGTGTCCCGCAGAGTTCGGCGCGCGGCGCGTTGGCAGATGGCGACATCTCTCTCATGTAATGAGCGGGCGGCTCTGCGGCGCGGCGCATGACTCCGGCGGCGCGCGGGAGACGACAATTCGGAAACGTTCTGTTATGAAGAAGACTTGTTGGCTTCGGGATTTTTCCGCGCGCCCGCGACATGCTCGGCGGGGCGGCGCGCTTGCCGCTCTCGACGCGCACGCGCGCGCCCGAAGTTGACGACGTAATCAAGCCCCTTCTCGAAATAGGAGGCGGGCACGTCGGCGATGGCCTTGAAGGTTTGCGTGGCGGCGATGGCTTCGAGTTCGACGAGCGTGGCGAGTTTTTGCGTCAGAGGCATCTCGCGAAATTCGGCGCGCAAATCTTGTTTCACTTCTTCCGCCGTCTCCTGTCGCACCGTCACCGGCACGGGTTCGAGAACGAGGTCGCCCGCGCGCTCGATCTTCGTCTGGCAGGCGAGACGCTCGCCCGCCGCGAGTCGTTCGGGACTGAGCCGCGTGCGCTCCGCCCCCGTCAAACCCGACAACAGCGTCGCGCCCTCTCTGACGACGACGGCGCACGTGTCGCACTCGCCGCGCCCTTCACACTCGGCGGGCAGGCGCAAGCCCAGACGCTTCGCCGCATCCCACAGGTACGTCCCCTCGGCCACCACGCCGTGACGACCGTCCGGCACAAATTCCACGTTCACACTCATCGCACACCCCCACACTGTTCTCTGGTCTGTCGGGTTAAATTTCCATAGGGAGACGATTCGGAACTTACAACAACGGAAGGCAAATGTAAAAAGGGAAAGGTTGCAGGGGAGAGGTTGCAGGGAAACCGGAAACTGTTCCGCCCGTCGTCTGGCCTGTGCCCCTTAACCTTTCCCCTTCGACTAATGGGTGCTCGGCGCGCTCGCGAATCTCACGCGCGGCTCGGCGGCGGACTCCTCTTTTTTCGGCTTGCCGCTGTTGTCGCGGCAGTCGGAGCACGAACCGAACATCCGCAGAGTGTGGTGCGTGGTCTCGAAGCCGTGTTTTGAAGCGATGGCGTCTTGAATGGCTTCGAGTTGTTCGGAATAGAATTCGATGGTCTTGCCGCAATTGGTGCAGATCAGGTGATCGTGGTGCGGGTGTTTGTAGTTGTGCTCGTAGCGCGTGCGCCCGTCGCCGAAGCGCACCTCGCGCGCCAGCCCGGCGTCGGTCAAAAGTTTGAGCGTGCGATAGACGGTGGTTTGCCCGATCTCCGGGTCTTCCTTCTGCACGAGCCGGTAGAGGTCTTCGCTCGACAGGTGTTCCTCGGTGCGGAGAAAGACTTCGAGAATGAGATCGCGTTGCGCCGTCCGTTTAAGTCCCGCGCGCTGGATGTGACGATGAAAAATTTCCTGCTCTTCAGTCATAACCTTGGTCTGTGGTTCGGCTGAAACTCGCTCCGTGATTGTAGACACGCAGGCATTTTAGCATTAGCGCACGGAATGTGTGAAGAAGTTGGCCTCGCCCCCGCGCGCGTGCTATCTTTCCGCGCATGGTGCCGGGGTGGCGGAATGGCAGACGCGACGGACTTATTTATTTGAGCACGTCGGTCGGGAAACCCCGACGTGAATGGAGTCAAAGTCGGTGAACCCTTCACAGCAATCAAATGCTGCTGGCAACGCCGAGCTAAGGCTGATTCTCCGGTTTTACGAATCAGCAAAGTGTAGAGACGAGACGGCTCCCTCCTAAACATCCCAGTCGGGTTGCACGGAGAAGGCATCGTCCAGACCACAAACCGTCATTCGCGGCGGGCGGCGAAAGCCGTAGTGGTAAGAAAATCCGTTGGCCGTAAGGCCGTGAGGGTTCGAGTCCCTCCCTCGGCACCACTAACCCGAATTCTTTCCTTCCAGCCTGATCCGGCGGTTACTCTCCGAGAGGAAATTTTCACTGAAGACCAGTTCGCCGTCGCGGACGAGGCGACGCCCAAGGGCGATCACGTCCTTGATCTCAAGCGTGTCTTTGCTGAGGACGAGCAGGTCTGCGTCGCGGCCGACTTCGAGGCGGCCTTTGTGTTCGAGTTTGAGGACGGCGGCCGTGTTCGCGGTGACGTGTGAGAGCGTCTGCGCGAGCGGGAAGTTGTGTTCGAGGATGCAACTGCGAATTTGCGCGAAGAGAGTTTGCGGGCTGTTGATGGAGGCGTCGGACGAGACGGTGAGGCGCGTGGGGTCGCCGCCGTGGTCGAGATAGAAGCGCAGCCACTCGGGCAAGTCTTGCGCCACCGTGTCGAGGTCGACGTAAGAGCCGCGCGCGGCGAGTTCGACGGCTTCGCGCATCAGTTTCTCGCTGCGCTCGACGTGCGTGGGGTAGATGAGCGACGGCGCGATCTCGTAGTCGTCGAGCAACTCGCGCAGCAGTTTGAGACGCGCCGCGCCGTCCCCGACGTGAACATGCGTGACGCCGCACTTGCGCGCGAGCAGGCCGCCGACGTAGGCGTCTTTGACGACTTTGGCGAGTTCGGGCGCGTGGTGTGCGGTCGTGCGTTCGTCGGCGATGGCGACCTCGCCCGCGCCGATCACTTCCGCGATCATGATGATGTCTTCGCGGACGCCTCCCGTGAGCGTGACCGGGGGCAGGCCATAACCGCCCGTCAGGATGTAGGCCGTGAGTCCTTCTTCGTTCAAGCCCTTGGCCTTCGCGAGCAGGCCGGGCATCGTCTTGGTCGTCGTGTCGACGCCGAGACAGCCGACGACCGTGGTGATGCCGCCGAGGGCGAGTTCGCTCGCATAAACTTCGGGCGTCTGCGTGCTGAACCCTTGCTCGCCGCTCCCGCCGAGCAGGTGTTGATGCGGGTCGATGAGGCCGGGCGTGACGACGCAGTCGCGCGCATCGACGATTTCGAGTTCGAGTCCGAGCGCGGCGAGGGCGCGGCGGTCAACGTCGCCGATGCGCGCGATGCGCCGGTCGAGGACGAGCACGTCGCGCCTGCCGAGCGGGGCAGGCGCGTAGACTTCACCGTTCTCGATAAGCGTCAACACATGCGTCTCTCAGATCGTCGCTACGCTGAGTTGCGGCGCGAACTCGCCGATGCTCGTCACCGGAACTGCGCCGTGCTGCGCGAGCACTTCGAGGACGGGTTCGAGCTTATCGTAAAAGACGACGACCACGTCGCCCTGCTTCATCTCGCGCAGTTCATCCGAAAAGGCTTCGACTTCGTCGAGCACCGTCAGGCACTCGCGCCCCGGCGATTCCGCGTTGACGGTGCGGCAGAGCAAGCCCGCCACCTCGCCTTTGCGCCGCCCGCGCAGGTCTTTGTCCTCCTTGATGATGATGCGATGAAAACCGCGCGCGGCGATGCGTCCAGACTCTTCGATCAAACTGTCGTCACGGTCGCCGGGCACGCCGAGGATGGCCGTCACGCGCCGCCCGTGCCAGAGCGCGGCCATGCGTGAGACGGCGTCGAAGGCATCCGGGTTGTGCCCGTAGTCAACCATCACGTAGCCCGCGCCGACCTGATAGAGATTCGCGCGCCCCGGATTGTGTTCGGCGTTGTCGAAGGTCTTGAGCGCGGCGGCGATGTTCTCGCGCGTCACGCCGTGCGCGCGGCAGGCGGCGACGGCGGCGAGCACGTTCGACACCTGAAAACGCGCCGTGCCGCCCATGGTGACGGGAATGTCCGCGACCGTAGCCACCTCGTATTCCACGTGCCCGGCGGCTTCGATGATCTGCCCGTCGCGCACGAAGAACGCGCCGCCGCCGATGTCCGCATATTTGCGCACCAGCAGGTTGTTGTCGTTGAGCGAAAAATAGATGAACTGCTTGTCCGTGCGGCGCACGCGCGAATTCTCGATGAGCCGCACCGATTGTTCGTCGTCGGCGTTGAGGATGAGCGTGCCGCCCTCGCGGACGCGCTCCGCGACGAGCGACTTGATGTGAACCAAATCTTCGATGTCGCGGATCCCGTCCTGCCCGATGTGATCCTCGCGGATGTTGGTGATGATGGAGATATCCGACCAGTCGTAGCCAAGCCCGCGACGCGTGATGCCGCCGCGCGCCGTCTCCAGCACGGCGACTTCCACGGTCGGGTCTGAGAGCACGACGCGCGCCGAGTGCGGCCCCGTGGTGTCGCCGCGCGCGACGAGTTCGCCGCCGATGTGGATGCCGTCCGTGGTCGTCATGCCGACCGACCAGCGCATCTCCTGTAGGATGTGGCCGATCATGCGCGTGACGGTAGTTTTGCCGTTCGTACCCGTGATCGAGATGATGGGGATGCGCGCTTCCGCGCCCGGCGGGTAGAGCATGTCTACGATTGCGCCGCCCACGTCGCGCGGTTGGCCGTGCGTGGGCGCGGTGTGCATGCGCAGGCCGGGCGCGGCGTTGGCTTCGATAAAACCGTTTCCCGGCTGCAAGGGTTGGGCGATGTCCGTGGCGATGAGATCGAGGCCGCAGATGTCGAGTCCGACGACGCGCGCGGCGCGTTCGCAGACCCGGCGCACTTCCGGGTGAACGATGTCGGTCACGTCAACGGCCGTGCCGCCGGTCGAGAGGTTTCCGGTCTCGCGCAGGAAAACGCGTTCGCCCGCCCCCGGCACTTGCTCCAAACGCAGGCCGCTTTTGTGCAGGCAAGCCAGCATCACCTCATCAACTTTGATCTTCGTCAACACGTTATCGTGCCCCTCGCCGCGCCGCGGGTCGAGGTTGGCAATGTCGATCAACTCGCGGAGCGTGTGCGCGCCGTCGCCGACGACGTGACAGGGTATGCGTTCGCTGGCGGCGACGAGTTTCCCGCCGACGACGAGCACGCGATAGTCGCGCCCCGCATACATCTCTTCGACGAGCACCTCGCGCCCGAACACCTGCGCGATGCGGAAAGCTTCCATCACCTCGCTCTCGGTCGAGAGATTGAGCGAGACGCCATTGCCTTGATGCCCGTCCAACGGCTTGACGACGATAGGCGCAGAGAGTTCGTGCAGGGCGGCGGCGGCCTCTTCGGGCGTCTCCACCACCAGCCCGCGCGGCACGGGGATGTCGGCCTGTTCGAGAATCGACTTGGTCAGTTCCTTGTCTCCCGCGATCTCGACGGCGATGCCGCCCGTCTCGCTCGTCATCGCGGCCTGTATAAAGCGTCGGTTCTTGCCGTAGCCGAGTTGGACGAGGCTGTCGCGGTTGACGCGGAAGTGGGGAATGCCGCGGCGGCGCGCGGCATCGACGATGGCGCGCGTGCTCGGGCCGAGTTCGGTGCGCGCGATAAGGCGGCGCGCTTCCTCTATCTTCTCTTTGAGCGGATAAGGATCATCGTTGACGAGCGCGCCGACGAGTTCGACGGCCACTTCCAACAGGTAACGCATCCCGCGCTCGGCCTTGTAGGCGACGACGACGTTATAGCAACCCGGCTCGTCTGCATAGAGCGTCTTGCCGTAGTAGACGGGCACGCCCGCCGCTTCCGAGAGTTCGAGCGCGACGTGTTCGATGATGTGGCCGAAGTATGTGCCCGCCTCCAATCGCTCGACGAAGCCGCCCGCACGGCCTTTGCTGCACTGGTGCTCTTTGAGTCCGGGCAGGCGTGCGACGAGCCGCTCGTTGAAGCCCGCCACGTCGCAGCTTTCCGTGTCTGTCAGTTCCTCCAGATAGAGTTTCATCAACAGCACGGGCTTGTAGTTATAGATGTTCGGGCCGGACAGCGTCCTGATTTTGTCAATCCTCATGCTCGTTAACCCCTCGTCTCACGCCGTCGCCGTTTAATCATTGTTCGCGGCGGCGTAATAACTTTTCCTTGAACTCTTCTTCGCGTTCTTCTTCTTTGAACTCCGGTGGCCGTTCTTCTGTGAGCCGTTGCTCGTGGCCGCGAGAGTTTTAGGTTTCGCCACGCGCCTGACGCGCGTTGTCTCGTTCTCCGCTCTCGTGTGACTCTCGATGATCGGCTGCCGCTCGCTCAGGCTGAAGCGATGCCCGGCGGTTAAGACGTGGAGCTTGAGATTGTAGAGCGCAAGCCCCTCGTCCTTTTTGAGATCGGGAACGTTCGTGTAAGTCAGCCCACCCGCGTCGATCACCGTCACCGCGCCTTCGCCGATCACTTCAAACATGCCGTCTTTCACGACGATGGCGGTGTTTTCGTCAATGCCGATGCCGAGGTCGTGCGGGTACTGTGCGACGGCCGCGATGAGCCGTCCGTGTCGGCCGCGCTGCGAGAAATGCGTGTCGATCATGCCGCCGAGCATAAATTCCACGCCCGGCCCCAGTTGCAAACTTTCGAGGCGCGGGTTCTCTTCCCCGCTCCCGCGCACGAACATCGAATTGGACATCATGGCCGCGCCCGCGCTCGTCCCGCCGATGACGACGCCCTGCTCATACAACTGGTGGAGCAGCAAATCCATCTCGCTCCCGCCGATGAGCGACGTGACGTGCAGTTGATCGCCGCCGGTGAAGAAGATGCCCGTCGCCTGTTTGAGCGCGGCCAGCAATTTCTTGTCGGAAGCGTCTGAGCGCGCCGACACGTCAACGACGCGCGCGCTCTTTACGCCGAGTCGGCGGAAGACTTTCTGGTACTCGCGGCCGACCTCTTCCGGTTCGTCCGTCGCCACCGTCATCACGACGAGACGCGCCTTGTTGCCGCCCGCGAATCGCACGAACTCCGCAAGAATCGTGCAGTCGCCCTCTTTATCCTCGCCGCCGCCAATGACGAACAGCAGCCCTTTCGGATGCGCCAATTTCATCAAGCACCTCGGTCGCCAGCCTGTTTCCAAAGCGTTAAAAAGAAGGGTGTGCCCCGCTCGAAGTCGGAACATCACCCTTACAACCCACCCCTTGCTCGTTCTGCGGTCGCACCGGACGCCGAAGGCTCGATGCGCCGCTCATTCTCAACCGGCGTGAGTTACACCGGCGAAGAAGGATTCCCGTCGAATAATTCAAACACGCCGACCTGTCGCCCGCGCATAAAGTTGGAGACAAGCTCGCCGCCACCCGGACAGAGGGGAGACCTCTCAGCCGGAAATATTCATACAGATTATTCAACAGGGAACGTGGAAGATTATAGGAAGCCACCGCGCGCGAGTCTGTACGTTGGCGAACGGATTTTCATGTTCCGCGCGCTACATTTGTTTTGCGATTTCGTCTCAAGCTTTTTCCGGCGGCCACACGTCAACGGCGAGGGCTTCCGCGTAATGGACGAGCGGCTTGCCCTTCAGTTTGGGCAAGTAGTCGGACTCGGCGATGTCGGAAGCGTGCGAGAGAAGCGCGGCCTGTCTGAGCGGCCACGGCCGGTGGTGGATGCGCGCGCGATAGATGCTCTCGCCCGAAGCGGAGTAGAGGCAGTAACGCTCGGTGAGGAAATATTCCAAAGTGCCCGGCTCGGCTTCGGGCAGTTCTTTGCCGATCTCCCACGAGGCGTCGAAGGTGGCGGGGCGTTCGGCGTCCGTGCGCCGCAGTTGATAGTGAATGGTGTCGCCTTCCTGCCGCAGATTGATGTCCGAGTTGAAGTAGGGCAGGAAGTAGAAGGTGCGCGCGCCGAAGACGGTCATGGAACTGTTGGTGTTGAGCGAGAAGAACCAGACGCCGGGCACGCCCCGGTAGAGCACGTAGGTGCGCACGTTCAACTCGTGGAAGTCGCTGAGGTAGGGGACGGGCGGTGTGAAACTGAGCCGCACGTTCCACAACGTAAACGGCGTGATGCCGACCCACGCTTCGCCGTCGAAGGTGTCAATCGTGAGTTGCGGCGGGACGAGCGAGCGCAGGCGTTCGACCGGAATCGGCCAGTGCATAAAGAGCAACTTGCCCCAGTGGTGCTCCATCAGCGGCAACTCCGCCGGACGCTGCCGGATCGTCTCGCGGTCAACGCCGTCGTCAATCACCTTCTTGCGCCCCACGGCGCGGGTCGTGCCCGAAGTTTTACTGAGCGCGCTTTTGCTCGACGCACTCTTGCTCCCTGCGCTTTTGCTCGACGCGCTTTTGCTCGACGCGCTTTTGCGGCTCGCGCGTTTTTTACTGCCCTCTTTTTTCGCGCCGGACGCCGCTGTGCCGTCGTCCGTTTCCCCTGTGTCTGTGCCTTTAGTCATCGCTTCTCCCGCCGCTCGACCGCTGCTGAACTATTCTTACTAGCGTTGATTCTCTCATCTTAATTGAATCCAAAACGAACCTCCACATATTTCCTTGACCTGCGGGCGCGGCTTGGGTAGGATTCCACGCCTTTGTTAGTGTCCTCGCTGTTTAACCGTCTCTGGCCGAAGGCGGGTTTCCCCTGTCCTTCCTCAACAATAGTAGGAGAATTTCCATGCGCCGCACCTCTGCATTTCCACTATTACGAACTTCAGCCGCATTGTTCGTTCTATCTGTTATCACTATCGCCGCAGCCGTTTCCGCCTCCACCGCCCCGGCTTTTGAACCGGGAGGGGACGAGTTCGTCACAACCTACGCCGACGATTGCGTCACCCCGAAATCCATCTTCGATCCCGGCGAAGTCGTCTGCGTTCAGGCGGGCAACTTCCCGGTACAGACCGATTGGGGCTATCGCTATCGCCGCTTCTCTTGGATCGCGCCCGACCGGGAAGTGATGGATCAAACCAATATCAAGGCCGACCCCCAGTATGATCGTTTCGCGATCCCCAGCGACGGGAGCGCGGGAACGTGGTATGTGACGACCCTCGATTCAGAATCCTCCCGCTTCGCCAATGCGAAGTTTATCGTGCGTCGGCCATTTACTTTTACGACCAACCTCGCGATCTTCAAGGACGGGCCATCGACGGTCTTTGCAGGTCAACGCGTCGAGTATGCGCTGACGGTGACTAATCCGGGGCCAGACACGGCTGAAGGGATCGAGTTCACTACCGAAGTGCCTTCCAACATGATCTTCGTCGCGCTCAAGCAGGCGGACGGGCCGCTATTCGAATGCAAGACGCCTTTGCGCGGAGAGACCGGCAGAATCTATTGCAGCACGAAGGGCATGAGGCTGGACGAGTCGGCCAGATTCTATGCCTACTACGCCGTCAACCCCGACGTGAGAGAGGGGACGATCTGTAGCGCGGCGTCGCAAGTCTCAAGCTACACGGAAGAGTTGAATAAAGAGGACAACTTTGTGGTAACGGAAACACAGGTGGTTCTCGAAAATCCGCCGGAGGGAGGCGAGCCGCCGCCCGACAACGACTAAAGAATCGACGGGAAGAATTGACGAGCGGAGCGGCGGGAGACACATGTTCCCGCCGCTCCGCTTTTTCAATTCCGCTCTCAAGTTCGGCCGCGCGGCTCGTCAGTCCGGCTCTCGCGTCCGGCCGTTACCGGCTCTTGAGTTCGCTCAACGCGCCCGCCAACGTTTGCCCGCCGCCGAGCACCGGCTCGAACAGATCGCCCTTGCGCGCCAGCCGCCGCAGGATGTTCTTGATGGTGAAATCCTGCGGGTGAATCTTTTTGCGTCTCACCTCATCCCAAGTGAGCGGCGCGGAGACGGGCGCGCCCGGCCGCGGCCGCACCGAGTAGGGCGCGACGACCGATTTGCCGCGCGCGTTCTGCATGTGATCGACATAGATGCGCGCGCGCTTGCGTTTCTTCAGAGAGCGTTCGACGGTCGCGACCTCCGGGTTGTCGTTGACGATGCGCTCGGCCACGAGTTCTGCGAAGCGCGCCGCCTCCGCGTAATCGTGCCCGGCCTCGATGGGCACGTAAATGTGCAACCCGCGCGAGCCGGAAGTCTTCACATACGATTCAAGCCCCACGCCTTCCAGAATCTCACGCGCGCTCAAAGCCACGTCGCAGACGATTGTGAAGTCCACGTTCTCCGGGTCGAGATCGAAGACCACCCAGTCCGGACTGTCCAGATGTTCCACGCGCGAGTGCCACGGGTGACGCTCTATCGCGCCGAGGTTCGCCATGTAAACGAGCGTCGCGCGGTCGCCGCCGACGACGTAATCAACCTCGCGCCCCTCCTCGACATCAATCGCGGCGGTCTCGACAAACTCCGGCGCTTCGTTCACGTCGTGCTGGTGAAAAGATTTGCCGCCTATCCCTGCGGGGTAACGCTTCATGATCAGCGGGCGACCCTTTAAGTAGGGCGAAAGGTGCGGCGCGATCTCGTAGTAGTACCTGACGAGATCGCCCTTCGTGTAACCTTCGTCAGGCCAATAAACTTTGTCGAGGTTTGTGAGCGCGACGATTGTGCCGTCGATCTCTGCGTTGACGTTGCCGCTCAGTTTCTTGCGCGCGAAAACTTTTTGCGCCGGGAGCGTCTCGACGTTCTCCGGCGGCGCGACGCGCTTCACGGCCTTGTGTTCGGCTGCCGCGGCGGCGCGCTTCTGTTTCTTCCCGCCCTGTTCCCGCAGCCACTGTGCGCCCCGCTCGTCTTCCGGTTGGCGCAGTTGCAGTTCCCAACCCGGCGCGGCGAATTCGTCTTGGCTCTTGATGAGCAGCCATTGTCCTTTCCAATGCCCCATCCGCACGAGGCTGAATTCGCCGTGCAGCTTTTCGCCCTGCAAGCGAAACTTCAAACGCCCCGCCTCGAACTGTTCGAGCGCGCTTCTTTCGCCGACGAGTTCGTAAGTGCCCCCGTCCCATTTCATGTGTTCGCCCGCGCCGTAGTTGCCTTCCGGGATGTGGCCTTCAAACTTCAAATACTCGACGGGATGATCTTCCGTCGGCACGGCCAGACGCTTCTCCGCAGGGTCGAGCGACGGGCCACGCGGGATCGACCAAGACTTGAGCACGCCGCCCATCTCAAGGCGAAAGTCGAAGTGCAACTTCTCCGCGTGATGCTCCTGCACGACGAACCGGCGCAAATTTCGCTTCGACACTTTCCCCTTCGGCTCAGGCGTCCGGCGAAAGTCGCGCTTTTGTTGATAAACTTCCAGCCCCATTTTTTTTCACCCGTTCGAGTCTCCGACCTTCGCGCGCGTGTTTCCGAACTCGCATTCATGCGCGCGCAATTTCGGCTCGACTCTGCTAAATTCTCATGTCAGTAAAACGTTTCCGAATGCATCGTATTTTACACGACGCTCTCCGTGAATGATTGGAGAGTTTCTATTTTTCGGCCTCATTTTTCCGGCGGGGGTGAACACTGTTGGGACACGCAATTCTTCTTGGCGATTCGATTTTCGACAACGCGGCTTACGTCAGCGCGGGCGACCCCGACGTGGTGCGACAACTTCGTGAACAACTGCCGCGCGACTGGCAGGCCACTCTGCTCGCGGTTGACGGCAGCGTGATTCGCAACGTCCGCGCGCAGGCGGAGCGGCTTCCGGCCGATTCGAGCCATCTCGTCCTGAGCGTCGGCGGAAACGATACGCTCGGCCACGCGCGCTTGCTGGAAGACCCCGCGCACACGGTGGCCGAAGCCCTCTCGATGCTCGCACACGCCGCAGACGACTTCGAGCGCAATTATCAACTCATGCTCGAAGACCTCCTCGCCCGTCGGCTGCCAACGACCGTCTGCACCATCTACAACCCGCGCTTCGGCGAAGCACAGATGCAAAAGTTGGCCGTCACCGCCCTCTGCGTCTTCAACGACGCGATCATCCGCGCCGCATTCGCACGCGGTCTCCCGCTCATAGACCTCCGCCTGATCTGCACGGACGACGACGACTACGCCAATCCGATTGAACCGTCGGCGCGCGGCGGCGCGAAGATCGCCGCCGCCATCAAACGCGTCGTCACCGGGCACGATTTCTCGCGCGGGCGCACGGAAGTATTCTTCTGAGCGCGATTCGTTTGGCGTCCGGTTGCACGCGCTTGACCTTTGGCGCGCATCGTCCCTACAATTCACGCGTTCCCAAACGCCCCCGACAATTAAACCGGCTTCGACCACTACACGCAGGAGATTACCATGCCAGCGAAAGTCAACACGGGCACACAAGACACGCTCTATAACTTACTCAGCATCATTTATCACGCCCTGCAAGGCGCGGAGACTTACGAGAAATACATCACCGACGCCGAACAAAGCGGCGACACGGAACTCGCGCAGTTTTTCCGCGACGTGCGCGACGAAAACACGAAGCGCGCCGAACGCGGCAAGCAACTGCTCGCAACACGGCTCGGAGATGATCAGGCGCAAGGCCAATCCGCCTGAACGCCCCGCGCCGGTACGCGCTCTTAAATACGCGAAGGGTAGCGGAGTCGGGGCGCGAGATTGTGGAAACGTTTCCGCAGTCTCGCGCCCCGACTCCGCTACCCTTCAGTTTTTTCAACCCGCGCGCCGCTTTCGCGCGGCGACCGCTCAATACTTCGGCACGGACGGGTCAACGTCGTTCGACCACGCCGTGATGCCGCCTTTGAGATTCACCAGTCGCCCCTTGAATCCGGCACCCGTCAAAGCCTCTATGGCTTTCGCGCTGCGCCCGCCGAGTTTGCAATGCACGATTGTCTCGCGCCCCGCGTCTATCTCGCCCATGCGGTTCACGACTTGACCGAGCGGGATCAATTTCGACCCTTCGAGCCGCGCCGTCTCGTACTCGTTCGGCTCGCGCACGTCTATGATCTGTAAGTCGTCGCCTCTGTCCAGACGCTCTTTGAGTTCCTTCGCAGTGATCTCTTCCATTCAACTTTTCCTCTCTTCACAAACTCTCTCTTGAATTTCATACTACAAAGGCAGTCGCCAAACCTTCCCATCAAACTCGGCGAGCCACAATGCCTGCCCGTCCCATGCCAATCCGCTCGGGCGCTTGATCTGTTTTAAGGTGTATTGAGCGGTGACGCGTCCCGTAGACGGGTCGATGGATGAAAGTCTGTTACCCTTCGCGTGCCAGAGCCTCGCCCCGTCCCAAGTCAAGCCGTGTGTGCCGTCGTTGCGTGTGCCCGCGGGCGCGGGGTATTCAGCCACCACTTCCCCCGTCTCAGGATTAACTTTCAACAGGAGCTGTGTCTGCGAGACGGGCAGCTTATATTTGAACCAGTGCCAGACGATCCATAAGTAGCTGCCGTCGTATGTCATGCTGGAATAGAACTGACTCGCCGAATCTTCACGTTGCTTCCCCTTGAAAATACGTTCGACTTTCCAGTCCCGCGTCTCAATAGCTCCGAACGACTCGCCATACGCACCGGCAACCCATAACTTGCCCCCGACGAAACAGATTCCGCCCGCCGTCTCAAACGCGCCCGACACTTCCCTGATGACTTTGCGGTGCTCGTCTCGGTCATACACCTCCCAGCCGAGCGTTGAGGGGTCTAGCGTGACATAACGCCCCCGGTCAAGGTAGAGGGCAGCCCAGAACTTCTCCCCGTCGTAAGCAAACCCCTGAACACGCTGAGGCAGTCCGGCAGGGAGTTGAGCGACAAGTTGCAGCTTTTCTACATCCGGCTCACCGGAGTTAGGATTGGCAGCGACACACGGACAACTTAGAAGGATGGCGAGCACGGTAAGCAGCAGTACATTTCTCATTGCGCATACCTCCAAGATGATACGTGAGACCATCTACCTATAATCACACCAACCTGAGACAACGCTTATCTACGACTTGTCCAAAGTGCGCTTGGCGAAGTACCAGTCCGTCACGTCGTAGTCGGATTGCAGACGCTTCTCGGCGTCGGCGACCGTTTGCGGCGGCGGGACGATGACCTGATCGCCGGGCTTCCAGTTGGCGGGCGTGGCGCAGGCGTTGGCGTCTGCGGTTTGGAGACCGTCGATGGCGCGCAGGATTTCGTCTATGTTGCGGCCGAGCGACATCGGGTAATAGATGAGCGCGCGAATGATGCCTTTGTCGTCGATGACGAAGACGGCGCGCACGGTGGCTGTCTCCGACGCCGAAGGGTGAATCAGCCCGTACTTCTGCGCGACCTTCGTGTCGAGGTCGGCGATGACCGGGAAGTTTATCTTCACGTCGGGGAAGTGCGATTCGATGCTCCTGATCCAAGCGATGTGCGCGGGGACGGAATCCACGGAGAGTCCGACGAGTTTGACGCCGCGTTTTTTGAACTCCTCGTCGCGGCGCGCGAATTCGATGAACTCCGTGGAACAGACCGGCGTGAAGTCGGCCGGGTGCGAAAACAGCACGACCCAACTGCCCTTGAAGTCCGCGAGTTTCAAAGGCCCTTGCGTGGACTTCGCTTCAAAGTCGGGGGCGGGTTCGTTGATGCGCGGAAGCGACGCAACGGCCGCCGTCTCGGTTGTGCTCATAAGAATTTCTCCTCTTTTAAGGTTGCCGGATTTAATTAGAACAAGTCGGAAAACTCAATGTTAAGTGAAGCCTTGTATATCACAAAACCCGCGCCTTGACCCGTGCTAAAATTCGCCTCACACGATATGGTGCAAAATGCACGCACCCGCGCGCACTTCGTTGAAGCAGCCCCTCGACGGCAACGGCGGGAGTTTGCACACAACGCGAAAACCCGGCTATTTCGGCGTTTTATCATGCGAAGCGGATCGGGGCGGCAGTGGCACACCCATTGCTAAAGCTATCTAACGACGGCGGCTCGCAAGTACTAGAGGGATTTCCAAGGCACATGCGAATCGCTTTTCTCGGAGAGAGAATGATTATGAAAACCAATAAAATTTTGGCGCAACGCGCCCTCAGTTTAATCGCACTTCTCGCCATCGTCGCTGTGACGGTGATTCCGGCGTCGGCGCAGACGCGTCGCCGTCCGCGCTCTCGCGTCAGGCGTCCGGCGGTGACGCGCACGGTCACGCCGCCCGTCAGGTATTACACGCTCGGCGCAGACCAGACGATCCGCGTCCGCATGGACAACGAACTAAACTCCCGGACGGCGCGCGTCGGCGACCGCTTCTCGACCACGACGGTTGATCCGGTCTACGCCGACGGCGTGGAAGTGATTCCGGCGGGCAGCAAAGTCTGGGGACGCGTCACGACCGTGCAGCGCGCAGGCAGACGTTCGCCCGGCACGATCTCCGTGAATTTCAACACCGTCGAGATGCCGAACCGTGCGAAGTACACCGTCAACGGCTCGCTGTCCAGTTTGTCGGGCGATAACGACAGCGTGAACGCCGACAACGAGAGCACCGTTCAGGGCAGGTCGAACGAGAAGCGCGACATCGTCTTCATCGGCGGCGGCGCGGCGACGGGCGCGATCATCGGCGCGATTGCGGGCGGCGGCAAAGGCGCAGGCATCGGCGCAATCATCGGCGGCGCGCTCGGCACGGGCGGCAGGGTCTACGAAAAAGAGCAGCAGGCGGTGGTCAAAGCGGGCACGGAGTTCGGCGTCAGTCTGAACCGCAGCGTGAGTCTGCCCGAATACCGCACGCGTTAAAGCTCTAACGAGACTGACACCCTCGCAAAAGGGATGTCGGTGCGGAGGAAGCCCGCCAGCGAAGGGGAGAGCGCGGGCGGGCTTCCAATGAAATCTGAAACGAGAGTTTCCGTTCGACTCCCCGCGAGTTTGAAAATTACGACGAGTTCGGTCGCCCCTGTCAGGACGTAAGCGAGCGACCGCACAAGAGACCCGTTTGCGAAGGGGAGAGCGCAAACGGGTCTCTTTTTATTTCCTCACTCAATCACCTACCTCGCGCGCTTCAGGTGATAGTCAGTGCGCCTCGGATTTTTAGTCTGGTCGCTCTCGCGGATCGTCACGAGTTCCCAGCCTTCCGCCCCCAACTTGTTCAACTCCGCGAGATCGGAAGTCGTCACGCTGATCCCCCCGTAACTCGTAAACACTTTATACTCCCAGTTCCCTCTCGCCGACCCTTGCGCCCCGCTGCTGCGGCTGCCCCAACCAACCAGACACAACACGGCGACACTCACAAACAATAGAACCCACTGAAACTTTGTCCTCATCAAACGCATCTCCTTTGCCAATTGTGTGTGGATAAAACAACCCTTGAAACTAAACAACAGCGACGTCAGCTTCGGCGGCGGCCTGTGACCGTCTACTGGTAAAGCTCGCCGTTGTGCTTGATCCAGCCCGCCGGGTGACGTTTGCCCGGGTCGCGGTGCGTCCAGTGAACCACGCCGCCCTGTGCGTTCCATTCATACTCGCCGCTAAACGACACCACATCGCCTTTGCGAAGTCCGACCACTCTCGCCGCCAGATCGATATTGTGCGAGATGAGCAGCGTCTGACCCGAAGCGAGCGCGACGATAAAGCGTTGATGCCGCTTCCCGTCGTTGTCGTCAGGGAGCACCCTGCGAACGATGCCCTGCCCCTCGACCTGAATGTTGCTCGTGCGCTGCTCGAAGGCGCGCGCGAGCGTCTCGTCGCCGCCCGAGGGCGCACGGGGCGACCTGCGAGCTTTGCGCGTGCGGGCTTCCTGTGCGGCCTCAGCCTTGAAACTATACGAATGAACATGCAGAGGGGCGCTCAAGAGAAGACTGAGGCCGAAGATAAGCGATACAAGTTTACTCATGTTTCGTTTCATCATTACCATCCAAGCTCGCAGCCGGACGCATATTATATCGAATCATGCGGCCTAACTTCGCGGCAGGGCGTGAGCGACCGGACGGGGCTTCCGTAATGCCCGCGCTAGTGACGACTGGCAGCAGCGACGGCCGCTTCGTTGCGGCGATAGACGACGCGGCCGGAGACGATGGTAGCGACGGGTGCGCCGCGCATCGTCCAGTTGTCGAAAGGCGTGTTGCGGCTTTTGGATTTCGAGGCGGAGGCTTTGAACGTCCAGACGTGTTCGGGGTCGAGGATGGTCACGTCGGCGTGTGCGCCGGGGCGGAGCGTGCCGCGCCCGGCGAGCGAGAAAATCTTCGCGGGGTTGACCGAGCAGAGTTCGACGAGGCGTTCGAGACCGACGATGCCACGGTGTACGAGTCGTTCAAAGGCGAGGCCGATGGCCGTCTCAAGGCCGGTGATGCCGAAGGGGGCTTGGTCGTATTCGAGTGCTTTTTCGTCGGCGTGATGCGGGGCGTGGTCGGTGGCGATGGCGTCAATCGTACCGTCGGCGAGTGCTTCGATGATCGCTTCGAGATGTTCGCGGCTGCGCAGAGGGGGGCACATCTTCGTGTTCGTGTCGTAATCGCGCACGGCCTCGTCTTCGAGCGTGAAGTGATGCGGCGTGACCTCGCACGTGACATGCAGGCCGCGCTCCTTGGCGCGACGGACGGCCGCGAGCGCGCCGCGCGTGGAGACGTGCGCGAGGTGGACGCGTGCGCCCGTCAACTCTGCGAGCGCGATGTCGCGCAGGGCGTCCAACTCTTCTGCGAGCGCGGGGTGGCCGCGCAGGCCGAGGCGCAGAGACCAGTTCCCTTCGTGCATCACGCCGCCCGCCGTCAGGCTGCGATCCTCGCAGTGGTCAACCACGGGCAGGTCGAAGCCGCGCGCGTACTCCAACGCGCGGCGCATCACGCCCGCCGAAGGCACGGGGCGGCCGTCGTCCGACACGGCGACGATCCCTGCGCGCAGCATCTCGCCCATCTCCGCGAGTTCCGCGCCCTCGGAATTTTTGGTGATCGCGCCGACGGGAAAAACGTTCGCCAACCGCGCGCGCTCGGCCTGCTCGATGATGAAACGCGTCACGGCCGGATTGTCGTTGACGGGGTCGGTGTTCGGCATCGCGCACACGCTCGTCCAACCGCCCGCGACGGCCGCCTGCGCGCCCGTCTCAATCGTCTCTTTGTATTCCTGCCCCGGCTCGCGCAGGTGCGTGTGCATGTCTATGAAGCCGGGCGCGACGACGAGACCCGTCGCGTCGAACACCTCTGCGCCTTCGGGCACGCCTTCACTGTGCGCGACGAGCGCGGCGACGCGTCCATCCTCGATCAGTAAATTCTTCCCGCCGTTCAAACCTTGCGTGGGGTCTATGAGATAGCCGTTCGCGATGAGCAGTTTCATGAGAGGCTGTCGGTGTAGTTAGTTGCCCGTGAGCGGCGGTTGCCGCTCGCCGTTCTGGTCAGTTGTTCGTAGTCAGTTGCCATCCGCCGTTTTGACCCGACGCTTTTGTTCCCCTGCGGCTTGTCCTCCCGCGGCGGCGACGGGTTCGAGTTGTTCGGCCGCGCTAGCAGGCGACGCGGCGGCGGAGGCCGTCGTCGCTACTCCGGCGCGCGGGTCGGCGGTTGTGGTGTTCGCGGTCTCGGGTTTCGTCTGCGAGAGCATGTTCTGGTTGAGCACAGAGCCGCCCGCGAGCAGGTAGAGCACGGCCATGCGGACGGCGAGGCCGTTGGAAACTTGATCGAGTATGAGCGAGCGCGAGCCGTCGGCCACGTCGGAGGCGATTTCGATGCCGCGATTCATCGGGCCGGGGTGCATGACGATGGCATCGGGCTGCGCGCCGCTCAAGCGTTTCAGGTTGAGGCCGTAATGCACGGCGTACTCGCGCAAGGACGGGAAGAAGGCCGCGCCCTGTCGTTCGCGCTGGATGCGCAAGACCATCACCACGTCCGCGCCTTCAATCGCCTCTTCGATGCGACTCGCCACGCGCAAGTTCCCCCCGGCGACGAGTTCTTCAAACTCGACGGGGACGAGCGTGCCCGGCCCGGCGAGGCTGACCTGCGCGCCGAGTTTCGTCAGGAGGTGCATGTTCGAGCGCGCCACACGCGAATGGAGTATGTCGCCGATGATGGCGACGCGTAAGTTTTCGACGCGCCCCTTGTGCTGGCGGATCGTCATGGCATCGAGCAGGGCTTGCGTCGGGTGTTCGTGCGCGCCGTCGCCCGCGTTGATGACGGCGGCGCGGCAGATGCGCGCGAGCGCGTGCGGCGCGCCCGCCGAAGGATGCCGGATGATGATGAAGTCGGGCGACATCGCTTCGAGGTTGCGCGCCGTGTCGAGCAGAGTCTCGCCTTTGGTGACGCTCGAAGTTGACGCGCTGATGTTGATGGTGTCGGCCGAGAGCCGCTTGCCTGCGAGTTCAAAGGAGGTGCGCGTGCGTGTGGAAGCCTCGAAGAAGAGGTTGATGACGGTGCGGCCGCGCAAGGTCGGCACTTTCTTGATCTCGCGTTGTGAGATGGCGCGAAACGTCTCGGCCGTGTCGAGGACATGCACGATCTCGGCGGGCGAAAGTTCGCTGATTCCGAGCAGGTGTTTGCTGGCTAGACCCATCCTGTGTTTGCGCCCCTCAAAAGTAAAACTCCGTCGCCCTTAACTTTCATGCGCGCACGCCGCACGCATCGGATACGAAAAAGGCGGCCATTAGAGGCCGCCGTCCTTATCCGTTCTCCGTCGCCGGTCGCTCCACGATGGCGACGCCTTCTTCGCCGTCAAACTCGTTGAGCATGACCTTGATGATCTCGCTCCTTTTCGTCGGCGCAAACTTCCCGACGAAGTCGGCCTGAATCGGCAACTCGCGGTGCTCCTTGCCGCGATCCACGAGGACGGCGAGTTGCACGCGGCGCGGCCGCCCGAAGTCTATCAACTGGTCGAGCGCGGCGCGGATCGTGCGCCCCGTGTAGAGCACGTCGTCGATGAGCACGATGTTGCGGTTGTCCACGCCGCCGGGCAAGTCCGTGCGGTTGACGATGGGGTTCGCGCCGACGGTCGAGAGGTCGTCGCGGTAGAGCGTGATGTCAACGACGCCGACCGGCGGGCGGTCGCCTTCGAGGTCGGCGATCTTATCGGCCAGCCGGTGCGCCAGCGGCACGCCCCGCCGCTGAATGCCCACCAGATAGAGATCGCTCGAACCCTGATTCTCCTCCACGATCTCCGACGCCAAACGCGCCAGCGCGCGATTGATGCGCGCGCCGTCCATGATTCGCACTTTCTCAGCAAATTCCATCGGCGCGGATACTAACAAAGCGTGTGACGGATGACAAGAAAACTGCGACATCGTGCAACCGGAAGCATTATAGCGGCGGCAACGGACATTATAATGCTTTCACTTTGCCCCGGAACGATCTGCTCCCGCGACCGATCCGTTATGACTTACGCTTTCTCGGCTTTGCCGCTTTGCCCTTCCGTGACTGCTTAGTTCGGCGTTTACTTTGGGCTATTAAACGCCGGGTGAACGGGTCGTCTTTTAAAAGTTGCCGCTGAAGCTTAACTGGAACGACCACTTTCTCTGACTGACCTGAGCACACAATTTTGAGTTTCGGCATGTCGCAGAGGGGCGTCAAGTCAACGCTCCTAAAACCATGAATATGTAACTCAACCAGATTTCTCAATTCCCTGAGCGGGTTCAAGTCCACCTCATCATCTGCGTCATCCGCTGCATCGAAATTATAAAGTCCGAGCATCATTAGGTTATTTAACCGTGAGAGGGGCTTTAAGTATCCTGTGTCTGCGCGATTACTTAAAGAAAGAACTTGTAAATTTGTTATTTCAGCTAATGGTTCAAGGTTGGTCACAGAAGTACATCCGGTAATATCTAAACCGCGCAAGTTTGAGAGAACAGTCAGAGGCTTAAGGTCAATCAGATTTATACACCCGGCCAAATTCAGTGCACGAACATTACTTTTAAGTTCGGCGGCTGAAATTCCCGCCGCCCGCCAGGCCTTTGTTAAATCTCCCTCGTATTCGAGAAGCAATGTTCGCACGGCTGGAGTATAGCTAAAGATAAGCATGGTTAGGTTTCGCTGTCTAAACTCAGAATCAAGAAGGGAACGTTCGTCGAATTCTGGCAGAAATCGGAGACCAAATACCCACCGCCAGCATCTCTGACGCATACGTTTTCGAGTCTCGGCGCTTATTGTCACATAATGGTCGATAGATATTTCTGCCAAGAGTTGCACGGCAGTCGATTGTGACATGCTTTCATCGTTTTCAAAGCGATCTCCGAACAAGTGTTCCAGAAGACTTTCCGACTCTTGCCGGGGTTTTGCCGCCAACAACTCGAATAACAGGATGAACGTCTCCACCCAATTACTATTGTTAGCCCATGCATGCAGTTCCTCATCGGTCGGCTCGACGTTTTTCTGTACGGGAGAAAAGCGAGAAGCCGTCAGGCGCGGTTCGAGATAACAGGCGGCAAAATATTCTTGGAGTGAAAGGTGCATGAAGGCGAATTGGCCTTCGCCGCGCGGCAGGAGCAGCCCGCTCCGGCGCGCGAAGTAATCCAGCAGGGTAGCGGCTTCCCGCTCGGCGTGTTCCGCTCCGCTCTCGCTCATGGCTTTAGTCAGCCATTCGTGGACTTCCTCCGCGCTGGCGAGAATCTCGCGCTGCCCCAGTTCGTACATCGAATCGGATGTTCGACGCAGTTGCATTCGGTATGCGACCTCGGCCAGCCAACGCTTCTTCTGTTCCAGAGAGTAGGGCAATTGGTCGAGGGCGCGGCGAAAGTCGATTGATTCGAGATAGGCGGCGGCGATGCGGCCGTACAGTTCGGTGCGCCCGTGCGGGAGCTTTGCGTTCTTGTGATGGATGAGCGCCATCAGGGTCAGCAGGTACGGGATGCGCGCCAACCGCTGTGTGCCCTCGTTGTCTTTGATGGCATTGACCAAGTCTTCCTCGCGCTCTTTTATCAGGCTCCGGTCTTTCTCATGTTGCGTGTACCAGTTGTGGGAAAACTCCGCGATCTGCTCGTCGGTGAAGGGAGAAAGATAAAGTAAGTCCGCCACCGGAGATATTACGCGGAGTGCGCTCTGCTGTTCGTCGGTAAGGCTCGACTCGTCCGCCTCAAGGATATCGCCGCCGAGATGAAACGGAACTTGCTCGTAGCCGACCACGCGCGACGTGAGCACCCAGTGAGCGTCCTGATACTCGGACATACCCGTGTGAACCGCCTCACGCAGTTTTCGCCGCACGGCGATGTTGCCGAGTTCGTCCAGCCCGTCTAAGAGGACGAAGGCGCGGCCACTCTTGAGCAGTAACTCGACGCGCTCCCGCGTCTGTAGAAGTTTGCCCACCCGGTGTTCCAGAAACGCTTCGAGAAGCCCCTCCCAAGTGATGTCGGCTTTCAGTTTGAGTTCACGCAAGATCATCGGTAACGGGATGAGGCCGCCGAACGCTTGCGCCCAGCGGTTGGGTTGATATGGCTTCGGCCGGCTCAACTGCCATGCGAGACTGCTGATGAGCGTTGACTTGCCCGAACCCGGGTCTCCGAGCAGCACTAAGCGTTGGTGCTTTTGGAGCGCGTCGATGGCGTCGAAGCGTTCAGGCCAAGTGTCGGGCGAGGTGTCTGCGTGAATCTCCTGTGCGCTGAACTGCGGGGTGACATAGAGGTTCTCGATCTCGACATCCGAGACATCTTTTAAAAATGGGATTTCGACAAAGCGGATATAACCGTGGTTCTCCATCAGGGCGTCGCAGTAGCTTCTCAACGACGGGTCTTCATAAGGATAAGGCCACCCGCCACCCGGAGTTTGTCTGAAGCCTCCTGCCGCCTGTTCCGACGGCGCAGACTTCAAGAGACGCGCCAAATCGTTAATCTGAAGCTTCGTTCCTCTCGCGGCTTTGGGCGTATTAACTTTGACTTCCCTGCGCTTGGTGCCTCCGTCTTCTTCAAGCACGAAGCGTTCGTTGTCGGCGACGATCCTCCAGCCGTTCTCCTCGTCCCGACGGGCGACACGAGGCCACATCCGTATAAAACCCGAACCATTCTCCAACTCGATTGTGCCCGCCGCGTAGCCGTGGCTGCGGGATTTTTTTTCGCTCCCCTCGCCGTATTCCTCAAGGCCAAAGAGCGAACAGCCCTGCCACAGATGTCTATCCTCGCCGCCGCCCGCCGACTTGCTGTGAATCAGATTTTGGTGCATGTGGCCGAAGAGATGGATGGCGAAACGTCCTGCCGGAGCGATTTCCGCGTATTCCTCTTCGAGCGAGTGCTTGTCTAACCAGCGTGGGGGCTGGTGAGTTAGCAAGAGACATGCATTGTGCTGGCTCACCCATTTTGTGCCGTCGCCGCCGCAAGCCTTGTGAAACTGTTTCGCACTCCAAGCCAAGCGGCCTTCGTAGTTGCCCCCGGTCAACTGGAGGAAGGTTGTATTGAGTCCGACGATGCCGATCCGCATGCCATCTTTTTCCAACGTCACTGAGAAGTCGCCGGGAAGCAGGCCATGCTGAATTTTTAGACCGTAGAGAAAAGGAGCTTGATCTCGCCATTCGGTGTAATTAGCGAAAGCCCCTTCGATGAGTTTTCGATATTCGGAATCCGCATCGTCCCAAAACTCTTCGTGTATTTCCGGGTTGTCCGCCCACTTGGCTAGCAACCTGACGGTCGGCGACTTTTCGCTCGGCCTCACCAGATCGTGATTACCCGGAATCGGCAGCAAGATCGGGTGCGAGCCAAGTTCGCTCAGACGCTCCCAGAGCGTTCCCAGCAACTCGTTCAGCTTTTTGAACTCGTCCGGCGCACCGCGCTGCACCAAGTCGCCCGTGAAGAGCACGATGTCCGGCGTCCCCGATTTCTCAAGCTGTTTCTCCAAGTCGGTGAAGAAGGCTTCGCGGATGTTAGGCCAACGATGCTCCTGCCCGGACATGCCGCAATGTAGGTCTGTCAGATGTAGCCAATTCAATCTCGACATAGTTTTCTCACTGATATGAGGATTAAGAGAGTTCAAGGAGTGCGCGTGCTGCCCGACTTCGCTCCGATGAGAGTGCCGAGGTGAGAAGCAAGCCTTTACTTCGGACGTAATTATGCACACAGGCCGTTCTCATGGCTACTGTTTTGGAGGCGTAGGTTTTCAGATGCGAAGTACACACACACACTCTCTCTCTCTCTCTGCGCCCAAATCCGACTCGTTGCTTGGTATGCCGGAAATCTTATGCTTCTTATGTTTGAAACCTCTCCGGGAACAAACGCGGACGGTGACAAGTGACAGGTGACGGGATAAACTCTTTTCCGTTCTTGTCACCTGTCAGTTCGCCGCTCGTCACTCTCTTAATGCTCTATCGCTCGCTCGTGCGTCCCGCCCTGTTTCGTCTCGCGCCGGAGACGGCGCACGAGTTCGCTTTGCACGCGCTCGTCGCCGCCTTGAAACCGGAAGCGGCGAGGCGTCTGGCCGCGCGTCGTTTGCGGCGCGCGCCGTTCGGCGAGCTTGAACGCTTCGGGCTGAGGTTCAGCAATCCGGTCGGGCTGGCGGCGGGCTTCGATAAGAACGGGCGGGCGGTGCGTGAGTTGGCCGCGCTCGGGTTCGGCTTTCTGGAAGTGGGCACGGTGACGCGGCTCGCGCAGCCGGGCAATCCACCGCCGCGCCTGTTTCGACTGCCGCTGGATCGCGCGCTCATCAATCGGCAGGGCTTCAACAACGAAGGCGCGGCCGCGCTCGCCGCGCGACTTGAGAGAAACGGACGCCCCGATTGCGTGCTCGGCATCAACATCGGCAAGAGCCGCGTCGTCGAACTGGCAGAGGCCACCGCCGATTATCTCGCCAGTTTCGAGATCGTGCGCCCGCACGCGGACTACATCACGATCAACGTCAGTTCGCCGAACACGCCCAACCTGCGCGAACTGCAACGCGCCGACGCGCTCGCCGAACTGCTCTCCGCGCTGCAAACGCGCAACCGGGAACTGTCGTCGTCCCCTGCGGGAGATGCTACGACGGCGGCGGCGCGGCGTGTGCCGCTGCTCGTGAAAGTCGCGCCCGATCTCGTTGAGGGCGACCTCGAAATGATCGTCGATGTCGCGCGGCAGAGCGGGATCGACGGCATCATCGCGACCAACACGACTATCGCGCGCGAGAATTTATCGAACACACCGGCGAGCGTCGTCTCCGGCATGGGCGCGGGGGGTTTAAGCGGCGCGCCGCTCAGGGAGCGTTCGACGGAGGTGATCCGCGCGTTGTATCGTCTCTCGCGCGGAACGCTCAAGATCATCGGCGTCGGCGGCATCTTCGACGCGGCGGACGCGTGGGAGAAGATTTGCGCCGGGGCGAGCCTCGTGCAACTCTACACGGGTTTCATCTACGAAGGCGTTACCGCCGCACGCGACATCAACGAAGGACTGGCCGAGATTCTCCGGCGCGAAGGCTTTCGCACACTCGACGAGGCCGTCGGCTGCCGGGCAGAATAGCTCTTAAGCTATCAGCCATCAGCCGTCAGCATTACCCGTTTCCCAATAGCTGATAACTGAACGCCGGGAACTCCGTACTTAAAGCTGACTGCTGATAGCTAATAGCTGATTGCTGATTGCTGATTGCTAATAGCTGACGGCTGATAGCTGACGGCTCACGGCTTTCTCATTATGAACAACAAACTGATCATCGCGCTCGACGTAGAGACTGCGGACGAAGCGCGCCGTTTATTCTCGCTGCTCGGCGCGGAGGCGGGCATGTTCAAGATCGGCTCGCAACTGTTCACCGCCGCCGGGCCTCAATTCGTGCGCGAGATCGTGGCGCAGGGCGGGCGCGTCTTCCTCGACCTCAAATTCCACGACATCCCGAACACGGTCACCTCCGCGTGTCGCGAAGCTGTCAGGCTCGGCGTCTCGCTCTTCAACGTCCACGCGAGCGGCGGCGGCGAGATGATGCGACGCGCGGCGGAAGCCACAGGCGAGACGGCCGAGCGCGAAGGCTTGCCGCGACCCGCGCTCATCGGCGTCACCGTGCTCACGAGCGCGGACGCGAGCGTGCTCGCGGAGGTCGGCGTCGCGTCCGCGTTGGAGGAACAGGTGAAGAGTTTGGCGAAGCTGGCCGCATCGAGCGGACTCGACGGCGTGGTCGCCTCGCCGCACGAGATTGCGCCCGTGCGTGCGGCTGTCGCGCGCGAAAGTTTTCTGCTCGTCACGCCCGGCGTGAGACCTTCGGCCTCGACGCACGACGATCAGAAACGCGTGATGACGCCCGCCGAGGCGGTGCGTGCCGGGGCGGATTACATCGTCGTCGGTCGCGCGATCTTGAACGCGCCCGATCCTCTGCGCGCGGCGCGTGAGATAGTGGCCGAGATGGAACGCGCTTGATGGTCGCTCATAATAGTCGCTCATAGTTTGAGCGGCTGAAGTCTTTAACTGCGCTCCATAGCAAACGCCTGTAAATCTCGCGTGCGACGGGTCGCCGACAGGTGCGCGGGCGCGGTCGTGTGTTGTAAGCTAGTGGACATTAATTCTCCCGTCGAAGATTTAGGAACGGCATGCGTGCCCGCGGCGTGTAATGCTCACGTCCCTCTGTGCGCCGCGTGTGGGTTGAGAGAGAAGTTCGAGCGAACCTGTGGAAATGAGGAAGTTACTTTTGCATCGAAGACACAGACTGCTTCAAGCGGCGTTCACCTTCCTGTTCGCATCTCTGGTATTCTCCGCGTCCGCCTTCGCGCAGCAAACTTCGAGTGCGGCCGCCGCCGTTACGGCGTCGGGTGAATTTTCCCCCGCGCCCTATCTGGCGGGCGAGAAACTGACCTACAACGTCTCCTTCTCCAACTTCACCTCCGCCGGTCACGTCGAATTGTTCAACGCCGGTCGCGGCCGTTTCTTCGACCGCGAAGGCTTCGAGTTGCGCGCACGCGTCCAGACCGTCGGCGTCGTGCGCGCCGCGCTCTATGCCATCGATAACGAGTACACGTCTTACGTCGACACGCAGACCGGGCTTCCCTTTCGCACGCGATTCCTGAGACTCGAAGGAGGCGGCGCATCGCCCGCCTCGATTGGCGCAGGCCAGTCCGCGCCCGCCATCGAAGCCACGCCCGCAACTTACGATTTTCTCTCCGCCGCATATCGCTTGCGCGCTCTGCCGCTTGCGACGGGCGCGGCTTATCCGGTCAGGGCGGAGAGCGACGGCGTGCAGTACGAAGCCGAGTTGCGCGTCGTCGGGCGCGAGGCGGTGAAAACTCCCGCAGGCACTTTCAACGCCATCGTGACGCAACTGCGTACGCGCAACAATTCGACCGTGAACGACTACCGCCCGCGCATCTATTTCAGCGACGATGCGCGACACGTGCCCGTGCTCCTGACGGCCAGACTCAAGACCGGCGAAATACGCGTCGAACTCGCAAGCTCCGAGTTGCTTAACCTGACGGCGACGCTCCCGCCGGGCAACGTCGCCCAGAACGCGCAACCGCCCGACGCGACTCCGACCCCGGCGCGTGTGGTCGTGCCGACGCCCGCCGGAGGAGGTGGCGGCAACGGCGCGGCGGCGACCGACAGAGCGGCGACCGATACGCCTTCCGACCTGCCGTTCAAAGTCGGCGAGCAGTTGAACTTTAATTTCTTCCTCGGCACGTCAACGCAACCCGTCGGCGTCGCCAACTATCACGTCCGCGCGCGCACCAGATATGCGGGGCGCGACGGCCTCTGGTTCTCGGCCTCGATGGCGACCACCAACACCCTCCAACAAGTCTTTCCCGTCACCGATAAGATCGAAACTTACGTTGACGTGAAAACGCTGCTCCCCTTCCGCAGCCAGTTGCAGATCCGCGAGGGCGCACATCGCTTGCAAGGCGTCGTCACGCTCGATCAGGAACGCGGCACGGCCACTGTCTCCGACGGCAGCACCATCGAGATCCCGGTCGGCACTTACGATCTCGTCTCGGTCATCTACGCCCTGCGCTCGTTCGACCTGACGCCGCCCAAACGCAACGCCGTCTCCCTGCTCATCAACAAACGCCCGCGCACGCTCTTTATCACCTCGCTCAAACGCGAGACGATTGAACTCGGCGGCAAACGCATCCCCACCTACCAACTCGCGCTCGCCACGGACGAGGCGCAGGGCGACCGCCTTCAACTGCGGCTCTGGGTCGGTGCGGATCGCCGCCGCCTGCCGCTGCGCCTCACGGCCACCACGCCCCTCGGCCCCGTCCGCGCAGACCTCTCCATCATCCCGCTCGACGCCCAGTAGAGTTTTTTATCCCCGTCGCCCCTGCGCCAAGTTCATCGTCCTAAATGAAATTGAAAATTGATTTCAACTAGGCTATACTTCCGCCCGGTCAGCGTAATTTACTAACTATCTGCTCTCCGCTCTCATATTCAGACCGAAACGACTATCAGCAACGAAGCGCGTGGTGGCGCATGTGGCAACCGAAGATGGATTTTCCGAGCAACAAGTTGACAGACACCGACGCGCCGGGCGGGCGCGCCGCCGAAGCCGGACGCCGCACGGGGACGACGCTCAACACGCTACCGTACGGCACGGAGGCGCGCGTCGTTTCGGTTGACGGCGAGAGCGCGGTGGCGCGTCGCCTGATGGAGATGGGGGTCGTGCCCGGTGCGCCCGTGTGCGTCATCAAGGCCGCCCCGCTCGGCGACCCCATCGAAGTGCGCGTGCGCGGCTACCACCTCGCCCTGCGCCGCAACGAAGCGCAGACGATTAGAGTAGTGACAGGTGACAAGGTAAAGCCGTAAATCGTGAATCGTAAATCGTGAATAGAGAAAAGCAGTTTTCTTTCTATTCACGATTTACGATTCACGATTTACTTTTCTTATGAGTACGACCCTGAAATCCCCCGCTCCGGTTCGGGAAACCGCCACGGCGCAAGGGGGCGACCCCGCGACGCGTCGCCCGCTTACCGTTGCGCTCGCGGGCAATCCGAACGCGGGCAAGACGAGCCTCTTCAACGCGCTCACGGGCTTGCGGCAAAAGGTCGCCAACTATCCCGGCGTGACGGTGGAGCGCAAAGAGGGACACTGGCAACTCGCGCCCGGCCTGCCCGAAGCGCAACTCATCGACCTGCCCGGCCTCTACAGTCTCGACGCCAACTCGATTGACGAACAGATCGCGCGCGACGTGATCACGGGACGGCTCGCAAGCGTCCCCAAACCCGACTGCATCATCGCCGTCGTAGATGCCACCAACCTCGAACGCAATCTTTATCTCGCCACGCAACTGCTCGAAACCGGCCGCCCGCTCGTCGTCGCCCTAACGATGGTCGATCTGGCCGAACGGCACAAGTTGGAGATCGACGCGGCGCGCCTGTCGGACGCGCTCGGCGTGCCGGTCATCCCCGTAGTGGCGAAGCAACGACAGGGTCTCGACGCGCTGGCCGGGGCAGTCCTCAACGCGGCGGAATCCGCCCCGCCCGTCGCGGGTTGGCGTCTCTCCGCCGAAGCCGAACGCGAACTCGAAGCCCTCGCCGCGCTCGATGCGCCGGTCAACGGTGACGGCATCAATGCACATCACGGCGCGGCGTCGGCGGCAACGAGCGTTGCGGCGACGGATGCAAGCGCGCGACGCTACGGCGCGCTCGTCGAACTTTACGCGGAAGAGTTGCCGGAAGCGGCCGAGCATCAAGCGGCCGTCGCCTCGGCGCGCGCGCGGCTCGCAGAAAGAGACCCGCGTTGGTGGCAAGAGCCGCTGCTCGCGCGTTACAACTGGATCGAAGGCGTCGCGCGCCGCACGGTGCGCGATCATAAACCGGGACGCACCCGCCGCACGGATCGCATAGATGGTTTCGTCACGCACAAATTTTTCGGCCCCCTGATCCTGTTTGCGTTGATGCTGCTCATCCTCCAGACGATCTTTTCGTGGGCGCAACTGCCGATGGATTTGATTGACGGCGGGTTCGGCCGTCTCGGCGAACTTGTGCGCGCGACGCTCGAACCCGGCCTGTTGACCGACTTGCTCGTTGACGGCGTGATCGCGGGCGTTGGGGGCGTGCTCGTCTTCCTGCCGCAAATCCTGCTGCTCTTCTTCTTCATCTCGCTTTTGGAAGACAGCGGCTACATGGCGCGCGCCGCGTTTCTCATGGACAGGTTGATGCGCGGGGTGGGCTTGCACGGCAAAGCGTTTATGCCGCTCCTGAGCAGTTTCGCGTGCGCCATTCCGGGCATCATGGCGACGCGGACGATTGAGAACCCGAAGGATCGTCTGGCGACGATTTTGATCGCGCCGTTTATGAGTTGCTCGGCGCGCCTGCCGGTCTACACTTTGATGATCGCGGCCTTCTTCTCAAGGCAGGAAAAACTGCTCGGCGTGCTGTCGGTGGGCGTCGTCATCATCATGGCGATGTACCTGCTCGGCATCGTGGTGGCCGTCGTCGTGGCGTGGGTTTTGAAACACACGATCCTGAAGTCGCCGCCGCCGCCGCTCGTCTTGGAGTTGCCGCCCTACCGGATGCCGAACCCCGTCAACGTGCTACAGACCATCCGCTCGCGCTCTTGGATGTTCGTGCGCCGCGCGGGCACAGTCATCCTCGCCATCTCGATCTTGCTCTGGGCGCTCGTCACCTTTCCGCGCATGAATGCGACGGCGGGAGCGGGCAGCAGCAGCAGCGGCGCAGCGGAGACGGCGAAAGCAAGCGCGACGGCGAACGCGCCCGACGAGCGCGCGACGACGGCCGAACGCGAAGAGACGGTGCAACCCGCAGCCGGAGCGTCGAACGTGGCGGAAGCGGTGGACGGCGACGCGGGCGAGCAGATTCGACAGAGCTACGCGGGGCGGCTCGGTCATTTGATCGAACCGGCCATCGCGCCGCTCGGCTTCGACTGGAAGATGGGCATCGGCCTCATTGCCTCGTTCGCCGCGCGCGAAACGCTCGTCTCGACTTTGAGCATCGTCTATAACGTCGGGGAAGACGCGACGGAAGAATCGAGTTCTTTGATCGAGGCGGTGCGTAACGCGCGGCGCGCAGACGGCAGCCCGGCGTGGACGCCGCTTGTGGCCGTCTCGATGATGGTCTTTTTCGTACTGGCCTGCCAGTGCATGTCAACCATCGCCATCGTCAGGCGCGAGACGAATTCGTGGCGGTGGCCGCTCTTCATGGTGAGCTACATGCTGGTGCTGGCTTACGTCGCATCGTTCATCACGTATCAGGGCGGGCGGCTGTTGGGATTTAGTTAAGCGTATGTTTCAAGACTGGCAAACCGTCGCGGTGTGGTTGATCATTCTGGCCGCGCTCGCCTACGTGGTGCGGCGCGGTTGGGCGCGCATTCGTTCATTTCGCGCGGGCGGGAAGGGACAAGCGGCCGCCGCTTCGTGCGCGACCGGCTGCGGCAGTTGCGGCGACGCGCAGACTCCGGCGAAGACGAGCGTGGCGCGGCCGCAAAAGGTACTCGTGCAGATTACCGGCGCGGGGAGCGCAACGCGCCGACCCAAATAAGCTTCGGCGGCGTATGTGTGCCACGTCAAGAAGCGTGTGCATGCCGCGTAAAGAAAAAGGCGTGCGTGAGTTTGAAACTCGCGCACGCCTTTTCGCGTCGGCGGTTGAAACAATGCCGGACGGTCGCAGACGTTAAAGTGTGAAGTTGAAATTGATGTAGCCGGAGACGCGCACGGGCTGGCCGTTGACGACCGTGGGGCGAAACTTCCAGCGGCGTGCGGCGTCGGCCGCCGCCCCGCGTAACATCTCCGGCCCGTCCGTGCGTTCGACCTTCGCAACCGCGCCCTTCTCGTCCAACATCAGAAAGACCGTGACCCGTCCAGTGACGCGTGCGTTGCGCGCCGTGGGCGGATACGAAGGGGCGGGTTTGTCCGTCGCTATCGGCAGGAGCGACCCGACTTCGAGCGGCTTTCCGTCAACCGCGACCGGCGCGGCCGCTGCCGTAGTGGTTTGAGAGTTGGCGGGCGCGGGTCTCGTCGTACCTTCACTTGGCGTCGTGTTCGGTTGCGCGTTTCTTCCGCGCGTGGTGGGCGCGTTGGCCTGCGTCGCGGGCGCGGTGTTCGACGGTGTCGGAGAGGGTTGCGCGACGGGTTGGCTCCCCGCCGCCGCTGTCGGCGTCGAACTCGCCTGTGCGCGCGGAGCGGCGAGAGGGGCGGTCGTTCCGTTGCTCGCCACACGCCTGTCCGCGCCGATGAGACGCTGGCGCGCGTCCGTCACCTCCGCCTGCCAGCGCGCGCGCTCGTCATCCTTGCGCGCCAGACGCACGCGCACGCCCGCCGCCTCTTCCAGCAACGCCGTCGCGTCCATGTTCCGCGCGTTCTCGTCGCGCAACTGCTGCCCTTGTGCGAACACGCGCTCGATGAGCGTCCGCAGTCGATCCAGATCGCCCGCCGCTTCCGTCGGCAAATTGTCGTCGGCCACGTTCAACCCGAACACGCGATAGCGTTCGAGACGCGCGCGCACGCCGCCCAGCAGTTGCCCCGCCAGCACGAAGTAAGCGCGCGCCGCGCTCTCGCCGCCCGCCGCCCGCGCGGTGAACGCGGCGTTCAACAAATTCTCGGCGTAAGAGTAATCGGCTTGATCGATGTAGATTCCGGCGAGCAGCACGAGCGTGATCTCGCGCACCGACGGGTCAACGCCCGCCGTGCGCTGCAAGGCTTCGAGTTCGCTGCGCGCCGCCGGGAGATTGCCCGCCGCCGCCAGCGCGCGTGCGCGCGTGATGCGCCGCTGGATGCCGTCGGCGTCCAGATCGCTCGCGGGAGTCTGCGCGCGCAGGATCGCTGCGCAGGCGACGACGATGATTAAGGCGAAACTGATTTTAAAGAGGTGTGATGTAGAACGTATGAGACGACTTCCCTTCACTTGTGACAACTCCATAAATGTGAAAGCGAGCGCCCGCGCTCGCTTGAGGGATGATCCGTGATCAGCGCGCATATTATCGCCCCTCACCGCGAATCGATCAACTCCGTCGCGCCGGTTTTTTACGCGGCGTCGCGGGCGTATTACGCTTCGGCGTCCGTGTCGCGCCGCCTGTGCCTTGCACGCCCCGCGGCGTCGCGGCCGGACTGACGGCGGCCGGGGCGAGGCTCTCGGAAATTCGCGCCCGGTATGCACGCGCGTCGCGCTTGATCGCCTCTTCGTCGAGCGTCAGCAGGCGGCGGTCGCGCATCACCACACGCCCTTCGATGACGACGGTTCGCACATCGTTGGCCTTCGTGGCGTAAACCAGATGCGAGTAGACGTTGTACACCGGCGTCTGGTGCAGCGCGTCCATATCGACGACGATCAGATCGGCGCGCTTGCCGCGTTCCAGAGAGCCGATGTCGCGTTCGAGATGCAGGGCGCGCGCTCCGCGAATCGTCGCCATCTCCAACACCTCGCGCGCCGATACGACGCGCGGGTCGTTCGTCGTCAACTTGTGCAGCTTCGCCGCCGTGTCCATCTCCTCCCACATGCTCAGGTCGTTGTTCGACGCCGCGCCGTCCGTCCCCAGCCCCAGAGACAGATCCGCCCTCAGCATCTCCGGCACGCGCGCCACGCCCGACGCCAGTTTCATGTTCGACTGCGGGTTATGCACTGCGCCCACGCCCAGACGCTTCAACAACTCGATCTCTTCCGTCGTCAGGTGAACCGTATGCGCGGCGATCACGCGGTCGTACAAAAACCCGATGCGCGCCAGATAAGCGACGGGCGAAGCGTTGTGGTCGCGCGTCACGTCTTCAACCTCTTTCCGCGTCTCGGCCACGTGAATCACGATGGTCGCGCGCAGGCGGTTCGAGAGATCGCGCACGGTCTTGAGATGATCTTCCGAGACGGTGTAAGGCGCGTGCGGCGCAATCGCGGGCGTGACGAGCGCGTGCCCGCGCCACTTCTCGATAAACTTCTCGGTGTACGAAAGGGCTTCGGCAAAAGTCTTGTTGTCCGCCACCGGAAAATCGATCACCGTCTCGCCGAGCACGCCGCGCACGCCCGCCTTCGCCGTCTCGTCTGCGATGGCGTCCTCGAAGTAGTACATGTCGCAGTAGGTCGTCGTGCCGCCGCGAATCATTTCCGCGAGGCCGAGTCGCGTGCCGACGCGCACGAAGTCCTCCGTCACGTTTTTCGCTTCGGCCGGGAAGATGTATTTGGTGAGCCACTCGTTGAGATCGAGATCGTCTGCGAGGCCGCGAAACAGAGTCATCGGCACGTGCGTGTGGCCGTTGATGAGGCCGGGCATCACGACGCGCCCGCGCGCCTCAATCGTCTCGCGCCCCGCGAAATCTCTGTCGACGTCGGCGCGTCGCCCCACGGCCACGATGCGCCCGCGATGCACGGCCACCGCGCCGTCCTCGATCAAAGTCCCGCGCCCGTCCATCGTCACGACTGTCCCGCCGCGCACGACTAAGTCAACCGAACGCGGGGCGAAGGCTTCGACGCGCGCGCCCGTCGCGACGATGAAAGCGCACAGAAGAAAAATTGCCGGCACACGCCGCCGGAGAGTTCGAGATAGTTTCATCACGCCGTTTATTTCAGTCCTCATTAACTTCAAGCTCAAAAGCAATCAGCCTGCCCTCTTTCCATCTTCCTTTGCGCCTTTGCGCCTTTGCGCGAAATTTAACCTCACGCAAAGGCGCAAAGGCGCAAAGGAAGACATGTCGAAATCTTATTCGACGGTCTCAACCTTCTTCGCCGGTTTCTTCGAGAAATGCGGCGTCGAAGGGGCGCGGTAAAAGGAAGGCCATTTGCAGCGTCTCGGTGTCGCCGCGCAGGTTGGCGAGCACGACGGGAATGTCGCCGCAAAACTCCCAGATGATCTGGCGGCACGCGCCGCACGGCGGCGTGAGGCGTTCCGTATCGGCCACGACGGCGATGCGTTTGAACTTGCGCGCGCCCTCCGAGAGCGCCTTCCAGATCGTCACGCGCTCGGCGCACATGGTCAACTCGTAGGCCGAACTCTCGATGTTGCAGCCCGTGTAGATCGTCCCGTCCTCGGCTTCGAGAGCCGCGCCGACGCAGAACTTCGAGAACTGCGCCAACGCACAATCGCGTGCGCCCGTCGCCGCCTCGATGATCGCTTCCTCAACTTCTGTGGTAGTCAAACTCTTACTGTGCTCCTCTTCTTACTCAATTACCCGCTCCGGCGTTGCCGCCGCCGCTACTACTACTGTTGCTGCTACTACTGCGCCGCCGCTCTTGCTCGTCGGCCAGACGCTCGCGAATCTTTCCGCTGAGCAGGCCGATGCTCACGAGATTGTGCCCGCCTTCGGGGATGATCACGTCCGCATAACGCTTCGACGGTTCGACGAACTGCATGTGCATCGGGCGGACGGTGGAGAGATATTGTTCGATGACGGAATCAACCGTGCGCCCGCGTTCGGCAACGTCGCGGCGCAGGCGACGGATGAAGCGTATGTCGTCGGGCGTGTCCACAAATACCTTGATGTCCATCTCGTCGAGCAGCCGCTTCTCGTTGAAGATGAGGATGCCTTCAAGGATCATGATCAACTTCGGCTTCATGCCGAGCGTCTCCTTGCGGCGCACATGGTTCTTGAAGTCGTAGATGGGAAGTTCGACCGCCTGCCCCGCCTTCAGCGCGCGGACGTGCTCCACCATCAGATCGTTGTCGAGCGCGTCCGGGTGGTCGAAGTTCACCTGCTGCTTATAGTCGAGCGGCATCCGGTCGAGGTCGTGGTAATAAGAGTCCTGCTGGATGAAGGCCACCTCGTTTGCGCTCACCGATTGCAGAATCTTATTCGCCACGGTCGTCTTCCCCGACCCCGTGCCTCCGCAAATTCCGATAATCATTCAGTCGCTTCGCTCCTCGTAAATCGTGAATCGTAAATCGTGAATAGAGAAAAGCAGGGTTTATCTATTTACGATTGACGATTCACGATTTACGACAGTTTCGGTATTGTCCGTCGCAGCAATTCCGTAAACGTGACGCGCACTTGTTCGCCGGTTTCCATAACTTCGGCGTGGTCAATCGGGCGGTCGAGCACGCCTGCGGCCATGTTCGTGATGCACGAGATGCCGAGCACTTTGACGCCCATGTGGCGCGCGACGATTGCTTCCGGCACGGTGCTCATGCCGACGGCGTCCGCGCCGAGCGCGCGCAGCATCCGTATTTCGGCGGGCGTCTCGTAACTGGGGCCGGTCAGTGCGGCGTAGATGCCGCGCTTGAGTTCGATCTTCATCGCGTGCGCTTCGCAGATGGCGGCCTCTTGAAACTCGCGGTCGTACACGTCCGACATGTCCGGGAAGCGCGCGCCGAAGCGCGCGTCGTTTGCGCCTCGCAGGGGGTTGACGCCCATCAAATTCAGGTGGTCGCTAATCAACATCAGCGCGCCCTGTTTGAAAGAGTTGTTCAATCCGCCCGCCGCGTTCGTCAGGACGAGCGACTTGATGCCGAGCAGTCCGAGCACGCGGACGGGAAACGTCACCTCGTCGAGCGCATAGCCTTCGTAAAAGTGAAAACGCCCCTGCTGCACGACGACGGGCACGCCCGCGACGCGGCCGAGCACAAGCCGCCCCGCGTGCCCTTCGACGGTCGAACGCGCGAAACCCGGAATCTCTTCGTAAGGAATTGCGACCGCGTCTTCGAGGTCGTCCGCAAACGCGCCGAGGCCGCTGCCGAGCACCAACCCGACGCGCGCCTCTTCTGCGCCTCCGCGCGCGCGAATCGTCCGCGCCGCGTGTTCGGCGCGTTCATACAACGTGTCCTTGCTCGAAGTTTCCATATCTTTTTAGTGAGCCGTGAGCAGTAAGCAGTGAGCAGTAGGAGAACAGTTTTCCGACTGCTCACTGCTTACTGCTCACGGCTCACTTCTCCTTCTGGTACGGGATGCCGAGCGCACGCGGCGCGCGTGAGAGGCCGATGAATCCCGCAAGAACGATGATCGTCAGAACGTAAGGCACGATGCTGATGAACTGGACGGGGATTTCTTCGCCCCATGGTTTGAAGACGCCCTGCATCTGGATCGAAATGGCCTCGGTGAAACCGAACAGCAGGCACGCGAGCATCGTCTGGACGGGTCGCCACTTGCCGAAGATGAGCGCGGCGAGCGCGATGAAGCCGCGCCCCGAAGTCATGTTGCGCGTAAAGAGCGACGACTGGCCGATGGACAAATACGCGCCGCCGATGGCCGCCAGTGCGCCCGACAACAACACCGCCGAATAGCGCACGCCGTTGACGTTCACGCCCGCCGCGTCCGCCGCCTCCGGGTTTTCCCCGACGGCGCGCAGCCGCAAACCGAACGGCGTGCGATAGAGCACGTACCACGTTAACGCCACGAGCAGGAGCGCGAGCACCACCGGCGTCCAAGGGATCAAATTATCCTTGGGAATCTGCGGCGTCGAACCCGAAGAGAGAAACAGCGCGCCGCTCAACATGGCCGGAACGCCCGTCATCAGGATGTTGATGGCCGTGCCGCTCACCACCTGATCGGCGTTGAAGCGGATACACGCGACGGCGTGGATGGCGGCGACGACGACGCCCGCGCCGATCCCTGCGAGCAGGCCAGCCCAAGGGCTGCCCGCGTAGTGCGTCACCGCGGCGGCCGTGAACGCGCCCGCCAGCATCAACCCTTCGAGCGCGATGTTGATGACGCCCGCCCGCTCCGAGTACAGGCCGCCGAGCGCGGCAAGCAAAAGCGGCGTCGCCGTCCGTATCGTCGAGAAGATGAGCGCGATGGTGAAAATTTCAGTCATAGGATAACTGTTAGCTATCAGCCGTCAGCTTTCAGCACAAGCCTTTGATATGGCTGATGGCTGATAGCTGATGGCTGATGGCTTTTACACTTTCGATCTTTTCAACAAACCAAATCTGCCGAACGAGCCGCGGAACAACGCTTCGCAGGCGACGAAGAGAATGACGATGGCTTGCAGCACTTCGACCAAATCTTTGGAGACTTTGCCGGAGAAAGCGTCAACGAAAATGCCGCCGCGAATCAACATGCCGAACAGCAGCGCGGAGAGCAACACGCCGACCGGGTGATTGCGGCCGAGCAGCGCGACGGCGATGCCTGTGAATCCGTAGTTGGCCGAGAAGCCGTCATAATAGCGATAGCGGTAGCCGAGCACTTCGTTGATGGCGACCATCCCGGCGAGTCCGCCGGAGACGGCCATCGCAAGCACGATCTGTTTGCCCGTCGAGATGCCGCCGTATTCGGCGGCGGTCGGGTTCGCGCCCGTCGCGCGAATCGCGTAGCCCCACTTCGTGCGCCACAGGAAAATGTAGACGAGCACGCAGGCGAGCAATGCGAACAGGAACGCGAGGTTCAGAGGGATACGCGTCGGCAGACCGGGGATGAAGCTGCCGAGTCGCGGCAGGTGCACGCCCGCGCCGATTGGCACGCTCTGGAGAATCGGGTCGCCCGCCTGTTTGAAGTGATACTGCGTGAAGTAGCTGACGAGCGCGATGGCGATGAAGTTCAACATGATCGTGTTGATGACTTCGTGCGAGCCGAAACGCGCTTTGAGGACGCCGGGAATCGCGCCCCACGTCGCGCCCGCGACGATGGCCGTCAGGATGGCGAGCGGGACGAGCAGGACGGCGGGCAGCGTCATCCACGAATAATTGACGGGCGTGCCGAACACGTCTACCACCGTGCCGCCGAACTTGATGCCGACCCACGCGGTCGCAAACGCCGCGACGTAGAGTTGCCCCTCCGCGCCGATGTTCAAGAGGCCGCAGCGGAAGGCGACGGCGACGGCCAGCCCCGTAAAGATGAGCGGCGTCGCGTAAAAGAGCGTGTAGCCGATGCCGTCAGGCCACGAGAACGCGCTGCCGATGAGCAGGCGATAAGTCTCAAACGGGTTGTCGCCGATGATCCAGACGAAGATGCCGCCGAGCACGAAGGCCGCGAGCACGGCGACGAGCGGGAAGAACAGTTCGCGTAGAAGTTTCATAAGAAGTTATTTTCCGCCGGTCATCAACAGGCCGATCTCTTCCACGGTCGCGCGCTTGGGGTCAACTTCGCCCACGATGCTGCCCTCGCGCATGATGAGAAGGCGGTCGGCCAACGCCATCACCTCTTCGAGTTCGGCCGAGACGAGCAGGACGGCGCAGCCCGCGTCGCGCAGGGCGACGAGTTTGCGGTGAATGAATTCGATTGCGCCGATGTCCACGCCGCGCGTCGGCTGCGAGACGAGCAGCAGTTTCGGATTGAGTTCAAACTCGCGCCCGATGATCAGTTTCTGCTGGTTGCCGCCGGAGAGCGCGCGCGCCGGAAGGTCTGGGTTGGCCGGGCGCACGTCGAAGTCTTTGATCACTTGCAGGGCGCGCTCGCGGATGCCGCGTTCGTTCAGAAACACGTTGCCGAGGCCGGAAACGGCGGGCTTGCGATAGTGGTCTCCGAGGATGGAATTCTCCGCGAGGTCGAAGTCGAGCAGCAGGCCGCGCCGGTGTCGGTCTTCGGGGATGTGCGCGATGCCGAGTTCGCGGCGCGCGCGCGAACCCAGCCGCGTGATGTCGCCCCCGTCAAACTCCACCTCGCCCGTCGCGGTGTGGCCGGTGGCGGTGAGTCCGGCGAGCGTTTCGACGAGTTCCGTCTGGCCGTTGCCCTCGACGCCCGCGATGCCGACGATCTCGCCCGCGCGCACCTCGAACGAGACGCCGTCGAGACGCCGCTTGCCGTCGCGCGCCGTGACCATTAACTCTCTCACGCCGAGCACGGCCGCGCCGTCGCCCGTCGCGTCCGTTTTTTCAACTCTCAACAACACGTCGCGCCCGACCATCAGACGCGCCAACTCGGCCGCGTTCGTCCTCGCCGTCTCGACGTGGCCGACGACGCGCCCGTCGCGCATCACCGTCACGTCGTCCGAGATGGCGAGGACTTCCGAGAGTTTGTGCGTGATGATCACGACCGTCTTCCCCTGCTCGCGCATGCGGCGGAGGATGGCGAAAAACTCTTCGACCTCCTGCGGCGTCAACACGGCCGTCGGCTCGTCGAGGATCAACAGGCGCGCGCGGCGGTAGAGCGCCTTCAACAACTCCACGCGCTGCTGCTGGCCGACCGACAAATTCTCAATCGTCGCGCGCGGGTCAACCGCCAACTTGAACTCGTCGGAGAGAGCGCGTATCTCCTCTGCGGCCTTGCCCAGATCGAGCGACGCGACGCCGCCCGTCTCCGCGCCGAGCACGATGTTTTCGGCCACCGTCATCGGCTCGACCAGCATGAAGTGTTGATGCACCATGCCGATGCCGAGGGCGATGGCATCGTGCGGCGTCGAGATGCGCCGCACCTCGCCGTCAACGAGGATGTCGCCGCCGTCGGCCGTGTAGAAGCCGTAGGCGATACGCATCGCCGTGGACTTGCCCGCGCCGTTTTCCCCGACGATGGCGTGAATCGTGCCCGGCCGCACTTTGATGCTCACGCCGTCGTTCGCCAAGACGTTCCCGAAGCGTTTGGTGATGTCTCGCAGTTCAAGCATTGAAGGAATTGATCCATTTCTTCATTGCTCCATCGATTCGATGGAGCAATGAATCAGTCTCTTATGATTCCAGACGCGCTTCCATCGTGATCTTCGCGTTCAGCACGCGCGAGACGGGGCAACCCGCCTTCGCGTTGCCCGCCGCCATCTCAAACTGTTCCTGACTTGCGCCGGGCACGCGCGCCGCGACGTTCAGATGAACCTCGGTGATGGTGAAACCCGCGTCGGTCTTTTCCAACTTGACGCTCGCCGTGGTCTTGATGCTTTCGGCGACGAGACCGGCGTTGCCGAGTTGGCCGGAGAGCGCCATCGAAAAACATCCGGCGTGCGCCGCCGCGATCAGTTCTTCCGGGTTCGTGCCCTGCCCGTCCTCGAAACGCGTCGAGAAGGAATACTGTGTGTTTTCGAGGACGCCGCTGTCGGTCGAGATCGTGCCCCGGCCGTCTTTGAGTCCCCCGCGCCACTCTGCCTGTGCGTTACGTTTCATCGAGTTTGCCCCCTAGGATTGAATTGACGATTACTAACCCGGAATTATTTCGCCATCGCGTCCGTCACCTGAATCTCGCCCTTGATAATCTTCTGCCGCGCGGCTTCGACTTCCTGCAAGACCGACGGGTCGATGAGCGTTTGGTTGTACTGGTCGAGCGAGAAGGCCACGCCGTCCTTGTCGAGTCCGAAGACGTGGATGCCGCCTTGAAAGCGTTTGTTCTTCACGTCGTTGACGATGTCGTAGACGGCGTTATCAACGCGCTTGACCATGCTGGTGAGGACGTAACCGGGCTTGACCATGTTCTGGTTCGAGTCCACGCCGATGACGAAATGCGTCGCGCGGCCGTCCGCGCCTTTGCCCGCCTGCTCCACCGCGTCGAACGCGCCGAGGCCGGAATTGCCCGCCGCCGTGAAGATCACGTCCGCGCCTTTGCCGATCTGCGAGAGCGCGAGTTCCTTGCCCTTGCCGGGATTGTTCCACGCGCTGTCGGTCACGCCGACGAAGTTTCGATAGACCGAGATGTTCGGGTTGACGGCCTTCGCGCCCTCTTCATAGCCGGTGGCGAAACGGTGTATGAGCGGGATGTCCATGCCGCCCACGAAGCCGAGTTTGCCTGTCCGAGTCGTGCGCGCCGCGATCATGCCGACGAGGTAAGAGCCTTGATGTTCTTTGAAGACGAGCGAGGCGACGTTCGGCAGTTGGCTTACGCCGTCAACGATGGCGAAGTTGATGTGCGGGTAATCCTTCGCCACGATCTCCATGATCGGGGCTTGCGCGAAGCCGACGCCGATCACCAGATCATAACCGCGCTCGGCGAAGGCGCGCATCGCGGGTTCGATTGAAGTGGGATTGCCCGGCTCGACGTCGCGCAGGACGATGCCCAGTTCTCGCTCCGCCCGCTTGACGCCCTCGAAGGCCGCCGCGTTGAACGAGCGATCGTCTTTGCCGCCGATGTCGAAGACGATGCCGACGCGCACACGCGTCGGGTCGTCCGCCTCGTTCTTCCCGCCCGTGCAGGACGACGAAGCGGCGATGAGCGCGGCGAGGCACAGCAACAGCGCGAGCATTTTCGGTCGGTTAAACTTCATGCGGTGATTACTTCCTTGATGAGTTTCACGGGCGCGGGCGGCTCGTCGCCGACCGTGTAGGCCGCACGGATTCGCGCGCCTGCCGTCGCGGCTTGCGCGGCGTCGCGGCAATAGAGCGTGCCGAGCGCGCCGCCCGCTTCTATTTGATCGCCGTGCTTCACGTCTGCGACGAAGCCGATTTGAAAATCGATCTCGTCTCCGACGCGCGTGCGGCCGCCGCCTATACCTGAGACGGCGTGGCCGATTTCGGCGGCCTCGACTTGGGTGATGAATCCGGCGCGGGGGGATTCTACCTTAACGGCGCGCAGGCTCGAAGTCTGAAGCAAGCGCGCCGGGTCGTCGCACACGCGCGGGTCGCCGCCCTGCGCCTCGACGTTTCGCCGGAAAGATTCCAACGCCGCGCCCGTGCCAAGCGCGCCGAGCGCACGCTCGCGCGCCGCTTCGAGCGTCGGCTCGACGCCCGCCAGCCGAACCATCCGCGCCGTCAATTCGACGGAGAGATCGACGACGGGCTGCGCGCCCGCAGGCGTTCGCCCGCGCAAAATCTCAATGCACTCGTGGACTTCGAGCGCGTGGCCGACGGCGCGACCCAAAGGTTGATTCATATCCGTGAGCAAGGCTTCAGTCCGCACGCCGCAAGAGTTTCCAGTAGCGACGAGCGCGTGCGCCAGTTCGCGCGCGCGCGCGTCTTCGCGCATGAACGCCCCCGTGCCGGTCTTCACGTCGAGCGCGAGCGCGTTCAAGCCCGCCGCCAGTTTCTTCGACATGATCGAGGCGACGATGAGCGGGATCGTCTCGACGGTCGCCGTCGCATCGCGCAGTGCGTAGAGCTTGCGGTCGGCGGGCGCGATCTCGGCCGTCTGCCCCATCATCGCGAAGCCGCAGAGCTTGAGCACGCGGCGAAACTCCGCGAGCGTGAGTTTCACGCGATAACCGGGGATGGATTCGAGTTTGTCGAGCGTGCCGCCGGTGTGGCCGAGACCGCGCCCGGAGATCATCGGGACGGCGACGCCGCACGACGCCGCAAGCGGAGCGATGACGAGCGAAGTTTTATCGCCGACGCCGCCGGTCGAGTGCTTGTCGGCTTTCGGCAAAGGGATGTCGGAGAAGTCGAGCGTCTCGCCCGAACGCAACATCGCCCCGGTGAGCATGCGTTGCTCGCTCTCGTCCATGCCGCGACAGTAGATCGCCATTAAGAGCGCGGCCGCCTGATAGTCCGTGAACTCGCCGCCCGTCACGCCTTGCACGAAAAACTCGATCTCTTCGGCGGAGAGCGCGTCACCCTCTCGTTTTCGCCGTATCACGTCCTGCGGTCGCATAAAGAAACAGGTCTTGCCCTACGCTTGAACTCGTTTATTCGGATGTTCGATTTGAAATTCGAGAAGACGAAACGAATACTAACACCGGGCGGCACGCATCCGAAACGGAGGCTCACGCGCGACCGAGCAGGACGACCGCCTGCGCGACGACGGCACGCCCCTCGCCCACCGCGTCCAGCCCCTCGCCGGTCTTCGCCTTGACGCTCACACAATTCGCTTCGACCGACAGCACCTCTGCGAGACGCTCGCGCATCTCCTGTATATGCGGGCGCAGGCGCGGGCGTTCGAGCGAAACGTTCGCATCGACGTTGATTACCTTGTAGCCGCTCTGGCTCGCCAGCCAGACGACGCGCGCCAGCAGTTGCAAACTGTCTGCGTCTTTCCAGCGCGGGTCGCGGTCGGGGAAATGCACGCCGATGTCGCCTTCGCAGAGCGCGCCGAGAATGGCATCGGTGATGGCGTGCGCCAGCGCGTCGGCGTCCGAGTGCCCTTCCGCGCCGCGCTCCGATTCGATCTCCACCCCGCCGAGAATGAGCGGTCGCCCTTCCGCGAGGCGGTGCGTGTCCTGTCCGATGCCGATGCGAAACATAAGTAGTAAGCAGTGAGCAGTGAGCAGTAAGCGGTGAGCAGTGAGCCGTCGGTAAACAGTTCGCCTTTTACTGCTTACTGCTCACTGCTCACTGCTCACTAGTTATCTCCTTGAGCAATATTTCCGCGAGCGCGAAATCTTCGGGGCGCGTGATCTTGATGTTGCGCGTGTCGCCTTCGACGACGGCGACGTGCGCGCCGAGCATTTCGACGAGCGCGCTGTCGTCCGTCGCTTCGATGCCTTCGAGGCGGGCGCGTTCGTAAGCGCGCCTGAGCAGTTCGTAACGAAAACACTGCGGCGTCAGCGCGCGGCGCAAACTCTCGCGCGGGGGCGTGTGCGCGATGCGTCCCCCCTCGCACATTTTGATCGTGTCCGCGACGGGCGCGCACAGGACGGCCGCGCCCCACTCCGCGGCGGCGCGCATCGTGCGCTCGATCTCTGCGGGCGTCACGAAGGGGCGCGCGCCGTCGTGCACGGCGACGATCTCGACTTCTCCGGCGTTCAAAGACTCTAGGCCATGCCAGACCGATTGGGTGCGCGTCGCGCCACCTTCGACGACGCGCGCGAGTTTCTTCAACTCGACGCCGTCGGTCGCAACGTGAAGAGTCGTCTCCGCGACGGGCGCGACGAGAACGATCTCGTCCACGGCCGCGCACGCCTCGAATCGTCTCAGTGTGTGAATGATGAGCGGGATGCCCGCCAGCGCGCGAAACTGCTTCGGCTCTCCGCCCCCGGCGCGCGTGCCCCTCCCGGCGGCCACAATGATGGCGACGTTCATAGAGATGAAGGATGAGGGATGAGGGATGAAAGGAAGCATTCAAGAAATTGAATGATCTTGATTTTCATCCCTCATCCCCCGTCCTTCATCCCTTGCTTAATGTTCTTCCGGTTCGATGCTGCGGGCGGCGACGGTGTGCGGGCGCGGGTCGCTGCGATAGGGACGGCGCGAGGTGTTGTTGCTGCCGTTGATGCCGCGCGTGTCTGTGTTGTGGATGCTCGCGCCGTTCTCGTGCGGTTCTTCGGAGAGCCGCCCGAAGATCATTTTTCCGGCGGTGGTTTGCAGCACGCTCGTCACGGAGATGTCGGCGTTCTTGCCGATCATCTTGCGCGCGTTGTCCACGACGACCATCGTGCCGTCGTCGAGATAAGCGACGCCCTGATTGTATTCCTTGCCTTCTTTGAGGATGAAGACGCGCATCAGTTCGCCGGGCAGGACGACGGGCTTGAGAGCGTTGGCGAGTTCGTTGATGTTGAGGATGGAGACGCCGTGCAGTTGCGCCACCTTGTTCAAGTTGAAATCGTTGGTGACGACCACGGCGTCGAGTTGCTTGCTCAGTTCGAGCAGTTTGAGATCAACTTCGCGCACGGCCGGGAAGTCTGTGTCCACGACCTGTATGTCGAGCGTATTGTTGGTCTGGAGGCGATTGAGCATGTCGAGACCGCGACGCCCGCGTTGCCGCTTGTTGGAATCGGGCGAATCGGCCACCTGCTGCAACTCGCGCAGGATGAACTGCGGAATGATGATCGCGCCGCTCAGAAATCCGGCTTCTGCGATGTCGGCGATGCGCCCGTCGATGATGACGGACGTGTCGAGAATTTTGAAATCGCGCCGCGCCGTCTTGTCGCTGAAGATGCCGCCGAGCGCGGACAGGTCGAGATAGTCGCCCTTGGTCGCGCCGACGACCAGCCCGATGTAGGCCATCAGGAAGGTGAGCGCGAGCGTCAGGAAAGTTTTCATCCCCGGCGCGACCGCGTCCGAGTGCTGGTTGCTGATGAGCGAGCCGACGAGGTACGCGCCCACAATCCCTAGAATCGAGCCGACGGCCGCGCCGATCAAGGTCTTCAGAGAAGCGCGCTGGATGCGCCGCTCGAACATGATGATGGCGAACGCGATGAGGGCGGCGACGCCTGCCGACAAGAGCGGCTTGCCTTGGATCGGATGCAGCACGTATCCGGCCGCCACCAGCAGCGCCGTGAAGACCAGACGAATGAGGATCAAATCCGTTTTCATAACGGCGAGCATATTAACACGCTCTTAACAAGCGCGTCACGAAAAGGTTTCCTCAGGTTGCGAATTGCGGGATGCGAATTTCGCCTTCAAGCTGCGCCCGTCTTCCAGCCCGCCGCCCGCAATCAAAAGAGTTCGCGCAACGCTTCTTCCACCGAGCGCACGCCGACGACGCGCAGACCCAGCAGGCGTTGCAAGCCATCGGCGTTCGAGGCGGGCAGGATCAATCTTTTGAAGCCCAGAGTTTGCGCTTCGCGCGCGCGCACCTGCGCCTGCATCGCCCCGCGCACTTCGCCCGTCAAACCGACCTCGCCGAACACGGCGGTTTTACCGTCGAGCGGTCGGTTCTTATAACTCGACACGAGCGCGGCGACCACGCCGAGGTCGGCCGCCGGTTCGTCGATGTCCAGCCCGCCCGCGACGTTGACGAACACGTCGTTGTTCAGCAAAGGCAGTTCGAGCCGCTTCTCCAACACCGCCAGCAGCAGCGCGATGCGGTTCGCGTTGAAGCCCTGCGCCGTGCGCAACGGGTAATTGTATTTTGAACTCGCCACCAGAGCCTGCACTTCGACGAGCACCGGCCGCGTCCCTTCCATGCAGGCCGTGACCACCGACCCGGCGGCGTTTTCGGGTCGCTCCTGTAAAAAAATCTCCGACGGGTTGGCGACGGGTTTCAGTCCCTCGCCCGTCATCTCGAACACGCCGAGTTCGTTGGCCGCGCCGAAACGATTCTTCGTCGCGCGCACGATGCGATGGTTGTGATGGCGGTCGCCCTCGAAGTAGAGCACCGTATCGACGATGTGTTCCAGAGCCTTCGGCCCCGCGATTGAGCCTTCTTTCGTGACGTGGCCGATGAGAAAGACGGGCACGCCCCGACTCTTCGCGAACGTCAGAAATCGCCCCGCCACCTCGCGCACCTGCGAGACAGACCCCGGCGCGCTTTCGATCTGCGAGGAGAAGATCGTCTGAATCGAATCCACGATCACCGCGCCCGGTTCTTCGCGTTCCATCTCCGCGAGGATACTTTCAAGGTTCGTCTCCGGCAACAGGTACAGGTTCTCGGCCACGACGCCCAGACGCTCGCCGCGCATCTTGATCTGCCGCTCCGATTCCTCGCCGGAAACGTAGAGCACGCGCGCGCCGCCCGCGCTCAACTTGTTCGCCACTTCGAGCAGCAGCGTCGATTTTCCGATGCCCGGATCGCCGCCGATCAAGACGAGGCTTCCCGGCACGATGCCGCCGCCGAGCACGCGGTCGAACTCCGTTATGCCGGACGAGACGCGCACGTCGTCCTGCGATTCGATTTCTGCGAAGGCGACCGGCTTCGCCTCGCGCGCGTGCAGGCCGCCGCGCGCCGCCGCGCCTTTCGGAACGGCGCGCGCGCGTTCCTCGACAAACGTGTTCCATTCGCCGCACGCAGGGCATCTGCCGAGCGACTTGGGCGACTGCTTGCCGCAACTCTGGCAGACGTAAACTGTCCCCACCCCTTTTGCCACTTCCTACCTCTTCTGCGCTAAAAATTCCCGAATCTTCTCCACCGGGCGACCGAGCACGGCGCGCTCGCCGCGCTCGACGATGGGGCGTTCGATCAGTTCGGGATGCGCGACCATGAGCGCGATGGCTTCGTCGTCACCGAGTTCGCGCCGGTCTGGATTCAACTCGCGATAGACGGCTTCTTTCGTGCGCAGGAGTTCGCGCACTGGCGTCTTCATCTTGGCGACGAGCGCGCGCAGTTTCGCTTCGCCGAGGGGCGCGGTCATGTAGTTGACCTTCTCGAATTCGATGCCGCTCTCACGGAGCAGGCGGTCGGCCTCGCGACAGGTGCTTCAAGTCGGTTTCTCGTAGATCGTGATCTTGTCGTCGTTCATTTCATTCCTCATTCGCGGCGCATGACGGGTGAAGGGTTGCGGCGCGGGTTAACGGGCTGGCGGTTCGGGCGTCAGTCGCCTTCGGCCTTCTCTTCGATTTCGAGGATGTCGCCTTCGGTGAAGAGATAGGTGCGCATGTGCTTGTCGAACGCGGGACTCATGCGGCGCAGGTATTCGAGACCCATCATGGCATGCTCGATCTCCTCGTCGCGGTTGTGTTCGAGGATGCGACGCAGTTGATCGTCCTTCGTCACTTCGGCGCGCTGGTTGTACCAGTCAACCGCTTCCAACTCCTCTTGCACGGACTTGACGGCGCGTGAAAAATTCAACGTCCGTTCGCTCATTTTCTCGTAGCTCTCATGCCACTCTGCGCTGGTTGCCATGTGGGTTTGTCCTCCTGAAAGTGAGTCGTCGAAAACTTCGGCACATCCTACCCCAGTCTCCGAGTCAAAGTCTAAAGCCGGAAACTTCGACGGGAACAAGACGCGCGGCGGCGGAGTCTAACCTGATCGAGTCCGCTCGTTCTAGACCCGTCGGCACCGGCACAGAGAGGACTAAAAGTTATGTTCACACACTTGATCGAATCCGGCTCGCACAAAAAAGATATGGCACGCCGGGGGCGTTTTTTTCTCGGCACGCTCGGCTTCTACGGCTTGCTCCTGTTGGTTGTGGGCGTGGCGAGCATCTACGCTTACGACACGCATCTCGGCAAACAAAATCTCGAACTCTATTCGGTGACGATGCTCCCGCTCCCGCCCGCGGAGTCGCACACGCCCGACCGGCCACAGCCCGCGCCGGGCGGTGCGCGCCGTGATGAAATCACCCAACGCGCCTCGGCAATCGCGCCCCTGCTCGACAACACGCGGCCACCCGACACCATCTCGACCGAGCGCAACCGTTCCGCCGAGATACCGCGCCACAACGCGCCTTACCTCATCACCGGCACGGACGTTGACCCGAGGAATCGTGGGGGCAGTGGTGTCTTGAACGTGCCGGGCGGCGGTGACGGCAACTATTCAAGCGACGCGAACCGCCGCGCCGTCGTCGTGCCCGTCGCGCCCGCCGACGATCCGTTGCCGCCGACGCCGACGCCTACTCCCGCCAAACGGCGCGAGCAGATCAGAGTTTCAGGCGCGGTCATCAACAGCAAGGTGATCAGCAAGCCCTCGCCCGCTTACCCGATGCTCGCCAAGCAGGCGCGCGTGCAGGGGACGGTGACGGTCGAGATCGTGATCGACGAGCAAGGCCGCGTCATGTCGGCGCAGGCGACGAGCGGCCACCCGCTGCTGCGTATGGCCGCGCAGCAGTCGGCTTATCAGGCGCGCTTTTCGCCCACCTCGATCTCCGGTCAGCCCGTCAAAGTGTCGGGCGTCATCACCTACAACTTCATCCTTCAATAGTTCATACAGAAAGGAGACTTCGCTAGGAGCACACAGCAAAACTCAGGAAGGTAAAGACCCCGAAAGAGTAAGGGAGCGGGGGTAAAGTGGAAAGGTGAAAGCGGGAGAGCAGTTTCGCCGGAGCGCGCAACGTTGTTTCCCCTTCACTCGTTCCCCTTTACCTCTTTCCCTTCTTCTTTGAATCTTCTCGGCACGCGCGCGCTGACGCCGCAGGTGATTTCATAGGAGATCGTGCCCGCGATTTTGGCGATGTCTTCGGCGGTCACAGAGAGTTGTCCGTCCGCGCCGATGAGCGTCACTTGATCGCCGCGTTCGACGCCGGGCACGCCCGTCACGTCGAGCAAAGTCAAATCCATCGAGATGCGGCCGACGACCGGCGCAAATCGGCCACGCACGATAGCGCGGCCGCTGTTCGAGAGAGCGCGCGCGTAGCCATCGTGATAGCCGATAGGCACGGTGGCAACGAGCGTCGGGCGCGTCGCCTCGAACGTGCAGCCGTAGCCGAGCACCTCGCCCGCCCCGATCCACTTCAACAGGATGATCCGCGAACGCACGTTCATCACCGGGCGAAACTCCGGCAAGCCTTCGCGTGGCCGCAACACATCGCGCCAGAGACCGTAGAGCACGCCGCCCGGCCGCACCATGTTGCCGTGCGTTGCGGGATGGGCGAAAGTGGCCGCGGAGTTCGCCAGATCAAAGAAGGTCGGCGCGTGTCCCGCGACGAGAAACGACTCACGCGCCGCATGAAAACGCGCCAACTGTTCCGCCGTGAACGAATCGCGCGCCGCGTCGTCGGCCGAAGCGAAGTGCGTCATCAAGCCGTCCACGCGGAGGTTCGCAAAATTTTTGATCGTGCGCGCAAACTCCGCCGCCTCTTCGGGGCGCACGCCGAGCCGTCCCATGCCCGTGTCAATTTTGACGTGGACATCGGCGACGACTCCCGCCTCGCGCGCCGCGCGGTCGAACGCCTCGGCCGTGTCATGCCGGTAGACGACGGGCGTGAGCCGGTGTTTGACGAGCGCGCCCGCTTGTCCCTCCCAGAATCCTTCGAGACAGAGTATCGGCTGCACAATTCCTGCGCGGCGCAACTCCATTCCCTCTTCCGGCAGCGCGACGCCGAACCAATCCACGCCTTCCGCCGCGAGCCTTCGCGCGCAACCGACCGCGCCGTGCCCGTAGGCGTCGGCCTTCACGACGGCCATCACCCCGACTTCGTTCCCCACCGCGCGGCGCACCGCACGGAAGTTCGCGGCGAGCGCGTCGAGATCGATCTCAGCCCACGTCGGACGCCGCGCGAACGTCTCGGCGTCGCCATCGGCGTCTGTTTGTTGCGTCTGGTTTTTAACCGGCATGATTCATTAAAGCGAAGTCCCGCGAGGGACGTTTGAATCGAACATTCAAACATCGCCGCGGGACAAAAACTTCTACACCCGTGTGTCGGCTGCTGGCGGGTCGCCCTACTCTTTCCACATGTTCTCGAAGCGCGTGAACTCTTTGAGGAAGGCCAGTTGCACCGTGTCGGTCGGGCCGTTGCGCTGTTTGGCGACGATGACCTCGGCGATCCCGGCGTTCTCTTCCGTGCGGTTGTACTGCTCCTCTCGATAGATGAAGGCGACCACGTCGGCATCCTGCTCGATTGCGCCCGACTCGCGCAAGTCCGAAAGTTGCGGCCTGTGATCCGTGCGCGCTTCGGGCGCGCGTGAGAGTTGCGAGAGCGCAACGAGCGGCACGTTCAACTCCTTCGCCAAGCCCTTCAACTCGCGCGAAATTTGCGACACCTCTTGTTGCCGCGACTCCGAACGCTTCGACGAGCCGGACATCAACTGCAAATAATCGACGATGATCAGATCGAGCCGCTTCTGTTCCGCCGCCAACCGCCGCGCCTTCGCGCGCATCTCCAGCACGGAGATGCCCGGCGTGTCGTCGATGAAAATTTTCGTCTCCGAGAGCGTGCCGAGCGCACCCGCGAGCCGCGCCCATTCATCGCGCGACAGGAAACCTGAGCGGAAGCGGTGCGCGTCCACATGCCCCTCGGAACAGAGCATGCGCATCACCAGAGACTCCTTCGACATCTCCAGCGAGAAGACGCCGACGACGGCGTTGGCCTGAATCGCCGCGTTCTGCGCGAGCGTCAGGCAGAGCGAAGTCTTGCCCATCGAGGGGCGCGCGGCGACGATGATCAAGTCCGACGGTTGCAAGCCCGATGTCAGCCTGTCGAGTTCGGCGAAGCCGGTCGTCAACCCGGTCAAGACCGAACCGCGCCCGCCGAGTTCCTGCACCTTTTCGAGAATCCCGTCGGCCACGGGCTTGACGTGCGCGAAGCCTTGACGTGTGCGCTCGTCGGCCAGCGCGAAGATCATCTGCTCGGCGTGGTCGAGGATGAGCGTGGCCTCGTCCTCTTCTTCGAGGGCTTCGCTCGTGATCTTGTTGGCGACCCGGACGAGTTGCCGCAGCATGGACTTGTCTTTCACGACCTTGGCGTAGTGCGCGAGGTTCGTGAAATGGGGCAGTCCGTAAGTGAGTTCCGAGATGAAGGCGATGCCGCCGACCTGTTCGAGCGCGCCGTCGCGGCGGAGTTCCTCGCCGAGCAGGATGGGGTTGATCTCCGCGCCGCGCTCGCTCATCGAGATCATGGCGCGGAACAGGTGCTGGTGCGCGCGGACGTAAAAATCGTCGGGGCGCAAAAGTTCGATGGCTTGATTGACGAGGCCGTTGTCGAGGACGATAGCCCCGAGGATGGCACGCTCGGCGTCCGCGCTGTGCGGCAGCGGGCGTTCGAGCATCTGATCGCGCGTCGAATCGGGAGCGAAATTTTTGACCATCGGGAGACTCGGGAGCTTCGGAAGCCGGAGGAAAGACCGGACAAAAAAACTGCTGCAAGCGGTGATCGCTCTCAACCAAAACCGTCCGCCGGGAGCAACGCGCCTACAGCATACTATAGCCAAAGCGGGCGCGACAATGTTTAGTTGACGCGCCCGCCGGTTGTTTGATTTTACTCGCCGCCGGTCTCATCGGCAGTCGTTTCCGACGCCGCGCCGTCCGTGGCGTCCGCCGTGCCGGTTGCGGCCGTGGCTTTCGTTGTCGTCGCCGCCGCTGCCGCGCCGCCTTCGGCCGTGACGATGACGGGGATGTCCACGTTCACTTCGCGGTGCAGGCGCACGCGCACGGAGAACTCGCCCGTCTCTTTGATCGCTTCCGCAAGGTTGATGCGGCGACGGTCAAACTCGTAGCCCTTCTCTCTGAGAGCTTCCTGAATGTCCATCGAAGTGACCGAGCCGTAGAGCATGCCGTGTTCGCCGACCCTACGCTCGAAGGTCAGGCGCAAAGAGTTCATCTGCGCGGCCTGCGCTTCAGCCCCGGCGCGCTCGGTTGCTTCCTTACGCAAGAGCGCGGCGCGCTCCTGTTCGATCTGTTTGACGTTCGAGGCGGTCGCCTGCACGGCGAGTTTGCGCGGCAGCAGGTAGTTGCGCGCGTAGCCCGCGCGGACTTTGACGATCTCGCCGCGCGCTCCCAAATTATCAATATCTTCACGCAAGAGGACTTGTGTGTTTGCCATAATCTATTAGTCCCTCCTTTTTACGAGTCGGCGGCATAGGGTAAGAGCGCGATGTTGCGTGCGCGTTTGATGGCCTCGGCCAGCATGCGTTGGTGCGGCGCGCACGATCCCGAAATGCGGCGCGGCAGAACCTTGCTGCGTTCGGGGATGTAGTTCGTCAGCAACTTCACGTCCTTGAAATCGATGATGTCAACTTTGTCCAGACAGAAGCGACACACTTTGCGCCGGCGGAATCTGCCGCCGCTGCGACCGCCACCGCCGCCGCCCGCGCCTCCACGCCCGCCGCCACCGCCGCCGCCGAAGCGACCGCCGCGGTCGTCGTCATTTCCGAAATCACGTTCCCGATCACGATCAAAATTTCTCGACATAATTTTCCTCTTTCAAACTTTTCCGGCCACTACTGCCGGTTGACCGACCCGACCGTTGCGCTGCGTGCTCGCACGAGTTATCAACTCGCGCGGGGCGCGCCCTACTGGGTCGCGATATTGAATGCCCGCAGGTAAGCAGGGGCGACGCGTGCGTTTTTACGCCTCGGCGTCACCTTCACCGGCGGCGGCAACGGGTGCGGCCGCCGACGCAGCATAATTGCCGCTGCTCTGGCCGCGTCCTCCCGCGCCTTTCTCCGGACGTTTGCTCGCTTTGCGAGCGCGGCGGTCTTTGAACTTCTCGGCGCGGCGGCGGTCTTCGTCCACGCGCACTGTGAGATAGCGCATCACCTGATCGCTGACGCGCATGCGGCGTTCGAGTTCGGCGATCTCGCCGCCCGTGCCTTCGATCTCGAACAGCATGAAATGGCCTTCGGTGTTGCGCCCGATCCGGTAGGCCAACGGCCTGCGCCCCATGCTTTCGGATTTGGTGATTGCGCCGCCCTGATCGGTGACGATTTTTTGCAGGTTTTCGACGAGGCGGGTCGAGTCTTCTTCGCCCGTCGCCGGGTCTATGATGAAGACCACTTCGTAAATTCTCTTCTCAGCCAAAATTCATCCTCCTTATGGATGTCTAGCCTCGGCCTTGTGGCGGAAGCAAGAAGGAAAGATTAGTAAATCGTGAATCGTAAATCGTGAATAGATAAAGCAAGCGTCTTATCTATTCACGATTTACGATTCACGATTTACTAATTATAAGTTGCCATCGCTTTGTCAATGCCGTCGCGCAGGACGGCGCGGATCGCTTCGACGCTCCGCTCTAAAACTTTTTCCAGTTCGCCGCGCGCGCCTTGCGGGAAACGTTCGAGGACGTATCGCGCCGTGTCGGCGAGCGGGTGTTCGGGTTGAATCCCGATACGCAGGCGAATGAATTCATCCGTGCCCGTCTGCGCGATGATGCTTTTCAAACCGTTGTGGCCGCCGCTCGAACCGCGCGCCCGCAGACGCAACGTGCCGAAAGGCAACGCGAGGTCGTCGCTGATGACGACTAAATCCGTCGCCGTTTTCAACTCGCGTTTACGCAGCAGGCATTGAACCGATTCGCCGCTCAAATTCATGTAAGTCTGCGGCTTGACGAGTTCGACCTTGCGGCCTTCGATCTCGGCACGCCCGACGAGCGCGCGACACTCCTCGCGTCGCACGTCGCGCCCCGCCTCGCGCGCCAACAAATCCACGACCATGAAGCCGAGGTTGTGGCGCGTCAATTCATACTGCGCGCCCGGATTGCCCAGCCCGACGATAAGCATCAGAAAAAAGGGGGAGGCGAAACGGATAAGGGTGGCGGGGATTAAAAACGAAGGCGCGGGAAACGCGTCTTTCGCTTCTCCCCTTTCGCTCTGTCCCCAGACCCTTTGCCCAAAGTCCGTTAGCCTTCGTCGCCCTCGTCGTCCTTCTTGCCCTTGCCGATGACTTCCGGCTCCGCGCCTTCGTCATCCGTCGCCGCGGGAGCTTCGACCGGCTCTTCTTGAACGATGCCGACGGTAGCAAGCACCATGTCGGGTTCGTTCAGGATTTCGATGTTTTCCTCCACCTGCAAATCGGAGACGTGCAGCACGTCGTGGATGCCGAGGTTCGAGACATCGAGGTTGATGGCGTCGGGGATGTCGCGCGGCCTGACACGGATTTCAATTTCACGCACCATCTGTTCGAGCACGCCGCCGCCTTCGGTGACGCCGATAGGCTCTCCCGTCAGGTGAAGCGGCACGGCGACTTCGATCTTCTGGCCGCGCACGAGGCGGCGCAAATCGGCGTGCACGAGCCGACCGCGCACGGGGTCGATCTGGCGGTCGAGGAACATCACGTCGTGACCTCCTTCGCCGTCGATGTCGAGCGTGAAAATGGTGTTGTGTCCCGACTCCGTGCGCAGGATGGCCGCCAGTTCGGCGAGCGATGCGGAGGCCGAAACGGATTCGCCCTCGCCGCCGTAAATCGTGAGCGGCACGCGCCCTGCGGCGCGCACGCGGCGCGCGTCGTTCTTACCGCGCCCCTCGCGACGCGTGGCCTTGATCGTAAATTCTTTCTTCTCTGCCATAATCAAATACCGAGTTTCAGGTTGAAGGTTTCAGGTTTCAGGTTGCTCAGGCTCTTAACTTGAAACCTGAGACTTGAAACTTGAAACCGGATTAAGTGTTTGCCCTTCACACGAAGAGCGAAGAGACGCTGGTCTCCTCGTGGATCGACTTGATCGCTTTCGCCAGCAGCGGCGCGATGCTTAAAACCTTGATGTTATCTACCTCATTCTTGCTCTCGTTGAACGGGATCGTGTTGGTCGTGACGACCTGCTCGATGTCCGACTTCGCCAACTGCTCGCAGGCATGACCCGACAATACCGCGTGCGTGAAACAGGCGTGGATGCTCTCCGCGCCCGCGCTCTTGAGAGCCTTCGCCACCTTCGTCAGCGAACCGCCCGTGTCGCACATGTCGTCAACCACCAGACAGTTGCGCCCGCGCACGTCGCCGACGACGTTCATCACTTCGGCCACGTTCGCCTTCTCGCGCCGCTTGTCGCAGAGCGCGAGTTCGGCGTTGAGCCGCTTGGCGTAAGCGCGCGCGCGTTCCGCGCCGCCCGTGTCGGGCGCAACCACCGTCAGGTTCGGCATCGGGTTCGCCTGATAGTGGCCGATGAAGACGGGCGCGGCGTAGAGGTGATCTACGGGGATGTCAAAGAAGCCTTGAATCTGCGCGGCGTGCAAATCCATCGTCAAGACGCGGTGCGCTCCGGCCGTCGCGATCAAGTTCGAGACGAGCTTGGCGGCAATCGGCACGCGCGGGCGATCCTTCTTGTCCGAACGCGCGTAACCGTAATACGGAATCACGGCCGTCACGCGCTCGGCCGACGAACGCCGGAAGGCGTCGAGCATGACGAGCAGTTCCATCAGATTCGCGTCCGTAGGCGGGCAGGTCGGCTGGACGATGAAGATGTCGCCGCCGCGCACGTTCTCGGTGATCTGAAAGTTGAATTCGCCGTCGGAAAAACGCCCGATGGTTGCGCTGCCCGGGTCGCAACTCAGGTAGTTGCAAATCTCCAGCGTCAACTCGCGGTTCGCGTTGCCGGAAAAAACTTTGATGCCGCCGGTCGTACTCATAAAAAAGTTTCAAGTTTCAGGTTTCAAGTTTCAGGTCTGAAAGTTTGTGAACTTGAAACCTGAAACCTGAAACTTGAAACTTTTGAAGAATGGCTGGGGCGGAAGGATTCGAACCTACGAATGCCGGATCCAAAGACCGGTGCCTTACCACTTGGCGACGCCCCAATGTTGCTCGCGCGAACATGCCCCGACGGCATGCCCGTTTAAAACTCAATCGCGCCGACGGCTTCCGCGTAAGCGACGCGCGTGAGCGTCTCACAGGCGAAAACCTGCCAGCCACTCTCGACTCTCAAACTCACCCGCGCGCCGTCGCGCTGCTCCGCATTTTCAAAGAGGCCGAAGACGCTCGCCCCGCTACCCGACAGCAACGCGCCGCTCGCGCCCGCCGCCGTGAGCGCATCGCGCACCCGCGCGATTTCGGGATGAAGGCCGTAGACGACCGGCTCGAAATCGTTTCTCAGTACTGCCTGCGACAAATCCGAAATTTCGGCCTGCGCGCGCGAAACAGCGAGATTAGCGGGCGCAACTGCCTTTGTCAAGGTATGCGCGTTCAACGATTTGTAGGCCGCTGCGGTCGAGACTTCGATAGGCGGCGTGACGATTAAAAGTTGCTGCGGCGGCGCATCCGGGAGCGCGTGAATGTCCGTTCCCCGCCCCGTGCCGAGCGCGGTGCCGCCCGTCAGGAAGAAGGGCACGTCCGCGCCGAGCGTCGCGCCGATTTCCGCGAGCGCGCGCCGGTCGGTCTCTAATTCCCACAGGCGCGCAAGACCGACGAGAGCGACGGCGGCGTTTGACGAACCTCCGCCGAGACCGCCGCCCGCCGGAATCTTCTTCTCCAAATTGATGCGCGCGCCGCGACCCATGCCGTAACGCCGGCGGAGGGCTATAGCGGCGCGGTGTACGAGATTCGTTTCGTCGCAAGGGATGCCGGGCGCGTCGCAAACGAGTTCGATCCGCCCGTCGTCGCGCGCTGCGAACGTGAGCCGGTCGTGCAGCGTGACGGTTTGAAAGACGGTTTCGATTTCGTGGTAGCCGTCGGTGCGGCGTCCGAGGACGCGCAGGGTGAGATTGATCTTGGCGTAGGACGGAAGTGTGAATCGTACGTCGGACACAATGGGCAACATCTCGCCGGGCAAAAGCAGAGCGGCCGGCCTCTCGTAAGATTGAGCGCCGGCCGCCGCAAATTTTCTAACCCGGCTCGCGGCTTTAGCGCGTGACGAACACCTGTGTGAAAAAGACGCGACCATCGGCGGCGCGCGCCACGCCGATGCCGGAATGCGTGAAGCCCTGACGCAGCAAGTTGGCGCGGTGCTTGGCCGAAGTCATCCAACGCTCGACGGCGAAGCCAGCCGGATCGTCGTAGCCGGAATTATACGCGATGTTCTCGGCAATCGCGCTCCAACCGCAGACGCCGCACGCGCGTGCGCGCATCGTCATGTTCTGACCCTGCGGGTCTACGTGGTCGAAGAAGTTCTGCCGCGCCATGTTCTCGGAGTGCAACCGCGCCATGCGCGTCAGTTCCGCGTCCCAGACGAGCGACGACTCGCCGCGCGCGCGCCGCTCGGCGTTAATCAGATCAAAGGCGCGTCGTTCGTCGCCGGTCGCGCTGACGCGAGCCGTGCGCGAACGTGCGTTTGTCAAAGAAGCGTTCATCATGCGCGCCTGCATCTCGCACGAATCCGCGCTCGAATTAACGCGCGCAGCACCGCTATTCGAGACTCCGACGAGCCGTGCGACCGGGCGCATCGCCTGCGCCTCGACGCTCGCGGCGAACAGGCCGGAGACGAACAGACAGGCGACGGCGGAGAGCGCGAAACGTGCGTGCCTGCGCGCACGCAGGCTCAGACAGGGGGACAAATTGTAGCGCGTCATTGGGGGTAGAACTCTCTTCTCTTAATTTAGAATTTTTAACTGATGAGGAGGGTTCTTGCTTGCGGTCTGAGCGAAACTTGGGGCAAACGTTCAGACTAACGGCAGTGTAGCGTGAGGGCTGCACACCGTCAATATGTCAAATTTACACTCCGTATCGTGTAGCTTACTTGCTCGCTTCACCGTTGATTTTGGCCTTGAGACGGGTGATGTCCGAGGCGTCGGTGGTGAGTCCGAGGGCTTTGCGCCAAGCGGCGCGGGCGTCGTCGAGTTTGCCGCGTTTCTGGTAGAGGTCGCCGAGGTGCTCGTGCACCGTGGAGGAGCGCGTGTTGCGGCGGGCGGCGTCGTTGAGGTAGCGTTCGGCTTCGTCGAGTTGGCCGAGTTTGAAGTAGACCCAGCCGAGACTGTCGAGGTAGTTGGGGTTGGTCGGCTCGGCTTTGACAGCGCGCTTGATCATGTCGAGCGCGTCGGGGAGGCGTTCGCCCCGCTCGGTGAGAAAGTAGCCGAGGTTATTGAGCGCGGTCGCGTCGTTCGGAGTTTTCGAGAGGATGCGGCGCAGAGATTCTTCCGCGCCCTTCGGGTCGCCCGCGCGCTCCTGCGCGGAAGCGAGCATGATGAGAGCTTGCGCGACGAGTTGCGGCTGCGTGGGCGGGGCGAGTTCGAGCAGCTTGCGCGCGGCCACCACCGCCTCTTTGCCGCGACCGGCTTGCAGGTAGAGATTCGCGATAGAGAGATACGCCGGATAATCGTCTTCGACCTTGCCCGTGACGCGCGCACGCAGGAGCGTCGCGCCCTCTTCGACCTGACCGAGTTCGGCCAGCGTCTCGGCTTCCAAACTCAAAAACTCGGACACGCCCGGATGCTTCAAGCGCGCGGCGCGCGCGGCTTCCAGAGCCTCGCGCCGTTTGCCCTGTTCGCGCAGCACGGCGATGGAATAAAAATCGGCGCGCGGATCATTTGCGCCGAGCACCCGACGCATGCGCGCGGCGGTCGAGAAGGCGTCGTCTAAACGTCCGGCCTGCCGCTGCAAGTTGATGATGCGTTCGAGCAGCGGGCGCACAGCCTCTCTGTCGCTGTCCGAGGTGAGCGGCGCATCGGCGGCGACGCCGCGCGCTTTGAGTTGTTCTTCGTAAGTGGCGATGGCTTCGTCGTAGCGCAAGGCGTCGGCAAGCACTCCGGCGAGGTCGTCCACAAGGCGACTGCGTTGTTGCTGCAACTCGCGCGTGTCGCCGGGGCGCGCGGCCGTGGCGGCGCGCAGCGTTGCGACCGCCGCGTCAACTTTGCCGGAGCGCGCCTGCGTGTGCGCGAGCAGACTGATGGCGGCGAGATTCGTCGGGTTCGCCACGATCATGCGCTGCAACTCGCTGATGGCGACATCGCTATCGCCGCCCGCGTCTATCGCTTCGCCGAGCAACGCGAGATACGCGCTGTTCTCCGGGCTGATGGCAAGCGCGCGGCGGATGGCGTCAACCGACTCGGCGGTGCGACCGGCCTTGAGCAGCGCTTCGGCGAGACGCGCGGCGGCGGCGTCGGGCGAAAGCTCGCGCCCCTGCGTGATGACTTTGTAGAAGTTGGTATCGACCGTGGCGGGCGCGCCCATCCAACGGCGGAACGCTTCGATGGCTTCCGTTTCACGTTCGGTTCTCGTGTAAAACTCGCCGAGCAGGGCGAGGGCTTCCGGGTCGTTCGGGTCGAGACGAAGCACGTCTTTGAGTGCGGCGATGGCGCGGTCGGCGGCGGCGCGGTCGGTCTTGTCCGAGTCGAGTCCGGCCTTGAGCGCGTAGATGCGCGAGAGAATGCGGTGCGCGCCGAAGTTGTTGTTATCGATGCGGACGGCGGCGGTCGCTTCGCGTTCGGCGAGCGTCTGATCGTCGAGGAAGAAAAAGGCGATTTCGGCAAGCGCGGTGTGGGCTTCCGAAAGAGTCGGGTCGAGCGCGGCGGCCTGCTCGAAGGCCGCTTGCGCCGTGTGCAAATCCTCGCGCGTGATACCGCCCCGGCCGCGCGCGTTCGTGAAGAAACGCTGGCCTTCCATCAACTTCGCGTAAGCCTTGACGCGGCGTTCGCGCGGCGTGAGCGACGCCTGCTGCGCCGCAGGCTGCGCAGTAGTTTTCGGCGCGGGCGTGGCCGTCGCCAACGGACGCGGCGAGCGGGGCGCGGGCGTGGGTTGCGCGCCGGGAGTTTGCGTGCGCGCGGCGGTTGAGACCGGACAGGCGAGGGAGCAGGCCGAGACCGCGAAGACGAGCGAGGCGAGGCGGGCGTAAAACATCACGCGGTTGTTCCTTTCGCGGGCGTGCCGTCGGTGGTCAGCCCTTCTGTTGTTTCCGTCGCCCGCAAGACTTTTTGCCACGCCGCGCGGCGCGGATAAGTGTAGAGCAAAATGGCGACGGCGATGACGCCCGCCTTCAACATGTCGCTCGGATAACCCGAACGGGTGAACAGCAGATAGCCGACGAAGGCGATGACGATGCCGAACAGGGCGACGAGCACGGTCGTCTTGTGCAACGTGGCGAGCAGCGCGGAAGCCCCTTTCGCCTCCGCGATAATTTGCAATCTGAGCGCGCCGAAACGCATGCGCCTGAGTGCGATTGCGCCGAGTCCGAGTCCCGCGATGACGATCCACAGCGCGCCGTACAGGGTGGGGTTGAGCAGGCTTGCGGGCAGGCTCGGCCGCACGCCCGCGTAGGCCAGCGCGACGAGCACGAGCGTGAGTGTGATGAGCGCGGACACCACGCCGGCGGCGGCGCGATGGCGGCGCGTCAATTCGTCAGAGGTCTTTTCGGCCATACGAGTTCGTCCCAGTTCCCCGCCGGAGACAGTAGCGCGCTCAAACTCTTTCTCATTAACGCTGTTGGAGGTGGAAAAATTCTAACACCGTCGAACTGAAGTAGAAAGGCGAAAGTAGAAAGCGACGGGGCGACCAAAGAAAAGGCGAAAGTGGAGACCGGAGTTTTCGCTTGCTCCGCTTCACTTTCGCCTTTTGCTGTTTCGACCTGCCGCTTCAATTCACGGGCGGACGTTGCGCGGGCGGCGCGCTCGGCGTATCGACGGTCGCCGGAGGGCCGGGGTTGGTCGGCGTCAACTGGACGCCGTTAGCGGGTTTGTCCGCCGGTTGCGGCTTCGGCTGTGCCTGCGGCGCGGGCGTGACGGACGAAACGCGACGCGTGATCGTCGGCGCGTTCGGCGTCGTGACCGGAAGCGTCCCCTTGTTTTCGATCACGACATCGATGAGGCTGCTCTCGTTGCCGTCCTTGTTGATGAGCACGCCGTTTTTGTCAACCGTGACGGTGGCCGTGCCGAACATCTGCTGGAAGAAACGCGAGGTCATCGAACGCTTCTCCGGCGGCAGTTTGTTCATGGCTTTGGGGTCGGCTTGCGGCTTGGGCGCGCCGATGGCGTCGAGTTGTTCCTGCGCCTTCTCTGCGTATTCGCTGTTCGGGAAGTTGCGCACGATCTCCTGAAAATACTTGGCCGCTTCGTCTGGCTCTTCTTCCAACACGTAGGTGTTGGCTAAGAGATAGAGCGCGCGGTCGCGGCGCGAGAAGTTCGGATACTTCTCGACCACTTCGCGGTAGCGCGATTGCGCGCCCTTCGGGTTCGGGGCGACGCCGCGCTCATAGCGATCCATGTAGAAGTTGCCGACCTGAAAAGTGTGCATCCCCAGATTTTCCTGCACCTCGCCGAGACGCACCTGCGCGTCGGGGCGCAAGGCCGTGTCCGGGTACTGCTGCAAGAGAGCCTTCAGGAGTTGCTCGGCCTTGCGCGCGTGCGCCACGTCGCGGTCGGGCAAGCCCATCTGCCGCATCTCGACTTCTGCGACCTTCAACATCACCTCGTCGGCCAACGGGTCACGCGGGAAGAAGGTCTGCCACTCGCGGTAAGAGTTGGCCGCCTGTATGAGCGCGCTCGTCGTGCCTTCGAGATAGAAGGTGTCGGCGATGGCAAGCTTGGCGTGCGGCAGGTAGGGCGAATCGGGGTAGGTCATGATGATATTGTTGAAGAGGTAGCGCGCGGTCTCGTACCTGCCCTTGCGCGCGAGTTTCGCCGCTTCCTCGAACAACTGGCGGTCGCGTCCCGGCGCGATGCCGCCGACCAACTCGTCATACTCGCCCGCGTCGTCTCCGCGCCCCAAGATACGACCGAAGAATCCGGGCTTCTTTTTATTCTTGGTGGTCACGCCGCCGGTAGCGACCGTCGCGTCACGTCGCGCGCTGGCCGTCGCCTGTAGACCGGATTCGATCCGCCCGTTGAGTTCGGCGTGCGCGCTTTCCAACCTCTCCACCTCGGAGATTTCGGATTTCTCGCCGCGGTCGATCTTCGCGCGCAGTTCGGCCACTTCGTTCAACAGCGAACCGGCCTCTTTCTCAAGGCCGCGCAGGCGCGAGACGGGGTCGTCCGATACCTTCTTATCCTTATCTTTCTTCTCCTTGTCGCCGCCCGCGTTGAGACCGGCAATCGCGCCGTTGAGCGTGCGCCGCGATGTTTCCAGACGCTGGCGTATCACCTCAAGTCGTTGTGCGGGCGTGCCCTCGGTTTGCGCGCTCGAAGGCTGCTGCGGCGGCTGTTGCTGACCGCGCACGACGCCCGACCCGGCGGGCAATCCGCTCGCAAGCAACGCGCACAGGCTCGCGACCAATAAAAATTTGCGTAAACGCATTTAATAAAACCTCCAAAAATTCAGCGACGGGTGACGGGCGACAAGTTGAAAACTAAAAGACTTGTCTTTACCTCGTCACCTGTTACTTGTCAGACCCACTGTGCGGCGGACGCCAACAGGTCGCGAACGCCTTGCGCCGGGTCGCCGCCGCCGAAAACGGCCGTCCCGGCGACGATGATTTCCGCCCCGACGGCGGTGATGTCGGCGATGTTCGTGCGGTCGATGCCGCCGTCAACTTCGATGCGCGTCTCCAATCCGCGCTCCTCGATCATGCGCCGCAGGCGACGCACTTTATCAAACATGGTCGGGATGAATTTCTGACCGCCGAAGCCGGGGTTGACGGTCATCAAGAGAACGTAGTCGGCGAAGGCCAGCGATTCTTCGAGCGCGACGAGCGGCGTCGCCGGGTTGATGGCGATCCCTGCCTTCGCGCCTTTCTTGCGAATGGCGACGAGCGTGCGATTCAGGTGCGGGTCGATCTCGACGTGGACGGAGACCATATCAGCACCCGCTTCAACAAATTGCTCGGCATAACGCCCCGGCTCGGAAATCATTAGATGCGTGTCGAGCGGCAAACGGGTTGCGCCCCGCAGAGACTTTACGACGGGCAGGCCAATCGTGATATTCGGGACGAAATGACCGTCCATCACGTCGCAATGAACGACACCCGCGCCACCGCGCTCGATGGCCGCGATCTCCTCGCCAAGCCGCGCAAAATCAGCAGATAAAATAGATGGGGCGATCTCTATCATCGTTGCCTTACCTGCATGGGCAAAATTAGTCGGGCGGATTCGCGACGCCTTGCCGTCGCCATGTGAAACGCGAGATTTCGGGTGAAAACTGAATAAAAGCCGCTTGAACCGGACTCTTTACGTCCGTGCGTTTCGCTCGCCGTCGTGTCTTCCGCGAATTCATCCGCCGCCCTTACCACGCGCACCGCGTTTCTCCCGGCACGCGACTCTTTACGGGCGCGGCGTTTGAACGGCGGCGGGGCGCGCGTTGCGATTGCCCGTCGTGTTCGTATTACGGTTGTTCGTGGTTCTACTGCGATTAGTGTTCGCGTTCGCGTTACGATTAGTGGCCGCGTTCGCGTTCGGCGACGCGGCCGCGTTCCGGTTGCCGGAGTTGAGATTGTTGCTGTCGGGGCGCGCGTTTGTGTTGCGCTCGGCGTCGGGGCGTCCCGACGCGTTGCGATTGTCGGCGTTGCGGCTGTTGGTCGTCAAGTTGGTGTTCAGGTTCGAGTTGATGTTCCCGTTCGCGCTCGTATTGCCGTTGGTGTTCCGGTTGTTGGCGTTGGCGTTTTTGTTCTTGTTCGTGTTGCGCTTCGGGCGGTTGTCGTTCGCGTTGTCGTTCGCGTTGTCGTTCCGGTTGTCGGCGGACGCCGCGGACTCGTTCTGATTACCGGGGCTGTTCCGGTTGTCGGTCTTCGTTTCATCGTCGCGCCGGATGCCGACTGAACTCTCGCCCTCTTTCGCCTCGGCGCGACTGATGACGACGGCGATGGTCTGCCCGGCTTTGACATGATCGCCGGGGCGCGGCGTCTGGTCGAGCACGGTGTCGGCTGCGACCTCCGCGCTGTAGCGCGACGCGCGCCGACGCACGTTCAACCCTGCGTCGGCGAGAATCTTCTCGGCATCAAGGATATTTTTGCCCGTCACTTCGGGCACTTCGACTTCGGGACTACGCAGCGAGAGATAGACCGTGCCCGCCATGCCGACGAGAAAAAATCCCGCGATGGCGATCAAGATGGCGACCTTGCCTAACGCCGATCCGAAAGCACGTTGTGTTCCGGCCAAGTTTTTTTATTACCTCTCAGACGCGCCCCCGAAAGGGCGTTTTGCGGACGCGAGAGTCTAACACCGGCGCACGTGAAAGCAAAAGCCAATCAGAGTATAAAGACAGGCTCAAGGGTCAGCGGCAAAGGGGAAAATAAGGAGAGGAAACGGGCATCTTCGTCAACATCTTTTGCCCCTCGCTCACCTTCTAACTCCCCTCATCTCGCCTTGCAAATGCCGCGACGAAAAACCCGTCCGTGTCGTCGCGCTGCGGCCAAGTGCGCGCCGCGCCTTCTTTCGTCACGAGCCGCTCTGGCACATCAGGCCGGATCAACTCGAACGCCGGATGCGTTTCCAGAAACGCTTCGACCACTCCTTCGTTCTCTTCGGGTTCGACCGAACAGGTCGAGTAGACGAGGCGGCCGCCGACGCCGACCGCGCGTGCGGCGTTCGAGAGAATGCGTCGCTGCCGCGCGGCGAGTTCGGCGATGTCGGCCGGTGTGATGCGCCAGCGAATTTCCGGGTTGTGCCTGAGCGTGCCCGTCCCCGTACACGGCGCATCGACGAGCACGCGCCGGAACGCCCCCGCGGCGAACGGGAGCGGCGCGCCTTCCGCGTCATACGCGACGGTTTGGATGTTCTCCAACCCCTGCCGCGCGGCCGACTCGCGCACCACGCGTAGGCGATGCCCGTGGAGATCGCCCGCGACGACGAGCGCGCCCTCGCCCGCCCCCGCTGCGATCTGCGTCGTCTTGCTGCCCGGCGCGGCGCACACGTCGAGCACGCGTTCCCCCTCGCGCGCGCCCACGACTTGAGCCACCAACTGCGACGCCTCATCCTGCATGTAGATCGCGCCCTCCGACGCGAGCGCGCGCAACTGCGCCGCCGCCGCCCCGCCGCCCGACGCCCCCACGCGCCAAGCCCCCCGCGCAACCTGCGACGGCTGCACCGCGACGCCCTCCGCATTCAGACGTGCGATCACTTCATCCACTTTTGCCCGCGCAGAACTCACGCGAAACGCGGCGGGCGGAGTGCGATTGTTGGCGTGCGCAAAACTTTCGGCTTCGCCCGCGCCGAAGAAATTGATCCAGCGTTCGACGAGCCATGCGGGATGCGAGGCGGCGACGGCGAGGCGTTCGAGTTCGGTGGGCGCGTCGGCGGCCGGTTCGTAATGCGGCTCGCGCGTGGCGCGGCGCAACACGGCGTTGATGAAGTTGGCCGCCGAGCGCAGCCGCGCCTCGTGTGCGAGGTTCACGGATTCGTTGACGGCGGCCGACGCGGGTATGCGCGTGAGGAAACGCAGTTGGTACAGTCCGAGTCGCAACGCGCGACGCACGGGGGCGTCGAGACTCGCGGCGGCGCGCCCGGCGTAATGTTCGATCAACTTGTCGAGCCAGAGTTGGCGACGCAGGACGCCGAGCACGAGTTCGTAACAGAGCGCGCGATCATCTGCGCGCAACTCTTCGCCCGCGCTTGCCAGCAGCACCGCCGCAAACGACCCGTCCTCTTCCACGCGTCGCAAAATCTCCGACGCCGCCCGCCGCGAAGCCGACACGCGCCGCGCGCTTCCCTCTTTCTTGGCCGCGCCGCGCCCGCCGTTTTTTTTGACCACGCGAATCGCCATATAACAAATTAAGGAAAGCGAAAGGGTAAAAAGGGAAAGGCTCAAGAAAGCAGCGTGCGACGAACGGGAAAGCAACGTGCGACGAACGCGGCTCGCGTCTTTCGCCTTTACTCCTTCTCTCTTTCCCCTCTCCCTCTGTCTTCTTCGCCGCCGAGTCGCTCGCCCGCACGCACGCGCATCCCGTTGATAAAATCGCGCGCTCTCATGCGCCGCTTGCCTTCGAGTTGAACTTCCGACAACTGCAAACGCGTGCCCGCGCCGCACGCGACTTCGAGATCGTCGCCGTGCGCTTCTCGTATCTCTCCGGCGACACTGTTTGCGGCCTCCTGCGCCCCGGCCGCAGATTCCTCAGGCGCGTTTCGCGGAGCGGCCTGATGGATGACGAGCCGCTGCCCGCGAAACTGTGTGTGCGCGTTCGGCCACGGCTGAAAGCCGCGCACGCGCCGTTCGATCTCGAACGCGCTTGCGCTCCACTCGATCAATCCGTCTTCACGCCGCAGGATGGGCGCGTGCGTCGCTTCATCTTCACGTTGCGGGCGCGGTTCTAGTTCGTCCAATCGCGCGAGCGTCTCGCCGAGCAGTTCCGCGCCGAGCGCGGCGAGCCGCGCCAGCACTTGCGGCGCGGTTTCGGCGTCGCCAAGCGGCGTCGCGCGTTGCAGGTAGATCGCGCCGGTGTCGAGTCCCACGTCGATCTGCATGGTCGTCACACCTGTCTCGGTTTCGCCGCGCACGATTGCCCAGTTGACGGGAGCCGCGCCCCTGTATTTCGGCAGCAGCGAGAAATGGACGTTGATGCAACCGCGACGCGGCGCGCTGAGAAAGGAAGCGGGGAGGATGCGCCCGTAAGCGACGACGATGCACGCGTCCGCCTCGTGCGAGGCGAACAACTCGCGCGCCTCATCGGTCTTGATCTTCGCGGGCTGATGCACAGTGAGGCCGTGCGCCAGCGCGAACTCTTTGACGGGCGACGCGCTCAACTTGTTGCCGCGCCCCGCAGGTCTGTCCGGCTGCGTCCACACGGCGACGACCTCGTGCCCGTCTTCCAGACACCGCCTGAGCGTCGGCACGGCCGTCTCCGGCGTGCCCATGAAAACTAAACGCATGATGAGAGAGAGAGAATCCGACGAGGGCGACGACTGCGGCGTCGCGCGTCAAACGCGCCGCCGGTTAATACGCGCACCTGTAGTTATGAAACTCCTGTATGCGCGCCCAGCCTTTCGCGCCCTTTTTGTAGATCGAGTAGTTCGTGCCTTCAAAGCTGTAGCTGATGGTGAAGACCTCGCCCGTGCCGTCGCCGTCCACGTCGAGTTGATCGAGCAATATCTCCGTCTGGAACGCGCTCTCGCCGACGCTCTCCAACGATTCCGGGTCGGTGAAGTCCGTGCCCTTCATTTGCTCGTAGCGCGCGACGGCGATGCGGACGCCGTCCGCCCCTTTCGTCGGCTCGGCCAGCACGAACAACTGGTCTATGAAAATTTCCGTCCCGTCGCGCCGGATCATGTACGTGCCGATCAACTCGGCCGCGCCGTCGTTGTTCAGATCGGTTGCCGTCAAGTTGATCGTACGCAACTTGTCGAGCGCGCTTGCGGGCACGCCCTTCTCTCGAAAAATCCGCTCGACGTGTGTTTTGACCTGCGCGCGTTCGGCGTCGGTCGGCGCGCGGCGCGACGGTGTGGCGAGGCCGAGCTTCGGCGCGTTGGTCGCCAACGCCATGCGATTGCCGCCGAGTTGTACGGACGTCTGCACGTCGGCGGTAGCGGCGGCCTTCGCACAATCGCTCTCCCGCTGCGACTGTTTGGCAATGACCGTGCCCGACTCCGCGCCGCCCCAGATGAGGCGATAGCGTTGACCCGCGCGGTAATATTTGTTGGCGAAGCGCGTCAGTTCAGCGGGACTCGACTCGCCCGTGATAGACCCGGCGAACGTCCTGCCCCGGTAAATGGCAATCGGCTCGAACGCGAAGGCCGCGTCGGCGCGTCGGGTGACGGCGAAGATCACCGTCTCCGGCGCGACCGCCGCACGCTGCTGCGCCCGCGCCCTTTCAAAATCGCCCGCCAGTGAAATCGAAAGCACGAACGCCGCCAGCGTCGCGCAGATGGATGACAGACGAAGTTGCATAGTCTCTATTCTTCTCCGGTCGAGTGAATGCCTTGAGAGCTTGTGTGCGTTTCCAGACTACAACTTAACTTAATTCTTTGCGCCTTTGCGCCTTTGCGTGAGTTTATTGTTCGGCAACCATAAGTCTCACGCAAAGGCGCAAAGGCGCAAAGATGAGAGAACGCGGATTTTTGAAACGCGCGCTTAGATGGCCGTGCGTTTCTCTTTGGCGTTTTCGCCCCCGGCGCGCACCTTCTCCGCCCAGACTTTCGCCTGCATGAAGAGGCCGAGGTAATCGCGCCCGCCCGCCTTCGAGTCCGTGCCCGACATATTGAAGCCGCCGAAGGGATGGACGCCGACCAGCGCGCCCGTACACTTGCGGTTGAGATAGAGATTGCCGACGTGGAACTCGCGCTTCGCGCGCTCCAACTTCTCCGGGTCGTTCGTATAGACCGCGCCGGTCAAGCCATACTCGGTGTCGTTGGCGATCCTCAAAGCGTCGTCGAAGTCCTGCGCCTTGATACAAGCGAGGACGGGGCCGAAGATTTCTTCCTGCTCGATGCGGTCGCCGGGTTTCACGTCGGCGATGACGGTCGGCTCGATGTAGAAACCCTGCTCGCCGTCCGTGCCGCCGCCCGCGACGACGCGCCCGCCCTCCTGCTGCCCCCACTCGATGTACTGGCCGATGGTCTTGAAGGCCTTCTGATTAATCACCGCGCTGAGGTTCGTCGCGCCTTCGGTCGGGTCGCCGAGTTTGAGTTTTTCGGTGCGCGCGGCGATCCGCTCAAGCATCTCGTCGTACACGTCCGAGTGGATGATGGCGCGCGAACAGGCCGAGCACTTCTGACCCTGAAAGCCGAAGGCCGACTGCACCACGCCCGTCGCGGCGTCGTCCAAATCGGCGTCGGCATCGACGATGATCGCGTCCTTACCGCCCATCTCTGCGACGACGCGCTTGATCCAGATTTGCCCCTCTTGATGTTTGGCTGCGCGCTCGTTGATGCGCAGGCCGATCTCCTTCGAGCCGGTGAAGGCGACATAGCGCGTGCGCGGGTGATCGACCACCACGTCGCCCACTTCCGCGCCCGAACCCGTCATGAAGTTGACGACTCCGGCGGGCAGCCCCGCCTCTTCGAGTATCTCGAAAAACTTGTAAGCGATGGTCGGCGCGTCCGACGAAGGCTTGAGGACGACGGTGTTGCCCGTCACCCAAGAGGCGACGGTCATGCCCGCCATGATCGCGAGCGGAAAGTTCCACGGCGGGATGACGACGCCGACGCCGAGCGGGATATACTGCAAGCGGTTCTCCTCGCCTTCGAGCGTGACGATGGGCTGCGGCGCGCTGTAGCGCAGCATCTCGCGCGCGTAGAACTCGCAGAAATCAATTGCCTCGGCCGTGTCGCCGTCGGCCTCCGTCCAAGTCTTTCCGACCTCGAAGATCATCCACGCCGACAACTCGTGCCGCCGCTCGCGCAAAATCGCGGCGACGCGAAACAACAACTCTGCGCGTTCCTCCGGCGAAGTGCGCGACCAACTCTTGAAGGTCTCGTCGGCCGCTTCCACCGCGCGGCGCGCCTGTTCCTCCGTCGCCTTCTGAAAACGCCCGACCACCTCGGTCTTCTTCGCCGGGTTGATGCTATCGAACGTGCGCCCCGTCTCGACGCGCTCGCCGCCGATGACGAGCGGGTACTCGCGCCCCAACTCGCCGCGAACCTTCTCAATCGCCGCGCGCATCAATTGCGCGTTCTCATCCTTGCTGAAATCTGTAAACGCCTCGTTACGGAATTCGCCGTGCATGATCGCTCCTTCTTAAAAGTAGTCGGCCGTCGGTGTCAGCCGTCAGCCGTCAGCTATTAGCTATCAGCCCGAAAACTTCGTGGCCGGACGCAGTAGCGTCGAGATCGCCCCGGCTTTATCAAGTATCGCCCCGGCTCTATCGAGTGTCGCCGAACCGCGATGAATATGGCTGACGGCTGACGGCTGATGGCTGATAGCTAACGGCTGTTTGCTGATAGCTCGAATGTTATCACAACCCGGAAGCAAAAACGCGCCCGGCTCGCATCCGTGCAAGCCGACCGCGTTTGGCGTGTGCTGAAATTGTCTTCTGAAATTTCCGCTGACGCTTTTACATCTTCGCCATCTTCGCCAGTTTACGCATCTTGCGTTTGACCATTTCGCGCTTGAGCACGGTCGTGTGGTCGATGAAGACGATGCCGTCGCAGTGGTCGGTTTCGTGCAACATGCAGCGCGCGGTTAAATCCATCCCGTCGAGTTCAAACATCTCGCCCGTCACGTCCTGCGCCCGCACGACGGCGCGCAAGGAACGCTTGACGGGAAAGAAGACGCCGGGAAACGAGAGGCATCCCTCGTCGCCGTTCTGCTCGCCTTCCACGCTCAACACCTCCGGGTTGATGAGCACGACGCGCTGTTTCGGGTCGCGCCCGCCCGAACAATCCATCACGAACAGACGCCGCGACACGCCCACCTGCGGCGCGGCCAACCCGACGCCCGAAGCCGCGTCCATCGTCTCGAACATGTCCGCGACCAACTTCCGCAATTCCTCGTCAAACACCGTCACCGGCTCGCCCGGCGTCTCAAGCACCGGGTTCGGATAAGTCACGATCTCCAATAAAGCCATTTACGTCTTCTTTCTCAACCGACGAAAATATTGTCGCCCCCGCGCGCTCCACCCTGCGGCGCGAACGGCACATCGATTTTACGATAACTCCGCCCGCGCGCCAAAGTTAGGCCGCTCGCACAGCTTTCAGTTCGGGTTCGTCAACTGCCAGAGGCGCAGCGTGTGATTCGTGCCTTGGACGGCGACGGCGGCGGCGTAAGCCTCGCCCACGTCGAGCGCGTGGAGCGACCAGCGCGTGAGTTCTCGCGGGTCGCCGCGCGTGCCGAGGAGCGCGGCCGGTTCGCCCGGAATGAGCGACACGTCGAACGCGTCGAGCGGGTGCGACAGTCCTTCGCCTCTGGCCTTGATGTAGGCTTCTTTGCGCGTCCAGCAGTTGAAGAAGGCGGCGACGCGCGCTTCGGCGGGAAGCGTGCGCAGCATGCTCACCTCGCGCGCGGAGAAGAAGCGCGCGGCGATCTCTTCGCCCGCGAAGTCGGCGCGCATGTATTCGAGGTCAACCCCAAGCTCGCGGCCGCGCGCGAAGGCGTAGAGGGCGAGTTCGTGCGAGTGTGAGAGGTTGAAGCGCAGGTCTTGTTGTGCGGCGGCCGCGTTGTCGAGCGACGGCTTGCCGTATGCGCCGTAGGAGAAGCGAAGGCTGTCGGGCGGTTGTGCGAGGTAGCGGCCGAGAAGACGGCGGAGCAGACCGCGCGCGGCGATGAAGTGGTCGCGGTCTCGCGCGAAGTGGTAGCGCGCGGCTTTGGCCGCTTCGTCCGGGGCGAGCGTCGAGCGGAGACGGCGCAGGGCGTCCGGCGTCTGCGCCAGAGACGCGCGCCAGAGATGAACCTCGCCGTCTGCGAGGGGCGTGTCCGTCGGCGGATTGACCCACGTTTGCGTCATGCGAATTGGCCGGGACGATGTGTGGCGGGGCAAGCGAATTTCCCTGCCGAGACAAATCGCGCGAGAGCGTTTTTAAACAGAGCGACTGCGCGCACTGTAGTTGAAAAAGTGAGCGGCGGGCAAGAGGCGCGGTTTGAACGCTTGCGGGGTCGCTGTCCGTCGCCGGACATCGGACACAGGAGATAACCGGACGGGGCGAGCGTTTAATCTTTCAAGCGCGTTCGGATCGGTGTTAGCATCGTCTCCACTAAATTGACGCGCGGGAGACAAGTTAAGAATCCATGGGACAGACTGATTCGGCCATCGAGGACGTAAAAGAGGCGGCGGACGAAGTTGCGGAGAAGGTCGGGAAGCACCCGTGGGTGGAACGCCTCGCGCGTTTCGGTTACGCGGCGAAGGGCGTCGTCTATATCGTGGTGGGCGCGTTGGCGACGCAGGCGGCGTTGGGGATGGGCGGCGAGGCGACCGGCACGCAGGGCGCGATGCGTTCAATCGCGCGGCAGCCCTTCGGCCGGGTGATGCTCGGCATCGTCGCCTTCGGCCTCGCCGCTTACGTCATCTGGCGTTGGGTGCAGGCGATCACCGATGCCGACGATAAGGGGACGAAGGCCAAAGGCATCGCCCTGCGCCTCGGCTACACCGGCAGCGGACTCGTCTACGCCGGTCTGGCCTACTCGGCGGCGCGCATCGTCTTCGGCGCGGAAGAGGACGGCAAGCCGAGCGCGGCCGAGTCTTGGACGGCGAGCGTGATGGAATATCCTTACGGCAACTGGCTGGTCGTCCTCGCCGGTCTCTCCGTGATGGGTTACGGTCTCTACCAGTGTTACAAGGGCTACGCGGCGAAGTTTCGCAAGCGTTTGAAGATCGGCGAGATGAGCGAGAGCAGCATCAACTGGGCGATGCGCAGCGGACGCTTCGGCTTCATCGCGCGCGGCGTCGTCTTCCTGATCGTCGGCGGCTTTCTCATCCAAGCTGCCTTGCACTACGACTCGTCCGAGGCGAAGGGCTTGGACGGCGCGCTCCAAGTTCTCATCCAACAATCCTACGGCAAATGGCTGCTCGGCATCGTCGCCCTCGGCCTCGCCGCCTACGGCTTCTACATGCTCGTCGAAGCCCGCTACCGCCGCATCGCCGGGTCTTGAGATCGAACTCGCAATCTATTCTTCTGCTAACTTATCGCGCGCTCGCTCGATCTCGACGATAGCCTGTTCAAGTGGAATAGCTTCCTCGCCGGAAGACTTCGCGGCGTCGTAGGCGCGTATGGCCTCTAACTCTTCCAACTCTTCCAACTCTTCCGCGTCAAGCTGTTCCATAGCTATCTCAGTGGGTCTTGGTTTTAGTAATCGCGCACCTGTGCGCGGTAGCCGTCGAAGTTGCGTCGCATCTCTGCGAGGCTGTCGCCGCCGAACTTCTCGCGCATGGCGCGTGCGAGGACGAGCGCGACCATCGCTTCGCCGATGACGCCCGCCGCCGGAACGGCCGTTACGTCGGAACGCTCGAAGGCGGCGGCCTCTTCCTCTTTCGTGTCTATATCGACTGAGCGAAGCGCGCGCCTGAGCGTCGAGATGGGCTTGAGATGGCCGCGCACGCGCAACTCTTCGCCGTTCGTGATGCCGCCCTCCAAACCGCCCGCGCGGTTCGTCGGGCGCGTGAAGTGGCGCGCTTCCCTGTCGTAATCGATCTCGTCGTGGACGGCAGACCCGGCAAGCGCGCTCGCCTCCACGCCCGCGCCGATGGCGACGGCCTTCACCGCCGGAATAGACATCAACGCCTGCGCCAAACGCCCGTCCAATTTCTCTCCCCAAGACGTGTGCGCACCGAGACCCGCGACGCCGCCGCGCGCCACGACTTCAAAGACGCCGCCGAGCGTGTCGCCCTCGCGCCTGCGCTCGTCAATCAACTCGACCATCCGTGCCTGCGCCTGCGCATCGCCGCAACGCAGCGGCGCGTCATCGGGGATGGCCGCGATCTCGTCCCACTTCAATTCCAGCGGCACGGCGGGCACGCCGCCGAGCGCGACGACGTGGCTCAGAATCTCCACTTGAAACGCGCCGAGCAATTGTTTCGCCAGCGCGCCGCAGGCGACGCGCGCCGCCGTCTCGCGTGCCGACGCGCGTTCGAGCACGTCGCGCAAGTCGCGCGTACCGTACTTCAAACCGCCCGCGAGGTCTGCATGGCCGGGGCGCGGGCGCTTCACGCGGCGCGATTTCTCCGGCGCGATCTCCGTGTCGCGCGCCTCGGCCGACATCACCTCCGTCCAGTTCTTCCAATCCTTATTCTCGATCATCAAAGCGACGGGCGAGCCGAGCGCAAGCCCGTGCCTGACGCCGCTCAAAATCTCCGCGCGATCCTGCTCGATCTTCATCCGCCCGCCGCGCCCGTAGCCCCACTGCCGCCGCGCAAGCTCGCGGTTGATCAACTCGACCTCGACGGGCACGCCCGCAGGCAGACCTTCTACTATCGCGATGAGCGCGCGCCCGTGTGATTCGCCTGCGGTGGTGAAACGAAACATAAGTCATCGTAAATCGTGAATCGTGAATCGTAAATAGAGAAAGACCTCCTTGTCTTCTCTATTTACGATTCACGATTCACGATTTACGTCTTTTATAACAACTCTTCCGCGAAAATGTTCCCGCGACCGAGGATGCAGGCGGGGTCGAAGGCGCGTTTGAGGGCGGCCATCTGGCGCAGGTGCTCGTCGCCGTAGAGCGCGCGCAGGTAGTCGCGTTTGATTTTTCCGACGCCGTGCTCGGCCGAAATCGTGCCTCCGACCGCGACGGCGCGTGCGATGAATTGGCCGTAAATCTCTCGCGCCCCGGCGGCCTGCGCGTCGTCGCGCGGGAGTATGTTGACGTGGACGTGGTTGTCGCCGATGTGGCCGAAGATGACGTATTGCAGGCCGCTCGCGCGCAAGGTCTCTTGATAGAAGCGGAGCATCGCGGCGAACGCTTCGTCGGGGACGGACATGTCGGTCGAAACTTTGCGCTGCCCGTGGCGCGCGAGCCATTCGTTGACGAGCACGGGGAGCGCGTGGCGAAAGTCGCGCAGGCGTGCCTGATCGCGCTCGTCGGTGGCGAACCACGAAGCGTCGAGCGCGGCGTCGTGTCGTTCGAGCAGGGCGAGCCACGCGTCCATGAGTCGTTCTTCCGTCGCTTCGGTCGTCTCTTGCTCGAAGAAGATTGCGCCGCGCGCGTCTGCGGGAATGCTCGGATATTTCTCACGCAGGAAGTTGAGAGCTTCGGCATCGAAGAACTCAAGAGCGCGCGCGTCCAACTCGCCTTGAGCGTTTCCGGCGCGGGTGTCGAGCGACGCCTCGCGCGCGGCGCGGACGAAGGCGAGCAAGTTTTCCTCTTCCGTGAAGAAGACGACGCCGCTCAAAACTCCGGCCGGTTTCGGCAACAGCGCGGCTTCGATTTCGACGACGACGCCGAGCGTGCCTTCGCTCCCGATAAACAGATCGACGGCATCCATCCCCGGCTCGACGTAATAACCGGCGGCGTGCTTTCGCGTCGGCGGCATCCGGTAGGCGGGCAGTTGCGCTTCGATAGCGCGCCCCGCGCCGAGCGGAATGTGCAGCCGTCCCGCGTGGTCTGCGAGCACTTCGCCGCGCGCGAGATCGAGCACGTCGCCCGTCGCCAGAGCGATCTTCAGGCGGCGTATGTAACGACGCGTCGCGCCATACTTGAACGTGCGCGCGCCCGAAGCGTTCGTCACCACAGTGCCTCCCATGTAGCAACTCCACTCGGTCGGGTCGGGCGGGTATAACAGGCCGCGACTCTCCACCGCTCGCCGGAAATCCGCGAGCGTCACGCCCGCCTCGACCGTCGCGCGCCCGCCCTGCTCTCCTGCCACGATCTCACCGATGCGGTTCAACCTGTCGGTCGCCAACACGACCCCGCCGAACGGCACGCGCCCGCCCACGACGCCCGTGCCCGCGCCCGACACAGTGACTGCGACGCCCTCTGCCGAAGCCTCGCGCAACACAGCCGCCGCTTCCTCCGCCGTCTCCGGAAACACGACGCGCGCCGCGTGCCCGCCCGCGAGGTTGCTCGCGTCGGCAAGATACGACTGCATCTCGTCCGGCTGTGATTTCGTCTGCATGTTGAATCGCGGTAGTCCGGCGCGGCGGCGACGGCGGCGACGACGCTTTAACCTTGCGCTTTAACTTTTACTGATTGCCCTCTCGCACGGGCGGCATCTCCGCAGGCAACTCCAACTCGTCAATCGCCGTGGGAATTGACGGAAACAGAACTTTTAACATCTGCTTGTCTACCCCGCCGCTCACGAACGTCCAGTTCTGCCCGCCGTCCTGCGACACGCCGAGGTAAGTGATGCGCTGCGCGAAGACACCATCAGACATCTTCACACGCATCGTCACCGGGACGACGCTCAACAGGTAATCGCGCGACTTGACGACGCGCTTCGGCTCGCCGACCGGCATGGATAAAACCCGGAAGCCTTCCGCGCCCGCGCCGCTCATCTCCTGTTTCAGCCCCGCGACCATTTTGTCTTTACCGCCGAGCAGTTCTACCAGAGCGGGGTAAGTCAGGTCGGCCATCTTCTCGAAGTTGCCCGCGACGAAGGCGTCGGCTAACTCCTGCGCCTGTTTCTTCACGCGGCTCTTATCAACCTGCGCCGACACGTCTTCAACCTTCTCCGTCGATTTTCGGGGGGCGGGCGGCCCCGGTATGCCCGGCTCCGGCTTTTGCGGCGACTGCGCGCAAGCGATGTGCGCCGAGAGAAGCGAGATGAAAACGACGGAAGCTAATTTAATTCGCACTTAAAACTTGTCCCCTTAAAAAGTAATTACCGCGCGTGTGTTCGCGGCTAGGTCATCGTCAGTTCGCGCTCGCGCAGATACTTGATGCGGTCGCGTAGTTCGGCGGCGCGTTCAAACTCCATCGACTTGGCGGCGTGGCGCATCTCTGCTTCGAGGCGCGCGATTGTGCCGTCGATCTTGTCGCGCGAATATTCCTCAAAGGCTTCGAGTTCGAGCGGCACTTTGAAGTAGTCGGCCTCGTAGGCGGTGACGAGCGTGGCCTCGATGGGTTTGATGATGGTCTGCGGCGTGATGCCGTGCTCCGCGTTGTACTCCTGCTGGATGGTGCGGCGGCGTTCGGTCTCGTCAATCGCGCGCTTCATGGAATCGGTGATGCGGTCGGCGTAGAGGATGGCCGTGCCGCTGGAGTGGCGCGCGGCGCGTCCGATGGTCTGGATGAGCGAGGACTCGGAGCGCAGGAAACCTTCCTTGTCGGCGTCGAGGATGGCGACGAGGGAGACTTCGGGCAAGTCCAAGCCCTCGCGCAAAAGGTTGATGCCGACCAGCACGTCGAACTCGCCGCGCCTGAGGTCGCGCAAGATTTTGATGCGCTCCAGAGTTTCGATATCCGAGTGGAGATAGCGCACGCGCACGCCCACCTCCGTGAAATACTCGGTCAAATCCTCGGACATCTTTTTCGTCAGCGTCGTGACGAGCACGCGCTCGTTGCGTTCGGCGCGCAGGCGACATTCTTCGAGCAGATCGTCAATCTGGCCTTTGACGGGGCGGACGATCACTTGCGGGTCGGTCAAGCCCGTCGGGCGAATGATCTGCTCGATGACTTCGCCGCCCGATTTCGTCAGTTCGTAAGGGCCGGGCGTGGCCGAGACGTAGATGACCTGTCCGATGCGCTCGTTGAACTCGTCGAAGTTGAGCGGGCGGTTGTCGAGCGCAGAGGGCAGGCGGAAGCCGTACTCGACAAGCGTGCGTTTGCGCGACTGGTCGCCGTTGAACATGCCGCGCACCTGCGGCACGGTCTGGTGCGATTCGTCGATCACGACCATCGTGTCGCGCGGCAGATAATCGAGGAGGGTCGGCGGCGGGTCGCCGGGATTTTTGCCGGTCAGGTGGCGCGAGTAGTTTTCGATGCCGCGACAAAAGCCCATCTCCTTGATCATCTCAAGGTCGTACATCGTGCGCTGGTGCAGGCGTTGCGCCTCGACGAGCTTGCCTTCCTGAATCAACTTCGGCTCCCACCAGTTCAACTCTTCGCGGATGGTTTTGATGGCGCGCTTGATGGTCGGCTTCGACATCACGTAGTGCGTCTTCGGATAGATGGGTAGCCGCGTGGTGTGCTTGTGCAGGACTTCGCCGAGCAGCGGGTCGATGGTGGAGATGGTATCGATCTCGTCGCCCCAGAGTTCGATGCGGTAAGCCTGCTCCTGATAACTCGGAAAAATTTCCACGATGTCGCCGCGCACGCGGAAGCTGCCCCGGTCAAACTCGATGTCGGAGCGTTCGTATTGCAACTCCACGAGCTTCTGCACGAGCGCGTCGCGCGTCATCGTCATGCCCGGCTCGACGAAGAGAAGCATGTTGTAGTAGGCGTCCGGGTCGCCGAGGCCGTAGATGCAGGAGACGGAGGCCACGACGATCACGTCGCGCCGCTCGAAGAGGGCGCGCGTGGCCGAGAGGCGGAGGCGGTCGATCTCCTCGTTGATGGTCGCCTCTTTTTCGATGTACATGTCGGCGGCCGGGACGTAAGCCTCCGGCTGGTAGTAATCGTAGTAGGAGACGAAATACTCGACGGCGTTTTCGGGGAAGAAGTTTTTGAACTCCTGATACAACTGCGCGGCGAGCGTCTTGTTGTGCGCGATAACGAGCGTCGGGCGTTGGGTGCGCTGGATGACGGAGGCGACGGAGAAGGTCTTGCCGCTGCCGGTGATGCCGAGCAGCACTTGATGTTTCTGGCCGTCGCCGAGGCCGCGCACGAGCGCGTCGATGGCCTGCGGCTGATCGCCCTGCGGGCTGAATTCCGAACGAAGCTGAAAAGGCATAATGACAAGCGACGGGTGACAAGTTAAAAGCAAATTTTAACTTGTCACCCGTCACTTGTCACTTGTCACCGTCTTCAGGGAGCGGTGGGCGTGGCGTTCGGCTGGCTGCTGATCTGGTAGATGGCCTCCATCACGGCGGAACGCACTTCGGCCGGGAGCGAGCCGCGCACGGCGAGACGGCGAAACGACGGAAGGATTTCATGCTGGCCGGAGAGCGCGAGCAGTTTGACGACGGCGAGGCGCACCTCGTTGTCGTGATGGCTCTCGATGGCACGGATAAGCGGCGCAACCTCGCCCGCCTTCGCCATCAGGAACAACAGCGAGAAGGCGTCGTAGGTCTTGTCGCGGCTCTCGCCCGTAAGGTTGCCGATGGCTTCTTCGGCGAGACCCGAACCGGCGAGCGCAGCCCCGATGTGGCGGCGACGCTCGACGGGCGACTCGCGCAAGACGCGCGTGAACGAGTCGGCGCGGTCTTCGCTCAAGTTGTAGATGGCGCGCGCGGCGGCGTTGCGTACCTCTTCGGCGGGGTCGTCGAAGGCTTCGCAGATTTGGCTGAAGGCTTCGTCCGTGTTCAGGCGCGAGAGCGCGAGGACGCTCTGCGCGCGTTCGCTCGCGTCGTCGCTCGCGAGGCGGAGTTGGATGCCTTTCGGGATGATCGAATAAGTGTGTTCGTCCGAGCCGTCGGCGACGCTCAGCCCCTTGTCGGCTACCGCCAACCCGGTGCTGCCCGGCAGTTCATCGTCCACGGACGCCGCGCTTGCCCGATGACTCTCGAAGACGAGTGGCTGCGTGTCCGCTTCTTCGATGCGGGCGAACCCGGCTGCGGGCGGCGCGGGCGTCGGCGCGGGTTCGATGGCGTTCGTTTCGAAGGCTTCGATCTCCAACGTGTCGAACAGCGAATCCGTCTCGTCGCGTCGCGCTTCGACGGGCGCGGCCGTCTCATGCGCCGCCGGTTGCTCGCGCGCGTCCTCCGCATAGAAAGTGCCGAGCGGTTCGGCGGGCGTCGCGGCGTCGGGTGCGATTCGTTGAACCGTCAAGGCTTGATCGTCGACGTCGAGATCGATCCAATCGTCGTCGCCCACGCCCGGATGGCCGGAGCCTGTCGCAAAGTCGGAGCGATAGACGGGCTGTGGTTCGGTGTGCGAAGTGGTCGCGAGAGGCTCTGCGGTCTCCGGCGCGTCCGCGCTCTCCGCACGCTCGCTCTCGCGCTTGCGCGCTTCGATGATGCTGGCCTCTTTGGCCGCGAGCGTCGCGGCGAGGTCGCTTTCGGCGGGGGGAACAAACGCCTCCGTTATGCCCGTCTCAGATTCGGCCGTCGGCTCATACGGTGCGGGCGTGGATTCGACGCGCGGCGCGTCGAACGCGGAGGCTTCCGTCTCCAGAACTTCGATGGCCTTGGTCTCTTCGTCGTCCGTGATCGGCTCGACCGTCGCTGTTTCCTCGACGACGGGCGCGGCCGTGTCCGTCGCGGCCAAGCTTGGCGACTCGACCGTCAACTCTTGGTCTGTCGCGACAGCCTCTTCCGTTGCTGTGGCGACGGGCGACTCCGCGACATCCGAAACCACTTCCGCGTCAACCGGAGTCGCGTAGGCAAGTTCGAGTTCCTTCGTTCCGGTTTCTTCCGTTACGGTTTCTTGCGCCGCCGTCGCTTCCGTGACGGTCTCCGGCGTCGCCGTCTCTTTCGTTTCGATCTCCGTCGTCCCGACCTTTTGAATTTCGGGTGCGGCTAGCGCGGACGCCGCGGTGCTGTCCGCAACGGGCGTCGGCGTCTTGTCTGCAACTACGGGCGCGGCGGCCTCTTCCTCTTCAACCTTGCTCGCTTCGATGGCGCGCTGGATGAGCGTGCGCGGCACTTGCCGCGACGTTTCGCGCCAGCGCAGGGCTTCGAGCGCGTTGACGGCGGCCGGGTCGCGCAGTTCGGCCAAAGCCTCGACCGTCGTGCGGCGCACGTCTGCCGAGGGGTCTTCGAGCGCGGCCGTGAGGTGCGGCGTTGCGCTGCGGTCACCGAATATGCCGAGCGTGCGCGCGGCAGAGGCGCGTTCGCCGGGGGCTTCGGCCGATTGGAGCGCGCGCGTGGCTTCTTCAAAATAACCGTGCCTGAGGAAAGCTGTACGTGCGTGCGCCTGTCGCGCGGCATTGCGACCGGCGACGGCCTGCATCAGTTCGGCCGAGACGAGTTGGCGCGTGCCTTCGTCCGTGGTGTTGATGATGCTCTCGTCGTAGCTCTCGCCCGCGAGCAACTTTCTGATCTCGCCTTCGATGCGTTCGGGATCGAAAGCGACCGGCGGCTCGACGGACTTTGATTCCGTCGCCACGACTTCGATGGCCTTCGTCTCACCCGCCTCGCTCTCTGCGGTTTCGGTCGCACCGCCGAGCACGCTCGCCCCGGCGAGCATCGCGCCCGCCGCGACTATCGCGCCGCCCGTTCCGGTGGCCGCGTCTTTCGTCGTCGCGTCGGCGGTTGTTGCTTCGATCGTTGTCGCGCTCGTCGTCGCGGCCTTCGCATCGGCCGTCTTCGGTTCATTTGCAACCGAGAGACGTTTCGCCTTCTCGGCCTTCTTCTTCTTTTTCTTCGACTGCTTGCCGGAAGTCGCAAGATTGGCGGCGGTCGCCCCGGTGGCGGCTGCGGTCGCTCCGGCTGTGGCGGCCGGGATCGCGCCGCCGCTTGCCGTCGTCGCTTCGCCGAGCGCGCCGCCGGTCGCGGCGTTGGTCGAGACGGAAGAAGGTTTCAGTTCGGCAGTCTTCGTCTCTTTGACGGTGACGGGCTTCGTGTCGGCGGGCGCGGCCGGAGGCAAAGACCTGCTCTGGTCGCGGTCGCCGCCGCTGAAGCGCGAGACGAAGAAGAGACCGATGCCGACCACAAGCAGCACTGCGAGAAGCCAAGGCCAGTTGCGCGTGACGACTGCGCCGACGGAGGTCGGAGTAGTGGTTGACGGCGCGCCCGTCGTGATCGACGTGGGCGGCGCGATGGACGGCTGCGCCTGCGCGATTTGATCCGCGCCGGGAGTGGCGGGCGTGGGCGCGAGAGTGGGCGTAGTGGTCGCTGCGCCCGGCGTCGGCGCGGCGGTGTCGGGCGTCGGGATGACGAACGGCGTCGCGGCGGCAAGAGCGGCGTTGTTCGCGTTCGCATCGGGCGTGCGGCGCGCGTCGGGCGTGGGCTGCGCGTTCGCGTTCGTCGGCGGCTTCACGATTCCGGCCTCTTCGGGCGGCGTGCGTCTTGAGGGGGTCGGGGAAGGGGTCGGGCGCGCAACGGCGCTCGACGCGTTCGCGCCTTTCGGTGCGCTGAACTGCACGTCGAGCCGGTTGAAGCGTTGGTTGACGCGCGCGGTCGCGCCGGGTTGCAGTTTGAACGTGTAGACTAAATCTTTGCCGCGTTTCTCGACCTGCGCGCCTTCAAAACCACGGCCGCGCGCGCCGCCCCCGCCCGCGCCTTCCGCCTGCGGAACGACGACGATGAAGCGGTCGCCGCTGCGATAAGCCGAGTAGTCGTTGAGTTCGCCGTCAGACGTGATCGTGACGCGCGAACCGTCCGCCGTGTCGCTCGTGCGCAAGGGCGTGATTCGCTTGGTGCGCGCCTTCGGTGCGGGCGTCGCGGCGGGCTGCTGCGCGCGTGCGCGTTCGAAGCTTACGACCGCCGCGAGGCAGAGGCCGACGACGAAGACGAGCGAAAGCCAACGCCGGAAGTTGATGGAGAGCGAGACCGATTGTTTGTTTTGACGCATTGCTTATGGCTATTCAGGGGCAGAGAGTCGAGCGAGTCAGGGACAACGTGTAACGCGGCATTATGCTATAGGCGGCGCGCTCTTGTCATCATCAATTCGCCCCGACGACCTCTCCGGCGACCGCCTGCGACTCGCCGCGATAGACGGCTTCGAGAATGGCCGTGCGCAACTTCTCCGGCGCATTTGCGCCGAGCGCGATGCGGCGCAGGCGCGCGTCGAGTTCCGCATCGCCCATCAGGCCGAGCAGCCGCGCGGCGGCGAGCCGGATGCTCAAGTCCTGATCCTCTTCGACCACTCGCAAGATCAAGTCGGACTGCCCGCCCTTCGCCACCAGCGACAACAGCGAGAAGGCTTCATAAGCCTGCCGCCGATCTTCGCTCGCCAGACGGCTCAAAGCCTGTTTCGCCAGCCCCGCGCCGACGCACGCCGAGGCCAGATGCCTGAGCGTTTCGGCGTCGGCCGTTTCCAACACGCGCACGTAAGCGTCGGCGCGGTCGAAACTGAGGCGCGAGAGTGAGCGCGCGGCCGCCGCACGAACTTCGCGCGCCTCGTCCGCCATCGAGATCAAGACCGACGGGAAGACCGATTCGTGCCCGATGTTGCCGAGGCTCGTGACGGCCGCCGCGCGCACTGCCGCATCGCGGTCATTGGCGGCCAATGCCGTGAGGGCTGCCACCGAACGCTGCACCTGAAACTGTGCGAGTTGCTGCGCCGCCGCGACGCGCGCTTCCACGTCCGCGCTGTCGAGTCGTTCGAGCGCGTCTGCGAGGCTGTCGTCTTCCATCCATTCGGGCAGTTGTTCGACTTCCGCCACGGGTTCGAGTCCCCTGATCTCGCCCGTGAACGGATCAATCGCAGGCTCGTGATAAGCGAACGAGTCGCCGTCCGCACCGGCTTCCAAATTCAGGCAATCGACCGAGCACGCGCTGAGCGCGCGGCCGAGCAGCGCGGGCGGCAGTTCCGGGTGACGCCGCGCCATGTCGAGCAGCGCGCCGATGGCCGAAGGCAGTCCGAGCGCGCCGAGACTCTTGACGGCTTCGGTGCAGACTATCGGCTCGCCGTCATACAACGCTTCGAGCAAAAACGGCAGCGACGCGCGCGAACGCATCGCGCCGAGCGAGCGCGCCGCCGAAGAACGCTCGTAAGCGTCCGGCGCGAGCAACACGGCCGCGCTGTGCCGCGCGACGAAGCCGTACTCTTCGAGCGCGTAACGCGCACGCTCGCGCTCCGTCTGGCCGAGCGCGTTCGAGTGGAGGGCTTTGATCAGAGAGGCTTCGATAGCGCGGCGGTCGTCGGCGGCGCGCGAGGCCATGACCTCGATGCTGTGCGGCTGTCCTGAGACGAGTTTCTCTACTTCCTGCTCGATCTGGTATGCGCCGAAGATCACTGCCGGGACGTTGACGTGCACGGGCGCGGACGACTTGCGCTCCGGTTTCTCAAGGCTCTGCGTGGCAGCGGCCGACGCGAGCACGAGCGATTGCTTGTCTTCGGCGCGCCGCGCGTCCTTGCGCCGCTCGCCCTTGCGCTTGTCAACCGTGGGGTCTTCTCTCTCAAGTTCAATTGTCGCGCTCGTCGTCGTCTCTTTCGTCTCGCCGCTCACAACTTCTTTCGCACCGTCGGCGGAAGTCTTGCGGCGCGAGCGCAGGAAGATGAACATGAAGGCCGCAAGCCCGGTCGAGAAACAGACCGCGAGCACGACGAGCACCTGCTTCATCGAACTACTGCCGCCGACCGGTTGCGGTATCTGCACCTGCATCGATGCGGGCGGCGCGGCCGGTGTGACGACTTGCGCCTGATTCGACGCCGGTTCGTTGACCGGCGCGACCGCCGCGCCAACCGGCGACTGCGCGCCGACGTTATTCGCTCCATTGGGCGTGGCCGCCTGCGCCCCGTTCGGCGGCGTCGAGAATTTCAAAGCGTTGGGTGGCGGGAGCGCGGGCGTCAGATTCTCTTTCGGCTTCTCGTTCCGCACGACGACCACCGATTCTTTCGGCTGGTTGACGGGCATTGCCTGCGCGCGCGACTTCGACGCCGCTTCTCGCTGCTGCTGCTGCCGTTCGGCGGCGCGCGCAGCCTGCGCCGTTTGATTCTCGCGTCCCTCGTCCGTCGCCGCTCCGGCGTGCAGGCCGCCGCTGACGACGAGGTCTAGATTGTTGAAACGCGGCTGGACGTAGACGCTGCCGCCCGGCTTGACCGGCACGACGAGTTCGAGAGACTCGCCCACGCGCCGCACCTTCACGCCGCGCGGCACACCCCGGAAACTTCCCTGCCCCTTGTAGACGACGACGTGAAAGCCTTCCCCGTCCTGCCACGTCTGCGCGCGCGTGAGCGGCCCGTCGGCGGCGATGGAGACGACCGCGTCCGAACCGTTTGTACGCGCCGAGACGCCCGTAACGTTAACGCCGGATTCTTTCGTACGCTGCGCCTGCGGGACGACGAACGGGCAGACGGCGACGACGAGACCGAGCGACACGCCCGCCACTGTAGCGCGGGCGCGCGGGGAGATTTTGTTGCTGAGATTGTGCATGGCTTTCAACCTTGTTTGGGAAGTCTGTGAAGACTCGTTGCGAGTCTCGTGCGAGACCCGTGCGAGTTTTAACCCGTGTGAGTAGTTGCGGCAATCGAGCGGGAGGCCCTGATGAGGTGAGAGGGGCGACGGGAGAACGTCAAGCGCGTCGGCTCGACCGCATGCTAAAGAATTTTAGTTGATGTCGCGCTGATCGGCCTTGCTGTAGTTTGGCCTCGGCAGCACTTTGGGAATGAACCGGACGGGAGGCGACGGCGTCGGATGTTACCGCTGCTCGTCGCTGAACTTGTACCCGATGCCCCACACGGTGAGAACCATCTGCGGGTTTTCGGGGTTGTCTTCGATCTTGGCTCGCAGGCGATTGATGTGCGAGTCAATGGTGCGGTCGTAACCTTCGTAGGAGTAGTCCCAGATTTTCTCCAACAGGTACTTCCGCGGAAACACGCGACCGGGGTTCGAGGCGAACAGTCGCAGCAGTTCAAACTCTTTCGGGGTCAGTTCGACGGGTCTGTCGCCGACGGTCACCTCGCGCTTCGCCGGGTCGATGCGGAGTTTACCGCGCAGGATCGGCGCTTCGTCGCCCCCGCTCTGCGTGCGCGAGGCGGCCTGCACGCGCCTGAGCACACTCTTGATGCGCGCGTCGAGTTCGCGCAGGTTGAAGGGCTTGGTGATGTAATCGTCCGCGCCCATCTCTAAGCCGAGCACTTTATCGACCACGTCGTCTTTCGCCGTCAGCATGAGGATCGGGATGTAGGGGGCTTTCTCCCGCAGTTCGCGACAGACGGCGAGACCGTCCATTTTCGGCAGCATCAAATCGAGGATGATCGCGTCCGGGTGATCCTGCAAGGCCGACTCGACGCCCGCCACGCCGTCCGCCGCGCTCCTCACGTTGTAGCCCGTTTTCGAGAAATATTCGCTGATCGCGCTCGAAATGTCTTCGTCATCTTCGATCACGAGGAGCGACAATTTGCGGTCAACGGATTCCGGCTCTTCGCCTTCTGTTTCTTTGGCGCGCGGATTGTTGGCAGCGGGTTTAGTTGACATCGAGGCCGTAGTTTTAGTGCAGGAACTTGTGGGATCAACGTTAGCGTACATTATGCCGGAAGCACGCCTGCGCCCCCGGCTGTTGAGAATATAACAGGATAACCGTCACAAACTCAAGTAATAAGTTCGCCCGCGTCCCGCGCCGCCGTCCTTCGCCACGCGCGCGGCGAGGGGCGGCTTGCAACAGTTTTCCCCTGCGGCTATAAGTTACGGATGCGCCCGTCGCGGGCGCGCCCGTCGTCGCCCACGCGCGGCTCGCCGCGGCCAAATTCAAATGAACGATTCCGGCGTCCTCGCCCGCCGCTTTTGAACGCACATTTTCCCGACTTCACTTGAGAGGTATACCGACATGACTGATGCCGCCGCCAGACACGAATTGATCGCGCAATACGAGGCCGGTTTCGACGAGGTGCAACGCGCCCTCGCCGGTTTTCCCGCCGAACAACTGACCGCCCATCCTCTCCCCGGCAAATGGAGCGCGTGCGAGATCGTCCAGCATCTCGCCGACAGCGAAATGCGCGCCGCCCTCCGCCTACGCCAACTCTTGGCCGAAGATCATCCCTTCATCCAATCTTACGATCAAGAGACTTACGCCGCGCGGCTCAACTACAACGCGCGCGACATCGCTCCGGCACTCGACGCCTTCCGCGCCGCGCGCTCGACGACCGCTCAACTTCTCGCACAGATGTCCGACGAAGACTGGGCGCGCGAAGGCACGCACCCCGATCACGCGCGCTACACGGCCGACAACTGGCTCGAAATCTACGCCGCCCACGCACACGACCACGCCGCCCAAATTCGTCGCCTGCGGGATGCGTTAAAGGCGTAAGCGATAGATCATAAGGCCAAGAAGCGGAGGCCGTCGTCTGGTGCGCGGGTCGTGCCGTCTACAGGATCGAACGGGCAAGTGCGCCGGTTCGACGACTAAGGAACGCTCTCAGGTCTTGTATCTGCTCGCGCGAACCTGCTGGATGCCGCCGAGGGTTACTGTGTTTGTCGCGTAATTCTCGATTCTTCCGTCGGCCGTCGGCTCTTTATCGCCGCTCACGCTCAGACTAAGCAAAATGCCGACCGCTCCCTCTTCGAGTTCGATTTCGCGCTCTAGACCTTTGCCGTCATTCCAGAGCGCGACGACGCGGGAGTGCTGATGATAGGGATGCCGCCATCTCTCCACCATGCCGAGAGATGTCAAAGTGATGACGGCGCTGCCGGGGTCTTCCGAGAGCACGCTGGCATATCTGGCCGACCAGCGATCTTTTTTCTGCGGCCCGTCCATGAGGATGGTTATCACCAGAGACGGCCCGACGGTTCTGATCAAATCGGCTATCGGGTCTTGGCGCGCGAGGTCTTCGCAAATTAAAGGGCAGATGGTTAGTTCTCTGCCGATGTTTATGAAAGACACTTTCCGCCGACGAATCTTGATCGCCTCCCACCATTCCTTGTCCGGCGACAAGACGTGACCGAGGCTATAATTCGTGATCTGGTAACGTTCCAGTTTCCACCTGTGATGTTTGAATTGAATGTCGTCGGCGTGGTGCTCGGATTCAAGCGGCGGATAGGTGACGATGGCGTGTTTCTCCTGCCCGATGTTCCCCATCTTGAAATAGACCATGTTGTCGTTAAATCTTCGATTCCCTCTCTCGTCAGGATTGTCTCGCACCCCGGCGACGTATGAACTGACACGATATTTTGCGCTGCCGATAACGCTCTCGAAATCGTCGATCTCGCTTTTGCTTAGAGAGCATTCGGGCAACACCACCATGTCCACGGCTTTGGTCTCGCCTAACGCGCCGTCGAGTGCGTCCATCAGCAATCTCTGGTTGAACCATTTATCCACCGGAGAGTAAGAGAAAAGACCGTATTTCCTCCGGTCGAGGTTGAGTCTTTTACAGGCTTGCTCGGCGGGCATAAAATCCAGCGCGCGTATTTCCAGCGGCCACGGCAGCAGCAGGATGGAAAATGTTTTGTCTCGTGATCCCATCCGGTCGATCAGGTCGTTGCTGGCCTCAGTGATTTTCCATTTCACATCGACGGAGGAACGGTGAAAGGCTAAATTACTCGTAATCGAACGCAGTGTGATCCCGACCTTCGGAGTGTGCCGTTTGGGCAACACCCGACAACGCTGGTTATTTATCGTGGCGAGCGTGCCGTTATTGATCAAACACCGGGCGGCGAAGGCGAAGGGCGTGCTCTCGGTATATTGGCCGCCCTCTTTGGGGTCTTCCCAGCCGCCTTTTTTTCTTTTGAGATGCAAGTCTCTGATGCCCCACCCGATGCACGCCTCGTCGGCGATGGCGTGCAGAGTGATCAAAGCCTTAAACGCCTCCCAATTATTTTGAAGGTCTTCGGGAGTTTGTTTTTCTTCGTTACAGAGAAGACCTTCGACGTTTCCCTCCATACTCAGAAAATCTTCGAGGTTGCCTTCCTTCGAAGACCCCATCCAGCGACAAACCACCTTCCAGTGTTCCCCGACTTCTTTGGGAACCCAGCTTCCCTCCTGCCACTTATAACTGCCGTGATCATTAACGAGACTGCCCGTGAGGGCTTGGGTTCGACGCTTTTGATGACGACTACTTTGCTTCTTACACAGCAGCAGTTCTTTCTCTGTAAATGCTTTCCTGAGCTTTTCGCGCCAGTCGAGACCGACTTTTCTGACATACTTGTCCCAAGAGGGTTCAGCCCATTTATCATTGGGAGGCCAGATCATCGTGTCGCTCAGGTCTTCACATCTGGGCGGCGAGATAACCAGATGATAAGCTCCGGTCAAGCTCAAAACCTGACTCGTAAAGGCGAACAGATCGGGCGGCCACAGGAGAAACTCTTCGAGTGTGTCCGTCAGGGGCATCAAACTCTTGGCTAATTGACGGGCATTCAACGGAAACGTCGGTGTGGGGTCTGAACTCATATGGGAGTGCTACCTTTCCGAGGCGGTTGGTTAGTGAGGCTAGCAAGGTAAGACGACCGCTAGCAAGAGAATGCGCGAGTAGGAGTTATTAATATAACTTTCCCGCTTTATTTTGCAAGAATATTTCTCGTCTGCTGAATGCCCGAATCGGAGCGGGCAAACGCCTAGGCGCGGTCGAAAGCACGCGGCTGTTCTCCGTTTGTTCAAGGGCGGAGATGAATGGCCGACTTCGCCTCTCACCTTCGGCCACTCCTATTCGACCGCTCCGCATCCGTTGCTTGTTCTTGACAAAGCCGCGGGGCGCGAGCACAATCCCCGCTCGCTCGATGCAGCGCGTTTCATCAAGAGACACCCAACCCGGCCGCAAAGTGAGATTCCATGTCCGTCCCTGCTACTGTCAGCGAAACCTCTCTCGAAGGTCTCAGATTAGTGCGACGCGGCAAGGTGCGCGATGTTTACTCCGTCGATGCGGAGCGTCTTCTCATCGTCGCCACGGATCGCATCTCGGCCTTCGATTGCATCCTCCCCACGCAGATCGCGCGCAAAGGTGAAGTCCTCACCGCGCTCTCACGCTTCTGGTTCGCGCAACTCGGACACATCACCCGAAATCACTTGCTGACGACCGACATCGAAGACATGCCGGAGAGCGTCCGCAGACATGCCGACGCGTTGCGAGGCCGCTCGATGCTCGTTCGCCGCACGGAAGTGTTTCCCGTCGAGTGCGTCGTGCGCGGCTATCTCGCCGGTTCGGGCTGGAAGGATTACCGGCGCACAGGCGAAATCTGCGGCCATCAATTGCCCGCGGGCTTGCGCGAATCCGCTCAACTCCCCGAACCCATTTTCACGCCCGCGACTAAAGCAGAGACGGGACACGACGAAAACATCAGCGAGGCGCGCATGTCCGAGATCGTGGGCGCGGAGACGACCGAGCGGCTTCGCGCAACTTCCCTCGCTCTCTATCTTGAAGCCGAAACTTACGCGCGGGCGCGCGGCATCATCATCGCCGACACGAAGTTCGAGTTCGGGCTGGACGCAGAAGGGCAGATCATCCTGATTGACGAAGCTCTGACGCCCGACTCGTCGCGCTTCTGGCCGCTCGACGGGTACGAGCCGGGGCGGGCGCAAGCCTCCTTCGACAAGCAGTTTGTCCGCGACTATCTCGAAACACTCGAATGGGACAAGCGCCCGCCCGCGCCGCCGCTTCCGGCAGCGGTCGCTGCGGCCACCACCGCGCGCTACCTCGAAGCCTACCGGCTTCTCACCGGCAGCGAATTGTGAACTACAGAGGTCGGAGGCTAGAGGTCGGAGGTCAGTCGAGAAATTGTACGCTCCTTATAACTGATCTCTGATCTCTAACCTCTGGCCTCCGATTCAAAATGACTTTCTTCGACTTGATCGTGCTTGCCTTGGTAGGAGCTTCGTTGATCGCAGGCGCGATGCGCGGGTTCGTTCGCGCTCTGATCGCAACGCTGGCAATGTTTGCCGGGGTCATCATCGCCTCGCGGAGTTATGAGATGGCCGGGTCGTTCCTGCGCGCGTTGAACTTGGTCGAGTCGAACGCGGCGGCAAACGCTTGGGGATTTCTCTTGCTCGTGGGTTTCGCGCTCGCGCTCGGCTTCGCGGCCGGTCAGTTGTTGAAGGGCAGCCTCAAGCGCGCCCGCCTCGAATGGATGGATCGTGCGCTCGGGGCAGTGTTTGGCTTCGCGCGCGGGATGGCCGTGTGCTGCGTGATCTATCTGGCGTTGACGGCGTTTCCCGTGCGTCTGGAGACGGTCGCGGAGGCGCGCACCGCGCCCGCGCTGGCCGGGGGCGCAAAGTTGATTTCGTGGCTGACTTCCGCGGACATACGCGCGCGCTTCGAGGTCGAGTACAGGCGTCTGACTTCTTGAATTTTTTACCGTTTGCCGAAATTCGCGCGAGATTGAGACTTTAACTAAAAGACTATTTTGGAGAAGACATGCAGATGCGCACACGCCTCGAAGCGTTGATAGACGAAATGTTGGACGGCCAGATCATGCTCGACGAAGCCGTCGCCGAATTCGAAAAACTCTACATCCAGAAAGCTCTCGCACGGCACAAAGAACACCTCTCGCGCACCGCCGCCACCCTCGGCATCCACCGCAACACGCTCTCCAAACGCGTCGCCAACTATCGCACGCAGGAACGATCCCTCTCCGCCACGCGCACCAAAGCGCGCTCCGGTTCCGGCCGGAAACCCGACGCGCGCCGTTCGCGCTAACCGAAAATTCCTCAAAACTGCCCCGAAAAACCCTGAATATCGGACATCTCACGCAAATATGAGTGCCTTATACTCAGATTTCTGACCTTCCGTGTTGACAATTTTAGATGACTTGCCATATTCTTAGCACTCGCTTTCGGAGAGTGCCAGAAAACGACCTTTAAGAATTATTCGACAGAGGTCGCCGGGCAGCTTCGGGCGCACTCCCGCAAAGGCGAGAATAAGTTCTACCTGATTGATTTTGCAATCAAAACACCCTGAAATTTTCGGTGAAATCTGAAAGGAGTAGTTTTCTATGGCGACAAACATCAGACCCCTCCAAGACCGCGTGATCTTGAAACGGATTGAAGAAGGCGAGCAGATGCGGGGCGGGATCATCATCCCGGACAGCGCGAAAGAGAAACCGCAGGAAGGCGAAGTGATCGCCGTCGGCGAAGGCAAGTATAAGGACGACGGCACGCGTCAGACTCTGGACGTGCAGGTTGGCGACCGCGTGCTGTTCGGTAAGTACAGCGGCTCGGAGATCAAGATTGACGGCGAAGAGTTCTTGATCATGCGCGAGGACGACATTCTCGGCATCATCGCGCGCGCGGGCGCACAGGCCGGCGGCGGCAAGAAAAGCGGCAAGTAGTTCCCTCCGGTAAGGAGAACGCGGCCGCTCTTTTTTGTTAATTTGAGAATTAAGAATAAATTTGAGGAGATAAAGATTTATGGCGAAACAAGTAATTCACGGCGAGGAGTCGCGCGCGGCCATTCTGCGCGGCGTCAACCAGCTAGCCGATGCGGTGAAGATCACACTCGGCCCGAAAGGGCGCAACGTCGTCTTGGATAAGAAATTCGGATCGCCCACGATCACGAAAGACGGTGTGACGGTGGCGAAAGAGATCGAGTTGAAAGACTCGCTCGAAAACATGGGCGCACAGATGGTGCGCGAAGTGGCCTCGAAGACCTCGGACATCGCGGGCGACGGCACGACCACGGCGACCGTGCTTGCGCAGTCCATCTTCCGCGAGGGCGTGAAGACGGTGGCGGCGGGCGCGAACCCGATGGCCTTGAAGCGCGGCATCGACAAAGCGGTCAAGCGCGCGACCGAAGAGATCGAGCGCATGGCGAAACCCGTGAAGGGCGATATGATCGCGCAGGTCGGCACGATTTCGGCGAACGGCGACCGCACCATCGGCGAGTTGATCGCCGAGGCGATGAACAAGGTCGGCAAAGACGGCGTCATCACGGTCGAAGAGTCGCGCACGATGGAGACGGCTTTGGAAGTCGTCGAAGGCATGCAGTTCGACCGCGGCTACCTCTCGCCTTATTTCGTGACCGACCCCGAACGCATGGAGGCCGTGCTCGATAACCCGTACATCCTGATCAACGAGAAGAAGATCAGTTCGATGAAAGACTTGCTGCCCCTGCTCGAACAGGTGGCGAAGATGGGCAAGCCGCTCCTGATTATCGCGGAAGACGTGGAAGGCGAAGCTCTGGCGACGCTCGTCGTCAACAAACTGCGCGGGACGCTCAACGTCGCGGCCGTCAAAGCTCCGGGCTTCGGTGATCGTCGCAAGGCGATGCTCGAAGACATCGCGATCCTGACGGGCGGCAAGGTGATCTCGGAAGACCTCGGCATCAAGTTGGAGACCGTGCAGGTGTCCGATCTCGGTCGCGCCAAGAAGGTGACGATTGACAAGGACAACACGACCGTGGTCGAAGGCGCGGGCAAAGACACGGACATCACGGGTCGCGTCAAAACGCTCAAGGCGCAGATCGAAGACAGCACTTCGGACTACGACCGCGAGAAGATGCAGGAGCGTCTGGCGAAGTTGGTCGGCGGCGTCGCGGTGATCCGCGTCGGCGCGGCCACCGAGACGGAACTCAAAGAGAAGAAGGCGCGCGTCGAAGACGCGATGCACGCCACACGCGCGGCGGTCGAGGAAGGCATCGTCCCCGGCGGCGGCGTCGCGCTGGTGCGCGCGGCCAAGGCGCTTGAGAAGTTCCGCGCCAACGAAGAGGGCGAGGGCGACGCGGACGAGCAGATCGGCGTCACCATCGTCAAGCGTGCGCTCGAAGAACCGCTCCGCCAGATCGTGCAGAACGCAGGCAAAGAGGGCGCGGTGATCGTCGAGAAGGTGCGCGAGAGCAAGAAAGACTCCTACGGCTTCAACGCGGCGACCGAAACGTTTGAAGACCTTGTGGAGTCGGGCGTGATCGACCCTGCGAAGGTGACGCGCAGCGCGCTGCAAAACGCGGCCTCCATCGCCGGACTGATGCTCACGACCGAAGCGCTCGTCTCCGAGTTGCCCGACGACGACAAAGCCCCTGCGATGGGCGGCGGCGGCATGGGCGGCATGGGCGGCGGCATGGGCATGTAATCAGAGCCTGTCCCAACCAAACGGACAACGCGAGCGGCCTCGTTCCACGCGAACGAGGCCGCTTGCCGTTTGCGGCGTGCCTCAGGGGCGACACACTCACGCAACGCGTGAGTGTGTCGCCCTTTCGCTTATTCCCACTCGGCACACTTCAACCCGACGACATACGCGCCGAGTTCATTCCCCGCCCTTGTCGTATCTGCAAACGCATGCCACAGCGCGGCGTGTCCCGCCAAAGACCGCTCATCCAAATCATGCATATCATCGGATGGCGGATAGGGCATTAGCCCACAGATCAACTCGATCAATGCGTCCAAGCTATCTCGATCCTCGCGCCGCGTGATCAAGTCAACCAGTTCCCTCGCCCTGTCTTGTGTGATTGGTAAGTTAGCCCAACGCCGGATGGGTTCGTCGAAACTCGGCTCGCGTTGTGCGCGAGCGGGCGACGTGCGCGTGCTATTATCTTTTCGCATCAGTAGTTCCTTTCACGAGTGATACTGGTGTAGAGGGCTTACCTAAGATTCGCGGTCTTGGTAAGTCCTCGCCTTTTTAGTGTGCCCTCATTTCGCCGTAACTCTGCCATGCCTAGCAGAATTAGTCAACAAAAATCTACTACCCTTAGCAACCTTTCTTGCTGTTATTCTTACAAGTATGTCAACATTGGCAACTATGAGCGAGGAACTAACTATCACTCAGGCGACGGAGAGACTTCAGGCCAGAGGTATTGACGTTGCGCGGCGGACAGTTGCTTCATGGATTGAGCAAGGCTTGTTCACAAGACGCTTAGTTGAAACGCCTACAGGTAATTACTGGGTAATTCCAGCGCATGAAGTTGACTCATTTGAGAAGCCTAAAGTTGGCAGGCCGCCAAAGGCTAAAGCTGAGATGGTTTCAAAGGTGAGTAAGAAGAGAGGTGTAAAGAAATGAGCGCGGATAAATTAGAGGCGCGTGTCTCAGACCTTGAGCAGTATTTCAAAATGCTGGTGGAGATGGTAGGCCGTCACGAGGCGACGAACATCGAACTCGGCCAGAGCTATCAGACCATCGTTGAACTTCTAAGGAAACATGACGAGCGGTTTGATGAGCACCAGATGAAGAACGCTGAACTTAGTCGAAGCTTTCAGACGATCGTTACCCTTTTACAGAGGCACGATGAGCGGTTGGATGAAGTGAGGGAGGCACAGTCAGACGCGGATCAACGCATCGCTGCTTTAGTTGATGCCCAAATTCGCAGCGAGGCAGCAGCGGCTAAGGCAGACGAGCGCATCGCCGCTCTAGCCAACGCTCAAATTCGCAGCGAGGCAGCAGCAGCTAAGACGGACGAGGCGATCATGCGAATGAGCGCGCACGTGGATCGGCTGGCCGAGACCGTTGACCGCTACATTGAAGGCCGCAACGGGCAAGGTTAGAAAGTCCCGCTGGATTCACACCACCTTTAGGGTTTCTTGCCTTCCGCCCACGCGGGGGTGAAGTTTGAGTTGACGAGCCAGCGGACGGGCGCGACCATCGAGTTGATGGCGCGTGTCATGTGTGAGAAGTCTATGTGGGCGATGTCGTCGCCGGGTTGGTGGTATTCGGGGTGGAGTCCGTAGCTCGAAACCGTGTGCGCGACGACGCCGCGACGGGCGAGCGCGTAGTTGTCGGAACGCTGGAAGAAGTTCTCTTGGGGGTGCGGGTCTGGGACGAGGCGCGCGCCCTGTCGCGCCAGTTCCGCGCCGAGGTTGGAGCGCTCGTAGCCTGTGAGCCAGAGCGTGTCGGCCGCCACTTTCGGGTCGGGTCGCCCGATCATCTCAAACTCCAAGTTTGCCACCATCTGCGTGAGCGCGACGGGCGGGCGCGCGAGAAAATACTGCGCGCCGTAGCCGCCACGCTCTTCGCTGCCGAAGAGGACGAAATAGACCGTGCGTTTCGGCGGCGCGCCTGCGCCCGCGAGCGCGCGCGCCAACTCCAAGACGGCCACGACTCCCGAAGCGTCGTCGTCCGCCCCGTTATAAATCTGGTCGCCCGTCTGCCCCGTCCCGACGCCGATGTGATCCATGTGCGCGCTGAGAATGACGGCCTCGTGCGCGAGTTTCGCGTCCGCGCCCGGCAGCACGCCGAGGACGTTCCAAGTGTAGCTCGTCTCGGCGGGAGCGAGCGTTCCCGCGAAAGTGACCTGCGTGCCGTCGGCGGCCGCTTGCAGTTCCTTGAAAGCGTCCGTGCTCAAGACGATCATGTTGCCCGCGCCGTTCCCGGCTCCGGCCATACGCGGCAACTCCGGCAGCCTCGCCCCCATCGCAGCCCAGTTCCGCCTGAGCACTGCGTTCTCCGCCACGAGCACCGCCGTCGCCCCTTGTTGCCCCATCGCCAACGCCTGCGAATATAACTGTCGCGCGTCGCTGCCCTCGCCCTGCGTCATCAACACGAACGCGCCCGGCGCGGGCTTCTCGCCCGCACGCAACTTCTGCAAAGCCCCCTTCAACTGCGCCGCCGTAATCCGCGTGACGAGCATCTCCCGCCCGTGAACCCAACGCGTCTCCCCACCGCCCGCCGGGTTGAAACTGAGTGTAGGCGCGTCTGCAAAAGCCTGACGCGTCAGCGTGACGGTTTGGATAAAACTCCTCTGCGCCGCCGCAGTTGCGCCCGCGTCGCCCGCAGGCTCGACGCCGTACTCCCGTAATTGCGAAGCGATGTAATGTCCCGCCAGCAACTCGAACTGCGTCCCGCTCCCGCGCCCCTGCATCGCGTCGCTCGCCAGAAACTCCATGTGCGCCCGCACGTTTCGCTCCAACACCTGCGCCGCCGTCTTTACACCTGCGGAAGCAGCTCTCCCACTCGCCTCCGCGCGCCTGCCAACGCCCGCCGCGCGTCGCTGCGCGAGCGACGAACTGCCCGCCGAAGTAACGAGACACAACACCAGCGCGAACAGCAATCGCCTGTTTGATTCCGAGATTTTTATCATGCGCTCCGCTCCTTAAATTCTTCCGGCGATGCTGTCATCACAACTAATTTAATCAGACGACAAATGCCTGACTGATACGTTGCGACGCGCACACTTGTTTTCGCAAGCGCGAATTTCTGCGGACGCTCAACACGAGTCGGGAGGAAAAGACTTTCTGCGTGGTAAATCTACTTGAGGAATTTGAGCTTCGTTTGCTTTCGTCGACGAATCACTCCGATTGAGTCGCGCCACCGTGCGGCGGGTTTCTTCTAAAAGTATTCATCTGTGTTTGTGTATTGAAGCGGGCGACGAGACTCGAACTCGCAACCCTCAGCTTGGGAAGCTGATGCGCTACCATTGCGCCACACCCGCTCAGAGAGGAAAGGCATCCGGCGTTCGCTCGAACATTGAGGCAAACGCTTTGGGATGCGTTGAAAGATACTCAAACGCGTGCGCGGCTGTCAAATTCAGGTTCGCGTAAAGACGCAGCCACGGGTGGCGACTCTCTCCCGCGCGGAGTTGCCGCACCAAGTTCAATCGCCTTCGACCAACTCCGGCTGCGGTTGGTTTCGCATGAAGGCCGCAGTGGCGGCGTCGGGCGCGTGCGTCGTCTCGTGGGAGTGGGCTTTGCAGGCGGCCGTCTTGAGCGCGGGGGCGAGGGCTGAGGGGTCGAGCGCGCCGACGGATTCGGCGGAGTTGGCGATGTAGCCCCGCATCTGTTCGACGAGCGGAGTTGCGCTCCAACGCCCTTCCCGCGCAGGATCGTCGTTGAGGCGGTAGAGGCCGAGTTCGAGGCGGTAGTGTTCAAGCGGCGATTGGCTGTGACGGTAACGCCAGTCGATCATGGTGAACATCGGAAACCAAGTGTAGCCGAGGACGGGCACGCGCTGGCCGCGCAGGTATTTCACCGATTCGATGGACGACTTCAACCAGCGCGCGCGCAACTCTTCCGAGCCGAACGCGCTTGTCTCCGTGATGATGACGGGCGCTTTGTAGCGTTGGTAGTAATCGTTGATGACGGCGGCGAAGCCCGCGCCGTCTTCTTCGTGCGCGCGGTAGGCGAGGCGGCCTTTCGGGTCAACGTAGAGATGCTGCGTTGACCATTGCGGGTAGAAATTCATGCCGAGCACGTCGAGCGAGATTTTGTGGCGCGCGATCTCGTCGAGCATGTCGATGCTCGCGCCGCTACGGATGAGCCACGGAAAAAGCGGGTGGTCGTGCGTGATCTGGCCGACGAGCAGGTCGTAGGCGAGATAGCCGCGACGCTGCTCCTCCACGGCGAGCGATTCCAAGTCCTGCCGGATGGCGCGGCTCAAGCCCGTCGCCTCGACGTGTACCATGATCGAGAGCGGGTCAACCTCTTTAATCGCCTCGACGGTGGCGATGATGCCGCGCACGAGTTGCAGCATGATGCGGATATACCCTTGGTCGCCGCGCAGGTAAGGCGGCCACAGGCCGCGCTTGCCGCACATCAGCGCGTTGACGATGGGTTCGTTCAAGGGCGTGTACCACTTGACCAAATCCTTGTAGCGGCGCGCGAAGGCCGAGGCGTAATTCGAGACGGCGCGCACGTAGTCTTTGCTGATGAACTCCTTTTTGAGCCACATCGGGCAGCCGTAGTGCATCAGATCGACGATGGGCGTGATGCCGAGTTCCTCGATCATGTAGGGCAGCACTTCGTCAGCCCAACGCCAGTCGAACACGCCCGGCTCCGGCTCGACCCTGTACCACGGCACGCCCCAGCGCAAAGCGCGCACGCCGAGGTCGCGACCCAGTGCGAGGTCTTCGCGCCAGTGCTCGTAGTGTCCCATCAACTGGTATTCGTCGAGCGCGCGATGCCCCGCCTTCACCTGCGGCACGAACGTGTCCTCCACGCCGCTCGCCCAGATAAAGTCTTCCGGCCTCGTTCCAAGTATCAATTCATTCATAAGTTAAAAGCCGTGAATCGTGAATCGTCAATCGTGAATAGAAAAAACTGTCTTCTTCTATTCACGATTGACGATTCACGATTCACTAATCTTTGTGACCCGCACCATGTCGAAGGCGACGCAGGCGCGATGTGCGTAGAGGCCGACGCCGGTGGCCTCTACGGTGATGGCGATGTCGCCGAGCGGAGTGGCCTCCCACCCGATGGCGAGCCGCCCTTGTTGTTTGCGGAAGCGAAACTGTTGCATGACGAACGGGTCGAACGATGCGGGGAGCGGCCAGCTTTCCACTATCGAAACGTTTTCGAGCGAATCAGTCTTTAACGTGCGGGCGACGAGAATCCAACCGTCGTCCTTCTCGCTGCGCTCGACGGTGAACAATCGTTCAAAATCCGTCGCGCCTGCGGCCGGGTAGAAACCGTAGCAGCCCTTCCCGCCGGGATGCTCGCGCTCAAGCCGCACGTTGACGACCAGTTCGTAAGACTCAAGCGGCGTCCCTTTGGTGATAACCCGGTGGTCGCGTCCTTCCGCATCGTCAAAGCGCAGCAGACCATCTTTTAACTGCCATCCTTGGCCGTCGTATCGCCAACCGCGCGCGGACAGCGACCGCTCCGGCCGCATGAACAATTCTTCCCACCCTGTTGTTAGCTCGAATCCCTTGAAGGCTGCCGTGCCCTCCGTGACGAGCGCGACCTCGTCCGGCGCGATGTTCAGCGTACCTTGCCAGCGCACGAGTCTTTCGTCAAGAAAAATAGTCGCGTGTCTCTCGTCAACCTCCGCGCGCAGCAGGTGCAGGGCGCGCGGCTCGAAGTCCGCAGGCAGCGCGAAACGCGTCTCCGCCCTCGCGCCGTCCGTCGCCAGCCAACGCACGCGCGCTTCGTTCGCTTGAGGCTCAATCGTAAATTGCAGGGCGCGCTCTTTGTCTTTCGACAGCGCGACGCCGAACGCGCCCGCCGGGTCGCCCGCGCCGTCTTCCAAGAGCGCGCGCAGGCTCACTTCCACAAGGAAACTCGACGCCGACGCCGCGCACTGCGCCGACGCCCCGACGCCCGCCGCGCCCGACTCCTGCCGCGCCTCGCCGTCGCGCACGCTCCAACGCCCGCCGCCTTCGCACGTCCACCCGTCGCCTAAATCGCCTGCACGCTCTCCGGAAAAACCTTTGAAGGTCGGCGCGTGCGGCGCGGGTTGCGGCGTGGTCGTCGCGCCGAGCACGGTCATGCGTTCGCCCACCCAATCGAGCCGGTCGATGGCGAGGACGCGCCCGCGCTCGCCGTCCCAGCGATGATAGACGCAGAACAACTGCCGGTTGTCCGGCGCGCGCACGACCGAATTGTGGCCGGGGCCGATGACGCGTTCAGGGATCGTCCGCAGGATGGGTAGCACCTGCTCTCCGTCGGCCGCTTGCTCCCACTCGTCCTCGCGCCCGATGCGTTCGCTCACGGCGTAGCTCACGCCGTAAGTCAGGTTCTGCCAGTTGCCGCCGCTGAACATCTGGTAGTAGAGATTTTTTCGCCGCACGACGAACGGCCCTTCGACCGTGTGCCAGCGCACGCCGCCCTTCTCTCTGCGTTGCGGGTCGTAGACCTGCCAATCGTAGCGGGCGCGTGTGACGGGGTGCGGGTCACCTGCGAGCGTGAAGGGGTCGAGCATCCGGTCGCGGACAGTGCCCGTGCCGACGTGCGTGTGCGCGAGAAAATCGGTCGCGTAGAAGAGCCAGCGCACGCCTTCTTCGTCTATAAAGACGTGCGGGTCGATGGCAAACTCCGCGTCGGTCAACTGGTGGCCGCTGTCCGTGAAAGGCCCCGCCGGGTGCGTGGCGACGGCGACTCTCAGGTGCATCAACTTTTCGTTGCCGACGCTGTAATACATCAGGAAACGCCCGTTCTCGTAGACGACTTCGGGCGCCCAGTAGCAGGGGTGTTCGCCGGGAAGCGGGGCGAGCGCGCCGTCGAGTTCGCGCCAGTTAATCAAGTCGGGCGAATAAAGCACGCCGAAGGCGCGACCGTCGCGTCGCAAGCCCGTGCAGTAAGCCCAATATTCGCCGCCGTGCTTGAGGATGAAGGGGTCTGGGAAGTCGCGCCCGTAGACGGGATTGAGATAAGTGGCGTTGTCGGTCGCGCCCGCGTCGTGTGTTGAGGTCATGTATAGCTCTGTCGGTTCGCTTGCCAACGTCTTGTGATTCGGCGCGGCGGCCGAGGGTTGCAAAGGCAAGGATGAGGGCGGGGGATGAAGGATGACAGGAAGGCTTAACTCGCTTGAGTAGTTTCCTGCTTCGTCCCTCGTCCCTCCGCCCTCATTCCTTTTCTTTAGTACGTTACGTTTTCGCGCCCGTAGCGCAGCGTCTTCGACATCCAGACGAGTTCCTTCAGAAAACTCTCCGTGCGTTTGATGTACGCTTCGTCGAGCAGCGCGCCCGACTCGTCGAAAATCTTTCCCACTCTGGAAAAGTTGCCGTCGTTGAAGATGGCGACGAGTCCGAGTTCGCGCAACACGGGCAACAAATTTTCGATGACGCGCGTGCCGCCGAAGCCGCCCGCCGAGACGCCGCAGACGCCCACGGCCTTGTGTATATATTCCTTCAAGTTCGTGTCGAGCGCGTGCTTGAGCATCCCCGGATAACCGTGATTATATTCGGGCGTGACGATGACGAGGCCGTCGGCGCGCGCGCACGCACGACTGAAATTCTCATCCTTGATCGCCTCGCCCGCGTCGTCGGTCGGCAAGTTGAGCGCACGCACGTCGATCAACTCGGTCTCTATCCCGGCGCGCTTTTCCAATTCGCCGTGCACGAACCGCGCGACATGCTCGCTCATGCGCCCCTTTCGCGGCGTGCCGAGAATCACCGGGATGAATAGTGGTCGCTCCGTCGTCATAGTGTCTGCTCCCTTCCTTCTCAAGCGGCGGCGAAACTTTTTTCAGCGAACTTCTTCGAGCGCAGCGATGAGACGCGCGATGTCGTCCTCGTCGTTGAAGAAATGCGTGGCGACGCGAAAGCCCTGCGGTTTTTGCGTGACGGCGACGCCGCGCTGCGAGAGGTGGCGTGCGACGCACGCCGGGTCGTCGGCCGCGACGAGCGTTTCCGCCGAACGTCCCGCCTCGCTGCCGAGGGGCGAGAGCACGCGCCATCCGGCCGACGCGAGTTGCTCCGTCAAGTGGCGGTTGAGCGCGAGCGCGCGTCGCTCGATCTCAAGCGTCCCCGTCCGCAACAGGTAATCGGCCGCCGCGCCGAGCGAGAAGATTCCGGCGAAATGCGGGCAGCCCATCTCGGCGCGCGCCCCTGCATCGGCGCGCACTTGAAACTCGTCGTTCCGCATCGCAAAAGGGTTCTCGACGCTGAGCCAACTGACGGCGCGCGGGCGCGTCTCCTCCAACAGCGCGCGGCTCAGATAGACGAAGCCCGAACCATAGCCCGCCAGCATCCATTTGTGCCCCGTCGAGCAGAGCGCGTCGATCTTCATGCGCTTCACGTCGATCTGAAAAACGCCCGCCGACTGCGCCGCGTTGACGACGAACGCATGGCTGCCCTTGAGTTCACCGATTTCTGTCAGCGGTGCGCGAAAGCCGTTCGAGTATTGCACGTGGCTCAGACAGATCACGCCCGTGCGTGCCGTCATCGCCGCCGCCACATCTTCGGCCGCGAGTTCCCCGTCCCGCGCATGTAACATGCTTACTTCGACGCCCCTGTGCATCCAAGGGATCGTCGAAACCGGAAACTCCAACTCGCAGGAGATGACGTGCCCGCGCCCTTCGAGCGCGTCGATGATCAAGTTCATTCCCGTAGAGGTGTTGGTCGTGAACGCGATCTCGTCCGGCTCGGCGTTGATGAGCCGTGCGACGGAGGCGCGCGCACGCTCGCGCCGTTCCAGCCAGTTGAACCAACGCTTATCGCCCGACTCCAACGTCTCACGGTAAAACTCCGTCGCCGCCTCCGACGACGCGCGCGACACAGGCCCTGCCCCCGCGCTGTTCAAATAAGCCAGCCGCTCCGTCACCGGAAATTCACGCCTCGCTCTTTGCCAGTCAACTTCTTCAACCATCTTCACGCTCCGTCCGACACAACCCACTTGACCGCCTTGCGGCGGCGGTCTATCTTCGCACGCGTCTTCTCTCCGAGGGAAAATTCAAGGAGCCTTTATAACATGCCAGTTCAAACGCCCGCGCGCGACGCCGCGCCCGCGTGGACGATCCCCGACTTTCTGGAGGCGCGCGACGGCCGCCTCAACGTCAGCGGCGCGGACGCCCTCGCGCTGCTCCGCGAATACGGCTCGCCCCTCTACGTCTTCTCCGAGCCGCGCATCTGCGCCAACATCGCGCGCCTGCAACGTGCCGCTGCCAGTGTTGATCGCCCCGTCAAATTCTGCTACGCCTCGAAGGCCAACTCGAACATGGCCGTCCTCGCCGCCGTGCGCGACGCCGGGATCGACATCGAAGTCAACAGCGGGGGCGAACTATACAAAGCCCTGCGCATCGGCTTTCGCCCCGAACAGATCATCTTTAACGGCACGAGCAAAACCGACGACGAACTCGACGACGCCGTGCGCGCCGGGATTTACTCGCTCAACGTGGATTCCGTCTACGAGATCGAACTCGTCGAAGCGGCCGCGCGCCGCGTCGGCCAGCGCGCCAACGTCACGCTGCGGCTCGTCCCGGAGATCGGCACGCGCTCGCACATCGGCTTGCAGACCGCGCTCCTGACTTCCAAGTTCGGCATCACTTCGCGAGAAGTGCCCGATGCCTTTCGCCGCGCCCTCGCCCACCCCGAACTCATCCGCGTCGGCGGCATACACATTCACGTCGGCTCGCAGACGCCCGATGTCGCGCCCTTCGCCGATGCGTTCAAGACGATGTGGGAACACCTCGTCGCGCTCCATCGCGACACCGGCCACACGCTCGAACACATCAATCTCGGCGGCGGCATCCCCGTCAACTACCTGCGCGACCGCTCGCAGGCCGACGAGTTGCCCGAAGCCGAACGCGACATGCTCGGCGCAGACCTCGACCCGGCCGACGTGCTCGCCGCCGCCCTGCGTGTCGCGCGCGAGTCGGCGCGCGCCGTGGCCGCCGAGCACCTGTTGGATCGCACCACGATCCTGCTCGAACCCGGCCGCAGCGTCATCTCCGACGCGGGGCTGGTGCTGACGACCGTGCGCAACATCAAGCAGCGTCCCGAAACGGGCGACGTGTGGCTCCTGACGGACGCGGGCTTCAATCTCCTGCTCTCGATGACGACCTACAAATGGTACTACCATCTCATCTCGGCCTCGCGCGCCGACGCGCCCCACGACACGAGCTACAAAGTCGCCGGGCCGCTCTGCGATTCCGGCGACGTGTATTTCGACATCGAAGGCGAGAGCCGTCTGCCCGACTACCGGCATCTTCCCGCACACGTGCGCCCCGGCGAGGCGCTCGCGCTGCTCAACAGCGGCGCGTACTCGCTCGCGCAGGCGTTCCCCTACAACGGCCGCCCGCTCCCCGCCGCCGTCATGGTACGCGCGGGCGGCAAAGTCGATCTCATCCGTCGCCGCGACACCTACGAAGACCTGCTCGCCGGCGACCTGTGGTGAAGGAAGGCAAGCCGAGTGATGTTAAGGTGACTACAGACTACAGATTGGAAATTACAGATTGGAAATTACAGATTGGAAATTACAGATTTTCAAACTACAGATTTTCAAACTATAGGTCTGAATTTTCTAATTTCTAATTTCAGATTTGAAATTTCAAATTTCTAATCTGTAATCTGTAATTTGCAATGCAAGTCTCAGGTTTGCCGTTATGGAAAACGGGTTGATGAAGCAGATGAGTTCTTTATGAAGTACACGCGCTTTGAGGAACTTCCGGTCTGGCAGGCGGCTATCAAGTTGGGCGTGCAACTTTATGCCTTCACGTCCGGCGATAGATTCAAAGGCCAATCCGGCCTGCGCGATCAGCTTGAGCGCGCCGCCGTCTCCGTCTCCAACAACATCGCGGAGGGCTATGAGCGCGGCACAACTCAAGAGTTGTTGACATTTATTTACATCGCGCGTGGGTCGGCCGGGGAAGTGCGTTCGATGCTCTGCCTGTTTGAGCAACTGCCTGCCTTCACCGATTTCAAATCTGAGATTTCAAGCTTGAAATTGCTGGCCGAAAATATTTCCCGGCAGTTGCGCGCGTGGGCTGACGCTCTCCAAAATTCCGACATCAAAGGCCAGCGTTATCTTAATGAAAAGACCCGGCGCATCGCCCAAGCCACGCGCGACCGGGAAGAATTCCGTGAGGAACTACGCCGCGTTCAGGAGGCGAACGTCGCGCGCGTTTCACACGGACGCCAAGACGGTTAGTGTTATTTACTCGCTCTGACCTGAGATTTCTTCGCGGAAGGAACGACATTTTCTTGCCAACTAGATCAAAGCCGCGCGATAGCGTCACGACCGACAGGAAAGATCGGCCGACGCGTCGTGCGTTTCTCAAATCCTTCGGCGTGGCCGCGCTCGGCGCACCGCTGCTGTTCAATAGTTCATGGGCGCGGACACGGCGAGGGCGCACGCGCAGTTCGTGCATCGTCGTCGGCGCGGGTCTCTCCGGCCTCGCCGCCGCATATGCCCTGAAGCGCGCGAATTGGGACGTGACCGTGCTTGAAGCCAGAGAGCGGCACGGCGGGCGCGTCCACTCGTTTCGCTTCGCACAGGATCGTGAACTCGTCTGCGAACTCGGCGGCGAGTGGGTGGGCGCAAGCCACGAACGCTTGCGCGCGCTCTGCCGCGAATTCGACCTCACGCTCAAAGATCATCGCTTCGACGCAACGCTCATGCGCGACGGGCGCGTCTCCCGCCCCGGCTCTTGGGATTTCTCGGCGCAGGCCAACGCCGCCTTCGAGAAGTTCAAGACAACTTATCACGGCTACAAGCAGCGCGACCGCGAACGCCTCGACCGCATCGACTGGTGGACGCACCTCGAAGAGATCGGTTTCACGCCCGACGACCTGTTGCTGCGCGACCTGCAAGACAGCACGGACTTCGGCGAATCCATCCGTCACGTCTCGGCCTACGCCGCCGCGTCCGAGTATTTGGAGTCGAGTCCCGCCAACGAGATGGACTTCAAGATCGCGGGCGGCAATTCACGCCTCATCGAAGAGTTTGTCAAACGCATCGGCGACGCCAGCATTCGCACGCGCATGCCGGTCGAAGAGATACGCCAGCAGCGCGGCGGGCGCGTCACGGTCAGGGCGGCAAGCGGCGTGCTCTACCATGCGGACGCCTGCATCTGCACCGTTCCCGCGCGCACGCTCGACCGCATCAAGTTTGACCCGCCGCTTCCGGCCGCGCAACGCGACGCCGCCGAGCGACTTCAATACTCGCGCATCGTCAAAAACCAAATCCTCTTTGACGAGCGTTTCTGGGGCGCGGAAAACTTCTCGCTCGTCAGCGACGTGACCTCTCACTACTATTTTCACGGCACGCGCGACCAACCCGGCGCGCGTGGGATTTTGTGCAGCTACGCCATCGGCGAGAAGGCCGACGTGCTGGCCGCGCAGTCCGACGCGCGCCGCATAGAGATCATCACGCGCGATCTCGTGCCGCTCGACGCACGCGCCCCGCGCCTCGCGCGCGCCATCGAATCCATGCCGTGGCAACGCGACCGCTACACCGGGGGCGCATACGCCGTCTATCGCCCCGGCCAGTGGTTCACCGTCCGCCCCGTCCTGCAAAGGCCGCACGGCAAAGTCCTCTTCGCGGGCGAACACCTCGCCGATTGGCAGGGCTTCATGGAGGGCGCAATCGTGACGGGCGAACAGGCCGCGCAGGCTTTGACGGGCGCGGCCGGAGCGCGGCGCAGGGCATAAACGCGTTGCATACTTTCGGCATCAGAGTTTTCGCTGGCGGCGCAGCAAAGACTCTTTCATCAAGACACACGAGGCGACATGTCACATCCGGCAACCGATCAAGTCAAACTCATACGCGGCCTGACGCTGCTCGCCGCCGTCTCCATCGTCATCGGCAACGTCATCGGCACGGGCGTCTTTTTGAAAGCGCGCGTGATGACCTGCAACGTCGGCACGCCGGGCATGGTCGTCATGGTGTGGATCGCGGCGGGAATCCTCTCGCTCGCGGGCGCGCTCACCTACGCGGAACTCGCCGCGATGATGCCGCGCGCGGGCGGCGAGTACGTCTTCGTGCGCGAGGCTTACGGCGCGCGGCTCGGTTTTCTTTACGGATGGATGCAGATCTTCATCGCCAAGACCGGCTCGCAAGCCTCTGTCGCCGTGGCCTTCGCCATCTTCCTCAACATACTCACCGGGGGCGCGCTCAACCCGACCTTCTTTACGCTCAACCTCGGCGGCTTCGCGCTGCCCTTCGGCTACTTGCAACTCGTCGCGCTCGCGGCCATCGCCGTCGTCACCATCATCAACTGCGCGGCGGTCGTGGTGAGCGGCCACATCGCGACCGTGTTGACGGGCGTTAAGATCGCGCTCGTCCTGTTCGTCGGCGTCGGCGCGCTCCTGTTCGCGAGCGGCGGCGACTGGTCGCACTTCGGGATGGCGAACGCGGGCGGCGTGTGCGAGGGCGTGGGCGCGGGCGCGCGCGCAGGAGTGGCGGGCTTCGGCGCGGCCATGCTCGGCGCGCTCTGGGGCTACGACGGCTGGAACAACCTGACGCTTGTTGCCGGAGAGGTGAAGAACCCGCAGCGCAACATCCCGCTCGCGCTCATCGGCGGTATGATCACGATCATCTCGCTCTACGTCTTCGTCAACATCGCTTACTTCTACGCGCTCGCGCCGACCGAGGTGGCGAGCGTGCCCGCAGCCTCTTCGGTCGCCTCGGAAGTGGCGCGCACGTTCCTCGGCCCGTTCGCCATCAGCCTGATCGCCGCCGCGCTCCTCTTCTCTTCCGTCGGCACGCTGCACACTTCCGTCTTGACGGGCGCGCGCGTGCCCTACGCGATGGCGCGCGACGGCCTGTTCTTCCAGAACCTCGCGCGGCTCTCACCGAAAACCCACGTCCCCATCGGCGCGCTCGTCCTGCAAGGCTTCTGGGCGGGGCTGCTCGCCCTCTCCGGTTCGTTCGACACTCTGACCGACTATGTCATCTTCGGCTCGTGGATTTTCTACGGCCTGACGACCGCCTCCGTCTTCATCTTCCGCCGTCGCCTGCCCAACGCCGAACGCCCCTATCGCGCGTGGGGCTATCCCGTCGTGCCGCTCCTTTTCCTGCTCGTCACCGGCTGGCTGCTCGTCAACACGCTGATGACGACGCCCGTGCAGGCGTTCATCGGACTTGGCCTGATCCTGCTCGGCCTGCCCGTCTACTGGTACTGGGCGCGCCACAACAAACGCGTCGCGGCTCAAGCCGCGCCCACGGGTGAAGATTAAAATTTGCAGCAAGGGCTTGCTCAGTGGTTCATCTGCCAAGCCTTAATGGCGTCTATGGGGTAGAGCAGCATCAGTACGTTCAGCAAGAGGCTGTCCCTGATCCAGCAGAGGAGCACGAGTTCGATGAGCGCGAAGACGACGAGCGTGCGGCGCAGACCGAGGCGGCGGGCCAACAGGAATCCGAGCGCGCACGCGAAAATGTCGCCGGTGGAATTGATGATCGTGTCGCCCTGATAGCCGAGCGCGAGCGTTGCCTCCCGGTAGCGTTTGATGACGAAGGCCGAGTTCTCACACACCTCCCACAACGCCTCGATTGAGACCGCGACCGCGAGCCGCCACTGCCACGCAGCGCGCCCCGACGCCGCCCACGCCAGCAGGCCGCAAAAGATGAACCCGTGTAGGACGTGCGTGAAGCTGTAGGGGTCGAACAGGTGTTGAGAATTATCCGCGCTCCACGCGTCGCCCGCCCACACCAGCACGCGGCCGCAATCGCACAACCACAAGCGGCCTTGCCGCCTGAGTTGAAGCGCGGCGATTGTCGTCGCGGCCGCAACCGCGAACCACGGCCAGCCTCTTTTCATCGCATCACCCCGCGCCGCCGTGACGCGCATCCAGAGCTTCGCGCGCCACTTCCTTGTCGTCGAAATGGAATGTCTCCGTCCCGATGATCTGGTAGTCCTCGTGTCCCTTGCCCGCGACGACGACCACATCGCCCGCGCGCGCTTCCGCGACGGCGCGGAAGATCGCTTCGCGCCGATCCGCGATCTTCAAGTAGGGTTTACCCGTCACGCGCCGGAGGCCGACTTCCGTGTCGGCGAGGATCGCTTCCGGGTCTTCGGTGCGCGGGTTGTCGGAGGTGAGGATCACGATGTCGCTGAAAGTCGCGGCGGCCTCGCCCATCGGCGCGCGCTTCGTGCGGTCGCGGTCGCCGCCGCAACCGAAGACCGTGATGACGCGACCGCCGCCCGACACGACATCGCGCGCCGTCGCCAGAACGTTTCTGAGCGCGTCGTCCGTGTGCGCGTAATCGACGACGACGGCGAAGTCTACGGCGGCGGCGTGCTCCACGCGCTCGAAGCGGCCGGGTGCGCCCGCGCAGGTCGCAAACGCGCGCGCCGTCGCGTCGAGGTCGTAGCCGAGCGCGAGGCCGCACGCCGTGGCCGCGAGCATGTTGTAGATGTGCGGCCGCCCGACGAGCGGCGAGCGCACGGGCAACTCGATGCCGAAGGCGTGCAGCGTGAAGCTCATGCCTTCGAGCGTGTACTCTACGTCGCGCGCACGCACGTCGGCCTCCGCGCGGAGTGCGAACGTGTTGACGCGCGCCCCTGCGGCCTTCAGTTCTTCCGCGAGCCGCGCGCCGTAAGGGTCGTCCACGTTGACGACGGAGAGGCGCGGACGCGAGCCGAGCCGCCCGTCGAAGAGGCGTCGCTTGGCCGCGAAATAGTCTTCCATCGTGCCGTGATAGTCGAGATGATCCTGCGTGAGATTGGTAAAGACCGCGACATCGAAATGAAGCGCGTCGCAGCGGCGCAGGTCTAACGCCTGCGACGAACTCTCCATCACGGCCACGGCGCAGCCCGCGCCGACCGCGCGCCGCAAGAAGCGTTGCACCGCGCTCGCCTCCGGCGTCGTGTGCTCGGCCTTGAACTGCTCGCTGCCGATGCGGTAGCCGACCGTGCCGAGCACGGCGACGCGCTCGCCCGCCGCCTCGCACACCGACGCCAGCAGGTGCGCCGTCGTCGTCTTGCCGTTCGTGCCCGTGATGCCGACGAGTTTGAGTTCGCGCGAGGGATGCCCCTGCACCTCCGCCGCCGCACGCGCCAGTGCGACGCGCGCGTCCGCCACCTCAATCCACGCGCCCGCGAAATCCGGCGGGCGCACGCGCTCCGAGATCACGCCCAACGCGCCCCCGTCCATGACCTGTCCGATGAAACTATGCGCGTCGAACTTCGCGCCGCGTATCGCCACAAAGAGACTCCCGGCGCGCGCCTCGCGCGAATCGTGAGTCACGTCCGAGACGACGACGGCGCGCGCGTCGCCCGCGCCCGACAGTTTGCCGCCCGTCGCCCGCGCCACGTCTTCCAGAGTCGCGCCTTCATTTCGCTCCGTATCATCCGGCATTGAAGTTTTAGTCGTTCCTTTCTCTCTCGCTCCGTGTCCTGAATTATAATTCACGCCTCGACAAGCAAGCGCGCGTTAACTTCGCACGCGAAATTTTCGAGACAGTTTACATCCCCGGCGCGAAAGCATTACCATGCGGCGACGCCGCTCACCCGATCATTTTCCGTGGAGGATTAATGAAATCTCTGATCGCCGCCGCGAGTTTATCGCTCGCGCTCGTCCTGCTCGTCGCTTCGACGCCGTTGTCTCCCGAGAGCGGCGCGGCGGGCGTCGCGCCCGAATACGATCTCGTCATCGTGAACGGCCTCGTCGTTGACGGCACAGGCCGCCCCGCTTATCGCGCAGACGTGTCGGTGCGCGGCGACCGCATCGAGACGATTGGATATGCGCGTCGCCTCCCGCGCGCGCGCCGGGTGATTGACGCGGACGGTCTCGTCGTCGCGCCGGGCTTCATAGACATGCTCGGCCAGTCGGAAGTGAACCTCCTGATCGATCCGCGCGCGATGAGCAAGGTGATGCAAGGCGTGACGACGGAGGTGACGGGCGAGGGCGGTTCGATTGCGCCGATGAACGAGCGGCTCATCAAAGAGGACGAAGATTATTATCGCCGCTTCAACCTCACGGTTGACTGGCGCACTCTCGCCGAATACTTCCGGCGCGTCGAGCGGCAGGGCTTGGGGCTGAACCTCGCAACGTTCGTCGGCGCGACGCAGGTGCGCGCCTACGCGATGGGCTTCGACAACCGCGCCCCTACGCTTGCCGAACTCGAAGAGATGCGCCGCCTCGTCGCGCAGGCGATGGAGGACGGCGCGCTCGGCCTCTCGACTTCGCTGCAATACGTGCCCGCGCGTTTCGCCAAAACAGACGAGATCGTCGAACTGGCGAAAGTCGCCGCGCGCTACGGCGGCGTCTATGCCACGCACCAGCGCAGCGAGGCCAACGCGCTCGACAGTTCGCTCGCCGAAGTCTTCGAGATCGCGCGGCGCGCACGCATCCCCACGGGCATCTGGCATCTCAAAACCGCTTACAAGAAGAACTGGGGTCGCATGCCCGAAGTCCTCAAGCGCATCGAGACGGCGCGCCGCCAAGGCTTGAAGATCACCGCCGACGTGTACCCCTACACGGCCGCGAGCACTTCGCTCAACGCCTGCCTGCCCCCTTGGGCGCTCGAAGGCGGCACGGAACGGATGCTCGCGCGCCTCGGCGACCCCGAAACGCGCGCGCGCCTCAAACGCGAGATCACGACCGACTCGGCCGACTGGGAAAACATCTATCTCGGCAGCGGCGGCGCGCAGGGCGTCCTCATCGGCTCGGTCAATAATCGCGCGCTCGAAGCTTTGCAGGGTCAACATCTCTCGCAGATCGCGACGGCGCAGAACAAAGACCCGCTCGACGCCCTCTTCAATCTCATCCTCGCGGACAGGGGGCAGACGGGCGCGATCTATTTCATGATGTCCGAAAACGATCTGCGCGCCGCGCTCACCTCCCCGCACGTCTCCATCTGCACCGACAGCGGCGCGCGCGCCACCGACGGGCCGCTCTCCGGCACGAAATCGCACCCGCGCGGCTGGGGTTCTTACCCGCGCATCCTCGCGCGCTACGTGCGCGACGAAAAACTGCTCACGCTCGAAGAGGCCGTCCACAAGATGACGGGCATGTCGGCCGCGCGCGTCAACTTGCGCGACCGTGGCGTGCTGCGTCGCGGTGCGTTCGCCGACATCACCATCTTCGACCCCGCGCGCGTGCGCGACCGCGCCACCTTCGAGCAGCCGAACCAGTATGCCGAAGGCATCAACTACGTCATCATCAACGGCCAACTCGCCGTGGACAACGGCGCGCGCACACAAGCTCTCTCCGGTCGAGTCCTGCGCGGGCCGGGCTATCGCGCGGAGCGAAAACAATAGCGGGCGCAAGTAAGGAGCATGATGGCGAAGCCGACCCGCCGCGAGCGTGTCGAGCAAGCACGGCAAACTTGCGAGAGTCTTACAATTTCGTTGCGATTCCTGCTTGCCGTTGACTTATGCAAGCCGGAGAGTTAGCCTTCCTGCGTTCCCATTATCCCCTATCAGTTATTGTCAGAGTGCGGGCGTTCGCGCCGGTGCGGGGCGCGCCTCCGTCTCTCTTTTTTACGAACCACAGGGAAGGAGTTTTGACGTATGAAACGAAACCTCGCTTACACGGCGGCCACGCTGGCGCTCGCCATCACGGCCATGCTCGCACCGTTCGACTACGTTTCGCCGGCCAAGGCCGGGCAGGGACAAACCACGCAGGCGTGTGAAGACTGTAAGGCCGCGGCTCAAGGCCGCCTGTCGGCCTGCGACTTCACGGCCAGAAACGATAACGACAAGAGCACGACGCGCGGCAAGTGTGTCAAACAATTCGAAGCGGAAGTCAGGGAATGCCCCTGCCCGCCGGGACACAACAATCCGAATAGCACCCCGCGCTAAGCTGTTCAACCGAGTCAACGATTCAGAGGGCGACGTTCGAAGTATCGAACGTCGCCCTCTTTTTTTCCGGGCGAGCGGGCGTTAGACTGTCGGCGGCTTGCATATGAGACTCCCGCTTCTCCCCCACACGCTCGCGCCGCGTCGCCTTGAAAGGCTCTGCTGGCTTGTCGCCGTCGCGCTCGGCTTCTTGCAGGCTTGGGGGCGTAGGCATCATAGCGGTGACGGCGTGGCCTACATGGGCGCGGACGGCATCGCCTATCTGGACATCGGCGACGCCTACTGGCGCGGCGATTGGGCGGCGGCCGTCAACGCCATGTGGAGTCCCTTCTATTCGTGGCTCACGGGTCTCGCGCTCCGCCTCTTCCAGCCGTCGCCCTTTCAAGAGTTCACCGTCGTTCGCCTGCTCAACTTCGCGCTCTACCTTCTATCACTCGCCGCCTTCGTCTTCTTCCTGCGCGCGCTCGAACGCTTTCGTCAAACGCGAATGGACGACGACCCTGCTGCGGCTTCGGCCGACTCCGCGACGCAGCCTGACGCGCTGCCACGTCGTGCGTGGCTCGTCTTCGCCTACGCGCTCTTTGTCTGGACATCGCTCTCGATGAACCGCGTCGCGCGCACGAGTCCGGACGTGCTCGTCTCGGCGTTGGTCTTCGTCGCCTCCGCACTGTTGCTGCGCGTGCGCCTGCGCCGCGCCGGGTGGCTCGCGTTCGCGCTCCTCGGTCTGACGCTCGGCGTCGGCTACCTGACGAAGACTTTCATGTTCCCGCTCGCCTTCGTCTTTCTCGCGGCGGCTCTGTTCGCTTACGGGAACTTGCGACGCGCGCTGCCTCGCGTCGCGCTCGCGCTCCTTGTCTTCCTCGCCGTGTCCGCGCCGTTCGTCGTCGCCCTCTCACGCGCCAAGGGGCGTCTGACCATCGGCGACACGGGGCGTCTCAACTATGCTTGGCACGTCAACGGCACGACGCCCTTCATCCACTGGCAGGGCGAATCCACGGGCGGCAGCAGCAGCAGCAGCAGTAGCGGCACGCCCGCACACCCGACGCGCAAACTCTCCGACGCGCCCGCTCTCTACGAATTCGGCTCGCCCGTCGCCGGCACTTACCCGCCGTGGTACGACCCGACTTACTGGTACGAAGGCGTCCGCGCCCGCCCGAGTTTGAGCCGTCAATTGAAGGCCGTCGCGCGCAATGCACTGCTCGCCTACCAGTTTCTCTTCTATCGTTTCTTCCCCGGCGCGCTGGTCGCCGTGCTGTTCATCCTTTTTTACATGAGCCGCGGCCGCGCACGCGACATCGCGCGCGACGCCGCGCGCTACGGCTTTCTTCTCGCTCCCGCGCTCGTCGCGTCCGCCTGTTACTTGGCTATTCATTTCGAGCAGAGGTATTTCGCGCCCTTCGTGGTCGTCATCGGCATGAGTCTCTTCGCCGCGGTGCGCGTCCCGCCGACGCCCGAAGCAAGGCGTCTCACGGGCGCGCTCGTCTTCGTCACGCTCGTCGCGTTCGCGCTCTCGCTCGGCTACTACAGCGCGCGCGATCTCTACTCGTCCGTGCGTGATCTCGCGCCGGGGCATGGGGCAAGGGTGGATGTGCAGTGGCAGGTGGCCGAAGAGTTGCGCCGTTTGGGGCTGCGGCCGGGCGAGCCGGTGGCGTCTATCGGGAACACGATGTTCCACGCGTGGCCGCGACTAGCGCGTGTGCGCGTCGTGGCGGAGATTTCGACGCGCACGAACGGGGGCGGCGACGTGGAGAAATTCTGGGCGGGCGATGCCGCGCTCAAAGCGCGAGTCTTGGAAACTTTCGCGCGCACCGGCGCGCGCGTCATCGTCGCCGAAGGAATCCCCGCGTGGGCTTCCGGCGCGGACGGCTGGCAGCGAATCGGCGCGACGCATTTCTACGTCTACGTTCTCCCGCGTCCGCAGGTCGTTAACTTGAGGGATTAGCGAAAAACATTCGCCACAGGGACACAGAGAGAGCGCGGAGGGCGCACAGAGAGTCGAATAATCTTCTCCGTGCCATCTCCGTGTCGTGCCTCCGTGGTGAGAGTGCTTCTAACGACCTCTGCTGCCCGCTGTGAGTTTCTAGACTTTTAGATAAATCTTGCGCCGGTAGAGAATCGCCATCAGGCCGAGCCAGATGAGCACGTAGAGCAGCGCGTAGAGCAGCGAACTGTTGGCGGGCGAGGCCAACGGGGCGAAGAGATGTTCGTAGATGTAGGACTGCAAGTTGCCCGCCCGCCCGTCCGCGTGCGGCAGTTTCCACAAACCCATCAACTGCGCCGCCAGCCCCGACAGCACGAAGACCGCCAGCGCGTTCACGCCGAAGATACGGAACGGCAAAGCCCAACGGCGGTACTTTTTGATGTCAACCAGCCAGTAGCAGAGCGCGAGCAGTTGCAAGCCCATCCCCGTCGTGAAGAGAACGTAGGAACTCGTCCACAGCGGCTTGTTGATCGGAAACCACCCGTTCCAAATCCACCCGCCGACCACGCCCGCCAACCCTGCGACGAACAGCCCCGCAGCCTTCTCATAAGCCTCGCGCGGCTGCCTGAGCCAGTGTCCGGTGAGCACGCCCGTGAGCGTTGTGGCGATGGCGGGGATGGTGCTCAAGAGTCCTTCGGGGTCGTAAATCCCGCCGCCGCCTTTCCAGATGTGACTGCCGAGCACGACGCGGTCGACGAAGGACGCGATGCCTCCCTCTTTGCTCAAATCTCCGGCGGCGTAACCCGGCGCGGCGATGAACACGGACAAGCCCCAGTAAGCCAGCAGCAACACGGCGGCGATCACGCTTTGCGTGCGCCAGTTGGTTTTGAGAAAGATGAAGGCCGCGAAGAAATAGCAGACCGCGATGCGTTGCAGCACGCCGGTCAGGCGGATCGTCGAGAGGTTGAAGTAGGGGAATCCAGCGAGCAGGAAACCGAAGGCGTAGATGAGCGCGGTGCGTCGCAGGATTTTCAGGTAGAGGTCGCGCTTCGTCCCGCCCGCTTCGACGCGACGCGCGAAGGCGAGCGTGATCGAGACGCCGACGATAAAAAGAAAGAACGGGAAGATGAAATCGGTCGGCGTCCAACCGTGCCACACGGCATGCGCGAGCGGCGGGTGAATCGCGCTCCACGTGCCGGGGTTGTTGACGAGAATCATGCCCGCAATCGTGATGCCTCGAAACACGTCGAGCGACAACAGACGCCCCGCGCCCTGCCCGTCGCCGCCGTCTTCCCGTGAAATGTTCATCGCCGCTGCTCCTGACATGGGAATCTTCCTCCGTTCAACTCAGCACGCCCCCACATGCGTGCCCGGCTTTTCCTTTGCGCCTCCAGCGTGAGGTTATTCTTCGGCAACCATAAATCTCACGCAAAGGCGCAAAGGCGCAAAGAAGGCGTTAGAGTGGGAGTTAAACCTTCTCGACTAAGGCTCGACGGGACGCGAGCCGAGGCCGACTTCTTCGGGGTTCGGGAGCGTCGAGCTTTCGCCGTATTCGCGCATCGCCTCTTCCAACGCCTTGCTGCGACCCAGCCAAGTGGCAATCGCCACGTCGTAGCGCGCAAGGACGCTCTCCAGCCAATAGGGGCGATTCTCCGTCAGCCACTGTTCGCGGTAACTCGCTTTGAGCGCGGCCAGTTCTTCGGCCATCTCGCGCAGGGAGTTGTAGATCGCTCCGTGGTAACGCCTGAGCCGGTTGACCTGTCGGCGGTCGCCGAGATTCAAATAAGCCTGCCAGTAGTCGCGGCTGAACTGTTCGACGACCTGCATGCGCCGCCCCATGTGGCCGAGACGCTGCGCCGCGAAACGCGCCGACGCGATCATCGGGCGATTGCGCCGCGCGCTCGCACCTTCGCGCGCAAAGGTCGCTTCCGCGCCCTCGACGGCGAGGCGCACCTGCCGCGTCTTCTCGCGCAAGGTGCGCGCGCGTTCCTGAAACGCGTTCGTGAAAGGCTCTTGCCAGAAGAGCGGGTTGGTGGTGTTCGTGCCGAGCAGCGTGTTGACGCTGCCGAGCGCGCGCAGGGCGCGCACGAACGAATCGCCGTCGCGCCGGAAGAACGCCCAGTCGAAGTTGCGTTCAAACTGCGCCACGTCCAACTGCCCCTCCTGCCAAGAGGCCGCCGCGCCGAGCACGACGCCATACCAAGTCATCTCGAAAAGCGTCTCGCCGTCGTCGTCCCAATTCGTGTTCAACATGCCGAGCGCGCCCGCACGCTGGCCGTCGCGCACGAAATGCGTGATGTTCGGCGCGGCGTTGTCGAGATTCGGGAAGACCTGATTCCAGTTGGAAGTGCCGGGGCAGACGAACTGTTCCAGCCCCGCGTCTTTGAACGGCTTGAGTCGCGCCGTGAAATCATCGCGCGCGCCATAAGCCCAGTTCATCACGATCAAATCTTTCGGAATCTGGCCGATCAATTCGGGATGATTGAGCGCGATGTCGCCCCAGAACATGAGGCGGCGTCGGTAGGGCTGCAACATTTCACGCACGCGCCGCAGGTACTCGAAATAGACCGCGCCCGCGCCGCGCGCCTTCACCTGTTCGCGGCTCTGCCCCTGTCCGAGTTCAAACGTCTCGTCCGCGCCGATGTGAAAAAATTTTCCGGGGAACAACTCGTCGAGTTCTTTATACCAGTCGGCGACGAGGCGGAAAGAGCCTTCCTGTTGCGGCGAGAGCAGGTCGCCGTAAGGCACTTCGGCGAGTTCGTTGTAAGTCTCGAACTTGAGCGCCTTGTGCAAGTGGCCGAAGGTCTGCTGTTCGGGCACGACTTCGATGTGATAGCGGCGCGCGTAAGCGACGAGTTCTTTGATTTCTTCGTGTGTGAGCGAACCGCCCTGCGGCGCGACGAGCGGGTGAGAGCGACTGGCGAACGTGTGCTCCATGTAGAAGGAGTGCATGTTCATCTTGAAGGCGGCGAGCGTGCGTAGTTGTCGCTTGACGTATTCGACGGTCGGCACAGGGCCTCGGCTGATGTCGTCCGAGAGGCCGCGCCAGCGCATCGTCGGGTAGTCCACGATCCGCACGCCGGGGATGAATACCAGCGGCGCGTCGCCCCTGACGAGTTGCTTCAAAGTCTGCAAGCCGTAGAAAGTGCCCGCCGCAGTTTTCCCCGCAACGACGACCTCGTTCGCGCTGACCGCAAGCACGTACCCCTCGTCGTTCAAATCAACCGGCACGCTCATGCCCGCGCGTTTGAGCGCGGCCGCGACGGGCGCGAGATGGAGCGCGCCGATCAGGATCGTGCGCCGCGGGCGCGGGCGGCCGACCGAGAGCGTGAGGGCGACTGTATCGCGCACGTCGTCAATGAAATCCCCGGCTGCGAAACGGTCGTCTGCGGAGCGCGCGTCGGCGAGCGCGAGGCGCACGTCGCGCGTCAGTGGAAACAGGCCGCCGGTCGGCTGCACTTGTTTCGGCTGCGGGATGAGGTTGAACGCTTCGCCCGCCTTCGGGGTCTGCCCGCGCACCTCGAAAGAGGCGACGCCGAACCACAGCGCGAGCGTGCCGCACGACACGAACAACAGACGCAGCAGCGGCCTTCGTGATAAATTATTTGGCACAGTGATTTTTGCGAAACTCGAATTGAGCCGAACGAAGAGACTTTTACTCGAAAACCGATGCGAATATCAATGCGAAGATCAACGGCGGCCGGGGCGGCGCGAATAGGAGGTGCGGGCGCGTGTCGTTGATGCTTGAAGAGATCGCGGAGCAACCCGAAGCCCTGCGCCGCACGATTGAGGCGGAGCGCGGGAAGGTCGAACAACTCGGCGCGTTCCTGCGCGCGCGCGGCATCAACCTGATCGTACTCGTGGCGCGCGGCAGTTCCGACAACGCGGCGTTGTTCGGTCGTTACCTGCTCGAAGTGGCGACGGGCATCCCCGTCTCTCTGAGCGCGCCCTCCGTCCACACGCTCTACGGCGCGCGCCTGAATTTGCGCCACGCGCTCGTCGTCGGCGTCTCGCAATCGGGCGAAGGCGAAGACATCAACCGCGTCCTTGAGAACGCGCGCGCGGGCGGCGCGTACACCGTCGGGATCACGAACGAAGCGAAGTCCGCGATGGTCTCGCTCGTTGACGAGACGCTCCTGATGCACGGCGGGCGCGAACGCTCCGTCGCCGCGACGAAAACTTTTACGGGACAGATACTCCACTTCCACATGCTCGCCGCCGCGCTCGCCGACGGCCGCGCCGAGCACACGAATTTCGACGCGATCCCGGAGATGGCCGCGCGCGCGCTCGAACTGCGCGCCGCCGTGGAAGAGATCGTCGAGCGTTACGTCTTCATGGAGAACTGCGTCGTCGTCGGGCGCGGTCTGCTCTACGCGAACGCCTACGAGATGGCTCTGAAGTTGATGGAGACGTGCTACGTCGTCGCCGAACGTTTCTCCTCGGCCGACTTTCTGCACGGCCCGCTCGCGATGGTCGAACGCCATTTCCCCGTCATCCTCTTCGCCCCGCCCGGCGTCACCCTAGAGAGCACGCGCACGCTCCTTGCACGTCTCAAGGAACTGCGCGCCGACACGCTCGTCATCACCGGCGACGACGAAGCGGCCGGGGCTTGCACGCGCGCGCTGAAACTTCCCGCCGACATCAACGAATTTCTCGCGCCCATTCCCTACATCATCCCCGCGCAACTCTTCGCCGCGCTTTTGGCCTCGGCCAAAGGACTCGACCCCGACGCGCCGCGCTCGCTCTCGAAAGTGACCCGCACGTTGTAAGTCTATGAAGGTGGCGACGCCGTGTTCAGGAATACGACTTCGGGTGTTCCCTGCCGCCGGAAACGCCCGTCACGCCAGCGGTAGCGTGTGCGCGTGAAAGCGTCGGGGCAGCAGTTCCCTCCGGTGTGGCCATCCTCCGCGTAAAGGTCTGTCCCGATGATCTTGTTCCTGCCCATTAACTCGATGATCAACTCGCCGTTTTCGGCGGCGACCTTCTGTAACCCGCCCTCCGCGCGATCCCCGGTCGCGAACGACCAGAGCAACGCGGGACGACCCGGCCGCGGCGTGTAGATGTAAATGTAATTGGGTATGCCCGTGCCTGAATGAATAAGCGTGATGGTGACGATGGCCTCTTCGATGCCGTCACCCGTCAGGTCGCCATAACTCACATCAGTCAGGCTATAGCCGATGTCGTGCGGGATGCCGTGTTTGCTGAACTGCGCCGGAGGCTGCTCGCCGTCGCGTAGTCTGATTCTCTTCCGACCCTTCGGCTCATTCGGAAAAGGGTAAGCGAAGTTCTCAAAATCAATTTTTCTGATCGGTGAACCGGGCGTCGGACTGGCAACCGTCTCGGCGGGAGTCGGCGTTGCTTCTACAGCATTGCTCTTGAAGGCTTCGCGCGTGCTCGTGTTCACGCCCGTGTTTGCAACTTCAACCGCATCTCTTCCGGCCTGTTGCCGGTTGCATGAAAGCACGAGCAGGCCGCACGCGAATATCGCCGCGACCGACTGCGCGGTAACAGGCAAGCGAGACGCCCTTTGCCTCCCGTCCATTCCTTATGTTTTCGTTATGGGCTGCGGCTACTGTTGGATGTATTCGTGCAGCAGGCGCAGTTCGTCGCCCTGCTCGCTGAGTTCGACGCGCATGATGTCGCGCATGGCGAGCATGCCGACCCAGCGGTCGCCGCGCACGACGGGCAGGTAGCGCGTGCCGTGCTTCTCCATCAACTCAAGCGCCTCGTGCGGCGTGTTCTGGCATTCGATGACGGCCTTGATGGTGCTCATCACGTCGCCGACGCGCGTTGTCGCCGCGTCGAGTCCGGGCAGGACGACGCGCCGCAAAAGCGCGCGCTCGGAAAAGATGCCGCGCAGACGCCCCTCGTCGTCGAGCACGCAGGCCGCGCCGATGTTGCGGCTCGACAAGAATTTCGCCGCTTCGAGCGCGGTCGCCGATTCGCGCACGAAATACGGTTCGCGCTCGCGGATCACATCCCCAATTGTCATCATCAAAACGTACCTCCGTCGAGATGCGTGCAAATTCGGTAGGAACTGGCAATGTTGTAAATCTTCGCCGCGAGAAGATCAAGAGATTAGTTTCGGCCGCCGCGCTTGTACAAGTTTTCTCTACTCGAACAGTAACCCTTGCGCCGTCGGGCGGCGGAAGGTTCGCCGTGGCTCGACCTCCAAAACGTCCGCGTGCCGGTTGAACTTGTTGCGCTCGCAGTGAAGGCGAAACTGCTGTTCGATCATGCGCCAGTATTCGCCCTGCCCCCGCATACGCTCGCCGAACTCGCTCGAATTGAGACGACCGCCGCGCATCTCGCGCAAGCGGTTCAAGACGCGGTCGGCCTTTGTCGGCAACTTCTCGCGCAAGCGTTGTTCAAAGTAGGGCGCGACGTTGCCGGGCAGCCGGAGCAGCGTCATAAACGCATAACGCGCGCCAGCCTCGCGTGCACGCGTCAGTAATTGCGGGATGTGCGAATCGTTGAGCGTCGGGATGACGGGCGCGATGCCGATGCCGACGGGGATGCCCGCCGCGGCGAGTTCGGCCATCGCCTTGAAGCGCGCGCCGGGCGCGGGGGCAAACGGTTCGAGCGCGCGCGCCGTCTCCGGGTCGTTGAAAGGAATGGTGAAGTAGACCGAGGCGGAAGCCTCGCGCGCGAGCGCAATGAGCACGTCGAGGTCGCGCCGGACGAGCGCGGATTTCGTGACGATGCTCACCGGGTTGCGAAACTCCAGACAGACTTCCAGACACTTCCGCGTCAGCTTGTAATGCGCTTCGAGCGGGACATAAGGATCGGAGGTGAAAGAAAAGACGAGTTCGTCGCCCTTCCAAGATGGGCGCATCAACTCTTTGCGGAGCAGTTCCGCTGCGTGGATTTTGACGACGAGCTTGCGCTCGAAATCCGTCCCCGCGCCGAAACCGAGATACTCGTGCGTGGGACGCGAGAAGCAGTAGGTGCAGGCGTGCGTGCAGCCGCGATAGACGTTGACGCTGTAGTCGAAACCGACATCGGGGCTGTCGTTCTTCGTGATGATGGAGCGCGTGGCCTCTTCCTCGAAGACCTCCGGCGCGGCTTCCGGCGGCTCGCCGATCCATTCGACGTGCGTGGAGTTCCAAGGGTTCGGGGGATTCTCGACGTAACGCATCTTAAAATTCTTCGCCCGCGTGTTGCTCTCACGCTACAGATATAACGATTTGCGCCGGGCGTCAACGCCGCGCGCCGCGCGCCCTGTTCACCCCATAAAACGGGCGAGAAAAAGCCCGGCCTACGCTTGAGAGAGAGTCGCGAAGCGAAAACTCTCTGGCCGCCGGCCGGGACGTTTGAATGTATGGCAGGTCGTTTGTTAGTGACGCGTTATGAAGCGGCCAACGCCGGGGCGGCGGCGTTGTTGCCCGATTCTTCGCGCATGAATTCGAGCAGGAGATCGAGCATGGCCTGTTCCATGTCGCTGACGCCGGTGAAGCGCAGCGCGAATCCCATCTCCTCGATCCGGTAAACCACTTCGCCCCAGAGATAGAGCCACCCTTCCGTGGGCAGTTGAATCTCCACGCGGATCAGTTCCTTCGGCTTGACGAGATCGGCCGTCAGGACGAAACACCCCGTCGTACTGAGATCGACGACGTGCCCCTCGCACCGCGCCAGCACGCCTTCCCAACGGGCGTTGAGTTGCACGTAAACACGATCAGCTTGTCTGCGTTCTGCTCCCATAATTCCCTTTCCTTAAAGCTCCACGGTTTCTCAGGCTACCATCGCGGGACGGATCGGACGAACGTTGTGCTGTACGTCGGGCGAGGTTTCCGCATGCGCGTAGGTGTCGGAAATGATCTTCTCCGCGCCGCCGACGCTGACCGGGCGCGAGAAGAAATAGCCCTGCCCGTTTTCGCAACCGAGCTTGCGCAGGAGCGCGAGTTGTTCTTTCGTCTCGACGCCTTCGGCCACCACATCCATCCCCAAATTCTGCGCCAGCATCAAGATTGTCCGCACGATCTCGATGTTCTCGTTGTTGTCCACCATCCGCATGACGAACGAGCGATCAACCTTCAACGTGTCAATCGGGAAACGGTGGAGATAACTCAAACTGGAATAGCCCGTGCCGAAGTCGTCGATGCTGAGTTGGACGCCGAGCGCGCGCAGTTGCTTGAGCATCTCGGTCGCCGTGTCGATGTTCTCCATGACGACCGATTCGGTGATCTCCAGTTTGAGACTGCGCGGGTCGAGCTTGGTCTCGTCCAGAATTTCCTTGACCTGCTCGATCAAGTTGGGCTGCGTGAATTGACGACTGGAAAGATTGACGCTGATAAAGAGCGGCGGGTCGGACGGAAAACGCCTCTGCCAGCGTCGCATCTGGCGGCACGCCTCCTGTAACGCCCACTGGCCGATGGGGAGAATTTGCCCCGTGTCTTCCGCCACCGGGATGAAGTCCATCGGCGAGATCAAACCGCGCTCCGGATGTTGCCAGCGCACGAGCGCCTCGAAGCCGCGCAGGTTGAAATTGTCAAGCGCGACGATAGGCTGATACTGGATGAAAAACTCTTGACGCTCGAGCGCGCGGCGCAAGTCCGTCTCCATCTGCAAGAGGTTCATCGCCACGGCGTGCATCGCCTTGTCGAACACCTCGTGACGCGCTTTGCCGAGCGTCTTTGCGCGGTACATCGCCGTGTCCGCGTCGCGCAGGATGTCGTCCGACTGCACGTACTCCAACGAACTCGGCGCGATGCCGATGCTGACCGTGGTGAACACTTCGCGCCCGTTCAGGTTGAAGGGCACGGAAATCTCTTTCTGGATGCGCTCTGCGATGGAGATGGCTTCCGTCTCCTCCTGCATGTCTTCGAGCAGGATGGTGAACTCGTCGCCGCCGACGCGCGCCACCGTATCGCCCGGCCGCAGGCAAGTCTCCAGACGACGTGCGATGCCGACGAGCAGTTGATCCCCGATCATGTGGCCGAGACTGTCGTTGATGATTTTGAAGCGGTCGAGGTCTAAAAACAGCACCGCGAAAATCTGTTCCGGGTTGCGCTGCATGCGCGCGATAGCGAGTTTGAGATGATCCACGAAGAGCGTGCGGTTGGGCAGCCCGGTCAGCGCGTCGTGGAAAGCGTCGTGGAGCAATTGCTGCTCGGCGCGCTTGCGATCCGTGATGTCCTGAATCTGGAAGATGAGGTGAACCAGTCCCGTCTGCGTCTCGCGCACGCGCGAGACGCTCCACAGCACCCACACGGCATGCCCCTGCTTGTGCAGGTAACGCTTCTCCATCTGGTGCGAAGGAATCTTGCCTTTGAGCAACTGCTTGATCTGGCCGAGAGCCGTGCCCAGATCGTCAGGGTGCGTGACTTTCTGGAAGTTGGTTGCGAGCAGTTCTTCTTCCGTGTAGCCGAGGATGTCGCACAGCGAGCGATTTACTTGCAGCCAATGCCCTTTCGTGGACACGAGCGCCATGCCGATGGCCGCAAAGTCGAACGCGCTGCGGAAGAGTTCTTCGCTCTCCTGCAAGGTCGCCACCTGCTGCTCCATCTGTCGCGCCTGCGCAACCGACGCGTAGATGTCTTTCAGGTACATGCCGTAGACGAAGTGCGCGATGGCGAGCAACGTCGTCGCCGCGATTGAAGGCAGGAAGCCCACGACGCCGACGAGTTTGGCGATGACGCCTGCGGAAGCCGCGACCGTGAAGTAAGTCAGACTCGCCCAGAGAAAATTTTTGCCCCAACGTTGCCAGAGCGGAGCGGTTGTCGCCTCGCCCTCGCACAAGGCGATGATGCCAGAGTGGATGAAAGACTGCACGAGGGCGATCAGACCGACGGCCAGAATCAGCGCGGAAGAGTAGCTGTCGTGAGGAAGCGCGTTGACGACCCCGAATTTGTAACGCAAGAGCGAGAGGATGAGGAAGGTGGTGGCAGCGGCGACGGCGGAGTTGAAGAGAAGTGTGGAGCGTTCGCGGCTGAAGCGTAGAGAGGCGCAAAGCGCGGCCATCGTCGCCAGAATCACAGACCCTTCGCCCACAAACAGCAACATCGCCAAAAAGACGAACGTGTCCGAGAGCGAGACCTGCCCTCGAACGTGTGGGATTTTAATGATGATGCGCGTTCCGATGTTGATCGCGACCAGAGCCAGCAGCAGAAAAGGGACATCAATCTGTCCTACGGATAATCGGGATACCGAGATGAGCAGCGCACCGCCACCCAAAGCTATGCCCAACCATTTGAGAGGTTTAGGTAGATTCTGATTGTTTGCAGCGATCATAGCGACAGGATTTGAGGGTGCTATCGAAGTGAATTTTAAACGTTCTCCGCTTGTCCCACCGACTGGAGGGCGACCAATCTGCGTACAAACTTTATGCCAATTAACTCTCCGCGCAAAAACCGCGTTTTCTCTAAAATTTGCTTTGACCGATTCTAAAAGTTCGGTCAATTCGGTCAGGCTGCCCGGTCAGAAAGGCTTGATCGGTCGGCAACTTGACCGGATTTTTGTCGATTCAGGTCAAAATTTTTGTTGTTTAACATACTCACGTTGCCGCCCACGTGTCGGTTTTGCATCCTAAATCCTATATTATCAGCAAATTATCCTAAAATACGTAAGATTGACGATTTGCTAGTTTTTGCTTGCTTAAACAATGTTGATGTTTTAATATCTTTTTGCGCGTATTCAAGGCCGAACGCGCAATTTGCCAACCGCCTCCCATTAGCGACCCCTGAGTCGTCAATCCCGAATTTGCTTGCAGTTCTATTGCAAAATTTGTGACAGCTTCAAGTTTGACCCATTGACAGCGAGAGCCGATTGATTTTTCGGAGGACGAAAATCGAAGCTCGAAGCGTGGATGCGGGGGTATGCCTTTAAAAATCGAGATGGTAGAGCCGGGAGTGAGCCTATGAGAATTATTTGCCCCAAGTGCGAACTGAAGGGACAGGTCGATGTTGCGCCTGCGGGCGCGAAGACGCGTATTGCGTGCGTCCGCTGCGCGACCACCTTCGACGCCGTTTTCGTAGATGGCGAGATTCAAGCCCTTCTGCCGCAGGCCAGCCAAGCCGTGGCGACGATTGGAAGCGTCGTGAGCGAATCCCACGCCGGGCGCGATGTTTCGGCGTCCGTAGCCGAGTTTACGTCCACCCCGGAGACGCCGCGCGAAGAGCAATTTGAAGCCTCCCTACAGGTCGAGGAGTCGCCCGTTCCGGCAGATGATTTTGCCGCGTCGTCGCCGGATTTGATGTCGGAGGCGAGTGTCGAAACGGTGCAGGCCGCGCCGCAGGAAATCTCTCATGAACTGCTGCCGCAGAGTGTCGAAACGCGAATGAATGAAACGACGGATGCCGTGCAAGATTCCGTTGTCGTGGCACAGTCGCTCAAATCCGACGGCGCGTTGAAAGCCAGTCGCCCGCCTGCGGACGTTTACGGCATGGGCGTGCGGCTGATGCGAGTTTCCCCCGCATGGCTTCTGCTGGCAGGACTCAGTTTCATCTCCTTCATCGTTTTCTGTAACTGGCTCATCAAGCCGGCGGCGCAGCCGGAAGACATGGCGCGCCTGACAACCGCTACCAATAACCACGCGACCAATCAATCAGGTAATCGCATCGCCGCCCCGACCCCGGCCGCCCAATCTCCGGTCAATAATCAAGCCGTGCGACCGTCGAACGAACCCGGCGTCGCGTACATCGCGGCCGAGGCGAAAGAGGTGATGCCACCCGTCGCCGCGCCGAGCGTCGAGTTGGCCGAGGCGAAGCCTGCGGTCGAAGAGAAAGCGGCATCTTCGTCGAAACCTGCGGGCGAGGCCAAAGAGGGAAAGGTCACGATTCAGGTCGGTTCTTACAACGCGGCGACGGAGGCCGAGGCGCGAGTGGCTAATTTGAAGTCGGCCGGGTTCGAGGCGCGCAGCGTGGAGGTTGTGATTCCGAAGCGCGGCACGTGGTATCGCGTGCAGAGCGGTCGCTTCGTCAACCGCGACGAGGCGGAACGCTACGGCAGACAACTGCGCGACAAGGGCATCGTGTCGAGTTTCATCACGACTGACGTTCAAGAGTAACGATTTTCCGCGACGAGGCTGCGACGGGCAACACACGACGATGACCGCAACCAAGGCACAAATTTCTTCGGTCAGCCAGTTGACGACCGCCGAAGCGACTCTCTTCTACTCGAAGACGGTCGAGCGATACGCGCGCTTCTTCGACCGCCCCGAACAACGCCTGCGTTTTCTCAACAACACGCTCGCGCACCAACTCTCCTGCAAGGAGAAACTCGACCACGCGCTTGAAACTCATGTGCTCATCAAAAAGCTCGGCCTCTACGAGCGGCTCAAGAGCGCAAGTTTTTACGACCGTCTCTTAGACCTCTGGCTACATCGCCACATCTGCCGCGAGTTGCAAGACCTGTTGCCGCCCGGCTCGAAGGAGCGGCGACAACTGCTACAACGCAGCAAGGCCACTTTCGCCACGCGGCTGCTGTTTCGTTGTTACGAGATGCGCCGCACGTTGTACGGTGCGGCGGCAATGGCGTGCGTCATCGCGCTTCTGGGCTGCGGCTACACCGCCGTCTGGTCTGCCCGCCGCGTGAACGCTTACCTCGCCTCCCGCCGTCAAACCGAACGCCGCTTTGCCAATCTTCCTGCGGGCAGCCGAAACGCGGCCGTCGCGGACGCGGGCGTCAAGCACATGCCTGACTATCGCCCGGAGAAAGTTTGGCTGGTGGAGCAACAGGGAAACTACGAACGCTACAGCAACGGCGCGCGTATCCTGACCGATTACGAGACCGAGAATCACACGCGCGGCTATTACGTCCTGCCGCGCCAACAGGAGACGCTCGTTAAGACGGGCGGCGGCGACCAGAGCATCCGGCGCGACCCAGTCGGCATCGTCTATCACACTTCCGAGAGCGATATGCTCCCCTTCACGTCCGACAACAACGCGTCAATCGAAGTGCACACGCGCGGCCTGCTCGAATACGTCAGGAAGAACAAATCTTACAATTACGTGATTGATCGTTTCGGGCAAGTTTACCGCATCGTGCGCGACCCGGACGCGGCGCATCACGCGGGCAACTCCGTCTGGTCGGACGCGGAAGGCGTCTACGTCGGCCTCAACGAAAGTTTTCTCGGCGTCTGCTTCGAGACCAACAGCGAGTCCGATTCGCTCGACGAACAGTTGACCGAAGCCCAACTCGTCGCGGGGCGACTGCTCACGCAGGTCTTACGCAGCCGCTACCAGATCAGCGACGCCAATTGCGTCACGCACGGCCTCGTCTCCGTCAACCCCTCGAACATGCTGATCTGCTATCACCACGACTGGGCGCGCAACTTCCCCTTTGAAGCCTTCGGCCTGTCGGACAAGTACCAAGTCGCGCCCGCAAGCGTCAGCGAGTTCGGCTTCACCTACGACGAAGAGATCATGGAGAAACTCGGCGGCGATGTGTGGCCGGGCGTGAAGGTCGCCGAAGAAGAGTTTCACTCTCGCGCCGAAAAATTGAACATCACGCCCGAAGAGATGCGCCGCCGCATGCGCGAACGCTACCGGGAAGAGATGAACCTGACCTTGAGACTTCGCACCTCGCATCCGGCCGAGGCCGAAACGAGTCGGCAGACAAACGACTCGCCGCCCGCACCCGCGTCGCGCCCCAACGCGCGGCAAACTTAAACAACCCGGTGGTTCGTTAATCACCAATCACACCGTCTTAAATCTGCGCCCGACCGCCCGCGACTCGCTCGCGGAGGAAACCACAAGAGACATGCCGCGCGCGCCTGTCTCGATCACCAAAAGGAGAAACGAAAATGGAAGACAGGAATCAAGTCAACGCGAACAAGGTTGAAGCCCCGAAGAACGAAGCGTCCAACATCAAGACCGGCGCGGTCGGACTCGACATCGGCACGAGCCGCATCGTGATGGCCGACGGCTCATCGCAGAAAGACACGCGCACGCAGTTGAACGCCTTCGTCGCCGTCCCCAGTTCCGAGATGGCGGAGAACGTGCTCAAGCACAAGAACATGGTCTACGAGCGCAACTGCAAGAACCTCTACGTCTACGGCAACGACTCGAATTTCTTCGCCAGCTTCCTCAACGTCGAAGCGCGCCGCCCGATGCGCGACGGCCTCTTGAACGCGCAGGAGGAGATGAGCAATCACATCATGCAACTCATCATCCAGCGGATCGTGCCGCGCGGTCGGGGCAAAGAGATGCTCTATTTCAGCGTGCCGGGCAAGGGCGAAGGCGTCAACGGCAAACTCGTCTATCACGAGGCGATGCTGCGCAACTTCCTGCAAACGCTCGGCTACAACGCGCGCTCGATCAACGAAGGTCAGGCCGTCGTCTTCTCCGAGTTGCAGGAGGAAAATTTCACGGGCATCGGCATCAGCTTCGGCGGCGGCATGTGCAACGTCTCGGTGTCGTTCATGTCCATGCCGATGATCACGTTCAGCATCCCGAAGGGCGGCGACTACGTCGACCGCAACGTGACGGAAGTTTTGGGCGAAGCCAACAGCACGAAAGTGCGGCTTGAGAAAGAGGAAAACCTAGACCTCTCGCGCCAGCCCAAGGACGACCTCAGCCGCGCGCTGCACATCTACTACGAAGACATGATGCAGACCTTGATCGAGCGGCTGCGCGCGGAGTTTCGTGCGTCGAGCCAACTGCCGAAGATCGACCGGCCGATGCCCATCGTGCTGGCGGGCGGCACGGCGAAACCGGCGGGCTTCCTTCAGAAGTTCGATAGCATGCTGCGCTCGGGCGGCGAGTTCCCCATCGAAATCTCCGACGTACGGATGGCGAAAGACCCGCTCACGGCGACGGCCAACGGCTGCTACATCGCCGCACTCTCCGAAACAAAATAAGCCTCGCGGCGAGTTTTCACAGACCTCAACATGAGCTTGCAGGCATGGGGTAAAGGGGTTGTTCTCCTTTCCCCTTACCATATGGCCTGCTACCGTTACGGCCGGCGTGCGCGCACATGCCGGCCGTAACTCATCTTAAAGGATGAGGGCGGAGGGATGGGAGATGAACAAAGAGAAGCATTCACTCGCTTGAATGCTTCCTTTCATCCCTCATCCCTCCGCCCTCATGCCTTCTCTTCGCGATGGTATTCGATGAGGAGCGCGAGCATCTCTTGTTGCTCGGCGCTGAGGTCGATGAAGTTGACGCCGAAGCCGACTTTGGAGAGGTAGTAAGTGACCCGGCCGCGAAGCATGAACCAGCGTTCGCTCGGCAGCCAGCACTTGACGTAGACGATCTGTTCTTCCGTGGCGCGCGCAGTGGTTTGAACGAAACATCCGTTGTAGCTGAGGCTGGTGATGTTTCCGTTGCGAGGGCTGTCCTCGCTCAAGCCCCAGTTACACGGCAAAGCGGTTTTGACGCGTTCGCCGTCTCTTCGATTATCCATATTCGTGAGTCCGTGAGGTTTTCTATCATCAATTCCAAACGCCTGCAAAGAGGCGACGCGCGAAGCGACAGCTAAAGGAATTGACTCATCGATTCACCAATTCGTTGATTCAACGAATCAATTCTTCAATCCTCTTCCCATGTGACGAAAAAGAGCCGGTAGTGATCCGGGTCTTCGAGGGTGACGAAGCGACCGCCCCAGCCTTCGTCGCTCGGCGCGGCCACGTCGAGGCCGCGCGCTTGCAGTTGTTCGTAATATTCGTCAACGTCGGTGACGCCGAAAAATAGATGCACGCCGCGCCCGCGCCGCGCCATCGTCAACAGTTGTTCGGCCAGCATGACGCGCAAACGCCCGGCGCGCAGCGTCGCCATCGGCGGTTCGGCTTCCCCTTCAAGCTTCTGCAACTCGAAGCCCAGACGCTCGCAGTAGAATTCGACCGAGTCCTGCAAACTGTTGACTTCGAGAAACAGCAGATCGAGTCCGGTTAGTTTCGTCATCTTCAGATCGCCGTGAGTAACGCGTAGAGTCCGTAGCCGCCGCCCGCCACGGCCGACCAGAACAACATCTCCTGCGCCCACGCGAGACGCCGCGCGAGATGCGTCGGCTCATAAGACTCGCGCGCGTAGGCGAGCGCGGCGTGCGCCATCCACACGCCGAAGAGCAGGAACGACAGCCCCAGCAACGCGAGCGGCCACAAAAACACGACGTAGTGAAAGCGCACTAAAAAGATCAGCACGACGCCCGCAAACAAGATCAACAACGCGCCCGCCAGACGCCCGCCGATTGCGTCGGCCTGCGCGCCCGCGGAAGTCGAAGGGGTGAAGTCCGGGGCGACATGAGCGCGGCCGCGCCGCGTGACGTAAGCCTCGCGCCGGGCGGCGTAAGCGTCGCGTTTCGCGTCGTAAGCGTCGCGCTTGGCGTCGTAAGCGTCGCGCGTCTCTTCGTCCTTGAGCACGCCCCACGCCTCGTTAATCGCCTTCATCTCTTCTTCGTCGCCGCCACGGTCGGGATGATGCTCGACGGCCAGCCGTTTATAACGCCGCTCGATCTCTTCGCGCGTGTCGTCGCGCTCCGCGCCGAGCACCATGTAGTAATCGCGCCTTTCGTCAGCCTCGCTCATACTTTCCCCGTCGTCTCTGCTATGCCCGATAAGCCCATACTAACCGCGCCCCGCGGCAGATTCAAAGCAAGAGCACAGGGTATGAGGTAAAGAGAAAGGTGAATCGCCGCGCACGGGTTTCCGCGCCCTCGCCCTTCACCCCTGCCGTCTGTGTTAAGCTAACGAAACTTTAAAGATGGCGGGTACACTGTGATGGCTTTGCCTTTCGCGCCGGGCGACGATCTCATCTTCCAACTTGAGAGCGGTTTCGGGCTGCTGCGCGTCCTCGCCGTCGAGGAACGCGGCGGACAAACCATCTGGCATTTACTCGCCTACGAAGATTTTTTCCCTGACGTGGAGACGGCCGAAGCCGCACTCGCGGGCGCGCCGCAACTCGGCGTCCGCGCGGCTCACCTGCCGCTCACCGATTACGCGTTCGGCAAAACTCCCGCCGCGCGTCTCGGCAATCGCCCCGTCACGGAAGACGAACTCGCCGCTTATCGCGCGTGGAGCGCGGCGGGCGACGCCGAACCCTTCGACCGCTCCGCGCTTCTCCTGCTCGGGCTGCGCTGAATTATTCCACACGAGAAATCGAGACGATGAATTTTCAATGCCACTCGCCGTCGCGCCGCTTCTTCCGGCGTCAAGGCTTCGCCGCACTGCTGCTACTGCTCGTCGCGCCCTGTTCCACCGCCGTCGTCGCCGCACGGCGCGAGCGGCTGGTCGAAAACTGGCGTCCGCTCCACTACGACGTGACGCTCGCCTTCGATAACGAACTCGCCACGCTCACGCGCGCCGAAACGAAATTGGACGCGCTCGTCCTGCGCGACGCGCTCGACGTGATCGACCTCGACTTCGGCGCGCTCACGATTGACTCCCTGAGCGTCGGAGGCCGCACGGCGCGCTACGAACGACAGGGCGAGCAACTCAGAGTCTTTCTCGCACGCCCCGCGCGGCGCGGCGAACGCCTGCGCCTGAGCGTCGTCTATCACGGCCGACCGGCCGACGGTCTGATCCTGACGAACGACAAAGACGGCCACCCGTCGGCCACCGGCGACAACTGGCCGAACCGCGTGCATCACTGGATACCTTCGCTCGATCACCCGTCGGCGAAAGCCACCGTCAGTTTCCACGTCACCGCGCCCGCGCGCGTGTCGGTCGTCGCCAACGGGCGTCTGGATGCGCGCCGCACGAACGCCGACGCGACGCAGACTTGGACTTACAGCGAAGCCGCTCCCATGCCGCCCTACTGCATGGTCGTCGCCGTCGGCCAATTTGCCAGTCTCCAACCGGGCGTCATGCTCCCGGTGCGTCACGCGCCCGTCTCCTACTACGTGCCGCCATCCGAGCAAAAGTTCGCCATGCAAGGCTTCGGCGCGGCGATCCCGTCGCTCAAATATTTCAGCCAGACGATTGCGCCGTTCCCTTACGCGAAACTCGCGCACATCGTCGGCGCGACGCGCTTCGGCGGCATGGAAAATTCCGGCGCGATCATCTATGCGCGCACGCTCTTCGACCCGCGCGCCGATGCACCGCAAAGTCCACGCTTCCGTATCCGTCGCGGCCTCGTCGAACTCATCGCGCACGAGACTGCGCACCAGTGGTTCGGCGACGCCGTCACGCCCGCTACTTGGGCTGACCTCTGGTTGAGCGAAGGCTTCGCCACCTACTACGCCGGTCTCTTCGTGGAACACGCCGAAGGCCGCGACGCCTTCCGCGATTACATGCGGCGCAAGGCGGAGGAATATTTCAAGTACGAACAGACGCGCCGCGCGCCCATCCACGACCGCGAGACGGAAGACTTGAACGAACTGTTGAATCCGAACAACTACCAGAAAGGCGCGTGGGTCTTGCACATGCTCCGCGCCGAACTCGGAGATGCCACGTTCGCGCGCGGCGTGCGCGCCTACTACCGCGCGCACCTCAACCGCAACGCGACCACCGAAGATTTACGCGCCGCGCTCGAACGCGCCTCCGGCCGACGCCTGCGCGAGTTCTTCGCGCGTTGGGTTTACGCGAGCGGCCACCCGCGTTACGAAGCCGCTTGGGATTGGAACGCAGACGCGACAAGACGCGGCGGCGTGTTGACGCTCACGCTCAGGCAGACGCAGGAAGGCGACGGCGCGCATTTTCCCAACACCTTCCCGGTCGAAATAGTGACGGGCGCACGGCAAGGAGCGCGCCGGATCAAACTCATGCCGACCGGACGCGAAACTGTCACGCGCATCAACCTGCCCGCCCGCCCTTCGGACGTGCGCTTCGACCCGGACGAGACGATTCTCAAAGAGTTGAGCGTTCGGCCTGTTTCCCGTTAGATACAGCTTTCCCGTTAGACACGGCGAGAAGCCCGAACTGTTCGGATATAGCTAATTGCGCTGCGGGCGTGACGCAATTGAAGATTCCGCAATAGAAAAACGCTCGACGAAGCGGCGCGAGGGCGGCCATTCTCCGTCGAGCGTGAGACGCGAAGGTTGCGGGAAACGAGCTTAGGATTCTTTCTGCCGGAGCGATTCGTCCACCGTCTCCTCGTCGCCTTCGGCCGTGCCGGGCGTGCGACCGGGATCGCCCGACTGTGATTCGGAATTGCCCTTTTGCGCGCCGCCGCTGCCGCCGCTGCTGCTTTGCTCGCCCGCCTGTTTATCGCCACTGTTGTCGTCAGCCATGTGTCTCCCCTCCTGCTACGGTTTGAGGACAATCTTGATGCAGTTGTCCTGCTTGTTTTTGAAGATGTGATAGCCCTGCGGCGCGTCTTCGAGCCGCATGCGGTGCGTGATGACGAACGAGGGATCGATCTTGCCGTCCACGATCAACTTCAAGAGCGGGCGCAGGTATTTCTGCACGTGTGTCTGCCCCATCTTGAGGGTCAAGCCCTTCTGGAAAGCCGCGCCGAAAGGAATCTTGTCGAGGAAGCCGCCATAGACGCCGGGGATGGAGACCGTCCCGCCCTTGCGGCAGGAATGAATCGCCTGACGCAGTGCGTGTGGCCGGTCGGTCGCCAAGAACGCCGCCGCCTTCGCCTTGTCCAGATAGGCGTCGAGAGACCCGCCGCCGTGCGCTTCCATCCCGACGGCATCAATGCACGAGTCAGGGCCGCGCCCGCCGGTCATCTCCTTCAACTTGTCGAAGATGTATTCGTCGTCGAAGTCGAGCGTCTCGGCACGGCCTTCGGTGCGCGCCATCTCCATGCGTTCGGGCACGCGATCTATCGCGATGACGCGCGACGCGCCCAAGAGATACGCGCTCTTGATGGCGAACTGCCCGACGGGGCCGCAGCCCCACACGGCGACCGTGTCGCCCGGTTGGATGTCGCAGTTCTCGGCCGCCATGTAGCCGGTCGGGAAGATGTCCGTCAGAAAGAGCACTTGCTCGTCTTCGAGGTGGTCGGGAATCTTAACCGGCCCCACGTCGGCGAATGGCACGCGCGCGTATTCGGCCTGACCGCCCGCGTAGCCGCCCGTCATGTGCGAGTAGCCGAAGAGTCCGGCGGTGGTGAAGCCGTAGAGTTTTTCGGGGATGGCGGCGTTTGGATTCGTGTTGTCGCAGAGCGACCAGAGTTCGCGTTGGCAGAAGAAACAGTTGCCGCACGAGATCGTGAACGGCACGGCGACGCGGTCGCCGACTTTTAGATTTTTGACTTCGCCGCCTATCTCGACGACCTCGCCCATAAATTCGTGGCCGAGAATGTCGCCGCGTTCCATGGTCGGGATATAGCCGTCCAGCAAATGCAGGTCTGAGCCACAGATGGCGGTGCGCGTAACACGGATGATCGCATCGCGCGGGTTGAGGATTTTCGGTTCGGGCACGTCCTCGACCCGCACGTCGTTTTTACCGAACCAACAGAGAGCTTTCACTCGTTATCGTCTCCTTTTGGAAATGAAACGGGGAAAGCGCAAGGGGTAAGGTGTAAAGACATCAGCGAGCCGCTTGTCCTTACCATCACCCTTGCCCCTTTCCCACGTCTCAACGTTTAGAACGTCTCTACGCTTTCGCGGTGCGCCCTGAAGTCTGACCCGTGACGGTCGCCGTCTCGCCCGTCTCCATCAGTTGCTTGAAGCGGCGCAGGTCTTCGTCGATCTGCTGTTCGGGCGATTCGCCGAACAGTTTTGCGACCCACGCGCCGAGCAAGCCCGCGGGCGGATCGTATTTCAAGACGACGCGCACTTCCGTGCCGCGTCCCTCCGGCGCGGGCGTGAAGTGAACCGACCCGGCGTTCGCCACCTGCGACCCTTCGAGCGAACGCCAAGCGATCATCTCGTTCTCTTTCAGGTTGTAGCTCTCCGCGTCCCACTCGACGCTCGTGCCCGCAGGCCCTTTGGCGACCCAGTGCGAGCGGCCGTCGCCCGTCACGCGCACCTCTTCCAGATGGTTCATGAAGCGCGGCAAATTCTCGAAGTTGAGCCAGAAGTTATACAACTCGCCGGGTGACTTGTTGATCGTCACGCTCTTTTCCACCTTTACGCCGCGCCCGCCCTCGACGCTCACGAACGGATTATCGCCTGCGTTCTTTGCCGTGTTGACGTCGAGCGCGTCGTAGGCATAACAGTGTCCGGTCGTGCCGCGATAGACGAGGCTCGCGCCGAGCAAAGCCAGCGCGACGCCGCCGTAAGTGCCGCGCGTCAGGCCGTAGACGGCGAGCGCGCCGCCGCCGATGGCCGACGCCCAGCGTTCGATTTCGCCGACGTTCACGTCGCGCGCGTACCCTTGCGGCGCTTCGCCCCTGTCAATCTGTTCCTGCGTCAATGCTGTCTCACTTGTCGCCATCTTCTTATCTCCTTTTGCATTCCACACAGTTTTCGGACACGGCGCACGCCCCGCGCCCCGCCTCTGTCCGAAAACGGCTCATGTTAATTATGTTCTCAGATACTTAGTCAAAAACCGTGCCGACCGGAGACGACCGGCCAGCACGGTTTGCAACTTCAACAACATGACCGGACGCCGCCCCGTCTCCGGCGCAGCCGACACCTTTACGTGCCACTCAGCCCGCGCGCTCCTTCCGGCCGCCGCCGCCGCCGCTCGTGTTGGCCGTCATGCTCAAGGCCGCAGAGCGCGTCTCGCGTTCGTTCAGGTAACGCGCCAGCGCGTCTTCGAGCGAAGAGAGCAACTGCCCGCGCTCGCTCCCGAGCACGCCGTATGACGGGCGCGGCGCAACGAACTTCAGAGAAGCCGCGGGTCGCGCTTCGACCAGATTGGCGTCCAACCCGGCGAGGCTCGCGGCGCGGCTGGCGAGTTCCGCCCAACTGAGCGCGCCTTCGTTGGCGAGATGCCAGATGCCGCGTTCGCCGTCGATCAAAAGATCGAGGCTCGCATTGACGAGATCGGGAACGTAAGTCGGCGAGACGATGAGATCGTTTGCCGCGACGAACTCGCGTCCTTCTCCGAGCGCGGCGAGCGCGAGCGTGATGAAGTTGTACTCGTCCCAAGGGCCGAAGAATGCGCTCGTCCGCACGATGAGCGCGGAGGGCAACAACTCCGACACGCGCCGCTCGGCCTCCGCCTTGCTCTGCCCGTACACGTTCAGCGGTGAAACCTCGTCGCTCTCGACGTAGGGACTTCCCTTCGTCCCGTCGAAAACCAGATCGGACGAAAACGTCAGTAACGCCGCGTCGCGCCGCGCGCACGCCTCTGCGAGCGTGGCCGCGCCCTCCGCATTCTCGCGCATGCACTTTTCCGGCTCGCGCTCGGCGTCGTCGACGCGCACGTACCCGGCCGTGTTGACGACCGCCCACGGTTCAAACTCCGCGAGCGCGTTTTCGACCGAACGCGTGTCGGCAATGTCCATCTCCGCACGCGTCAACAGGCGATAAGGGAGGCCGCGCAGATCGCACAGCCGCGCGAAGGCGCGACCGAGCGTGCCCGTCGCGCCGTTGATGATGAGAGGCCGGGCGTCTCCGCGTCTCATGTCGAGTCCTCCACGTTTCGTCGTCGTCTTCGACGCCAGTTGGCGGCGCACGGGCGGGTATTGCAGGCGTTCCAGACGCCGCCACCAACCGGGCGAATTGAGCGTGGGATGTTCGTGCTCGCCCGTCGCGGCGAGATCGCTGATCAAGCGCGCGAGCGCGGTCGGGCGCGGTCTGCCGCCGCGCACGTCGAACACGCCCGGCTCATACTTGCCCGTGCAACGCGTGAGCAGGCTGCACCAATCGAACGCGCCGAGCAGCGACCACGCCGTCACCGCGCGCAGGTCAACGCCGTCGTCCTGCCGGAGCGTGTGCGCCGCGTCCCACACCTCTTTGAACCAGCGCAGTTGTTCCTCGCGCGTGCACCCCAGATGCACTTCCGTTACCGCGAGCGGAAGCTCGTAACGATCCCATGCTTCGCGCAGCAGCACGCGCGCACCCGCAGTCCCCTCGGCGCACACGCGCACCGCTTCCACATCGACGTAACGATGTTGCTCGTTGCCACCGACCACGCGGTCGGGGTAACGCCCGACGCGCTCGTCGAGAAAACGTTCGCTCGTCAGGTAATGATTGATGCCGATGATGTCGGGCGGGCAAGCGTTCGCGGCGAACCATTCGAGTTCCGTTTCCGGGATGCCGCAAATGCGCGTGAAGTAATCCCACATCACATGCTCATCGCGCGTGATGCGCCCGCACAACAGATCGAGACTCGCCCAGCGACGTGTGTTCTCAAACTCCGCTTGATAACGGAGAGTGCGCGTGCTGAAAACCTTGCCGAGGTCTTCGGTTTGGACGAGTTGGGCGTGCGGATTGATCTCGCGGATAGCGCGCATTGCGAGAGAGGTGGCGCGACATTGGTTGATGAGAGCGCGCGCGAACGTCGCGTGGTCGCGCCCGTGCGGATACCAGTGGCCGTAGAGACCGCTGAAACGCGCCGTCGTCAGAGGCTCGTTGACCGGCGTGTAGGCGTCAACCCAAGGGTAACGCTCCGCCACGGCGCGCGCGTACTCGGCCAGCTTTTCAGGAAAGGCCGGGTCAACCAGACTCGTGTGGCGCGGGCCGCTGCCGTGATGCAGTAAGCCAACGATGGGACGCACGCCTAATTCGCGCAGGCGCGCAAGGCGGGCGTCAGGCCAAGACCAATCGGCGCGCTCCAGACCTTCGGGGGCGGTGCGTTCCCAGAGGACGGGATAGCGCAGGGCGCGCACGCCGAGTCCGGCGAAGAGATCGAGGTCTTCGATGCGTTCGGCGTGGCCGTTGCGCTCAAGCTGGTCGTAAAACTCGTCGCGGACGCGGTTGACAGTACATTCCACGCCCGCCCACAGCTCGAGCGCCGAGGCGGGAAGAGGTGCTCCTCGGCTCATGTTGTTCCCCCTTGACTCGAAAGTCTCTACGACTTCGTCGCATTCGCGTTGTCGCGCTCGCCCGTGATCTTCTTGTAAGTCGTGAGCGCCTGTGCGACGACTTGATCCATGTTGTAGTACTTGTAAGTCGCCAGTCGCCCGACAAAGTGGACGCCCGGCGTTTCGTCGGCGAGAGTTTTATACTTCGCGTAAAGTTCCGCGTTTTCGGGACGCGGGACGGGATAGTAAGGGTCGCCCTCGGCGCGCGGGTATTCGTAGACGATGCTGGTCTTGCTGTGCTCCTGCCCGGTCAGGTATTTGAACTCGGTAATGCGCGTGTAGAGATTGTCGTTCGGATAGTTCACCACCGGCGCGCTCTGGTAAACCTCCATGTCCTTCGTCTCGTGCTTGAATTCGAGCGAGCGATAGGGGAGCTTGCCGTGGCGGAAATCGAAATACTCGTCAACCGGCCCCGTGTAGATCATCTCCTTGTACGGAATGATGCGCTCGATGTCGCGGTAGTCCGTGTTGAGCATGATCTTGATGTTCGGGTGGTCGAGCATGTTCTCGAACATGCGCGTGTAGCCGTGCAGCGGCATCGCCTGATATGAATCGGCGAAGTAGCGATTGTCGCGGTTGGTTCTGATCGGCACGCGCGCCGTCACCGACGCGTCCAACTCCGAAGGGTCGAGTCCCCATTGCTTGCGCGTGTAGTTGCGGAAAAATTTCTCGTACAACTCGCGCCCGACGCGGTTGACCACCACGTCTTCCGACGTGCGAATCTGCTCGCGCTTCTCCGCCACCGAATTCAAAAACTCTTCGACCTGAAACGAGGTCAAATTCAACCCGTAATACTGGTTGATCGTGTCGAGATTGATCGGGATCGGAAGCAACTGCCCGTCCACGCTCGCCAGCACGCGGTGCTCGTACTGCCGCCACTCCGTAAACTGCGACAGGTACTCGAAGACCTCGCGCGAGTTGGTGTGAAAGATGTGCGGCCCGTACTTGTGGACGAGCACGCCCGCGTCGTTGTAGTGATCGTAAGCGTTACCGGCGATGTGCGGGCGGCGGTCGCAGACGAGGACTCGCTTCCCGGCGACGCGTGCCAGCCGCTCGGCCAGCACGCTCCCGGCATACCCCGCCCCGACGATCAAATAATCGAACATTCCTGTTTCTCTCATTCCTATCCTGTGCTAATCGGCCGCCGTCGCGCTGCTGCTGGCGGTCACCGCACGCGCCGTCACGCTCGGCTGCTTCGTCGTCGCGGGCGCGGGTTTCGACTGCTGCGCCGACGCCGCGATGGTCGCACGCCGCGAGGCCGCGACTTCGCCGATCAACTCGGCCATCTCGCCCCACGTCCGATCCCACGAAATCTTCGCGAGAAACTCGTCAACGCGCGCGAGCCACGCCGCATCTTCCACGCGCTCGTCCATCCCGATCTCGGCGGCGGCTTTGACGAACTCCGCCGCATCGTCGGCGATACGCACGAGTCCGAGTTTGCCGTAAGGCCGTACGACGTCGCGGATCGAGGTGGAGACGACGGGGCGACCGGCCGCCAGATATTCCGGCGTCTTCGTCGGGCTGATGAAGCGCGTCGAATCGTTGCGCGCAAAAAGAAGCGCGGCCACGTCCCACCCGGCCAAGTACATGGGCAGTTCTTTGTAAGACTTGCTGCCGAGGTAATGTATGTTGGCGCGGCGCGGCAAGTCCGCGTCGTTGATCTTCACCACCGGCCCGATGATGACGAAGTGCCAATCGGGGCGCGCTTCGGAAATAGCATCCAACAGTTCGATGTCGAAGCGTTCGTCAACCACGCCGAAGAAGCCCATGCGCGGGTGCGGGATGCCCGCTTGATCCGCAGGGTCTTGGATGCGGCTGTCGCGCGCCTGCGCGAAGTGTGCGCGGTCGATGCTCGACGGAAACGCGTAAACGTTCGCGTGCTGGTCGCGCTTGGCCTCGTAGAGACTCTGCCCGCCCGTGAAGACGAGGTCGGCGCGGCGAAACAGTTCCGCCTCGCGGTCGCGCAGAGAGCGCGGCGCGTTCTTGAACATAGAGAGTTCGTCCATGCAATCGTAGACGGTCGCGAGCGGTTTCAAATGGCGCGTCCAACCGAGAGCCATCGGCGTGTAATACCAGAGCACGTAATCGCGTATCTGATGTTCGGCGAACAAGCGGTCGATCATCGCCTGCTGGATCGCTTCGACCGCCACTTCGCTCGACAACCCTTCGGGCAGATGCGGCACGACCACATGCACGCCGTCTTCGCGTTGGCTCACGTCGAGCCGCGAAGGCCCTTGACCGAAGATCGGTTCTTCGACGAAGAAGACTCTGCGCTGCTTCGCGCAACGGCTCAAGAGGTGCTGCGGTCTCTGATAAACGAAGTCCCAACGCAAGTGCGAGAGGCATACCAGATCGGCCTCGAAATTTTGCGCCAACTGCGCGGCCGCGTTCGCCTGTGTGGCGCGCGCCTGTGCCGTCGTCGTGCGTGTCTGCAAAGAGACGACGTTGCCGACTTCATCCTTCGTATTGCGTCCCACGCTTCTCTGCGTCGAAGTTTCGCCCGCGCGTTCGAGGGGAAGATATTTTTTTTGATTGCGACTCATATTTTCTCTCGTAACCTCTCTCCTAAAAATGGCACACGCCGAACCTAAGACTTTCGCCTTCTACCCTGTCGGAATATGCTCGACTCCACCGGAGTAACCGAACACCTTGTTAGTGGAAACTTAGCCTTAGCAGTTTCAACCGAGCGTAGTGCCTTAATTCAATAGCAAGCACTATGCCCTAACACCACGGGGGTTTGTGAACCGGCCAATGCACATGCATCAGCCTGTTATTACGGGGGAAAATGAATCAAAGGGGAATTATGACAAACTGATCATTCGGCTCAATCAACGCACGCTTATGACATTTATTGTACGTAAGACGAACGCCGAAACAATCACTGTGTTATGTTTTTTTAACGCTTCATTTTTCATCACCATAAGGTTGATTTCGAGTCGAACGCGGCACGCACATGTTTTTTAGACTAAAAGAAAGGTGAGCCGTCATCTCTGGCGTACCCACCTCTCTCTTCCCCCCTATGTTCGTTAAAGCCGTTGAGGTATTCGACTCAAATCATCAACATCGCCATGCTTCGTTTGAGAGCTTCTAACCCGCTCGACAATCGCGCTCAAGCGCCCGGCGAAAACTCTCCAATTAGCCTTACAGACTAAAGACACTCGACTGGACGAATAAGATCGTTGCAGGCTTCACACGCCACCCTGAATCGATCCGGTAAACTTCTGCTTTTAGTCTTCGTTAAGTTGAACTTGATTATAGGTGTTAAGCCTCTACGGGTCTGTACGCGTTCGTACTAAATTTATGGAAAAAATGTGTTGACTGCGAGCCTTAAACGCGTCGCTTTAGACGGCCGAAAGAGTATTGAAACTCGCGCTCGCATGTGTGTTAGAGACTGCATAAAAATGTCAATTTTTTGTACCTAAACGTACAGACGAATAAAACTCCCGACACCTACAATGCGCGCAATCTATGCGTGAAAGAGCCTCCTCTTTCGGGGTTGCGGGTTCTGGGAAGAAGCCCGCAACCCTACTCCTTAAAAGTTGAAGGGTTCTGAAAGTTAATCTGCTGTTCGCCATCTACCCGGATTTTGTAAGTCAATCAAGTCCTGCATCGTCGCGGCGAACTCTCACTCCCGGAGATTTCAGAGATGGATCGACGAACTAACACAGGTGCGACGATCCTCGTCGCCGAAGACGACGAAGATAATCGTTTTACTCTGAAGGTGCTGTTGGAGATTCGCGGCTATCGCGTGCTCACAGCGTCGAACGGGTATGAAGCGATTGACATCGCCGAGCGCGAGCATCCCTCCCTCATCTTGATGGACTTGCGCATGCCCGTGCTGAACGGCCTCGCCACCACGCGCCAACTTCGCCAACACAGCGATCCGTTTTTGCGCCAGATTCCCATCTTCGCGCTTTCCGCCTATGACCCGGCGCAACACCGCGCCGTCGCCATCGCTGCGGGTTGCAACGACTACGTGACGAAGCCCATTGATTATGATCGTCTGGAGAAATTGATCGAACCGTTTTTGCCTCCGCACGCCGCCCCCACGATGCCGGACACACCTACGCTGACAGAAAATCTCTACATGTAAATCGTTCGTGGGAGAGAAGTCTTCCCTTCACTCCCCGGTACGACCTCACAAGTCAGGTTGCGCGCTACGCGTATTCATGCGTGGTTGCACGCGCCCACGCTGACGTTAATTGCCTTGCCGCTCTTCGTCGTCAAACTCCGATGTCGCGACGGTCTTGTAGAGTCCGGCAGAGTATCCGCCTTGCGAGTTATCTTCGGGCGAGAGTCTCCGACTCGACGGTGTTATGATTAAGCCACTCGAAGGGATCAGTAGATAATGGAAACGTCGGGCACTGCGGGGCACGTTTTGTACGTCGAAGATCACGACGACACGCGTGTGTTGATGACGATGATGCTGGAGCAGGCGGGCTTTAGAGTGACCGCTGTGGAGACGGGGGCGAGATGTCTGGAACTGGCTAGGCAGAGCGGTCAACAGTTCGACCTCTATCTGCTCAACCACACTTTCCCCGACGCGTCCGGCGTCTCGATCTGCACCTTGCTTCGCCAACACGACGCGGCGACGCCGATCATCTTCTACTCGTCGCGCGCCATGCCGGAGGAGAAGGAAGCCGCCCTCAAGGCCGGAGCGCAAGACTATCTCGTCAAGCCGAACGACCTCTTTCACGTCGCACAACACGTCGCCAAGTGGATCAAATCGAGCCGACAGTCAGCGGACATAAACTGACCGGCAAGACTGTCCGGGTCACGCCACACTTTCACCTCCGACCATCCGGATACGAAATAAAGAGGACGCTTGCTTGCGCGGTCTCCGAATCCGCACGGCGGGGTTTACTGTTTGCGTCGCGAACCCGTCAGGTGCTTTGTCGGGTCTTCGGTGACGCTGAAGTTCGGCGAGACGAATTCCGTGGTGTCAGCGGAATTTAAGAGGCGCGGGTTGGCGTCCGTCTCCTGCCCGCTCAACGCCGCAGGATCAGCTTTGGACAGCGATTCTCTTTTCACAACTTCAACAATTTTTTTACTGACGAACAGCCCGTTGATGATGATCCCCAGACCGATGAGGATCGGGATCACACCTGCGATCCAAATGCGGCTGAGAATCTCGTTGTCGCCCGGCGGATTTTGGCCGCTCAGGACGATGCCGCGCATGAAGACAAAGAGAAAGATCGCCACGCCGAGGCCGACGGATGAAATGATGACGCCCGCCTTGATCTCTTTATAGCGTTTGATCTCGGCCGTCTCGCCCCGTTCCTGCTCAAGTTGATGAGCGCGTCTTTTACGTTCCTCTTCCGACAGGAACATCTCGGCCACCCACGTCTTGCTCCAATCGAACTTCTCGCCCGCATCGCGCGTCAACACCGCCTGACGCACCGCCTGCAAATTCGCGCCGCACAAATTACAGAACTTCAACTCTTCGCTTTGATTCGCACCGCATTGTGGGCAGAACATTAGTGAACTCCTGTCAAACAGTTTCCCCGAAATACGAAATTATAGGCCGAAGGTTCTTACTTTGGATCAACAATCTCACGCGAGGCGAGGGCAGCCATACGAATGCGCGCGACGGTTGGTGCGGCGTCGCTTGCGCCAAAGGAAAACGGCAGCCGATTAGGGCTGCCGTCGATTCCGAATGTTAATGGTCGGGGCGAGAGGATTCGAACCTCCGACCTCTCGGTCCCGAACCGAGCGCTCTACCAGGCTGAGCCACGCCCCGACAAACAAACTATGCAGGCATTCTAGGTGCGCCGCGCCGCCGTGTCAAACTTGCACGTCGCCCGCGGCCTTGAGCCTCGCCTTCTCGCGCCTCGATTTGAAGTACTCGAAAAGGGGCGGCAGCAGCGACAGCGCGACGACGACCACCACGACTTTCTCGATGTGATCTTCGAGCCTGATGCCGAAGGCGCGCTCGACCACGCCACCGAGGAAATACCCTGCCAGCAGCATGCTGAAAATCCACAGGAAACCGCCCGTGACGTTGAAGATGACGAACTGCCTGTAAGGCATCCGCGCCGCGCCCGCGACGATGGGCGCGAACGTGCGCACGATGGGCACGAAACGCGCGATGATGATAGTCTTGCCGCCGTACTTCTCGTAAAAAGCCTGCGCCTTTTCCAGATGGCTCGGCCGGAACAGCAGGGACTTCTGGCGCGAGAAGATGCGCGGCCCTAGTTTAAGTCCCGAATAATAGCCGATGCCGTCGCCCACGACCGCCGCGACGAACAACAGGCCGAGCAGCAGCGAGATGTTGAGTTTGCCGCTTGCGGCGAACAACCCCGCCACGACGAGCAGCGAATCGCCCGGCAGGAAGAAACCCATCGCCAATCCCGTCTCGGCGAAGATGATGAAGGCCAGCCCCGCATAAGTCAGCGGCAGTCCTTTGGTCGTCAAAAACTCGATGATGTTTTTGGGATTGAGATAGTCTTTAACGTGATGAAGAAGTTCGTATAACGATTCCATAAGATAAGTTTCAGGTTTCAGGTTTCAAGTTTCAGGACTGAGGCTCGAAGCGTTGAACTTGAAACCTGAAACCTGAAACTTGAAACTAAAGTTGCTCCGACCAACCGTAGCGACCGATGAGCGGGACGAAGGCACACGCGCCGTGGTCTTCGCGCGTGTAGCCGTCCGCATGGCGAACGACGCGCACGAGCCGCTGGGCGTCGCGCCGCTCGCCGACGGGCATCACGAGCCGCCCGCCGACCTTCAACTGCGCCATCAGCGGTTCGGGAACTTCAGGGCCGCCCGCCGCCGCGAGAATGCCGTCGTAAGGCGCATGCGCGCTCCAGCCGAGCGTGCCGTCGAAACACTTCACGGTGGCGTTGTAGATGTTGAGGCTGCGGATACGCGCCTGCGCCACGCGCGCCAGTTCGCTGATGCGCTCGATGGCGAGAACGCGACCCGCCAGACGCGCGAGCACCGCCGTTTGATAACCAGACCCTGCGCCGATCTCCAACACAGAGCTTTCGCTATTGAGTTCCAACAACTCGGACATGCGCGCGACGATGTAAGGCTGCGAGATCGTCTGGTTGGCGGCAATCGGCAGCGCGTGGTCGCCGTAGGCGTTGCTTTGCAGGGCTTCGGGCACGAAGTAATGGCGTGGCACTTCGCGCATCGCTTCGAGCACGCGCGTGTCTGCGATGCGATAGTGCGTGCGCAGTCGTTCGACCATCTGGTCGCGCTGGCGTCGGAACGCGGACGCTTGCGCGGCGGGGATTTGTGATGCGGAACTCAACGCGTTACGGCTCCGTGTGCTGCAAAAGGTGGTTAAAGGTTTCAGACGCGACCGGCCGTCCGGCCTCCGGCGAGAAAAATTTCATTCGGGCTGAGCGAGTTCCAATCCTGTAGTTCGACGAGCGAACGGTGATCCGTCATGTCGCTGCGCATCGGCGTGATGGACACCATGCCCTGCTTGATGGCGTAGTAATCCGTGCCCTCCACGGTGTCTTCGGGAAACACCTCTTCGCCGATCCAGTAATACGCCTTGCCGCGCGGGTCGATCTTCTCGGTGATGATCGGGCGGGCGTTTTTGATCCCCTGCCGCGTCACGCGCACGCCGCGCAGTTCGCCCGGCGGCATGTTGACGTTCAAGAGCGTCCCTTCGGGCAAGCCTTCAACCAGAACTTTCCGCACCAGCCCGGAGGCGAAACTCGCGGCGTCCGTGAAGTCGTAATTTTCGCGCGCGACGAGACTGAAGGCGAGGCCGGTCACGCCGAGGATGGTCGCTTCGAGCGCACCCGCAACCGTGCCCGAGTAAGAGGCGTCGTCGCCGAGGTTGCCGCCGTGATTGATGCCGGAGACGCAGATGTGCGGCCACTCCGCACGCGGCAGAATCTTATGGAGCGCGAGCGTCACGCAGTCGGTCGGCGTGCCGTCCACCGTCCAGTGGCGTTCGTCAATCTGGCGGATACGCAGGGGGCGCGAGAGCGTCAGGCTGTGCGACGCGCCGCTCATCTCGGAGGCCGGAGCTACCGTGTACACGTCGCCCACCGCGCGTAGAGCTTCTTCGAGTTTGATGAGACCGTCGGAATGGATGCCGTCGTCGTTGGTTAAAAGAATACGAGTCATAAAAAAATCAACCGCGGTTCATTACAACCCAAAGCCTTGAATTATTCAAGGGAGCGCGGAAACAGAGTTCGACCGTCAAAGGAAAGCCCCGCGCACGTGCAAACGCGACGCGGGGCTTTCGACACATGAGCCGTGATCCGTTTAAGCGGAGACGGTATCTTTCCCGTTGCTGCGGCTCAGACCCTTGATCTGCACCGGCGTGTTCTTCTCCACATCGCCCGCGCCGAGTTTCTGCTTGAGCACCATCTCCTGATAGAGCTTGCGCATCATCGCCGCTTCCTCAGCCGCCGTCTTCGGCCCGGCCATTTCGGGGCGGTTCGGACGCTGCAAGTCAACTTCGTTCAGGATGCCCGTGAAGCCGACCTCGGCCAACTCGACGTTCTTGCCCTTGGCGAAGATTTCGTGGCGGCCGTGCTCTTTGTACCACTTCGCAATCGTCGCGTTCTGGTGCATCTGCTCGATGATGTTGCGCCAGCCGATGCCCGTGTTGTAGGCGCAGAAACTGATCTCGCCTTCCTGCGTGCCGTAAGGGATGATGCACATCTCCGTGCGGCGGAAGTCGTAGTTGAACAAGTCCTGAAACCACATGCCCGCGATAAAGAGGAAGTTCCAAGGGTCTGCGCGACGCTTCTGAATGTCCTCGTAGGTGCGGTCGCCTTCGACCTTGCCGTAGGACTTGCCCGACAAACCGAACGACTTGTCGAACTTCTTGAAGATGTCCATGAGCGTCAAGCTCTGCGGCGCGCCGTAAGGCTGGTAATTCTTCAAGAGCGCGAGACCCATCATGATGTTCGAGAACCACTTGCCGCGCCCCGCGTCCGTAATGCCCGTCATGTCTTTGACGAGTCCCGGAATGTTCAGAAACTCCGGCACGGGCTTCATCTCTTTCGTGTTCTTGTTGATCATCACGGCCGTGCCGACGCCGCAGTTCGGGTGGCAGCCGCAAGAGACCTGACCCCATTCGGCCTCAGGGCCGTGGACGAGGTCTGCGAAGTCTGCGAACGCGCCCATCAAGCTGAGCGGAAACCAATCGCGTGTCGGCTCGGTGATGCCGACCTGCTTCTTCACGTCGTGCGCGAGGTGCGACAGGGTGTAACGCTGCGCCATGCGCCGCTCGTCCGTGATCTCCTCGTCGCGGCCGGTGAACGACACGGGCTGGAACGAGATGAAAGCGACCTTCTTCGGATTGTCGAGCGCGAAGCGGATAACGGAGCCGACCTGATCGTTGTTGATGTTGTTGACGAGCGTTGTGACGAGCACGATCTCGACGCCCGCTTCGTGCAGGTTGTCAATCGCGCGTAGTTTCACGTCGAAGAGGTTGCCGACCTGACGGTGCGAGTTCGCGTCGTTGCCGATGCCGTCAAACTGTAGATAGGCGTAGCGCAAGCCCGCGTCGGCCGCGTCTTTGCAGAACTGCTTCGACTTCGCAAACTCGATGCCGTTCGTCGCGCACTGCACGGAGTTGTAACCAACCTTGCGCGAATACTTGATCGAGTCGATGAAGTAGGGCGAGATCGTCGGCTCGCCGCCCGAGAACTGCACCGACATCTGGCGGCGCGGCTTGATCGAGATGGCTTTGTCGAGAATGTCTTTCACGTCCTCGAAGCTGAGTTCGTGGACGAACCCGACCTGATTGGCGTCCATGAAGCACGGGTCGCACATCATGTTGCAGCGGTTCGTCAGGTCGATGGTCAAAACCGAACCGCGACCGTACTTGATAGTGGACGAACCGTGATTGTGCAACTTCTCGTCGTTGTGCGCCTGAATGTCGCGGCCGGGAAACTGCGCCTCGATGTGCTTGAGGAACGACGAATCCATCGCCATGATGTCTTCGATGTGGCCGTGCGTGGGGCAGTCCTTGATCATCCAAATTTCGCCGTTGCGCTCGACGATCTGCGCCTTCACTTCCCCGACCTTTTCGTTGATCAGGATCGAAGGGTCGATCACTTCCTGACTCAAAATCTTGGCGCGCGCTTCGATGACGCACTTCGGACACAGGCTGTCGGTCGTGCGCGGAAAACCGAGCGGCGGCTTCGACTTCTGCCAAGACTTCAACAAAGGCTTGTCCGACCACTTCGGGATGAATGATTCGCTCGGGCGGTACTTATTGAAAAACTGGATGGTGTTGAACGCACCCGCCGCGATGGCGGTCAGTCCTCTTTCCACGTGTTTGATGGGTCGCATTTTCTCTTCCTTCTCTACCGGATAAATTTGTCGGACGCGCGCCCGGCGAGCGTCGAATTTTCAGTTGAAACGCTTATTTGTGACCGAAATCTTTGAAGCGAGAACAGTTGGAGAGCATCCTTCGGAGGCGGACTGTCGGGCTAGAATCTACCCTCGTCACACGCTCAATGCAAGTTGCTGTCGAACATTGGGGCGTGTTCGGAGTGTTTGAATCGTCAAACCGCCGACACGCTTCTACCCGAACTCTTTCCCGTGGAATTGCCCTCTCCGCTTCACAGAGATTGATCAACCTACTGTGTAGAGCAATGGCTGTGCCAGCGGGACTTAAAACGTAACTGAGTAAATATAAGGACTTACCGGATTAAAGATTTTTCGGGGAATATCCGCCGCCCCTCTTATGCGTGTCGTATGAACCCGGCAGACCCAACCCGTAACGTGGCGTGTCTTTCCGACCCCAAAGACGCAAATAAACGAGCGGGCGGGGCTTTTCCGACACGCCCGCTCGTTTATTAGCCCAAATGTCTCAGAAAGTGCCGGAGGGAAATTATCGGGCGGGAATTACAGACCTGAATAGCGGAGAGCTTTGCGCAGCGGCTTTAACTGCGCGGGGCGAAGTAGCCGATGCGCGCCGTGAGGCGGAGTGTGGGATCGGAAGTCTTGACCTGCACGCGCCGAAACTTTCCGTCGCGCGTCTTGTCGAGCGGCATGTAGTAGAGCGCGTACTGGTGGCGCAACTCCTCCGCCACCTCTGCGTAGACGCTATCGAGCGCGGCAAAGCTCTGCGGCTTGAAGAGACGCCCGCCCGTGGCCTCGGTCAGCCCTGCGAGATTGCGTTCGCTCGCGTCGAGCACGCGCAGGGATTCGCGCAGGTCGCCGATGCGTAGTTGGTTGAAGCGTTGAGTAGAGAGCGGCTCGGATTGGAGCGTATCGAGTTCGGCGCGTTTGCGCACTCGCTCGATCTCTGTGTTGCTGATCACATAGACGCTCGCCCCGGCTTCGAGCAGTGCGCCGAGCGCCATCTCCAACGACGCGTGGCCGCGCCCGCTGTCAATCCCATCCGTCAGCACGACCACGGCATGTCGCCGTCGCGCATCCTTGAATTGCTCGCGCGCCGCAAGGTAGAGCGCGTCGTGAAAGCGCGTGAACGTGCCGGGCGTGACGCGCCTGAGCGAGCGTCGCAACTGCACGCGGCTCGCCGTCCAGTCCTGTAACAACTCCACGCGGTCGTCAAACTTCAACAGGCTGACGCGATCTTCCGGTGCAAGAAGCGCGGCGAACTCCTCGACCGCGCGCCGGAAATCTTCCAGACGGCTCGCCACCGAAGATGAAGCATCAACCATCAACAAGACATCCACCGGCACGCGTCGCAGTCGCAGGTCGCTGAGAGGCTGCTCGCGCCCGTCCTCCCACACCTGAAAGTCCTTGCGCTCAAGCGTCGTCACCAGACGCCCCGCCGCGTCGCGCACGGTCACCGGCAAGAGCACTTCCGTCGTGCTCACTTTGATCACTTCGTCGTCGTCTTCTATCTCCTGTGACGACGGGGAAACGTTCCCGGTTTTCGCCCCTTGCGCGAAAGCGGACGCCGTGAGTTTCCCGCCCGTCGCGGCGGCGACGAACAGGCAGAACACGCACAACAAGGCCGCGCGCGGGAGACAAAACCCGGACGCGCGGCGACCAAAGCGCAAGTCGAAAATAAGGAAACGCATCAACCTAACTTTTACGGTTTCGAGGTGGAATCATTCGCGCCCGACGCGCCCTCTTCGCCCGCCGCGGCGCGCATCGCGGCGATGACCGGCTCGCCGACGCGACGGCGACGCAACTCGGCAAGCTTCGCAGGCGTGAAATCGAACTCGACGGGCGAACCCTCGATGCGCCGGATGATCGTGCCTTCGGAAAAACCGGCCTCGACAAGTTCGATGACTGAGTCATTTGTGAGCGTCGGCGTGCGTTCGAGTTTGGGTTCCGCGCCGTTCGCCCCGCCCGTCTCCGACGGGGGACGCAAGATACGCACGCTCGCGCTGCCCGTCGTTTGCGTGTCGCCTTCCGCCGCGCCCCCGCCGACGCGCGAACGCGTGCGACCACGCACGCCGCCCGACGAGCCGAAGATGTTGACTTCGTTCGGGTCGCTGCTGCTCTGCCCGCCCGGCTGCTGCCCCGCTTCCGGCGCGCGCCTCTGCCCGCGCATCCCTTCGAAAAATGGATCGTTGTCAAAGGCGTCGCCCGCGTCGTCGTCGCGCGCTGAAAGCATGTCGCCTTCGGCGCGCGCCAGCATCGTGAGAATGATGCGCTCGCCGACTCCGTTCTTCTTCAGTTCGATGAGGCGATCCGGTGAGAGGTCGAAGCGCGCGGGGCGCACGCGTATGATCGCGATGACGGTCTTCTCGCTAAACTTGGCGCGCACGAGTTTAATCACGGCGGCGTTCGTCAACGGAGCTTCCGCGTCCGCCTGCGACGCGACGCCGCGTTGCCACGCCGCCTGCCCGCGCGCTTCGGCCACAGAGCCTGCCACCATCAACGCCACGGCAGCGGCGCACATCCAGACGAACACAACATGCCTTGCCAGCAAACTTCTCATACGCCTCCCGACCGCCGCACCCAATTCAATTTCCCGACGCAGCCGTGGTCATCCTGCTTCCGGCCGTTGTCCGCTCGCTCACCACGTGCGCCGCGCGCCCGTAGCGGTCGCTGATGCGGCGCACGTAATTTCGCGTCTCTCGATAAGGCGGCACGCGATGGCCGTACTTAACAACCGCGCCTTCGCCCGCGTTGTAACTCGCAAGCACGAGTTCGACGCGCCCGTTGAATCTGCCCAGTAGTTGCTTGAGAAAGCGCGTGCCGCCTGCGATGTTCTGCGCGGGGTCGTGGATGCGGCTGACGCCGAAGCGCGCCGCCGTCCCCGGCATCAACTGCATCAACCCGCGCGCGCCCACAGGGCTGACCGCGCCCGCGTTGAAGTGCGACTCCTGCTCCATCACGCAAAAGATCAGGTAGGGGTCAACGCCGTAACGCGCGCCGTTCTGCCGGATGAGTGCGTCCAGATGCGGCCTGCCCGTCGTCCAACGCCGCTCCCTCCTGACCACGCGCGCCGCAGTCGTTTCACGCTCCGCCGTCAATTCGTCCGGCTCTCTTTCAATACGCTCAATTCGCGCGCGTTCGAGAAAGATCGAGAGATTGCCGCGCTTGTACCAGACGCCTTCCGCAGACTCCTGCGCTTCGTCAACTTCAAAACGCGCGCCGCCCACGAGGTAAATCCAGAGCGGCCGCGCCGGGGCGGCGACCTGTGCGGCGACCTGTGCAGGCTGCGCCGTCTCGCCGGACGCAACGCTCGCATCCGACAGCTTCGCCACCTGCTGCCGACTCTTCGCGGCCTCTTTCTCGCCGCTGCGCTCTATCGTTTTCACACGCGCGCGCTCAACGAAATTCGTCATGCCGCCGCGCCTGTACCACACGCCCTCGGCGTCGTTCCATGCTTCGTCAACTTCGAGCGTCGTCCCGTCAACCAGAAGCAGCCGGTCGGCGAAAGCCGCGGCGGGCAAACCGAGCATGAACAGGAACGCTAACGCGGCGACTCTCAAATGAGAGGCGCGAGACTGTGCATGAGATAAACTCACGCAAAGGCGCAAAGGCGCAAAGAAAGCAGCGCGGCGCGGGGGATCATCAAACTCACTGTCGGCTTGGTTCGATTCCCTTGCGCCCTTGTTCGACACCTTCAGGTCTTCGTTGAAGTCCTTCGTATCTTCTCTTTGCGCCTTTGCGCCTTTGCGTGAAAATTTTCTTAACATCGTTTTCCGCCTTCGTTACGACACGTCGATCAGGTCTCCCACAATGCGCGCGTCGCCCGCGCCGCGCCGCTCGGTCTCCGCCACGGCGAAACCGTGCGACGTGCCGAAGTAGTTACGCCACGCGCTGTCTATCACCTTCGGCGTGAGTTCGAGCGGCTGGCCTTCAAAGAGGCAGATGTCGAGCACGCGGTCGAGCAGATCGCGCGGCTCGCAGGCTTTCATCTGGCGGTGCGAGATCATGTAGTTGTTCAAAATGTAGTCGAGACACACTTGCTCGACGCGCATCCCGCGCGTGTGCGCCGCGCGTTTGAAGATTTCGATGTAGGCGGCGGGCGTCGGCGGTTCGACGCGCGCGCGGTAGCCCATGCGCCGCAGAAACGCCTCGTCAACGAGGTCTTTGTCTTCGAGGTTCGTCGCAAAGACGACCAACTGCTCAAACGGCACTTCGATCTTCTTGCCCGTGTGCAGCGTCAGGTAATCGACGCGGCGTTCGAGCGGCACGATCCAGCGATTCAAGAGGTCTGCGGGCGCGACGCGCTGCCGCCCGAAGTCGTCTATGACGAGCGTGCCGCCGTTCGACTTCATCTGAAACGGGGCTTCGTAAAATCTGGCCGACTCGCTCCACGTCAAGTCTGCGTTCTCCAGAGTCAACTCGCCGCCGACGATAACGAGCGGGCGTTCGATGCAGACCCAGCGACGGTCATACTCGGCGGGCGTCGCCTCGTTCGCGGCCGGGCGGTGGTTGTGCGCGTCGAAGACACGGATCACCTGCCCGTCGATCTCGATGGCGTAAGGAATCCAGATCGCACCGGGCAGACTGGCGTTGATGCGCTCGGCGACAGCCGTTTTGCCCGTGCCCGGAGGGCCGCTGAGGAACAATGAGCGGCGCGAATTGACGACGCAGCCCACCGTCTGCATGAGCGAATCGGGCAGCACGAGATCACGAAAGGCCGCGCGCACCGTGTCCATCGTCGCGTGGCGCGCGGGGACGGCTTGCAGGCGCATCATGTGCGCGTAGTCGCGCAGGGAGACGGGCGCAGGGCCTTCGTAGCCGCAGAAAGATCGTGCGCGCGCCAGTTGCGCCCAACCTTTATCGAGCATGCCGTAGCGCGTCGCGCCCATCGCCGCTTGCAGCTTCACCTCGATCAACTTCTCGCGGTAGAGCATCTGCAAAATCTCCTCGGTCAGCGCGCGCGGCAGGTGCATGCGCTCGGTGACGTTGGCGGTCGTAGGTTCGGGCAGCGCGGCGACGATCTTGAGCGCGAGGTCGCACAGGAAACTCACGGGCACGTCCGTCTCGGCCAGTTCTTCCGGCACGGGCGGCCCCATGCTTTCCACTTCCATGCGCGTCAGGATGTTGGTTTGCGTCATGTCTCGATTCCCCGTAGGCGTGGTTGGTTATTCTTTACCGGCGATCTGCTCGTCGGCCTGTCCGGCGAGCGTGCGGCGAATTTCTTCGGCGCGGTCGGCGCGGCCGTTGCGTGCGTAAAGTTCGGAGAGACGGCGCAGGACGAACTCCGAACGGGGCTGCGCGCGGCGCGCGGCTTCGTAGTGTTCGATGGCCTCGGACTCGCGCCCCGCGCGTTCGAGCATGGCGGCGACGTTGAGACGACCCTGATACTCGCCGCCGGAGCGCGCGAAGCTGCGATAAGCGTCTTCATACTTGCCGAGGCGACTCTGCGCGAGCGCGAGATTGTTCCAGATGCGCTCGTCGGCGGGCGCGAGTTTCGCGGCGCGCTTGAGGCGCGCGACCGCCGCGCGGTAGTTGCCGCTCAGGTAGAGCGAGTAGCCGAGATTGTTGAGCGTCTGCGCGTCCGGTTCGTGTTCGAGGGCGCGCTCGAATGATTCGCGCGCGCGGTCGTGCAGCCCTTTGCGGTCGTAGGCGACGGCCAGCAAGTTGTGCGCCTCGGACAAGCGCGCGTCGAGCGAGACGGCGCGCGACAGTTCTTTGACGGCTTCGTTCAAGCGTCCTTCGTCCAGCAACGCGCGACCGCGCGCGAGGTAATCTTTCGCCGTGCCGCCTTCGTCCGTCGTGCCGGGGGCACGCTCCGTGCGGCTGTCCTCCACGCGCATCAGCGGCGCGCTCTCAAACTTCGCCACGTCCTTCTCCGACAGGCGACGCACCTTGTCGTCGTCGCCGCCGCCGAAAAGTTTCGCCGCCGCTTTGAAAGGAGCTTTGAAGAAACGCGCGAAGCGGTTGCCCTTCTTTTTCGGCTGCGCTTCGGCCGCCGTCGCATCTTCCGCCGTGCCCGTGGGCGAGCCGTCGGCCGCGACGACGCGTGCGGCCTCGTCGCCGTCGTTCTCAGTCGTCGTGGCCGTCCAGAAGGTCGTCACGCCGACGGTCAATGTCAGAGCAATAATGAAAGCGTTGATGGTGCGGTTACGCATGGCTGAAAAACTCCTTTACATCTTGGCGAACGAATCGATGAGATTGAGCGCGGCCGGGCCGAGGATGGCGATGAAAAGCGTCGGGAACAAAAAGCACGCGAGCGGGAACAGCAACTTGACGGCCGCCTTCTGCGCGGCCTGCTCGGCGCGCTGCCTGCGCTTCGTGCGAAGGCTGTCGGCATAGACGCGCACGGCGCGCGCGATTGACGTGCCGAAGCGATCCGCCTGGATGAGCATCGCGACGAGGCTGCGCAGGTCGTCCACGCCCGTGCGCTCCGCCAGATTGCGCAGGGCTTCGTCGCGGTCGCGCCCGACACGGATTTCCAGATTGGTCAACTCGAACTCTTCGCTGATGTCCGGGTGGACGGCGCGCAACTCTTCCCCGACCTTCACGATGGCCGCGTTCAAGCCGAGTCCCGCTTCGATGGAGACGACCATCAGGTCGAGCGCGTCGGCCAAGCCCCAGCGCACGCGCTGCTGGCGTCTCTTGACCATCTTGTTCAAGACATAGCGCGGAAAGAAGAAGCCTTTGATAAATGCCGACAGAATCCAAAAGATCGCGCTACTGAGCGGTCGCGCCATGAGCGCGCAACCGAGCGCGACGACAGCGGGATAACCGATGAGCGTGAAGATTTGAATCGCGCGATAGACGATGGGCGCGTTCGGCGAGCGATACCCGGCCTGCATCAACTGCTTTTGCAGTTTCTTCGCCTCGGCGGCAGAGGGCGGCGCGAGCCGGTGCAAGGGTTTCGCCATGCGCTCGGCGAGCGCGGTCATGCCGTCGTCCGACGCGGCCGACGCGCTCAAGTCCACGCCGCCCGCGCGGGCGACAGTTGCGCCTCCGCCCGTCTCGCCCATGCGCCGCAAGCGTTCGGTCGCCGCGCTCGCCGGGCGAAACATCAACCAGTAAACTCCCATCACGCCGAGCGTGATGAACGCGAATGTCGAGATGGTGATGATGAAAATCATAGTAGTAAGCAGTAAGCAGTGAGCAGTAAGCAGTAAGCAGTGAGTGGTAAGCGATGGGCAGTGTGTGGTGCGCGGCAGTTGTTTTTTACTGCTCACTGCTCACTGCTTACTGCTCACTAAATTTTGATGTTCAAAATTTTCCGAATCACGAGCATGCCCATGATCTGCAAGCCAATGGCGACGGCCATCAATTTGTGGCCGCGCGGGTCGCTCCACATGACGCTCATGTATTCGGGGTTCATCACGGTGACGGCGAGCGCGACGAAGATCGGCAGCCCGCAGAGAATCCACGCCGACATGCGCGAACTCGTCGTGAGTGTCCGCAGGTCTTCCATGATGCGGAAGCGTTCGCGGATCGTGTGCGCCACTTTTTCGAGCACTTCGGCGAGGTTGCCGCCCGTCTCGCGCTGGATGAGGATGGCCGTGATGCACAATTTCAAATCCAGCAGAGGGACGCGCGCGGCCAGATTGTCGAGCGCGAGTTTGAGCGAGAGGCCGAGGTTTTGTTCTTCGTAAGTCTTGCGAAACTCGGTGGCGATGGGGTCGGGCATCTCGGTCGCCACCATGTGCAACGCTTCCGCGAAGCCGTGACCGGCGGACAAGCCACGGCTCATCAGTTCGAGCGTGTCGGGCAGGTCTTCGAGAAACTTGTTGAGCCGCTTGCGCCGCGCCCAGACGACGTGGACGAACGGCGCGGCGGCGGCGACGAATCCGGCCAACACGATCAAAAAGACGGAGATCGTCAGCATCGAAGCGGCCAGCCCGGCCAGCATCGCCGCCATCAGCGAGAACATCAGGAGGCGCGTCACGGTGATATGCAGGTCGGCCTGATCGAGCACGCGCTTGAGCTTGGTCGCCACCTGCACGCGCACGAGCAGGCGATCAAGCAACGGTATCTCGCTCATCAACTCCTGACGCGCGAGTTGCACCTCTATGTCGCCGTCGTGCGCCGAGTGCAACAGGGCGTCGGAGAGTCTCTGCTGCAAGCGCGCGCGCTTCTTCTCCGAGCCGCGCGTCGCCAGCAGATAGCCCGCGAAGGTCAGAAACAGACAGAAGGCGAAGACGAGAAATGGAATCATGAGGCACCAGCTTTCAGCGGTCAGCTATCAGCTATCAGCTTTTAATTATCAACTTCCAGCTATCGGCTTTCAGCATCAATTTCAGTTTTTGCTGACGGCTGATAGCTGACGGCTATTTAGCTTTCTTCAAAAAACACGCGCGGCAGTTGCATGCCGTAAACTTTGAGGCGTTCGGCGAAGCGCGGGCGGACGCCCGTGGGGCGGAAGCGGCCGACGACGTTGCCGTCTTTGTCGATGCCCTTGCGCTCGAACATGAAAATCTCCTGCATCGTGATCGTGTCGCCTTCCATGCCCGTGATCTCGGAGATGGAGACGACGCGGCGCGTACCGTCCGAGAGACGCGCGGCCTGTATGACGAGATTCAGCGCGGAGGCGATCTGCTGCCGCATGGCGCGCTCGGAGAGTTTCATGCCGGTCATCTGGATCATGGTTTCGAGTCGCGCCAGCGCGTCGCGCGGCGTGTTGGCGTGGACGGTCGTAAGCGAACCGTCGTGGCCGGTGTTCATCGCTTGCAGCATGTCGATGGCCTCGCCGCCGCGCACCTCTCCGATGACGATGCGGTCGGGGCGCATGCGCAGGGCGTTCTTGACGAGGTCGCGTTGGGTGACTTCGCCGCGCCCCTCGATGTTCGGCGGGCGCGTCTCAAGACGGACGACGTGCGGCTGCTGCAACTGTAGCTCCGCCGAGTCTTCAATCGTGACGATGCGCTGCTCCTCCGGGATGTAGGCGGAGAGCGCGTTCAGGAGCGTGGTCTTGCCCGCACCCGTGCCGCCGGAGATGAGCACGTTCAGCCGCGCGCTGACGCACATCTCGAACATGTCTGCGATGTCTTTGGTGAGCGCGCCGATCTCGATGAGCTTCGACATGCGTAAGGGTTCTGCGCCGAAGCGTCGGATGGAGAGCACGGGGCCGTCCAAGGAGAGCGGCGGGATGATGGCGTTGACGCGCGAGCCGTCCGAGAGGCGCGCGTCAACCATCGGAGATGATTCGTCGATGCGGCGGCCGACCGACGAGACGATGCGCTCGATAACGCGCATGAGGTGTTCGTCGTCTTTGAAAGTGACGTTCGTGCGTTCGAGTTTGCCGCGCCGCTCGACGTAGATGTTCTGCGGCGAGTTGACGAGAATGTCGGAGATGGTCGGGTCTGCGAGCAGCGGTTCGAGAGGCCCGAGGCCGAACAATTCGTGGCGCACCTCTTCGACCAGACGTTCGCGGTCGCTCGTCGAGAGCGGCATGTTCTCGACGGCGAGCAAGCCTTCGGCAAGACGCGACACTTCGGCGCGAAGCTGGTCGGCGTCGAGTTGGCCGAGCTTCGTCAAGTCCATGCGGTTGATGATCGCGCGGTGCAGGCGCGACTTCATCTCTTGAAAAGTGTGCTGTCCGCCGCCGCTTCCGCCGGGCGTCTCGTCGCCGGAGCGCGCCGCCTGCGGCATCACGGCCGGGTTGGTTTCCCTGATGAGTCTTTCGCGTAGTGACATGATGTTTGTCGTCTCTTCGGGTAGGTTAAGAAGAAGGTTCACGCAAAGGCGCAAAGGCGCAAAGAAGAAGGGCGACGAGCCTGTTCGCCCTTCGACGCTTTTCGGGCGTCTGCCTTTGCGCCTTTGCGCCTTTGCGTGAGATTTGTGCCGTTGTTTTGATCAAACATGATTTGTGCGCCTGCGTCAGATGGCGGCCGTCGCTTTGTCTTTGCCCAGACGCGTGCGCAAGCCCGCGTTCGAGATCGCGCCGACGGGTCGGCCGAAGATCGCGCCCCAGAGACCTTTGCGCGGCTCTTTGATTTCCGACTCGACGGTCGCCCCCGTGATGCTCGCCGCGATGTGGCGAATCTCCGTGGCGATGCGCGAAGTGGGGTCTGACTTGACGAGCGGCTCACCGAGGTTGATGGAGTTGACGGCCGTGTTGTAGTCGCTCTGCACGTAACCCGTCACCTTCTCGCCTAAAAATCTTTCGACCTGCCGGAGATCGAGATCGATCTGCTTGCTCCAACGATTGACGACGATCCGCACTTTGTGGCGTGGGTAGCCGAGGCGGTCGAAGAGGGCGAGGGCGCGCTGCGTGCTGCGGATCGCGGGGATGTCGAGCGTCAGGACGAGCACCACCTCGTCGGCCTGATCGAGCGCGGAGAGCGTGATCGCGTCGAAGGTGTGCTGCGGGTCGATGACGACGTAGTCGTAGCGTTCGCGCAAAAGTTCGAGCACCTCGAAGATGTGTTCGGGTTCGATGTCGTCGGCGAGGTCGGCTTCGCGCGGCGCGGCCAGCAGCGACAAATTCGACGTGTGCGGCACGACGTAGCTTTTCAACAGCGAATCGTCAATGCGCGCCCGGTTCTCGACGAGGTCGGCGATCGAGAATTTCGGTTCGAGGCCGAGGAATAAAGAGAGGTCGCCCGCCTGCAAGTTGAGATCGACGAGGACGGTCGGCGCATCGAAGGCCGCGCCGAGGTTCGTGGCGATGAACGACGTGCCGCAACCGCCCTTGCTCGAAAAGACCGCGACGGCGCGACCGCGCTTCTTCGGCGCGTCCGTTTGCGTCGAACAAAATTCGGCGGTGCGCTCGATGACAGTTTGAAACTCTTCGCCGATGACGGGCAGGCGCAGGAAGTCGCGCGCCCCGGCGCGATAGCTGCGCAGGATGAGATCGGGCGAGGCGTCGCGCGAGGCGCAGATGATGGCGGTCTGCGGGCATTCGGCGGCGAGTCGTTCGACGAACTTCAGCGTCCGTTCGGCCTCTGCGCCGATCGTGATGATGGCGGCATTGGGTCTGAGGCGGACGATTTCGGGAAAGAGTTGTTCGGCGTCGTCGCCGCCCGCGAGCAGGCGCGTGCGTTCGTTTGAGGCGAGCGCGCCGCGCAACTCTTTGAGGGTTTCGAGGCCGGTGCTGAGGATGACGAATGACAGTTGATTCATTGTGCGATGCCGTTCTCTCGTTGAAATGATGTGAACCGGGGAGCGCGCCGCCCGGCGTTTGATCGTTTAGGGAATGTCGGCCGGGACGTAGCCCGCGTTCTCGCCGGTCAGGGAAGTTTTGTACGCGGGCAGGCGCAGGTTGCGGCTGACGAGCGGGAGCACGAAGTTGAAATCGTAGTTCACGATCTCGACCGTGACGCTGCCGCCGCCGAGTTGAAAGTTTTCATAACTGAGACTCACCTGCTCCGGCGTCAGGTTCTGCACGAGCGGTTGCCCCGCGCCCGCCGCGTTGCCGTAGACGGCCATGTTCTTCGCCGCGACTTGCGCCGCGCCGCCCGTGTCTCGATTAACGGCATAGCGCGCCGCGCGCCGCGTAGCATCGACGAGCGAGTTGTGCACCCAGAGCAGCCGCCCGACTTCAATCGCGCCGAAGATGCAGGCGCACAACAGCGTCGCGCCGAGGGCGAACTCAACGACCGCCGCCCCGCGCTCGTCACTCTTAAAATTTTTCAGGCGCATCTCTTTCACGCTTTCGGCTTTTGTTCCCAGCTTCATCACTGCACGAGTTGTCGCATCGTGCTTTTAGCCCCGACGTTGACGCTCAGGGAGAGCGTCGAACTCTTGGTGAGCTTGCCGAGATCGAAGATGGGGACGTAGATGAAATTCTGAATCTCGACGGTCTGCGTCTGCGGCACGCCTGCGCCGTTCGCGCTCGGAGTGATCTTGATGTTGGCCGTCGTCAAGCCGCTTGCGACAGGCGTGCCCGCGCCCGTCGTGTTGCCGAAGACCACGAGATTTTTCGCGGCGGTCGTGCCCTCGCCCGGTGGTTGGCTGACGAGATAGCGCGCGGCGGCGCGCGTGCCTTTCAAGAGCGTCGTGTAGGTGTGAAAGAACCGGCCAAACTCGGCGGTCGCGCCGACGAGCAAGATCAGGATCGGCATTACGATGGCGAGTTCGACGAGTTGCGTGCCGCGCTCGTCGCGCCACGCTTTCAACGCACGCCGCGCGCGTCGCGCTCCGTTGTCACAAGTGGTTTTCAGGTGCATCGCAAAGAATCCTCTAGCGGTAGATGACCGGGATGGAAAGTTCGGGACTGGGCGTGCCGCCGTTCGGGTCGTAGCCGCCGCGCCCGAGGACAAGACGCATCTCGATGTACTCGACCACGATTTCACCGCCGTTGCCGCCGCCGATTTTGGTTTGCAGGAAGAAGGCCGCGAAGCGATCTATCTGCACGCTGTCGCGCCCGCTGTCGAACTGGCTTTTGAGAATGATCGGGATGAGCACGATGCGCCGGTTACGCGTCGGGCTACCGACCGTGGGCGCTTGGAACGTGTTCGAGGCGGGCGTCTGTTTCGCGTCTCTGGCCTGCTGCGCGTCGAGGTACTGTTGATAGTTGATGTTCTCGCGCACGTTTTCGTCCGGCGGGAACTCGATGGGGTCGAGACCGCCGCCGTAGTCGCCGAAGCGCGTGTTGATGCCCTGCCTGACTGCGCCCGACGTGACGCCCGGTTTGGTCTGCACGAAGCCGCCCGCGCCGATGCAATTCCTGACGCCGCGCCCCAGCCCGTAGCGGTCGTCGTTGCCGCCCGGATTATCAATCGAGAGAATCTGGTAATTACCCGGCGTCACCGCGCCGCCCGGCGGGCGACGGATCGTGTAGGTCTGACCCTTCACAAAGTAAGTCGGCTCCGAGTCAATGACAGTGACGGGGATGTAGTCGCAAAAGACGTTGAGCGGGATGCTCATCCCGGCCTGTGCGTCGGCCGCCACGTTGCGCGACGCGCCGAGGACGGGCGCGGCGAACGTCGTCGAGACGGCGGCGGGCGGGACAACCACTTTCACGAAGCGGATGTTGCGCGCCTGCCCCTTCGCGGCCGCTTCGCTGACGTACGGGCCGTCGAGATTTTTCGCAAACAGCACGTTGGCGCGCGGGATCGTGACGCCCTTCTTGTTGAACTCGTAACTGTTCAAAGACTGGACGGCGTAGTCGGCGGCTTTCATGATGCCGCCGTCGTCGGAGTTCAAAGCGGACGCGCCCGCGAGCGCGGCGGCGTCGGCGGCGTTCTGCAACTCGGAACGCACGAGATAGAAGTGGCTGATGTCTATGCAGAGGCCGGCAGCGAGCAGCAGGGCGAGCATGCCGAAGGTGCTGACGACCAGAACCGACCCGCGCTCGCTGCGACGCTCGCCCGAATTTCTACTCTGACGCGTTTGCTTCATCGCTGCTCTCCTCTCCCATCAAGCTCTCGCACGGGTGAGACGACCGACATCCGAAAATCGGCTACTGCTTCACGCTCGCCGCCGCCGTCGCCACGGACGCGTTCGGCAGACGGCTGAAATAACTCGACAGTGCGAGGTGCGCCGCGTTGCCCGCGGGCGGCAACTCCGGCGATACGTTCACGGCCTGCTCCTTCAAGGCCGCCTTCGCGGACTCTTTCGACGCGTCCTTCTCTTCGCGCGACGCATCCTTCGCAGGCGTCGTCGCAGGGCTTCCTGCGGGTACGGCCGTCTGCGTCGCGCCGCCGTCGTTCGCGTTCACGCTCGCGGCGTTAACGTCGGTCGCGTTGGTCGCTTTACTGCCGGTCGCGTCGGTCGCCTTCGCGCCTTCGCTGCCGGTCGAATAACCGCTCGCGCCCTTGATGCCTTCGCCCTGCGGCTCCAGCCCGAGCGGCGAGCCTTTCTTCAACCCGTCGAGGCCACGCGTGGCGGGCAGGTCGTCGCGGTTGACCGGCTTGATGATCGTCGTCGTGCAAAAGAAGACGAGTTCCGTCTCGCGCTTCTCGAAAGATTTCGACTTGAAGAGCGCGCCGAGGATGGGGATGTTGCCGAGGCCGGGCACTTTCGAAAGCGTGCTCGATTCGCTGTTGTCCAACAGGCCGGCGAGCGCGAACGATTGGCCGTCGCGCAGTTCGATGCCCGTCTTGGCGCGGCGCGTCTTCAAGGCGGGGATCAGGTAGCCCTGAAACTTGACGCCGTTCTGGAAGTCAATCGTCGAGACTTCGGGTTCGAGTTCCAACTGGATGTGATCCTCGTCGATGATCGTCGGTTTGAAGTTCAGGCGCACGCCGTACTCTTTGAAGACCACCGTGACGTTGACGCGCTCGCCATCCGACTGGATGACCGGAATCGGAAACTCGCCGCCCGCGAGAAAACTGGCCTGCTGGCCGCTCATCGCAATCACGTTCGGTTCGGCCAGAGAGCGAATCGCGCCCGATGTTTGCAGCGCGCGAATCGCCGCCGCCGAACCGACGCCCGTGTTCGAGATGAACAGATTCGCCGTCTCGAACAGAGAGGCGAGGCTGTTGGTCGCCGAGACGCTCGTGCCGTTGTTCGACGAAGCCCACGACGAACCCAACTCGCGCAGTTTCGTGCGACTGACTTCCGCCACCCTCACGGACAACTGCACCTGCGCCATGTTCTTGACCGGCGACGCCAGCATGTTCACCGTCTGGAATCCGGCGGCCTTCACCACCGCTTCAACCTGCGCCGAGGTCTGCGGCTGCGCGACGCTGCCCGAAATAACGACCGACCCGTTGGCTTGGCTCAGGCGAATGTCGTCCTTCGGAAAGAGCGCGCGAATCTGCGAGTCGATGAGCGAGAGGTTGGCGCGCACGAACACGTCGAAGACGACGAACTTGCCCGACTCCTTCTCCCACGCGATGAAGTTGACTTGGCCGAACGCCTTGCCGTTGACGAGCACTTGATCCGGCGCGACCAGCACGGCCTCGGCCACTTCCGGGTTCGACACGGAGAAGCGTCCGATCTTGCGGTCGAAGTTGATCACGCGCGACTGGCCGACCAGCACGTTGATCGCCACGGGGTCTTTCTGCGGGTTGGCGAACGACCCGCTCACGCTGATTTCCTGCGCCCGCGCCGCGCTCGTGACGCCGGACATGAGCGAGGCGCATAGCATCGCGATGAAAAAGGGGATAAGACGACGGGTCTGCATGATTGGACTCCTTTGGGATTAGCTCTCAGCTATCAGCGATCAGCTTTCAGCCAGCAACTTTTTTTCTGAGTCGTCACCTTCAGCTTCGTTACAAGCACTCAACCAACGCCCCGGTCTTCCGGATTTGGCTGATTGCTGACGGCTGACGGCTGACGGCTGTTTACGGAAAATCTACGTTTCGTTTCTTCGCGCCTTCGATCACTTCGATGGAGGAACGCGGGGGGGCGGGAGCAGCAGCGGGGGCGGCCGGAGGATTGGCCGCCTGCGGCGCGGGGATGCCGTTGTTGCTGCTGCTGCTCCTGCCGTAGTCGGCGGCGCGCGGGTAGCGGCGAAAGACGGGCGCGCTCTGCTGCTGTTGCGTCTGCGGCGGCTGCTCGCTCTTGAGCGAACCGGCGTCGGGCACAGGCTTGGCGCGTTCGCCGCCGAGAAGGATGCGCTTGTCCACGCCGAGCGTCTGCTCGTCGCCTTGATCCACGGAGTTACGCATGACGAGTTGGAGCTTGCCTTCGGAGGACGCGAGCGCGAGCTTCTCGGCCTGTTCCGGCGTGACTTGCAGCGTCACGGCCTTGACGCTCTCCGGCTCGCGGTCGTTCTCCGGGCGGTCTATGTTCTGCCCGTTGGCGAGCACCTTGATGTTCTGCAAGACGATTTTCGAGATCGGGTTTTCCTGCCCGTTCTGCTCGGCCGGGTTGATGACGACCACCACGTCCACGAGCGCGCCCGGCATGACGAAACCGGAGATGCCCACCACGTCGTCAACCTTCACGGTCATCGCGCGATAGCCTTCGGGGATGACGGCGGAGAGGCCGCCCGCAGAGCCTTCCGGCGCGAGCTTGTAATCGGTGATGGGTTCGCGCGCCGCGATCTGAACGACGGCCACGCGGCCGATCAGTTTATCGGCCGACTGGAACGTCCCGTCGGGCATGGCGTTGCTCGGAAACTGCACGCTCTGTAGTTGCTCCGCGATGATCTTCTCGCCCGGTTGAATGTTCACCTTGGCGACCACGACCGAGTTGAGGTTCTTCGCGTAGGCTTGCGTGCCCGACAGGTAACGGCTGACCGAGAAAGCCGCGACCAGCCCGAACACCACCGCGCCGCACATCACAAAGACAAGACGTTTATTCCGCATGGTTCATTCTCCGTTCGAGATCAAATTCCCGCGCGCGTGTGGTCTGAAGACCCGGAGGCCGACCGCGCGGCGTTTCGTGTTTCGGTTATCAAGCGCGAAAGAGCGCGAGCGAGATCAGACTGCCGACCGTGATGGCGACGCCGTAAGGGATCGTGTAGCGGCGTTCCGCCGGGACTGAGAAGCGCGGCATCTCCCAACCGGGCAAAAACCCGACGAAGATTTGCGCGACGCGCCACAAGGTTTCTTTCACCGTCCCGGCGCGAATCATCGTCACGACGGCGAGCGCGCCGCCGACGAGCACCACGACGAGAAACGTCGGCACGACGAGCGACGCGCCGACGACCGAGCCGATCCCGGCGAACAGTTTCACGTCGCCCGCGCCCATCGCGCCGAAGATGTGCAACATGAACATCAGACCGAACGCGAGCGCGCAGCCGCCGAGACTCGCGAGCGCGCCCTCTGTCCCGTTGATGATGGTGTTGACGGAGAGACCCGCGACGAGCGTGGCGAGCACGAAGGCATTCGGGATGCGACGATAGCGCGCGTCGTAATAAGTGATGACGACCGCGAGCGGGGTGAGTAGTGCGCTGCTGACGATGATGAGAGTGCCTGACATGATGAAGAAAGTCGTTTGTAAGTAGGTTTCAAATACCGGCTTGAAATTCGGATATTGCGATTAATACTTTGCGAAAATTGGTTAGCGCGCTCTCGTCATTTCTGCGGAAGCGGCGCGAGCGCGCTAACCTTTGTAGAGACCTGCTTCGGGGATTGGGTTGAGGCAGGAAGTGGCGGCCGACGTTGAATTACTTGGGCGCGATGCTGTCGGAAAGCGCGTTGATCTTCGCGCCGATGTTAGTGCCGAGCGTGCCGAAGGCGGTGATGACGGCCAATGCAACCAGCGCGGCGGCCACGGCGTACTCGGAGAGTTCGAGGCCGGTTTCGTCATGGAGGAATTTCTTGAACATGCTGTGGTGCTCCTTGAATGGACTTGAGATGAAATCTCGGTTTGGAGGTTAAGCGACGCGAGTTGCGTTACTATCTGGCTTTGCCGACTTCGCTCGCCAAGCTGCCGATCTTCGCGCCGATGTTGGTGCCGAGCGTGCCGAAGGCGGTGATGACGGCCAGCGCAACCAGCGCGGCTGCCACGGCGTATTCCGAGAGTTCCAAACCAGTTTCGTCGCGGAGGAATTTCTTAATCATCTGTTTGCTCCTTCTAATGCAGTAAAGTTTGAGTTTGTTGTTTCAGCCGCCACGCGCCTAAACGCCGGGCGACCGGCGAGACCATCACAGAACGGGATGCTTAGAGAGACCGTGCCACGAACCGACGAGCACGCCGCCAATCGCCAGAGCGGCGACGAGCCAGTTGCCCTCCGCGCCCGCCGCCGTAGCGGCGATTGCCAGAGCGCGCTCGCCCGCCAGCAGCGCGAAGGCTGCGAACGGCACGACGAGTAATCCGGCGGCGACTGTCAGGAGCGTTTTGTTGAGCACGGTTTTCATCATCGAGTTTCCCTTCGTCCACCTCACGATTTCAGTTGCCACACCTTTCATCGTTGCTTGCGGACGACAGACCCTATTTCAAGGCGCGTGCCACGCGATGCGAACGCGCGAATGCAAGCAAATGCGCCGTTTCCACCGCACGCGCCGCCCCGCCCTGTAAACGCGGGGCGACAGATGCACGCGCCGCCCACGCTGCGCCGTGCCCCTCGCGCTCAGTTGAAACTGAGCAACGAGAGGCACTTAACCTGTTGTCGCTTCCGGTTGACAGCGTGACACGCGAATTTCAACTTGCGGCGACGAATATTGTTCGCAAGCGATGGAGAGGCTTTATGCGAGCGGGAGACGCGTGTGAGTCGCGCTAAAAAATTAAGGGACGCGGCATATGCCGCGTCCCTCTCGAATTGATCTCTTTATGTAGTTACACCCGCGCCGTTGCCGCGCGCTTCAAGTTCGCATGATAACGAAAATCAGCCCGGCGGTTTTCACGACCCCTGCAACACCAACGCGGCCAACAACACGAGGCTCACGCCGCCGCCCGCGATGGTAAACGTCCACTCGACGAACGCGCTCCGGCGTTGCATCAAGGCGCGCACCAACACCATGCCGCACTTCCACCCGTCCTGTTGATAAAACGGCAGCAAGTTCGTTGCCGCCAGCAGGTAGTTCATCGCGCCGAAGATCGTCCCACTCGCGAGCGACGCGGCGCACAAGTTAACGATGACGCCCGCCAGCAGCACCAGCACTTGCCGGCTGAGCGGCCTGACCTGCAAGCCCGCCATGTCGAGACGCACATACGCGCCGATGGGGAGCGCGTGCAGTTTGTATTCAACCCCGCCGCACTTGAAGCCATAGATTTTGCGCCCCCAGCCGAGTCCCAACTCCGTCGCGCCGACGCCGCACGCGCGCGCCGCCAACAGATGACCCAACTCGTGTATCAACATCGCGACGGCGAAACAGAGAATGTAGGCGAGGAACATAAGGTTGGTTGTCAGTGGTCAATAGTCAGATGTCAGTGGTCAGTAATCAGTAGCCAGTTGTTCTTTGTTCATCAGTAACCGCTCGCTTGTCGAGAGCTATGGAGATCAGCTTGTCCGGCCGGAGGCAACGAACTACTGACCACGTGCAACTGGCTGCTTCTTCAATTTCTCTCGGCGCGGAATTGCAGGCCGGGCTGTTGTTCGTCCTGTAGGAAGTCGCCGACGTTGATGGCGAGCCGCTTGAGTTTTTTGTAGAGCGTCTGGCGCGAGCCGAGGCCGAGAGCGGTGGCGGCGCGCGCCACGTTGTAGTCGTGCTGGCGGAGCGTCTCGGTAATCACGCGGCGTTCAAAATCGTCGAGCATGTTTTCGAGATGAGCGGGTGCGCCCGGAGCGTCGGAAGCGGCCGACGCGCGCGGCGGGCTGATGCGCGGGCTGATGAGATCGCCGCTGATGGAAGTTCCCTCGTCGGTATAGAGCACGAGGCGTTCGATCTCGGCGGCGAGTTCGCGCACGTTGCCCGGCCAAGAATAATTTTGCAGCGTGTGGATCGCCTCGGCGGTGATGCCCGCGACGGCGCGGTCGTTGCGGCGCGCGTAGTGCGTCAGGTAGTGAGAGATGAGGGCGGCGATGTCTTCCGGTCGTTCGCGCAAAGGTGGCACTTCGAGCGTCAACGCGGCGACGCGGTAATACAAATCTTCGCGGAAACGATCTTCGCTGACGGCGCGCGGCAAGTCTTTGTGCGTTGCGGCCACGACGCGCACGTTGACCTTGCGCGGCGCGCGTTCGCCAAGCGTGTGGACTTCGCCTTCTTGCAGGAAGCGCAACAGCTTCGGCTGCAAGGCAAGCGGCAAATCCCCTATCTCGTCGAGAAACAACGTGCCGCCTTCGGCCGCGCGGATAAGTCCGTCGTGATCCGTATGCGCGCCCGTAAACGCTCCCTTGCGATGACCGAACAACAGGCTCTCGATCAACTCGGCGGGCGCGGCCGTGCAGTTGAACGGAATGAAGGCGGCCTGCGAGCGACGACTCAGGCGATGAATCGCGCGCGCGACGAGTTCCTTGCCCGTGCCCGACTCACCCGTCACGAGCACGGTCGAGTCGGAATCCTTCACTCGTTCGACGGCGCGCGCCAATTCCGACATGCGACGACTGACAAAGACCATCCCCGGCAGCGTGGCCGCCGCGACGGAGAGCGCGGGTGTAGCAGGTTGCGGCCGGGGCTGCGACGCTTCGCTGAGCAGCGCGTGCGCGTGCGCGAGTTGCGCCACGTCGCAGAGAATTTTCAATTCCTTTGCCTGCCGTTCCGAGAGAGGCCGCACGCAACGCCCGTAGATAGCGACGCCCTCGCGCCGCGCCGTCGGCACTGCGAGCACGAGACAGATGGCGTGGTCGCCCGCTTTCATCTCCGCGACGGCGGTTGTTCTTCCGAGCGTCTCCGCCACCTGCGATTCGGCCTCTGCGATCTCATCTTGATCGAGTCCCTCAACCCACTTGAGATGCGGCCGCTCGCCGGATTTTTGCGCGAAGGTGGCTAACCCGTAAGTCTGCGCCGTCGCGTCAACCATGAGGGCGAGCTTCAGCATGACATCGTAGAGCATGTCTGAGCCGGTCGTCGCGGCCTTGCACAGCGCACGCACCATCGAGGCGAGCGGCAGTTGAAAAACCGGCGCGGTAATGTTTTCCGAATGATCAGAGTTCGGCGGAGGCGTTGACCCGGACATATGAACCATGAAACCCCTGTACTGAATTATGACAAGCAGCGGCCTTGAGCGGTCGCAATCCGGCGCGCTCAAAACGAAGTCTGTTGGAGTCAGGGCAAGTCTTGCTGACGAGAAGTACGGGGAGTGGCTCGTCCTCTGCCGAAGTACACATGAGGTGGCTTCGACTCAAACTAAAATTAGTCTAGTCGCCCGACGCGGCGAGTGTCAATAAAATTAAGAATCGCCTCCGGCTGCGGAGAGAAAATGATTGACCGGGTTAGCACGAACGGCGAAAGAGAGCGTCGCCGGGCATGCTTGCAACCGTGCGACGCTCTCTTTCGCGTCTTGTCTCAGATGGTGAAATTCAGCTTAAGACTTGTTGGGAATGTTCAACTCTTGACCGACCTGAATCTTGTCAGGGTCTTTCAGTTTGTCGCGGTTCGCGTAGAAGATTTGCATGTACTCGTTGGCATCGCCGTAGAATTGTTTGCTGATCTTCGAGAGCGTGTCGCCGGATTTGACCGTGTAGGTCTGCGCGTTCTGGCTGCCGCCACCTGCCGTCGCGGCCTGCGCACGGCTCGAATCCACGTTGATGTCTGCCGTGATGTCGTCTAAGTTCGGGTTGACGAGTTTGATCTGATCCCAAAACTTACCTTTGGCTTCATCCGAAGGCGCTGTTCCCTTGATGAAAAGTTTGTCGTCCTGCACGTGCAGATTGTGAAATTGAATGTGTTGTTGGTCAGCCATGTTCAGCACTGACTGGTATTTTTGCTTGAGCGTATCGAACCGTTGCTGCGCGTTCGGTTGCTGCTGCGACTCGTCGGCGCCGTTGCCGAACATTTTATCCCAAAGTCCCATGAAGAGTTCCTCCTACATTAGTAAAGCGATTTTTTTTCAAACACACGAGGCGTCGTCCGGTTCTACGGGTGCAACGTCCATACCACGCGATAAAGTTCCTTCCCTTATCTCCGACGCACCTACTTATTACCCGTTGAATTAAGCACAAAACGCTCTGGCGTGCGCTTTGCTAGCTGGTCAGGCGCGACTGATTTCCTAGGTTGAAATCGTACAGTTGCTAATTTCGTGGCTGCTTTCGAGCAGTTTTCAGTATTTCAACAAGATTACTCGGGAGGATGCGAGATGGATTTTATTGGAGCGATTATCGTCGGCCTGATAGCCGGGGCGTTGGCAAAGGCAATTATGCCGGGTAAAGACCCGGGCGGGTTGATTATTACGATCCTGCTCGGAATTGTCGGTGGCATCATCGGCACTGTCATCGCACGCAACGTATTTGGTGCGGGCGATGATCAGGGTTTTATCATGCGTATCGTGTTCGCCGTCATTGGCGCGCTCATTCTTCTGTTAGGCTACAGACTTATCACCGGCCGAAACCGCACGACGGTCTAACGGGCGGTCGAACCTAACGTTTTTAATCTCAATAAAATAGAGGTAGCTCCGGCGCGACTTGCGCCGGAGCTACCTCTATTTTTATCTTTATTTTGGCCGTGATGTTTACGTAAATGATTGCAAATATAGCAGTTACAAATTTCATCCCCTCAACAAGCTATTGCCGCGAAATCTTCTACTTACTTTACCTTTCAGAATCTGCTTTGCCTGTCGGTTTCGCCGTCAAGTAATGTTTTCCACACCTGTGCTCGCTCCCGCCATTCTCTATCTAACTGCAAGATAAAGCGAATTTTGAGTCTTGCCCACTCAGCGGATTTCCGTTCGCCGCCTGTTCGCCATTTTAAGCGCTTAAGAGCCGTTACCTCAAGTAAATGTTGAACTTAGCCGCATAAATCGTTGTAAAGAAATAGCTTTACAGCGTATGGGTCGCATGCTAAATTCCCGCCACTTTACGCTAAACAATTGAGCGATAAAGGATTGAACGTGATCAAAGTACATCCCATTGTAGTGTCCCGAACCTAGCGGCACACTATCTTGAGCTTTTGACATAAACCGGACACCAAGAGACCCCGATAGAGATGCCCATCAAGTTTGGAACATCAGGCTGGCGCGCCATCATCGCAGACGAATTCACGTTCGCCAATGTGCGGATCGTAACTCGCTCCATTTGCAGCTACTTACGCACAAGCGGGGTTGGCGACGGCGCATCTCTGGTGGTTAGCTATGACACGCGTTTTCTGGGAGAAAAATTCGCTGCGGAGTGTGTGAAAGAGGTCGCCGGTAATGGACTGAACGCAATATTTTGCGATCAGCCGACGCCGACGCCGACCATCTCACACACGATTCGGGAGCGCGGAGCAGCCGGAGGGATCAACTTCACGGCCTCGCATAACCCGCCTGAATACAACGGGATGAAGTTCTCCACCGCGGACGGTGCGCCTGCATTGCCCGAAGCCACAAAGCAAGTCGAAGCGTTGATCGTGAGCGGGCAACCGGAGAGTGAGAGGGCGTCGGACGATAAACATGCCGGGAAGATCGAAGTTTACGACCCTCGTCCGGCTTATTTTGCAGACCTTGAAAAGAAGATTCGTTTTGACGTAATTGCCGGAGCGGGCAAGAGTTATGCCTACGATCCGCTGTGGGGGACGGGGCGCGGCTATCTCGACACGACCTTGCGCAGCCACGGCCTCAAAGTGGAAACCATTCACGATTGGCGCGACGTGATGTTTGGCGGGCGTTCGCCCGAGCCGGACGATCATCATCTGGACGAGTTGCGCGAGGCGATGAAACGCGGCGGCTGTGTGCTCGGTCTCGCCACGGACGGAGACGGAGATCGTTTCGGCGTCCTCGATGCGGACGGGACTTTCATCACCCCCAACAGGCTCATCCCGCTCCTGTTCGATTACCTCGCGGAGTCACGCGGCTGGACGGGCGGTGTGGCGCGCTCGGTCGCCACCTCGCATCTGGTGGATCGCGTCGCCGAATCGCGCGGGTTGCCGGTGTACGAAACGCCGGTCGGCTTCAAGTTTATCGGCGAGTTGATTAACGAGGACAAGATCATCCTCGGCGGCGAAGAGTCGGCCGGACTCTCGATTCGCGGTCACTACCCGGAGAAGGACGGCATTCTGGCCTGCCTGCTGGCGGCCGAAGCGGTGGCGGCGCGCGGGGCGAGTTTGTCGGAACAGTTGAACGAATTGTACACGCGTGTCGGGCGACTCGAAGCGGGACGCATCGGCGTGCGGCTGACGCCGGAGATTCTGGCGACGTTGCCGGAGAAATTGAAACGCGACCCGGAAGCGATTGGCGGGCGGCGCGTCGCACACACCAATCGCGCTGACGGGGTGAAGTTTATTTTTGAGGATGGGTCGTGGCTGCTCCTGCGTCCTTCGGGGACAGAGCCGCTGGTGCGCATCTACGCTGAATCTGAATCGGAACAAGAGTTGGAGGTGCTTCTTGAACAAGGCCGCAAATACTTACTGGACTGACTCGCGTCTCTCCGCGCAACGCCCCGCCACCCGCCCCCTCACGCTGGCCGCCCCGGCGCGCGAACTCTCACGCGAACTCGTCGGCACGCGCGCGGAGGTGCGTCGCCGCGGTGGACTCATACCCTCTTGGGCTGTGTTCACCATGATCATGCTCGCCACTTTCGCGCTCTGCGTCACCGTCACGATGCGCACGCACGCCGAGATGCGCAGCGCGGAGCAGAAGTTTTCGCAGATGCAGACGGAGGTGCAAACGCTCAGCAGCACGAACGACTCGCTCAAGCGCGAGGCCGAGCGTTTGCAACATGACCCGCGCGCCATCGAGGCCGCAGCGCGCGCGCGTCTGAACATGGTGCGCGCCAACGAGTTTGTCGTGCCGGTTGATTAACAGACAGGGCGGATGCTCTTTATCGCAGTGGACAGTGTCGCACTTATACCAAGTTCTGCCGGTCGCCCGCCGCTCGCTGCCCGCTTAGTTTCTGCTTAGCGTTAGTTCCTTCCTGACCCCGCGCGGCTGCTCGATTTAATCGGGCAGTCGCGCTACTTCATCTTGTAATTCTCTCTGTTTTCTCGCCGGAACATGCGGTTGACACCCCCGTGTGTGTCAACTAATATCAAACTCTATTTATCTCGTCATAAATTTTATTGACAGCAGAGACCGCAGAGTTTTTTTGCGCGGGAGAGACAAGTAAAATTATGTCTGAAGTCAAAGAAATCGTATCGCCGGAACAGGCGGCCGTGGAGCGTTGGGAAGATGAGACGCTCGCGCCCGCGTTGCAGAAGCGTCCCGAGCGCAAGAAGCGTTTTGAGACCGTTTCGCTCGACGCGGTTGAGCGTCTCTACACGCCCGCCGATGTGCTCGACATCAACTTTGACGAAGACACCTCTTTCCCCGGCGAGTTCCCTTACACGCGCGGCATACACCCCACGGGCTATCGCGGCAAACTCTGGACGATGCGCCAGTTCGCCGGGTTCGGCACGCCCGAAGAGACCAACGCGCGTTTCAAATATCTGATGGCGCAGGGGCAGACCGGCCTCTCCGTCGCCTACGACCTGCCGACGCTGATGGGCTACGACGCAGACGCGATGCTCTCGGAAGGCGAAGTCGGCAAGTGCGGCGTCGCCGTCTCGTCGCTCGCCGACATGGAGACTTTGTTCGACGGCATCCCGCTCGAAGAGGTCACCGTGTCGCAGACGATCAACGCGCCCGCGTCCGTCCTCTTGGCGATGTATCTGGTGGTGGCGGAAAAGCAGGGCGCGGACTGGCGCAAGATTTCCGGCACGCTGCAAAACGACATTCTCAAAGAGTACATCGCGCAGAAGGAATGGATTTACCCGATCCGCCCGGCGATGAAACTCGTCGTTGACACCTTCGAATTCTGCACGCGCCACGTGCCGAGGTACAACCCGATTTCGGTCAGCGGCTATCACATCCGCGAGGCGGGTTCGACCGCCATGCAGGAACTCGCCTTCACCCTGCGCGACGGCATCGAATATGTGCAGTGGGGCGTCGATGCCGGACTCGACGTTGACGAGTTCGTCCCGCGCATCTCTTTCTTCTTCAACGCGCATAACGACTTCTTCGAGGAGATCGCGAAGTATCGCGCCGCGCGCCGTATCTGGTCGCGCACGATGCGCGAACGCTTCAACGCGAAAGACCCGCGCACGCTCCAACTGCGTTTCCACACGCAGACGGCGGGCGTGTCGCTCACCGTGCAACAGCCTTTGAACAACATCGTCCGCGTTGCCATACAAGCTCTCGCCGGAGTGCTCGGCGGTACGCAGAGCCTGCACACGGACGCTTACGACGAAGCGCTCGCGCTCCCGACCGACCGCGCCGCGCTCATCGCGCTCCGCACGCAACAGATCATCGCCGAAGAGACCGGCGTTGTGAACACGGTCGACCCGCTCGGCGGTTCGTACTTCCTCGAATCTCTGACGAAGAAGATGGAGGACGGCGCGCTCGACTACTTCGCCAAGATCGACGCGATGGGCGGCATGGTGTCGGCGGTTGAGAAGGGCTTCCCGCAGCGAGAGATACAGGAGTCGGCCTATCAATATCAGAAGGCCGTCGAGCGCGGCGAGCAAACCATCGTCGGCGTGAACAAGTACCAGATGGACGACGAGCAATCGAAGATCGACATTCTCGTTATAGACGAATCCGTCCGCGAGCACCAGATCGCACGGCTCGAAGAGGCGCGCGCGCGACGCGACGCGGGTGCGGTCGCAAACGCTCTCGAAAAATTGAAGCGCGCGGCGCAGGCCGGCGACAACACCATGCCCACCACTATCGAAGCCGTCCGCGCCTACGCCACGCTCGGCGAAATCTGCGATGCCCTGCGCGACGTTTACGGTCTCTACGAAGAGCCTGCATTTTGAAGTGGCCGTCAAACGTCAGCCGTCAGCTATGAGCTTTAACAAGAGCAATAGCTGACGGCTGATAGCTGACGGCTGACAGTTGATTGCTTATGAGTGAAAGAAAAATTCGCGTACTCGTCGCCAAGCCCGGACTCGACGGTCATGACCGCGGGGCGAAAGTGATCGCACGCGCGCTGCGCGATGCGGGGATGGAAGTCATCTACACGGGGCTGAGGCAGACGCCGGAGATGATCGCCGCCGCCGCGTTGCAAGAGGATGTGGATGCGGTCGGCGTCTCGATCCTGAGCGGCGCGCACAACACGCTCTGCCCGCGCATCGTGCAGCTTTTGCAGGAGCGCGGCATGGACGATTGCCTCGTGCTCGTCGGCGGCATCGTGCCGAAAGAGGACGTGCCGCGCTTGAAGGAGATGGGCGTGGCCGAAGTTTTCCTCCCCGGCACTTCCACCGAAGACATCGTGACGTTCCTGCGTAACAACGTGCGCCCGCGCGGCTGATTCTTCCGCTCACAGAATCTCGCATGACAGACGACGAGCCATCGGTCAAGACGCGCGCTCAGGTGGTGGTCGAAACACGCGCGGCATGCGAATCAATCGCCGTCGTTCGTCTCAACCGTCCCGCCGAACGCAACTCTCTCTCCATCGCCACACTCGAAGAATTAGACCGGCTTGTCTCCACGCTCGCAACCCGAACGGACATCTCCGCGATCATCTTCACGGGCACGGGCGCGGCCTTCGCCTCCGGCGCAAATATTCGAGAACTACGCGCGCTCACGCCTTCGACGGCGAGCGCATTCGCGCGTCGCGGTCAACGTCTCATGCAAAGAATAGCGGACGCGCCGCAACTGACCATCGCCGCCGTCAACGGCTACTGCATGGGCGGCGGTCTCGACCTCGCGCTTGCCTGCGACCTGCGCTGCGCCTCCCGTACGGCCGTCTTCGCACACCCCGGCGCGCGGCTCGGTATCATCACCGGCTGGGGCGGGACGCAAAGGCTGCCGCGTCTCATCGGTCAGGCACGCGCCCTTGAAATGTTCGCCACGGCGCGACAGGTAACGGCGGACGAGGCGCACGAGATCGGGTTAGTTAATCGCGTCGGCGACCCCGTGGTTGAAATTACTTATGAGCTTGCGCTGTCGCTCGGCGGAGACGGCGTGCGTTAATTGTCGGCTCGCGGTCTTTCCTGACATGGCTCGCCATCTCATGTTATGAGGGCATCATCTTCCACCAATCGCCTGTCACCTCCCGTTAATTGCTCGTCATCTTTTTCAACAGGCGTGCACTTCGCGACACGCCTTGCAAGCTCGCTTCACCTCCGCCCAGCGCGTGCTGCCGGAGGCCGCAACTTGACAGAGAGATCATCACCCGTCTATTTTAGATTTCGCGCGCCACACTTTCCGGCGCATGCGACGACGACGATGTTAATGCAACCGAACAGTTCCTATCGCTATTACGGCTATTACGGCTCGCTCTCCGCGCGGAGGGATGGGGCGGCGAAGAACTGTCGGGGCGTGCTCGTCATGTAGCGCAAACACAGACGGATTTCTTGAACCGGCCACTTTCCTTCCGACGCGGGAGGACGAGTGGCCGGTTCTTTTTATTTCACCTTCGCTAACGTCAGACAATTGGAGTTTCAAACATGTTGCAGGAACAGCAGCCGTCAACCGTCGTCATTCCCGAAATCGCGGCGCAGGGAGATACCGCATCGCACGTTTTGCCGGATGGACGGCGTGCGCTCGTCAAACTCGATCCGGATCATCCCGGCTTTCGCGACGCGGCATACCGCGCGCGGCGCGACGAGATCGCGGAGATCGCCCTGCGCTATGAGCCGGGCGCGTCCATCCCCGACGCGCCTTACACCGAAGAGGAGCAACAACTCTGGCGCACCGTCCGCGACGCGCTCAGGCCGCAACATCAAAGCCACGCCTGCGCCGAGTATCTGAAATGCGTCGAGCGGCTTGATCTCGCGTGCGACCGCATTCCGCAGTTGCGCGAGGTGTCGGAGAAGGTACAGACGCTCAGCGGTTTTCGTCTCGAACCCGTCGGCGGGTTAGTTTCGCCGCGCGTCTTTTTGGAATCGCTGGCAAACGGCGTGTTCCTCTCCACGCAATACATCCGTCACCACTCGACGCCGCTCTACACGCCCGAACCCGACGTGGTTCACGAACTGCTCGGCCACGCCGTACTGCTCGCCAGCGATGCGATTGCCGAACTCAACCGGCTCGTCGGCGAAGCCGTCAAGCGGACGACCACGGAAGAGGCGTTGGAACGACTGGCGCGCGTCTACTGGTTCACTATCGAGTTCGGCGTGCTCAAGGAGGCGGGTGAGGTCAAAGCTTACGGCGCGGGGCTGGTGTCGTCGGCCGGAGAGTTGGAGGCAATGCGACGCGCGGAACTGCGCCCGCTGGATTTGGAGGCCGCGGCGCGACAAGAGTTCGACACGACCGACTACCAACCCATCCTCTTTTGCGCCGACTCATTCGAGAGCATGTTTCAGAACTTGCGCGACTACCTCATACGCTGGCCTTAAACCCGCCGCGCAATTTCGGCCGATTACTTTTTGAGGAAGCGTGCGATGCCCTGCTGGCAGTCTTCCGTCATGCGTGCGATGGCATTGAGGTCTACGCCGGATTGGAGCGCGGCGTCGAAGGTCATGCCGTCCATGTGATACAGCAGGCGTTTGGTGAGCATCACGGCCGAGCGGCTCACGCGCTCAAACCCTGCGACGTAGCGTTCAACTTCGGTCTCAAAACTCTCGTCGTCGAAAACATGATTGACGAGACCGAACGCGGCCGCCTCTTCCGCGCCCACTTCCGCGCCGCGCGTGATGAGTTCAAAGGCGCGTTTCTCGGAGACGTTGCGCCGCAAGATCGCCATCACCATCGCGGGCACGAAACCAATCTTCACTTCCGGGTAGCCGAAGCGCGCCGAGCGCGCGGCGAGCACGAGATCACAGGCCGTCGCCAGCCCGCACCCGCCCGCCAGCGCGCGGCCACGCACGGCGGCCACCACCGGCACGCGCACGCGCCGGATGAGCGCGAACAACTCCGCGAGCGTCTGCGCGTCTTCGAGGTTTTCCGTAATCGAGCTTTCGGAAATTTTTTGCAGCGCGGAGAGGTCTGCGCCGGAACAGAAGTCCGCGCCCGCGCCCGTGATGACGACGACGCGCACGGCGTCGCTTTCGTCGGCACGGCGCAGCGCGTCTTTGAGTTCGGTGATGAGCGCGTCGTTCAGTGCGTTGCGCTTCTCCGGGCGGTTGAGCGTCAGCAGCGCGACCGCGCCTTCCGTCGTGTAGATCAATTGTGACTGCTCGTTCATATTCTTTCCGCAGAGACGACCGGCAACACCGGCACATTTTTATCCACGCCGCCGTCTCAACTTCCGTCCGGGCGGCGCGCGGGTATTGTACGCCCTCCGGCTTTTAGGATTCGAGGAAACTGCTTAGCGCGGCGTTCACCTCCGCGTGCGATTCCTGTTGCACCCAATGGTTGCTGTTGGCGAGACGAAGCTCTCGATAGGGCGCGTCTACGTATTTGCCGACATCGCGCACGGTCTCCGGCACGATGGCGAAATCGCGTTCGCCGTAGATGAAAAGTGTGGGGACGCGTATACGCCCTCGTCCGCTCTGCGATGCGCCGCCGGGCGAGCGCGAGAGATTTGCGAAGACGTTGGCGCGGTAGTAATTGAGAGCGGCGGTGAGCGCGGTCGTGTTCGTCCGTTCGCTCTTTTGCCGGAGCGCGTTTTTGTAGACGGCGAGGTCTGTGTCGGTGAACGTGCCGGGGCGCGAAGTCTTTTTGAACATGCGTTCGAGAGCGGCGAAATCGTTCGCGCTCATCTGCCATTCTGGCAAGTAAGGAAGTTGAAAAAAGAGCATGTACCAACTGCTGAAGGCTTGCCTGACGGTCATGTTGGCGAACCAGACGCCGAGCGGCGGCACTTGCAACGACGCCACTTTCCACACGCGTTCGGGGTGACGCGCGGCCACGGCCCACGCCACCGCCGCGCCCCAGTCGTGCCCGACGACGGCCGCATCGCGCGCGCCGAAGTGATCCATTAGGCCGAGTACGTCGCCCACCAACTTCTCCATCCGGTAGTCTTCCACGCGCGCGGGCTTGTCGCTCAAATTGTAGCCGCGCAGGTCGGGCGCGACGACGTGGAAGCGTTCGCCGCCGAGCGCGGTCAATTGATGTCGCCACGAATACCAGCATTCGGGAAACCCGTGGAGCAACAGCACCAGACGCTCGCCCCGCCGCCCGCACTCCGCGTAATGCAGACGCACCTCATCGAGTTGCGCGTAATTGTGGCGCACGCCGGGGACAGCGTTGTCGGGTTCGCGGCTCATATTTTAAAAGCCGTAAATCGTGAATCGTAAATCGTGAATAGAAGAAACTGGTCTTCTCTATTCACGATTTACGATTCACGATTTACGTTCTTCTCGCGTCATTGCTCCAATCCGAGCGCGCGGGCTTCTTCGTCGGGCACGTCTATAAACATTCGCAGCAGCGCGGTGGAGAAGGTCTTGCCCTGCGCGTCGGTCATCAGCGAGAGCGTGCCGCCGCCGCCGAGCGATTCGTGCAACAGGAAGTTGAGCGCGCCGAGATTCGCAAGCTCGAAGCGTTCCACCTCTCCCCGGCAGATGCCCTCGAAATGTTCTTTGACGCGCGCCGCCGTCACTTCGCGGACGAGCAGCGGATAGTAGTCTTCGCGCAGCGCGATGAGGCCGACGTTAGCCGTGTCGCCTTTGTCGCCGGAGCGCGCGTGCGCGAGTTTGGTCAATTGAATTTTCATAACTTAGACGATGGGCGCAAGAAGTCCCGACTGGTGCAGCGTCAGCCAGTAGAAGCCGACGACGACGAGCGCATGATTGATCGAGCCGTCCGCGATGAGTCGCGGGATGTCTGCGAGCGGGACGAGGCGCACGACGGTGTGCTCGGTGCTTTCAATCAAGGGCTTTTGCTGCAAGCTCACGTCGCGCGCGAGAAACGTGTGTATCCAGTTGTTGTGAATCGCCGGGTTGGGTCTGACTTTGCCGAGACTGACGACTTCGCGCGTGGCGGCGTAGCCCGTCTCTTCCAGCATCTCGCGCGCCGCCGCCGCTTGCGGCGACTCGCCCGCGTCCACCATCCCGCCCGGAATTTCCAGCGTCACCTCTTGCGAGCCGTGCCGGTATTGTTCGATCATCACCACCTCGCCCGCAGCCGTCAGCGGGATGATGTTGATCCAGTCGGGCGTTTCGAGGACGAAGAAGTCGTGCTCGCTGCCCCTGTGCGGGCTGACGCTCACGTCGCGCCGCACACGAAACACGCGGCAGTCTGTGACGATCTCGGAACTCAGTCGCCGCCATGAAAGTTCGTGCGGGTCGTGGTTCATCGAATCGCTCGCGGCGTTCTTACCGGCGCTCACGCTTCAGTCACCTCGACGCGGGCTTCGATCTCCGTCTTCGGGATCAGCGCAGGCCAGTAGGCGACGATCTCTTCGACCTTCGGGCGGCCACCCGCGAAGCCCGTCACGCCCGGCGGCCCCGTCAGGATGAGCGGCGCGATCTCTTTCGTGAAGCGTTCGACCGCCGCGCGATCCGCGCCGCGTACGCCGACGCGCAGTTGCACTTCGGGCAGATCGGCCGACGGCTCACCGGCCAGCCGCCCGTGTGTCGCGTTTGCGCCGACGAACTCCGTCAGGATTTGATCGAAGCGCAGGCCGAGACGTTCGAGCCGCGCGCGCAAAATCCCGTCGGCCGCGCGCGCCTTCGCGTAAGCGTCAGGCCACGAATAGACGAGCGTGCCGACGGCCTTGTAGCCCGCCGAATAACTGATCGAGACTTTCAAAAACTCCGTGGCCGGTCGCCCCTTGACGCCGTGGACGCGCACGCGGTTTCGCCCCGCCTCCGCAAGCCGGATCGAAGTGAAGTCTGCGACGCAGTCGGGCGTGATGTACTCGTGCGGGTCGCCCATCTCGTAAAGGAGTTGTTCCTTGATGGAAGGGATCGAGACGATGCCGCCCGTGCCTTCGTGCTTTGTGACGACGAAAGTGCCGTCGGGCGCGGCCTCGACGATGGGGAAGCCCACGTTTGCGAGGTCTGGGATCGACTGCCAATCATACTGGCAGTTGCCGCCCGACGCCTGCGCGCCGCATTCGATGATGTGTCCCGCGATAGTTCCGGCCGAAAGCCTGTCCCAATCGTCTGCGCGCCAGCCGAACTCGTGGATGACGGGGGCGAGCGTCAGCCCCGTGTCGGTCGCGCGCCCGGTGATGACGACCTGCGCGCCGCCGTTCAAAGCCTCGACCATCGGCCACGCGCCGAGATAGACGTTCGCGCTCTGAATCGCGTCGCGCACCTGCGAGAGCGGCTCATTCGTGTCCATGTTGCGTAGTTCGATGCCGCGTTCGAGAAACTCGTCGAGCCGCCCCATGATGTCGTCGCCCGTCACCGTGCCGATACGCAGACGCCCGCCGAGGCCGAGTTCGCGCGCCACGTCGCGGACGGCTTCGGCGCAGCCCACAGGATTCACGCCCCCTGCGTTCGCCGTCACACGAATATTTTTCGCCACGCAATCGGGCAGAATCTCGCGCATCAGCGGCACGAAGTCGCGCGCGTAACCGGCGCGCGGGTCGCGTGCGCGCTGCTTCTGCATGATGGACATCGTGACCTCGGCCAGATAGTCGAGCATCAAATAATCTATCTGCCCGCCTCTGACCTGCTGCACGGGTGCGTCGAGCATATCGCCCCAGAAGCCCTGCCCGCTCGCGATGCGAATCTTCTCTCTCATCTTTAATCCAAAAAAGGTTTCAGGTTTCGAGTTTCGAGTTTCAGGTTTCAGGTCAGAGGTTCTTCATTCTTTAACTTGAAACTTGAAACCTGAAACCTGAAACTCACTCTGCGGCGAAAAGTAAAAAGGTAAAAGTGAAAGCAAGAAGCAGTTCTCGCCGTTTGCCTTTTACCTTTTTATCCCGGCTTTACTTCGAGGATGTTCTGATCGCTAACTACTGCCCCGGCGGCGGAGTCGGCGTCGCATCGGTCGTCGTCACCGCCGCAGGCGTGCTGCGACGACCGCGACGGCCGCGACCGCGCCGACCGCGCGCACGGGTCGTCGTGCCGCCACCGGCCGCATCCCCTGCCGCTGCGCCGCCGCCACCGGCCGCATCACTTCTGCCGTTAAACGTGAACGCACGCGATTCGCCGCGCACGCTCTGGATTCTGAGGCTGTTGCCCCTGTGCCACGCGCGCGTCGAGACGATGGTGGCGGGCAACGTGTCGCCGAAGCGCATCGAGAGCGCGGTGTAACCCGGCCAACTGCGCGCGCTGAGCGTGCCGCTCGCCGTCGCCGAACCGGCCGTGATCGTGAACGTGTTGGACGTGATGGTCAACGTCGCTTCGCCCGACATGCCGCCCTCCGCGTAATTGATCGTGCCCGTGTAAGTGCCAGACAAATCGGCCACGTCGCCGAACGTGCCCATGCCGGGCGTGCTGCCGCCCTGATCGCCGCCGGTCGATGTGTTCGTATTGGCGTCCTGCGTTCCCGACGTGTCAGCCGACGTGTTCGCGTTGTCTGTCGTGTCGGCAGACGTGTTCGCGCTCGCGTCGGTCATGTTGGCGTTGCGGCGGGCGCGGCGGCGGGCGCGGCGTGCTTGACGACGCGCGCGGCGACGACCGCGTCGCGCGCTCATGTTGCCGTTGTTCGTGCTCTGCATCATGGAGTCGCCCGTCGAGCCGCTGTTGGCGTTGTCCTGCGCCGACACGGGCAAATCCGCGCCGACGAAAACTGCCGCGACAAACAGGACTAAGAGACAGATCATTTTGCCTGTAACGTTTCTCTTCATAGTGATCTCACCCTCCGTTGGTATATCGCGTCGCACCTCGCAGGCCGACGGCTAAGCGTTTTCGTAAGACGCCAGTACGACCAGTCCCCTTCTCGTGCGAGACCTACTTCTCAGTTCGCGCGAGGGGATGAAAAACTGTTCCGGTTAAGCTGCTAACTTTGCCCGTAGTTTCTCACAAGATGAAAACTGTTGCACGAAAAATCGTGCGCTCTCGTCCGAACGCGCGGAACTCTTTTCGTCAGACAAGCTGTGGCGGCAGGACGAAATGGCCGAGATGCGGCCCGTCGTAGTTCGCGCTCACGCGCAAGGCCAACTCCAACGCGTCGCGCGTCTGCTCCGGCGTGATGACCGCATCGACGAACCCGCGCGCCGCCGCGTGTTTGGCGTCCAACTGCCGGTCGTAGTCCTCGCGCACACGCGCCATCTCGGACTTCAACTCATCGTCCGGCTCTGCGCCTTCGCGCTTCAACTTGTCGAGTTGCGTGCCGAAGAGAGCCTGCACCGCCGAGTCGCCTTCCATCACGCCCATGCGCCCCGTCGGCCAACTGAAAATGAAATCGGGGTCGAAGCCCTGCCCGGCCATCGCGTAGTAGCCCGCGCCCGACGCGTGGTTGATGGTGAGGACGATCTTGGGCACGCTCGCCGTCGCCATCGCTTCGACGAAGCGCGCGCCCGCACGGATGATGCCCGAATGTTCCGCCTCCGCGCCGACCATAAAACCCGACACGTCTTGTATGAAGACGAGCGGCGTGCGATGGCGATTGCACACGTCTATGAAGTAGGCCACCTTCTCCGCGGACTCCGTGTAGATGATGCCGCCGAACTTCGGTTGGCCGCCGCCCGCCGCGCGAAACATGCCGCGACTGTTTGCGATGACGCCGACCTGTATGCCGCGTATGCGCGCGTGTCCCGTGATCATCTCGCGCGCGTAGTCGGCCTGAAACTCGTCCCACTGGTCGCCGTCGATGATGCACTGGAGAACGCCGCGCGCGTCGTATGGCTGTCGATGATCTTCCGGGATGAGTTCGTAGAGTTCTTCCGCCGCGCGCGCCGCCTCCGTTGCGCCCTCCGTGACGGACAGCGAGCGCGACTGCGTGTTGGCGGGAAGTTCCGAGACGAATTCCCTGATCTTCGCGATGCACTCTTCGTCGCTCTTGACGCGATAATGCGCGACGCCGGAAATCTCGTTGTGCGCGCGCGCGCCGCCGAGCGTCTCGTTGTCAATCGTCTGACCCGTCGCGCCTTTGACGAGGTTCGCGCCGCCGAGTCCCATGAAGGAAGTGCCTTCGACCATCAGGATGATGTCGGAGAGCGCGGGCAGGTACGCGCCGCCCGCGACGCACGGCCCCATCACGGCCGAGATTTGCGGGACGTGCAGATAGCGTCGCATGATCGAGTTGTAATAGAAGATGCGCGCCGCGCCGTACTGTCCGGGGAAGACGCCGCCCTGATACGGCAAATTCACGCCCGCCGAATCCACCAGATAAATGATCGGCACGCGCGAGCGCATCGCGATCTCCTGCGCGCGCAGGATTTTCTTGATCGTCTCCGGCCACCACGAACCGGCCTTGACCGTCGCGTCGTTGGCGACGACCACGCATTCGCGCCCGCCGACGCGCCCCACAACCGTCACCACGCCCGCCGCGGGCGCACCGCCCTTGTACTCGTCGTAAGCGACGAGCAGGCCGATCTCCTGCACGTATGCGCCGGGGTCTAACAGAAGCGCGAGCCGCTCGCGCGCGGTGAGTTTGCCTTGACGGTGCTGACGCTCGATCTTGTCCGGGCCGCCGCCGCGCTCAAGTTTGGCCGCGAGGCGTTCATACTCCTCGACGAGTTCGCGCATGCGCGTCGTGCGTTTTCCGGCCGCACCGCCGAAAGATAGTGAGTCTGACTTCATCGTGTGACACGTGACCGCACGAGCGTCGCGCGCCCGGCAGGCACAACCCTGCGACGTTCGTTCGCTGCTTAAATTTTATCGCCAAAGATGCCTCAACATAACATAGGAGCGCGACGCGAGACAACGCGCCCGTCATAGCGCGGCGACGGGTAGGAGCGGGCGGCGGCGAAGGCGGGATTTTCGCGCTTACAATGTCCCCATAACCTTTTTCAATAACGCGCTCGCTTTGGCTTCCTCCGGCACGCCTTCGAGTATGGCGACGCGCGCGCCCTGTCGTTCCATGACGATCATGCCGTCGCCCGTCGTCGTGCGCCAGACGCGGCGCGTCTCTACGGGGACGCTGGCGCGCGTGTCGGCGATGGCGTCTTTGTAGCGGCGTTCCGTGCGTTTGACGTAGGCGTTGAAAAACTCGACGGCGTCCTGTTCGGTGTCCCAAGCCGTGAGTTGTGCGAGCAAGACTTGACGCTTCGCGCGATTTTCGTAGAGCGCGAAGCGGTCGCCGCCCCAGCCCGCGACGGCCTGCTGCGACTCTTTCTCCGCGCGCAAGTATTCGTCGATGATTTGGAAATAGCTCCACTCGCCGTTCACGTCATAGTCGAGCCGCGTCCAACCTTTGCCGAGCAGCCCGGCGATTTCCGGCAAGTTGATCTTAACGGGCGCGTCGCGCGCGAAATACTTTTCGGCGTGCAGGATCTGTTCGGTTGACTGCGGCAAATTTTTGAAGGCTTCGGAGACGAGCGGCCAGCCGCCGCGCCGGTAAATTTGTGATGTCCACTCCATCCCCTGCTTGTAAGGGAACAGGAGCGACTCGCGCAGGACGCGCGGCGCGCGCTCGATCTTTTCCGTCGCACTGCCGGACGCGCCCATCGATTTCATCATCGCGGCGACGCGCTTCAAATCGCGCATCACGTAGAAAGTCATCACGAGCGTCGCGTCGCCTTCGATGAGGGCGTGCGCGGCGAGTTCGGCGTCGGAGTCGCCCTTCGGCCAATCCGAGAAGCGGCGCAGGTTGAAGTGTTGATCCTGTAGCGCGTGCGTGAGTTCGTGCGCGATGACGGGCTGCTGGCCGTCGAGGTCAATCCAATCTGCGAGATAAAACTCCTGCGTCTTCGGGTCGTAGTAGCCCGCCACCTGTTCGGTGAGCAGTTCGATCAGGAAGGAGCGCATCGCGAAGTCGGCGGGCACAAGCCCCAACTTCTTGAGCGCGAGTTCGCTCGCGTGCAGTTCGGCGGGCGTCGTCTGCTCGTCCATATTACGCACGAGCATGCGCTCGATCTCGGCGCGCGACTGCGCCCCGCTCTTGACCGCGCGGAGCACTTCGAGTTTCCTGATCTCGCCCGTCTCTTTTAAGACTTCGGTGGTGGCCGCCGCCACGCTCGCGCTGCGCGGGTTGACCGCCGCCACGGGCGGCCTTTGCGGCGCGGCGACCTGCGCCGCAGAGTCCGGCACGCCCGCCGTCCACAGACCCGCCGCGCAAGCAATCGCGACCGAGAGGGCGATGGTCGCTCGCCGCCAAACGCACTTGTTTCTCTTTGACATCTCGAACCTTTCGCTTTTATAGTCCGCAGACACGCGGCTCATTTTGGTAGTGTAGAGTGCTCTCCGGCGGAGGGCAATCGAGCGGGAGGCTTTTATGATGGCAGAAACTGCGATGGACGATCCGCTGTTCGACGTGTGGCACGAGACGGACGTGCGCGTGCGCTACGCGGAGACCGATAGGATGGGCGTCGTCTATCACGCCAACTATCTCGTCTGGTTTGAAATCGGTCGCACCGAGTTCTGCCGCGCACGCGGTTTCGCCTACCGCGACATGGAAGAAAACTCCGACGCCTTCCTCGTCGTCGCCGAAAGCTACTGCCGCTACAAAGCCCCGGCCTTTTACGACGACGAACTGATCGTGCGTACGCACATCACCGAACTGCGCCGCCGCTCCGTCCGCTTCGGCTACGAAATCCTGCGCGCCTCAGACGGACTGATCATCGCCGAGGGCGAGACCGGCCACGTCGTCACGGACGGCAACGGGCGCGTCAAATCAATGCCCGAACACTACCGCGATCTGCTCTCGGCCGTCCCCGAAGAAGACATCCACTCGTCGCAACTTCCGCAACGCCTCGAACCCGTCCCCGAAAACAGCGCGCCTTAAACGGCAAGGCATGATGCGAGATGAAAAAAGCGTGGCCGCCGACGAAGTTCAGCGGCCACGCTTTTCAATTTGTGCGCGCAAGGCTGCTCGACCCATGCGCGCGCGTTCGTCACTTGTCGCGCGCGTTCGCTTACTTGACGCCGAACTTGCCGCTCATCAACGTCGTGCCCCAGTGGATTTTGACTTCGCCGTCGCCGTTTGCGTCGGACAGATCAATCGTCAACATCTCTGCGGAGTCGGTCGCCTTCTCAAGTTTCAAAGGCAACTCGGCCACGTAACCCTCTTTCAGCGCAGGCGCGCCCCACACGCCGGTTTTCGGGTGAAAGGCGAGCGTCCACGCGTCTTCGCCCGTGCGACGCACCCAGAGCGAATACTTACCGGCCTTCAGTTCTTTGCCGCCGACCGAGAGATCGGCTTCGGTTGTGATCTCCGTCGCCTGATTCATGCCGACGCGCCAGACCGTGCCGACCGGGGCTTGCGCCAACAGGTCGCGGCCTTTCATAGCGGGGCGTCCGTAGTTGATGGAAATCTTTTTGCCTTTCACGGTCGCGGCGGCGTCGGCGCGCTCCGGGGCGGCTTTCTGCGCCTGCGGCGTGGCCGCGCCGGACGCAGGAGATGTCGCGGGCGTTGCGGCCGAGTTCTGCGCCTGCGAGGCGCACGCGCAAGAGAGCAATAACAGCAGTGGTAAAAATGTGCGGGTCTTCATCTGAAATCCTCCGAAACTAAATCTGTGTGATGTCGGAAACTTTGCCGTCGATTATAACCGGGACGGGAGGCGAATGTCTTATCGAAACGGGGCGCGAAGACAAGGACGCCTCAAGATTCGTGTGGCAGCGAGAGGCGAGAGATTTCGCGCGCGCGTCCGGTTTCGTCGTCAACGTCTATGACGACGGCGCAGATGCGGACGTTGCCCACGGAGTGCTCCGCGCGCCGGTGCGTGACGGAGGTGAAGCGCGCGATCACGTCGTCTTTGTCCATGCCGATCACGCCCGCGTAACTGCCCGTCATGCCGATGTCCGAGAGGAAGGCCGTCCCGCCGGGCAGGATGCGCTCGTCGGCCGTCTGGACGTGCGTGTGCGTGCCGACGACGGCCGAGACGCGCCCGTCCAGAAACCATCCCATCGCACTCTTCTCCGAAGTCGCCTCGGCGTGCATATCCACGAGGCGCACGCGCACGTCCGCCGGGATCGAATCGACCAACTCGTTAGCGACGCGAAACGGATCGTCGGACGTGCCCATAAAGACGCGCCCGATCAAGTTGACGACGGCGACGCCGACGCCACGCGCTTCGCCGATCCACAGCCCCGCGCCCGGCGTGCCCGGCGGGTAGTTGCCGGGGCGCAGCAGCCGCCCGTTGCGTTCGATGTAGGGGATCACGTCGCGCTTGTCGAAGATGTGATTGCCGGAGGTCATCACGTCGATGCCGCTCTGGAAGAGTTGGTCGGCGAGTGTAGGGGTGATGGAGAAACCGCCTGCGACGTTTTCGGCGTTCATCACGGCGAGGTCGATGCGGTGCTGTTCGCGCAAGTCCTGAATGCGCTCAAGGACGGCGATGCGCCCCGGCTTCGCCACCACGTCACCGATCATCAAGACTCTCATTCGTCGTCGTCCTGCGCCTCTCAAAAAAGTAAATCGTGAATCGTCAATCGTAAATAGATGAAAACCCTTTTAGTCTATTTACGATTGACGATTCACGATTTACTAAAAAGGATGGCAGAGGGACATCCGCAAAGCCGTTCCGAAGCCGTAATTGAACCTGCACTCAACAGGTGGGTGTCCTTTTGTGAGCCGCGGCCTTTGGCAGTTCCTTAACGATGAAGGAATGCACTGGCTATTAAAGCGGCGTCGGACTCCCTTATCAACGGCATTGGCTCAACATGGGAAATCGGTGACGAACCACGCAGAAGACTTCCCTCAGCCAACTCGGATACTAGCATAAATCGACAGCCCGATTGTCAATTTTCAAATGCTAAAAACAGGCTCTTGAAACTTGACAACCGGCGTCAGTTTTTTCTCAAATTTTAAGTGAAGGAGATGTTGCTTTGGTTGGCGGTTTGCTGTTCGGCGACGGTGCGCGCCTTGAGCAGACGGTCGAGGAGATCGGCGCATTCGCCGCTGCGCGCGGCCAGTTGCGAGTCGGCCTGTTCGTGGAGACGTTTGAGACGGTGAAGCTCGTCGGCGATGTGGAGCGCGGCGAGGATCGCCACTTTGAGCGAGTCGACCGTGAGCGTGCCCGAAGAGATTTCGCGCATGCGGCGGTCAACGAACTCTGCGAGTTGCGTGACGTACTCGCTGTCGCCGTCGGAGCGGATGTTGTAAATCTGGTTATAGATTTCCACGCGGATGGTGGGCGTGCCGGCGGAATCGCCCGGGCTTTTGATGGCGCTCATAACTTACCTGATTCTCCGTCGGTCATTTCCTGACGGCTTCGGCCATCTCGGGGTCGAGCACGGCGACGGCATCGAGCATCGCCTCGACCTTCATGCGAATCATATCGCGCTCCGAGAGAAGACGCTCGACTTGCGCTTCGAGCCGTTCCTTCTCGTCGAGCAAATTGCCCAACTCGCGCCGCGTGGCGGCGACATCGCGTTCCAGTGCTTCCTTCTCCTGACGCAGCGTCTTCGTCAGTTCGATGGTGCGGTAAATCTTATCTTCGAGATGTGAAAATTTCTCCAGTCCGGTTAATCCGACCATCGCCTCTCCTTCACCACAAAACAGCAATTCAAAATTGCCGACCGATTATGCGACTTCGCGACTCCGAGCGCAAGAGGGAAAGAACAGAGGCCGGAGGTTAGAGGTCAGAGGTCAGTGGAAAGCGGTTTTGGTTTTTACTAATCTCTAACCTCTAACCTCTAACCTCTGCTTTTATCGCTTCAACTGCGCGCCGAATTTCTCTTCCAGAGTGTTGACGATGCGGCCGTGCAGTTCGTCAACCTCCTCGTCGCGCAGCGTCCTGTCATCGGCGCGGTATTCGATTCTGAGCGTCACGGAGCGTTGACCTTCGGGCACGCGCTCGCCCTCGTAGACGTAGACGAGGACGACGCGTCGCACCTGTTCGAGGTTCAACTCAAGCACGACACGCCGCATCTCCGCGAAGGTCACGCGGCGATCCGCAACGAGCGACACGTCGCGCACGACGCCGGGGAAGCGCGCCAGCGGCGCATAGCGCACGCTCGTCTCGCCCGCTGCGAGCAGCCTTGCGAAATCAACTTCCGCGACGTAGATCGGCTGCTTGAATTTATAGACGGCGGCCACTTCGTCGGCCAGCCTGCCGAGCACACCCACGGCGTTACCCGCGAGCAGAATTTGCGCCGCCTGTCCTTCGCGCAGATGCCTCGCGCTCGTCGCGGCAAACTCCAACGGGGCGACGTTCATGGCGGCGAGTGCGGCTTCGAGCGCGCCTTTCAGATCGTAGAAATCGAGTTCGCGCGACGCGCCCGCGTGCCCTTCTTCGGTCGCAACGCCCGTCGCCACAAGCGCGCACGCTTCAATCTCGCGCGGCTGGTCGCCCGTTTCCACGCCCGCCGCGAAGACGCGCCCCATCTCGAACAGGCGCACGTCGCGCGTGCCGTGGTTGAAGTTGTGACGCGCCGATTCGAGCAGACCGGCAAGCAGCGTCGGCCGCATGCGCGCCGCGCCTTCGATGATCGGGTTGCTCAGGGTCACGAGCGGCGACGACGACTCCGCGCCGCGCCGGACGAGTCCCGGCAGCACCTCGAACTGTTCGTCGTGCGCGGCGTCGATGAAGCTGTAGGTCAGAGCCTCGTCGAACCCGCACGCGTTCAGCGCGCGTCGCGCCTCGCGCCTGCGCCCCTCGTGCGCGCCGTATTCGCCCGCGACGTTGGCGGCGGGCAGCGTGTCCGAAACTTTGTCGTAACCGAAATGACGCCCGACCTCTTCGACCAAATCCTCTTCGATTCGTATGTCCGCGCGCCAAGACGGGATGACGAACTTCGCCGCAGAAGACGCCGCGCCCGCATCTTCCGCACCTGCATCTTCCACGCCCGCACTGGCGGCGGCAGACTCCCCCGCGCCGTTTGCGCCCGCAAGCTCGATGCCGAGCGAGGCGAGTATGCGAATCGAATCCTGCGGCGGCACGTCCAGACTCGTCAGTTCCCTGACGCGCGCGAAGCGCAGCGGGACGATTGGCGGTGTGGGCGTTTGTGGATAGACGTCTATCGCGTCCGTCGTCGCCGTGCCGCCCGCCAGTTCCGTGATGAGCGCGGCGGCGCGCGCCTGCGCACGCAACTGCCCCTCGTAGTCGATGCCGCGCTCGAAGCGATCCGACGCTTCGGTCTGCAAACCGAGCGCGCGCGAAGTGCGCCTGATGGATGCGGGCGCGAAGTGCGCCGCCTCGATCAAAACGTCCTGTGTCGTGTCCGAGATTTCGGTCTCCGCGCCGCCCATCACGCCGGCAACGGCGACGGGGCGCGCGGCGTCGGCGATGACGAGCATCTCTGCGTCGAGTTCACGCTCCACCCCGTCGAGCGTCGTCAGGCGTTCGCCCCCGCGCGCGCGACGGATGACGAGGCGACGCTCGTTCAACTTCTCCAGATCGAACGCGTGGAGGGGTTGTCCCAGTTCGAGCATCACGTAGTTGGTGATGTCGGCGACGTTGTTGATCGAACGCTGCCCGATGGCCTGCAAGCGCGCGACGAGCCACGCGGGCGACGGCGCGATGCGCACGCCCCGCACGACGCGCGCCGTAAAACGCGGGCACAAATCGGCCGCCTCCACCTCGACGGACGTAAAACTTTCCGTCCTTCCCTCTTCGCGCGCCGCGTGCATCTCAGGCCAGCGCACCTCGCCGCCCGCGAGCGTGCACACCTCGCGCGCGACGCCCAGATGCGACAGCAGATCGGGACGGTTCGACAGCAAGGCGATCTCCAACACGAAATCGTCGCCCGCCTCGTGCACGGCTTCGACTTCAAGCCCCGCCATCGTCAAACGCTCGCGCAGTTCGCCCGCCGTCAAGCGCGCGCCGGTTAATTCGCGTAGCCAGTTGTAGCTGATGTTCATAAGCGTTCAGCCGCCAGCCGCCAGCCGTCAACTAAGAGCCAAAAGTTAATGGCTGATAGCTGACCGCTGCTGGCTGACCGCTCTAATTAAATTGTTCGAGGAAGCGCACGTCGTTCTCGAAGAGAAGACGTATATCGTCGAGGCCGAAGTTCAGCATGCACATGCGGTCGATGCCGAAGCCGAAGGCGAAACCGGAGAACTCCTGCGGGTCGATGCCCACGGCGCGCAGCACGTTCGGATGCACCATCCCTGAGCCGCCCAGTTCGATCCAGCCCGAACCTTTGCAGAGACGACAGCCCGCGCCGTTGCACTTGAAGCAACTGAAATCGAACTCCGCGCTCGGCTCTGTGAACGGGAAGTATGAAGGACGGAAACGCGTGCGCGTCTGTGGCCCGTAGAGGCGGCGCAGAAATTCCGTCACCGTCCCTTTCAAGTGTCCCATCGTGATGCCGCGGTCGACGAGCAGCCCTTCGAGTTGGAAGAACATCGGGTTGTGCGTCGCGTCGGGCGTGTCACGGCGGAAGACTTTGCCGGGCGCGATGACGCGCAGAGGCGGCTTGCGCCGCTGCATCGCGTGAATCTGCACGGTCGAAGTTTGCGAACGCAACGCAAAACCTTCCGAAGTGTAGAAGGTGTCTTGCGGGCTGCGCGCGGGGTGTGCCTGCGGGATGTTGAGCGCGTCGAAGTTGTAGAAGTCGGTCTCGATCTCAGGGCCGTCCTCGACCGTGTACCCAAACGCGACGAAGATGTCTTCGATGCGCTGCCGGATGAGCGTGATCGGGTGCTGGTGACCGCGACGCGGGCGGCGGCCGGGCAGCGTTACGTCTATGCGCTCGCGCTCGACGCGCAAACGCGCGACGTACTCTCCGAGCAGGCTTTCGACTTCTTCGAGGCTCTCGATGATCGTCGCCTCCAGCTGCTGCGCCTGTTGCCCGAAGGCCGCGCGCTGCTCCGGCGCGACGCGCCCGATCATCTTCTTGAGATTGGCGAGCGCGCTTTTCTTGCCCGTGTGGCGCGTGCGCAGATCACCAACCTCTCGCAAGAGAGTTTCGGCCTCGCTCGATTTCAACGCGTCGAGACCGGCCGACGCCTCCGCACCGCGAAAACGTGCGAAGCGCCCGAACTCTTGCTCGAACGCTTCGCGCACCGCTTCAATTTGCGGCTGTTCTCTGACTTCCGAACTCATTCAGAAACCTCTATCTCGTGAATCGTTTAAGAGCCGTAAATCGTGAATCGTAAATCGTGAATAGAAAAGATCAGGTCTCATCTATTTACGATTTACGATTCACGATTGACGTCTGTTAAGCCGCTTGCTGCTGCTGCCCGTTGCTGATGGCGTTCTTCGCCTGCCCGGCCAGTTCGGCAAAGGCGTCGGGCGAGTTGGCGGCGAGGTCGGCCAGCACTTTGCGGTCGAGTTCGATGCCCGCCACTTTCAGCCCGTGCATGAACTGTGAATAGTTCATGTCGTTCAAACGCGCGGCCGCGCCGATGCGTACGATCCACAGGCTGCGGAAATCGCGCTTCTTCAGTTTGCGCCCCGTGTAGGCGAAATTCAGCGCGCGGTCGACCGACTCGCTCGCGTGACGGTAGAGCTTCGACTTGTTGCCGCGATAGCCCTTCGCTAATTTAAGAATCTTCTTGCGCCGTTCCGTGCGCTTATTTCCACGTTTTGCCCTCGGCATAACATTTCCCTCCTTCAATCAAAGGATGAACGCGAAACGATGAACGATGAATGAAAGCAAACAGGATTTACTTCGTCGTTCCGCGTTCCGGCTTCATCATTTCTCTTAGCTTCTCCCGTAGGGCAGCATGTCTCTGAAACGCTGTTCGTCGGACTCGGACACGAGCGTGTCGATGTCGAGATGGCGTTTCCGTTTTTGCGTCTTGCTGGTCAGGATGTGGCGCGCGTGCGAGTGGCCGCGTTTGAACTTGCCGCTCGCCGTCATGCGTACGCGTTTGGCCGCGCCCTTGTGTGTTTTGAGTTTTGGCATAATAACTGCTCCTTCGTGACTAAAAAATATCTTATTGAGATGATGCGCCGCCGCTGCCGCCCGTCTCCGTCGCTATCGGCAAAACGGGCGCGGCCGGTTTCGCGCTGCCGCCACCTCCGCCGCTGCTGCTGCCGCTGCTGGTCTTCTGCTTCTTCGGCGTGAAGATGAAGAACATCTGGTTGCCCTCCATCCGGGGACGCGATTCGACCTCGCCAAACTCGGCCAAGTCTTTTTCCAGACGTTGCAACAACTCCGCGCCGAGTTCGCGGTGCGTGATCTCGCGGCCGCGAAAGAAGATCGTCGCTTTGACTTTATCGCCGTCCGTCAGCCAGTCGCGCGCGTGCTTCATCTTGAAGTTGTAGTCGTGGTCGTCCGTGCCCGGCCGGAACTTCACTTCCTTGACGGTGATCGTGACCTGCTTCTTCTTCGCCTCTTTCTGCTTCTTGCTGTTCTCGTACTGGAACTTGCCGAAGTCGATGATGCGACAGACGGGCGGGTCGGCCGTGGCCGCCACCTCGACCAGATCAAGCCCCTTGTCGCGCGCCATGCGAATGGCGTCGCGCGTGTTCAAGATGCCGAGTTGCTCGCCATCGTCGCCGATGACGCGCACTTCAGGCACGCGAATCCGGTCGTTGATACGCGCAGAGGGTGTCCGGCGTGTGTCAGGACGCTGTCCGCGCCCGCGAAAACTTGGTGAGATTGCTCCACCTCCTCGGTTAAAAGTTTCAGGTTTCAGGTTTCAGGTTTCAAGTCTGAATGTTCTTCATTCTCTAACTTGAAACCTGAAACTTGAAACTTGAAACTTATGTGTTGGTCAATGCGCGCGACTCGACGAGGGCGCGCGCCATCCGTTTGAAATCGTCCGTCGGCATCGAGCCGAGGTCGCCCTGCGTGCGCTCGCGCACGGCGACGTTTCCCTGTTCCATCTCACGGTCGCCGAGCACGAGCATGAACGGCACTTTCTGCAACTGCGCGTTGCGTATCTTCGCGCCGATCTTCTCGCTCCTCGTGTTCACCTCGACGCGCAAGCCCGCCCCGCGCAATTCACGCGCAACCGATTCGGCGTACTCGTTGATGCGGTCGGTGATCGGCAGCACCGCCACTTGCACGGGGGCGAGCCACAGCGGGAACGCGCCCGCGTAGTGTTCGATCAGCACGCCGAAGAAGCGTTCGATTGAGCCGAAGAGCGCGCGATGCACCATCACGGGGCGGTGCGGCTTATTGTCTTCGCCGATGTACTCAAGCTCGAAGCGTTCCGGCAGGTTGAAGTCCCACTGCACCGTGCCGAGTTGCCAGAGTCGCCCGATGGCGTCCTCGATCTTGAAATCGATCTTCGGCCCGTAGAAGGCCGCCTCGCCCTCGATGCGCTCGTAAGCCACGCCGCGCGCGTCGAGTGCGTCGGCGAGCGCGCTCTCGGCCTGCGCCCAGTCCTCGTCCGCGCCGAGATAATTCTTGTTCGCGCCGTCGCCCTTGGCGGACAACTCGAACTTCACGCGCTCGAAGCCGAACACGCGAAAGACTTCCTGCACGAAGTCCACGCAATCCCCGATCTCTTTACGCACCTGTTCGGCCGTGCAGAAGAGGTGCGCGTCGTCCACGGTAAAACCGCGCACGCGCATCAGGCCGTGCAGCGTGCCCGACAGTTCGGCGCGATAGACCGTGCCCATCTCCGCGTAACGCTGCGGCAGATCGCGGTAGGAACGCGGCTGCGATTTATAGATGCCGATGTGAAACGGGCAGTTCATCGGCTTCAGGCGAAACTCCGTCTCTTCGAGTTTCGTCGGCGCAAACATCGAGTCGCCGTAGTTCTGATCATGCCCGCTCACCTGCCAGAGTTCGCGCTTGGCGATGTGCGGCGTGTAGACGAAACTGTAGTCGCGCTTGACCAATTCCTCGTACAGGTAGTCTTCCATCTTCTTCCGAATCATCGCGCCTTTCGGATGCCAGAAGATGAGACCCTGCCCGTAGTTTTCCTGAATCGAAAACAGATCGAGTTCGCGCCCCAGCCGGCGGTGATCGCGACGCTCGGCCTCCTCGCGCTGCCGCTGCCACGCGTCGAGTTCCTCCTGCGTGAAGAAGGCCGTGCCATAGATGCGCTGCATCTGCTCGCGCTCGGCGTCGCCCATCCAGTACGCGCCGGAGAGCGCGAGCAGCTTGAAGGCTTTCAGCTTGTTCGTGTTCGGCACGTGCGGGCCGAGGCAGAAATCTATGAACGGCGAATTGTCTATGTAATAGACGCTCACCGTTTCGCCGCCCTTGTCCTCGACCAACTGGCACTTCAAAGGCTCGTTGCGCTCCGCGAAGATACGCAGCGCGTCGGCCTTCGGAATCTCTTCGCGCCGGTACGCGAGATTGCGCTTGGCGATGTCGCGCATGCGCTTTTCGATGATGGGCAAGTCTTCGACCGTCAACTGGCGCGGCGCGATCACGTCGTAGAAGAAGCCGTAGCGCGGGTCGTCCAAGAGCGCAGGGCCGATGCCGAGTTGCGTGCCGGGAAAGAGGTCTAGAACGGCGGCGGCCAACAGGTGTGCCGTCGAATGGCGCAACACGTCGAGGCCGTCACGCGTCTCCGGCATGACCGGCTCGATCTCGATGGCGTTCGTGCCGCCGTTTGCGCCGCCCGCCTCCAACTTGAAAGCGAGATCAACTTCGCGGCCGTCCACCTTCGCCGCCAGAGCGTGCTTCGCCGCGTCGCGGTCGAGCCGCTTCAGGGCTTCGCCCACGCTTGCGCCCGCGGGCACTTGCACCGCACCCTGCGCGCCTTCTTTCAGTTGTACGTTTACTTCACTCATCGCCTGTCATCTCCCGCGAAAGATTTACGAGACCACCGGCGCGTATATCGCGCATGTTAAGCAACAAGCGCGCAACACGCCCCCTCGGTCACAAGGGTCGGAAGAGAAACCCGTCGGACACGAGCGGCGGCCTTCGCGGAAGCAAAAGCGTCAACCTGATTCTGAATTTCGCGTTCGTCTTAAGGGAACGAATTTGAGATCGGATTCGACAGAAGCGCCTTTGCCGCGCGACGCCGCTCAACTCTGTGGCGGGTCGCTCGTGATTAGAATCGAAACGTAGTTCGAGTTCGCATCAACATAAAAAGCAAAGGTCTTCCGGAGCTCACTGTCGAAAAAAGAAAATGGTAGGCTCGTGCGGATTTGAACCGCAGACCCCTACCGTGTCAAGGTAGTGCTCTACCCCTGAGCTACGAGCCTACATCTACCAACACCAAACGCTTCAAACACTCTGAAAACGGACTTGTAAAGTAACAAACGCCCCGCGCACATGTCAAGCATGCGTCTCGCCTCTAAAATCAACGCGCGACGACTCTTAACCCTCTTCGGCAAGAATCCCCGCGCCCACCTGTTTACAGGCCATTTTCACACTCATCATTCGTCGGCGCGCGACTTCGCCGCGCCACGACAAAATGAGGCCGCAAGCGTTCGACTTTTGCTGCGCGATGACGGAATGAGGCCGCTGCGGGGCGGCGCAATACGTGCGAGGCGGAGGCTGCTGCGGGCAGACGCGTCGGGCGAAAGATGATAATTTAGGTTGCAATTCAGCCGGGTTAGTATTAAGTTCCCCGCCGTTCTCACTTCCTCGCTTCACCGCTGACGAGTTTCGACACTTTTCAGCTCCACGCAACACACCCAACCTGAGGAGGTCGCATGATCGAATACTACATTATTGCCGGTTTAGTTGCAGGCGTAGATCGTTTGACTTGGGCCATCTACGGAAGAATATGGAAGCTCATCCCGCCTATTAGCGAAGTCGAGTTATGATTGATTCGGACATTCTCCCGACCATCGACGCGCCGAGAGTATCCTTGCGTCGGCTGACCGACGCGGACGTTTCATCTCTGTTCTCTATTTTCTCCGACCCGGAAGTAATGCGCTATTGGAGTTCTCCGCCCCTCGCCGAGATAGAAGGCGCGCGCAAGCTGCTCGCAGACATCCGCGAACACTTCCGGCAACGTACTCTCTTCCAGTGGGGAATTGCGCGCCGCACGGACGATACGGTGATCGGAACATGCACTCTCTTCCATATTGATTCGGCCAACCGTCGCGCGGAAATAGGCTACGCACTTGGCCGTGAGCACTGGAAGAAGGGTTACATGCAAGAGGCTCTCGAAGCCTTACTCGGTTTCTCGTTCGACGAACTGAACATGCACAGGATCGAGGCCGACGTTGACCCGAGAAACGTCTCGTCGAGAAAGACACTTGAACGGCTCGGCTTCCAGAGAGAAGGCTACCTGCGGGAGCGTTGGCTGGTTGGCGGGGAGATTCAGGACGCGCTCTTTTACGGGCTGCTCCGGCGCGAATGGCAGAGTAGCAGGGTTGTCTGACAAGCCCGCCGAGCCAAACTCCTTCCCGCTATGCCCCGGCCGCTACGTTAATATTCCGGTCGCAACCCCTATTGCAGCAAACGGCCATCGTCGGGCGCGTCAGGTCTTCGAGAGATGCAAACAATAAGTTTGAAAAAACAGAGCTATGGGAGAGTTCGGCAAGTGGTTGCTACATGACGACCAGAGAGAGGTGTTCGACGCCCTCTTCGCAAGCGTGCTGACGTTCCTTTTTTTCGGGCTGAGCGCGCTCCTGCTTTGGTCTCTGAGCAGAACGACGATGACCTTTCAACTGTTGAAAGGTTACTGGGTCTTTTGCATCGTGATGTGTCTGACAGTGGCGGCGACAGTCCGGCTGCAACGAATGTTGCGCGTGGATATTGACTCGCACTTCGACGCTTATGTCATATCCGGTCTTATCGTCAGTGGGGTTCTGCAAGCGGGTTGGTCGGCTTTCGCCGCGCTCACCGTGCACAGTTTCATTGCGGGCGCGCCCCTACGGGTTGTCGCCATCCTGTACGTCGTCGGATTCCTTTCGTGCTACGTCGTGTTCAACATCGTGTCGATCGTTTACGCCGGTAGCATCTACCGGCAGACCAACTTGTTGCTTGCCGTAGCCAGTTTCATCCTGTTCAGCGTGTGGCCTGCGAGCGGGCGCGCGATATACGGATGGTTCTTCAATCTTTTTTGAGATGCCGTTGAGAGCGGTCAAAGAGGTGTGTGCGGGAGCGTGGACAGGGAGCGCGTAAGCCTGTTGCCGACGCGCCACATGTGCGACGCACGCGCGTCAATCGTAAAGGAGGATAGCAAGATGTTTCAGGCGACGATCCTCTATGTCGAAGACGATGAACTGTTGCGCCTGACGGTGCAGGATACGCTTGAGTTGGAAGGCTGGCGCGTCGAATCCTGCGACGACGGGCTTACGGCTCTCGCGCGGATCGAAAGCGCGGGGACTTACGACCTGCTTCTCTTCGACAACGAACTGCCCGGCGCGAGCGGGCTTGAACTGCTGCGCCACGCGCGCATGCTGCCGTCGCGCCAAGACACGCCCATCGTCATCATCTCCGCGACCGACAGCGCGCATGAAGCGCGGCGCGCGGGCGCGGACGCATTTCTGAAAAAACCTGACGACATAGAGCAACTCGTCTCGACCATCTCGCGCCTGTTGACGCCGTGAGCCATCGTCAGGCTATCGGCTAATCGGCCAAGTCGCAGACCGTTCACCACCGCCCCTCAAGAAACTTTCACCCGCTCACGCGCTGGCCGCCTCGGCCGAGACCTGTTCCCATTCTTCGTAGAGCGAGCGCAGGCGCGCGTCGCGTTCTTGGTATTCGTCGTTGAGCGTCATCGCGCGGCTGGCGTCGCGCGCGACTTCGGGGCGGGAAAGTTCGTCGGAGAGAGCCGCGAGCCGCTTTTCGACTTCCGCGATTTCGCTCTCGATCACCTGCGTCGTGCGCTGGAGGCTTGCGCCGTGCTTCTGCTTCTTCTTGCCGCCTTTGCCTTCCGCCGGTTTACCCTTGCGCGAAGCGTTCGCCGGATCGTCAGCTTGCGTCGTCGTGGCAGCGGCGCGTTGCGCGCTCTTGACGGGGGGCGGCGCGCTTGCGGCCTTCTCGCGCGCGGCCTTTGCGCTCGCGGCTTCGGCGCGTGCGAGGGCTTTCCAATCGTGATATTCGGTGTAGTCGCCGTCGTAATGTTCGGCGGTGCTCTGGCCGTCGAGCGCGAGGATTTGCGTCGCCACGCGGTCAAGGAAATAGCGGTCGTGGCTGATGGTGATGATCGTGCCTTCGTAGGCGTCGAGGGCTTCTTCGAGGGCTTCGCGCGAGGGGATGTCGAGATGGTTCGTCGGCTCGTCGAGGACGAGGACATTGACGCGCGAATAGATCAACTTAGCAAGCGCAAGCCTGCCCTTCTCGCCGCCTGAGAGATCGCGGACGTGCTTGTACACGTCGTCGCCGACGAAAAGAAACTTGGCGAGAAAGCCGCGCAGTTCGCCCGCCGTCACGGTTGAAGGCGCGACGCGGCGCAGTTCCATGATGATCTCGTTGCGCTCGTCGAGGTCGTCGAGTTGCTGCGCGTAGTAGCCGATATTGACTTTCGTGCCCCAGCGCGTTTCGCCCGCGAGCGGCGGCAGTTTGCCGAGCAGCGTCTTGATGAAAGTCGTCTTGCCCGAACCGTTCGGGCCGATGACGCCGAGGGCTTCGCCGCGCGTGAGGGTGAAAGTGATGTCGGTGGCGAGCACCTTGCCGGGATAGCCGACCGCGAGGTCTTTGACGATGAGCGTCTGGTTGCCCGTGCGTTCGACACCCTTCAACTGGAAATTACCCTGCGACTGATCGGCGCGCACCGCTTCGACGCGGTCGAGTTTTTGCAGCATCGTGCGGCGCGATTTGGCCTGCTTGGTCTTCTGCCCCGCGAGGTTGCGACGGATAAACTCCTCGGTCTTGGCGATGAGGTGCTGCTGGTTTTCGTAAGCACGACGTTGCGCCTCGCGCCGCTCCTCGCGCTCGACGAGGAAGGCCGAATAGTTGCCGTTGTAACTGACGGCCTTGCCGTTTTCCACTTCGACGATGCGACGGCACGAGCGGTCGAGAAAATAACGGTCGTGCGAGATGATGACGTAGGCCGACGCGTAAGACGACAGAAACTCTTCGAGCCATTCGACGCCCGCCACATCCAGATGGTTCGTCGGCTCGTCGAGCAGGAGCACGTCGGGTTCGGCAAGCAGGAGGCGCGCCATGCCAAGCCGGTTTTTCTGCCCACCCGAAAGTTTCTCCGTCTCCATTTGCCACATCTCGCGCTCGAAGCCGAGACCGAACAGAATCGCCTCGGCGCGCGCCGCGTACTCGAAGCCGCCCTCGCGCTCAAACTCATGTTGGAGGTCGCTGTAGCGTTCGAGCACCGCGTCGAGGTCGTCGGTGGCTTCGGCCATGCGGTGTTCGAGTTCGTGCATCTCGTGCTCGATCTGTTGGAGACGACCGAAGGCCGCGAGCGCGGATTCGTGGACGGTCATGCCCGGCTCGAAATCGACGTGCTGTTCGAGCAGTCCGAGGTTGAGACCGCGCGCGCGCACCACGTCGCCGCTGTCGGGCGTCTCTTCGCCGCCGATCAAGCGGAACAAGGTGGTCTTGCCCGCGCCGTTGCGCCCGACGAGGCCGACGTGTTCGCCCGGATTGATCTGGAGCGACGCGCCGCGCAGCACGTCCTGCGAGCCGTAAGACTTATAAACTTCCGAGAGGCGAAACAGCATGACGTTAAAGAGTAGCGAATGGACGAGACGGTAAATCGTAAATCGTGAATCGTAAATAGAGACTTCGCTCGCCTCTATTTACGATTCACGATTCGGGTTCAGACTACGAGTTCGATGCGGCGGTTACTTGTTGGTGTTCGCCGCATTGGTGTTGGACGCGGGCGTCGCCGCCGCCGAACCGCCGCCGCTACCGGAAGCGGGCGAAGCCGCAGGACTCGCGGCCGTAGCGGGACTCGCGCCGGCGGGCGTCGCCGCCGGACGGCTACCGGCCGGGCGGAGGCTGCTCAGAGAGGTCGAACTGTTGAGCATGTCCTGCGCCAAATGGTTCGTGATCTTCGCCTCGCGCATGGCGACTTCGAGCATCGCGGCGTTCAAAATCTGCTTGCGCTGGTTGAGTATGTTTTCCGTCGCGTCCTTGCGCACGTCCGGGTTGTCGAGCGTCAGGTTCTCGCTCTGCAAGCGTTTGTCCGTGAGCTTGAAGATCGTCCAACGCCCGCTCGTCTGGATAGGCGCGGTGTAGCTGCCGACTTCCATGCCGCTGAAGAAACGCGTGATCAACTCCTGCGGAAAGCCGCTCTGCTTGAGTTGTTCTTCGCTGAAGAAGCCAACGTCGCCGCCGCGCTGCACGCTCTGCGGGTCTTCGCTTTCGGCGCGCGCCACGGTGGCGAAATCGGCGTTGCTCTTCAAGCGTTGGTAGATGATGTCGATCTTCGTCTTGGCCTCGATGTCGCTCTTGGCATCGTTGGTCGCGCCGTTGTCCGCCGGGTCAACGACGATGGCCGCCAGTCCCACGCCGCGCTGGCTCACGTAGCGCGCCTTGTTGTTGTTATAAAAGTCTTCCACTTCTTTGTCGGTTGGCGGCTCGATCTTGGCGGCGGTGCGGTCGAGCAGTTTCTGGATCGCCAGTTGGCGACGCGCGACATCGCGCATGGCCTCCTCGGTCTGCCCCGACTCGCGGAGCGCGGTCTCGAAGGCTTCTTTGGTTCCGAGTTGCTGCTTCTGCTCGTTGATCACCTGCGTCACTTCGTCGTCCTTGGGCAGCAGGTTCTCTTTCTCGGCGCGCTGGAACAGCACCTCGCGGCGGATCAACTCGTCGAGCACCTGCAAACGACCGGCGGCCAGTTCGAGTTGCGACATGTCGGAAAACTGCACTTGCTGGCTCTTGGCCTGCTGTTCGAGAATCTTGTCCACTTCGGTCAGCATGATCTTTTTGTCATTGACCGTAGCGGCGACGGCCGTCCCCTTGCCGTCGCCGCCTCCCTTGGTGCGGTCGCAGGCGACGAAGACGCCCGCGAGGGAAACAACGATGGCGAGAAGACTGAACTGTTTGGCGGCTCTGTACACTTTGGCTTTCTACTCCTTCAACTTTTCTGTGGTGACCCGATGAAACTCGCATGCCCACAACAGGCGTGCGCGCTTGACCTCTTGTAAAACTGTTTGCTATAAATTTTGGTTTCCCGCGTGCTCCAAGTCCTCACCGTGTGTGTTGGCTCTCTGGCGCGGTGCGCTTTTACTTATTCGGAGGTACTCAGGCAATCATGGCAAAACGATGCGAAGTCTGCGGCAAAGGGCCGCAATTCGGTAACAACGTCTCCCACGCGAACAATCGCACCCGCCGGCGTTTCAATCCCAACCTGCAAGAAATCCGCGTGCAACGCCCGCAAGGCGGCAACGTGCGGATGCGCGTCTGCACCAGTTGCATCAAAGGCAACAAGATAACGAAGGTGGCGCAAACGGCTAAAGCGGCTTAAGACAAATGTTGGAGAATGAGCGCGGAACGATGAACTGAAATCGGATGCTTTTATTTCATCGTTCCGCGTTTATCCTTCAACGTTATTCTTTCTAACCGCTATCACATCAATTTCGACGCGCGCGTCGCGCGGCAGTCGCACGGCCTGCACGGTCGAACGTGCGGGCGGCTCGCTTGAAAAATAGCGGGCGTACACTTCGTTCATCGCCGCGAAGTCTTCCATGTCGGCCAGAAACACGGTCGTCTTCACCACCTCTTCGAGACTCGTCCCCGCCGCCCGCAAGACCTCTGCGAGATTGCGCAAAACCTGTTCGGTCTGCTCCGTGATTCCACCTTCGACAAAGACGCCCGTCTTCGGGTCAATCGGAATCTGTCCCGACGTGAACACGAAATCACCCACACTGACGGCCTGCGAATACGGGCCGATGGCCTGTGGCGCGGCCTCGGTTGCGACGATCTCTCTCACGGTCTGCACATCCTCTTTTTAGACTCGCCAAGCAAATTGCGCATTGTAACAAAAACTCCGCCGCTAGACCAACGCGGGAACGCCGGGCGCTGTCGCAGTTGCCGCCACGCGTGAGAACTCCGGTCAAAACAGACTTGTAGTATTACAGATGAATTTTCAGTCGCGACGGATGCTTTGCGGGCGAATTTAAGACGCGGGGCAAAATCGTCTGTCTTCTCCGGGTCGCGGGCGTTCGGGCGTGAGATCGCTCAGGCCGCTCCCTGCAAACGCTCCACGTCGAGCACGCCGGGAACGCCGCGTACCGCGCGGATCACTTTATCCAGATGCTTCACGTCGAAGACTTCGACCGTGACCTCGATGCGCCCGCGCTCGTCCGAGGCGACTGACGCGCGCGCGTCGCGGATGCCGGTCTTCATGTCCGAGATCGCGCTCGTGATGCCTGCGATCATGCCGGTGCGGTTCTCCGTGACGGCGAGGAGCTTGACGGCGTAGGCGGCGTGCTCGCTCCTGCCTGCCCACTCGACCGCGACGATGCGTTCGGGGTTGACCATCAACTGCTGCACGTTCTTGCAACGCTCGGCGTGGACGGCGACGCCCTTGCCGCGCGTGATGTAGCCGATGATCGGCTCGCCGTGAACCGGGTTGCAGCAGCGCGCGCGCGCGACGAGCAGATCGTCTACGCCGCGCACGACGATGGCGTCGTCGCCGAGACGGATGAGACGTTTGACGGCCTGCACGCTCGTGCGCAGACGCGATTCTTTGCGCTCGTCCAGTTCGGCAAACTTTTCCGGGCCGAGGAATTTGGAGATGACGCTGCGCGGCACGAGTTTGCCGTAGCCGATGGCGGCGAGCAGATCGTCAGTGCGCCCGTAGCCGTATTCGCCCGCGATCTTTTTGAAGTCGCCGTTGGAATCGTTGAGCAGTTTCTTGGTCGAGAGTTGGAAGCGCGCGGCCTCCTTCTCGAACAGCTTGCGCCCGATCTCTATACTCTCCGCGCGCTGCTGCTCTGCGACCCAGTGGCGCACGCGGTTGCGCGCCTTGGAAGTGACGACGAAATTGAGCCAGTCGCGCGAGGGCGTGGAGTTCAGCGAGCGAATGATCTCGACCACGTCGCCGTTCTGGATCGGCGTGCGAAGCGGAACGATGCGACCGTTGATGCGCGCGCCCGTGCAGGTGTTTCCGACCTCCGTGTGAATCATGTAGGCGAAATCCACTGGGGTTGCGCCGCGCGGGAGTTGGATGATCTTGCCCATCGGCGTGAAGGCGTAAACGTCGCGCGGGTAGAGATCGAGTTTGAGGGATTCGAGGAAGTCGCGCGAGTCTTTGACCTCCTGCGTCCACTCGACGAGCGAGCGCAGCCACTGAAACGCCTCGTCATCCTCGTGTGCGCCGCGCCTGCCTTCCTTGTATTTCCAGTGCGCCGCAACGCCCTCTTCGGCGATGCGGTGCATCTCTTCCGTGCGAATCTGCACCTCGAAGGGCTGCCCCTCCGTGCCGATGACCGAGGTGTGCAGAGATTGATAAAGGTTCTCGCGGGGCGTGGCGATCCAGTCTTTGAAACGTCCGGGCAGCGGTCTCCACAAGTTGTGGATGATGCCGAGCGCCGCGTAACAGTAGCGCACCTCGTTCGGGAGGACGACGCGCGCGGCGACCAGATCGTAAACCTGATCGAGTTCGATCTTTTGCCGCTTCAGTTTTTTCCAGATCGAGTAGAGACGTTTGACGCGCCCCTCGACACGAATGTAGGGCACGTCGGCCTCGCGCAATTTCTCCTCGATACGGGCGGTCGTGGCGTGGAGGAACTGTTCGTGCTCGGCGCGGCGCTGTTCGAGTTGGGCGACGAGTGCGCGGTAGTCTTCGGGGTGTAGGTGTTGGAAGGCGAGGTCTTCGAGTTCGCTGCGGAGTTTGCCCATGCCGAGGCGGTGGGCGATAGGGGCGAAGATGTCGAGCGTCTCCTGCGCGATGCGCTGCCGCTTTTCCGGTTTCAGGAAATGAAGCGTCCGCATGTTGTGGAGGCGGTCGGCGAGTTTGACCAAAACGACGCGCACGTCGTCGATCATCGCCAGCAGCATCTTGCGCACGTTCTCGGCCTGCTGCACTTCCTTCGACTGGTTGCTGATCTGCGCGATCTTCGTCAGACCTTCGACGAGGTGCGCCACCTCTTCGCCGAAGTACTCGCGGATCGTTCCCGCATCGACCAGAGTATCTTCCACCACGTCGTGCAAGAGTCCGGTGGCGACGGAAACTTCGTCGAGCCGCATGTCCGCCAGAATGTTGGCGACTTCGAGCGGATGGACGAGGTATGGCTCGCCGGAGGCGCGCGTCTGCCCTTTGTGCTCGCGCGCCGAAAAGAAGTAAGCGCGCCTGAGCATGTCCAGATCGGCCTGCGGGTGATTGCGCCCGACCTTTTCGACGATTTCCTCGATGCGAATCATAAAAGTAGAGGTTAGAGGTCAGAGGTTAGAGGTTAGTAAAAATCAGTTCTTGTTTTAACTGACCTCTAACCTCTGACCTCTGGCCTCTCCTGATAAGAATAGGTGATGCCCGACGCGAAAGTCGAGCATCACCTGTTGTCTTGCAGAGAAAGTTGAGAAGGCGCGGGCGTTGCAGTCTCGCGCGGCGCAAGGCGCGGTCGCTTGGCGCGTCCTAGCTTGAGGCGGGCGACTTGGACGCCTTGGCCTTTTCTTCCTCCTCTTTCTTGCGTTTGTTCTCTTCGCTCAGTTGCGAAGTTTTTTGCTGGGCGGCGGCGGCCTGTTTCTGGTATTCGGCCTTCTTGTCGTTGTTGCCTTCCATCTCGGCCAATTTGACGAGTTCGAGCAAGAGGTTCGTCTTGTACGACCAAGCCTGTTCGCTGTTCGGGTCGAGAGCGACGGCGCGCTCGGCCAATGCCATGCCGTCGTTGACGCATTTCATCGCCTTGTCGAAGTCGGCCTGCTCCTTCGGCTTCTTGTACTGGATGATGGCCTTGCCCTCTTTCATCACGGTCTGCTTGTTATCCTTCTGCTCCGTGATGGTGTAGGAACAGTTCCATTCCTTGCTCGCCATGAGCGTGTAGGCTTGCGACCGTTTGACTTCGGGGATCGAACCCATCTCGGCGCGCGCCGTCAACCACTGGCGCGCCTGCTGCTCGTCTTTGAGTTGGCCGAAGAGATAGATGACGGCGTTGTAGGCTTCGTCGTTGCTCTGATCGGACTTCAACACTTCCTCGTAAGCCGTGATCGCGCGGCGCGCCTTCTCGACATTCTCGGGGGCTTCGACGCCCGGACGGTACTGCGCGTGGATCGAGCGCGCGATGAAAAACTTCGCGTTGCGCTGCTCCGGGTTGAGCCGCAGAGACTCTTCAAAGTGCTGCTGCGCCTCGGCGAACTTTCCGGCCTTGTAGGCGCGCGCGCCTTCGTTCAACTGGTTCTTGGCGCGAATGCTGTTGACCATGCCGCAGCCGGCGGAACTCACCGCCGCCAGCAAGACCAACATTATCAAGGTTGTTCTCGACTGAGAGAGTTTCATCTGTTTAATGACTCCCGAAGGGAATTTGTACACGATAAATAACGACGGGTAGCGCGAATGGCAAGCGGCGTCGGGTTGATTTCGTCGCTTGCCATTCACTGAATGTTCGGATTTCACTGCGCCAGATCGTCAATCTGCAACCCGATGGGGTTTCCGCCCGCACCCTTGATCGCATCGATGACCTTCACGACCTCGACGTATTTCAGCGAGCGCGGCGCTTTGACGAAGACGGCCTTCGCGATGCGCTCCTCTTCGGACAGATCCGTGCGGTTCTCTTTGCCCGGCTCGTAAGCGCGGTTGTCGCGGCGCTCTTTGAAGATTTGCGTCAGTCTGGTGCTGAGCGGCGCGGTGTCGTTCGCCGAGCCGAGGCTGTCCAGATTCAACTTGAGCGAAAGATCGCTCTCGATGGCGACGACGAGCGTTAGCGGGTTCGGCTTGATCGGCTCGGTCGAAGGCGGCGGTTCGCTCGGCACGAGCGCCTTGAAGCGCGTCGGCTTGAGCGGCGTGATGACCATGAAGATGATGAGAAGCACCAGCAACACGTCAATCAAAGGGGTCACGTTGATGTAAGGGACGGCGGTCGAGCCACCCTTTTTGTTTTCCGAAGACATTTCCATGATCTTATAAATCCTCTCTGGCCGTTAAATCGCGAGACGCCGCGCCGGGGCAGGCAAACTCATCCCCCATCCTGCGCGCTTCGCGCCAGCCGCGTTAAAGCGCGGCGGCAGGCGCGGCGGGAGCGGCGGGCGCTCCGCCCTTCTTCTTATCCGCGACGAGGCCAATCTGATCGACGCCCGCCTGCCGCACCGTGTTAATCACTTCGACGACGCTGCCGTAGTTGGCGTTCACGTCGCTCTTGACGTACACGATGCGCTCTTCGGGCTTCTTACTTTCCATGGACTTCTGGATTTTATCCGGGAGGTCGATGGTCTCAACTTTGTCTTTTCCGATGTAATACTCGTTGTCCGCCGTGATGGCGATGACCACGGAAGACTCTTTGATGATCGCGGGGTCAACCTCCGGATTGTTCATCTCCTTCGGCAAAGCGACCGAAACGCCCGATTGCAACAGCGGCGTGATGACCATGAAGATGATCAGCAAGACCAGCATGATGTCCACCATCGGCGTGACGTTGATGTCCGAGTTGTACTTATTGCCCCCGCCAACTGCCATTCCCATAAATCACTCTCCATTCAACTCAAACGAATAATGCCGTCCCGGCGCGCGCTCCCGCGAACTGTTGACGGGAGCGCGCGAAGTTAAGGCCGGTCTCTCAAGCTCTCTCGGCGAAGCGCAGAGCGCCGCAATCGCAGAGGCGATTACGGGTTCAGGCGGCGCGTGCGATTCTTCAAGAAGTAGTCGAGCAGTTCCGAAGCCGAGTTGTCCATCTCGATGACGAAACCGTCAACCTTGCCGGTGAAGTAGTTGAACATCCACACGGCGGGCACGGCCACGGCCAGCGAAAGCGCCGTTGTCATGAGCGCCTCGGCGATACCGCCCGCCACCGCGCCGATACCCGCGCTCTCGGCGTTCTTCATACCCGTGAACGCGGCGATGATGCCAAACACCGTGCCGAACAGGCCGACGAACGGCGCGGTCGAACCGATGGTCGCAAGGCCGGAGAGGCCGCGGCGGAATTCCGCGCTCTTGATGGCGATGGCGCGTTGGAGCGCACGCTTCGAGGCTTCGATCTCGTCGCCCGAAATCTCCGTCGATTGTTCGTGCGCGCGAAACTCTTGCAGCCCGGCGTTGACCACCATCGCCAGATGCGACTTCTTGTGTTTGTCGCTGATGTTGATGGCCTCTTCGATGCGGTCATTCTTTAAAGCCTGCGCCACGCGCGGGGCAAACTCGCGCGATTGCGCTTTGGCGGCGCGGTAGGTCAAGAACCGCTCGACCATCACGGCGATGGAGTACATGGACATGATGAGCAGGATGACGATGACGCCGATGGCGATGGGGCCGAGATTCTTGATCATCTCGCTCATCGTGAACGCGCTGGCCGTCTCGTTGGCGGCGGCACTTCCACCGCCCTCCTGCAACAAGAAGGCGAAAAAGCCAAGAAACTTGGTGGCAAGCAGACTCATTGAAATTGTCACGGTAGAACCCTCCAAAATTTTCGGATGCACTATAGCGAGAGCGCGAACGTGCCAGCGCCGGAAAGGGGAAAGCAGCGTTTAATTTAAACCCGCAACGCGCCCAAAATCCCGACCGTTATGTCGCACCCAATTTAATTCAACACAAAGTTGTAAGTAATGACGCCGTTCACCTTCACCGGCTGCCCCGAAAGGAGCGTCGGCGAAAAGCGCGCCTGACGAGCCGCCGCCACCGCCGCCTGTTGCAGCAACGGATGACCGCCCGCCGCGCGGGCAGAGATCACCCGGCCTTCTTCGTCCACGGTAACTTGCACCGTGACCGTGCCCGAGGCGCGTGCGGCCTTGGCAATCGGCGGGTAAGCGGGCTGCGGCTTGCTGATCGCTTTGCCGTTCAAGACGCCGCCGGAAATGGGCGCGCGGGGTTTCGGCGGAGGCGTCGGCGTCGGCTTCGGCGGCGGCGGCGGTTCGTCGTCGTTGCTCACCACGACGGGTGCCGCACCCCCTCCACCGCCCACGCCGCCCGCGCCGGGGCCGACCGGGCCGATGGGGCCGGTGTTACCGCCGACCGGATCGGTGTTCGACGTACCGCGCACCGCGCCGCCCGGCGGAACCGGCGGAACTTTACTCGCCACGGCCGAAACTTTCTCCGGCACTTTCGTCGGGTCTAAGTTGCTGGCGACGAAATCCGTGCGCGTTGCCACCTGCCGGTCGGGCGACGCCTCGGCGGGCTTTGCCTCGGCGGGCTTATCGGGCTGCTGCTCCGGTTGATTCTGGACGGGGACGGGCGCCACCATCGTCATCAATTCGAGATTGTCGCTCGGCAAACTCTCGTTATAGAGATAGATACTGAGGACGCCGAGAGCCAGCAGGATCACCGCGTAGATGGCAAACGTCCCAAGAAAAAATGAGCCTTTCCGCGCAAGATCATCCTTGTGCGAACCAGACTCTACAAGACTATCGAACATCTTTTTCTCCTCCCAACTTCCGGTGCCAATGGATCAGGGGTGCGAAATATCAATTCATTAGATGCCTTTGAGAAGCGTTATGTTCCCAAACGTCGTTCGTTACGCGAAACGTACCCGTAGATTAAATTGAAACTTAAAATTATAGCGGGGGTAGCAGCGGCGAGCGGGCACAATAATCATTGCGCGCACTATTTAATTTCACACACGCCGCGCGGGGAAACAGATCGGCCTACCGACCACTTTCGGCAAATAACTACAATCACGCATCACCGTCAACGACACGAATGCGAGAAGACGGGAGCGTTCTTGTGTAACCTATTAAATTGGGACAGCAAACGCGCTCAGTCTATGTCGCGACGCCCGCCCAAGTCAAGCGCAAAATCTTTGAGCTAAAGCGTTCTCGCACGAATTTGCGCGACGTCGCGAGACTTACGAACGCGCCGTGCGTTGCGACCCGCGCGCGGCCGACTTCGCACGCGCTCCGCGGCTGCCCGCCACTGCGCCGCCGGTCGAGACCGCGCCGCCGGCCGGGGCGACCGTCGTACGCTTCGCGGGTTCGAGACGCTGCTGGAACCAGACCATGATCGGCGTCGCGATGGCGATGGTCGAATACGTGCCGACGATGATGCCGATGAACAAAGCCAGAGAGAAACCGCGCAACACGTCGCCGCCGAAGATAACCATGGCGAGCACGGAGAAGAAGACCAGACCGGCCGTGATCACCGTGCGCGAGAGCGTCTGGTTGATGGCCTCGTTCGTCAGATCGTAGAGGGAGGTGCGGCGGTGCAGGCGCAAATTTTCGCGGATGCGGTCGAAGGTGACGATAGTGTCGTTGACCGAGAAACCGACGAGCGTCAGCAGCGCGGCGATGACGGTCAGGTCGATCTCCCACTGCATGATGGAGAAGATGCCGAGCGTGACGAGCACGTCGTGGAAGACGGTGATGACGGCCGCCGCGCCGTAAGTCCACTCGAAGCGCGAGCCGATATAGAGCAAGACGCCGACGAGCGCGAGCAGCGTGACGGCGATGGCCTGATTACGCAGAGCGCGCCCGGCCGCCGGACTGACGGCGTCCGTCTTGCTGGGCTTCGTCCCGAACGCCGCCAGAGCCTCGTTCGTTTTCGCCTGCCCGACATCCACCTGCGCCTGCTCCTGCGCTTGTTCCCCGCCGCCCTGCTGCGGGACTTTAATCAACACTTCATTCGGCTTATCGGTTGACTGCACGATAGCGCCCTGCACGCCCTTCTCTGCCAGCGCGGTGCGGATGGCGTCGTCCGACGGTCGCTGGTTGAAGCTCACCGTCATCACAGTTCCGGCTTTGAAGTCGACGCCGAGGTTGAAAGCGTCCGTCCCGCCCGGCGACAACTGCCGGGTGATGGCCGAACCCAAGCCCGCGAGCATCAGGAGCGAAGAGAAGATGAGCCAGTAACGACGCTGCGCGAGCCAGTCGGTTTTTACGTTATGAAGAAGTCGAATCATGATGTTTAGTAAGTAGCAAATGGTGGACGGTGAACGGCGGACGGGTCTCTCTGTTTACCGTTCGCCGTTCACCATTCACGGCTTTTAGATACTGAGCGTTTCGGCGCGTCTTCCCTTGCGGTTCAAAACCCAGATGAAGATCGTGCGCGAGACGTACACGGCCGAGAAAAGATTTGCGAGCAAGCCGAGAATAAGTGTGACGGCGAAACCGCGAATCGGGCCGGTGCCGAAGACGAACAAAAAGAGCGAAGATACGATGGTCGTGACGTGCGTGTCGATCACGGTCACGAAGGCGCGTGCGAAACCCTGATCGACTGCGGAAGCGACCGTCTTGCCCGTCTCCAATTCCTCCCGGATACGCTCGAAGATGAGCACGTTGGTGTCCACGGTCATGCCGATGGTCAGGATCAGACCGGCGATGCCGGGCAGGGTCAGCGTCGCGTCGAAGATAACGAGCGAGGCGACCGTGATGATCATGTTCAGGAGCAGGGCGACGACGGCGTTGACACCCGACCCGCGATAGTAAAAGACCATAAAGAGGACGACGAGCAGCAACCCGCCGACCGCGGAGGTGACGCCCGCGCGGATCGAGTCCGCGCCGAGGCTCGGGCCGACCGTGCGTTCTTCCAGATAGACGAGCGGCGCGGGTAGCGCGCCCGAACGCAGCGTCAAGGCCAAGTCTTTTGCCGACTGCTCGGTAAAGTTTCCGGTGATCTGTCCTCGATCCGTGATCTGCGATTTGATGAAGGGGGCTGACTCGACCCTGTTGTCCAGAACGACGGCCATGTAAGCCCCGACGTTTGCGCCCGTCCACGCGCCGAACTTGTCCGCGCCCGTCGGTTTGAGCGTGAAGTCGATTTCGTAATTCGAGTTGCCGCCGCCGCTTCCCTGCGCGGCGTCCGCGCTGCGCAACTCGCTGCCGTCCACCACGGCGGGCGATTCGACTACAACCCACTGCGTCGGCTTATTCGGATCGGGCGTGGCCGTCTCGCCTGCGGCGGTCGGCTCGTCGCGCTCGCTGTAGGGTAGCACACGCCGGTTCGGCGGCACTTGTCCGCCGAGCGAAGCCTTCGCCGCCTCTTCGGTCGGATAGGTCTGCATCGGCGCAGGGTTCGGCGGGCTGACGACTTTCATCAGTTCCAGACTCGACTGGCCGACGATCATCTTCTTGATGCGCTCCGGGTCTTGGATGCCCGGCATCTGCAAGAGAATCTGGTTCGAGCCTTGCCCGCCGTGTCGCTGCAAGGTCGGCTCGGCGACGCCGACGGCGTTGATGCGCGTGTCTATGATGCGATACGCCTGATCCACGGCCTGATCGCTCAGAGTGCGTTGCGCGCTCTGCGGTAGCGTCCACGTCACGGTGTTACCGGAAACGGAGGGTGTCCAGTAGGACACGTCAACCTTCTTCGCCAACTCGTCGCGGATCTCGTTGACCTTCGAGGCGTCCGCCGCCGTCAGCACGACCTGATAGTTGCCCCCGCCGGCATTCGCCGTCACGCTCTGGACGTTGTAACCGGCGGCCTTCGCCGCGTTCTCCAGAGCGGGCGCGAGGTTTTCGGTCAACTTCTTGAGGTACGTGTCGGTCTGCACCTGCATGACGAGGTGCGAGCCGCCCTTCAAGTCGAGGCCGAGACGGATGTTCTCGGAGAGCGTGCGCTTGATGCCCGCGTAAGTGAAGTCGTTCGCCTTCGGCCACTGCAAATTGCCCGCGGCGTCTCGGCGGCGCGGCCCCAGCACGATATAGAGGCACGCGATGGTGACGATGGCGATGATAATGACGCGTCGTAGAATGTTCTTCTTCATAACAAAATTACTGGCGCGCGTGCTCCGCAATCGCACCTGCGCGCCGGGTTAACCCTTAAGCCCTCTTCTCTTCTTCGCCGTGCATCCCGGCGACCGCCGCGCGGGAAATTTCCAGAATCGACTTGTCCGCCGTACGCACGAGCAGAGAACTCTCGCGCACTTCTGCGATTTTGGCGATGATGCCGCCCGTCGTGATGATTTTGTCGCCGGCCTTGAGTGATGCGATGGTGGCCTGAAGTTGTTGCTGCCGCTTGCGTTGCGGCAGGATGATCAGGAAGTAGAAGACCCCGAAGATCAGTAGGAACGGGAGAATCTGGATAATCGGCCCTAACGCCGATTGCAGGATAAAGACGAGTGTCATGGTTTAAGTTTCAGTTTGAGCAGTTGTAAATTTGTGCAAGGTGAATGTGCGCTGCGCCGGACGAGATGTGACAAGAGCGCGGCGCAACTCACGGGGTCGTCGCGGATCGCCCGGATTCTATTAAATCCAGAGATTTAATAGAACGTCGGGGGCGAAAACTCACTCGACACCGGAGCTATAACGCTCTAAAAACTCCCGCCGAAAACGCGTGAAATCACCAGACCGGATAGCTTGCCTGACGCGCCGCATCGTGTCAAGGAAGAACGCGAGATTGTGGTGCGTCAGCAACATGCCCGCGAGCATCTCGCCCGTCGCGTAGAGATGGCGCAGGTAGGCGCGGCTGTGGCGGCGGCAGACGGAGCAAGCGCACAGTTCGTCGAGCGGGCGCGTGTCGGTCGCCCAGCGCGCGTTCTTGATGTTGAGTTTGCCGCGCGCGGTGAAGGCTTGCCCGGTGCGCGCGTTTCTGGTCGGCAACACGCAATCGAACATATCCACGCCGCGCGCTACGGCTTCGAGCAAATCCTCCGGCGTGCCGACGCCCATCAGATAGCGCGGGCGGTCTGCGGGCATCAGCGGCGCGAGCATCTCAATCGTGTCGTACATGACGGGTTTCTCTTCGCCGACGCTCAAGCCCCCGATGGCGTAGCCGTCAAACCCGATCTCGACCGTGCGCGCGAGACTTTCGCGCCTGAGGTTCGCGTGCGACGCGCCCTGCACGATGCCGAACAGAGCCTGCTCGCCGTTGACCGACGGGTGATGTTCCGGCGTGCGTCCCGCGTCTCCCTGCTCCTTCGCCTCGCGCTGCAACTCGTCGAAGCGTCGGCGCGAACGCGCAGCCCAGCGCGCCGTCAGTTCCAGAGAGACGCGCGCTTCCTCTTGCGACGCCTCGCCCGGCGCGCACTCGTCGAAGACCATCACGATCTCAGAGCCGAGCGCGGCCTGCACCTCCATCGAAACTTCCGGCGACAAAAAGCGCGCGCTCCCGTCAACGTGCGAACGAAACTCGACGCCCTCTTCTTTCAACTTCCTGAGCGCGCCGAGACTCCACACCTGAAAGCCGCCCGAATCCGTCAGCAGCGCGCGCTCCCAACTCGTGAAGCCGTGCAAGCCCCCGCACGCGCGCACCACCTCTGCGCCCGGCCGCAGCCACAGGTGATACGTGTTGCCGAGAATGATGCGCGCGTCGAGTTCCGCCGATTCCAGAGACTCGAAGCGCATCCCCTTCACCGTCCCCGCCGTGCCGACGGGCATAAACACCGGCGTCTCGATCAGCGCGCGCCGCGTCTGCAACAACCCCGCGCGCGCCTCGCCCTCCCGCGCGACCACCTGCCAGTTAAGCGCGCCTTTACTCATAAGCTATTTCGCACGCCTGTGCGCACCCGACGAGGCATTCCGCCATCCGAGCCTTGTGAATGAAACCGACGGTGATTCGCGTTCGGGTTGCACGCCCCTTGTTAGCCTGTGTGTGATGGCGGACTCGCCGCAAAATATTATCTTCAGTGCGCGCCATCTTTTTTCAACGCCAGCCACGTCCAAATCGCCGCCAACAAATCGATCAGACCGAACAGCAATAATGCTCTCGGAGCCGAATCCAACAGCACGAAAGCTGTGAAGTAAATGATAACCGCAGCGCGCGTCCAAACCGTCCAACGAATGAAGGCTGTTAATTCATGCCGCGCCGCCTGAACATAATATAAGCTCAGGCAGAGCAGGAACATTCCATCAATTCTGATCCAGACTTCATTCGTCGGCGGCACGCCGAAAACCCGCAAAATCCAATTCGGGACGAGCAGCAAAATAGCCCCTAACGCGCAGACGTAGATTCCGAAAACAAACAAACTTTTGGCTGCCCGACTCATATTTCCGAAATTCATTTGACTACCAAACAACAAACTCCCTGCCGCCCGACGCTACTTCGCCCGACCGCCTTTGCCGCGCCCGCTGCTGCTGCCCTTCTCGCGCTTGTGGCGTTCGACGAGGCGCAAGGGGAGTGAAGGTCAAACCTGCCGGAGAAAGTCCTCTATTTCGATGCCCGCGTCGCGGAGCGCGCCTTTGAGGGTGTAGCGGTCAACTTCGTCGTGGTAGGGAAAAACGATTATTCTGCCGTCGGCGTGCTTCATTTTGACATGACTGCCCTTGCGATGAACTTCTGCGAAGCCCAGCCGCTCCAACGCTTTTAACACTTCTCGCCCTGACAGCAACGGTAGCTTCACACCGTCAACTCAACGACTTCCCGGTTCTCAATCTCTTCCGGCTCAGGTTCGAGATACAGGTCAATCGCCTCTCTGATGTTTCCCAGAGCTTCCTCTCTGGTTTTGCCCTGTGACCAACAGCTTTTCAAAGCCGGCACATGCGCGACGAAGTAACCGTCTTCGCCCTGTTCGACAACAACTTTTATATTCATATCACCTCACACCGGCTTCCACCTTCCAACAACATTTCAATTACTTCTCGAAGATTGGCATTCAATTCGTCAAAGTGGTTCTCAGGGAGAACCAGACATCTCTCGAAGACCACGGTACAGACTTTCATGGTTTCATCCACTAAAATTATCGCACAACCGGCATAGCCCGCCGAGCGTTACTTAGACCGCCCGCCTTTGCCGCGCCCGCCGCTGCCGCCCTTCTCGCGCTTGTGGCGTTCGACGAGGCGCAGGGGCGTGGCGAAAAAGTCGAATTCTTCGCGCAGGCGATTTTGCAGGTAACGCTCGTAGGAGAAGTGGAGGCCGGAGTTCTTGCCGCTGAGGCCGCCCGCCGTAAAGACGATGAAGGTGGGCGGGCGCACGCCCACTTGCGTGACGTACTGCACGCGCAGGCGCGAGCGACCGCCCTTGACCGGGGCGACGGCCGAGGGAGCGCGCGGCGCGTCAATGGCACGCTCGAAGAAGTCGTTGAGTTGCGAGGTGGAGATGCGGTTGTTGCGCGCCTTGTTCGCACGGATGGCGAGCGGCAGGAGACGTTCGACGCGCTGCCCCGTGAGGGCTGAGATCGTCACGACCGGCGCCCATTCCAAAAATTTCATCTTGTCGCGCAGGTTGCGCTCGAACTCGAAGGGCGTGCCCGTCTCCTTGTCGGGGAGCGCGTCCCACTTGTTGACGGCGATGATGATCGAGCAGCCCGCTTCGAGCGCGTAACCCGCGATGTGCGCGTCGAGCGCGGTCACGCCTTCGACGGCGTCAACCACGACGACCGCCACGTCCGCGCGTTCCAGACTGCGCCGCGCCATCACGACCGACAACTTCTCGGCCATCTCGCCCGTCTTGCCCTTGCGCCTGATGCCCGCCGTGTCGATCAAACGAAATTGTTGCACGCGCCGCCGCGCCGTCTGCGCCGATTCCGAATTTGCACTTCCGGCTTCTTGATTTGCAGTTCCGGCTTCCGCATCTTCCGCATCTTCCGCCTCGCGCCCGCGCGCCGACGCGGTAGCGTTCGCCGCCGCCGCATCGCCCCTATCGGTGGCCGCGAACATCTCCGCATCGGCATCGTCGCCGCCGGATGTTGTTTCGTCGCCAATCGTGTCGCCAATCGTCACACCGTCAACGGCCGCGCCGTCTGCTTCGTCCTCATCTTCGAGCGGCCATTCGAGCACGGTGTCGACGGCGTCGCGCGTCGTGCCTGCGATGGGCGAGACGATGACGCGCTCCTCGCCGAGCAGCCGGTTCAGCAGCGACGACTTGCCGACGTTCGGGCGACCGATGATCGCGAGCCGTATCTCGCGCGGCGCGTCCCGGTCTGCATCTTCGACGGGCGCGGCCGCGTCGAAACGCTCGACGAGCGCGTCCAAGAGATCGCCCACGCCGTCGCCGTGTTCGGCCGCGAGCGGGAACACGCCCTCGAAACCGAAGCGATAAAACTCACCCGCGTCGGCCTCGAAGCGCACGGCGTCCGTCTTGTTGGCCGCGACGAGCACGGGCTTGCCCGTCGAGCGCAAGAGGCGCGCGAGTTCTTCGTCAAGCGGCGTCATCCCGGCGCGCGCGTCCACCACCCAGACGAGCGCGACGGCGTCTTGAATCGCCGTCTCGGCCTGCTTCAAAATGTTCGCGGGGATGACGGCCTCGTCGTCCGGCACGATGCCGCCCGTGTCCACCACTTTGAAGCGGCGACCCGCCCACTCGGCTTCGCCGTAGATGCGGTCGCGCGTGATGCCCGGCTCGTCGCCGACGATGGAACGTCGCTCGCCGACCAGACGATTGAACAAAGTTGACTTCCCCACGTTCGGTCGCCCGACGATGGTTACGAGCGGCAGGAAGGCTCGCGCCTTCGACGGGCGCGCTTTCGCGTCGTTTCCACTGACTTCACTTGTACTCATAGCCACAGATGATGCGCTATACTTCCGCGCCGCGTCAAAGACCGCGCTTCGCGCGCCGCGACGCGAAGCGCCCACGCCCTCGCAACGAACGCCTCCGGATGAAATTGCCCGGCCACATTTTACGCATCTTTGATAAACCGGACGCCGCCGAGCGCGGAGGCGACAGCGCGCCCACGCCCGCCCCGCACGTCGCGCTCGGCGAACGCGGCGAAGCGTTGGCCGCCGCGTTTCTCGAACGCGCGGGCTACGCTCTCGTCGCCGCGAATTTCGCGTTGCCGGTCGGGAGAAATTTACGCGGCGCGGTCGTCCGTGCGGAGATCGACATCGTCGCCTACGAGGGTGAGACGCTCTGTTTCGTCGAAGTCAAAACGCGCGCCTCCGATTGGTTCGCCGCGCCCGAACAGAACGTTGACCGCCGCAAGCAACGACAGATCACGCGCGCCGCACGTGTCTACCGGCGCACGTTCGGACTCAACCATACGCCGTACCGTTACGACGTGGTGAGCGTCATTCTCCCGCCCGCGACTGACGCCGCCGAACCCGCTCCCAACCCGCACATCGAACTCCTGCGCAACTTCTGGACGGAAGCGAAATTCCGCAAGCGTTACTGGTCGGACGCGAATTAAGGGATGATGACAGCGGCGTGGGAGATGAATCAGAGAAGCATTCAATCTCCTGAGTGCTTTCTTTCTTCCCTCATCCTTTAGCCCTCATCCTGCTTTTCCCGCGCTTGATTGCGTCTCCATTCTCGTACACGTACGATTCCGTGTCCCAATCGGCCGGGCTTTGTTTTAGAATGTCGCGCGCACGCGTGTGTCCCGGCGCAATAATTGCCGCCCGCACGACCTGTCAGCCAACACAAATCTCAGCGGAGAAATTGATGTCCCCCACGACCGTCGAACAAGTAAGCGACAAAGAGCCGCCTCCTGTATCCACCGAAACGCCCCCGCCCACGGCAAACTCCGATTACAAGTATTGGGCTTTCATCAGCTACAGCCACAGCGACGAGCAATGGGCGCAGTGGCTGCATAAAGAGTTGGAGACGTATCGCGTACCGCGTCGTCTCGTCGGGCGCATGAACGCCTTCGGCGCAGTGCCGCGACGCATCTTCCCGGTCTTTCGTGATCGAGAGGAATTGCCGGGCGCGTTCGATCTCGGCAGCAACCTGACGGACGCTTTGCGCCTGTCGCGCAACTTGATCGTGATCTGCTCGCCGCGCTCGGCCGCCTCGCACTGGGTCAACGAAGAGATCAAACTTTTCAAGTCGATGGGGCGAGCGGATCGCGTCCTGTGCCTCATCGTGGACGGCGAACCGAACGCGACCGACCGCCGTGACCTCGCGGTGTTGGAGTGCTTCCCGCCCGCACTGCGTTTCCGCGTCGACGCGGACGGCCAACTGACGGACGTGCGCACTGAACCCATCGCGGCCGATGCGCGCAAGGGCAAAGACGGGCGCGAGAACTCAAAGCTCAAATTACTGGCCGGGGTGCTCGGCGTCGGCTTCGACGAACTGAAGCAGCGCGAGCAGCGTCGCGTCCGGCAGCGACGCCTGCGCCTCGCGGCCAGCATTGCGGCGTCGTTCGTCCTGCTGGTCTTAGTCTACGTCGCGATGGCCGACAAGGGGTTCGCCCTGCCCGGCGGCGACGCGGTGCGCACCTTCTTCGACCGCCACGACTCGTCCGTGTTGCGTCCCGCGCACGACCTGCCGGAGATACGCCGCGCGGCCGCCCCCTTGCGCCGCCAGTTGTTCGACGCGCTCGTCGCCGGTCGCACCACCGAGGGCGACTTGCGCTGGATCAAGGCGACGCTCAAACAGGGCGCGAAATTGAACATCGAGACGTGGTCTCATTCGCAGTCGCTCTTTGCCATGTTCCGCATCCCCGAAGCCACGAACGACGAACTGCGCGCGTTGCTGCCCTATCTGGAGATGCCCTTCGCGCCGGGCGTGCCGGTCGAGCGCGACGGCGTGAAGTACGGCTGGACTTCACATCAGGGCGACACGGACACGCTCGCCGAACCCGCGCTCTGGACGACCGCCGCGCTCGCCGCCGCCCTCGCCCGCCCCAATTTGCTCGACGCGACGGAGCGCGAACGCCTGCTCACGCACCTCGCCTACACCGGCGAAGTCTTGAAACTTTACCGCCCGCTCGACAACGGCGGTTGGAACATGTTTCCCCGCCAGAAGATCGCGGAAGATGCCAGCCCCTACACGACGACGCTCGCCCTCTTGACCTTGCTCGAACTGCGCCGCGCCGGGTTGCCGTGGGAAGGCAGCGAGTCGCGCCGCGACGAATTGCTGGAACGCACCGCGCAGTGGCTCGCGGATAACTACGACGCGACGACCGCGCTTCCCGGCTGGCACGGCACGGGCGAAGGCGCGGACGAGACGTATGACGGGTTGACCTTGCAAATCTACTCGCTGCTCCTGCGCGCGCAGGAAGAGACCGGCTTCCGAGTGCCGCCCGCCGTCCTCCAAAACATCCCGCGCCATCTCGCACGGATGAGCGAGCGCGATTTCACCTTCCCCATCAGCCGCGCGGAGTTTTCCGCCATCTGCATCGACCAAGAGGGGCGCGAGTACACGGGCAAAGAAGGCGTCGGCTTCCTCTGGCATCCGTGGGCGATTGACGGCGCGCAGCGTTGGCTGCGCTGGGCTGAACAAAACAACGCCGGAGTCGCGCCCGAAGAACGCGTGCGCGTCCGCCGCGCGCTCGGCTATATGGTTGTCGATCTCGGTCAGGAGTCCGTGAAACGCGCGACCGCCGAGTGGACTTTCATCCCGGCCGAGACGCTCTACGGGTTAACCGCCGTCGCGCCGCTGTGAAGTTTCAAGTCTCAGGTTTCAGGTTTCAAGTTCAAAAACATTCAGACTTGAAACCTGAAACCTGAAACTCGAAACTATTATCCGCGAGGAGAAGTTTGTGGAATACAAACCACGTCCCATCGACACGTCCGGGGTCACGCTCTCCGAAGACGTGCTCGAACTGACCGAACTGCTGGCGAAGAACACGCACGAAATCTGGGCGCGGCAACGTCTCTCCGAGCGTTGGCGCTACGGCGCGCAGCGCGATGACGAACGCCGCGAACACCCCGGCCTCGTCTCCTACGAGGAGTTGTCCGAAGTCGAGAAGCAGTACGACCGCAACACCGCGCTCGAAACTCTCAAGACCATCATCTCGCTCGGCTATCGCATCGAACCGCCCGCGCGCCGCGCGCACACCGACGCCGCGCACCACCACGACGCCGCCCCGGCGAGCGATATACAGGCGGTCTTGGAAACTCTCAAACAACCCGGCGCGCTCACGCTGGGCGCGTTGCTTGCCATCTGGCAGGCGCGCGAGCCTGCGCGCTGGGCGCGGAGCGCGGAAGTCTATCAACGTCTCGGCGCGCGTCTCTTGAAACTGGGCGAGATGCTTCTGGCCTACGACGTGTTCTCCGAAGGATTGAAACCGTGGCCGGGCGACCTGCGCCTGCGTCAACTACAGGCGCACGCCCTCACGCGTCTCGGCGCGACCGAGAGAGCCAACGCCCTGCTCCGCGCGCTCTACGATGAAGGGCAGCGCGACGAAGAGACGGTCGGCATGCTCGCGCGCACGCACAAAGACCTCTGGCAGCAAGCGGCCGACCCCGTCGAACGCGAGCGGCAGTTGCAACTGTCCTACAAGTTTTACGAAGAGGCTTACCGCCTGAGCGGCGGCTACTGGACGGGCATCAACGCCGCCACCATCGCCCTGCTGTCCGGTCGCCGCGATGACGCGCGCGCGCTGGCCGCGGAGGTGCGCGCGCTGTGCCTCGCGGAGTTGCGGCGGGAGGAAGAGACGGGCGCGGATCGTTACTGGACGCTGGCGACGCTCGGCGAGGCCGCGCTCGTCTCGGAAGACTGGCCGGAAGCCGCGCGCCGCTACGACGAAGCGTTGACGGAAGCCCCCCGCCAACTGGGCGAACTAACTTCCACGCGCCGCAACGCGCGTCTCATCATCGAATACCTCGGCGGCGATCCCGCGTTTATCGAACGACACCTGCCCGTGCCGAAAGTGGTCGTCTTTGCGGGACACGAGGCGTGCGACTGGCAAGTGCCGCCGGAGACGGAAGCGGCCGTCAGACAAATGATCTTCGAGCGGCTGAACGAACTCGGCGCGGGCGTCGGCTACACGGTCGTGCCCGCGCCCTGCGACGCGGCCTTTCTGGAGGCGATGCTTGAAGCGGGGGGCGAGACCCATGCCGTGCTGCCCTGCGGCTTGAACGAACTGCTCAAGGCGGAACACGACGGCGGCGATTCGCACGCGAGAGCGCGTTATGAATCCATCCTCGGCCGCGTCACTTCGGTCGTCGCCGCCTCCGAGCAGAACATGGCCGTGGGAGGCATGTCGGGCGAATACTCCCGTCTGCTGCTGCACGGGCTGGCCTTGATCCGCGCCAAGCAACTCGACACCGAACTCGTCCCGCTCGCGCTGCTCGACGGTTACGCCGCGACAGATGCCGCCGCCGCCGAAGCGCAGCCCGCTGCAAACGCGTCGCCCGTCGCCGGAGAAACGACGGGCGAGCGCGTCGGGTTGATCGAACTGAGCCGTCTCGCCCGTCCTCAAGACAACGACGCGTCTGCGCCAACGTCGGATGCGGGCTTTGCCCGCGATGCTCCCGCCGACGCGGCCGACGGTTTCAACGCGCGCATGGTCGCGTTGCTCTTTGCCGACGCGGTCAACTTCAGCAAACTCACGGAGGCGCAGATTCCGATCTTCGTGCGCGACTTCCTCGGCGCGGTCGGCTCGCTCGTCGCACGCTTCCAGCCCGCGCCGCTTCTCAGGAACACTTGGGGCGATGGCCTCTATCTCGTCTTTGAAGACGTGCAGGCCGCCGGACGCTTCGCCCTCGACCTCAGCGACCTCTTGAACGCGGCCGACTGGACACGGCGCGGGCTACCGGCCGACCTGAATCTACGCATCGCGCTCCACGCCGGGCCGGTCTATGCCTGCACCGACCCGGTTACGCAGAAAGACAACTTCATCGGCACGCACGTCAGCCGCGCCGCACGCCTCGAACCCATCACGCCGCCCGGACAGGTCTACGCCAGCCAAGCCTTCGCTGCGCTCGCCGCCGCCCAGCACGTTCAGGGCTTCACCTGCGACTACGTCGGACAGACGCCTCTCGCCAAGAAGTACGGCACGTTCCCGACCTACCACGTGCGGCGCACGCAGAAGTTGGACGCCTGAAATCCTCAAGGTTCATCATCCTCAAAAGAGAAAGCCTGATCGAGCGTCAGGCTCGATCAGGCTTGTGCCGTCGTAAGCGCAACCGCGCGGCTTACTTCGCCGCGGAGGCTTTCTGTTCCTGCGTGCGCGGCGGCGCGTTCTTCACGTGCCGGTCAAACCAGTCGAGCATTTCGTAGAGCACATGTTCGGTCGTCTCGCGCGCCGCGTAGCCGTGCGATTCGAGCGGGAGCATGACGAGACGCACCGTGCCGCCCGTGCCGCGTATGGCCTGATACATGCGTTCGGACTGGATCGGAAACGTGCCCGTGTTGTTGTCGGCCTCGCCGTGGATCAAGAGGATCGGTTCTTTGATCTTGTGCGCGTTCATAAACGGCGAGACTTTGATGTACATCTCCGGCGCTTCCCACAAAATACGCCGCTCGCTCTGAAAACCGAAGGGCGTGAGCGTGCGGTTATACGCGCCGCTGCGCGCGACTCCGGCGCGAAACAGGTCGCTGTGCGCGAGCAGGTTCGCCGTCATGAACGCGCCGTAACTGTGGCCGCCGACGCCCACGCGTTCCGGGTCTGTCACGCCCATCTCGGTCGCCTTGTCGATGGCCGCCTTCGCGCTAGAGACGATCTGCTCGACGTAAGTGTTGTTGACCGTCTCCGGGTCGCCGACGACGGGCATCGTCGTGTTGTCGAGCACGGCGTAGCCGTTCAAGAGGTAGAAGAGGTGCGACGGGCCGCCGATGGTCGTGAAGCGTTGGGTCGAGCCGGAGACTTGCCCGGCGGTGGCCGCGTCGTTGAACTCCAGCGGGTATGCCCAGACGACCGTGGGGAGGCGCGTGCCTTCCTTGTAGCCGGGCGGCAGGTAGAGCGTGAAAGAGAGTTGCACGCCGTCGGCGCGCTTGTAGGTGACGAGTTGCTTCCTGATGTCGCGCAGTTGCGGCGTGGGGTCTGGGAACTGCGTGAGCGGCTGCGCCAACGTTTCATAATTGGGATCGTTGACGGCGATGGCTCTGGTCGGAGGGTCGCTCCGGCGGTCACCGATTGACCGGAGGAAATAATTCCCCGGCTCAATCGGCGTCTCGCGGCGCGTGATGAACTCCGCGCCGTCATCCCGGAGGAGCGTGATCACGGTTTCGTAACTCTTCTCGTCGCTGCGGAAGAGGCGTTCGGCCTTCTGCGTCGTGACGTTGAAGCGGTCGAGGAACGGGCGGTCACCCGCGTTCGACGCGCCCACGCCGGAGAGGAAAATCTGTTCGTTCTGGTAGATGATGGCGCGGTGGCCGTTCGGCAGCACACGCGTCATGGGCGTGCCCGGATCGTTGTAGCGATCCTGCACGTTGCGATGCCAGATGACGCGCGGCGCGGACGAAGGATTGTCCACGTTGACGAGTTGCGTGCGGACGCGGCGCGTGTCGCGGTTGTAGTCGTTCAAGAAGGCGAAGCCTCCGCGCTCGAACCACTGCATCCCTGCGTAACGGTCTTCGAGTTTCATCAACTCGACGGGCGCACCCGTGAACGGAGCTTTCAACATCAACACGCGGTCGCGGTGCGCGACCTTCTTCTTCGGGTCGCCTTCGTCCAACGCTTCGACCCACACGAGCGTCGCCGGTTCGGTCGGCCGCCAACTGTGCGAGCGCGGCCCGGTCGGCACGCCGTCAATCGGCACTTGATCCTGTAGGGGCTGACTCGCCAGCTTGTGAATCAACTTGCCCCGCGTGTCCCACACCTCGATCTCCTGCGGGAAATCGCTGGCCGGGTGGAGGAACGAATAAGGGCGTCTGATGCGCGCGACGAGCAGGTGCTGGCCGTCGGGCGCGGGCGTGGCCTCTTCGTAGATGGCCGGGTTGCCCACGTTCGTCACACGGCCGCCCTCAACATCGACGAGCGCGAGTTGCGCCGTCGCGTAATAGTCGAATAGTTCCTCGTCGTAAGGCGTCTTGAGCAAATCCTGATACGTGCGCACCGGGCCGGCTCTGCCCGAACTCTCCTGTATGTTCGGCTCGCGCGGCACGTTCGAAGGGGGCGCAAGGCGCGTGCGCGCGGCCGGAACGAGTTGCGCGAGGAGCGTGCGATTGTCCGGCATCCACTGGAGCGGGTCGCCCGTGGCCGCGTTGAGCATGACGCCCGTGATCTTCCTCACGCGCCCCGAAGCGGCGTCGCCCACCCACAACTCGATCCCGTTCGCGACCGTGTTCGTGAACGCGAAACGCTTCCCGTCCGGACTCCACTGCGGGAGACCCGCCTTCGCGCCGGGCGGCAACGTCACCTTCGTCTCCGCGCCGTCCGCGATGCGCTTCAAAGAGAGCGCGACGAAATAAGGCGCGAGGTGTCGCCCGTTCGTGTTCGGGTTGATGCGATACCCTGCGAGCCTCAGCATCGGCTGCGCCAGTTCGCTGATGGGCGGGTAGCGCACGCCCGTCGCCAGCAACATCTGATCGCGCGCCGGGCTGATCGAAACCGACGGCGTGACGGGCGCGTTCAGCACGTCGAGCACGGCCTGCGGCGGCTTCCGGTAACCCTGACCGGCCACCCCGCACACGAGCAGCAGCAACAGCGCGCACAACGACACCGCCGCGCGCCCGAACGACGGCGACAAAGAATCTCTCGAAGACAAAGAATCTCTCGAAGACATAAGCGAAGACCTCTCTTCTGCACGGACGAGACCGACACGTGCGGGTTGAACATTTGCAGTCCGGTTGTCGGGCAACGAATCCGAATTTATAAGGAGTTTGATGATGATGCTGACGTGAGGAAATTAACCGCGCGCGGGCGACCTTGTCAAACTTCGTCCGGGGCTTCGCTTGACAAGCGGAGATGAATCGGTAAAATCTCTTTTCGCTGAGCGGGAGTAACTCAGTGGTAGAGTGCGACCTTGCCAAGGTCGAAGTCGCGAGTTCAAATCTCGTCTCCCGCTCCAACATTTCAAGTAGCGAGTAGAAAGGCGAAAGGCGAAAGATTAACTTTCACCTTTCGCCTTTCGCCCTTCATCTTCTCTCACGGCGGCGTAGCCAAGTGGTAAGGCAGAGGTCTGCAAAACCTTTATTCATCGGTTCGATTCCGATCGCCGCCTTCAATCTTCTCAATGGTTTAGCGATTCTTGCGAAACCTCATCAAAACGCTACTGTAGTAGGAACTGTAGTAGCCTTTTGCACGCCAGATAATCTTACCAATCGTTTAAGTCGTGTTTTTGGTCAGTAAGCGCGTGACGGTCGCCGACAGACGTTTGATGTCTTGCGGCTTCCGCAAGAAAGCATTGACGCCCGCGCGAAATGCATCCCGCTCTACGTCACTGGCCGACAACATAATAATTGGCGTGCGTCTCCGGTGTGGAAGTTGGCGCGCCCGCCGCGCAAGCTCTAAGCCATCTTTGCCGGGTAATTGATTATCAAGGATGAGCAAGTGATAGCGCGTTTTGCTTTCAATCTTGCGCATGGCATCCATTCCATCAGCGCAGAGTTCGACCGTCCAGCCTAATTCCTCTAAAGTTTCTTTCACTGCTTCGGCCACCGCCGGATAATCTTCAACGCAGAGAATACTTATAGTGCGCGCTTTAGTACGCGTGCGACGGCGACTTCTGGGATTGATGATGCTCTGCCTGCGTGTTTCAGGCGGGGTGCGTAAGTAGGCGAGGTCTTTGTGTCGGCCTCCTTTGTCCAACATGGCAGCGAGCGTGCCGTGGTGTGGAAAACCGAGCAGGCGTGAGGCGCGCGTGACGCTTCCCTCCCCGTCAATCAGAGCACGTCGCACGTATCTGGCTTCGTAGGTGTGTACCCTCTCAGTTAGATTGAAGTTCGCCCAAAAATCTACGAGGCTGCGGACTCGTCTCTGTGACAGGGAGGCGCGACGGTCAGACACAATGCGGAGAGCACAAGCGCGCAGACGCGAGATTGTTTCCATATCCTGCGTCTCTTTGAGCAAGTGATGTGCGCGCTCGTATGCCTCCAATAGTTCGTGCTCGTTGAGGCGGTCGGCGTGTTCCTCCATTAACGACAGCAAGGCGCGTCCGGCATCTTCGATCGCCCCGGCTTGCTCTGCAAGATCGGCCGCACGTTTGAGCGTGTTGAGAGATTCAACGAAGTTACCGATCTTCGATAGGATGCGGCCTTGCGTGGTGAGTGCTTCTGCTAATGCACCCTGCTCGCCGCCTGTGGAGAGCACGCGCACGGACTCGCGGATCGCACTCTCGGCTGCTTGTAGTCTGCCCTGTTCCAGTAAGACGCGGGCACGTGCTTCATCTATCTGCGCTACAGTTCCCCTATCTGCCAGACTGACGAACAGGTTGCGCGCACGATTTAAGTGCTCATGGGCTTTCTCGTAATGCCCAATGGTGTAGAGCAGGAATCCGACATTACTTTCCGCACGCGCTTTATAGCTAATATGACCTGCCTGCTCGAAATGAAAGGACGCGGCGGTAAATTCAATGATAGCGCGGTCTGTGTAATCCGGGCGATGCTCAACCTTACCTAAGAACATGAGCACAAGGGCGAGGTCGTTATGAAATTTCCCTTTCAGCGCATCATTCTTACTTTGCTCAAATAACCCGACTGAATCTGTCAGGATGCGAAGCGAGTCGTTATAGCGGCCACAAAATGACTCAACCACTGCAAGGCGTAGGAGGATTTTAGCTCGCAGTTCTGTCTCGCTGGCGTCGGTAAGCCGCTCTAGTGCCTGATGATAAAGTACCCGCGCTTCATCATGTGCTCCTGCGCGGCGATAGCAGAAAGCAAGCTCGCACTGCGCTGTAGCTACCTTAGTGGCCTCTCCAAGAGATTCAAAACGGGTGATACTTTCGCTGATTAGGTCTTTCGCATCGTCTTGCGCTCTATCGATCTGTTTAATACTGCCTAAGTAACCAGAGAGCGACCCCACACGCAAAAGTACCTCTGCGCCGGTCAACTTGGAGAGTCCTTCGAGCGGGGGGCGTTTACCTACGCCCTGCCACAATTCGCCAAGCACTTCACGCGCCGCTTCGTATTGGCCTCTGTGCTCTAAGTCAGCCGCTATCTGGCATTGAAGCTGCGCCCGCTCGTCGCGGCTCAACGCAGGGTTTTCTAACTGCTCCAACAATGTTTCGGCTAAAGTCATGTGAGGACTCGCTTTCTTTGCACTTGACAAGAAGTGGTCAGGCAGGCCAAAGCCGCGCCCTATCAACAAGATAGGGCGCAAATTAAAACCAGTCGGGTCTGGTTTCACTAACTACCTCAAAAGGAAAAGAAGAGATGAAAAGCTATCGAAATGCTATCGGCGCGCTTGTGTTGGCGTTTGTGTTCTCCACAAACGCCTTCGCCAATGCAGGGGTACTTTGGACAGAGAAGACTCCGCCGCCACCGCCGCCGACGAACGGTGGAATGTGGACAGACGAGGCATCTTCCGCGCCGGAAGAAGATGCCCTGACGGAGATAACGCTCACCCTGCTGCAAACACTGATCCCGCTGCTCTAATTCGGGGAACAGTTCAAGCTAATTGTATGCTGCCGTGAGGCTCACTGGCGGCACAATCTATGTGTGCTCAGTGGGAATATACAACAATTGTGCGGCACTGCGAGAAAATTTTGAGCAACAAAACGGCAGTAAAATCAGCATGGAATCCCTTGCTGATGGAAAAATGGACTCGCCCGCCAAGATGCCAACCAAGACGAAAAACTCTTAAAGACTTTTGGTAAGCATGGTTTTACGAAGCCTGTCGTTAGCCCTTTGCCGCGCGATAGGCTTCCATCTTCTTCATAGCGTTAAATTGATGTTCTTCGGTCGGGTGCGCGTAGCGTAAAACCATCTGGATGCGCGAATGCCCTAGCATCGCCGCAAGCGTTACAAGATCAATTCCGGCCTCTGCCGCTCGCGTTGCGAACGTATGACGGAGATCGTAAAGGCGAAAATATCTCACGCCTGAACGCTTGAGCGCGCCCGTGTGTGCATTGTTTAGCTTCACGATCGGCTTGCTCCCATCTTCCGCGCCACGTCCACCCGCAAACAAGTATTCACCTTTAATTTCCGCTAGACGTTTTTCAAGAACACTGCACGCGCGATCATTCAAAGGAATTTTCCGCCTCGCTGCTTTGGTCTTACCGTATGGGACAGATAAATAGCCTTGATCAAGGTTAATGTTCTCGCGCGTTAAGCGGCATATTTCCTCCGGCCGCGCGCCCGTTTCCAGCATCAACATCGCCACATCTTGCAAAGGTTGACTTGCCGCCATGAAATAAAGCCGTTCTTCATCCTGTGACAACACGCGCGTCTGTTCGTTGTTCTCAGCAAAAAATTTAACGCGCGAGACAGGATTACTTTTCATCAACACATCTGACTTGATGTAGTAGTTAAAATGAATCTTCAAGCAAGCGAGTTCACGGTTGACGGTTGCGGGTTTCAAGGTCTTGTCGGTCTTAGCATCCCTTGTCGCTTGTCTCCCGCTTAGCGCGAGTTTGGCAGCTTTCTTTACGGGCTGGCTTTTCTTTTGCTTAATGCGCCACATCTTAAACTTTTCCACATCATCGGGCGTGATCTGATCAAGTGGCGTATCTCCAAAGAATTTGAGCAAAGGCTTGCTTGAAGTCTCATAACGCTTATGTGTGTTCGGGTGCGCTGCATGTTCATGCTGTGACCATGCAAGAAAGTCTTTCATCGCCGCACTAAATAACGGCGCGCGTTTTTTCGCTTCAAGCCCAACTTCACCTTTTGCCAGTTGCGTGCGGTAAGCGCGTTCAACGTCTGCCGCGTCACGTTTGTTTTTACACTTGGTTGTCTTTTGGACGTGATGCTCGTCAATCCAGAAATTCATCCACCACATGCCGCCGCGTTTATAGAGTGCCATTAGTTTAGCTTCCTTTCTTTCAACTTCTTTTTGTGAGCGTAATTTTCACGCCGACGAGCATTAACCTGTTCTTTATTTTGCTGGCGAAAGCGGCGCTGGCGTAGAACATTGAGACAATTAGGTGAGCAAGTTTCGGCGTCTTTGCGCTTCGCCCAAAAAATGTGACTGCAAACTTCGCAAATCCGCAAGCGGTCTGGATCGATGCCTTTAATAGCCTCGAAAAAGACAGTATTTGATGTAATTTCAATTTTGTTATCTTTAGAGATGTAAGGTATAGCGATCATTTCAAATCGCTCAAAATGTGTTTTTTCGCGATTACCCTTTCTTATCTCATTAAGAGCGCGTGCGAATTTAATAAAATTGTCTCTGTCACTTTTAATGTTTATGTAATTGCCTACAAACGCCATTACGACATCCGGCAACAAAATCTCATCAAGATAGCTCGATTTCGGCAATCTTCCGACGTAGGCAAAGGCTTCCTGAAAGAGAAACATAACAAGGCCGCCCGCTCGGATTCCTAAATCGCTCATCACTTCTTCGACTGCCAGTTTCCAACTTTCTTCTAAACTAAGATTATCGCGCTCACTCTGAGAAAGTTTTTCTTTGCCTCGTTTCACGTACTCCAAGAAATCAGGCAGATCATCTTCAGACGGAAGGCGATTAGCCAAATAAATCAACATTGAAAGAGTTTCAGGGCATTCATATTTTGCTCGTGAAGTCCGTTCCGGCTTGTGAGAGGTTTTAGTTTTTAACTGTTTATTTCGCATAACACTTATCGTGTTCCTCAATTGCAACAAAAGTTATTCATAGCATAACGCTTAACCTGCACATTCCAGTTAAAACTAAAAGCCACTGAAACCGCCTCGAAGATATGGAATTACCTTGACATATTCAGCGTGCAATACAGTATCATGCGTCAACTTGCAAGGCAAGGAGAAGTTACTACACAGAGGATTATTCAATGAAACCGATTTCTGAAATGAATCGCAACAGGAGCGAACCTGTTACGCGACGTGCGGCATGGAGTTTAGCGGAGATCGCTAAGCAAACGGGCTTGTCGCTTGGCTTCTTAAGGAATGAAGTGAGAGCAGCGCGCTTACCTATACGAAAATTTGGGCGGCGTGTACTAGTGCTTGATGAAGATTTGCGCGCCTACCTTGTGCATGGTAGCGAGCGCAAAGCGCAATGAATGTTCAAGACACGCTGGCACAGCTTCGTAACGTGCGTAAGAGCGGCGCGGGATGGACAGCGCACTGTCCCTCGCATGATGACAGACGGAACAGTTTAAGTATCTCTGAGGGGCGCGAGGGTAAGACATTACTCAAGTGCCACGCCGGATGTTCGTATCAAATCATCATGGATACGTTTTCGAGTGAGACGGTAGCAAATAGCACGCGGCGCATTGCTGCCGTTTATGATTACCGCGATGAAAACGGCGCGTTGCTCTATCAGAGCGTGCGATACGAACCTAAAGATTTTCGGCAACGGCGACCAGACGGCGCGGGCGGTTTTGTCTGGAACTTGAGAGCCGTGCGGCGCGTGCCTTATCGCTTGCCCGAACTATTGCAGAGCGACAAGCAAGCGACCGTTTTCATCGTTGAAGGTGAAAAAGATGCAGATCGGCTCGCCTCACTTGGATTGACAGCGACAACAAACATCGGCGGCGCGGGCAAGTGGCGCGCTGAATACAACGAACCGTTCTACGGGCGGCGCATTTGTATCTTGCCAGACAATGACAATGCGGGCACGCATAATGCCTTACAAGTGGCGCGTGCGCTTCATGGGACGGCTGAGAGTGTAAAGATCGTTGCGTTGCCGGACTTGCCACCCAAAGGCGATGCTTCCGATTACTTAGACGCGGGCAATACAAAAGAACAGTTGTTCGCGTTAGTGACAAATGCCCCGGAATGGACTCCAAATACAAGCCAAGATGTTGAGAAGATCAAGACGACACGCTTCAACTTTACAACGCTTGACGACCTACTTTCCGAACCGGAAGAACAGATCGGTTATGTTTGGGAGCGCACCTTGCCGCATGGTGGATTCTCTATCTGTGCAGCGAAGCCAAAGGTAGGCAAATCAACCTTAGCTCGAAACCTTGCTGTAGCCGTCTCACGCGGCGCAGAGTTCTTAGGACGTGCGACCGCACAAGGCAAAGTTATTTACTTGTGCCTTGAAGAAAAACGCGCCGAAGTCGCCGCGCACTTTCGCCGGATGGGAGCATCAAGTAACGGCATCCTCATTCATACGGGGCGCACGCCGGATGATTCACTAGAAGCATTAGAGGCGGCGATTGATGAACACAAGCCCGCGCTTGTCATTATTGATCCGTTATCCCGGTTTGTGCGCGTGTCAGACTTTAACTCTTACGCGGAAGTGACACGCGGGCTTGAGCCTTTGATTGATCTTGCACGCGAGAGCGGTTGCCACATTCATGCTCTACATCATAACGGCAAAGGCGAGCGCGAAGGTGGCGATGCCCTGCTAGGCTCTACGGGCTTTTTCGGAGCAGTAGATGCCCTTCTAACAATGAAGCGGCGCGAGCGCGTGCGGACGCTCGAAACCTTGCAACGCTACGGCGATGATATGCCGGAAACGGTTGTACATATGGATGCTGAAAGTGGACTCGTCACAGCAGGCGGCGACTTGAGCGCGCTACAGGTCGAAGAACACAAATCGAAAGTCTTAGAAGCACTAGGCGATGAGACTTTAACTGAGGGCGATATTCGAGAGCGGGCGGGCGGCAATCAATCTCTTGTCTCGAAAGCCTTGCGTTCACTGTGCGAAGGCGGCCACGTAGAGCGTAGCGGAGCGGGCAAACGTGGCGACCCTTACAGGTATGAAAGAAAGTCGGTTTCTCGGTTTTCTATATTAGAAGAACCAAGAAACCAAGAAAACCAAGAAATGAATGTGGCGCAAAGCACGCTCTCAGATGATGAAGCTGAACTTGCCGCTCAGTTTGAACACTATGGCGCACCACGCACGGAGGCCGACGCAACAGCACGACGCATGTTACAAGACGTTCCGTTTTGAAGTTGCCGCTTATAAGAAAAAAGATACTAGGTGAAAAGATGCCACGCGTCCGAACGAAAATTAAAAATCAAAGTTTGCAACCTAAGATGCTTGATGGTTATGTGAGAGCGGAGCGCGTCAAATGCGGCAAGCCGAACTGCAAATGCTTGCGCGGCGAACTGCATGGCGTCTATTTCTATCGCTATACGTGGGACGAAGGACGCAGGCGTAAAAGCTACATCAAGCGATCTGAGGTTGAACAGGTGCGAGCGGCCTGTGCGGAATATCGAAAGGTGCAAGCGGAGTTGCGGCGCGGTCGTGCGGAGTGGCGTGCGACGCTTACGCGGACACGGGCGTTATTCGCTTTCCTCAGTCAGGCGGAAAGGCAGGGTCTATTATGATCATGGAAAAGAATGAACTTATTAAAGCCGAGACGCGCGCCTATCGAAAACAGAAGCGCATCAGGCGCAACACGTCTGTGCAGATGCACAACGGCACAGGCGAATTAAAAGTGGGACAGGAGCGAGTCATTGAAACGAGCATCGAGCAGGCAGAGGCACGACAGATCATTGATACGCTCGCGCGCACTTATCGGAACACCATCGAACAATACAAAGCATGGGGTGAGACGGCAGAGGCCGCGCACGCACAGGCGGAGAGCACAGAAGAGAGGCGCAAGGCTGCCCGCTCGAAACCACCCGCCGATCTGACATGGTGGGATATTTCCGTTCTCGCCGACGCTGACCTAGAGGAAAGCATGAGAGCATGGGATAGCGTGCGGGAACTTGCAGACAACGAGCTATTGAGCGGAATGCGCTCGGCTCGGATCGTGTCTGACGGTTCTCCGCTAGAACGCGCACGCTACATCGTAGTGCGTGAGAGTTTCAGAGTCGGGTGGAAGCCGCAGAACGGCATCGAAGAGGCCATGATTGAAATGCTGGCCGAGATGTTCTCCCTCTTTCAATACTGGACGGAGATTGCACATCAGCGTGTGATTCGTCGCTATGATGAGCAGAGGAAAGATGTTGCGCGTTACGAAGGCGGCGGTTGGAAGTCGCCTTATCAATCCGAAGTAGAAGCAGTTGAGCAGGCGCATATGATGAGCGAACGATATAACCGCATGTTTTTGCGAACGCTTCGCCAGATGCGTGATCTTCGTCGCTATGCACCGCCCGTGATCGTCAATAACGGCGGGCAAGTAAATGTAGCGACGGATGGCGGGCAACAGGTGAACGTGAAGTAAAAGCCCACAGTTGATTACTTTATCGCTTGCAGCCAAGCGCAAAGGTGCATTAAGTTAGAGGCGTTTTCTTTCACATCTCATCATCCAGAAAAGACACCTTAATGTCTAATTTTAGAGAGAAAGCTAATCTCATTTGGTCTATAGCCGACCTTTTGCGCGGACGTTACAAGCAAGCCGATTATGGGAAAGTTATTTTGCCTTTCACCGTTTTGCGGCGGCTTGATTTTGTGCTTGAGCCGACGAAGAAAGATGTACTCGCGGCTTACGAAAAACACAAAGCGCAGAAGCCGGAGATTCTCGAACCAATTTTGAATAACGTCGCGCGGCTGAAATTTCATAACCGAAGCAACTTCGATTTCAACGAGTTGGCGAAAGACGCGAACAATCTTGCGTTCAACCTTCGCAATTACATCAACGGCTTTTCCGTTGGGGCACGGGAGATCATCGAGTATTTCAGTTTTGACGACCAGATTCGCAAACTTGATGAATATGATTTGCTATATCAAGTCGTTAAAAAGTTCGCGGAGGCACGTGCAATCTTCGAGAGTGTCGATTCAATTGAGATGGGTTATATCTTTGAAGAATTAATCCGCAAGTTTGCTGAACTTTCCAATGAAACCGCCGGAGAACATTTCACCCCACGCGAAGTTATCAAGTTAATGGTTAATCTGCTTTTCCGTAGTGACGAAAAAGAATTAACTGTTAAAGATGGCATTATAAAGACTCTCTACGATCCGGCTTGCGGAACAGGCGGGATGCTTTCACTTGCCGAAGACCATCTCAAGAAAATGAATGAGACTACAAAGCTCGAAGTCTTTGGGCAGGAGATCAATCCCGAATCTTACGCGATCTGCAAATCAGATATGCTCATCAAAGGCCAAAACCCGGCCAACATCAAATTCGGCAACAGCTTTACGCAAGACGGACTGGAAGATGAGAAGTTTGATTATATGCTCTCTAATCCGCCGTTCGGCGTGGACTGGAAAAGCGCGGAAAAACGTATCAAGGATGAAGCCACCAATAGAGGTTGGGCGGGTCGCTTCGGTGCGGGGCTTCCGCCGATAAGTGACGGCTCATTATTGTTTCTGCAACAGATGATCTCCAAGATGAAACGCGCAGAGGACGGCGGCAGTCGGATGGCTATTGTATTTAACGGCTCACCTCTTTTTTCGGGCGGCGCGGAAAGTGGGACAAGCAACATCCGTCGATGGATTATTGAACGCGATATGCTCGAAGCAATTGTTGCCTTGCCCGATCAGCTTTTCTATAACACGGGAATCTCAACTTACATTTGGGTTGTGACCGACCGCAAAGACGTGGGGCGCAAAGGCAAAATCCAACTTATCAACGCTTCAGGCGCGGCATTCGCCGACAAAGACAATCCCTTTTACCGCAAGATGCTTCGCAGTCTTGGCAACAAGCGCAAGGAAATCGGCGATGGCACGCGCGGATTGCCTGACCAAATCGCCTCAATTACGAAACTCTATTACGATTTCACTGAAAACGAATTTTGCAAAATTTTCGATAACGAAGATTTCGGTTATCGGCGCATAGTAGTTGAGCGCCCGTTGCGCGATGGGAACGGTGAACTTGTTTTGAAAAAAGGCGAAAGACAAGCCGATGCGAATTTGCGCGATTTTGAAAATGTGCCGCTCAAAGAAGACGTTGACGAATACTTTGCGCGTGAAGTTTTGCCGCACATTTCTGATGCTTGGGTTGACCACAGTAAAACGAAAATCGGCTACGAGATAAACTTCACAAAATACTTTTATCAATACAAACCGCTGAGAAGTCTGGAGGAAATCCGCGCTGACATTCTCGCGCTCGAAGCTGAAACCGATGGGATGATAAAAGCTGTGATCGCTTAATTAAATTCGATGAAATTTTACGACAAATACAAGCCTTCGGGCATAAATTGGGTTGGCGACATTCCCGATCATTGGGAGAATAAACGAGTCAAACATCTTTTCGATGAATACTCTGGTAATGGATTTCCCGAAGAGATGCAAGGAAAGCATGGTGGAGATTTCCCATTTTTTAAGGTAAGCGACTTAAATAAAGATGAGGTGTATGTTCATATCTCAAATAATTGGGTGAGCACTGAAGATGTTGAAAATAAAAGATGGAATATCATCCCACCAAAATCAATTTTAACCGCCAAAATTGGTGAAGCTCTTCGAAAAAACCATCGGAAAATAAATCTCATACCATGTGTAATTGATAATAACTGTATCGCACTTCACCCAATCAATTTAAACTATAAATTTGCATACTACTTACTTAATCTTATTGATTTTGACTGGTTCACTAATCCGGGAACAGTTCCATCTGTATCGGTTGAAAAGCTAAAAAACTTTCCAATTATTTTGCCTTCGCCTGACGAACAAAATGCGATTGCCGATTATTTAGACAAAAAGACAGCGCAGATAGATTTACTTATTTCCAATAAAGTGCGGCTGATTGAAATGCTAAAGGAAGAACGCACGGCAATCATCAATCAAGCCACCACTCGCGGCATTAATCCACACGTCAAACTTAAGCCTTCCGGTATCGCTTGGATCGGGGACATTCCCGAACATTGGGAAGTTAAAAAGTTGAGGTATGTGGCTAACAAAGTATTGACAGGAAGCACACCACCTTCAAATCGTGAAGAGTACTATGAAGCAGATTTGAATTGGTTTACGCCTTCGGATTTTTCAGAAAAGATGCTTTTAACTGATTCAAAAAGAAAAGTTTCAAACTTGGCTGTAAGGGATGACGTTGTCAAGCTGTTTCCAGCTAATTCAATTTTATTAGTTGGTATTGGAGCAACACTCGGCAAGGTCGGATATATCAAAGAGACAGCAAGTTCAAATCAACAAATAAATGCTATAGCGATGGATAGTTTAGAAAAGGCAAAATTCTATTCTTACTTTTTCCACGTTAATCAACGTAACATTTTAGGGTTAGCGAACGCCGCAACATTGGCAATCCTAAATCAATCACAAATTAAAGATATTCCTCTTATTGTCCCCGCGAACAATAATGAGATAAGAGAGGCATTGGACTTTATCGAGACTACGACGGGCAAAATCGGAGCAACGATCGTCAAGATTGAAAGGGAGATCGGTTTCATGCGTGAATATCGCATGTCGTTAATCTCCGAAGTCGTGACAGGCAAAATCAAAGTGGTGTAAAAAACATGACTCTCTGCATAGCTTGGATAAGAGAAGCAGGAGACAGTGAAGAATTGATTTTCGCAACCGATAGCACCTTGACCGGCGGCGAAAAATGGAATCACGGTGTAAAACTTTTTGAGTTGCCGCGCACGGATTGTTTGATCTGCTTTGCGGGCGAAACTCAGCGGGCTTACCCTTTAATTCTCAATCTCATCTCAACCATCAAACATAATGAAGACCTCAAAAATCCAGCCCTTGATATTCAGGAAGTCCTATACGGTATTGTTGAACTCTTTAACGAGTTAGTAGATTCAATCTTTGATTATCCAACGGGCATCGCAGAGGCGATCGGTGGTGAGGCTAAGTTTTTGTTTGGCGGTTGGAGTTGGAAAGAAAGCCGCTTCAAGATTTGGCGTTTGTATTATTCCTCCGATTCTAAGGGATTTATTTGGGATGAAGAAACGGCGGTTAAAAAGTCCAAAATGCGTGTTGCCATCGGCGACCCAGAAGAAGAAGGAAATAACATCGCTAAAGTTGCAGATGAAAAATATCGGAATTTAATTCATCAACTAAACCGAGAAGATGACCCGTTAGATATGGAACCGCTAACAGTTTTAGTTCAAATGTGCCGAGATGCCACAATCCGCGAAGTTGATGGCGCGATTCAAATAGGAAAAGTTTATAAATCAGGTACTGTCGAATTTTTCGGCGTAATGTGGCAATCCGCATTTGGTAGTCCAACTTTTTTGGGCAAGCAATATGAGAAACATAATAAACCGCGTGTTAGATATTTCGATCCAGATACATGCCAGCTTATTGAAAGTGAGATTCCTAAAAGTCTTGTCAACATCGAAGATTTCAACGGAACTGACGACTATGCTTTTTTGCTTTCTTGCTACACAGAAGAAGGTTATTTCTTGAAACAAGTAATAACTGAAAAGGAGCGCATCCGATTGGTCTCTATATTTCGTGATTACTCGTATGGAGTGTTCATTAAAGAGGCAGAAAGAAACTTGCAGCTTGAAAGCACTGATTCTACAGATACGCAGGTGTCTTTCTACGTTGAAGGAACAAGTGAAGCAAGCTTGATGCTGGAAACTCTCAAAACAATACAAAACGATGTCGAATAGTGCGATACATACGGAAAACACTTTCGAAACGGCGATTGTCGAACATCTGACAGCAAACGGCTGGCATTTGAGCGAAGCTAGTGATTACAGCCGAGATTTAGCTTTTGATAAGCGCGCCGTTATCGAGTTTATCCAAACTTCACAGCCCGAAGAATGGGCAAAGATGGTTTCGTATTACAAAGCGGAGGCCGAAAGCAAATTCGTTCAACGTCTTTTCAAAGAACTTGACCTGCGAGGAATGCTTGATGTTGTACGGCACGGCATCACAGATAGCGGCATTAGATTTAAACTCGCCTATTTCAAACCTGCCAGCGAATTGAACCCCGAAACCCTCCGACTTTACTCTGCAAATAAACTCTACATTACGCGCCAAGTTTATTACTCCAAACAAAATAAAAATAGTCTTGATCTGCTTTTATTGCTCAACGGTTTACCGCTCGCTACCGCCGAATTGAAAAATCATTTCACCGGACAAAACTTTAATCATGCCATCAATCAATACAAAACCGACCGCGATCCGCGCGAATTACTTTTTCAATTCAAAAAACGCGCTCTCGTTCATTTCGCGCTTGATTCTGATGAAGTCCATTTGACGACCAAACTCGACAGCACAAATACGAAATTCCTACCCTTTAACAAAGGCGTGTTGAAAGACAAACATACGAGCGCGGGAAATCCGCCGAATCTTCACGGCTATAAAACTGCTTACTTTTGGGAGGAAATTTTACAGGTTGATAGTTTCTTGGAAATTATCGCTCGCTTTGTTCATTTACAAAAAAACAATTATCGCATTGACGGGAAACTCTATACGAAAGAGACAATGATCTTTCCGCGCTATCATCAGCTTGATTCGGTTCGGAAGCTCTGCACCGACACGCTCTCACACGGCGTGGGCAAAAGCTATCTCATTCAACATTCTGCTGGAAGCGGCAAAAGCAATTCAATCGCGTGGCTTGCCTACCGGTTGAGCAGTCTTTACAACGCGGACAGCAATAAAATTTTCGACTCGATAATTGTCGTCACCGATAGAAATGTTCTTGACCAGCAACTTCAACAAACGATTTATCAGTTTGAGCATAAACAAGGCGTGGTTCAGCGCATCGATCAAGACTCAAAACAGCTTGCTGAAGCGATCACACGTGGAACGGAAATCATCATTACCACGCTGCAAAAATTCCCTTTCGCGCTCAATCATTTAGCAGAAATACCAAACCGCAAATACGGCGTTATCATTGACGAAGCGCACAGTTCACAAGGTGGCGATGCAAGCCGCAAGATGAATGAAACACTTGCTAACATTTCTTTGGAAGATGCGGAAAAAGCAGAGGCGCAAAGCGAGACAAATGCAACGGACAGTGACGACTTTATCCGTGATACAGTTCGCAAACAAGGCAGACAGCCAAACGTGAGCCTTTACGCTTTCACGGCGACGCCGAAACCAAAAACAATTGAAGTTTTCGGGACGAGAGATGGCGCGGGCAAAGCACGCCCGTTTCATCTTTACTCAATGCGGCAAGCAATCGAAGAAGGCTTTATTCTCGATGTGCTAAAAAATTACATTTCTTACAAAGAGTATTACCGATTCTCAAAACAGATCGCAGAAGACCCAGAATTAAACAAACGTAAAGCAGCTAAAGCTATCGGGCGTTTTGCCGCGTTTCATCCGTATATTTTGGCGCAGAAAACTGAAGTGATGGTTGAGCATTTCCGTCAAGTAACAATGAAGAAAATTGGCGGCAAAGCAAAAGCAATGGTCGTCACCTCGTCGCGTAAACATGCGCTTCGGTACTATTTGGAGTTTAAGGATTACATCGCATCGAAAGATTATTCGGACATCAAACCGCTTGTCGCTTTTTCGGGAACTGTGCTTGATGATTTTTACCCCGAAGGTATCACCGAGGCCGCACTCAATGGCTTCGGCGAAAAAGAGTTGCCGGAAAAGTTCGACACCGACGAATACAGAATCTTGCTCGTTGCCGAAAAATATCAGACTGGATTTGACCAGCCGTTACTTCATACGATGTATGTTGATAAAAAACTTTCAGGCGTAAAAGCTGTGCAAACCATCTCGCGCCTTAACCGGACGAGTCCGGGCAAAGAAGATACTTTTGTTTTAGATTTTGCGAATGACCGCGAAACAATCGTTGCTTCATTTCAGCCTTACTATGAAGAAACGAGGATGGACGAAACGACCGATCCTAATCACTTGTATGATTTGAAGGGAAAGTTGGATGCTTCGGAAATTTATCATCAATCGGAAGTTGATGATTTCGCCAGAGTTTTTTACCGGCCAAACAACATTTCGAACGCCAGAGAGCAAGGTAAACTTTATTCAAGCATCGCCCCGGCAGTTGACCGTTTTAAGTGCTTGAAAGACGAAGATGTGAAGAACGGATTTAAGAAATCGCTCATTTCATTCGTCAGGCTTTATTCTTTTCTTTCTCAAGTAATGCCATTTCAAGATGTCGAACTCGAAAAACTTTATTCTTTCGGGCGGTTCCTGTTACCGAAACTTCCAAAAACGGATCATGCCAATCAAATAACATTAGATAACGAAGTGGCTCTTGAGTACTACCGCTTGCAAAAGCTCGGCGAAGGCGATTTGGTTTTAGAGATTCAAGGAGAACACGCACTAACTCCCATAACAGAAGCAGGGATCAGCCGTGACAAAGACGAAAAGGCAAAACTTTCCGACATCATTACACAACTGAACAGTAAGTTTGGAACAGATTTCAACGAAGCCGACAAGCTATTTTTCGACCAAATAGAAGAAGAACTTTTTTTGGATGAAGACTTGAGGAAACGCGCATTAAATAATCCGCGAGAAAACTTCAAGTATGCCTTTGAGGATGTATTTATTAACAAGCTAATTGAGAGGATGGATTCAAACCAAGAAATCTTCGAGAAGATCATGGAAAATTCTGAGTTCAAAAATGATGTCAAAGAATGGCTTACGAAGAAGATATACGACCGATTCCACAGCTCAAATCAATAGACATTTTTAAGTCTAGACTGTAGTAGGAAATGTAGTAGCTACCTGCATAAATGGAGTATTACGGACTTGCAGCCGCCTTATAAAAACCCTGTATTTACGCGCCTGTAACGCTCCATGTCATTCCCTGATACATGCCTCAGATGAACTGCAAAACCTTTATTCATCGGTTCGATTCCGATCGCCGCCTTCATAGAATCTTGTGTGGCAGTAGTGAAAACTGCTTTATCTTGTGTAGCTTTGTTTAGTGCGGGCGACGGCGCCGGGTTTATGCGGGAAGTGTAGGCGAACTCGCCGGAGACGCCCGTCTCTGCCTTTATTGGTGGGGTTATAGGATAAACTATAGACCGTGCCTAGATCGGTGATAACTTTTTCGTAGATGCCTGCCAAATCCTCTAACTTTTCTACTTCATAGAAGAGTCCGCTTCCGGCTTCGGAAAGATCGTATAGTTGGTTGTAGGCTAAATCAAAAGTTTCGGGCTGAATGTCGAGCGGGCTGTGGGCTTCGTATTCCGTGTTCGTCCAGACAACATAAATCATACCGTCAAATTCCTGAGCGCGGTTATAGATGGTTTTGTAAGGGAGGGTGGAGCCTGTCCCGGTGACGTTAGGTAAATTGCTGTCGAGGCCGTCGCTCATGACGATGATGGCTTTACGACGCGTGCTGACCGATTCTTTGTCGAGATAGTCAAAGGCATAATTTATTGCGTCGTAAAGCTTGGTATCGCCCTGCGGGGATTGCATGGAATTAATGGCCGTGTTGAGGGCGGATTTATTGGAAGTGAAGGACGAGACGAGAGTAGTTGTGCCGGAAAAAGCTATAATTGCGATACGGTCTTGAGGACGCGTGGCGGAGACGAAGCGCGCCGTCGCAGCGCGAATAATATCAGTGACTTTGGCGGTTGAGCCGGATAAATCTATTAGCAAAAGCAAGTCAAAGGGTGCATTGACGCTTTCAAAGTGCACTATTTTTTGCCCGACTCCATCTTCTTCGATTTTAAAATCCTCCTGCTTCAATCCAGTGATGACTCGCCCGGTGGAACGCTCCACGACGCTCGCATTTAATGTTACGAGATCGGTTTCAACTTTTATAACGTCGTCTTCATCAACTTCAAGCGGGGCGTCCGCGGACGCCTGCTTGGCGGACTGGCTTGAGCGCGGAACATCGGAAGCTTTGTCTTTTAAAATTGGTGCGAGGGGAGACTCTTCTTGGCGCAGCCCCTCTCTGTTCATAGTTATATCTTCCGGTAAGGCTGCTATATCAGTAGAGGGTTTGACGGAAGAGAGGCGAATGATCCCCGTCTCTGAGTAAAGATTCACGTGCGCCGAGCCGTTGCCCCGCCGGGCTTGATATTTCGTTTTGAGTTCTTTGTTTTCCGTGGAAATAACCGAGCCATTGATCGAATGAGCCGTGAGGGAGATATTCGGATTTTCCGGCAAGTTAAAATTTATGTCTCCAGATACGCTCCTGACGGAAAGAGACGCGGGAAGACCGTTTATATTAACGATTCCTTTATTGGTCGAGACGCGTAATTTGCTGTTTGCGGGAACTGTCAATTTGAGGGCGAACGGGCGTTGATTTTGGGAAAGCTCGCCGGACACCCTGATGTACAAGCCACCTTCGGAACGCTCTATCACCAGAGGTGATGTTTTAATGTCCGAGGGTAGAGCGGAGGTCGAAACTCCGAGATAGCTTTCCTGCCAAACAGCAACTTCAATGTCGCCAAAAGGATTTTCCAGACGTATTTCTCCATTTGCAGGAGGAAAAATCTTGAGCGCGGGAGATGCCTGTGCGGAGACTATGGTGGAGAAACAAAGAATTGAGATAACTACATTAAGCAGTGTTTGTGAAAAAGGGTGATTCATAACTACTCTGATGCTCCGCCACCTGCCGGAAGTTGCGAACCGGGCAAGACAGTTATTTCATCCCGTGCGCCGATAAAATCTTGAGAGCCGCGCGCGCCTATGATGTTAGCTCGATTAACGTCGGCAAGGCACTTGGGCTGCAAATTCTCTGTTCAGTTGTTCCATTCTAATCTTCGCCCCCACAGAATCAAATCATCAAGGGCAGCCGCTTGGCTGCCCTTGATGATTTGCGCGCCGCGTTTCAACGTCGCGGGAATTTGCGTTCGCGCCCGCGAAATCTTCGCGGGCGTTAGCGCGCACGCCGGTCGTGCGGGACGACGATGTTCGTCGAGACGGTTGCGGTGTTGCCCGCCTGATCCGTGATGGTTGCGACGACGCGGTAGAGGCGGCCGTCCCGGTCTTGACCTTCGCGGCGCGCTTCGAGGGCGAGCGATTCTTGCCATTCGCTTGAAGCCCCGGCGAGACTGCGCGGGGCGATGGCGAGCGGCGCGCCGTATTCGTCCGTGACGACGTAACTGACGCCCCCAAGACCCGAAACGGAATCAGACGCATTGCCCTTGATGCTCACGTCGACCGACCCGTTGTTGGCAGGCCAGATGATCGAGGGCGTCGCGCTGAGCGTAATGAGCGGCGCAGTCTTATCAATTTTCAGGAGCAGTTCTTTGACGATTTCGGCGTTGCCCGCGCGGTCTGTGGAACGGTAGAGAATGGCGTTTGCGCCTTCGTCGCCGACGGTGAAAGCGGCGACGTAAGGCTGCCATGTCTGGCCGCCGTCGGTGGAATATTCCGTCGAGCCGACGCCCGCGCAGTTGTCGGTCGCGTCGAGTGCGACGGTGACATCGCTTGTGTACCAGCCGTTCTGCCCGTTGGGAGCAGAGGGCGTGACGACGGCGTTTGTGCCGGGGGCGAGTGTGTCGCGTTCGGCATCGGCCACGAGTCCGGGCGCGACGTTGAAGCAGAAGTAGGACGCGCCCGCGCGGGCGCGATACGCGCCGGGCGTTAAGTCAACCGCGCCGAAGAAGCCGCCGCCGTCGGTCGTCGCCGTGCTCGTCGTATGCGTGTCGAGGTTTTCGATTGTAACCGGCGCGGTGTCGAGCGGCGTGTTGTCGGCCGCGCGGGCTTCCCCTTTGAAGTGTCCGAGCATGGGCGCGACCTTCCACGAAAACGTGGGGATGTGCGCCGCGTCGCCGAAGATTGGCGTGAGTCCGGCAGGCTCGTAGAGCGTTGTGCCGCTCGTGGATTTGCCCGTCGTCAGCCCTGAGGCGAACTCCGCGAAGAGGCGCGCGGGCGTGTTGACGGGCGACGGGATGGCGAACGGGTTGCCCGCCACGGCGATGTTGTTCGTCGCCATCGAGAAATAGATGATCCCGCTCAAGTTGGTTGTGCCGCTTGCGGGCGTGAGCGTGCGTCGCGTCTGCCGGAGCGTGCCTTCGATGGCGTTGTTGGCCGCGCCCTGCCCCATCATGCCCGTGCGGTTATAGAGATGCCCGCGCAGCCACGCGTCCCACTGGTCGTACTGCGGGCGGACGCTCGCGGTGTGCTCCGCTTTGTAAGCCATCGGGATGGCGATGTCGATGATGCCTTCCTGCGTCCACGCGCGCCAATCCTGATAGACGCGCCAGTTGGCCTCGGCGGAGTTCCAAGCCGCCTCGGTCGAGCCGATGCCGCCGAACGCGATGAGCGCGGCGGAGACTTTCAGGTCGGGCTTGATCGCGAGCGCGTTCAGATAGACGCGGCGCACGATGTTCGTTACCTGATCGCGCCGCCACTGGCTCCACTGCAAATTGTTCGGCGCGGGCGCGGGGCTGCCCGGCGCGATGTCGTAGTGTTTTTGGAAGCGTTCGATGCTCGTCGGGTTGTAGCCGACGTTCGCGCCGGTCGAGGGCGTCTGTCCGGTGATGCCGATCTCCGGGTAGCGTATGCGGTCGAGGTGTAATCCGTCGATGTCGTAATTGCGCACGAGGTGGTTGATCACTTCGACCGTGTAAGCGGCGGCTTCCGGGTGGCCGAAGTCTATCCAGAAATCGCTGCCGAAGCGATGGCCTTGATAAGTGATGCCCGCGCTGCCGTCGGGCAGGAGCGTCCGCGTGAGCCAGTTGTTCGCGCCCGGCGTGATCGTGTTGGTCGCGGCGTTGAAGCCGCCGTGGAGATTGAAGACGTGGTTCGGGTTCTCCGGCGGAAAGAGGTTCGGCGCGCGTCCCCAGATCGCGCTCATGATGACGAAGGCGTGAACTTCGATGCCATGCGCGTGCGCCTCGTCGATGATGTCTTGCAGCGGGTCGAAACCCGACTGGATCGGCGTGCGGTCGCCGCGCGGTTCGAGCGAGTTGAGATACCAAGAGTCGCCGCGCCGACGCACCTGCACGAAGAGGGCGTTGGCACGCGCGGCGCGCGCGTTATTGACCACCGTTAACACGTCGTCGTGGTTGTTGAGATTCGTGTTGAAGGTGTCCACCCAGAACGCGCGATACTCCGTCCGCGTCTGCGCCCGCACAACCGAGGGCGCGCACATCGCCGACAGCAGCAACATGAAAAAAGCGATTCTCCGGCCGACACGAATTTTGCGAAGTTGAATGTTCATAGTTTTCCTTGACCTGAGACGACACCTCTCTGAATCGTCCTCGAACGTGCGAGACGGAAGCGCGACAGACCCGAAGCGACTTCGATGCTTTCTCGCACGCTGAATTTTTCGCGGCATAATTTGTGGGAGTGGATAGAACCGGCGACGTTTTACTATCGCGCGACATGGATGTCAATAAAAACCGGCGACCGCTTCGAGATGGGCGTTGCGCGATCTGTTTTAGCACTCGCGCGGGGCGTGACGCTCCTACCTCGACCCGGAGACCGGCCGATCTTGCGCGCCAAAAAAATTGTTGACACAAATTCGGAGAGGAGTATTATCAAGCTCCCCTTGACCAGTTAGAACATTTGAGGTGCTCACCCCATCTCATCAACTTTTCATCCCGGCGTCGAAGGCTTCTCGGTGACGTAATTCTTTTGCTGCCCTGCCTCATCGCCATAACCCGACAGTTGTTTCGTCGAACAAGGAAGTCGCTCTTGCCCCTCGCGATCAAGGTATAAACGGTTCAACGTCGGAGTGAAGTTCGGCGCGAACTCAACCATTCCGGCAAGTTGCGACAAGACGCTTCTGCTTAGTCTCTCCCGGCCTGAGCAGCCTCGTAAATCTATTTCAAGTTTCAATCAACCTCGCAGTTTGCGCCCGCGCGCGACGCAGCCGATGTGTGCCCGCGTGCCGTTTCGAGCTACCGGGGAAGTTCTACTGCTAGCTTCACGATTCTGCTTTTTGCCCTAATTTAACGGAGTCTTAACTCTACGCGTCCTCTGCGAAAGAGAGAGGCTCTAACGCACCTCACCCACTCAGAGCTTGGAGGGACAAAGTATGGAAAACAGATGGTCGAACGTGTTGAAGGTTTGCGCGATAGTTCTCGCCCTATCGCTTTTCGCGAGCAGCATTTTCTTTACCGGCACGAGCAGTTCCACAGCGACGGCCGCCACGACGAGCGTCGCCGCGCCGACGATAGCAGCGCAGGAGGACGTGAGCGGCGGCGACGGCCCGCAGATCGAATCCATGTCGGCGACGCCTTTGAAGGAGGCGACCGCGGAAGGCAATGCGCTCTTGATGGTTCAGTTCGCGCCCGATCAAAAGGTCGGGACTCAAGTGAAAACCGTCATTGATGATCGCGACGTGCTGCTCAGAGACGACGGGACGGAAGGCGATGAGCGGGGCGGCGACGGCACATACTCCGCCGTGATCTTTCTAGACTTCGAAGAATTGGCTAACAATCAAGACGAGATTCAGGCCATCAACGCGCAGCCCGAACCGACGCCCGACACAACTACCTCCGACTCGCCGACGCCCATAGACAATAGCGTGTCGGCGGCCGGTCGCGCGGGCGCGACGGAAGTTGAATCGGATCAACAGGCGGCGTCGACCGCAGTGGTCGTGTCGGAAGAAGAACGCGCGGATACGAACTTGGCCTCCGACTCGTCGGTCGTGATGCCCGACTTCGACGACTCGCGCGACCTCTTGGCGAATAAAGCCGTGCCGCTCGTTGATTTTCGGAACGTGCAGCCGGGTCAGATCGTGCCCCTGCGCCGCATCGGAACGTACCGCCGCGTCGTCCCCGAAAAGTCTCTGGTGATCACGAATCTGAATGTGGTCGAGAATCCCGGCCGCACGTTCAACCCTTGCACGAACGTGGGCACGCCGATGGGACGATGGACGTTCGGCTACCTGATGAAGCAGATGGCGAACCAGCCGGTGACGGGCATCAACCCCTCCACGTTCACGCGCAAGTGGTTGGATAAATGGATGAGCAACCAGACGGTCAACGGCTGGACGGTCGCGCAACGGCAGAAGATCAAGACGCTCGTGATCGACCCGTGGGTGGCGGCCAGCGGCGGCCCGACGCAGCCGCTCAATCTCGCCATCGCGCCGTTCAAGCTGCTGGCAATCGTCAATCGCGTTGACCTGCGCAACAACAGTTCGTATGGCGGCGGCAACGCGGGCGAGGGGCGTTTCGTCTTCGGCGTGATCGACCGGACGGGCGGGGGCAGCACCGACCCGTACACCAGCACGGGCAGCCGGAATTGCCGCGAGACGCAGTTCACGGTCATCTTCGAGTACGGCATCGACCGGCGCGGCTGCGCCATCAGGGATTGGGGCAGACAGTGGTACAACCTGCGCAACTACGCGCTCGGCTCGGCCGCCTACAACACCGCGCTGCAAGCCATCACAGACCAGTTCACGGCCGCCGGAGTCGCGCCGCACAAACCGAACGGCAGCGCGCTCAACCAACTGCGCACCAACGAGGTCGAACTGTTGCTCGGAGTTTCAACCAACCCTGTCTGGGAATTGCGCGAATTCAAGATCGGCGGCGAACCGCCCGTCAATCCCGGCCAACTCGAAGAAGTGACCGTTAAACTGACGCCGGATTTATCCCGCAACCGGACGCCTCTCCTGACCGACTTTGTGAATCTCAACACTCCGAGCATTCTCACGCAAAGCCACACCGTCCCGGCGACTTTCCAGTGGCAACTGTTCCTCGGCGGGTCGGCGCTCGCGCCGCGCAACCCGACGGCCGCAGTGGACGTGAACACGCACTGGAACAATCCCAAGGGCGGCCCTTTCATCACCAACCGGCAAGCGCGCCACCTGTTCTCGCTCAACACCTGCAACGCCTGCCACACGGGCGAGACCAACACGGTGTTTACGCACATCAAGCCCGTCCCGTTCGGCACGGAGGCCAAGTTGTCGGGCTTCATGAACGGCATCACGCCGGGCACGGGCGTCGTACCCTTCAAGGTGGTAGACCCGGCCGACGGCGCGCCGACGAGAAAGTTCAACGAGTTCAGAAGACGCAGGCTCGACCTAGACATGCTCGTCCACTCGCCCTGCTTCTTCAATCTCCAACATCACTTCGCCGCGCAAGTCCACTAAGCGACGGGGCGACAAGACGACGGTTGACGAGGCCGGGCGTTTGTCCCGCCCTCAACCCATAAAATTAAGGCCGGGCGACACGATAGTCTTCGTGTCGCCCGGCCTTACACATATGCGCAAAACGATCTCTGTTTCCCGCGCCTTCCCTCTTGTCGGGCGGTCAGGGCGCGAGCGCGAGGCGGCTGAGGCCGGTGGCGTCGCGAACGTAGAGGTCTGTGCCGAGGAGGACGGGCATGGCGTAGGTCTCCGCGTCGGCCACGTCGTAACGCTCGACGGCCTCGAAGGTCGCGGCGGCGCGGCGTGCGACGATGAGGTCTGCGCCGTTGGTGAGATAGAGCAAGTGGCGCGGCGTGAGCAGCACCGAGGCGTGTTCGCCCTCGCGCCCCTCCGTGATCCAGCGCACCGCGCCGGTCTTCGCATCAAGCGCGACGAACTGCCCTTTGCGCTTGACCGAGTGGCCGTACAGGAGGCCGTCGCCGTAGACCGGCGAACTCATGTACATCGTCACGTCTGCGTTCTTCCAAGCCTCCGTCGCCTGCCACTTCCCCGCGTCCTGCCGCAGCGCGTAGGCGTGCGTGCCCTGTCGCGTGCCGGAGACGACGAGGTGCGCGCCCGTCCAGACGGGAGTTGTGATGTTCTCGTGCCAGTCGTCCGGGAACGGCACAGACCAGAGTTCCCTGCCCGTCTTCGCGTCGAGACCGACGACGGAGCTGTTGGTCATCGTCGCGATCTGTTCGCCGCCCGCGACGTTGAAGACGACGGGCGACGCGTAGCCCGGCCCCGCGCCGCGCCACTCCCACTTGGTCGCACCCGTCGCCGGGTCGAGCGCGAGAACCTGACCGCCGTGCACGTCGCTGCCCACCTGTATGACCAGCAGGCCGCCGGAGAGAAGCGGCGAGGCGGCCGTCCCGCAAAAGAGTTTCGACGTGTCCACGGTCTGCGAGAAATCTTTGCCCCACAGGCGGCGACCCGTCGCGCTGTCCCACGCCGTCAGAATGCCCGTCGCGCCGATGGTGAACAGGCGCGCGCCCGCGACGAGTGGCGTCGCGTTCGGCCCCTTCGCCATCTTCACCGCGTATTGGTTCTTCTGAAACGGCGCGGGATATTTCTGTTGCCAGATGATTTTTCCGTCGGCGAGATTGACGGCCGTGACGATCTCTTCCGGGTCGCGGCGACTGTGAACGAACGCGCGCCCGCCCGCCACGATTGGCGACGAATAGCCCTCGCCGATCTCGACGCGCCACACCCGCTGCAAAGACTTCGGCCAACTCGCGGGCGTGTTCTTCGCGGGCACGACGCCGTCGCGCGCCGGGCCGCGCCACTGCGTCCAATCTTGCGCCCCGGCCGTCTGCGCCAGCAGCCCGCACGCGAGCAGGGCGAACGCAATCAAAGCGGCGTGCGTTCTCGAAGATCGCGCGCGCGCCAATTTGCCGTTGCTGTGTTTGTTCATACGTCCGTCTCCCGGCCGTGGGCGGCCTGTTCGAGTCGTCTTCCGCCCTCGCCTACTTCGCGCCTTTGAAGACCTTGCCGTTCTTCATCACGAAGTTCACCTGTTTGAGCGTCGCCATGTTGTCGAGCGGGTTCTCCGGCGTAGCGATAATGTCTGCGAACTGACCCGCGCTGATCGCGCCGCGCGCGCGTTCGACGCCGAGCAGGCGCGCGGCATTCGGGATGAGAGCACGCAAAATATCTGCGGGCGGGATGCCCGCCTTGACGAACACATCGACGAGCGACATCGTCCAAGTGCCGCGCGTTTCGTCGGGCGCGGAAAAGATGAGGTCGCTGCCGAAGGCCAGCGTCACGCCGATCTTGTGCGCCCGTCGCAAGCGATCCACGCCGCGTTCGTAAAAACGTTTCGCCACTTCCGGCGGCATGTCGTAGGCCAGCCAAGCCTTTTCGTTGAAGTCCGTGCTGACGAGCACGACGTTGTTCTTCTTCGCCAGCGCGAGAGCTTCGTCCGACATCTCCAGACCGTGTTCGATGGAGGCGACGCCCGCCTCGGCGGCGTTGCGCGCGCCCTGCTCCGTCACACAATGCGCGGCGAGTTTGACGCCCGCGCTCGCCGCCTCCGCGACCATGTACTTGATGTCTTCGACCGAGTAGATGTAAGGCTGGTCGTCCACGACGATCTTGATGACGCGCGCGCCGAAGTGGACGTTCTCGCGGATGGCCTTGCGCATCTCGTCTCTGGTGTCGGCGAAAAAATATTCCGGCTCGCCGAGGTGACGGCGTTCGGGTTGGAGTTGATACTGCCCGCCGAAGGGCGCGATGATGCGCCCGGCGTTGACGATGGTAGGGCCGGGGATAAGTCCCTGATCGATGGCGCGCCGCAAGTCGGTGGCGACGTAGTTGGCGTCGTTGCCGATGTCACGGATGGTGGTAAAACCGGAGTCGAGCATGTCGCGCGAGTTGACGACGGCGTGGATGGTGCGCTCGGCGTTGGTGTGCGTCAGATCGTAGAAGAAGAGCGAACCGCGCTCGCGGCTGCGCCGCCCGCCGATGAGAAACGCCATGTGCGTGTGGCAGTCGAAGAGGCCGGGCAGCACCGTCTGGCGGGAGAGGTCTATGACGGTCGCGCCCGCAGGTATCCGCACGTCCGCCCCGACCGCCTTGATGCGCGCGCCCTCGACGAGAATGATCTGATTGGTCAACGTCGCTCCCGTCTCAGGCACGACGAGTTTACCGGCCTTGATGGCCGTCACCTGCGCGGGCGCACCCGTGCAGGCGAAGACGAGGGCGAAAACGACGAGACAGAGAAATCTTTTCATCAAGTTCCTTTCGATAATTGCGGCGTTATGTGTCGGCTTGGTGGATTGACGGAAAAGGCGCGCCCGCTTGATACATGACTCTACGATTCATATCGCGGCGGAGTTCGACAAAACGGCGAAGCGAGACGAACCGGGGCGGCTAATTTCATAGACTACCTGTGAGATGTTGGTCTAACCAAAAGAGTGCGGGCTGGGTTGCGGCAACTCCGTTGAAAGAGACGACGCCAAAGAGTAATTTAAACACCGGAACGCGTCAATAATAATGAGTTTCATTCGGGCGCGTCGAAATATCCCCGCGCCCGCCGCAAAGGCACAGAGAGAAAGAGAGCGCACGGGAAACGCGCCGGAAACATTCAATCCACTTCACGCTTCCCCGGCGGTTGAGTTCCGTATCTTTGCGGCGTGCGTCTTTAACAAACCCGGCGTCGGTTAGAAGCCGCTTCGCGAGTTGCCCAAACTGTCGCCTCATCCGGCCGGGCAGATGTGTTATAAGAACTTGTCCGTCCCTTGATTCATCTCACCAGAGGAGCCACCAGATCATGAAAAAGTTGGCCGCACTTCTCCTGTTCGCGTCCCTGTCCTTCAGCCCGCTTGCTGCCGCCTTCGCGCAAACGCCTACCGACGCCGCGTCGCCACAGCAGCGCGTTGACTCGGAACTCTATTGGAAGATTCGTCAAGAGGGGACGGAGCGTTCGCAGGCCATGCGGACGCTCCACTTCCTGACCGACGTGTACGGGCCGCGTGTGACCGGCTCGCCCAATTTCAAGGCCGCCGCCGAGTGGACGGTGAAGCAGATGAACGCTTGGGGCTTGAAGAACACGCGCCTCGAACCGTGGGACTTCGGCCATCCCGGCTGGGGGAACGAACGCCTCACCGCGCACATCATTTCGCCGGTCAAGGATGCGCTCGTCTGCGAGGCGCTCGCGTGGACGCCGGGGACAAACGGCACGGTCACGGGTCGCGCCGTCCAGATCGTCTTGCCCGAACGCCACACGAAAGAACAGTTGAACGCATACCTCGATGGAGTGCGGGAACAGGTCAAGGGCAAGATCGTGCTCGTCGGCAGACATCAAATCTTGCCCGTCACCTTCAACCCGCAGAACAAGCGGCGCGAAGATCAAGAGGTGCGTAACCAGTACACCCCGAATGCACAGCCCGCCATCGTGCCGCCGTTTGCCGCCCCGACGCCCGCCGCCCCGGCGCAAGCGACGCCTGCATCGCCCGCGATTTTGACCCCGGTGCAAACCCGCGACATACTCGATCAATTCCTCGTCGCAAACAACGTGCTCGTTCGCATCAACGACACGGGGCGCGAGCACGGGCAGATACGCGCCCTCAACAATCGCACCCTCGACACGTCGAAAGTCGTACCGACCGTCATCATGCGTAACGAGGACTACGGGCGCATCAGCCGGATTCTGGCCGACGGCACTCCGGTCGAATTGGAGTTCAACATCGTCAACCGCGCTTACCCAGAGGGGCGCACGTCCTACAACGTCGTCGGAGAGATACCGGGCGGGGACAAGGCCGACGAAGTGGTGATGCTTGGCGGTCATCTCGACTCTTGGCACGCCGCGACGGGCGCGACCGACAACGCCGCCGGTTGCACCGTCATGTTGGAGGCCGCGCGCATTCTCAACACGCTCGGCGTCAAGCCGCGCCGCACGATCCGCGTCGCGCTCTGGAGCGGCGAGGAACAGGGTTTACGCGGCTCGCGCGCTTACGTCCAAGAACACTTCGGCACGTTCGAGAATCAGAAGCCGGATTATGCCAAGTTTAACGGCTATTTCAACGTCGATGCGGGGACGGGGCGCATTCGCGGCATGAACATCTTCGGGCCGCCGGAAGCGGCCAACTCGCTCCGGCACGCGCTCGCGCCGTTCGAGGACTTGGGCTTTCTGGGAGTGATGGCGACGACGAACGTTCTCGCGGGAGGTTCGGACAACATCTCTTTCAACGAAGTGGGTCTGCCCGGCATTGACCTCGGCCAAGACCCCATCGAATACGTCACGCACACGTGGCACACGAACCTCGACACCTATGAGCGCATCGTCGAGTCGGACGTGCGGAGCGCGGCCATCGTGATGGCCGCAGCCGTCTATCATCTCGCCATGAGCGACGAGATGCTGCCGCGTTTCACAAAGGATACGATGCCCGCGCTGCCCCCCGCTCCGACGCCGACCCCCAGACCGTCGCCGAGTCCGGCGGCGGCGGCGACGCCCCGCTGAAGCGGCGACGCTTGCTTGAAGATGCGTGAAAGCCCCGCCATAGCGGGCGACAGATAAAAGCCCCGCCATGCGGGCGACAGATAACTGTCGCGGCAATGGCGGGGCTTAAAATTTGCGTGTCGCGCGTGCGCGCCGCTCGAAGGGGCGGAGGCGCGCGTGCGCTGCTCGGTCGCGCCGCGCTTTACTCCACGGAGGAAGTCGCCGGGTCAACGAAGAGGCTCGCGAAGGCGCGGCGCGGGTCGGGCGTGTGACGCTGCTGAAATTCCTTGATCCAAGTGGTCACTTGGCCGCCGATGTCGCGCGTCGCTTGGCGCGCGCTTTTAATTTCGGCCGCGCGGCTCTCGGCCGCTTTGCTCGTTGCGTCTCGCTCGGATCGCTTGATGATTCTAATATTCGCGCTCATTGGTGTATCTCCGTCGTCAGTCAATCCTCTTGAAAACTTCGTTAGCGGGCTTCCAATTTACGTCCCATCTACTAACGCGAGATTCAGACTAAAAACGGATCATCCTAAAATTTAGGCGTGCGTGAACGCTTGAGGGGCGGGAGTCAGCGACGGCGAGGCGACTCCGCGAGGGGTGTGTGGCCGGTCGGTCAGTGCCCGACCGGAATGCGTTGAAAGCGGGTTTTACCTTCCGGGTCTTCCCAAGAAATATCCAGCACGTAAGGCCGGGTCGCGCCCGCGATCACTCTGAGACGTTCCAACTGGTCGTTGGTCGAGTCGGCCAATTTGCCGTCAATCAACGTCTTATGCGGCATGACGGCCTTCTCGCGCGGCTGGATATGCTTCACGGCCTCAAACCTGATGTGCGCCCGCGAGGGCGCGCCGGAAGTTTCTTCATCCTTCAGAAAGACGGTCAGAACCTCGACGCACCTGAGCGTTTGATCGCTCACGTTCATCAATTCCAGACGGGTTTCCGAGCCGTCGCCGGTCAAGACGTAGCTAAAGGGAGTCGTTTTAACGTCGCTGGTCATAATCTTTTTACCGCAGGTCGGGAGACACGCTCCCCGCGCCCTATTTATACCTGTACGTGATGCGGCCTCTGGTCAGGTCGTAAGGCGACAATTCGACGCTCACGCGGTCGCCCGCCAGAATGCGTATATGATTTTTGCGCATCTTCCCGCCGATTTGAGCCAGCACGAGATGGTCGCCGCCGTCGAGTTTCACTTTGAAAAACGCGTTCGGCAATTTGTCGATCACTACGCCTTCAGCCGGAACTAAATCTTCTTTTGCCAATCTGTTTTCTCCTTACAAGAGTTTGATGCAATTTAACCGCATCGCGTCCGGCGAAAGCGCAGGTTACGCTTCCACCGGACGCATGCCGCGCCCCTTAACAGGACGCGGCCGAATGCCATCGGGTACGCGCTCCGCACGGAGTTACCGTACGGAACGCGCACCCGCCGATTCGTTAGTAACGGTTGCCGCCGCCGCCATAGCCGCCACCGCCGCCGCGATTGCCGCCGCCGCCGTAGCCGCCGCGACCACCACCGCCGCCGCCGCCACGATTGCCGCCGCGATCTTCGCGCGGTTTGGCCTCGTTGACGTTCAGGCTACGGCCGTTGACTTCCTTGCCGTTGAACTGCTCGATGGCCTTCTGGCCTTCTTCGTTGCTAGACATTTCGACGAAGCCAAAGCCGCGTGAGCGACCCGTCTCGCGATCCTCAACTACCGAAGCCGACTCGACCGTTCCCGCCTGCGCGAACAACTGCTGCAAATCTTCGCTGGATGTTTGAAAAGCGAGATTGCCGACGTAAAGTTTCATAGACATAAATGTATCCCTCTCCCCTGTGGGAGTTGTTGGAGAAGCGTCGAAGCGAAGGTGGCTTAGGAGTAACGGTAGGTAAGCGAAAGCTCTCAGTTCGTGTGCTCGGCAAGGAGCGGCTTCTAATGTTGAGATCGACCTTCCCCCGGATTATCCGAAACGCCTCACCGCTTGACGCGGCTCAATGCATATCACCGTTAATACATTGGAGAAGGATTAACTGGCGTCTATCATGCACTATCCGGCGGTCGAAAGCAAGACGCCAACCTCGTCGCCGGAAGCCTTCGGCCAGCCCGCGCGGATTCGGCCACACTTGTGCAAGTGCTAGAATGGCGCGCTTAAATCGGATTTCCGTGGGTGTACTTTGTTGACTTCTGTGGCGGGGAGCAAATCTGAAGGGCGAAGAGTCGGGCGGATGTTGAGCCTCGACGCGATGCGGGGCGTGGCCGCCGTCGTAGTCGTCGTCTATCACGCGCTCGGCGTCGCGCCGCAGACCGCCTACGCGGGCTGGCAGTGGTGGCTGCCGACGCTGGCCGCGTGGGTCGTGCATTTCGGCTACGCTGGAATCTTCCTGTTTTTCGTCATCTCCGGCTTCTGCATACACCTCCACTGGGCGCGCGCACGCGCCGCCGGTGTCGAACAACCCGTCATAGACTTCTACGCCTTCTGGAAGCGGCGCGTGCGTCGTCTCTATCCGCCCTACCTCGCCGCGCTCGTGCTCTATCTCGGCTACAACGCAATCCAGACGCCGACCCACCTGTCGGGCTTTTACCTCTGGGACGTGGCGCTGCACCTGCTGATGCTGCACAACGTGGACATGCGCACGACCTACAGCATCAACGCCGCGTTTTGGACGCTGGCGATTGAAGAACAACTCTACTTGGCCTATTTCCTCCTGCTCTTTCTGCGTATCCGTTACGGTTGGGCGCGCACGCTCGCGGTCTGCTTGGGGGCGCGCGTCGGCTGGTTGTTGCTCGGTCGCGGCGTCGGCTACTTTTTCGGCGTCACGATCCCCGTCACCGAATCGGCGGCGACCAACTGGTTCATCTGGGCTTTAGGTGCGCTCAGCGTGGAGGCGGCATTGGGCGTCGTGCGTCTGCCCGAATGGTGTTACAGGTGGTGGACGGGCGCGGCCGCGCTCCTGCTGGCGATGGCTCTCGCGGAAGGGCTGCCCTACGTGAATCACCTGATCTGGGTTCATGACGCGGGCTGGCTGCTGATGCACCCGGCGTGGGGCGTCGGCTTCTTCGTGCTGGTGAACGGCGCGGTGCGCGCCGAGCGGAGGCGACGCGAGTTGACGCAACACGCCTCGCGCATCTTCGTGGGCTTGGCGGGTCTCGGCCTGATCTCCTACTCGCTCTACCTGACGCACCTCTTCGTGCTGATGCAATGGTACTGGTTCGGCTTTACGCAATTTCACATACGCACCATCGCGCTCGTCGTCATGACGCCGCTCTCCGTGTTGTTTGCGTGGATGTTCTTCCGTCTCTTCGAGCGGCCTTTCATGACCGCCTCCGCGGGCATGGGCGCGCACACGCGAACGGGCGGCGTGCCCATCTCTCAACCTCCGGCCGAACAAGTCAGCGACCCGGCCGCCGTCTGAACGCGCCACTCTCTGCGTTCGCTCGAACAGGCGACAGGTGGCGTCTTTTACTTTGCGAGCAACAACAACCATGACGAGATCGTGGACAACAGAGCGGAGCATGCGCGTCGCCCGGCGCGTGCTGGCGGCGTTCTGCTTTTTGTTCGTCGTCTCGCCCGCCGCCGTAGCAGCGGCGACGGCGAAAGGTGCGTGGGTCGGCGTGCGCTCGCCTCATTATCTGCTGGTGGGCGACACGACGGAGAGCGAGTTGAGAGAGGTCGCCGTCAGGTTCGAGCAGTTTCGCAACGCCTTCGCGCAACTCTTCCCCGCCTCCGGCTTGCGTTCCTCCGTCCCGACGACCGTGGTGGTCTTCAAAGACTTTGATTCCTACAAAGACTTTCGGCCTCTCTATCAGGGCAGGCCGACCGATTTCGTCAGTTATTTTCAATCGGGTCTCGACATCAACTACATCGCGTTGCCGCTCGGACGCGACCGCGAAAGTCTCTACGTCAAACTTTTCCACGAGTCCGTACACCTGTTGCTCGACAGTCAGGCGCGACGCATCCCCGACTGGCTCAACGAAGGGCTGGCGCAGTATTACAGCACTTTCGAGTTTGACCTCGCCGCGAACCAGTACGGCCTCGGCAAGCCGGTCGCGGGCAACCTCTTGCTCCTGCGCCAAAATAAACTGTTGCCCCTCGCCACGCTCTTCGCGGTTGATCGAGCGTCGGCAGACTACAACGAGCGCGAGCGCAGCGGCATCTTCAACGCGCAGTCGTGGGCGTTCGTGCATTACCTGTTGACGGCCGACAATGGGCGGCGACAACTTCAACTTCTGCGCTTCATAGAGTTGACGGCGGCGGGCGCACCGTTCGAGACCAGTTTTCGACAGTCGTTCAAAGCGGGCTACGAGACGTTGGAAGCGGAGTTGAAAGAATACGTCCGACGCGAAAACTTCCGCGTGCGGAAGACGCAACCGGAAGCTCACCTGAACGTCGAGGCCGGGTTGGAGTCGCTACAGTTGACGGACGCCGACGCGCACTATTTTCTGGGCGACCTGCTCCTACACATCAACCGCTACGACGACGCGGCGCGTCAACTGCAAAAGGCCATCGCCCTCAATTCCGCATCGGCGTCAGCTTCGGCCTCGCTCGGCATGGTGCGCGTGCGGCAGAGGCGCGGCGCGGAGGCGCGGCGTCTGCTCAAGCAGGCCACCGTGCTCGCGCCGGACAATTACTTGATGCATTACTACTACGCCTACGCGCTCAGCCGCGAAGCGATGGACGACGAGCAGGAGATCGATGCATACGATGCCGGGACAGCACAGATCATGCGCCAAGAGTTGCAGCGTGCGATTGCGCTCAAACCCGGCTTCACCGAAGCCTATCGCCTGCTGGCATTCATCAATCTGGTAACGGGCGAACAACTCCCCGAAGCGGTCGAACTGCTCAGACAGGGACTCAAACTCTCGCCGGGGCGACCCGACCTGACCTTCATCCTTGCGCAAGTCTATCTCCGCATGCAGGAGACGACCGCAGCCCGCGCCACGCTCCAGCAACTCGTCAACAGCGGAGCCGACGCGCGCCTGCGCGCACGCGCTCAAACTCTGCTCGACCGGATGCACACGGGCGGCAACGGCGCGGCGCAATAGCGCGAAGCGGCTAAACATACAAACTTTGCTTCGCGTCGGGCTAAGCGATCAGCAAGCGCGCGATTGTCTCGACAATCTTCCCTATGTCGGCGGGCTTTCTTAGATACTCATTCACGCCCGCCAGCCGCGCATCGCTGCTACATTCGCTCGCAGAGAACATGATGATCGGCGTCCATCTCCGGTGTGGTAAAGAGCGCACATAGCGTATCAACTCAAAGCCGTTGACGTTCGGTAAGTGGTTGTCGCACAGCAACAGATGATAACTGGCATCGCTCGCCAGCTTTGTGACTGCGACCGCGCCGTCCGAACAGAGCGTCACGCGCCAGCCTTCTTCCTCCAACGTCTCTTTGACGGCTTGCGCGACGACCCTGTGATCTTCGACTAAAAGGATGTCGTGAGGCATAGGAATGATGGCGGGGCTTGCGCTGTCCTTAGACACAAGCCCCGCGCGCCTCTGCCCTCTAGTTGAAGGTCAGACAGAGGCGAGACGAGCCAAGGTGTAGATGCTCAACTCCGGCGCGGTCTGTTATGATGCGCGCGTTCGAGTCTTTGAAAAATCGGCAACGGTCATGCGTAGCTCACGCCTCCACCTCATAGACGAGTAATGAGCATCGCCGTGCGAGTTGAAAGGTTCAAACTCACGGCGACCCAAATACGCGAGCAAGATTATATCGCAAGTTGCGATATACTCAAACATCCGATGCCCTTTGACCTATCGGGAGGCGACTCCTGATGGGCACAAGTCCGCGCGTTAGACCGCAACGCCTTGCCGAAAAGCTTCGCTACATTCGTACATCACTTAATTTGACGCAAGCCGACCTGATGGGGCAGTTGGCAATTGAGGGACTCACGACGCAGAGCAACATTTCAGAATATGAATCGGGCAAACGCGAGCCGTCATCCCTTATTCTTCTGCAATACGCTCGTCTCGCGGGCGTCCACGTCGAAAACCTGATCGACGACGAAGAAGATTTACCCGAAAAACTCCCCGGCAAGGTGAAGCACAAAAGATTTAAGCCCGCGGTTCACTTCCGGGACAAAAAAAATTAATTAGGGGCATGTTATGCCGATACTATCGGCTGTGTGGGTGATTCTCTTAGAACCAAACTGTATCGGCATCGTACTTGCCCATGTAGATTGATTCTGCAAAAGGAGACAACGCATGTTCTGTCCGAAATGCGGGAGAGATGATTCCCACGAATACAAGTTTTGCCCCGCCTGCGGCACTAACCTTGAAGTGGTCACTATCGCCCTCTTAACCGGGGAAGACAGCTTATTTACTAGAGTCAATAAGCATCTCGACCGCTCCGTCGCGCGCTACGCCGACCACCTCTTCGAGAGTGCGACTACGACGGCTCGTGAGGGTCGGGTCGGCAGTTCATGGCGGCTCGTGGGTAAAGGGGTGCTCACTTTCTTTATCGACCTCGCCTTGCTCCCGGTGATGTTTTTCTTTCTTCCCGTCAGGCTTCTGATGCTGTTGTTGTATACGCCTCTGGGTTTGTTGCAGGAGCGGAGCGAGCGAAAGCGAAGTGGCGTGCCTGCTGTCGGTGGGACGATTGAATCATCCAAGCGGGGGTTGCCGGAAGCAGGGGGATGGCGGGGCGGCTCGGTTGGCAGCGTGACTGAACATACAACGGTGAATTTAGAACTTGCCGAAGCCCCGGAAGGGCGGAGCAAGACTTCAGACGATATCGGTGGCAAGGCGCGCATAACAACCAGATGAACCGGACTCGCTCCCGGCACACATGCCAAAGGTCAGGGCTTCTGCTCGCCGGTTATCCGGAGCGTTCGGCTGCTCCCGTAAGTATGGGCTGTGTCGGAGTCATTGTAGTGTGGGTATCATCAGGAGGAATTGCATGAAGCATTTGAAGGCTCGTCTGTTGGCGGTAGTAATTATCCTGATCTGTGGAGGTATGATCTATTACAACTGGCAGCAGTTGACCAGTGAGGGCAGCTACTCGGTGAAGCTCGCTGCTTTCGGGCCTGTCGGGGTGATGGGCGGGTTCTTCCTGCTGTTGTTCCCCGGCAAGGGCGGGAAGCCGGAGACGGCGAAGGATAAAGTCATCGCACTAGTGGTGTTCGGGATTGGGCTAGTGGCGGGGTTATATAACTGGTATCTGATGGATCCCGGATTCTTCGGCAGTTGAGGCAGCGTCGCCGCAGCCTAACAATGGGATGTAACCCGAATGCGACGAGCGCGGCTTTCATGCGCGAGACTTGGATGCTTGCTACTTTGAATGCGCGGCGGTTGATGGCGAGCGTTAGATTTCCTCCTTGACGGCCATGGTGTTAATACAGGAAATCCGCAGCATTTGGTCTAAAGCCTCTCGTGGCGGTGTCGCCGCTGCTTTGCGCAACTCCGTACCCGAGGCCGTTCCCTTTCCTCCTATCAAAGCAACAACCGCAGCACATCAAGTCTTTCACCAAACCTTGGTCTATGGAGAGGCAAACGATTTTGCCGAACCTCTCAAATCTGAGAGCGTTGAGTTGGCGGCCGACTCAAGCGACATCAGATGCGTCAAGATAAGGGTCTCATCCGAACGGGTCATTGTTTCCTATGAATATGATTACAGATGCGGTGGATTACCGCCTCGTCAGATTAGGCCGGGCGTGAACGTAGCGGAGGAGAGGGTTGTTGTGCCGGAGAGTTGGGTGAGAGTTAGATACAACGGGAGATTCAGCGGGGACGAGTGGTGGTACGAGAAGGTGTCGGTCAACGTCGGCTTATTTCAGCGGCCTGATGCCAACATATTCATTCTCACTGAGCCGGCGGGTGAAATTTCACAGATGGCGGAGCTAAGGTAACTGGCGAAGCGCAATCTAACGCCCGGCCTGCACCCGACCACGAATCAGCGTGAATGTTATCGGGAACTTGGCTATAAGCACATTGAATGCGCGGCGGGTGATGCCCGGGCGTTTGCCTTCTCCTCTCCTCCATCAATCCGTCTGTATGCGATCCGGTTGTTGGCGGCCGTTCTTTATTTGCTCTAGCCTTAAACTATATTGTTTGTGCTAACCTCCTCATTATGTATTGGGGCACTTTATTGCTGCTCTCGGTTGGCCTGCTTGGGGCGGCACTGGCGGTCTGGGCTGTCCACCGCTTCTACCTGAGTAGAGACGCAAGGTACAGGCGGCGGCTGAAGCGGCGCAACGAGATAGATTGGGAAAGCGAGAGGATGAGGCAGAGGCGCATGTTGGAAGCGAGGATGCGTGAGATTCAGGGGCAGGAGCTTCGGTGGAAAGAAGCCCCTCTACCGGAAGAGGCATCAGACAGAAGTTGGGGGCGCGCCGAGCAGGAGAGACCATCAGGGCGGGACGAAGCCTGACAACGGCATGCACCCGACCCCGCCGACACGATGCCTGTCATACTCCAAGAAAGGTATGAGGGGCGGCGGGCGATGCCGGGCGTCGGTCGGCTTGGCAGACCTTGCTTGCGAGTCTGGCACATCTAACCGGAGGAGGAATTTGCGATCATGGGCAAAGAATTTTCAGGCACTCGTCGTAGCGTCTTGCGGGTGAGGTCAGTGCTCGCTGTGGTTATAAGTCTCCATATTTTTAACGCGGGCTTCTTACACGGGAATGAGAAATCCTTTGCCTCCGGCTCGAACCCGGCCTCTAATTCCCAGAGATGCGGAGATGAGATCTTTTTTTCCTTCAGTGAGCGAACCGGCGAAAATATTGATCCCGCGGATTTCGCATCTATTATGATCGTATATAACGACACAGGCCGCGCATACAAACTTAATATTGAAAGAAAAGGGACGAAGGAATTTGTCCAACCGACGCTGTGCGGGCACAGGGAGATGAAAGTCACGATAACTTATCAAAATAAAAAGATGGAACTGATTCTTAAGAATATACCCGGCGATCAGGGGGACATCTTTCTCCAGTCGATCCCTTTTGCGGAAGGCACGTACACGTTCGATTTCGAACACCACCTCGATAAGACTTGTCGGGAAGATGTCGAAGGTCGGCGCGACCAATGTGTCGTCCCGCCGAAGAAGCTAAAGAAAATCACTCCTGATAGCAGGGAGCAAGAGGTAACAAAAAAACCCGCCGAGTAAGACAGTGCGTGGCGGCATTCGCCTGTACGCGTGCGAACGTGTGCGAAGGTCTTTAAGGCAGTAAGCAGAAACACTGCGGCGATCACGTGGCCGCCAGACACGAAGGCCGCGCGTCGAAGTAGAGACTTCGACGCGCGGCCTTTCGCTTGTCAACGGCGGCCTCCCGGCGTCCGCAAAAACGCCTCCCGGCCGTCAGGATTTCGGACAGGCGCAAGCCTCTCTGAAACTTCGGACAACGCCCCGCGGCTCAGGGCACGGCCGTGAAACCCGTCAGCGGGTTGCCATAGAAAGCCTCGGTCTTCCATGCCATGCGATCCCACTGGCCGTCTTGATCGCCGATGATCTGGACGGGCACGATGAGGCGGTCGGTGCCGAGTTTGTTGGCGGCCGCGAGGCTGGTGTCGAGCGTGCCGTCGGGTTTGACGGTGAACTTAACGGAGCGCGCCAGTTTGTTGTTCCACAGCACTTTCATCTCGTACTCGCCGGGGTTCTTGTTCATCAGGTGCGGGGCACCGAAGCCCCACCCCGCGTCCGACGTGTCCCAAGCGCGGACGTTGTTGAAGGTGCAGCGCACGCGCGACCACTTCGCCTTCTGCGGCGCGAGCTTCTCGTCCACGAAGTGCGTGGTGTTGTTCTCCACGTCCGACTCGCAACTGGCTTTCCCGACCTGCTCGCCCTCGTACATGATGCGGCCTACCTCCGCGCCCTTGTAGAAGAGGTGCGGGTCGAGTTTGTACGCATCGCCGCGCACCCAGAAGGTGACGTTGAGCATGGGTCTCTTCATGCCGTTCAGGTCGTCGGGCATGTAATAGACGTAACCGATGGGAAGGTTCCAATCGTGGTCGACGTAATAGACGAAGTGGTTGGCGAACTTGCCCGTGCTGATCTCGTTGGAATGCACCTTGGCGACCTTGGCCTTCCCCGTGAAGATCGTCTTGTCGGTGCCCGCCAACTCGTTGCGCAGTTTGATGGCGAACTGGAAGGGGCCGGTGTAGGTGGCGCTCTTGTCTTCGGGGATGTCGCGGCCGCCGCAAGAGGTTTTCCACCAACGGCCGCTCGGGGTCTCCCCGGTCTCGCAGTCGAACTTCACGGCCGCGCTGCCGGGGACTGTGTATTCGACGTAGAGTTGGCCGCCACTGGGGATAGGCCCGTTGACCCGGTACTCGATTTTGGGAACCCAACTCCAGTTGTCGTAGTTTCCGCGATAGACGTTATGCGTGAAAGCGGTCAACTGGATAGAGTCTTTGGCGACGGTCGGCGCGTCTTCGCCGGTGGCGGCCGCCGCCGTTGCGGCTGCTGCGGGTTTCGTCTCGCTGCGACTTTCAGGCCGCGCCGGTTGCATCTCGGTCGTCGTTGCCGGTTGCGCGTCCGGCGTGGGGGACGGTTGCGTTTTCGGCTGGTTGGGTTTTGGAATTCGCGGCAAACGGGGAAGCTGTGCCGAAGCGATGTGCAGGCTTAACAAGACGACGATCAAAAACGCGAAAGCGGACAAGGAACTCCGTTTCATCTTCTCTCTCCTTCTTTAGTTGGATTGCTGATAATGGGGGAAACCCTCTGTGTCCTGCTTGTGAATTTGCGCGCGGCAAGCAGTATCTGACTGTCGCTTAACCCTGTCAATGTTTATAATGCGCGGACAAACATGGGAAATCTCAACATTGATCGTTATCACGCGACGATGGGCGACGCCTCGTATAAAGACGAGACGCGCTTGCACGATAAGCCTCTGAGCGAGGCGGAAGCGACCTTTTACGTCACGCAGCGCAAGCTCCCTTTCGCGCCGTGTCTCGGGCACGAGCGGCTCGTGCGCTTGTTGACCGAGAGCGGTCTCGACCGCCCGCGCCTGCGTTTTCTCGAACAGGATCGAGGCGGGCTTGAGCGGTTTGCGAAGGCCATGGAAGACATGAGTTTCGTCGGGGCGGTGCGCGCCGTGCGCCCTGCGACGATCATGTTTGCGGGCGAGCCGTTTGCGGACATCACGGGCGGGTTCGGATTGACGCAGGCGCAGGAGATCAAGTTTGAGCACGCCTTCGACCTGCCGATGACGACCGCCGCCATCGCCATGCAACTACGGATGGCGGCGGGCGAGGCGCGCTGGCTATCGGACTTCTCTCTCAGGCGCAACGGCGACATCGAGCGCGCCGTGGAAGTCGCCGCCTGCGCCTTCATCGGAGGCTTCAACGACACGTCGAACATGGAAGCGGCGCATCGTCTGGACATCCCGGCCGTCGGCACTTCCGCGCACTACTGGCAGCAGGCTTATATCGAGTACATCGAAGAGACGGAGATCGAGCCGCGCACGGGCAAGCCGAAACATTTCGAGCAGGTGGCCTTCGAGCGTTGGCTGGACGCCAACCCGCAGGGGACGACTCTCCTGCTCGACACCATCGACGTGTACACGGGCGCGGCGCACGCCGCCATGGCCGCGACTTCGACGCCCGAACGCCGCCGCGCCTTCAAAGGCTTCCGCGTTGATTCGGGCGATCTGGCGAAACTCGGCGCGTGGTGCGTGCGCTTCTTCGAGTTGAACGGCCTCCACGGGTTGATGCCCGTGTTGACGGGCGACCTCGACGTGGAGAACATCAAACGGATCGTGGCGGAGTTTCCGCAGGCCGCCGGTTTCGGCGTCGGCACGAAACTCTCCGGCGAAGTGCGGCGCATCGCGGGCGTCATCTTCAAGCAATGCCTGATCGAAGGCCGCCCGACGCTCAAGGCTTCCAACACGCCGGAGAAGTCTACGCTGCCCGGACGCTTGCAAGTGTTTCGCGGCGCGGACAGAGACGGAATGTACGTGGGCGACGTCGTCGGCCTCGACGGCGAAGAAATTGAAATCCCCGGCGCGGCCACAATCGAGACGCTCCTCGCGCCGTTCTGGGAGCGCGGCCGTCACGACTCGATCCCGTCCATCACCAAACAGAAAGCCTTCGTCGAAGAACAGCGCGCGCGCTTCCGCGACATCGAAAACTACCCGCATGCCTTGAGCGACAATCTGCGCCGCCTGCGCGACGATTTGGCGGCACGCATGCGCGCCGACGAGTCGAACTGGCAAGCCGTCCTGCAAGTGCCCGAAGAACGAGATGAGGGATGACGGATGAATAAAAAACCTTCAAAGCGAGTTAAGCGTTCCTTTCATTCATCACCCGTCATCCCTTATCCCTTAACGTCGCCTATCCTTGTCCTTTAACGTCGCCTATGCCCGAACCGCCGCCGCTTAGTCTCAACTGGTCTCGCAGAAAACTGCGCCTCGTCAAACTGGCGATGGCTCTCTGTGCGATCATCTTCGCTCTGCTCATCGCCGAGATCGCTTTGCGGATCGGCGGCTATTCCTATCCGGTCTTTTATACGCCCGACACGGTGCGCGGCTTCGCGCTCAGACCCGGCGTGTCCGGCTGGTATCGCAAGGAGGGCGAGGCTTACGTCCGCATCAACAGCGACGGCCTGCGCGACCGCGAGCACGCCAAGCAGAAGCCCCCGAACACGCTCCGCATCGCGCTGCTTGGCGATTCCTTCTCGGAGGCTTTGCAAGTCCCGCTCGAAGACGCTTACTGGATGGTCATGGAAGAAAGGCTGCAAGGGTGTCGCGCCTTCAACGAGGGCAAGCGCGTCGAAGTGATCAATTTCGGCGTCTCCGGCTACGGCACGGCGCAGGAACTCTTGACGCTGCGCGAACATGCTTGGGACTACTCGCCCGACATCGTGATGCTCGCCATAACCACCAACAACGACATCACGGACAACGCGCGCGCGCTCAAGAAGACCGACGAGATTCCCTATTTCGTCTACCGCGACGGTCAACTCACGCTCGACGATTCCTTCCGCCATACGCGCACGTTCAGCTTGCGCCATTCGGCCGTCAGCCACGCGGGTCGCTGGCTCAGAGAGCACCTGCGCGTGATACAGGCTTTCCACGAAGGCCACTACATGCTCAAAAACTACCTCGCCGCGCTTCGCGCGCCTGCCGCGCCCCCCGCCGCGCCCGCGCCGAAGCCCGCGAGCGGCGCGAACGCCCCGGCGACAAATGCGACGGCGCAGTGGGAGAACGACACCATCGCCAACGCCAACGAACTCGGCCTCGACAATCTCATCTACAGCGAACCCACGGACGCCGCGCGGCGAGAGGCGTGGCGCGTGACCGAAGGACTGCTCCGCCTCATGCGCGACGAGGTGCGGGCGCGCGGCGCACGATTCCTCGTCGCCACGCTCAGCAGCGGCGTGCAGGTGCACCCGCGCCCCGAAGCGCGCGCAGCCTTCCTCGCGCGCGTCGGCGCGACCGACATCTTCTACCCGGACACACGGCTCAAGTCGCTCGGCGACCGCGAAGGATTCACCGTCCTGACGCTCGCACCGTCGCTCCAACAATACGCGGAACAGCATCAAGTCTTTCTCCACGGCTTCGGCAACAGGCTCGGCAACGGCCACTGGAACTCGACCGGCCACCGCGTCGCGGGCGAACTGCTCGCGCAGAAAATTTGCGAAGCGGCCTCTGCCCCGGCGCGGCCTTGATCGGTGTCCCGAATTCGATTTGTACTCTGTGCCCGCTCTGCACGCTTATCGCTCCGGCCGTCCGCATCGTGTATAATTTCCGCGTCTCCATCCACATCATCAAAAAAAGTTTTACGGAGTGTACGCGATATGAAAACCTTGCTAGTAGTTTCGCTCCTGTTGTGCCTGCCCGCCGTGGGACTGGCGCAAGCGAAGAAGGGTGCGCCGCCGAAGAAGGCGACGCCCGCCTCTGCCAAGCAGCGGAAGATATTTCCCTACAACTACACGATTGACGATCTGCCGAACGGCCTGCGCCTCGTCACCGTGCCGACCGACTACCCGAATCTCGTCGCGCTCTACATCGTCGTCCAGACGGGGTCGCGCAACGAGATCGAACCCGGCAAGAGCGGCTACGCGCATTTCTTCGAGCACATGATGTTTCGCGGCAGCCGGAACGTTACGCCCGCGCAGCGCGACGAGATTCTGAAGCGCGCCGGGGCGTCGTCGAACGCTTACACGACCGACGACCGCACCGTCTATCACGAAGTCTTCTCGAAAGAGGATTTGGACGAAGTGATGCGCATTGAAGGCGACCGCTTCCAGACGCTCCAATACGCCGAACCGGAGTACAAGACGGAAGCTCTGGCCGTGCTCGGCGAGTACAACAAGAACAGCGCCAGCCCCGGCAGCAAGCTCTACGAGAAACTGCGCGAGACGGCTTTCCGCACGCACACTTATTCGCACACCACGATGGGCTTTATCAAAGACATCGAGGACATGCCGAACCAGTACCAGTACAGTCTCGATTTTTACAAACGCTACTATCGCCCCGAATACACGACCATCCTCGTCGTCGGCGACGTAACGCGCCAACGCGCGCTCGCGCTCACACGCCAGCACTTCGGCGCGTGGGAGCGCGGCACTTACAAGCCCTCGATCCCGGCCGAACCCGCGCAAACCGAGCCGCGCGAAGCGCACGTCGAATGGCCGAGCGCGACCCTGCCCTATCTGGCCGTCGCCTTCCGCGCCCCGGCTTATTCCGACGAGAATAAAGACAAGGTCGCCCTCGACCTGCTGGCGGCCATCGCCTTCGGCCCGAACTCAGAGTTGTATCAACGCCTCGTCCTGAAAGAGCAAAAGGTTGATTCCTTCGGCGTCAGTTTCGGAGACCGTGTAGACCCGGAACTCTTCACCGTCCAGACGCGCATCAAGAAAGCGGAGGACGTGCCTTACGTCCGCGAGCAGATTCTCGCCACCTTCCGGCGTTACGCGACGGAACTCGTCCCGCAGCAAAAACTCGACGACACGCGTTCGCGCCGCCGCTACAGTTTCGCGCAGGCGATGGACAGTTCCGAAGCGATTGCCGGTGCGCTCGCGCCCTATCTCGCGCTGCGCCGCACGCCGGAAACCCTGAACAACTTGTTCACGCTCGCAGACCGCGTGACGCCCGCCGACTTGCGCGACGCCGCGCGCCGTTACTTTACGGACAACAACCGCACCGTCGTCACGCTCTCGCAGGGCGCGGGTAAACAGACGGCCAGCAAGGAGGGCGGCAAATAAAACCATGCGAAGAATATTTTCCATCTTACTCATGCTCTCGTTCGCGCTTTCGACCATGAACGCAAATGCTCAACGCAAATCGTCGCCACGAAGATCGCCCGAGCGCATCAAAGGCCCGGTGATGATGCACACGCTCCCCGATCCCGGCGCAGTGTTGCTCCCCAACCGCTCTCCGCTCATCACGTTTCGCATTCTCTTTATGACGGGCGCGGCCGACGACCCGGCGGGCAAAGAAGGGCTGGCTTCGCTGACCGCTTCGCTCGTCTCGGGCGGCGGCACGCGCCAGCTTGCCTACGATAAGATTCAGGAAGCCTTCTACCCTATGGCGGCCTTTTTCGGCTCACAGGTCGATAAAGAGATGACCGTCTTTACGGGCACGACGCACGCCGATAACCTCTCGCGCTACTACGACCTCATCAGCCAGATGCTCCTCGACCCCGGTTTCCGCGAAGACGATTTCACGCGCATCAAAGCCAACACGATCAACTATCTCAAAGTTTCCTTGCGCGAGGGTAACGACGAAGAGTTGGGCAAGGAGCAACTCTACAACAACATCTACGCGGGACACCCTTACGGCCATCACAACGCCGGTAGCCTCTCTGCGCTCGAAAGCATCACGCTCGAAGACGTGCGCGAGTTCTATCGCACGCACTACACGCAGGCCAACATGGTGCTCGGTCTTGCGGGCGGCTATCCGGCGGCGTTTCCTGCCAAGGTCAAGGCCGATTTCGCCAAGCTTCCGGCGGGCACGCGCACGCCCTCCAACTTCTTCACGCCCAAACTCGAACTGGGCACGCACATCGACATCGTCAAACGCGAGACGCGTTCGACTGCCATCTCGCTCGGCTTCCCGATCAACGTGACGCGCGCAGACAAAGACTGGCCTGCGCTCGCCGTCGTCGCTTCCTACTTCGGCCAGCACCGTTCATCCAACAGTTATCTCTATCAACGACTGCGCGAGGCGCGTGGCTTGAACTACGGCGACTACGCCTATATCGAATACTTTCCCGGCGGCATGTTCCAGTTCGAGCCTGACCCGAACCTCGCGCGCCAGCAGCAGATTTTCCAAATCTGGATTCGCCCCGTGCCGCCCGAACAAGCCCACTTCGTCCTGCGCGCCGCGCTCTACGAATACGACAAACTCGTCCGCGACGGCCTCTCGCGCGAAGCCTTCGAGGCCACGCGCGAGTTTCTGTCCAAGTTTTCCAACATCCTGACCGCCACGCAGGACGCCCAACTCGGCTACGCGCTCGACAGCCGCTATTACAAGATCGGCGACTTCAACGGGTACATGCGCGACGCGCTTTCGCGCCTCACGCTCGAAGATGTGAACGCCGCCATCAAGAAGTATCTGGCGACGAACCGCATGCGCATCGTCGTCGTCACGAAAGACGCCGAAGGGTTGCGCGATGCCATTCTCGCCAACAAGCCCTCGCCCATGACCTATAACTCGCCCAAGCCGCAAGCGATCATGGATGAGGACAAGATCATCGAGGCTTACCCGATTGACGTGCGCGCCGAACAAATTCGCATCACGCCCGTCGAGCAGGTCTTTCGCTAAGCAAGCCCGACCCCGCGAGGGTGCGAGGCGCGTGCTCCCGGTCAACGCCGGGACACGTCTTCGCACCCTCAAGCGTTTCACTAATCCGCTCTTTCACGTCCGAGCATCCCGCGCACAACCCGCTGACTTCAAACGAGACGTTTTATGAAAACATCGCTGACGACCGAAAACACGCGCGAGCATCTAGCCCGACTCGAACAGGCCAACACGGATTTCGCACGCCTCTATCCCGGTGAGACCGGACGCCGCCAGCCCGTCCATACCGTCTATGGCGGCGCACATCTTTTCAAGTCCGATACGCCCGGACGCCTCGGCTCGCTCGCCCTGCGCGCCCTCGAAACGTTCGCCCCCGACGCCGACGCCTTCGCGCGCGCCCTCGCTCTCACAGGCACGGAGCAGTCGTCCGGCGACGGGCAGCCTCCTGCCGCCGACGCCGCGCTCGCACGCACCATCTACGAGCGCGTGCGTGAGAAACTCGAACGCGAGCCGGTCGAAGATTTCCGCATAGACTTCGAGGACGGCTACGGCAATCGTCCCGACGCCGAAGAGGACGCCCACGCCGAAGCGGCCGCGCGCGAGGTGGCGCGCGGCTTGGAGTCCGGCACGCTCTCGCCCTTCATCGGCATCCGCATCAAGCCCTTCACCGAAGAACTGCGCGCGCGCAGCCTGCGCACGCTCGACATCTTCGTCTCCACGCTCGCGGCGGAAACGGGCGGCAGCCTGCCCGCTAACTTCGTCGTCACGCTGCCCAAGATCACCATCCCCGAACAGACCGCCGCGCTCGCGCACGTCTTCGATCTGCTCGAAACGCAACTCGGTCTCCCCACAGGCACGCTCAAGATGGAGATGATGATCGAAACCACTCAATCCATCATCAACCACGACGGCCGGATCAACCTGCCGCTCCTGCTCGCCGCCGCGCGCGGACGCTGCACCGCCGCGCACTTCGGCACTTACGACTACACCGCCAGTTGCAATATCACGGCCGCGCACCAGCACATGACGCACCCTTCCTGCGATTTCGCCAAACACATGATGCAGGTCTCGTTTGCGGGTACGGGCGTGTGGCTCTCCGACGGCGCGACCAACATCATGCCCGTCGCCCCGCATCGCGCCGCCGCCACGGGCGCGACCCTTACGCCCGCGCAGGAAGACGAGAACCGCCGCACCGTCCACCGCGCGTGGCGCATCCACTACGGCCACGTCATGCACTCGCTCACCGGCGGCTTCTATCAGGGTTGGGATTTACACCCGGCGCAACTGCCCACGCGCTATGCGGCCGTCTATGCCTTCTTTCTCCAAAGTCTCGACGCCGCCTCCGAACGCCTCCGCAACTTTGTCGAGAAGGCCGCCAAGGCCACCCTCGTCGGAGACGTGTTCGACGATGCGGCGACGGGTCAGGGCTTGCTCAACTATTTCCTGCGCGCCATCAACTGCGGCGCGATCACGGAAGAAGAAGCCTTAGAGCGATCCAGCCTGACGCTCCCCGAACTGCGCTCCGGCTCGTTCGTACAGATTCTCAACCGCAGGCAGAATCTATAGAGCGTTTAAGCGCGGAGACGTTAAAGGGAGATCGTCGATGGGTCGTGGGAGATTGGAGGCGTTCAGCGATGGTGTGCTCGCCATCATCATCACCATCATGGTGCTGGAATTGAAAGTGCCTCACGGAGCAGACTTGGTCGCCGTCCGCCCGTTAGTCCCCGTCTTTCTGAGCTACGTGCTCAGTTTTATTTTTGTCGGCATCTACTGGAGCAACCATCATCACCTGTTACATGCGGTGCAGCACGTCGATGGCCGCATCCTGTGGGCTAATTTGCATCTGCTATTTTGGCTGTCGCTCATCCCCTTCGTCACGGGTTGGATGGGCGAGAACCACTTCGCCGCCCTGCCCGTCGCCTTTTACGGCACAGTATTGCTATGCGCCGCCATCGCTTACTTCATCCTGACGCGCGCGCTCATTTCACACCACGGCCGGAACTCCGCTCTGGCGAAGGCTCTGGGTAAAGACTTCAAAGGGAAAGTGTCGGTGGTGTTTTATGTCTTGGCGATACCACTTTCGTTTGTGAGTTCGTGGCTGGCCTGCGCGCTGTACGTTCTGGTGGCGATCATGTGGCTCATCCCCGACCGGCGCATTGAACGGGAACTCTCTGAATAGAACGCCCCATTAGAGGCGGCACGCGCGGCGGCACGCGCGCCGGGGAAAGTGATAAAAAAATGGACGATGACAAAACGAGCTTTTGGAAACCGTGCTGGGCTTGCAGGGTTATCGCGGGCGAGCCTGTGGGCTGTGTCGTGTCCGAGACGGAGCAGGTGACGGTCTTGATCAATCCGTTCTCCCTGACGCCGGGGCATGCGCTCGTCGTGCCCCGCCGCCACATCAAGAATTTGTATGAACTGCCGGACGAACTCGCCGCGCCCATCCTCTCGACGGCGGCGAAAGTTGCGCGCGCGTCGAAGCGTGCGTTCGCGGCCGACGGTGTGACGCTCAGGCAGAACAACGAGGCGGCGAGCGACCAGCACTTATTCCACTTTCACCTCCACGTCATCCCACGCTTCGACGGAGACATCGAACAGTTCAACGCGTCGCCGCAACTCGCCCCGCGCGCCGAGCAGGAAGCGTGGGCGTCGCGCCTGCGCCTCGCAATCGAGGCTGAGAGAAGCTGACACGTAACGACGCGTGCATCTTCGCGCGTATGCACACGATACGGAACGTCTTGACACCTTATCGTGCGATTCAGACGCTCGTAGTGCAAAAGAAGCAATGGTTTTCAAGTGTTTTCGCGCTTCGGGCGTGTGGCACGGCGGTTGTAAGTTACTTAAGTCGAGGGTTCGCAATGATGCGAATTTCAGTTGAAAGTAGAGGGGTGATAAAAGATGAGAAGCAATGGTGGAATTAAGACGAAAGCGTTGATGCTGGCGATGGGCGCGTTCTTGCTCTTGCCGACGGCCACGTTCGCGCAGGACTGGCGTTACGGCCAAGACAGGCGTGACGAGCGTTGGGAACGCCGCGACGACAGGCGCGACCGCCGCCGCGACCGGCGCGAAGACAGGCGCGAGCGCCGCGAAGAACGCAGAGCGCGCCGCGGCAACAGCTACGACGGCTATCCTAACTACGGTGGCTCGTTCCAGCTTCGCCAGACGGCCTTGAACGCGGGCTACAACGAGGGCATCAAGGAAGGCCGCAAGGATCGTTCGCGCAACGAGCGTTACGATTTCAGCGACGAGAGCGTCTATCGCAACGGCACGAAGGATTACAGTTCGCGCCTCGGCGACCGCGCCCTGTACCAGCAGTACCTCCGCATGGCCTTCGAGAACGGCTATAACGATGGCTACAGCGGTTACTAAAAAGTAGCTGACAACATTCACAGCAAACGAAAAGAGGGTGACATTGATAACGTCACCCTCTTTTCGTTTGCCGTGAAGTTTCAAGTTTCAGGTTTCAAGTTTCAAGTTAAAGAACGAAGAACATTCAGACTTGAAACCTGAAACCTGAAACTTGAAACCTGAAACCCATTCACGCCCGCCTGATGAACTTCGCCGCGACCCACCCGACGAGAATCAAGGCCGAGAGGATGATCCAGTCGTAGCGGCTGCCGTAGGTGGCGGTCGGGAAGTGGTTGCTGATCATGGTGAAGACGACCGGGACGACCATGAAAGTGTTCTGCTTGGAGCGGAGTTTGGCCTGCGCGCCGAGCCGTGCGTCCGGCATCTCGCCCGCGCTCGTCGCGGCGATCATGCGGCGTTGCGCGGGGAGGATACGCATCCACACGTTGGCGACCATCAGCGTGCCGAGCAGCGCGCCCATGTGAATGTAGGCTGCGCGCCCGCTGAGCATGTGCGTCAAGAGATAAGCGACGCCGACGAGCAGGGCGTAGGCCACGAACGCGAACGCCAATTCGTTTCGGCCGAGCGGCGACAGCATCAACAGATCGTAGACGACCCACCCGACGACGAGCAGGCCGATGCTGAACCCGACGGCGGCCGGCACGCTGATGTCTCGCACGTCCGGATCGACGAGCGCGCCGCCGAGGTAATAGACGAGCACGAGCAAGACCATGCCGCTCAACCACGTCAGCGCGGCCTCCCAACGAAACCAGTGGAGCGTCTGCGTTCCCGGCTGCTTCTGTTTTTCCACCACATAGAAGCCGCCGCTATGCACCATCCAGATTTGCGGCCGCTCGCCCGGCGCGGCCGCGCTTTCGGCTTCCGAGAGGCGCGCGTCGAGCCACGTGAAATAGTAGGTCGTGCCGACCCAGAGGATGCCCGCAAAGACGTGAAACCAGCGCGCGAACAGGTTGAGCCATTCGCTCGTATTGGGGTCGAGTTTCATTCATTAACTCCCGCGATAGGTGGAGTAGCCGAAGGGACTGACGAGGAGCGGCACGTGGTAATGCGCCGACGCATCGTTGACGGTAAAGATGAGCACGACTTCGGGGTAAAAACTCTCGCCCCCCTGCGCCGCGAAATAATCGGACGTGTGGAACGTGAGACGATACGCGCCCGCCTTCAAGTCGAAATCTTCGGGCAGCAAATTCTTCAAACGCCCGTCCGCGTCCGTCTCGCCCTGCCCTAAAAATTTCCAGCCTTCATCCGCTCGAACTTCGAGAACTACGCGGACGCCGCCCGCCGGTCGCCCGCGCGACGTGTCGAGAATGTGTGTGGTGATCGCGCTCATAGTGAGAAAAGTTTCAAGTTTCAGGTTTCAAGTTTCAAGTCAGAGAACAAGTAACATTCAGTCCTGAAACTTGAAACCTGAAACTTGAAACCTTCATGCCTCATGTCGTCAATAACTTTTCCAAACGAAGCCTCGTGATCTTGCTCTGCTCTGCGGCGGCGTTGCGGAGTTCCGTGTTCGCTTCATTGGACAGGCGAGCGTGCAAGAGCGCAAGCATCTCGTCGGCCGTCTTGCCGGTCGCGCAGACGATGTAGATGTGGCCGAACTTCTGTTCGTAGGCTCGGTTGGCTGCGGCGAGTTGGTCGAGCGTTGCCTGCGCGGCGACGCTCGCGCCCGACTGTTCCTGCTCAGACCATTCTTCGGCCTGCCGGTGCTGCACGCGTGCGGCACGTTCGCGCCCGCCGCCGCCGATCCGTGGATGCGCGGCGAACGCTTCGAGCCAGTCGCGCTCGCTCAAATTCCACCAAACGTCTTCGGCCGTCGTCAACAACTCTTGCGCGTCACGAAACGGCCGCCGCGCCGCCATCGCCCGCGCCCATCCGGTCGAGCCGCAGCACTTGAGCAGTTCCGTCTCCGCCTCTGGCGCGCTCGCGGAGTTCAGGCGTTCGAGACCTTCGCGTAAGTCCGTCATCAGGGTTTAAAGTCCGGGGTTTCAAGTTTCAGGTTTCAGGTTTCAAGTTAAAGAACGAGGAACATTCAGACTTGAAACTTGAAACCTGAAACTTGAAACCTTAATCCTCCGCGACGCTGCCGTAGAGCCGCAGGCGACTGACGCCGCCGTCGGGGTAGATATTGAAACGCACGTGCGTGAGCGCGCCCGCCGTCTGCTTCAACTCGTCTGTAAAGTGGTGGCGCGTGTGCGCCTGCAATTTGGTGCGCGGCAGAATCTCCGTCCACGCCGCGACGCTTGCGATTGCGTCGGCATCGCCGTCGCCGCCCGCGCCCTGCGCGTCGCAGCCTTCGAGCGAACAGCTTTCGGGATAGTTGCCTTTGAAGTGAGAGGTATCAACTTCGACTTGATGAATCCGCCCGCGCGCGCCGAGTTTGATGACGACCCAATCATGACCGGGGCCGCGTCGCCGCTTCGTCTCCCAACCGTCGCTCATGTTCGCGGCGCGACCGGGCATGATCAAATTATGTCGATGGCCGAAGAACATGTCGCTGCACGCGAGCACCAATCCGCCCGACTCGACTGCCGCCAGATCGATGCGCCCGCCCCACTCTCTAATGCGCGCCGGATCGGGCGCGACCTCGCCGTACACGCGCAGTCGCGCGACGCCGCCGTCCGGGTAAATCTTGAAGCGCAGGTGCGTCGCGCGCCCGTCGTCCTCAATCGAAAACGGATTCAGCGAATCGCCTTTGAGGTTCGAGACGGGCAGCACCTCGCGCCATTCGACCGCTTCGTCCAGCAGTTGCTCGACATCCGGTTGGCCGTCAATCGACGTGGCTTCGAGCGAACACTGCTCCGGGTAGTTGCCTTTGAAGTGCGCTGTGTCAACGACGACGCCGCGCAGGCGGCCGGGCAGACCGAGACGAATGATGCACCAGTCGAAGCCGGGCGTGCGACGACGGCGCGACTCCCAACCGTCCATCCACTTGCCGCGATCCGTGTACTCGCCTTCGAGAAAGACGGGTGCGCCCGGCTTCAACAGATTTTCCTTCGGCGCAAAGAAATCGTCGTTGGCATACAAGACCGCGCCGCCCACGCGTTCGGCGGCCAGATCGACGAGTTCCGTAAAATCCGTCATGGCGTTATGTCACCTCCGTGCGAGCAGCGCGCCCGTGGCTGCTTCGCTCTTAAATTCGCCGCGCTCGTAAATCTTCGCGCCGCGCAGGAAAGTCGCCTCGACCACGCCGCTCAAAGTTCGCCCCGCATACGGCGTCAGCTTGTGGCGATGGTGCAGCATCGAAGCCTCGACGCGAAACTGCTCGTCGGGTCGAAAGACTACGAGGTCGGCGTCGCAGCCCACCCGGATCGCGCCCTTGCGCCCTTCCAACTCCACGAGACGCGCGGGCGCGGCGGCCACCCATTCGACCACGCGCTCGATTGCATGCCCGCGCCGCCGCGCCTCCGTCCACACGACGGGCAGGCGCAGTTGGAGTGAAGCGATGCCGCCCCACGCCTTGAGGAAGTCGCCCTCTTCGCGCTCCTTCATTTCCGGCGGGCACGGCGAATGGTCGGAGACGACGAGGTCGAGCGTGCCCGCGTCGAGCGCATCCCAGAGCCGCTCACGGTTCGCGCGCTCGCGCACGGGCGGGCAGCATTTGAACTCGGTCGCGCCGTCGGGCACATCTTCGGCCGCGAAGGTCAGATAGTGCGGGCACGTCTCGGCCGTGAACGGCAGCCCCGCGTCTTTCGCCGCCCGCAGCAACGCGAGCGACGACGACGACGAGTGATGCACGATGTGAACGCGCGCGCCCGTCTCGCGGCAGAGGCGAACCATCAACGCGACGGCCTCGTCTTCGGCCGCCTTCGGCCGCGACCGTAAGAATGTCTCGTAGCGACGCGCGCCTTCTGCCGTCGCCGCTCCCGCCGCGCCCGCGAGCGCGGCCTCAATCGGCGCGGGCGTCTCCGCGTGAACGATCAGGAGCGCGCCCATGCGCGCCAGTTCCGGCATCGCCGCGCGCAAGTCTCCTTCCGACACGTGCGCGAACTCGTCCACGCCCGACGGCACAAGGAAACACTTGAAGCCGAACACGCCGCCCTCAAACATGCGCGACAACTCGGCCGTGTTGCCCGGCACGACGCCGCCCCAGAAGCCCACGTCAACGTAGCACTTCCCTGCGGCGGCCTTGCGCTTCGTCTCCAAGTGCTCGCGCGTCGTCGTCGCGGGAATACTATTGAGGGGCATCTCGACGAGCGTGGTCACGCCCCCGGCCGCCGCGGCGCGTGTCGCGGTGTCGAAGCCTTCCCAATCGGTGCGCCCCGGTTCGTTGATGTGGACGTGCGTATCCACCAACCCCGGCAACAGAATTACCTCGTCGTCAACTTCGACGAGCGGTCGGCCGTGCGTCGTGCCCTCGAACGCCCCGACCGCGAAGATGCGTCCTTCGCGGACGTGAACCGCTGCGGGCGAGATGCCGCTCGGCATGACGACGCGGCGACCACGAATGACGAACTCTGACACGTTCATAAGTTGCGACCGGCAGGCAAAGCGAGTTTTATCAGGGCGAGGGGCAAGCTCCCGGTCTGTGCTTTCTTTTTGATATTGAAGAGCCGAACGTTGAGCGGGCGGCGAACAACCTTGGCCGCCCTTGCCATCACTGTGTAACTTGCCGCAAGAAGTCGGCCAGCAGATTCGCGGCGACGCGTGCGCGGTACTGTGCCGTCGAGCGCATGTCGTCAATCGGCGTGATCTCTTCGACGAGCATCGCGCAGGCGGCTTTGATCGTCGCCTCGTCGGGCGTCCGGTCGCGCAGCGCATCCTCAGTCCGCGCGCAGCGCAGGACGGTCGGCGCGACGCTGCCGAGGCCGAGGCGCGCGTCTGTGATGCGCCCGTCGCGCGCGAGGCGCGCGCCCGCGGCGAAGCAGATTTTCGAGATGGCCTGCGCTTTGCGCGTGCCGACTTTGCGATAGTAAGTCTTCAAATCGGCCGTCGTGCGCGGGAGGCGAATGCGTCGCAGAAGTTCTTCGGGGCGCATGTCCATCTGCTTGTAGCCGGTGTGGAAGTTGCGATACTCGACCCAACGCGCGCCGCTCGCGGAGACGAGTTCGAGTTCGGCATCGTAGACAAGCAGCGCGGGCGGCGAGTCGGCGGCGGGCGAGGCGTTGACGACGTTGCCGCCGAGCGTGCCGCGATTTTGAATGGCGATGCCGCCCGTCTCGCGCGCCGCCGCGCCGAGCAGGGGAAACTCGCGCCGCACGTCCGCGTGGCGTTGGATGTGCGTGTAGGTCGTGAGCGCGCCGAGGTAGACGTGCTCCGGCGTGACCTCGATGCCGCCTAGTTCCGGCAGATGCCGGATGCTCAAAAAATTCCTGTGCTGCAACGCGCCGAATTCGAGCAGCACCATCAAGTCCGTGCCGCCCGCGAAGGCTCGCCACACGCCCGGCTCGCGCGCCATCAAGTCGAGCGCGTCGGCCAGAGTCTTCGGGGCGCGCAAGTTATAGTCGGGCAGGTACGCTCTCACGCTTTGACCCCCGCCCGCTCGCAGGCGCGCACGACCGCGTCGAAGATTTTCATGTAGCCGGTGCAGCGGCAGAGATTCCCCGCGAGGCCGTTGCGGATGTCTGCGTCGGTCGGCTGCGGGATTTGTGCGAGCAGGCTCACGGCGGCCAAGACCATCCCCGGCGTGCAGATGCCGCACTGCGCGCCGCCGCACTCGATGAACGCCTGCTGGACGGCGTGGAGTTCCGCGCCGCCCGCCGAGACGCCTTCGATGGTTTTGATCTCCGCGCCTTCGATTTGCAGGACGGGCACGAGACAACTGTTGACGAGTTCGCCGTCAACCAGCACCGAGCACGCGCCGCACTCGCCTTCGCCGCAGCCCTCCTTCGTGCCGGTCAACCCTAAATCTTCGCGGAGCACGTCGAGCAGACGCGCCAGAGGGTGGACGCGTAAAGTTTGCCGCGCGCCATTGACCGTGCAATGCACTTCAACTTTAGCGGCGGCTTCAATCATGTTTGACTCCTGAGCCGCATGGAAAAGTCTCACGCAAAGGCGCAAAGGCGCAAAGAGAAACGGAAGCCAAGCGTCTCATCACTCCGTGTTTGTCCTTTGCGCCTTTGCGCCTTTGCGTGAGACTCATTCTATTCGTCTTCATGCGTCTTTGCTCAATCCGCGCATCAACGCTTCGGGCATCAGCGGCACGTGCGTGAACCGCACGCCCGTCGCCTGCTCGATGGCGTTCAGGATGGCGGGCGCGCCGCCGTCCATTGGGAGTTCGCCGATGCCCTTCGCGCCCCCTGCCGGGCCGTACTGGTAGGGCTGTTCCTCGAAGTGGACGCGGATAGGCGGAAGGTCTGCCGAAGTCGGGATGACGTAGTTGGTCATCCCGTTGTTGACCATGCGCCCTTCCTGCCAGACCACGTTTTCGTAGAGCGTGAAGCCGATGGCCTGCGCCACGCCGCCCTCGATCTGCCCGGCGGCGAGAATCGGGTGCACCACCTTCCCCACTTCCTGCACCGCGACGAAATCATCAATGCGCGTCTCATACGTCAGCGTGTCGACCGACACTTCCGCGACGTAGACCGCCCACGCGAACGCCCCGTAGGCGTCGCCCTCATACTTCTCATCGTCCCAGCGCACACCCGGCGGCGGCTTGTATTGACTGAACGACTTCAACGCTCCGTATCGTTCGACGTACTCGCGACACGCCTTGCGCCAATCGTCTTCCGTGTAGTCGTCCGTCGCCAACAGACCCGCCCCCTGCAACGTCTGTCGCAGGCCGAGCGCGGCCGATTCGACGAGTTTGCCCACGATCATGCAGGTGCGCGAGGCGACCGTAGGGCCGCTGTCGGGGACGTTGCCGGTGTCGGGCTGCGCCATCTCGACCAGATCGTAATTGAGCTTGAGCGCGTCGGACGCGATCTGCGCGAAGATGGTGTTTGTACCTTGCCCGATCTCCGTGCTCGCGGCGAGGACGCGCACGCGCCCCTCTGCGTCGGCCTCCGCGCCGACGATTGATTTCAAATAGTCTTCGCCCGAACCCGTGAAGCCCGCGCCGTGCATGAACGACGCGAAGCCGATGCCGCGCTTTACGCCGCCCACGCCCCCCGCGGCGTTCTCGCGCGCGAAGCGTTCGCGCTTGGCCTCGTAGTCGGTCAACTCGAAGGCGCGATCCAGCAAGCCCGCCATATCAACCGGCTCGCGTATGACTTGCCCGGTCGCCGTCGTCTCGCCCTCACGGATGAAGTTGCGGCGACGAAACTCCGAGGGCGAGAGGCCGACCGCCGCCGCCACTTTGTCCATCTGCCGTTCCAGCGCGAAGATCGATTGCGGCGCGCCGAAGCCGCGAAACGCGCCGTGCGGCGGCACGTTCGTGGCGACGGCGCGACTACGGATGCGGACGTTCGGGCAGCGGTAAGGCCCGGCCGCGTGGATCGTGCCGCGCGAGAGCACCACAGCCGAGAGCGTCGCGTAAGCCCCGCCGTCAACGATGAATTCGATCTCCATCGCAAGCAGTTGCCCGTCGGCGGTGACGGCCGTGCGATGACGCGTCAGCGAAGGGTGTCGCTTCGTCGTGGCGGCCATGTCCTCGGCGCGGTCGTAGATAATTTTGACGGGACGCCCGCCCGCTTTCCAAGACAGCAGTGCGGCGTGGCCGCCGATCATCGAAGGGTATTCTTCCTTGCCGCCGAAGCCGCCGCCCGTTTCGCACTGCACGACGCGCACGCGCTCCGGCGGCAGCGCAAACAACTTCAACAGAGCCTTGTGAACGTAATACGGGCATTGCATCGAACCCCAGACGGTGACGCCCTCTTCCGGATTCGCCACGGCGATGACGCCGTTCGTCTCGATGTAAAGTTGCTCCTGCGCGCCCGTCGAATATTCGCCTTCGACGACGAGGTCGGCCTGCGCCCACACGTCGTCCACGTTCCCTTTGTCCACAAGGTACGACTTGAAGACGTTGTCCTCGCCCCAGATGATCTCCTTCTGCGCGAGCGAGTCTGCGAGCGTGAAGACGGCCGGGAGCGGTTCGATGTCAACGTGAACTGCGCGGCGCGCGCGTTCGAGCAATTGCTTGTCCGCATGCGCGAGCAGCAGGATCGGTTCTTCGGCGTGGTTGACGAACTCCGAGGCGAGGTAGGGTTGATCCAAGAGGATGAGCGCGACGGCGTTCTCGCCCGGAATATCTTCGGCCGTCACGACGACGAACTCGTCCCACGGGATGCCCTCGCCGAAAGTGACGGAACGGATGCGGCCGCGTGCGACGGGCGAGCGCACGGTTGCGCCGTAGAGCATGCCGGGCATCCTCAGATCGTCGACGTAGCGCGCCGCGCCCGTGACCTTGCTGCGCCCCTCTTTGCGCGGGACGGGTTTTCCGACAATCTCTGTTAGCATGTTTCGTGTTTGCGGCATCACACCCGAAGAGTTGCGCTATTCTGCTTGCGCCGCTCGTCTATGTCAATCGTCGTGATCAACTTGCTGAGCCGCACGCGCGGCAGGAGAGAATATTCCACATGGCGAAAACATTGATCGTTTCGGCCATCACCGCGCTGCTGATGATCCTCTTCGGCATCTTCTGGATGTTCACGTGGCTCATCGGGACGAACGGCTACAACGGATCGACGGGCGGGGCGATTCTCGTCTCCAATTTGGTGCTGGTCATTTTGTCGATCATCTTCTCAAGCGTGGCAAGCGGCTCGCTGGCGAATATGTTGGCGGCGCGACTCCGCTGGCCGATGTGGGCGGCCGCCCCGGTCGTCATCTTCGGGGTGGTGTTGGTCTCCGTCGTCTTCTTGTTCATCGGGAGTCTCATCATCATCTCGGTTGCCGAGAGCATGCGTTGATGTCTTGCGGCGTCAACGCGCGATTGAGCATGTTTGAACGGTAAGACTCGAAGGCGGAAGCGCGGAACAAAGTCGCCGCCGCCGCCGGAGCGCGGTCGTGACGCGGCCGCTTCCTTATGCCGCGTCAAAAAAAGAGACAGCCGGACGGTGGAATGCCGTCCGGCTGTCCGTGCTTTGACGCGAGACGCCGCAGTCGCTTAAGCGGGCACGTTCATCTTGAGCGTACGCACGAGGAAGCCCCAGATGTCGGCGTATTCTTCTATGATCTTCGAGGTGGGTTTGCCCGCGCCGTGTCCCGCTTTGGTCTCGATGCGGATGAGGACGGGCGCGCCGCCTCCTTGCGCCGCCTGCATCGCCGCCGCAAACTTGAAGCTGTGGCCGGGCCAGACGCGGTCGTCGTGGTCGGCGGTGGTGATCAAGGTCGGCGGGTAGCTCTTGCCCGGTTTCAAATTGTGCAGCGGCGAGTAAGCGTAGAGTGCTCTGAACTCGTCGGCGTTTTCGGGCGAGCCGTAATCGGAAGCCCACGCCGCGCCGATGGTGAACTTGTTGAAGCGGAGCATGTCCATCACGCCGACGGCGGGCAAGGCCGCGCCGAACAATTCGGGTCGTTGTGTGATGACTGCGCCGATGAGCAGGCCGCCGTTCGAGCCGCCCTGAATGGCGAGTTTCGGCGTGGACGTGTACTTGTTCGAGATGAGCCACTCGGCGGCGGCGATGAAATCGTCGAAGACGTTCTGCTTCTTCAACTTCATTCCGGCCTCGTGCCAGTCCTTGCCGTATTCGCCGCCGCCGCGCAGATTCGCCACGGCCAGAACGCCGCCCATCTCCATCCAGACGAGCCGGCTGATGGAGAAGCCGGGCGTCTCGGAGACGTTGAAGCCGCCGTAGCCGTAGAGCAGTGTGGGGTTCGTGCCGTCGAGTTTCAAACCTTTCCGGTGCGTGATGAACATGGGGACGCGCGTGCCGTCCTTGCTCTGATAGAAAACCTGCTTCGTCTCGTACTGGTTAGGGTCGAAATCAACTTTCGGCTGGCGAAAGAGCGTGCTCTTGCCCGTCGTCAGGTCGTAGCGATAGATGGGATAGGGCGTGGTGAAACTGCCGTAGGCGTAGAACGTCTCTTTGTCCGTGCGCTTGCCGCTGAAGCCGGACGCCGAGCCGATGCCCGGCAACTCGACCTCGCGGACGAACTTGCCGTCGGTCTTGTAAGTCTTCACCTGCGAGTGCGCGTCTTTGAGGTAGGAGGCGATGAACATGTTGCCTACGACGTTCACGCCTTCGAGCGTCTCGGCCGCTTCGGGGATCACGACTTTCCAGTTCGCGCGTTCGGGCTTGCGCGTGTCGATGGCGATCACCTTGTAGCGCGGCGCGTCGCGGTCGGTCATGAACCAGAAGACCGCGCCGTCGTTGTCGATGAAGTTGTAGGCGGCGTCGAACTCGTCGAGCAATTTGACGACGGGCGAGTTGGGCGTCTGGAGGTCTTTGTAGTAGATGCGATTCTTGGCGTCCGTGCCGACCCAGACGTGGATGATGAGGTAGCGGCCGTCCTCGGTCACGTCGCCGCTAAAGCCCCAATCCTTCTGATCCTTGCGCTCGTAGATGAGCGCGTCGTCCGCTTGCGGCGTGCCGAGGCGATGGTAGTAGAGTTTCTGAAACTCGTTGACGCCCGCCAGTTGGCTCGCGCCCGCCTTCGGCTCGTCGTAGCGGCTGTAGAAGAAACCTTTGCCGTCGGCCGTCCAACTCGCGCCGGAGAACTTCACCCACTTGACGTGGTCGGGCAAATCCTGCCCGGTCTCGATGTCGCGCACGCGCCACTCAGCCCAGTCCGACCCGGAAGCCGACAACCCGTAAGCCATCAACTTTCCGTCGCGGCTGATGGCCGTCCCGGCGAGGGCGATTGTGCCGTCCGGCGAGAGCTTGTTCGGGTCGAGCAGAACGCGCGGCTCGTCCGCGAGCGAGCGGACGGTGTAGAGCACGCTTTGATTCTGGAGGCCGTCGTTCTTCGTGTAGAAGTAGCGGTCACCTTCGCGGAAAGGGATGCCGTAACGCTCGAAGTTCCAGAGCTTGGTCAGACGCTCCTTGATTTTTTGCCGCGCCGGAATCTCCGCGAGATAGGCGTCCGTCAGGCGGTTTTGCGCTTCGACCCAAGCCTTCGTGTCGGGCGAATCCAAATCTTCGAGCCAGCGATAGGGGTCTGCGACCCGTGTTCCGTGATAGTCGTCAAACTGCTCGACCTTCTTCGTGGACGGGTAGGCGAGCGGCTTTGCGGCCGCACTCTCCGGCGCGGCGGAGGCGGCGTCCGTCTTCTGCGCGAGCGCGGCGGTCGGGGCTTGTGTTAACAACATGACGACTAAAAAAAGACGCAGCGCAAACGCGCGCGAAATGTCGAGAGCGGACATCTTTTATTTCCTTTCCATGAACGAGCGTGCAAGGTAAACGGCGCAAGTAGGGAGTGCTGGAGAATTTTCTATGCGAAATTGTTGGTTAAGTCAAATTGGCAAAACCGTGCGAGTTAAACGGCGAAGCGGGAACGCGAAACGATGAACTAAAGACGCCTCGCTTTTCGTTCCGCGTTTCGCGTTTCGTGTTCCCCGTTACTTTTCTACCCGCCGAAACTCCTTCTGAACAGGTAGGACATTTTGATGAAGAAGGTGCGGCCGTTGCGCCGGAAGCCGGGTTCGAGTTGGCGGCCGAAGGGCGAGAAGGTGCTGATCTGCGCGTCGTCGTTGTAGCCCGCGTAGAAGGCCGTGCCCGGGTTCGGCGTGTAGCCCAACAGGAATTGGCCGCGCGCGCGGCGCGGCAGAGACTCGTAATCGATGCGCGCCCGCGCGAAGAGGAAGCGCGTGAACTGGTAGGTCGTGCGCCAAGAGATGAGGTTCACGTCGAAGGCGACGAGGTTGGTATCGTAGCGGCGCAGGCGGCTCTTGGTGTAGTCGAGCGTCGAGCGCAAGGCGTTCGTCGGCTGGTAGGCGAACGTGCCGCGAAACTCGAAGAGGCCGCCGCGTCCGGGGTCGAGCGGGTCGAAGCAGACGGCGGGCGGCGGTATTTCATTCCCGTTCTCGTCCGACTGCTCATCGCAAAGCCCCTCTGCCCGCGCCTCGCGCGCGGCGAGAGCCACGGGGCTGACGCGCGGGAAGCGGCGACCCGCGCCGAAGTCGAAATCGAAATGGCCGTCGCGATAGACCGCGCGCCAACTGAACGAATACTTTTTGCTCGGGCGATAACCGCCAAAGAAGAAGTAATGATTCTTGCGCGTGGAGCGTTCGGAATCCTCACCGGCGAACGCGCCGGGCTGCGCCGGTCTGCCGTTCTGCGCGGGCAGGCGGCGCGCGCCGAATTCCTCTTCGATCAGACGCTCGTAGGCATACTCGTAGGCCATGCCGACGTTGAACTGCTTCTGAAAGAACCACTGAAAATTCGTCTCGCTCTCCCACGCCTGACTGCGCCCCTGAAAGTCGTGGCTGATGAAAGAGAAATTGTGGACGTGCCAGTTGACGAGCGTGGATTTCGGTTTCGGCGTCGTGTCGTAGCTTGTCCAAAGACTATGGAAGTTCGAGTTCGTGCGCGAGGTGAAGCCCACGTCGGCGCGGTAGTGGTTGGTGTAGCCTTCGCTGTAATACTCGTAGCCGAAGTTGCGGCCGAAGTGCGAATAGTCGAGCGTGTAGCCGACGCCGCGCCCGGTGCGTAGCTCGTTGCGGTCGAGGTCTGGGTTGAAGAAGTCGTTGCGGTGCGAGGTCGTGCCGACGAGAGAAAAGCTGACGGTGGTTTGCGGGGCGAGTTTGAAGCGGCCGTCGATGCCGCCCGTCTGATTGTGCAGTTCCTTGAATTGGTAAGTGGTGGCGACCGCGCCGATGGTGCTCTCCTGCCCGACGTTGCGGTTGAGACGGAAGACGCCGATGAAAGCGTTCTTGTCGAGAAAGCGAATCGCGCCCTGCGGCTCGCCGGGGCGGCGACGTTGCTCGGTCTGAATGGCGAGCGTGCGGTCGTCGTCGGAGAAGTTGCCGGGGCCGTTGTCGCTCGCCACGAGGAAGCCGTAGGTGTTCGGGCCGCGCCGCCCCGTCAACTTCAAGGCGATGTCCGGATCGACGATGGTGCGGGTGTTGACGACGCCGAGCGGCGTCTGAAAGATTTCGATGCCTTCGAGAAAAAACGGGCGGCGTTCGGGGAAGAAGATCGGGAAACGCTGGTTGGTCGTGACGACCAACTGATCCGCTTCGACCTGCGCGAAGTCAGGGTTCAAGGCGAGGTCGAGCGTCATCGTCGGAGAGATGGCGAACTTCCCCGTGAAGCCGGGGTCTAATTTGATCGGCTGGTTAAGGAAGCGTCCCGGCTCGACGAAACCGGGCGGACAACTGCCGGGCGGGCACGTGCGCACGCGCCGCCCCTCTTCCGAAAGAGTCAGGCTGGGGATGAGATCGATGGTGCGCTCGGTGGAGATGTTTTCAAAACCCGTGATGTGCCCGGCCTGATTGAGCAGGCCGTTGATGTCGCGCGAGATCGGCATCCACGAATCGGTCTCGTTGTTGAATCGCTGAATCTGGCGAAAGACCTGTAAGCCCCACTGCTTGTCCTTGCCCGACTCGTACTTGAGCGACTTGAACGGGATCGCCGCTTCGACCACGTAGCCGTCGGACGTGAGCGCGCCCTTCGATTCCATCACGAGGTCGAAGCTGAAATCCACGTTCTGCCCCTCGGTACGGATGCCGTCCTGCTGGATGCCGAACGGGTTGAAGACGAGCACGTAGGCCTTGCGCCGGTCGTTGAAGGTGTCCAAGAGGACGCGCACGCTGTCCTCGTTCGAGAGCACCTCGTCGCGCTTGGCGACCGTGGCGCGCACCTTGCCCGGCTCGTCGTGCGCGTGGAAAGCGATGTAGAGCATGCGCGCGTCGTAGGCCATGTAAACTTCGGTCGGGAGCGAAGGCGCGGTGTTGTCGCCGGGGCTGATCTGGTAGAAATCTTTGAGCACGGCGGCCTGCCGCCAGATGTCGTCGTCGAGTTTGCCGTCGAGCACCGGCGGACGCTCCACGCGCGGGATACGTACGGGCGCGGCCTTCTCCGGCGGCAACGCGACCGAACCTTTCGGCGCGGCCAAGAGCGGTACGGACGTTTCGCTCACGGGCGTCGTGCCGCGTTCGGGCGTGACCGCCCCGGCGGACGTGCCGACGGTGGAGAGCGGCCGCGTGCCGGGGTCTACTGCGGCGGCGGGCGCGATTGGCTGCGCTCGAACGGCCGAATTTTTCTTCTCGTCAACGGGCGCGCTCGCCGCAGGGGTCGGCGTGGGCGTGGGAGCAATCTGTCCCGCAGTTTGCGCGGCGATGGCGGCGAACGCGCAAGACAAAACGAACGCGATCACTAACAGAGCTTTTATTTTCATAACATCTCTTGAAATGGATGACTTCCCGTTGAAAAGCTCTCTAAGTTTTTCACACCGCGCGAAGCGGCCTCAGCTTGTAAGAGTGTACGTCGCGGAGAAAGTTTCAAGAAAGTGACGGGTGATCGGGTGACAGGTGACAAGTCGAAGACGATCTCTGTGCTTCAACTTGTCACCTGTCGCTTGCCGCTATCGTTAAAAGCTGCGCCGGAAGAGGTAGGACGCCTTGATGAAGAAGGTGCGGCCGTTGCGACGCAGGCCGGGTTCGAGTTGCGAATTGAACGGGTTGTAGCCGTTGCGTTGGAGGTCGTCGTTGTAGCCGACGTAAAAGGATGTGCCGGGGTTCGGCGTCCAGCCGAAGAGGAACTGGCCGCGCGCGCTCGTCGAGAGCGTGCCGTAGTCAACGCGCGCGCGGGCGAAGAGGAAGCGCGTGAACTGGTAGGTTGAGCGCAGCGCGAAGATGTTGTCGTCGAAAGCGACGAGGCCGTTGTCGCGGCGCGTGAGCCGCGCCTTCACGTAGCTGAAGGTCGTGCGCAACGCGGCCGTCGGCTGGAGCGTGACGCCCGTGTCGATGTCGAAGCCGTTGGCCGAACCGGGGTCGAACGCGTTGAAGCAGACGCCCGGCAGCGGGATCACGTTGCCGTTCTCGTCCTTCTTCTCGTCGCAGATTCCCTGCGCCTGCGCCTCACGCCGGGCGACGGCGAAGGGGCTGACACGCGGGAAATCACGCCCCGCGCCGAAGTCGTAGTCGAAGATGCCCCGCCGCGTGCCGATGAAGAAGTAGGCGAAGAACTGTTTGTTGAATTGTCGCTCGCCGATGACGAAGATCGTCTTCTGCCGCGTCTGCCGTTCGGAGTCGTCACCGGCGAACGCGCCCCGGCGAACGGGTGCGATCTGCTGCCCGGCCGAGTCGAACTGCGCGGGCGCGCGGCGCGACCCGAACTCTTCCTCTAGGATGCGCTCGTAGCCGAAGTTTGTGCCGACCCGCACGAAGGTCTGGTGTGCGAAATTGAAGTCGTAATTCGTGCCGTCGATCCAGCCCTGACTGCGCCCTTGCCAGTCGTAATCAACGTTCGTGAAGTTCTGAAAGCGAAACGAGGTGAGAATCGCTTTGGGGTTCGGCTCGGTGCTCAGGCGGAAGGCATACTGCACGTTGTTGGTGTTGGTGCGGCGCGTGAAGCCCACGTCGGCGCGATAGTCGCGCGTGCGGCCGCTCGCGCTCAGGGCGTAGCCGAAGTAGCGGCCGGTGTAGTCGAGCAGGTAGTTGTAGGCGAAGCCGTTGCGGTTGCGATAAGTGGTCTGGTCGGTGGCGAGGTTGCGGAAATAGTTCTTCGAGTTCGTGCCGATGATCTCGAAGGTGGTGAAGGTTTTCGGATCGAGTTTGAAGCGGCCGTCGATGCCGAGCAGTTGATTGTGCCGCTCGGTGAAGTTGTAGGTGGTGGCGAACAGGCCGACGCTCGACTCGCGCCCCACGTCGCGCTTCAGACGCAGCACGCCGATGAAGGCGTTCTTGTCCACGAAGCGCGCGAAGTTCGACTCGACGAATTGCGCCTTGTTGAGGCGCGCGTTGTAGGCATCGTCCCCCTCGTTCGCCCCTCGCGGGCGGCGCAGGCGCAGCACTTCGAGCGCCTTGTCTTCGCGCTCCTCTTCGGTGAAGTTGCCGGGGCCGTTGTCGGAGGCGAGGATGAGGCCGAAGGTGTTGCGGCCGCGCTTGCCCGTGAGTTTGACGGCCACGTCGGGGTCGAAGATCGCGCGCGTGTGGACGACCTGACTCGACGTGTCGAAAATCTCTTTGCCTTCGAGGAAGAACGGCCGCTTCTCTTCAAAGAAGATCGGGAAGCGTTGGTTGGCCGTCACGACGGTTTGATCCGCTTCGACCTGTGCGAAGTCGGGGTTGTAAGCCAGATCGAGCGTGATGGTCGGCGTCAGCCCGAACTTGCTCGTGACGCCGAAGTCCAACTCGACGGGTTTGTTCAGCATGCGGCCGGGGCCGAGTTGCGGTTCGGCGTCGCCGATGCCGGGAAAGGGCGTGGGCAAAAACGTGCGGACGCGCTTGCCCGTTTCGGAGACGGTGAAACTGGGAATGATTTCGAGCGTGCGCTCGGTGGAGATGCCTTCGAGGCCAGTGATCTTGCCGGCCTGATTGAGGATGCCGCTGATGTCGCGCGAGAGCGGCATCCAAAATTGCGTCTCGTTGTTGAGCCGTTTGATGCGGCGGAAGAAATGCACGCCCCAGAGTTTGCCTTTGCCCGCTTCGTAGCGCAGAGACTTGAAGGGCACAGACACTTCGACCACATAGCCGTCGCCCGTCAACGTGCCCTTCGATTCGTGCACGAGATCGAAGCTGAAATCCTCGCCGCTGTTTTCGGTGAAGATGGCGTCGGCCTGTATGCCGAGCGGGTTAAAGAGCATTTCGAAGGCTCTGCGCTGGTCGTTGAAGGTGTCGAGATACATGCCGACGAAATCGTCGTCGAAGATCGCATCGCGCTTGGCGACGTTGGCGCGCACCTTCGCGGGTTCGTCGTAGGCGCGAAAGGCAAAATAGAGAAACTTCGAGTCGTAGCCGACGAGAACTTCCGTCGGGAATGAGGGCGCGATGTTGTCGCCGGGCTGTGTTTGGTAGAAGTCTTTCAGCAGGCGCGCCTGTTTCCACACGGCGTCGTCGAGTTTGCCGTCAATCGTGGGCGGCGCGTCGAGGCGCGGGACGGTGACGGGCGCGGCCTTTTCCGGCGGCAGCGCGACGACGTTGCCTTTCACTTTGCCCGCGGCCGCCTTCGCGCTGTTGACCGTCGCGGTCGTGGTTGAACTGTCGCTCGTCGTCGTGCCGGGGGCGACGGCGGGCGAGTCGCTCGTCGTCGCGGCGGGCGATGCCGTCGGCGTTGCGGTAGGCATGGGCGAAGCGGACGCGGGCAGATTCCCGCTGCCGCCCGTTTGCTGCTGCTGCGGCTCTTGCGCGAAGCGCACTTCGAGACGGTTGAAACTCTGCCGCACGTCGGCCGTCGTGCCCGCCTCCAACTTGAAGGAGAGCAAAACGTCCGCGCCGCGCCGTTCGACCCGCGCGTCCGCAAAACCGCGCCCGCGTAAACTTTCGGCGAGCGACGCGGCCGCCTCTCCCGCCTCCGCCTGCGGGATGCTCACGAAGAAACGGCCGCCGCTCTCATAGGTCGTGTAGTTCGTCAACTCCGCGTCCGACAGAACGGTGACGCGCGCGCCTGTGTCCGTCTCGCGGCTGCGTAGCGAAGCGATGCGACGCGGGCGCGCTGCCGTTACAGCGGAGGCGGCGGCGGGCGCATTCGTTGTCGCCGCGCCAGAGACAACTTTGGGCTTTGACTTGTTCACGAGCGAAGCGATCTGCTGCGCGCGCGACACGGGCGGGAGCAGGGCGACGAACGTTAGCCCGGCGAGACCTAAAGCGAGGGTGCGTTGCAGGATGGAGCACGACACGCCGGAACGCGGAGAGCGGTGAATGGCTCTTTCATTCATGTTTATTTGACCTCAAACTTTAAAATGGCACGCGGCGAAGCAATCACGCACGCGCCGGGACGGGGCGCAGGAGACGTGGTCGCGGGTGTGAGAATCGAAGCGGCGTTCGGCTTCGTAAACGTGTTGGCGTGTTGGCGGGTCGTAGCCTGTGCCGACGAGGCGGCGGGCAAGCGGAGCGGCAACGGGGCAAACAAAGATAGCCTGTGATTCATTACATTTCGTCTTAAACTTTTGCGTTTCGGAAAACGGGACGCTTGCTCGCCGCATGGGGAAATGCAGTCACAGGCCGTTTGGCTATTAGACGCTCGACGCTCAAAAAATGTTTCTACAAACTTGTAAGAATGTCGCGTGAAGTTCCAATAATTTGGAATACGGATCGAAAGTTACAGGCACGGGAACGCTCGCTCCCGGCGAGCGTTCCCGTGCCTCGCTATTGCTTGTGAGGCGGTTTGCTACTCACGCTCGTCGCCCGTGCGGCGCAAAAAGATTTGACCGTCGCCCGTGCGCAGGTTGATCTGGCTGCCCGCGCCTGAACCGATGCGCCAACGCCTGACGCGTCGTTCGGTCGCTTCGCCTTCGCCGTCTTCGGCCACGGCCGACGCGTCGTTGATGACGCGCTCGGAATCGGTCTCGATGCGTGCATTGGCGTTCGCGGGCAGCGCGAGCGAGATCGCGCCGTCGCCCGTGCGCGCCGTGAGTTTGGTGAAACGGCCGTCGAGCGAGATGCGCCCGTCGCCCGTCTGCACGGTCGCGTCGCCGTCAAAGCCAACCACGCGGACGCGCCCGTCGCCCGTCTCCACGCGCAGATGCCCCTTGCTCTCCGTCACGTCAACCGAGCCGTCGCCCGTATGCAGATTGATGTCGCCTTCGATGCCGCTCAGGCGCAGTCGCCCGTCGCCCGACTTGACGGTGACGTTCGCATTGCGCGGAACCCACACGTCGAGCGCGACGGCCGCGCCCGTGCCGTAATCCTCGCGCTGCTGCGCGCGGTCGAACTCGGCGATGATGTTGATGGTATCGCCCGTCTGCTCGGCGCGCAGGCGGATGCCGCGCATGGCCTGTTCATCGCGCGCGCGCTTGACGGCGGAGAAGCGCACCGTCGATTCATTGGAAGGCTGGATGTTGATCGAGCCGTCGAAAGTGTCGATCCGGACGCGCGGCGTGCCCGACACGTTGAAGGATTTGGCATCGCGTTCGACGAGACGGTATGAATATTCGCCGTGCTCGGCGGCCGTGCGTTCGTGCTCGCCCAACGCCTGCTCGATCTCGCGCGCGGCGCGTTCCACTTCCCGCTCGATCTGCGCTTGATTGCGCTCCAAGTCGCGCGTCGCACGCTCGGCCGCGCGCAGCGCGCGTTCGTTCGTTTGCGCCGCATCGCGCGTGGTCGCCCGCGCCGCGCGTCTGACTTCGCGCTCCGTCAGACGCGTTGCGCGTTCCGCTGTGCGCTCGGCGTGTTCCGTGTCGCGCATCGCGCTCTCGATCTCGCGCTCCACGCGTCTTTCGATCTCTTCTTGCGACGCGCCCGCGTGCGAGACTTGGCGCGCATCCGTGATGAGATTCGTCACGCTCGTCGCCGTGCGCCCGTCGGCGGCGCGTTGAATTTTGATCTGCCCGCTCACGTTGTTGAGCTTGATGCGCGCGCCGCCGTTGCCGAGTTGACCCGACATGTCGTGGCCGACGTATTCGCCGCGACGGACGGGCAGGCCGAGGTTGTTCGTGATCTGGCCGGAGAGCGTGTTGGCCTTGATCGTGCCGTTGGTGTCTGACGGAATACGCAGGATGATCTGGCCGCTGACGTTGCCGAGCGTGACGTTGCTCGCGTCGTCCAACTTGTCGAAGCTTGCTTCGAGCGTGCCGCTCACGTTTGACAACTTCGCCTCGCCCGTCAGATTGCGCGCCGTGAATTGCCCGCTGATGCACGAAGCCTTGACGCCGCCCTCAACGTTTTCGATGTCGAGCCGTCCGCTGATCACTTCGATTGCTTCGAGGCGCGCGCCGCGCGGCACGCTCACCGTGTAATCGACGCTCGCCGCATTGCGCCGTCGGCTGTCGCCGCGCTCGTACTTGAACGCATCGTCCGGGTAGCGCGTCTCGATGTTGACGCTGTCGGCGCTAGCGTCCACGCTGATGCGCGCCTCGTCCAGACGCTCGCGCGTCTCGGCGCGTTTGACGGCATCGACGCGCACTTCCGCGCGATCCCACGCCGTGATACGCACCGCGCCGCTGATGTTCTTCAGCGTCACGCGCCCGCGCGGCGATAGCGGGTAGCTCTGGTGAAACTCCTCGCGCACCGCATCGCGCGCGCCGCTTCCCTCGCCTTGCGCGAACGCCCCCCCGCACGCCAGCAACAACACGCCCACGGCCAACGTCGCGCGATTCAAGATTTTTCTGCTCATCACTTTGTCCTCGTAAATCGTGAATCGTGAATCGTAAATAGAGAAAGACCGTTTTAGTCTATTCACGATTTACGATTCACGATTCACTGTTTGGTTAGCTGCGCGGCGTGAGACTGACACGGCCGTTGACGCCGGAGACGTTGATGGGCGCGCCGCCCGCGCCGATGCGCGCGTTGAAATTGTTACGGCTGACCGTGCCCTGCACGACGACGTTCGGCATGTCGGCGTTGACCGAGCCGTTGATGCCCGTGACTTTGAGATCGGCGTTGAGTGCATCCGCGAAGCGCAGTTCGACCGCGCCGTTGATGCCGCTCACGCGGATACCGCGCTCGCCGAGTTGGGCAATGGTGACGATGACCGTGCCGTTGATGCCCGACAGTTCGGAATAGCCGACGGCCTGCGCCACTTCGACCTTGCCGTTGATGCCGCTGATTTTGACGGGGCCTTCGACTTCGCCCACGGTCGTTTTGCCGTTGATGCCGCTCGCCGTGAAATCGATCTGGCGCGGCAGGCGCAAGGTGACGCGCTGGCGCACCTGCGGGTTTTCGCCGCGCGCATAACGACGTTCCTGATCGCTCTCGCCGCGCACGACGAGGCTCGCGCCCGTGTGCTCGATGATCACTTTGCGGTATTCGAGATCGGCGCGGCTGCGCGCCGAGCGCACGATGTGGACTTCGGCCGTGTTGCCGCTCGTCGTCTCCACATCGACCGCGCCGTTGATGCCTGCGACTCTCACGGTCGCGCCGGGCGTCAGTTGATAGCTCTGGTGCACCTCGTCTTTTTCGGTAAACTCGCTGTCGTCATAATTGCGATGGTCGCCTTTATGACCGTCCTTGAGTTTGTCCTTGTCTTTGTCTTTGTCCTGCGCCGAGGCGACGAAGCCGTCGGCGGCCTGTGCGTTCAGCGCGACGAGGCGGCTGCTGATTTGCGGCGCGGTCACCACTGCGATGACGACGAAAAGTAGCGTCTGTATCCATCCGAATTTCTTCATGTTTCTTCTCCTGTAAGCGACAAAATCAAAGCAAGTTTTTCAAACGATTTCGGGCGCACACCTGCCCCCGGACGGAAACTCGCTGCCTCCGCCAATTATGGCTCCTGCTTGTACGGGAAACTTTTTACCGGGCGCGTCCGCCTCTCGCGTCGGGCGACCCTAGGTTGAATCTTCCGTCGCCCTCATCCTCGCCGGAACGACTCTCGCGTAATTCGCTAGTCTCGGCCGTGCGGCGGCGACGCAGCGCATCCGGCTACTTCTGCTCCGGCTCGGTGTCGCAGTTGAGCGTCCAACTGCTGCCCGCATTCGACGCGGCGGGCAACCCCAACTCGACCATCGGCTCGGCTATCAAGGGCATGCTCGTCCTTGCCAGCGGCGCAGCCGGGGGAGCAGGTACGAGTTCCGGTTTAACTTTCGTCTTCTCGCAACCGATGCTCGACATCTCCGGCAGCGTCACGCCGCGCGGCTCAACCAGACGATTGATCACTCTGATCCGTTCGAGACGTTCGGGACGGGCAGCGGGGCGACGCAAGACCCTCAGTTCCACACGGCGGTGCAGGTCGGCCGCCTCGCCAAGCGTCTTCAACTTCAGACGCTCAAGCTGCCTCTCCTCCGTCAAGATTCGCTCCGTCTCCGCCAAGAGCTTCACGTCGTCGAACTCCTTCACGAACGCTTTGGCGATCACGTCGGCGTCCTGTTTGAACTTGCGTGCCGCGAGCGGTGCGTTCTTCGCCACCTCTTCATACCGGCGCACCCTGTCGGGCTGCGGAATAACCTGCGGCGGCGCGGGCTGCGGTACGACGTGCGGTACGACGTGCGGCGCGGCGTGCGGCGCGGCGAAGTGCGAGGCGATCAGATTCGACGGCAACTTGTTGAAGACCAACTCCGACCGCGCGGCCGACTCGGCCTCTCGCACCGCCGCGAGCGTCAGGGCGTCCAAGCTCGGCGCAACCGCCGCTTCCTCGCCGTGATTGTTCCGCGCATCGGGCTTAACGGTCGTCGTGGATGCGCCGTTGTCGGCCAGTACGGGTTGCTGCGCGGCGGGCGCAACGTGCTGCTGCGGCTGTTGCGGCGTCGGCATCAGGTAATAAATCTGCGGCGTCGGAAGTTTGCCGTCGCTGACGGGCTGCGCGTAGACGATGAGACCGCTCCACAAACTAGCGCGCGTGAAATTCTTCAAGGACGATTTCAGCCCGTCGAACTGGCGCGTGGCCTCCTGCGTCCCGGCCAAAACGGTGATCCCAATCAAAAATAAGATTCCAAACTTTCGTCTCATCACACTACCTCCTCCACCTCTGCATGCGCGGCGTCGCGCTTCTCTTGACTGACTCTCGTCCCACTTTCGGGAATGTCCGGTCGCGTCCTCGCTAACACTCAAGCCGCGTCTCATGCAGGTAGACGTGACTTACGACCGAAACGTTTCAATTCGCCGCTTTTTCAAACCATCTCACCGCTTATACTGTGAAAACACCGCCGTCGTTGATTTTGTGGCAAGATTTTTTTGGCGGGTTTCAAGTTTCAGGGTTTGGGTTTCGGGTTTCAAGTTTCAGGTTTCAGGTTAGAACTGTGACCAGTCCTTACGAATCGTGGTCACAGCATTAGCAAATCGAAGGCCACAAACATCAAACGCCGGAAACGGCCAAACATAAACGAAGCCGACGGCTAAAGTTTCAGTCCTGAAACCTGAAACTTGAAACTTGAACCGGCCTACGGCTGTCTCTGCAAATGCACCGTCCCGCTGAAAGACGACAGAATGAGCGTCGCGTCGCGCTGGTCACCCTTGCCCGTAACGCCCGTGAGCCGCCCGTCGCTCAGGAGCGGGCCGCCGACCGTGGCGGCATGGTTCGGGTTGTCGCTCGTCTTCACCGCCACTTGCCGGATCGGAAAGTCGGTGATGATCTCGCCGGAGTGATGCACCTTGGCGTTGAGTTGAAAAGAGGAGTCGGACGGCAGCGACAGGCGCACGCTGCCCGAATGGCTCTTGAGCGTATAGAGGCCGCCCTCGGCGAGCGCGCCCATGAAATCTATCGAACTGTTCGAACTGGAAGCCTCGACGTGCGTGTGCGCCAACTTGGCGAGCGTGATTTCGCCGCTCACGGACTTGACGAAAAACTCGTCGCCCGGTTTGTCCGCCGTCAGATCGCTGGCGACGATCTCGCCGCTGATGGTTTCCAGCCGCACGCGCCCGCTCGAATTTCTCACCACGATCACCCCGTTCGCGCTCCAAGCCTCGATTGACTTCGTGACGCGCTGCACTTCGATGTCGCCGCTCAGCGTCTTCAACCGCGCGTCCGCCACGCCCGCCACGCTGATGTCGCCCGTGTTGCCTTTGATCTGGACGGTGCTGCCGCGCGGCACGTCGAGTTCCAGATTGCCGGAGTTGCTGCACAGACCGGGGCGCGCCGGTTCGGCCTGATCTTTGGCGACGAGCACCTCGATGCGCGTCGCGGGATTCGGGTCGGTCGTCGCGTCGGCGCGGCGCAGTTCGATGCGCGAGGCGTCGTTCGAGCGGGCGCGCACCTCTTTGCGATCCCAGCCGCGCACCACCACGTCGCCCGTCTCCACACAGGCCAGAAGCGTCACCGTCGCCTCGGCCGGAAGCGTCTGCTCGGCCGTGACGACCGGCTTCACGCTTTCCACCGCGCCCCCCTGACGCTCGCGCGGCGCGGCGTGCGTGGCCGTCGTACACAGGCTTGCCAGCAGGCACACGGCGACCGGCAGCAGATAATAACTATTCCGTCTCATTCTGAAAAAAGTTCCTTTAATACCTTCAACAATTGTGCGGCGTTGAGTTGCCGAGCGTGCGCCGCTTGAAATAGCCGGGTCAATCACGGCTGCTGGCGAGTTGCGTTTGATCGGCGACCGCGCTTAAAAGCTCGACCTTGTTTTGATAGGCGGCGCGCAAAAATTCCTTCGCGTCCGTATCCTGCGGGTTGCGCCGCGCCGCCACGCGCGACGACACGATGGCTTGATTGACGACCGCCAGATTGCGCTCATACTCGGCGCGCAAGGTCGGCGTCATGCCCTCCGCGCCCTGCGCCTCGATGGCGGAAGTGAGCGAAGAGATGGAGCTTAAATAAGTCTTTTCGTCGGCCAGCAACGGCTCGCCCGTCGCCCCCGGAGCGGCGGCGTTGGCGGTCGTGTTCACGGCGGCAATCGTGTCGGGAGTTTCCGACCCGCCCGCCCGTTCGCGGCGCGCGTCCGCAGTTCGCGTGCGGGTGTTAATCCCGGCCTTCACGAAGTCCGCGCGGTCGCCGCCCGCCGTCGCCGGAGCGGGAGTGATGCCCGTCGTGAACGGAGTTTGAAGTGTCGCCGCGTCGTTCGGCGTCGCGCCCCTCTCAGTTTGCACGGAGGGAGACGCGGGCGTCCGGTCAACTTTTGCGATCTCTTGCGGCGTGTTCGGGCTGTCGGGCGTCTGCATCAAGGCGAAGACGAGGACGAGCGCGACGGCGACGAGGAAACTGGCGAAGGCGGTCGCCTGACGCGGCGTGAAGGTCGTTAAAGAAGCGACCAGCGAATTGAAGAAGGAACGCAGGCGCGGCGCGTTGCTCGTCTCCGGCGCGAACCGGCGTTCGGTCGCGTTTATCCCGGCAATCGCCTCGTCGAGACGCGCGCGCAGTTTTTCCGTGGGCACGCTCGATGGAAGCGCGGGCGCGAAGGCCGTGGAGAAGAACGCGAGTTCCTCTTCGGCGGCGCGGGCGGCTGCGGCGCACGCGGCGCACGCGGCGAGGTGCGTCGCGATGTCGTTCGACGCGTCGGGAGAGAGTTCGCCGTCCAAGTACGCTTGCAATGTTCCTTCATCGAGACAGGTTTCCATCATCGGCGTCCTCCGATCTTTCCGTACACTCTCGCAAATTCCTTTCGTCCACGCGCGACGAGACTGCCGACGTAAGTTTCATTGATCGACAGGGTGGCAGCAATCTCGCGATAAGACAAGCCCTGTTGTTTGAGTAAAAGACAACTGCGCATCGGCTCTTCGATCTTTTCCAGCGCGCGGCGCGCTTCTTCGATTTCGGTGCGACGCTCGTAGTCGGCGTCGAGCGACGCGGTCAACCCGTCCGCGCCCGTCGTCTGCTTGGCAAATTCTTCCTCGCGCGCCACCGAGCGCGTGCGGCTGCGCATGGTGTTGTGCGAGAGGTTGATCGCCACGCGCAACAACCACGGGCGCAAGAACTCGCCCGGCGGCGGTTCGGCGTCGAGTTGGCGATAGAGCCGCAGGAAAACTTCCTGCGTCACGTCTTCGGCCAGCCCGGCGTCGCGCAAAAGCGCGTAGGACGTATTGTAGACTGCGCGATGGTGCAACATAAAAGCCTCGTCAAAGCCGAGAGCGGTCGCGTCTGTCGCCGTCTGCTGGTGGGCGGGGGTAGCCACTGGATTTCTCAGAGCCTCTAAGGCCATGTCGCTCATCTTCGACGCTCTCATCCTGTAAACACCACACGCGCTTCGTTTGTGGCAAATAATTTTGCGCCCGACGGTTGCGCCCGAACTTCAATCCGGCGGGTTTCGTGCATCAAAATAAGTCGAATCAGGCCGGAAGCCACGCGGCGACTCGCGCTCGCGTGGCTTAATATTGTAGTCTGCACTTGTCCGGGCGACCGGATTTACAGGCAGGGCGTTATCGTCTCAGGAATTTTGTACGCCCCGCCGCCGCCCCAAGTTTCGTGAGAAGTGTGGACTGAAAAACTTGACGACCGACAGCCCGACCCGAGCCATCAATCCAGCGAGCGACAATGCGACGAGCGACGCGCTTTATAACAGCCCCTTCATGCGCGCGTGCCGCCGCGAGAGCGTGCCCTACACGCCCGTCTGGCTGATGCGGCAGGCCGGGCGTTACATGCCCGAATATCGCGAGGTGCGCGCCCGCACCACCTTTCTCGAACTCTGCAAGACGCCCGACCTCGCTTCGGAAGTGACGGTCTACGCCGCCGAACGCCTTGGCGTTGACGCCGCCATCATCTTCGCCGACATCCTGCTCATACTCGAACCGCTCGGCCTCGAACTCGAATTCGCCAAGGGCGAAGGCCCCGTCATCCACAACCCCGTGCGCACGGCCGCAGACGTGGATCGACTGCGCGAAGTGGAAACCGTCGAGAGCCTCGACTACGTGATGCAGGCGATTCGCCAGACGCGGCGCGCGCTGAAACCCGACCTGCCCCTCATCGGTTTTGCGGGCGCGCCCTTCACGCTGGCCTCCTACATTATCGAGGGCGGCTCGTCGAAAAATTACGTCCACACCAAACGGCTCATGCACGCCGACAGCGGCGCGTGGCACGCCCTGATGTCGCGCATTGCGCGCGCCCTGCCGCTCTATCTCAACGCGCAGATCGCTGCGGGCGCGCAGGCCGTCCAACTTTTCGACTCGTGGGTCGGCTGTCTCAGCCCCGACGATTACCGGGAATTCGTGCTGCCGCACACATTGCAAGCAATTCGCAACATACGGCCGGGCACGCCCGTGATACACTTTGGGACGGGGACGGCCACGCTCCTCGAACTGTTGCGCGAGGCCGGGGGCGACGTCATCGGCCTCGACTGGCGCATCCCTTTGGACGAAGGTTGGCGGCGCATCGGCTACGACCGCGCCGTCATGGGAAACTTCGATCAAATCCTGCTGTTCACCTCTCCCGCGATCATTCGCCAACACGTCGGGCGCATCCTCGAACTAGCCGCAGGACGCCCCGGTCACATCTTCAACCTCGGGCACGGCATCTTGCCGGAAACGCCCGTCGAAAACGTCGTCGCGCTCGTCGAAGCAGTTCACGAGATGAGCCGAAGGTAAGTTTTCGTTTAAAAATTTCGGATTCGAAATCTGAGATTTCGTTTACGAAGTGCATTTAAAGATGAGTGAGAATCTGCTCGACAAACTTCGCTTCTGGGGACGGCATCGCTGCCCGCGCTGCCGCATGCCCCTGCGCGCCGAAGAGTTGGCCTGCCCGGTCTGCGAACTTCAGATCGTGTTTCTGGGCGAGCGGGGCGAAGTGATGGTCGAGATGGTGGCGGTCGCAGACCCCAACGATTACGAGAGCGCGGAGGTCGAGGAGTATCACCTGACGCTCGCGCTCGAAGAGGCGGGCGACATGCACATGCCGCGCCTTTATCTCCCGACGCGCCCGCAGCGCGCCGATCTTGTCCCGCTCCCCGGCGGCACGTTCGGCATCCGCTTTCACAACCGCGTCTCCCTCGAAGACATCAGCCGCGGTTAGAGCGCGCGTCCCCGTTAGTTAGCCGGACGCTTGAAAAGTTTTACGAGAGTTCACGCGGGCGTCCCCTCGCCCGTGCGAGCCGAACATCAACCCCTAAACTCCTAAGGATGATCCCCTAATGCTGACGAAAAATAGAAGAACCCCCATCGGCCTACTTGTGTTCGCCGGACTGTTGTTCGCCTTCGCGGGCGATGTTGCGGCGCAAAAAACCTGCAAACCGCGGGTTGACAAAGGAAACATCGCGGTCGAACTGGTGATCCCGAATTTCAACGGCGGCCAGCGCGTCGTGTTGAGCATGCCCGCGAAAGCCAAAGAGATGCGCGCCTTCGGCGACGCCGCGCCGAATCAATCGGCCAATCACGCCTCGCCCGTCTCTTATTCCGTGGTCATCACAGAGAAGCGCAACGACGGCGTGACGCTCGACTTGAAAGTCAGCACGCAGAACGCGAACGGCGCGTGGCAGATCACGAAACGCACCATCGTCCTGCCCTACGAAACCATCGTCGAGCAGCGTTACATGACCGGCGTGCAGGTGAAGGCTTACTTCAAACTGCGCCCGTTCAGTTGCAAGAGCCTGTAAGTCACATGACGCCGGAGCAACCGGGGCACACGCTCGAAGACGAGATCAGGGAGATCGTCAACCGCGAGACGCGCGCTTGGGACACGAAAGACGCCGCGCTGCTGTTGACGATCTTTCACCCGGACATGGTTTGGCCGTGGCCGCCCGACGCGCGCTCGCACGATCCCGTCACGTGGGTCTTCTGGGCGGGTCGCTACAACTACGAGCGTTGGCGCGCGAACTGGCAGGAGTTGTTCGACACGCACGAACTCGTCCACAATCGCCGCGAGATCGTCCGCATCGTCTTAACGACAGAGGGCGACGGGGCGTTTGCCGTCGTTGACGTGGACACGCTCTGGCGCGACGGCGAGGGGCGCGACTTTCGCTGGCAAGGCCGCGCGTGTAAAGTCTATTCAAAGGTCGGCGACGATTGGAAGATGACGATGCACACGGGACTGCTCGACTACGGGCAGTTGTGACCTCGCCCGCGCGGGCGCGAGGCTCAAGCGGCGGCGATTCAAGGGGTTGAAATTCGATGAGCGATTCACAGTTGGTTGAACCTTACGACGCGCTTCTCGTCGTCTCCTTCGGCGGCCCCGAAGGCTTGGACGAGGTGATGCCGTTTCTCGAAAACGTGCTGCGCGGTCGCAACGTCCCGCGCGAGCGCATGCTTGAGGTCGCGCATCACTACGAACTGTTCGGCGGCGTCAGCCCGATCAACGGGCAGAACCGCGCGCTCATCGCCGCGCTCGAACGCGAGTTGGCCGCAAGCAATCTCAAACTCCCCGTCTACTGGGGCAACCGCAACTGGCATCCCCTGCTCGCCGACACGCTCCGGCAGATGCGCGCCGACGGTGTCGCCCGCGCGCTCGCCTTCGTTACCTCCGCTTACAGTTCCTATTCCGGCTGCCGCCAGTATCGCGAAGACATCGAACGCGCGCGCGAAGCCGTGGGCGAAGGCGCGCCACAGGTTGATAAACTGCGCGTCTACTACAACCATCCCGGCTTCATCGCGCCGAACGTGGAGAATTTGCGCGCCGCGCTCGCGCGGATACCGTATGAGCGGCGGCGCGCGGCGCACGTCGCTTTCACGGCACACAGCATCCCGCTCTCGATGGCCGCCAACTGCGACTATCAAGCGCAACTCCTTGATACCTGTCGCCTCGTCGCGGAAGGCGCGGGACACGCGCGCTGGCAACTCGTCTTTCAAAGTCGCAGTGGTTCGCCCGCGCAGCCGTGGCTCGAACCGGACATCTGCGATCACCTGCGCGAGTTGAAGCAAGCGGGCGCGTCGGATGTGGTCGTCGCCCCCGTGGGCTTCATCTCCGATCACATGGAGGTCTTGTACGATCTCGACACGGAGGCGCGGCAAGTCGCAGAGGAGATCGGACTCAACCTCATTCGCGCGGCGACCGTCGGCACGCATCCCACTTTCATCGGGATGATCCGAGACCTCATTGTCGAACGTCAGACTTGCGCGCCTGTGCGACCCGCGCTCGGCACGCGCGGCGCAAAGGAAGATGTCTGCCCCGCCGACTGTTGCCTCATGGGCGCGGGGCGACCCGCAAACGCCAACACGCAAATCGGCAACTCCGCGACTCCGGCATCTACGAATGAGCGACCCGCAAGCATCTAGGCCGCGCCGCATCGCCGTCGTCGGCGGCGGCATCAGCGGGCTGGCGGCCGTATACGAACTCACACGTCACGCGCGGTCTGTCGATCCCGCGCTCGAAGTCGTCCTCGTCGAAGCCTCCACGCGACTCGGCGGCACGATTCGCACCTCCACCCGCGAAGGCTTTCTGCTCGAAGGCGGCCCCGATGCCTTCATCTCCGAAAAGCCCGAAGCCCTCGAACTCACAAAACAACTCGGACTCGAATCGCGCCTGCTCGAAACCAACGCGGAGCATCGCCGTTCCTTCATCGTGCGCGGCGGTCGCCTGCGCCCCGTACCCGAAGGCTTTCACCTGCTCGTGCCTTCGCGCTTCCGGCCTTTCCTGACGACGGACATTTTCAGTTGGGCGGGCAAGGCGCGCATGGCTCTCGATCTCTTTCTGCCGCGTCGTGCGGGCGCGGCGTCGTCGAACGGCGGCGACGACGAAAGCCTCGCGGAATTTGTCCGACGCCGTTTCGGGCGCGAAGCTCTGGAACGCATGGCGCAGCCGATGGTCGGCGGTATCTACACGGCCGACCCGGAACGGTTGAGCCTGCGCGCGACGATGCCGCGCTTCCTCGACATGGAGCGCGCCCATCGCAGCATCATCCTCGCGATGTGGCGCGCGCGCCGCCGCGCCGCAACCGACACGAGCGGCACGAGCGGCGCGCGCTACAGTCTCTTTCTCTCTTTCGATAGCGGCATGCAGACGCTCACGGACGCTCTCGCCGCCGCGCTCCCGCCCGGTGTGGCGCGACTCAACACAACCGTCGAAGCGATTGACTTCCAACGGGAGACGCGACGTTGGAGCTTGCGCGTCGCCGCGAATGAAACGACCGGCGGCGGCGAAACAACCATCGTGGCCGACCAACTCTGCCTCGCTCTGCCCGCCTACGCGTCGGCGCGACTGCTCGGCGGCGTTGACCTTGAACTCGCCGCCGAACTCGACAGCATTCCTTACGCTTCGACCGCGACCGTCAACCTCGCCTTTCGTCGCGCGGACATCCCGCACGCGCTCGACGGCTTCGGCTTCGTCGTCCCCTTCGTCGAACGTCGCCGGACGCTCGCCTGCACTTTCAGCAGCGTGAAATTCGCGGGTCGCGCGCCCGCCGGGCACACCCTTCTGCGCGCCTTCGTCGGCGGCGCGCTCCAACCCGAAATGTACGCGCTCGATGAAGACCTGATGATCGACGCCGTGCGCGCAGACCTCCGCGCGCTCGTCGGAATAGAACGCGCGCCCCTGTTCGCGCACGTCGAAAAATGGCCGCGCTCGATGGCGCAATATCACCTCGGCCACCTCGCGCGCGTCGCACGCATCCGCCGCCGCCTGCAAGATTTCCCCACCCTCCAACTCGCCGGAAACGCCTATGGCGGCGCGGGCATCCCAGACTGCATTCGCAGCGGCCAGACGGCGGCAAGAGAGATGTTGAAGTAAGGACGACGAAGCGCGAGAGCGTCAGTCGTCCGTGGTCAATAGCTACATGCCAGTTGTCCGTGGTCAGTGGTCAGTTGCATGTGACCATCAGGCGAATTGCTCAAGACGGTTTTGCACAACGGACTTCCGACCACGGACAATTGACCATCTCTCATTCATCATTTCACAGGTAGATGACGTGCGACATGCGCCAGACGTTGGCGGGGATCGAGCCGGGCGCGGACGTGGTGAGAAGGATGACGTAATGCGAGTCGGCGTTGTTGGGCGCGGCGGCAAGCGACGACCAGAGATCAATTTGCGCGCCTGTCGCTTCCTCTTGCGGCTCTTCTTGCGGGCGGACGAGGGCGAGGCGGCGTAAGCAGGCGTAGAGGTGTTCGCGCCCCGCGCCGTAGTGTCCCGCCTCTTGGCCGAGCGTGAGACGAACCTCGGCGCGTTCTTCGAGAAAGTGTGCGACGAGCGCGGCGGACTGAGTCACGCCGCGCTCGAAACGCGCCTCGAAAAATTTCTCCGCCCCGCCGCCGCCGTCCGTCGCGCTGTCCATCGCGCGCGTATCGAAGACGATGTGGACGCGCCGCTCGTCTTCGGAAGTAAACTCGCGGACGATCAAATGATTGGAGCGCGCCGTCGCCTTCCAGTCGATGTGGCGCATGTCGTCCTGCGGTTGATAGTCGCGCAAACTGTGCAGGTCGTGTCCCGCGCCGCGACGGGCGGAGAGCATGCGCCCCGCGTTCATGGGCAGCAGGTGTAGTTCGTCGCCGGCGGCTTCGATTTTGGGATAGATGACGAGTTCGACGTTGCGCGCGCGGAGTCTGCGGCGCAGGCGGAAGAAGCCGAAAGGAAAGCGCGTGGAGAGTTCAAAGCCGGTGACGAGGACGTGGCCGCGCTTCGGGAACAACTGCTCGACGCGCTGCTCGGCCTTCGCGCATCGCGGCACGTAGATGAAATAGGCGAGCGAGCGGCGCAGGTAGCGCGGACGCTCACGGCGCAGCCCGCGCCGTTTTCTCTTGCCCTGACGGTTGTGCGCGGTCGTCGCCGCCGCCGCGACGTCGTCCGCGAGAACCTGATTGCGCGATTCGATGAGGATCGAGAAGGACGGCAACAGGCGTTTCGTGTTTTGCAGACTGACGAGGACGGGCGCGGGTTCGCCCGCGAAGATGTGGTCGGGGAAACGCGCCGAGACGACGAGGTCGCGCAAACTGGCGCGCGCCGCCGACCACGCGACGAAGAGCGTCGAAGCCAGCACCGAGAAGATCAGAAAGAGCAGATTGTTGCCCGTGTTATAGGCGGCGAAGGCGACGGAGAGGAAGATGCCGATGAAGATGAGGCCGCCCGTCGTCACCTGAAACGGCGGGTCGAGCCGCCCGACCTCCGCGCGCGCCGAACGCAGCAGCGGCGGGACGACGAAGATCGTGATCAGCGCGACGAAGACGAGCGACGTGATCGCGCCGATGCGCGCCAGCTCCCAATCGCCGCTCTGCCGCGCCCAAGAGGTGACGATTGCCACGATGAGGCCGCACCCGACGAGCAGCGTCCCCAGGACGGCGTTGCGCCACACGCGCCACGTCGAGCGCGAGCGTTCGCGCGCGGGCGGCGCGGTCGCAGGCTTCAGTGGCGCGCGCGTCGCAGTCGAAGCATCCGGACTCTTAACTTCCGCCTGAGTAGTTTCGTGCGAACGCTCCCGCATCTCTAAACCTCGCCGCGCTCACTAGCGTCAACCGGTTTGCCGCAACCGTCCCCGTCTGAAATCACAGCGGTACGCTGATCGTCTTCATGATCTCGCGCAGGACGGCTTCGGCCTCTTCGCTGCGCCGGAGAGTGGACGAGAAGCGCGAATTGACGACGAGGCGATGCGCGAAGACCGGAAGGACGAGTCGTTTGATGTCGTCGGGCACGCAGTAGGCGCGGTCTTCCGTGAGGGCGAGAGCTTGCGCGGCGCGAAAGAGCGCGAGCGTGCCGCGTGGGCTAACGCCGAGGTCGAGCATCTCGGAGGCGCGCGTGGCCGAGACGATCCGCATCAGGTAGTCCACGAGCGCGTCGTCTACCACGACGCTCGCCACGTTTCGTTGCAGCGCGGCGATGTCGCCCGCAGACAGCACGGCGCGCACCTCCGTGAGCGGGTCGCGTGTTTCGCGGTCGCGCAAAATCACCTTCTCCATTTCGGCGTCCGGGTAGCCGATACGCAGGCGAAGCATGAAACGGTCGAGTTGCGATTCCGGCAGAGGATAAGTGCCGTGGTGCTCGATGGGGTTCTGCGTGGCGACGACGATGAAGGGCGCGGGCAGTTTGTAAGTCGTGCCTTCGACGGTGACGTGGCCTTCGCCCATCGCTTCGAGGAGCGCGGACTGCGTCTTCGGCGTCGTGCGATTGATCTCGTCCGCGAGCACGACGTTGGCGAAGATGGGGCCGGGCTTGAACTCGAACGCGCCCGTCGGCTCGTTGTAGACCGAGAGGCCGATCACGTCCGAGGGCAGCAAGTCAGAGGTGAACTGGATGCGCTGGAACGTGCAGTCGAGGGCGCGCGCGAGCGCCTGCGCGAGCGTCGTCTTGCCGACGCCGGGCACGTCTTCGACGAGCAGGTGGCCGCCCGCAAGCAGCGCGACGAGCGTGAGGCGCACCGCTTCGCTCTTGCCCTTGATGACGCCCTCAATGGCCGCGTGAAGTTGCGCGACGCCGTCGGCCGCCGCCGCGGACACCGCTTCGGCTTCCCCCTCGCCCTGCGCCGTCTGTAAACGTCTCATCAATCGCTTCCCCCGTGTGTGCTGCGTCTCTGTATTCTACATGAAAGAGAGGTCAAAAGAGCAGACGTCGGAAGTCAGAGGCCGGAGGTCGGCAAAAGACCAAACTGATTTTCGCTGACCACACACCTCCGACCTCTCGGATTGCCGGAGTGACTTGCCGCGGGGCGGTGTAGTAGAATCCGTGTCGCCGAATTGACGAAAGACCCTTGCGCGGCGGCGCATAAATAATGGAACTCGCGGCGGTCTCTTTCGTGTACACAGCGGCGGAATCAGAACCCCACCCTTTGAGGAAGTAAAGATGCTCCAAGATTTAAAACGTCACAAAAATGAACGCGGATTTTCGCTCATCGAGTTGATGATCGTGATCGCAATTATCGGCATTCTCGTCGGCGTCGGCATTCCGGCGTGGCAGTCGAGCGTGCGCTCGGCCAATCAGGCCGCCGCCATCCGCACGCTTCAGGCCATCGCCGTCGAGCAGCGAATTTATTACAACTCGCACAACCGCAGTTCCTACGGGACGTTTGATCAACTGATCGCCGACGGCCAGTTAGACCGTCGTTATGCGGGCGAGGAACCGCTCGTCGAAGGCTACATCTTCCGCCTCAAGACGACGCCGAAGACCGGCAACCAGCCGCCTCTCTACACCGTCAACGCCGACCCGCAAAAGCCCGACGGCGTGACCGCGACGGGCAAAGAGTTTTACTATATCGACGCTAACGCCAGCACCATTCACGTCAACGGCACGCAACCCGCCGGCCCGAACGACCCGCCGATGGGCGGACAGTAGTAATCGCCGCGGCGTGAAGACTTTACCGCCACATCTTTCGGGGGAGCCGCCGAGCGCGCTTCGCTTGACGCTCCCCCGCCCGCTTTGTTAGCATGCCGCCTCTTCAAACATTCTCTTGTGCTCGCTTAGCTCAGTTGGTAGAGCACACGCTTCACACGCGTGGGGTCGCAGGTTCGAGTCCTGCAGCGAGCATTTTTTCCCGCCTCAATCAATTGTAAAGGACACAAACGATGCTTGAGCATCTGACGATGGATTCGCTCTCGGCGCAGTTGAACACGAAGTTCCGGATCGGTGTCGAGACGGAGAAGCCCGTCGAGTTGGAGTTGGTCGAAGTGCAGGGACACGACGACGTGCCGGGGCAGACCGAACGATTCTCGGCGTTGTTTCGCAGCGCGCTCGATCTTTTCCTGCCGCAAGGCACTTACCGGATGCAGCACGAGCAGTTGGGAGACGTGGAGATATTCATCGTCCCGATTCGCAAGGACGGCGAAGGCATTTATTACGAAGCGGTTTTTAACCGGGTGAAGTAGTGTCGGCGGCGGGTGGTGGCGAAGCTGCTGCTGCTGCTGTCGCGGCAGGTCGCCGCTCCATGTGGATGTACGCGCCTACGTCGTCGATCTGCGAGAAGCCGAATCGCTGGTAGAAGCGCAACGCGGCGGCGTTGAGTTTGAAGACCATGTGGCGCAGCGGTAAGCCACACTGTTCGGACTCGGCCAAGAGGCTCTTAAGAAGTGTCGCGCCGATGCCCTGATTTTGAAATTCCGGTAGGATGGCGATGTCGAGCAGTCGAATCTGTTCCGCCGTGCGTCCGATCCAGAGCCTTCCGGCGGGGCGTCCCCGGTAGAGGATAACGTCGTATTCGGCGTCGGGGAAACGCTCGCTGTACTGTGCGTACTGCGCCTCGAATTGCGAACGCACGAAGGCGAGCTTCCGCTCCTCGTCCCACGGCACGAGCGCCAACTCGTCGGCGCGCGAAGTGCCGTACACACGCAGCAGAAATTCCTCGTCGTCCGGTTCGACCGGGCGCAGACGAACCTCTCCGTCTTCGTCAAGTGGACGTTCCAAACCCTCTCTCCCGCCTCCGTTAAATTATTCTACACAAGATGGCCTGTGACGAGACAGTCGCGGCGCGCGCGGCCTCACATCTTCGTGGAAGGGTCGCCGGGGCGCATGTGATTGATGACGGCCGAGTAATGAACGGCGTTCGCCTTTTCACCGGCATCGACCAGAAACAGGGAGAACTTTCCGAGGGCTTCATGCTGGAGCACGTAGGTCTGTTGGAGGTCGGACAATTTGCCGGAGGCTTGGAACAGGAGCAGGAAGCATTCGCCTTCAGTCCGCTGCGTGCCCTTCTGCTGGCGTGCCTGCGGCCGTTGGTCTTCGATTTTCACGAGTCTTAAATTCACGGTCTTGTACGGCCCGACCGTCACGCGGAATTCGCTCCCCACGTACGGCTCGAAGGTCATTCGCGTGAAATGGAAGAGAGGGTCGCCAAGGGCTTGCGCCGGGATTTGAAAGTTGCCGTGGACATCCTTCAACCTATCTTTTTGGCCGAAAGCGAGGCGAGTTGATTGGGAGATGAGTCCGGCGGCGGCGAGAGACATGAGCGCGGATTTCAAAAAGTCACGGCGGGGGGTGGACATGAAAATTTTAGACTCCTGATTGTGGATGCTTTACAGATGTTGCTGACGAGGGTGGAAAGATTGGCGGATAACTCAAGTGCCCTTCGTTTTGAAGTGTAATAGTTTTAATGGAAATTGACAACGATAATTTGGAATATTTAACAGTGTGTGTAATTCTCCTTGAAATCGGCGGGGTCAAGTCTTACAATGACGGCCTCGCGCGGGATCAAGCCTTTCCGAATCCTGTAAACATTCTAGCTCCGAAATAAATTAAACCGGCGGCCTAGGCCGTGCGCCGGTGAATTAGAACCCAAGGTCAAGACGAACCATCCGGCAATTTAGCTTCGACCGCCTTTGTCGAAGTGCGCTCTTTAACTTCATCCCAAACCACTCAAGAGGATCGTTCTCTAGAGTTGCTTCAACTGAAGGAGAAATGCATGTCCGAACCGTTTCTCAGTGAGATCAGAATCATGTCCTTCGCCTTCGCGCCGAAGGGGTGGGCTTTATGCAACGGGCAACTGATGCCCATCAATCAGAATCAGGCGCTCTTCTCTTTGCTCGGCACGACCTACGGCGGGGACGGCCGCGTTAACTTCGCGCTGCCCGACCTGCGTGGCCGCACGCCGATTCACGAGGGCAGCGGTCACACGCTCGGCGAAAGAGGCGGCGAGCAGGCGCACACGCTCACGATTGCGGAACTGCCGACACACGCCCACGTCGCCAATGCCACATCAATACCGGCGACGACCAACACGCCCGGCTCGAACCTCTTGCTGGCGCAATCCACTTCTTCGCAGCTTTACGGCGCTCCGTCAAACGTTCAGGCGATGGCCCCGAACGCGATCTCGAACGTGGGGGGAAGTCAGGCGCATCTGAATATGCAACCCTTCCTGACGCTCAATTTCTGCATCGCCCTTCAGGGCATCTTCCCATCGCAGAATTAAGGAGAGATAAAAGATGGCACAACCTTATGTTGGCGAAATTAGAATGTTCGCAGGGAACTTCGCTCCCGTAGGCTGGATGTTTTGCGAAGGACAGTTACTTCCGATCTCGGAAAACGAAACTCTTTTCCAATTGATCGGGACGACCTACGGCGGCGATGGAGAGTCTACGTTTGCGCTGCCTGACTTGCGCGGCCGAATTCCCATCCATCAAGGCAACGGCTTCATTTTGGCCGAGACGGGCGGGGCGGAAGAAGTCACGCTGACGGTGCAGCAGATACCCGGTCATAATCACGCGCTGCTCGCGACGGGCAACACGGCGACGGGGTCTGCTCCGGCCGGACAACTGCCCGCCGCCTCGACGGGAGCGACCATTTCGCCTTACGGAACCGATGCCCCGACGTCACCACTGTCTCCACAGATGCTTGGCCCTGTGGGAGGCAGTCAGCCCCACACTAACTTCCAGCCCTATCTTTGTATCGATTTCATCATTTCACTCTTCGGGCTTTTTCCAAGCCCCACTTAAGGAGAACCCTATGGCAGACCCATTTGTCGCTGAAATCAGAATTTTGCCTTTCACCTTCGCGCCTAAAGGTTGGGCGTTCTGCGACGGGCAGTTGCTGCCCCTCAGCCAGAACACCGCGCTCTTCTCTTTGCTCGGCACGACCTACGGAGGTAACGGCAAATCCAACTTCGCCCTGCCAGACCTGCAAGGCAGAGCGGCCATGCATCCCGGTCAGGGGCCGGGACTTTCCCTGCACGATCTCGGCGAAACGGGCGGGTCGGAGACCGTCACCTTGCTTGAATCGGAAATACCGGCGCACACGCATACTGTGCTCTCATCGCTGTCGGACGCCATTGAGAGAGTGCCGACCGGACAGTTGTTTGCTACGGGCATCGCCATCGGACAGTACGCCGCGCCCGGCGCACTGGTGCAACTCAGTCAAAACGCGGTCACGCCCGCCGGTGGCGACCAGCCCCACAACAACATGATGCCCTACCTGACGCTTAACTTCTGCATCGCCCTGCAAGGAGTTTTTCCGCCGCGTGGTTGAACACGAAGTATCTGCTCGGAGACGACGGCGTTTCATTCAATTCACTGCCATAAGGGTGCGACGGGAGCGTATAACGACGGGCGATTCCGCTGCGAGTCGCCCGTTGCTCCCTGAAGCCTCTGCGGGGTAGTCACAATCCGGCGAGACGTGGTATAAAGTTTCTGCGGCGTGGCAAACCACGTTAATCTGCGAATGTTTCAGAGAAGCCGCTACCGAAATTAACCGTTTCCTTACTGAAGCCCTCTGCGAAAGCAGTTCTCATTATATAGGCGCTGCACAAGTCGGAAACCCGGATTACCAAATCACCCCGCACGTCTTCGTGCGCGCGCCAACCGAAACCCCGGTTCGATCTATTTCTGCATGCCGCCCTCGCGAATGTCGAAATGAAATTCACCTTAAGGAGAATTATGAAGAGTTTCACCCTTACCCCCGGCGTTACCGTGTCCAGAACCTTTCTCGCAAGCCTCCTCACCTGCATTATTCTGGTGACTCCCCTTGCCCCCGTCGGGTACGCTTCGACAAACAGATCACGGCTCATTCAGACAAGATCGAAAACCGCGGACAAACAACAGCCCGCCCCGAAGGCCGCTACCCCGGCGCAACCCGCCGCGCAGAAACAGCCGCCCGTCACCTCCAGCATCACGGCCGCAAACATCACCGCGACGAAGACGGCCGCAATCGTGGGCGACACGCTCGCAGACGGCAAAGCGCAGGCGGGCGACACGATCAAATACACCATCACCGTCAATAACAACAGCACGACGGACACGGCCGCCGGCGTCGTCTTGAACGACACGATTGACCCGAACACGACCATCGTTACCGACTCGATTCATGCTCAACCGCAGGCGCGCGACGATGTCTACAACGCCGTCGGCAACACGCTGCTCGAAGCGGGACTCGCCGCGCCGAGCGGCAACCCCGCCGTGACGAGCACAGTGAAAGTGTTCGACAACGACGGGGCTGCGACCGACCCCAGCACGCTCGTCTCGTTCCAGAACCCGAGCGCGCAGGGCGGCACGGTGACGCTCAACAACGACGGCAGCTTCTCCTACCTGCCCGCGGTCGGCTTCACCGGCTTGGACACCTTCACCTACACGGTTCGCAACTCGGTTGACGCAACCCTGACCGACACGGCGACCGTCAAGATCACTGTCGCGGAACGCGTCTGGTACGTGAACAATGCGGCGGCGTCGGGCGGCGACGGTCGCTCCAATGCACCGTTCCAGACGCTTGCGCCCGTCAACGGCGCGGGCGGCGCGGGCGACTCCGACTCGACGGGCGACTACATCTACCTCTTCACCGGCAACGCCGCCTACACGACCGGCCTCGTGCTTGAGAACAATCAAAAGTTCATCGGCAACGGCATCGCGCTCGTCGTCGGCAGCAACACGCTGCGCGCCGCCGGAACGCGCCCGACGCTCTCCAACGGCACGGGCAACGCCCTCTCTCTCGCCAGCGACACGAACACGCAAGGGTTGAACCTGAGCGCGGCCAGCAACGCGGCCGTCTCCGGTACGGGCGTCGGCGGCACGATCAACATCGCGGACGCGGGCATCTCCATCACCGGCACAGGCACGGGCGTGAGCCTGACGAATCTGACCGGCGCGTTCAACTATTTGAGCGGCACTACCGGCAGTTCCATCGCGGGCAGCAGTTCCGGCACGGCCGTCTTGATCAGCGGCGGCAACGGGAGCATCGCCTTCTCCGGCGTCCCCGTCACCCAGAACGGCGGGCGGGCGGTTGACATCCAGAGCCGCACGGGCGGCGCGGTCACCTTCGACAACGGTTCGACCGTCACCGAGACGGCCGGTTCGACCGACGCCATCGTCCTGCGCAACAACACGGGCGGCTCAGTCATCAGCTTCCTGAACAACGTCAACCTGACGACGAACTCCGGGCGCGGTCTCTTTACCGACAACAGCACCGGCAGCTTCACCCTCAACATGAACGCCGCGGGCAACAACATCAACGCGACGGGCGGCGCGGCCATCGACGTTGAGGACATCGCCGCCGACCTCGACTTCCAGACCCTTACCTCGACCAACAGCGTCGCGGCGGGCAGTTCTTCGGGTGTCAGAATCAACAACATCACGGGCAGCGTGGCGGTCACGACGAGCACGACCGTCACCAACTCGGCGGCCACCGGCGTCAGCGTCCAGAGTTCGAACGCCGCGGTCGGCTTCGCCGCGCTCAACAGTGCGCCCGCGTCCGGCCAGATCGCCGTCCTCATTCAGACCAACTCCGGCACGACCTCCGCGACGAGCGGCACGGTCACGGCGACCGACGCCGCCGCCGTGAGCGTCCTGAACTCGCCGCTGAACATGACGCTCACGAGCGTCTCGGCGAATAATACCGGCGACAGCGATAACTGCGTTACGCTGAACGGCATGACCGGCACGCTGACGATGAACGGCGGCGCGCTCGTGGGCGGCAACGCGCAGACCTTCTTCGCCACCGCGCAGAACGGCAGCATCACCTACAACGGCACGATCTCGCAGGCCAATGCCTTCCGCGTCATCGAGGTGACGAACAAGACGGGCGGCACGGTCAACTTCGGCGGCGCGGTCAGTTCCACGAGCGGCACCGGCACGGGCGTCTTCCTGAACGCCAACGGCAACACGACGATCAACTTTACCGGCGGCATCGCTCTTACCACCAACGCGAACCCCGCCTTCACCGCCACCGGCGGCGGCACCGTCAACGCGACGCAGAACAACTCGACCATCGTCAACACGCTGACGACGACGACGGGCACTGCCCTCAACGTCGCCAACACGAACATCGGCGCGAGCGGTTTGACCTTCCGCAGCATCTCTTCGAATGGTGCGGCAAACGGCATCATTCTCAACAACACGGGCGCGGCGGGCGGCCTCACCGTGTCGGGCAACGGCGGCACTTGCACGTCCGTCGCCTCCTGCACGGGCGGCACGATCCAGAGCGCGACCGTCGGCGTCTCGCTCACCAGCACGACGAGCGTCTCCATCGCCCGCATGTTCATCCTGAACACAACGCGCAGCGGCGTCGAGGGCACGACCACCACCAACTTCTCTTACACCAACGGCCGGATCGAGAACTCCGGCACGTCGCAGCTCGCCGGTTCACAGGACGCCAACATCGCGTTCAACGAGCAGAGCGGCACGGAGAACAACCTCTCCGGCGTCGTGACCATTACGGGCAACACGCTGCTGAATGCCTACTACCACGGCGTTGACATCTTCAACTTCGCCGGGACGATCAGCGATGCGGTCATCTCCGACAACGTGATCCAGAGCAACACCGCCGTGGCGAACTCGCTCGGCTCAGGCATCCGCTTCGTCGCCTTCGGCTCGGCGGCGGCGACGGCCAACATCACGAAGGCCACGCTCAACAACAACACGATTAACAATTTTCCGAGCAACGTGGGCTTGCAGGTGCAGTGCGGCAACGCGAACACCAGCGGCACCGCCCCGGCCACTATCTGCGGCACGAACGGCAGTGCCACGAACATCATTCACATCACGAACAACAAGATCAACGTCCCCGGCCTCGGCTCGAGCGTCAAGACCGGAAACGAAGGCTTGATCGCGCTCGTCAACGGTCGCGGGCAGGGCAACTTCAACATCTCCTCCAATAACATCCAGCAGAACCTTGGCACGTCGCTCTCGCACTCGGCGTTCGGGTTGGCGACCGTCACCTCGACGATCAACAGCAACACCATCGTCGCTAACAACATCAACGCCGCGCAGGGCATCGGCGTCGGCACGAGCACCACGGCCGGGTTCGCCACGAACACGCCGGTGCTGACGACCTCCATCAACAGCAATAACATCAGTCAGGTGGACGGCAACGGCATCCTCGCCGTGGCACGCGATAATGCGAACGGCATGCTGAACGTCACCATCAAGAACAACACCGTCGCCGCGCCGCTGACCGGCGTGCGACAGGGCATCCGCGTTGACGCGGGCAACTCAACCGGCGACAACGACGTGTGCCTCGACATCTCCGGCAACACGAGTGCGCCGTCCGTCGGGCAGCCTGCGGCCTTAGGCATCGGCCTGCGTAAACAGGGGACGAGCACCACCGTCAACGCCTTCGGCATCGAAGGGAATCCGGCGACCGCTTCGCCGGGAGTCGAAGCGTATGTGAACGCTCAGAATCCGGCGGGCGGCGGCACGCTGCTCATCTCAGCTACGAGCGGGTTCTCCAGTTGCTCGTCGGCTCCGACCTTCGCCGACTCCGTCATCGTGCCGAGCACGTACCGCGAACCCGAAACGCCCAAGAGCGAGCCGGTCAGCAACCGTATCGAAGTCGCCTCCGTCAGTCCGGCCGTCTCGCAGCCGCAAACGGCGCAAATCGTGCTGACCCAAGCGCAGAGAGGTTCGTTCAAATCGTCGGCCGAGAAGGTTGGCGGCGTGAAGGAAACACCCAAGCAGGCGGAGAAATCCAAGACGCCTGAGGTTCAACCCTCGGTCAGCGCGTTCCCGATCAGCCTCGGCGACATCGGGCCGCAAGATTCGGTCACCATCGTCTTCACCGTGAAGATCGCCGACACGCTCGCGCCGAGTGTGACCGAGATTTCGAATCAGGGTCGCATCACGAGCACCAGCTTCGCCGGCGAGGTCTTAACCGACGGCGACTCGGTTGCTGCGGGCAACAACCCGACGATCACTCCGGTGCTCGGTCTGCCGACCATCAGCATCAACAACGCGTCCGCCGCCGAACCCACATCGGGCACTGCGCCGATGCCGTTCACGGTAACGCTCTCACACGCTTACGGCGCGCCCGTCTCGGTCAACTACTCGACCGCCGACGGCACGGCCACGGCCGGCACGGATTACACCGCCGCCGCCGCACCGCTCGTCTTCAACGTGGGTGAAACATTACAGACCATCTCCGTGAACGTGCTCGCCGACGGCGACGCGGCGGAGACGGATGAGACCTTCACCGTGACGCTCAACACGCCCGCCAACGGAATCCTGAGCGGATCACCGACGGCGACCGGCACGATCACGACCGCCAACACGCCCGGCACGGTGCTCATCTCTGAGCTACGCACGAGCGGCCCCGGCGGCCCGAACGATGACTTCGTCGAGTTGTACAACAACACCGACTCAGACATCGACATCAGCAACTTCGCGCTCGTCAAGAGCGGCGCGGCTTGCACCAACGCGCCCATCGTGGTGGCGGTCATTCCGGCGGCGACGACGCTCCCGGCGCGCGGCCACTACCTCATCGCGGGTTCGGCCTACAGTCTCACGACGACGGCCGCCCCGAATCTAACCCTGCTCGCAACCAACGATATTGAAGACGACCGCAACCTCGCCCTGTTCGACACGGCGACGCCGGCCAACTTCTCTACCGCCACGCGACGCGACGCGGTCGGCTTCGGCGTTAACACGGCCGCCAACTGCGCGCTGCTTCTCGAAGGCGCAAACCTCCCGGCGGCGGGCGGCAGCACCTCCGAGTACAGCTTCGCACGCAAATTGACGAGCGGCTTGCCGAAGGACACGAACGACAACACGGCGGACTTCATGCTCGTTTCGACGACACCCGCCGTACCTGTCGGCAGCAACTTGACGCCGATCCTCGGCGCACCGGGAACGGAGAACCTCGCGTCTCCCATTCAGCGCAACGCCGTCATCAAGGCGTCGCTGATCGACCCGATGCTGCCCTCGACGGCTCCGCCCAACCGCGTGCGTAGCTCGTTCGGCGCAAACCCGACGAACGCAGCCTTCGGCACGCTCTCCATCCAACGCCGCTTCAAGAACACGCTCGGCGTGCCCGTGACGCGGCTGCGCTTCCGCGTCGTCGATCTGACGACGATCAACAACCGGACGCCCGGAGACGCAGACCTGCGCGTTCTCAGTTCGACCGGCGTGGTCACCAATTCGGCGAACACGGTGGTTACCACGGTCAACGGGCTGACGCTCGAACCGCCGACGCAACCTAACGGCGGCGGCTTCAACTCCACGCTCACAGTCGTCTTGCCGGGCGGCGGTCTCGCGCCGGGCAACTCGATAGACGTGCAGTTCCTGCTCGGCGTGCAGGAGCAAGGCGGCTTCAGCTTCTTCGTCAACGTCGAGGCGCTTCCCGGCCTCGGCGTGTCCAGCGAGGAGGCTCCCGGCGCGACCAAGAGCGGCACGACCGCCAAGCAGCGCAACGCAGATGCGGGAGGTGCGGCGAAGCAGAAGCCATAACCGCCACACCCCCTTAACCCTTTCGCTCGCGCCGCAAGGCGTTGAGCGAAAAGAAGAGGCCGCCAGTGCAGCGAGGGCACCGGCGGCCTCTTTATTTTAGAAACGGTAAGGTGGGAACGCCGACAGATGATACGGAAGAATTGATCCGTCGATTCAAGCGTTTTCTACTTCCGCCTTCATCGTGCTTACTTCATCGTGCTTACTTCATCTTCCGCTTCATCGTTTCAACTTCATCCTCTCTCTTCAATCGCTCCACACGCGCGTGAAAGCCTGTGCCAGTTGGTCGCGCCAACTCGTCCAGTTGTGCCCGGCGGCCGTCTCTGAGTAGGCGACCGGATAGCCCTTGCCCGCCAGCAGCACGCGCACGCGGCGGTTCACTTTCCAGACCGGCTCTAAGAGTCCCACGTCGAAATAAAACTTCATAGGCCGCGCTTGTCGCATCGTCTCCAAACCGGCGAGCATCGTCACGACGCGCTCGTCGTCGATCTGGAAGGCCGTGGACTGCCCGGCCACGCGCGCGAACACGTCCGGGTGACGCGCGGCCGTCCAGACGGAGATGACGCCGCCGAGGCTCGCGCCCATCAGCGCACGCGCCTCGCGCGCCGGGCGTGTGCGATAGCGCGCGTCGATGAACGGCACGAGTTCAGTTGCCAAGAAATCCGCAAACTTGTCGTTCGCCCAGTACTCTTTGAAGCGATTGACCGGATCGACGAAGACGATGATGAAGGGCTGAATTTTGCCCTGCGCGACGAGAGAGTCGGCCACCACCGCCGCGCGTGCGCGCGCGACGTACTCCGAGCCGTCCTGCAAGTACAACACTGGATAGCGTTCGCCGCCGCCATCGCGCGCGTAAGCGGGCGGCAGGTAAACTTGAATCTTGCGCTTACCTCCTTCGAGCGCGCTCGCGGGCGCGTCCAAACGCTCAATCGTGCCGCGCAGAGTCCACTTCGCGTCCGCAAACTCGGAAGGCCGATAGGCGGGCATCGTGAAGAAGTTGTTGAAGCCGCCGACGCCGTTGTCGAGTTTGCTGTCGCTCAACGGATCGTTGATCCACTCGCCGTCGGCGATGAACTTGTATTCGACACGCGCGTCGCGCGCGAATTTCAGCGACAGGTATTTCACGTCCGTTCCCGCCAGTTCGCGCAAGAAGACCATGCGACGCGGACTCCAACTCGTGAAATCGCCCACCACCTCCACACGCTTCGCCTTGCCGCGATACACGAACGTCACCGTGCCGTCGTCTTCCACGATGGGCGCGCGCTCCGCTTTCCGCAGACGCTCCGCGAGCGCGGGCGACGGTTGCATGGCCGCTTCGTGCGCGCGCATCTCCTCTCCCGTCAGCCCGCGCAGAGTGATGCGCCGAAACGCCGTCGCGCCGTTTGGTTTGTGAATGCCGATCACCACCTTCGATTCTCCTTCGGGCACGCGCACGTCCAACTCGGCCGCGCCCTGTTGATTGACCTTCAACTCGCGCGCCTCGCCGTTCGCCCACGCGTAGACGCGTGCGCCCGCTTCGACCGCGCCGCCCAGATTCAACGTCGTGCCCGCCTCGACTGGCTGCCACACCTCTTCCGCATCGCCGCTCAACGCGCCGCTTGCCTCGGCCGGTGTGCCGGGCTTCGATGCGTAACGCGCCGCCACGATGTCGGGCGTCTCAAGATTGCGCCCCTCCGAGAGGTTCGAGGCCAAGCGTATGAACTGCGCCATCGTCCACGCGAGCGGCGTGGCCGAACCCGTGCCTTCGCCGAAGGCGAACTCCGCGCCCGTCGATTCGCGCCTGTCCCAGATTTGTTCGGGCAGCATTAAACCCTCGTTGGCGAAACCGAGCATGTGTCCGAGACGCGCGTGCGCCGCCGCACGCTCGCCGCGCGCGAGTTCATATTGCCCGCGCTCGCCTGAGAGCAAAGCCCACAGGCGACCTTTGCCAGTGTACTTGCCGTCGAAATTCCACGGCCGCCCGTCGTCCATCTCGCCGTAGCCGTCGTGATTGTAGCGATACCACGCCGCGCCGTTCGGCGTCTCGACTTTCAACACCTTGTCCACCACCGCGAGCGACTTCGCGATCAAAGGATCGTCGGCGCGACGCACGCCGAGGCGCACGAGTTCGAGAAAGCCCGCATCGACGTATTCGCGTTCGTCATAGTCCGCGCCGCCGTTGCCTGCGTTCATGGTATCGGCGTCGTTCGGGTCGCCGTCCGTATGCGCGATGCGTATGTAGTAGTTGCCGTCGCCGTGCATGCCGGTCGAGGTGGCCGTGATGCGTTCGACGTTGCGCGCCCATTCGTCGGCCGCCGCGAGGTAGATGGCGGCCGAAGCTCCGGCGTCGTTGCGCCGCGCGATCTCGGCCGCGCAGACGAGTCCGGCGATCTCTGCGGCGATGGTCGAAGGCGAGTAGCCGGCCTTCTCTTCCCAACGCTCCTGCGGCGTGTGCGCCCCCGTACGCACGAGGAAGTCTGCGGCGGGGCGCACGTGCTTCGTCCACGTCTCGTTATCCGTGCGCCCGAGCGTGTAGGCAAGGATCAGCGGGAAGGCCACTTCGTCCATTTGCAGCGAACCCCAGAACGGCCGCCCGTCGAGCCAAGAGTTTTGCGGAAAACTGCCGTCCGCCTTCTGTTGAACTTTGAACAGGTAATTCAAAGCGCGATCCGCGCCCGCCTTGTCGCCGAGCGCGTAAAGCGCGGTTGCCACCTGATAGAGATCGCGCGACCACACGAGATGATAGCCGCCGACGTTCGGCTCGTTGGCCGTCGCGCCGCCGCCCCACGGCACGGAGAGCGAAGCGATGTTCGCCCCGCGATAAGTCTTGTCCTCGTGCGCCCTGAGGATCATGGCCGCCATGTCGAACTGCGGTTGATATTTCGCTTCGACGCGCCTGAGCGACGCGAGATACTCGTGCCACCCACGCTCGTATTCTGTGCGCACGCGCGCGAAACCTTTTGCCAGCGACGCACGCGCGTTCCCCAGAGCCTCTTCCGTTCCCTGCCCGAAGCCGAGCGCGATGGTGAACGGTTGCCCGCCGTGCACGCGTCCCACCTGCACGACGTTTCCATCGGCCGCGCGCGCGTATTGCTCCGTGATGCGTCCACGCGTGCGCCGCAATTGCGTGAGGCCGTCGCTCGTGCCGAGATAGCCGTTCGTCATCTCGATGAAGCCCGTGCTCGACAACAGCGCGGAAGTTTCACCGGCGTCCGAAGCGACGAGCACATCGCCTTGCGACCACGCCGAATCGTGGAGGCCGCTATTGTGTAGAGACGGATCGTAATAGACGTAGAGCGCGGCGGGTGCGCGGCTCTTAAACTGCACGTCGATCAGGATCGTGTGGCGTTCGGGGTCGGACGTGTAAGTTTTCGTGATCGTCCATGCGCCGCTTTTCGCCGTATTCGTTTGGCGAAACGACAGGGCGCGCGGGTCTATGATCTCGATGCGGTGCGTCGCGTCGGCGGCTTCCGTCTCGACGCGCCCGCCCGCCTGAGAGACGACGACGAACTGCAACTCCTGCGAGTTCGCCACGTCCACGGTCGGGTAGTAAACCTCCGTCAACACGCCCGCGCGCAACGTGAACCACACTTTCGATGCGAGCGTGTTCGACGTGCCGACACCCTGCTTCCCCGCGCTCGGCCAATGCGCCTCCGCACCCGGCGCGCCCGGCGCGAGGTTGTTGTTGCCCGTCTGCGCCGCGCACGTCCACGCCAAAATAAAAAGAACGCACCACATCGATGCGTTCCGCACAAGTTTAGCTTTCATCGCTCTCTCTTCCGGTTAGATGTTCGTCAGAAATTCTCATCCTGTCTCTCCTTTGCGCCTTTGCGCCTTTGCGTGAGGTTTCTCTTTGAGAAAGAAGATAACTCACGCAAAGGCGCAAAGGCGCAAAGAAGAATTTAACTTGTCACTCGTCACCCGCCACTCGTCACTGCTTTATCTTACCCCTGCTTGCGGCCGAGCATGTCGAGGCCGACGGCCGTGACGAGAATCGCGCCCTTGATGATGTACTGCGAATAAGGCTGCACGTTCAACAGCGACATGCCGTTGTCCAGACTCGCCATGAACAGCGCGCCGAGACACGCGCCGAAGACCGTCCCGCGCCCGCCCATCAGACTCGTCCCGCCGATGACGCACGCGGCGATGGCGTCGAGCTCGAGCAAGTTCCCCGCGTCCGGCGACGCGCTTCCCACGCGCGCCGTGTAGATGAGCGAGGCCACGCCCGCCAGCAAGCCCATGATGCAGAAGACCGCCCAGATGTGTGTGCGGACATTGATGCCGGAGAGCCGCGCCGCATCAGGGTTACCGCCGATGGCGTAGAGGTAACGGCCGAACGTCGTGTTCTGCGTGAGGAACGCGCCGAAGAGCGCGACGACAATGAGGATGATGACCGGGATCGGCATCCCCTCGTAAGCGTTCATGCGCAGGATGAACAGCACGACGACGAGCGACGGCAGCACGACACGCAGCGCGAGACTCACAAGGCTCGTCTTCCCCAGCCCGTAACGCTCGCGCGCGCGATAACGCCTGACGTTCATCCACACGATGGCCGCAACCGCGAGGAGCGCGAGCGCGAAGCCCACGGGGCGCGTCACGAACTGCTGCCCGATGGCCTTGAAGCCCGGCAGCGTAATCGGGATCGTCTCGCCCCTCGTCATACCGAGCACGACGCCGCGCCACGCCAGCAACCCGCCGAGCGTGACGATGAAGGCCGGAATGTTCGCGTAGGCGACGAGCGCGCCCTGCGCCTGCGACACGCCGACGGCGACGATGATCGCGGCGGCGAGCGTCGGCACGAGTCCCCAACCGTTTTGCACTCCCTGTGCGGCGGCCGCCACGCCGCCGATAAAGCCGACGAGCGAACCGACGGAGAGGTCGATGTTTCCGGTCACGATCACCATCAGCATGCCGACGGCGAGCACGCCCGTCACGGCCGTCTGCCGCATCAGGTTCGAGAAGTTGCGCGGGTCGAGAAAAATTCCGTCGGTCGCGTAGTTGAAATAAATCCAGATGGCGACGAGCGCAAACAGCATCGTGTAAGCGCGCAGCGCGTCGGTCGGAATCTTAAAGCCGCCGATGCGCGTCTGCTGCGTCAACTCCGCCGGGGCGGGCGTCAGATCAGCCGTCAAAGGCGGGCGATCAACGGGAGATTCATTAGCTTGTTGGCTCATTCAAAAAAACTCCGGTGACAACTGGCGACCTAAAACTTGCGGCGACTCAAAACTCGCGACGACTTAAAACTCGCAGCGACTTAAAACTCGTGGTGACTTAAAACTTACGCGACGTGTTGCGTGTGCCCCGTCGCGCAGGCCATGACTTTTTCCGGCGTCGCGGTGTTGCGCGTAAACTCGCCCGTCACGCGCCCTTCGTGCAGGACGAGCACGCGGTCGGAGAGGCCGAGCACCTCCGGCAGTTCCGAGGAGACGAGGACGATGGCGAGACCGGACTTCGCGAGCCTGTTGATCTGCGCGTAGATTTCCTGTTTCGCGCCCACGTCGATGCCGCGCGTCGGCTCGTCCAAGAAGAGCACGCGCGGGTTGGTCAACAGCCATTTGGCGAGCACGACCTTCTGCTGGTTGCCGCCGGAGAGCGTGCCCGCGACGGTGAAGACCGAGTTGGCCTTGACGCGCAACTCTCTCATCGAGCGATTGCCTTCGGCCGCCTCGCGGTCTACGTTCGTCACGAAACGGCCGGAGAGGCGCGCGAGTCCGGCGAGCGTCATGTTGTTCAGGATCGACTGGTCGAGCACGAGGCCGAAGCGTTTGCGATCTTCGGTGACGAAGCCGAGTCCGTGGCGGATGGCGTCGGCCGGGCTTTCGATCCGCACGCGCTTGCCCTCGACGCGCACCTCGCCCGACGTGCGCCCCGCGTGCGCGCCGAAGATCGCCATCAGGAGATCGCTGCGCCCCGCGCCCATCAAACCCGCCACCCCCAACACCTCGCCGCGCCGCACGGAGAAACTCACGCCGTCAACCAGACGCTTACCCGCGACGTGCGGGTCTTCGACCGTGATCCCTTGCGCCTCGAACATCACCTCGCCCTGCGCGTGATCGGGCGTGGGGAAAATGTCTCCGACCTCGCGCCCGACCATTCGCGCGATGACGGTCGCTTCGTCGAGCGCGCGCGCCTCCTGCGTCCCGACCGTGCGGCCGTCGCGCAGCACCGTGATGCGGTCGCTCATGCGAAACACCTCGTCGAGTTTGTGCGAGATGTAGATCATGCCGACGCCGCGCGTGCGCCGCAGTTCGTCGAGGATGCGAAAGAGCGTCTCGACTTCCGCGTCGGTGAGCGCGGCGGTCGGCTCGTCCAGCACGAGCAGCCGCGCCTCGTGCGAGAGAGCTTTGGCGATTTCGACGAGTTGTTGCTGGCCGATACCTAGGTTGCGGATGGGCGTGCGCGGGTCGAGCGGGAGGCGTAGGTCTGCGAGCAATCGTCCGGCGCGTGAGTAGAGTTCGTCCCAACGGATGACGCCGAAGCGGCGCGGCTCGCGCCCCAAAAAGATGTTCTCGCCGATGGTCATCTCTTTGACGAGCGAGAGTTCCTGATAGATGACGGCGATTCCGGCGGCCTCCGCGTCGCGCACGCTGCGGAACTGTTTGACCGCGCCCTCGATGCGAATCTCGCCGCCGTAGTCGGGGTAAGGGTAGACGCCGCCGAGTATCTTCATCAGCGTAGACTTGCCCGCGCCGTTTTCTCCGACGAGCGCGTGAAACTCGCCGCGCCTGAGATCGAAGGTCACGCCGTCGAGCGCGCGCACGCCGGGAAAGGTCTTCGTGATGTCGCGCATCTCAAGGAAAGGCGCGGCAGGGGCGTTGCTGTCCGTCTGGTTCGTCATCTCTCGTCACATGCGCCGGGGGCGGCGGCGAGCGCGTTCCCGTTTCGGAATCCGCGTGCGATTTGTCGGGCATCGCCTTCCAAACTTGAGCGGGCGGCGGCGGCCGTGATGCGCGGCTTCGGCCGCCGCCGCCGCTCAAGCGTCGAACGATTTACCGTCCGGCAGCAGTAGCCCCGGCGTCGATCTTCGGACACTGCCCGGCCGGAGCTTTCTCGCAGATTTTCTCTAACGTCTGGTAGCCGTCTTTGACGATGATGCCGATGTTGTTCTTGTCCACCGCAATCGGCTCGTAGAGCATCGAAGGCACTTTCTTCCGGCCGTTATCGACCGTGTCGTTCGTTTCGACGGACTGCCCGCGCGCGAGTTTCAGCGCGGCGTCAACCGCGCCGTAGGCGAGCGGCTGAATCGGCTTGTAGATGGTCATCGTCTGTTTGCCTTCGACGATGAGTTGGAGCGAGGCGAGGTCTGCGTCCTGACCGGAGACCAGAACTTTGCCCGCGAGCCGCTGCCCGTCGAGCGCCTGAATCGCGCCGCGCGCCGTGCCGTCGTTGGAAGCGACGACGGCCACGACATCGTTGTTGACCTGCGTGAGCGCGTTCTCCACGATGTTCAAGGCTTCGCTCGCCAGCCATTCGCGCGCCGGTTGATCCACGACGATTTTGATGTCGCCGCGCTCGACGGCGGGCTTCAAGACGTTCATCTGCCCGTCGTGCAAAAGGCGCGCGTTGTTGTCCGTGGCCGAGCCTTGCACGACGACGTAGTTGCCTTTGGGCGCGCGTTTGAGAATGTAGTCGGCCTGCAACTCGCCGATCTTGACGACCTGATGCGAGACGTAGAGATCGACGTCGGCGTTCTTGATCAGGCGGTCGTAGCTGATGACGGGCACGCCCTCGCGGTGCGCCATCTCGACGATGGTGGCCGCGATCTCGCCGTTGTGCGGCGCGACGATGAGCACGTCAACTTTCTGCGAGAGCAAATTCTCGGCCTGCTTGATCTGCAAGTTGTCGTCGCCGTTCGCCACCTGCACGGAGAGTTGTGCGCCCACTTCCTGCGCGCGCTTCTCGACCAAATCCTTGTCGCGCTGCCAGCGTTCTTCCTTGAGCGTGTCCATCAGAAAGCCGATGAAGATTTTGTCGTTCGGCCCCTTCTTCGGTCGCGCCGCCCCGGTTGCGCCCCCCGTGTTCCCGGCGTTCGCGCCCGTACCGCCGCCGCTGTCGCCGCTCGTACACGCGGCCATCGTCAACAAACACACACTCGCCAGCAACACGAAAAGTTTGCGTCTATGCATGAATCCAAGCTCCTTCTTTTTGTTACCGCGCCGCAGCCGGAAGAACTAAAAGCGCGCGCGTACGAGATGAAAGATGGGCGGAGACTTTGAAACCTCAAACTCGATTTCTCGCCGTCCGACGGATCAGTGAAAAATAAAACTGTCTGATCGATGGCCGTAGCTTAACAAAGTGACGCCGTGAATTTCCATTGAATTATTCGCAGTCCAATGTTAAGTTGCGTTTACCCTTTGTTGTCCCGACGAATAATGCCGAACAGTTCCGTCTGAAGATTGCTGCTCGAACTGTACCCTGAAATTGACTCCGGCAGCCACCGGAATTTGATCTTAAAGTCTTTCTCAACCTCACTCTGCTGGCCGCCTTCGCGCATCCCGCCGAAGCGCAAGCCATGCGTGAGGCCCTCGTGGAGGTTCAACTGATGCTTCGTCCGCCGTTCAAATTTTTCCGCACGATGTCCGGTTGCCTGTTCCTGCTGTGCTTCGCCGCCATCAGCGCAAACGCGCAATTCAGAGCCGGACTGCAAGGCACGATCACCGACCCGGGCGGCGCGGTCGTGCCGGGCGCGACGGTCACGTTAACGAACAAAGAGACCAACAAGAGCCTGACGACGACGGCCAGCGACGACGGCTTTTATCGCTTCTCTCAACTCGCGCCGGGCACTTACACGTTGAGCGCGGAGAAATCGGGCTTCAAGAAACAGGTGCTCGAAGCGGTCGTCGTCAACGCAGAGGAGACACAGGGCGTTGACCTGCTGCTGACGACGGGAGAACTGTCCGAGACGGTAACGGTGACGGGCACTTCGGAGCAGGCTCTTGAAACGGAGAACGGCAACATCTCGCGCGCCGTGACCACGCGCGAGATACGGCAATTGCCGCAGGTCGGGCGCGACCCTTACGAACTGCTGCGTCTCACGCCGGGCGTTTTCGGCGACGGCGCGCGCGGCGGAAACGGCCAAGCGACCAATCTGCCGAACTCTACCGGGCCGGGCGGCTCGAACAATTCCGTGTTTCAGACCGAGAACCAAGTCCAGATTTCCGCGAACGGCCAACGCCTGTCGAGCAACAACTTTCAGATTGACGGCGTGAGCGTCAACAGTTTCAACTGGGGCGGCGCGGCTCTCGTCACGCCGAATCAGGAATCGGTGAAAGAGATTCGCGTGCTGTCGGCTACCTACTCGGCCGAAGACGGTCGCAACTCCGGGGCGCAGGTGCGGGTCGTGTCGCAGGACGGCACGAACGACTTTCACGGGTCGGCGTTCATCAAGTACAACTCGCCGAAGCTGAACGCCTTCAACCGCTACAACGGGCCGGGCGCGCCGCCCGCACGCGTCAACGATTACATACGCCAATTCGGCGGCAGCATCGGCGGCCCGCTCTATTTCCCGCGTTTCGGCGAAGGCGGCGACGCCACCTTCGGCGGCCGGGATAAATCTTTCTTCTTCTTCTCCTACGAAGGCTTGCGTAACACTTCGAGCAGCGTCGGGCGTGCTTTCGCCGAGACCGAGCAGTTCCGTCAACTCGTGCGGCAACTTCGTCCCGGCGGCGTGACGGCGCAGGTGTTCGCCGTGAGCGGCATCGCGCCGCGCGTCGTCAACGTGTTTGCGCCGAGTTGCGGCGTCTTCGGCAACGACCCCGCGCGTTGCCGCGTCGTCCCGGGCGGACTCGACATCGGTTCGCCCACAGGCGCGCAAGGCCAGTATGTCTCTCTCGGACAACCTACGGGCGGCGGGTTCGACGGCATCCCCGACATACAGGAAATCCAGTTTGCACTGCCCGGCCAAACGCGCGGCAACCAGTACAACCTGCGGCTCGATTTCACGCCCACCGCGAACGACTCTCTGACCCTCAGCACTTACATCACGAGGCAGGATAATCTCGGCAGCGACACGGAAGCGCAAGGCCGACCCATCGCCGACCTTCCCTTGAAGCCGCTCAACACGTCGGGCACGATTCTTTACCGCCGCGTTATTTCGCCGACCACTTTCAACGAAGCCCGTCTCAACGGCACGCGCTTCGCCGTCGATCAACAACAGGACGCCGACAACACGAACTTCGGCATCCCGCGCATCGAGGTCGAAGGTTTGCCGTTCGGTCGCATCAGATACGGCGCGCCGCGCAGCGAGAACACACCGGGCATCCTCGCGCAGAATATTTTCGAGTTCAGCGATACGCTCAGCAAAGTGTTGGGCAACCACTCGCTGAAATTCGGCGTGGTGCTGCGCAACGAGCAGGACAACAGCGACACCTCCGGCGGTTCGCGCCCCGTCTACTCGTTCTCCGGCCTCTTTAACCTCGCCAACGACACGCCGATCTTCGAGGGCATCAACGCCGACCCGCGCACGGGTCTGCCCGCCGACGCGCAACGCTACTTCAGCACGAAATATTATGCGGGCTTCGTGCAAAACGATTGGAAGGCGCGCCCCAATCTCACGCTCAATCTCGGCGTGCGCTACGAATACTATTCGCCGCTTCAGGAGAAGGACGGGCGTTTGAGCAATCTCTTCTTCGGGTCGCAGGGTCTGTCGAATTCACAGGTTCGCGCCGTGGACAGGCTCTCCGAGCCTGACCGCAACAACTTCGCGCCGCGCGTCGGTTTCGCCTACAGCCCGAAACTCAGAGTGCTCGGATTCGGCGGCGAGCAGAACGACGGCACGGTGATTCGCGGCGGCTTCGGCATCTCTTACAACCGCATCCCCGTCGCGCCGCTGGCGAACGTGCGCGGCAACCCGCCCTTCTTCGCGCGCTACAACATCTGCTGCGGCACTTCGGCGCAAGACTTCAGCACGCCCTTCGCGGGCGGCCAGATTCTCTACGCCATCGGCACGAGCAACTCCGTCACGAGCTACCCGCGCAATCCCGCGCTCGGTCAGGGCATCAACCCGGCCACCGGCGCGCCCAACAGCGGCTCGGTCGAAATCTACGGCGCGCCGCAAGATTTGCCGAACCCGTACGTCTATGCCTACTCGCTCGAAGTGCAACAGGAGTTGCCCGCCAAACTGACGGCCACTCTCGGTTATCAGGGCAGCGCGGGACACAAGTTGATCCGCCTCGTGAATCAGAACTTCATCACGGCGAACAACCCTTCGTTCTTTCAGGTCTTCTTCACGACGCCGGACGTGAACTCGAATTACAACGCGCTCAACGCCAATCTCGTGCGCCGCTTCTCAAGCGGTTTCCAGATGCAGGCCAACTATCGCTTCAGCAAGAGCATCGACCAACTCTCTTACGAAGGCCCCGGCTTCGTCACGAACCAGACCTACCCGCAGGACAACCGCACCGAGCGCGGCCCTTCGGACTTTGACGTGCGGCACTATTTCAACATGTCCGCGCTCTACGAGTTGCCGTTCTTCCGCGAACGCAGAGACCTCGCGGGCGCGCTCCTCGGCGGTTTCCAACTCACCGGCATCTTGACGACGCGCACGGGTTTTCCCTTTACGCCCGTTGTCGGCGGTTGCACGAGCACGCCCGGCGGCCCCGCGCTCTGCCCCGTGCGCCCGCAAGGCTACCGCGGCCCGACCGACTTCGACACGTCGAACGATGCGTTCATCACGGGGAGCAACTTCCCCGGCGGCGGCGCGCCTTTCTTCACCGTCTTCGAGCAGGCCAACAACACGATTGCGCCTCCCGGCATCGGCCGCAATTCGTTCCGGGGGCCGAAATATTTCAACGTCGATCTCAGCGTCGTGAAGCAGACGCGCCTGCCCGGCTTTCTCGGCGAGGCGGCGAACCTAGAGCTTCGCGCCAACTTCTTCAACGTCTTTAACAAACTCAACCTCAAGCCCTTCGCCTTCGGCAGCGACGCCGTGACCATCGGTTTCTTCGACCCACGCGGGCCGAACGAGCCGGGCGTGCTGACGAACAATCCCAGATTCGGGCGCGCCACGGAGGGTCTCGCCGGTCGGATCGTCGAACTGCAAGCGCGTTTTCGTTTCTAGTTCTTTCCGGTAGATCAAAGGGGCGTGGATGAGATAACTTACTCGTCCACGCCCCTTTATTCGTCTCGCCAAATATCGAAGGAGATTTTTGATGAAGCCCGCCAAACAGGTGCGCCTCTTACTGGCTCTCGCGCTCGTCGCCGCGACGCTGCCCGCCTCTGCTGCCGCCAACACTACCGCCGTGCAACGCGCGCCGCAGCCTGCCGTCGAACGCCGGATCAGCGCGCTCATCGCGCGCATGACGCTCGCCGAAAAACTCGGCCAGCTACAGATGCTCGACGGCGAGGCCAACGGCAACTTTCGCCCCGAACACCGCGACCTCGTGCGCCGTGGCCTGCTCGGCTCGACCTTGAACGTGCGCGGCGCGGCGCGCACGAACGAGTTGCAGCGCATCGCCGTGAACGAGTCGCGCTTGAAGATTCCCATGCTCTTCGCCTTCGACGTGATCCACGGCTACCGCACAGTCTTCCCCGTGCCGCTCGGCGAGGCCGCGAGTTTCGACCCAAGCGCGGCCGAAACGTCGGCCGCCATCGCGGCGGCGGAAGCGGCGGCGGCGGGCGTGCGCTGGACGTTCGCGCCGATGGTGGACATCGCGCGCGACGCGCGTTGGGGGCGCATCGTCGAGGGCGCGGGCGAAGACGCCTATCTCGGATCAATGTTCGCACGCGCGCGTGTGCGCGGCTTTCAGGGCGGGGACTACGGTGCGCCCGACCGCATCGTCGCGTGCGCCAAACACTGGGTCGCTTACGGCGCGGCCGAAGCCGGGCGCGATTACAACACCGTGGACATGTCGGAGACCAGCTTGCGCGAAGTTTACTTCCCGCCGTTCAAAGCGGCGGTTGATGCGGGCGTCGGGACGTTCATGAGCGCGTTCAACGATCTCAACGGCGTGCCGACCTCGGCCAACCCCTTCACGCTGACGAAAGTTTTGCGCGGCGAGTGGAAGTTCGACGGCGTGGTCGTGAGCGACTACGAATCGGTGCGCGAGTTGATGAACCACGCGCTCGCCGCAGACGAAGCAGAGGCGGCGCGCGCCGCGCTCACGGCGGGCGTGGACGTGGAAATGGTCTCGCGTCTCTACAACAAGCACGGCGAACAATTGCTGAAAGATCGAAAGCTCACGCTCGCCGCCATCGACGAGGCCGTGCGCCGCGTGCTGCGTATCAAGTTCCGGCTCGGACTGTTTGAGCGTCCCTACGCGGACGAGGCGCGCGAACCGTCCGTCATCATGCGCGCCGAACACGTCGCCGCCGCGCGCCGGATCGCGGCGCGTTCGCTGGTGCTCTTGAAAAACGAGCGGGGCGCGTTGCCGCTGGCGAAGAATTTGAAGTCAATCGCGGTCGTCGGCCCGCTCGGCGATTCGCCGAAGGACATGCTCGGCTCTTGGACGGGCGACGGGCGCGCGGAAGACGCCGTAACACTCGTCGAAGGCATCAAGGCGAAGGTCTCGCCGCAGACGAAAGTTTCATACGTGAAGGGGGTCGCGGTCGAAGGCCGGGGCGTGACCGGCAACTACGACGCCCCGCCGCCCTCGGCGGCGACGAACGCCGGTGGCACGAACGTCGCACAGGCGAACGACGAGGCCAGAAACTCGACCACGCCGACCGACCGTGACGGCATCGCGGACGCCGTGCGCGTCGCGCGCGGTGCGGACGTAACTATCATTGCCGTCGGCGAATCGGCGGAGATGAGCGGCGAGGCGGCGTCGCGCACGTCGCTCGATCTGCCGGGCAGGCAGTCGGAGTTGATCCGCGCGATTCACGAGACGGGCAAGCCCTACGTCGTCGTGTTGATGAACGGGCGGCCGCTCACGATCAACTGGCTCGCGGAAAACTCGCCCGCGATCTTGGAGACGTGGTTCGCGGGGACGCAGGGCGGCCACGCCATCGCCGACGTGCTTTTCGGAGACGTGAACCCCGGCGGCAAACTGCCCGTCACGTTCCCGCGCGCCGTCGGCCAACTGCCGCTCTATTACAACCACAAGAGCACCGGGCGGCCGCCGACCGATCAGAAGTACACCTCGAAATATCTGGACGTGCCGTGGACGCCGCTCTATCCCTTCGGCCACGGCCTCAGCTATACCAAGTTTCGCCTGTCCGATCTGCAACTGAGCGCGCGAAGCATCCGGCCGGACGGTCAACTGACGGCGTCGGTCATGGTGGAGAACACGGGCGCGCGCGCGGGCGATGAGGTGGTGCAACTTTACGTGCGCGACGTGGCCGCGAGCGTCACGCGCCCCGTCAAAGAGTTGAAAGGCTTCGAGCGCGTGACGCTCGCGCCCGGTGAACGGCGGCGCGTCGAGTTTCGACTGACGCCCGAACACCTCGGCTTTTATGATCGCGCGCTGCGCTTCACGGTCGAACCCGGCGAGTTCAAAGTGTTCGCGGGGACGAGTTCGGCAAACGGACTCGAAGCGAGTTTCACGGTCGTCGAGCGTTAGCCGATGCGCGTTCAATTTCGCCTGAGACGCAGAGAGACAAATTCGCGCAGCCCGTCGCCGCGCGCGGGCGTCGCGTTTCTCTTCGCCGCGCTCATCCTCTCAAACGTCCTCTGTCCCACGCTCGCGCGCGGCACGGCGCACGCCGCGTTGACAACCCAAGCGCGCCCGCCCGCCGCACGTCTCGACGCGCGCGACGAAGCGTTTCTCGAAGACATGTCGCGCCGCGCCTTTCGCTACTTCCGGGAGCAGGCCGACGCTTCGACCGGCCTTGTCCGCGACCGCGCGCGCACCGACGGCTCGCCGCACGACGAGACTCACCGCGACGTGGCGAGCATCGCCGCCACCGGCTTCGGCCTCACAGCCCTGTGCATCGCCGCCGAACGTCGCTGGATCGCGCCCGATGAGGCGCGCGAGCGCGTGCGTGCGACGCTGCGCTTTTTCGCCACGCGCGCCACACACGAACACGGCTGGTTTTATCATTGGATGGACGCGAAGACGGGCGAGCGCAGGTGGCAAAGTGAAATCTCTTCGATTGACACCGCGCTCCTGCTCGGCGGCGTGCTCACGGCGCGAGGGAAGTTTCAAAGCGACGCGGAGATCGTGCGTCTCGCCACGTCGATCTACGAGCGCGTAGATTTCCGGTGGATGCTCGGCGGTCACCCGACGCTGCTCTCGCACGGCTGGCGACCCGAAAGCGGCTTCATCAAGTATCGCTGGAACGCGTACAGCGAACACCTCATCCTCTACCTGCTCGCCGTGGGTTCGCCGACGCACGCAATCACGCCGCGCTCTTGGCTCGCGTGGCAGCGCGAGCGCATCACCTATGCGGGCTACACCTACATCACCGGCGGGCCGCTCTTCATACACCAGTACTCGCACGCGTGGGTCGACTTTCGCGCACGCCGCGAAAGCCACTACCCGTTTACGAACTACTTTCAAAATTCCGTCGCCGCGACGCGCGCGCATCGCGCTTTCTGCCTTGCGCTCTCGACGGAGTTCCCCGGCTACACGGAAAACGTCTGGGGCATCACCGCTTCCGACAGCGCGCGCGGCTACGTCGCTTGGGGAGGGCCGCCGCGCAATTCCTCGATAGACGGCACGGTCGTCCCTTGCGCGGCCGGAGGCTCGCTCATGTTCACGCCCGACATCTCGCTCCCCGCACTGCGCACCATGCACGAAAAGTACGGCGCGCGCGTCTACGGCCAGTATGGTTTCGCAGATGCCTTCAACCCCAACAACAATTGGGTCAACCCCGACGTGATCGGCATCAACCTCGGCATCATGTTGCTCAGCGCGGAAAATTTACGCACCGGCAACGTCTGGCGTTGGTTCATGCGAAACAGTGAAATCACAGCGGCGTTGGAACGTGTGGGATTGCGAAAAAGTGCGTAGCCGCGCGCACATGTTCGTGTGCGCGCGGCTACAGGTTAAAAACTGCTCTCAACGTCGCCGTCACTCCGCGAGATTATACGCGGCCATCTCGTTGCCGTTACGCACGAGCAGGCGACCGTTCGCCAGCGCGGGCACGTTCCAAGTCTTGCCCGTGAGCGCGGAGAACTTCGTCACTTCCGCATAGCCTGTGGGATCGGCTTTGACGAGAACGATCTCGCCCGTGTCCGTCGTCACGATCAAATGGTTGCTGGCGAGGAGCACTTGCCCGTAGCCGTATCGCCCGCCCTTCCACTTGCGCTCGCCCGTCGCGAGATCGACGCACGTGAGGATGCCTTCATCGAGTCCGTAAGCATAGCCGTTGTGAACGACGGGGCTGTTGAACTTCGTCTTGAGGTTGATGTTCTCCCACACGGCCTTCGTCGTGAAACTCCGCCCGCTTCCCTGTAGTTCCACCAGAGCCGCGCCTTTGCCGTAGCCCGCCGAGATGAAGAAACGGTTTGCGCCGACGACGAGCGGCTGCGAGACGTTGATGCCCATTGACACGTCCCACGGGTGCGACCAGAGCACGCCGCCGTCCGCCGGGTCGAGACCGGCGATGCGGCTCGCCGTGACGACCAGCACCTGTCGTTTGCCGGAGAGCGTGACGAGCATCGGCGACGTGTAAGAGGCGCGGTCGTTCAGAGCCGACCAGACGCGCGCGCCCGTCATCTTGTTATAGGCCACGACGCCCTTGCCGCTTGTGCCTCCGGCGAGCACCACCACCTTGTCATCAACGACGAGCGGCGAAGCGGACATGCCCCATTGAATGTTCGACGCGTTGTTATCCGAGAGAATGTTTTTCTGCCAGTAGAGTTTTCCGGTCTTCGCATCGAGACAGCGCAGTTCGCCCTCCGCGCCGAGCGCGTAGAGACGCCCAGCGTCCCACGTCGGCGTCGAGCGCGGCCCGTCGCCCGTGCTGTCCGGGCTGAACTCCGCGTTCCAACCGTGCGTCCACAATTCGCGCCCCGTCTCGACGTTGTAGGCCGCGACCACTTCCTGCGCGCGCCGCTGTTCGATGGTGTAGGCCGTGCCGTCCGCCACGACGAACGAAGAGAAGCCGCCGCCCACGGGCTGCTTCCACATCGGCTTCAAACCGCCCGCAGGCCAGTTGACGCGCACGGCGCGCTCTTCATAACGCCCGTCTCGATTCGGCCCGCGAAAGTTCGTCCAATAGTTGCGCCCGGCGGACGATGCGGGCGGAGCGGCCGTGTGATTCGCGTCCTGCCCGTTTGCCGTCGTTGCGTTGCCGCCGGTCGTGGATGTAGCGGTCGCGGGCTGCTGCTGCTGTTGTCCGTTGGCATCGGCGGCGGCGGCGGGCGTGTTCTGATTCGGCGCGGCGACCTGTTCGTCGGCGGCGGCGGGCGGCGGTTGGTTCGCGGCGAGCGCGGCCTGCGCGGCGCGGTGGCGTTCGAGTTCGGAATAGTGCGCGTCGCGGTCGCTGAAATAGCGGTAGCCGTAGAATTGATAGAACAACGCGAGCGCGAGCATGGCGAAACACACGCTCGCCCCGATCAACGTCGAGCGTGAGCGATACCACGGCGTCGTGTCCTGTGATTCAAACATGGCGAAACTCCTTTGGCCGGAAACGAAACCTGAAATGATCGCGCGGCCGTCGAACGCTCGGCTCTCCGACTTTTAGCCCGTTTGAGAAATGAAGACTCGCCGCTAAAGACACCGGAGGGAGCACAGAGAGTCGAGTGCGCTTCTCTGTGCTCCCTCCGATGTCCTCCGTGTCTCTGCGTTGGCGAACGCTTGATCGCCCACACGGGAGACTCGCTACAGTTGTCAAACGCCTAACCGCGCGCGTTGGTGATGCAATATAGATTCTTTTCGCCGCGAATGAAAAGCTTTTCGTCGGCGATGGCGGGCGACGCGTAGACGGGTTCACCGAGCGAGTTCGTGCGAATCACTTCATGCTTCGCCCCCGCCTTGATGACGTAAGTGTCGCCCTCTTCGCTCGTCAACAGAATCTTGTCCTCGAAGGCGACGGGCGAGGCCATGAAGGCCGCGGGCTTCGGCACGCGCGCCGCCTCGTATAACACCTTCCCCGTCTTGGCCTCAAGGCCGGTGATCGAGCCGTTGCCCGTCATCAGGTAGAGATAGTCGCCGTAGATAATCGGCGAGGGCACGTAGGCCGTCCCCTTGTTGTACTTCCAGACGAGTTGCGGCGTGCCCGTGATGTCGCCGCTGCCTCCGGCGCGAATCGCCAGCGCGATCTTGGCCGGGTAGCCGGATGTGACGACGACGAGATCGTTAGAGACGACGGGGGTGTTCACGGCGTTGCTCTCCAGACCCTTGTGCCGCCAGAGTTCTTTGCCGGTCTGCGGATCGTAGGCGATGATCGCTTCGGCCGCGCTGGCGACGAGTTCCGTGCGCTTCGCCGTGTGGACGAGGACGGGCGTGCTCCACGTCACGTCAACTTTGCGCGCCACGCGCCAGACCTCTTTGCCCGTCTTCTTGTCGAAGGCGGCGATGAAGGAGTTCATGCCGCTGTCGTCGCACTGCATGATGACGAGATTTCCGTAGAGAATGGGCGACACCCCGTAGCCGACGCTCGCCGTGCCGAGTTTGCCGAGGTTCTGTTTCCAGATGAGTTTGCCGTTGTAGTCGTAGGCGTACAAGCCCTCCGCGCCGAAGAAGGCGAAGACGTATTTGCCGTCGGTGGCGGGCGTCGAAGAGGCGAAGCTGGCTTTCTTGTGGCGGCTGTCGTAGACCGCGCCTTCGTACGCCACGCGCTCCCACAAAATCTTGCCCGTCTCGCGGTCGAGAGCGACGACCTTGAACGTGTGCTTGCGATCCGCGCCCATCGCGTCCGGGTGAACGAAGTCAGACCCGTCCGCCATCTTGTGCGTGACGCCCGGCTTCGCGCCCGGAATGACTTCGCCCTCGATGGCGGTCGTCAGGAAAATCTTCTTGCCCCACACAATCGGGGAAGAATGGCCGCGCCCCGCAATCGGCGTCTTCCACTTGACGTTCTTCGTCGCGCTCCATTCGGAGGGCAGCCCCGTCTCGGCCGACACGCCCTGCCCTTCCGGGCCGCGCCACTGCGGCCAGTTGCCCCCCTTCGCTTCAACCGCAGGCGCACAGAGCGCAAACGCGGCGACCAGACAGACGACCGCTGACAATAACAACCCGGCGACAAATCGTTTCATTGTTGGTTTCCTTCCAGAATTAAGAGGGTCAACCAATGCTCGCTTAGACGCGGCAGCATCGGCTTTTGTTCCATGTGCAAAGATTAGCGAACGCGGATTCGCCTGCGGCGCATTCTTACTTCCCGGCCTTAGCCTTCGACTTCATCGTCGGCGCGGCGGGCGCACCCGGCTCGCCAATGCCGAACAGGTGATGCTGCCCGCGCACGATGAGCAGGCCGCCGGAGATGGCGGGCGTCGCCATCAAAGGCTCGCCCATCGGGTTTGTCGCGAGCAGTTCGTGTTTCGCCCCGGCGCGAACGACGAACACTTCGCCGTCCTCGCTCGAAAAATACAACTTGCCGTCGGCGGCGACGGGCGAAGCGGTGAACGCCCCGCCCTTGCCTCCGATGCGTTCCTGATATATGCGCTCGCCGGTCTTGGCGTTGTAGGCGGTGATGATGCCGCTGTCCGAGCAGGTGTAGAGATATTCGCCGTAGACGATGGGCGTCGGCATGTAAGGGCCGCCGCGCCGCTTGCTCCACGCGATGAACTCGTTCGTCTCCTGCTGCTCCTTCAAGGTGATGTCGCCCGTCGCGCCGAGGCGGATGGCGTAGATCGGTTGGATGGGGCGATAGCCCGCCGTCACGTAAATCAGGTCGTGCGCGATGATGGGCGTCGGCGTCGTGATCTCGCTATTGCCGCCGAGTCGCCAGAGTTCTTTGCCGGTCAGAGGGTCGTAGCCGCGTATGAACTTCGTCGCGTTGGCGACGAGTTCGGCGCGCGTCTTGCCCTCGTAGACGGTCGGCGTTCCCCACGAAGGTATCTCGTCGCGCACGGTCTTCCACACCTGCTTGCCCGACTTGAGATCGTAGGCCGCGAGGAAAGAGTTCTTCTGGATGTCGGCTTGCACGATGACGAGATTCTTGTAGATGATCGGCGACGAGGCATGCCCCCACTGGTAGTCGGGGTCGTAGAACCAACCCGAATCGAGCAGCCCCGTGTCCTGCTTCCAGAGAAGCTTCCCGTTCGTGTCATAGCAGACGAGCACGCCTTGCGAGCCGAAGAGCGCGACGACGTGCTTGCCGTCGGTGGCGGGCGTGGACGAGGCGTGCGTGGCCTTCGGGTGGCGTTTGGTCTTCGGTAAGCCTTCGAACGTGACGCGATCCCAAATGATCTTGCCTGTCTCTTTGTCGAGCGCGATGACGCGCCAAGTGTGCTTCGGCTCGTCCGTCACCGGATCGACATCGCCGTAGAGTCCGTAGCGGGCGGGGGGCTTCGCGTTGCTGCTCACGGCGGTCGTCAGGTACACGCGGTTGCCCCACACGACCGGACTCGCATGCGAGAGGCCGGGGATGGGCGTCTTCCAACGCACGCCCACAGACTTTTCGCCGTCCCAACTGACGGGCGTTTTGCTTGCGCCCGACGCCACGCCCGACGCGCCCGCGCCGCGAAACTGCGGCCAGTTCTGCGCGCTCGCGCTCGTCGCGAAGCAGAGGCACAGGCAGAGAGAGATGATTCGTTTCATGGCTTAACCTCAAAGGTGATCAGTTGTTCGTGGTCAGTAGTTAGTTGTCGGTTTGAATCAATAGCGACTGCCGCGTGAATCACAAAACAACTGACCTGCGGACAACCGACCACGGACGATTGGCAACCGTCTGTCATTGAACTTTCTTGAAGACACGCGTGTTCGATCCCTGCTTCAGCGTGAGACCGGTGACGGTGTTGTTCTCGATGTCGAAGGTGATCGTCACGCCGTCAAGCTCCAAGGGGCGGAAACGCGTCTTGTCGAACGCGCCGAGGGCGAGCGGTTGACCGGCAGGCCCTGCATGGAGCGTGCCGTCCTTCAAGGTAACGAGGAAGTCGCTCCCGGCGGCGGCCGGTTTGTAAGTGCCGACGTAACTTTTCAGCGTCTCGGCGTCCACCTTAAAGTCTGCGGGCGGCGGCGGCGCTGCCCCGGCCTTCTTGAGCAACTCGACGATCTCCGTCTGCTTGGCGCGCGTCGCGGCCGCGAGCACGTCCGTCAGCGTTTCGGCCTTGAGGCCGCCCGCCGCAAGCACCACTTTGACGAGTTCCACATGCCCGCGCCCCGCGCCGATGTGCAAGGCGTCGTCTCTGCCTTCCGCGCCGCTCGCCAGCAACACTTCCACTATCTTCTCGTACCCTTTCTGCGCCGCCCAGATGATCGGCGTCGCGCCGTAGAACGAGTCCTTGACGTTGAGGTCGGCCTTGCGCTCGATGAGCAGCTTGACGACTTCGAGGTGGCCTTTGTCGGCGGCGTAAGAGAGCGCGGTCGCGCCGTAGCGAAACTTCGTGTTCACGTCCACGCCGCGGTCGAGCAGAGCCTTGACGGCCGCCACGTCTCCCTTGCGAGCGGCGTCGAAAAGTTGTTCGCTCTGGTCTTGCGCGGGGAAGGCGGCGTGCGTCGTGGCAGACAGGATGAGCAACAGTAGAGACAACAAAAGATTTCGCTGGCGCGTCATAGATTCACCTCTTCGCAGGGCTTCCCGTTGTCGGGGAGTTTCCGAACTTTACATTTTTTCGGATCGCGAAATGATCTTTTACGGATTGCCGGAATCGGCGCGTCTGGCCGCCGCTCGCGGAATTGAAGTTTGCCCGTAGGTTTTACGTCTAACCGGACGTGCAGGTTGCAAGAGGCGGGTTTGCCTCGCTCAAAAAAGCGCGACATAATATGTGGCGCGCTTTCGTTAGAGTCAAGAAAAACTTAACGGCCGACGGCAACTAAAACTTCTCGCTTGCGTATCTCTACGGAAGAGTTGCAATTCTATTAACCGCCTAAGGTAAAACTGACCATGCACGTTCCTCTCTTGCAGCGTTTCGCACTCGCTCTCGTCATCCTCGCGCTCGTCGCGCCCGCCTCCCGCGCGGGCGATTGGGCTGAATGGCGCGGCCCTCTGCGCGACGGCATCTCGCCCGAAAAAAATCTGCCCGTGCGCTGGTCGCCCGCGGGCGAGAACCTCGCTTGGAAAGCTCCCTACGGCGGTCGTTCCGCGCCCATCGTGTTCAACGAGCGCGTCTATCTACAGAACACTGCGGGCAAGGGCGAGACCTTGCAGGAGCGCGTCATGTGCTTCAACGCCGACACCGGAAAGCTGCTCTGGGAACATCGCTTCAACGTCTATTTGTCGGACGTGCCGCCGCACCGCGTCGGGTGGGCTTCGCCCGTGGGCGACCCCGCGACCGGCAACGTCTACGCCTTCGGCGTCGGCGGAACGCTCGTCGCCCTGTCGCGCGACGGTAAGGTTCTGTGGGAGCGTTCGCTCGGCGAGGAGTTCGGCCTCTTGACCACGCACGGCGGGCGCACCGTCTCTCCCATCATCGACGGCGACCTCGTCATCACGAGCGGCGTCACTTCGATGTGGGGCGAACACGGGCGCGGCGCGCATCGCTTCATGGCCTTCGACAAACGCACGGGCGAGACCATCTGGATCAGCGCGCCCGGCGGCCGTCCCTACGACACGACCTACGCCGCGCCCATCATCGCCGACATCAACGGCACGCGCCTCTTGATTCAGGGCGCGAGCGACGGCGTCGTCCACGCCTTGAAGCCGCAGACGGGCGAGCCGGTCTGGAAGTATGAAATCTCGAAGCGCGGCCTCAACACCGGCGCGGTCGTCTATCACAATCTCGCCATCGTGACGCACAGCGAGGAGAACCTCGAATCGAACGAGATGGGCATGATCGCCGCGCTCGACGCGACGGCGAAGGGCGAACTTAAGAAGGAGCAGATCAAGTGGAGCACCGTCGGCTGGCAGGGCGGCTACTCGTCGCCCGTCATCGACGGCGAACGCCTCTATCAAGTTGACAACGGCGCGAACGTCGCCGCTTTCGACTTGAACACGGGCAAGCAACTCTGGTTGCAAAACCTCGGCACGATCCAGAAGGCTTCGCCCGTCTTCGCCGACGGCAAACTTTACGTCGGCACGGAGAACGGGAAGTTCTTCATCTTGCGCCCGACCGCGACGGGCTGCGAAATTCTCGACTCGGATCAACTCGGCACGGAGCAACAGCCCGAAGCCATCATCGGCTCGCCCGCCGTCTCGAACGGGCGCATCTATTTCGCCACCGACTCGAACCTCTACGCCATCGGCAAGAAGTCGAACACGCCGCCCGCGCGGCAGGCCGCGCCCGTAGAAGGCTTGCCCAACCCGAACCGCGCGGCGACGTGGGTGCAAGTCTCCCCGACGGAACTCATCATCAAGCCCGGCGAGACGGTGAACTTCCGCGTCCGTCTCTTCGACGAGTGGGGCAAGTTTATCCGCGAAGAAAAGGGCGCGACGTGGTCGCTCGACAGCTTGAAGGGCACGATTGCGAATGGGCAACTCGTCGCCGCCACGGAGGGCGGCGCGCAGGCCGGTCTCGTCAAGGCGACGGTCGGCGGCGTGACGGGCGCGGCGCGCGTCCGCATCGTGCCGCCGCTGCCGTGGAGCGAGAACTTCGACGCAGCGGCCGTCGGCAGCGTCCCGCCGACGTGGGTGAGCACCGTCGGGAAATTCGCCGTGCGCGAGTTGGACGGCGGCAAAGTGCTCTTCAAAATTTCGGAAGGCTCATCGCTCGTGACGCGCACGCGCGCTTACCTAGGGCAGTCGGACTTGTCGAACTACACCGTCGAGTTGGACGTGCGCGGGTCGGAGCGGCGCAGGCAGCGCGGCGATGTCGGCGTGATCGCGCAGCGTTACGCGCTCGTGCTCTACGGCAACAGCCAGTCGCTGCATCTCGAACCGTGGCAGCCGGAAGTGACGCGCACCACCACGCTTCCCTTCACTTGGAAGCCGGACACGTGGTATCGCATGAAACTCTCGGTGGAGAACACGCCCGACGGAAAGACGCGCGCACGCGGCAAGGTGTGGGCGGTAGGTGAAGCAGAGCCAGCCGCGTGGATGGTCGAGCGCGTCGATCCGATCCCGAACCGGCAGGGCGCGCCCGGCATCTTCGGCAACGGCCTCGCCGAACTCTACTTCGACAACTTGAAAGTGACGCCGAACAAATAAGATGAATCCGACGATCAACGAAGCAGCCAAACTCGCCCCGCCGCCGACGCCCGAGCGCATCTTTCAAACGCTTACGGCCTACCAGCAGACGGCGGCCTTGAAAGCCGCCATCGAACTCGACCTCTTTACCGCCATCGCCGAAGGCGACGACACCACGGCCAAACTCGCGGCGCGCACCGGGGCTGCCGAACGCGGCGTGCGAATACTTTGCGACTATCTGACCGTCTCGCAGTTTCTCGGCAAGTCTGCCGCCGGGCGTTACACGCTGACGCAGGAGTCTGCGATTTTTCTCGACCGCCGCTCGCCCGCCTACGTCGGCGGCATCGCGGAATTTCTCTCCGGCGCGCACCTCGGCGAAGCCTTCGCGCGTTTCACCGAGAGCGTCCGCAAGGGCGGCACGGTGTTAGAGGCCGAAGGGTCGATGACGGCGGATCATCCGATGTGGGAAGACTTCGCGCGCGGCATGGCGTCGATCATGCGTCCGGCCGCCGCGGACATCGCGCGGATCACGGGCGTGTCGGAGATGAGCGAGTGTAAAATTCTCGACATCGCCGCCGGTCATGGCATCTTCGGCATCACGCTCGCCGAGCAAAATGCGCAGGCCGAGGTGTACGCGGTTGACTGGCAGAACGTGCTCGCCATAGCGGGGCGCAACGCCGAGGCGGCGGGCGTCGCCGCACGCTTCCACCCGATCCCCGGCAGCGCGTTCGAGGTGGAGTTTGGCGACGGCTACGACCTCGTGCTCCTGACCAACTTCTTTCACCACTTCGACCCGCCGACGTGCGAGACGTTGATGCGTAAATGCCACGCCGCGCTCAAAATTGGCGGCCGCGCCGTGACGCTAGAATTCGTCCCGAACGAGGATCGCGTAACGCCGCCCGCCGAAGCCGCCTTCGCTCTCGTCATGCTCGGCACAACGCCCGCGGGCGACGCCTACACGTTCTCCGAGTTTGAACGCATGTTTCGCAACGCCGGGTTCGCGCGCAGCGAATCACACCAGACGATGCCCGGCCACATCATCGTGTCGTACAAGGAGTGAGCAGTGAGCAGTGAGCAGTAGGCGGTAAGCGTTAATTAAGAGATGGATTGAGGATTGAAAATAATGAACAGCATTCAAAGAACAAGAGGTTTAAGAATTGTGTTGGCGGTGTCGGTGATGGTTGCGGGCGGCTGGCTGCTCACTGCTCACTGCTTACTGCTCACTGTCCATGCGTCCGATCCGGGCGGCGGCGACTGGCCGATGTGGGGCGGCACGCCCGACCGCAACATGGTCTCGAACATGAAGGGCATCCCCACGAGTTGGGACGTGCAGAAGAAGACGAACGTTAAATGGGTGGCCGCGCTCGGTTCGCAAACTTACGGCAACCCGGTCGTCGCGGGCGGGCAGGTCTACGTCGGCACGAACAACGAAGCTCCGCGCGACCCGAAGGTGAAGGGTGACAAGGGCATCCTGATGGCCTTCCGCGAATCGGACGGCGAATTTCTCTGGCAGGCAGTCTCCGACAAGCTCGCGGCCGGGCGCGTCAACGACTGGCCGTATCAAGGCGTCTGCTCGTCGCCGCTCGTCGAAGACAAAATCCTGTACTACGTCACGAATCGCGGCGAGGTCGTCGCGCTCGACACCGAGGGCTTCCGCGACAAGGAGAACGACGGCCTCGTCAAAGACGAAAAGTTGAACGGCGAAAAAGACGCCGACGTGATCTGGAAGTTCGACATGATGGAAGAAGTCGGCGCGTTTCCGCACAACATGTCGAACTCTTCGCCCGTCTCCTTCGGCGATCTGATCTACGTCAGCACGTCGAACGGGCAGGACGAGAGCCACGTTAACGTCCCCTCGCCGAAAGCCCCGGCCATCATCGCGCTCAACAAAAAGACCGGCAAACTGGCGTGGGAAGACAACTCCGTGTTCGATAAGATTCTGCACGGCCAGTGGTCTTCGCCCACGGTCGGCAAACTCGGCGGCGTGGACATGGTCGTCTTCGCGCAGGGCGACGGTTGGGTGCGCGGTTACGAAGCCCTGACGGGCAAGAAGCTGTGGGAGTTCGACCTGAACCCGAAAGATTCCGTCTGGCCGAAGACGCGCAACGAAGTGATCTCGACGCCCGTGATCTACGAAGACAAAATTTATCTCGCCAACGGCCAAGACCCCGAACACGGCGAAGGCGTCGGCCACCTCTACTGCATCGACCCGACGAAGCGCGGCGACATTACCAAGACCGGCATGGTCTGGCACTACGATAAAATTCGCCGCTCCGTCTCCACGCCCGCCATCAAAGACGGCATCGTCTATTACCCGGACTTCAGCGGCTTCCTGCACGCGCTCGACGCCAAGACCGGCCAAGTTTACTGGACGCACGACGTGTTCGCCGCCGTCTGGGGTTCGCCCATCCTCATCGACGGCAAGCTCTATCTCGGCGACGAGGACGGCGACATCGTGATCTTGCAGGAAGGCAAGACGAAGAAAGTGATCGCTGAAATCAACATGGCGAGTTCCGTCTACTCGACGCCCGTTCCGGCCAACGGCACGCTCTTTATCGCCAACCGCAACCAACTCTTCGCCATCGCCGAACAGAAGGCCGACGCCGGGGCGACGCCCGCGAAGAAACCCGAAGAACCGAAGAAGCCATAAAGCGACGCGCGGGAATCTGTGATGCGCGAGAATCTATGAAACGTCTCTTTTACCTCTCTCTGCTCTGTCTCCTCTCCACGGCGGGGGCGGCGCGCGCGCAGGAGAACTGGCCGCAGTTTCGCGGCGCGGGCGCGTCGGGCGTGGCGTCGGGCGCAAGCAAAACGCCCGTCAGTTGGAACGCGGCGAAGTCCGAGAACGTCTTGTGGAAGACGCCCATCCCCGGCCTCTCGCACGCGAGTCCGGTCGTATGGGGCGACAAAGTTTTCGTCATCACCGCCGTCAGCGCGGACGCGTCTGCGCGCTTCAACGCGAAGGACAGAGGGATCGGCCTCGCGCGCGACGATGCGCGGCACGCGTGGCGCATCTACAGCCTCGATAAGACGACCGGACGCATCAACTGGGAGCGCACGGCTTACGAAGGCGTGCCGCGCTCCAAGCGTCACGTCAAAGCGACGCAGGCCAACTCGACGCCCGCGACCGACGGCAACACGGTCGTCGCGCTCATGGGTTCGGAAGGTCTCTACGCCTACGACTTCGCGGGCAAGCTGCTCTGGAAACAAGACCTCGGCGTGTTGAATCCCGGTCTTGCGGGCGATCCGACTTCCGAATGGGGGCACGCTTCATCGCCCGTCATCTATCGCGGTCTCGTCATCGTGCAATGCGATAAGCACGCGGGGTCTTTCATCGCGGCCTATCAACTCAAGGACGGGAAACAGGCTTGGCGCGTCGAGCGCGACGAGTTGCCTTCGTGGAGTCCGCCCGCGATTTACGAAGGCAAGACGCGCGCTGAACTCATCACGAACGCCAGCAACTACATACGCGCCTACGACCCTCTGACCGGAAAAGAACTCTGGCGTTTCGCCAACGGCGGCAACGACGCGCAGGTGCAGATGCCCGCGCCTCTCGTCGTAGGCGATATGATCATCGTGACGGGCGGCTATCCCGGCAACCGCCCCGTCAAAGCCTTTCGCCCCGGCGCAAGCGGCGACATCTCTCTGAAGGACGGCCAAGAGTCTACGCCCGCGCTCGCTTACCGGCTGGCGCGCGGCAGTTCCTACACGGGCACGCCGCTCGTCTACAACGACCTCATGTACATCGCGGGCGACAACGGCGTGCTCCGTGTCTTCGAGGCGAAGACCGGAAAGCCCGTCTACGAGCAACGCCTGCCCGCCACCTTCAGCGCGTCGCCCGTTGCGGCCGACGGCAAAGTTTATCTTGCGAGCGAAGACGGCGACGTGTTCGTCGTCCGCGCCGGGGCAACCTACGAACTGCTCGCGACGAACCCGATGGGCGAGCCTTTGATGGCGACGCCCGCCATCTCCGGCGGCCTGCTCATCGTGCGCTCGCAAAGTTACGTCTACGCTATCGGCGAACGCACGCCGCCCGGAAGACCCGGTAAAGTTGATTGACGGAACAGAAAACAGTTCTCACGCAAAGGCGCGAAGGCGCAAAGGAAGATGCAAAGACATTAAAGCGACCGGCGCGTGAACACGTCTTCTTCCTTTGCGCCTTTGCGCCTTTGCGTGAAAATTTTCCGGCAGGCTTTGACGAAGTCTAACGATGCAGCCTTTTGACTTCCAACTACGCACACGCGTCGTCTTCGGGGCGGGCGCGCTCGCGCGTCTCGGAGCGCTTGCGCGCGAGTCGAATTTCCGGCGCACGCTGCTCGTCGCGGATCGCGGCCTGATCGCCTCCGGCCACGTCGCGGAAGCGTCCGGGGTGCTGGCGGCGGCCGGGATCGAAGTCGTCCTCTTTCACGAGTTCGACGTGAACCCGGACACGCGCATGTGCGCGCACGGGCGCGAGTTCGCCGCGCCGCTCGACGTTGACTCGATCATCGGACTCGGCGGCGGGAGTTCGCTCGACTGCGCGAAGGGCATCAACTTTCTTTTGACGAACGGCGGCGAGATGCGCGACTACCACGGCTACGGCAAAGCCACGCGCCCGCTGCTCCCGATGATCGCCGTCCCCACCACCGCCGGAACGGGCAGCGAGGCGCAAACCTACGCGCTCATCTCCGACGCCGACACACACATCAAGATGGCCTGCGGCGACCCGCGCGCGGCCTTTCGCATCGCCGTGCTCGACCCCGCGCTCACCGTCTCGCAACCCGCCGCCGTCACCGCCGCCGCCGGGTTCGACGCCATCGCGCACGCCGTCGAAAGTTACGTCACGACCCGGCGCAACGCCGTCTCCGACATGTTCGCGCGCGAGGCTTGGGCGTTGCTCGAAGCGAACTACGAGCGCGTGCTCGCCGCGCCACAAGACCTCGAAGCGCGCGGCGCGATGCAACTCGGCGCGTACTATGCCGGAGCGGCGATTGAACATTCCATGCTCGGCGCAACACACGCCTGCGCCAACCCGCTGACGCAACACTACGGCACGACTCACGGCGAAGCCGTCGCGCTCATGCTGCCGCACGTCGTCCGCTGGAACGCACGCGTCGTCGCCTCGCGCTACGCCGAACTCGCGCGCGTCGCCGGACGCGTCGTTGCAGACGAAAACGCGGGCGATGTTCTGGCGGCGCGTCTCGACGAATTGAAAGCGGCGGGCGCGCTCGACAAAGATGAGAGCGCGACGGGCATCCGGCCGGATGATCTCGAAATGTTGGCCGCCGATGCCGCGCGGCAGTGGACGGGCACGTTCAACCCGCGCCCGTTCGACGCGGGCGGCGCGCTCGAACTCTACCGCCGCGCCCTGCAATTACAACTTCAGAACGTTTGAGGACAATGACAAAAGTGAACGAGGACTTGACGGAAGTGAACAAGGAAGCTTTCTCGCCCCGCCGCTCGCCGCGTGCGTATGTGCTCTCGCTGCTTTTAACTTGCGCCTTTCTACTTTCGCCCGCGCGCGTCGCGGCGCAGTGGGCTGACCCGAACAACTGGACGCAGTTTCGCGGCAGCCAACAGTTGACCGGCGTGTCGAAGGCCGACGTGCCGAAGAGTATACGACCGCTGTGGAATTATCAGGCGGGCGCAGGCATCGAATCGTCCGCGGCCATCGCCAATGGGACGGTCTACGTCGGTTCGCAGGACGGCGTGCTCGCCGCGCTCGATCTCGGAAACGGCGCGGTGCGCTGGAAGTACGACACCGGCAGCAAGGAAGGCATCGGCGAATCGTCTCCGGCCGTGGCGAACGGGATGGTCTACGTGGGCGATCTCGGCGGGACAATTCACGCCGTCAACGCGGGCAACGGGCGCGGCGTGTGGACGTTCAAGACCGGCGGCGAAATCAAGTCTTCGCCCGTCGCCGTGGACGACAAAATTCTGATCGGCTCATACGACGGACACCTCTACGCTCTCGATGCGCGCAGCGGCGCGGTGCGTTGGAAGGTGAAGACGGCAGGCCCCGTCCACGCCACTGCGGGCGTCGCAAACGGCACGGCCTACATCGCGGGCTGCGACGAAATCTTTCGCGCCATACGCATCTCCGACGGGCGCGAACTGTTCACGGTCGCATCGGGCGCGTACACGGGCGCGTCGCCCGCGTTGATGAACAACTCGGCCTTCTACGGCACGTTCGACAACTACGTGCTCGGCGTCAACCTCCCGACGCGCCGCATCGCTTGGCGTTACCGCAACGCGCAGAGACAGTTTCCCTTCTATTCTTCGGCGGGCGCGGTGGAAAACCGTGTCGTGCTCGGCGGGCGCGACAAGTTCGTGCATTGCCTCGACGCGCGCACGGGCAGAGCTTTGTGGACTTTCGGGACGCGAGCGCGCGTCGAATCGTCGCCCGCGCTCGCGTCGGGGCGCGTCTTCGTCGGTTCAAGCGACGGCAGGTTTTACGTGCTCGACTTTTACAGCGGCGCGAAGGTCTGGGAGTTCGACGCGGGCGCGGCTCTCTCCGCCTCGCCCGCCATCGCTTCGGGGCGCATCGTCATCGGCTCGCAGGACGGGCGGCTCTACTGTTTCGGTTGAAGTCCCGCGACCGACGCGCTATTGACACCTGCCTCTCACGGACATATCGTACACGCGCCAGTCCGGTGGTTTTATCGCCAAGCGTTCGCCAGCAACGACCTCACACGCTCACTGCCGCGCCACAGTACGAAAGTCTTACTTATGTTCAAGCCGGGTCGCCCACAGCCGCCTCCGACGACATCGCCTCGGAAGACCTCCGCTCAATTGCCGGGACGGCAGGCGCAAGCAGCGCATCACGCGCCGCCCCCATACAGACCTCAAAGCCCCCCGAAGTGTCTGCAACTGAAGGCGGCGACTCAGCCACCAACTTCTCCGGGGCAAATCAACGCCGCCCCTCCTGCGCCGCCCCCGGTCTACCGGCCGCAACCCGCGCCGAAGGTCTTACAGGGGAAACCCGCACCGTCACGGCCGCCGTCCACAGGCAGCACGAACCGCTCGCCCGTCGCCCCTCCCGCCTATCGTCCGCAGCCGACTCCGCAGGTTCTCCAGAGGAAATGTCAGGGCGGCGGCGAGGCGCAGACCGGATCAAATAATTCTTGCGGGGCGGTCGTGCAGCGTCAAACACAGTCGCCGCGGGCGTCGGGCGGCGGCGGGCGCGGCGCAGTTATTCAGCGGATGATTCCCACCACCGCAGACGGGTGGGAGAAGACACGCTATAAAAATTTGCAGAACGCGCAAGAGTGGGCGGCTTTCCTGACAGAAATAGACGAAGAGGGTAATACGTTTGAAGCGGATGGAGGCAACGTTAAGATTAACGGGAAGGCATACACTTATACGGCGATCAGGAATTGGATAAATATTGCCCCCGAGATGTTGAAACAGACCTGCGATAAGACGAGAGCGGCCAAGCAAACGCAGAGCCAGCAGCAAGTCGGCGGGAGCTACATGCCGAGTTCATACCCGGCTTCGTCCGGTTATCCGCAGTATCCGGGGTATCAATCCCCGTATCCGCACGTCTATCCTCAATCTCCGATGAGTTATGGCAATTACCCGATGGGCGCGCCTCAACAGCAATTTTACCCGTCGAGATACATGCCCACACAGTATGTTACTCCTCAGAGCACGGCGTATTCGCCCTACGGCATGCCCACGCAATCGAACTATCAGCCGCAGCCGTTACCGGGGCATCTGGAAGCGAAGGCCACCTCGTCCGTTTCGTCTTCCTCTCAGCCCAAGCCGACAACCTCAAACAAACAATTGATCGTGCAGACTGAGATCATGACGGGAGACATGTACGTCATCATGCAAGCGTTGAAGATGACGCCCTACACTTACGTCTTACTGCTTCACGGCTCGTCCGGTAAAGAGAGCACCGCAGCGAGCATCATCCAGTTCTATAAGGAATGCCTGAAAGGGCAATATGGTCAAAAGGTCTTCACAGAGAAGGTTGGCGACGTAGACGCTACCCGCAAATATCTTACACAAGCGGCCTACAACAAGAGAGAGCAAAAGTCGCCCATCAAGATTATCTCCCCTGAGGGAGAGAATCTTTTTAGAAAGTACTCCTCCATGGGTTATGAACTCTATGCGCCGGGCATCGCGTCGAGCATCAGCGCGCAAAACTATAAAGGGTTCCGCGAGGCCATCACAGAGGGCGAGGATACAGAGAGATTCTTCGCCTACTTCGAGAAACTCGGAATACAGAAGGGCAAGCCATACATCGTCGTCTGGTCGCGCCTCAGCGGAAAGCGGGGCGGCCTCCACCCGGAGTCGGATACCAGCCGCACGGGCAACCTGAACATCATCGAAGCGATTAAGAAACAATTTTCCGGTGCGGGCATCATCGTGGCCGGCGACACGCCGAACAAGGGATATGCGGTCGAAGGGGTCATCGACCTGACGGAGTTCTGGGGCGCAAACAAAAATCCCAAATTCCCCGGCAGCGGGCGTAAAGACCAACTCCTGATGTGGATCGCGCTCGACAAATTTACGGGCGGCATCAAACACGTCGGGATGCGCAGTGGAGCTATCGAAGCGATGCCTTCTCTGGGCATGAAGACGGTAATGATCTTGGACAAAGATAATGCCCAAATGCTCCGCAGCGAAAAGCTGAAAAGTATCGAACACTTCAGGTTAGCGCAGGTAAATAAACTCGCGACCCGCAAAGGGAAATACTGGCAGCAGAACCCGGACATACTCAAATTGCCGACGCCTACCAGACCGGGCGAGGAACAAAAGGTTTCGCTACAGCGTGGTTTCGACGAACCTGATTTGCAAACAATAATGAGCGCGCTCAAAAGCTAAACCGCCATCCGAATCGTAAACACGCGCGCCGCCGTCGCCGCACCGCGAGGCCGGGGCGCGCTCATGGCCTCGCTCTCACGGCAACCCGCTCGCAGGGCTGATTTAACAATTGACTTGACCGCCCGTTTCGGCTTAGAAACATCTCGTACAACTTCCAATCAACTCCGAGACGAGGCACACTAAAATGAAGAAGCGCATTCTTTCCGCCCTGTCGCTCGCCGCTTTGCTCGCCGCGCTAACAATTGCGTGCGTGCAGACGCCGACGACGAACCAGACGGCGAACACGAACGCCGCCGCCACCAATAACACTTCCGCCGCCCCCGTCCCCGCCGAACTCAGAGCCGCGCTCGACAGCATCAACTCGAACGACATCTTGCAGCACACCAAAGCGCTCTCGTCGGACGAGTATGAGGGGCGCGGCCCCGGCACGCGCGGCGAAGAGTTGACCGTCAAATATTTGACCGAGCAGTATCAACGCCTCGGCTTGAAACCCGGCAACCCCGACGGAACTTACGTGCAGAAAGTTCCGCTCGTCGGCTTCACGGGCGAGCCGCGCGCGTCTTTCACGGCGAATGGTAAGACGATTGATTTGAAGTTCCCGACCGATTACGTCGCCGTCTCGCGCCGCTTCGTGCCGGAGTCGAAGGTGGAAAACTCGGACGTGGTCTTCGTCGGCTACGGCGTGGTCGCGCCCGAATACGGCTGGGACGATTACAAGGGAGTTGATGTCAAAGGCAAAACCATCGTCATGCTCATCAACGACCCGGCCGTGCCCGACGCCGCCGACCCGTCGAAACTCGACGAGCGCATGTTCAAGGGCAACGCCATGACCTACTACGGCCGCTGGACGTACAAGTACGAGATCGCGCGCGACAAGGGCGCGGCCGCCGCCATCATCGTCCACGAGACGGGGCCGGCCGGGTATCCCTACGAAGTGGTCTCCGGCAGTTGGTCGCGCGAGAATTTCGACATCCAGACGCCGAACAAGAACATGGATCGCGCGGCGGTCGAAGGTTGGATCACGCTCGACCGCGCGAAGGAGTTGATGTCCGCTTCGGGGCAAGACTTCGACGCCTTGAAGAAGGCGGCCGTGACGAAAGACTTCAAGCCCGTCATGCTGAATGCGAAGGCCAACATCGAAGTCAAAAACACGCTTCGCGAGATCAATTCGAGCAATGTCGTCGCCAAGCTCGAAGGCTCAGACGCGACCTTGAAGAACGAATACGTCATCTACTCGGCGCACTGGGATCACTTGGGGCGCGACCCCAAGTTGCCGGGCGATCAGATTTTCAACGGCGCGCTCGACAACGCCTCCGGCACAGGGGCGATGCTTGAGATCGCCGAAGCCTTCACCAAACTCAACCCTGCGCCCAAGCGTTCCATCATCTTTCTCTCCGTCACCGCCGAAGAGAAGGGCTTGCTCGGCGCGAAACACTATGCGGAGAACCCGCTCTACCCGGCCAACAAAACGCTCGCCAACATCAACATCGACGGCGTCAACCAGTGGGGACGCACGAAAGACATCACGATGGTGGGCGACGACAACTCGACGCTCATAGACCTCTTGCGCGAAGCGGCGGGCACGCAGAATCGCACCGTCAAGCCCGACCCGGACGCGGCCAAAGGTTTCTACTACCGCTCGGATCATTTCGAGTTCGCCAAAGTGGGCATCCCCGCGCTCTACGTCAACGAGGGCACGGAGTACATCGGCAAGGACGTGAACTTCAGCAGGCAGAAGCGGGACGAGTATGAGGCGAAGGACTACCACAAGCCTTCGGACGAGATAAAGCCGGACTGGGACTTGTCCGGCGCGGTTGAGGACGTGCAACTGCTAACCCTGATCGGCTACCGCGTCGCGCAGGGCGACAAGTATCCCGAATGGAAGGCCGGTTCCGAGTTCAAAGCCAAGCGCGACGAGACGATGCGCGGCGTGGCGACCCCGTAGATAGAGTTCGCAGTAATTGTCAGGAGGGGCGGCGGAGTCTCCGTCACCCGTTGTCTCTGGGTGAGACGACGGGTGACGGAGACTCCGCCGCCCCACCTGACAATTACTCCGAACTC
>DASZEQ010000035.1:0-203117 GCA_035940695.1 Pyrinomonadaceae bacterium | reverse complement strand
GCGGCGGAAGTTCGTGCCTTCTAAGTAGAGGCGCACCGCCTCGCGCTTGGTCTCGTCGGGATAGCCAAGTGGTAGCGGGTCAGGAGTATAGACGCGAGCACACGCTCGACACTTATAACGCTGGCTGCCACGCAAGGTGCGTCCGTAGGTGGTTTGGTCTTCTGTTGATTGGCAGTGCGGACATTGACTCATCTGCACAGCTTACATCACAACCTTAATTTAGACACTCCCCATCATGGCAAAGGGACAAGCGCGATGAGTGGAGGGGAAAACCGCCGCACCATACTCTTAGTCGAAGAGGACGACGAGACGCGCCGCATCTTGAAGGTGAGTCTACAGATCGACGGCTACCGCGTGTTGCCCGCGCTCAACGAAGAGGACGCTTTGGACAGGGTAGCCGGCAGGGGCGCGCAGGCGGACTTAGTGCTCGTCAACCTCGTCGGCAAAACACCGGAAGACGGACTGGCCGCGGGGCGCAGGATACGCGCGCACGCGAAATACGACGGGCACACGCCGCTCGTCGTGATCGCGGAAAAGTACGGCAAGGAATTGGAAGGCACGAACGTCAACGTCAGCGGCAACGACTGGATCACCTACCCGGAAGACCACGACCAACTGCGGAATCTACTCGCCCGCCTGCTCAACCGGCAGGCACATTAGAACACTACCGAAATCGGGGCTTGCTTGTGCTGCGGCGCGCGCTCGCGTAAAATGCCTGTTTCTGCGCTCCCGAAATTTTACGTCTGTAGCTCAGCGCAAGAGTGTTTTAAGAATGGCAATTGACCGCATCACGGTGCGCGGGGCGCGCCAGCACAATCTCAAAGACATCAGCGTGGAAATTCCACGCGACCGCTTGACCGTCATCACCGGACTCTCCGGTTCGGGCAAATCTTCGCTCGCCTTCGACACGATCTACGCCGAAGGCCAACGCCGCTACGTCGAATCGCTCTCGGCCTACGCGCGCCAGTTTCTCGACCAACTCGAACGCCCCGACGTGGACTCGGTGGACGGCCTCTCGCCCGCCATCTCCATCGAACAGAAGACCGTCTCGCGCTCGCCCCGCTCGACCGTCGGCACGGTGACGGAAGTTTACGATTACCTGCGCCTCCTGTTCTCGTCCGTCGGGCAGCCGCATTGCCACATCTGCGGCGCGGCCATCACGCGCCAGAGCGTCGAGCAGATCGTGCACAGCGTGCTGGCCTTGCCCGAAGGCGAGCGCGTGATGATCCTCGCGCCCATCGTTCGCGGGCGCAAGGGCGAGTTCAAGAAGGAACTTGAAAAACTCGCGAAGGACGGTTTCCTGCGCGCCCGCGTCGATAACGAACTGCTCTCGCTCGACGAAGAGATCAAGCTCGACAAGCGACGCAATCACAGCATCGAAGCGGTCGTTGACCGTCTCTTGATCAAACCGGGCATCGGCGAACGCCTCACCGAATCAGTCCGCACGGCCTTGAAGTTGACGAACGGCGCGGTGCTCGTCTCGGTGGTTGACGGCGAAGAGAAGATGTATTCGGAGCGGATGGCCTGCGTCAATTGCGGCATCAACGTGCCGCCGCTCGAACCGCGCTCTTTCTCTTTCAACTCGGCTTACGGCGCATGCAAGCGTTGCCACGGCCTCGGCACGGTGCTCGAAGTTGACCCGGCCAAATTGATCGCAGACCCGCACGAGCGCGCCGACAAGCAACTTTTCATGGGCGCGGCCGACAAGCAAGGTTCGGCCTATTTACGCAGCGCGCTCGTCGCCGTGGCCGAACACTTCGGCGCGAGCGCGGCCGTTCCCTTCTCCGCGCTGCCGAAGAACGTGCGCGAGGCTTTCTTTCACGGCCTCGAAGGGCAGATCACTTTCCGGCAGGGACTCTACACTTACCAGAGCGATTGGAAGGGCGCGGTGCGCCACCTGCGCGAGCGCATGAACGATGCGCCGTCGGAAAAGGTGCGCGAGGCTCTGGAAGAGTTGGTGTCGCCCGTCGAGTGTCCTGACTGTCTCGGTCAACGCCTGCAACCGGAATCGCTCGCCGTGCGCGTCGGGGGTTTGGGGATCACGCAGTACACGGCGATCCCGATTGAAGAGGCCGTCGCCGTCTTCGACAAGTTGACTTTGAACGAGCGCGAGCAGCAGATCGCCGGACTCGTCCTGCGCGAGATACGCAACCGCATGCGCTTTCTCGAATCGGTCGGCCTCGGCTACATCACGCTCGACCGCCCCTCGGCCACGCTCTCCGGCGGCGAAGGCCAGCGCATCCGGCTCGCCACGCAGATCGGTTCGCAACTGCGCGGCGTGCTCTACGTTTTGGATGAACCCTCAATCGGTCTGCACCCGCGCGACAATCAACGCCTTATCGAGACGCTCTGCGCCCTGCGCGACCTCGGCAACACCGTTCTCGTCGTCGAACACGACGAGGAGACGATTCGCCGCGCCGATTACGTCGTTGACATCGGCCCGGCGGCTGGCGTCCACGGCGGCCAGATCGTCGCCGTCGGCACACCGGAAGAAGTCGCCTGCAATCCGAACTCCGTCACGGGTCTCTACATCTGCGGCGCGCAGAAGATAGACCTGCCCGCCGCGCGTCGCGCCCCGAACGGCCACAGCGTTACCGTGCGCGGCGCGCGCGAACACAATCTCAAAGACATCGACGTGACGTTTCCGCTCGGCCTGTTGACGGTCGTGACGGGCGTTTCGGGTTCGGGCAAGTCAACGCTCATCGACGACATCCTCTATCGCGCGCTCGCACGCCATCTCTACGGCTCGCTGAGCGAACCCGGCGCGTATGATTCAATCGAGGGCTTGGACAACGTCGACAAGGTGATCGAGATCGACCAGTCGCCCATTGGCCGCACGCCGCGCTCCAACCCCGCGACCTACACGGGACTGTTCACCCCCCTGCGCGAACTCTACGCGATGCTCCCGGAATCGCGCGAACGCGGCTACAAGCCCGGACGCTTCTCCTTCAACGTCAAGGGCGGCCGCTGCGAAGCCTGCGAGGGCGATGGCCTCAAGCGCATCGAGATGAATTTTCTGCCGGACGTGTACGTGCTCTGCGATGTGTGTCGCGGCGCGCGTTATAACCGTGAGACGTTGTCGGTGAAGTACAAAGGTAAATCCATCGCGGAGCTTTTGGACACGACGGTCGAAGAGGCTCTCCCGATTCTCGAAAACATCCCGCAGATCAAACAGAAGATTCAGACGCTGCTCGACGTCGGCCTCGGCTACATCAAACTCGGCCAGTCGTCCACGACGCTTTCGGGCGGCGAAGCGCAGCGCATCAAACTCGCCAAAGAACTCTCGAAGCGCGCCACGGGGCGCACCATCTATATCCTCGACGAGCCGACGACCGGCCTGCATTTCGCAGACGTCCACAAACTGCTCGACGTGCTGCAACGCCTCGTCTCGCTCGGCAACACCGTCCTCGTCATCGAGCACAACCTCGACGTGATCAAGTCGGCCGACTTCGTCATCGACCTCGGCCCCGAAGGCGGCGCGGGCGGCGGTCGCGTCGTCGCCTGCGGCACGCCTGAAGAGGTGGCGCGCGTCAAAAAATCCCACACCGGACAAGCCCTCAAGCCGCTTCTGGGCGACCTCGGCACGAACGGCAACGGCCACAAGGCGGCGCGCAACGGGAAAACCGCGACGACGCCGCGCGCGGGCAAAAAGATTGCTTGAAATGATGGGCGTTGGCGGGTAGCATGTGGCCGAGCCGTGCGATGTCAATCTTCACTCGCTCTTGCGGGTTGGCAAGCCCGGCATCCGAACATCAAGGAGAAACCCCCGAATGTCTAATCATCGTGCACGCGCTTTCGTGCCTGCACTCCTCGTACAGCTATTCATCGCCCTAGCGATCTCTCAACACGCATTTTCTCAAGAGACACAGACCGCGACCCACACGGCGCAGCCCGCCGTCGCCGCCACGACGACCACGGAAAAAGTCGCGCCGAAAGAGGAAGCATGTGAACAGTCGCCCGCCGCCGCTGCGACGACCGCGATGCCCGCGAGCATCGCACCAATCGGCGCGGACAAGGCGACGACGGCCGCCGCATCTCAACCTTTGAATTTCCCCTCCGCGCGGACGAACAAGAGCGTCGCGGCGCGTCCCTTCTTGTTTGAAGCGGCGGCGCGAAACGCTTCGAAATCCTTCGACGCCTCGACCGGCTCGGCGCAAGACCTCTCCGGCAGCGGCGGCGCACAGCAGACGAGCGCATCGTCCTACACGCCCCTGACTTCAGAGGAAAAGATACGGCGCGGATTCAAGAACGCGTTCCTCAGCCCGCAGGCGTACGCGCTGCCGCTCGCCAGCGCGATCATCACGGAGTGGGGCGAAGACGATCTGCCGCACAAGGACACGGATGACCGCGTCGCCGACGGCCTCTCGCGCTTCGCCATCAAGTTCGGCCGCCGCGCCACGAACAACCTGCTCGCAGGCGTCTACTCTTCCGCCTTCCGGCAAGACCCGCGCTACGAGCGCGCCGAGGGCAAAGGCGCGGGTGGGCGCATCGCCCACGCCGTGAGCCGCGTTTTCGTCACGCGCGGCGACAACGGCAAACTCCAGCCCAACTACACGCGCTTCGCCTCGCAGCTTTCTTCCAGCGCGATCTCCAATCTCTGGGAGCAGAGCACGCCCGGCCACGACCGCATCGGCACGGACGCCACTTTCCGCCGCTTCGGCACTTCTTTCATCACGGGCGCGATCTTCAACGTGTTCAACGAATTCTTGCCGGACATCAAAAAGATTTTCGGAAGGTAATTTCCCGCAGGTTTCAGCAAGTCGCTTCTCTACCGGTTGGCCGTCTCTCTATGCCGCATTCTTGAGACGGCCAACTTCCCGCTCGAATTTCCCGTTGGTTCATCTCGGCTTTTAGATGAACTGTTCTTCAAGGGCAGTTGACTAAAGCTGCCCGCCCCCCTCCCTCGATTATTAAGGAGAACATCTCTATGTCTTGGCATCTGACGGTCACGAACAAATATCACGACTCCGTCCAAATACCGAACATCACCGTCCTCCCCCCAAACTCGCAACCCTACAGGATTCCTAGCGTGCTGGGTCATATCGCCGTCATCGTCCACGGCCTCGGCGCGATCAACTTCACCGACATCGGGGATAAAGACATCGGCGGTTACAGCAAGGCCACGTGGGGCGTGCTGATCAGCTATCAAGGCGAGGAACTCGTCTTCCGCTATGAAGGGGGCGGCGAAGTGCAAATCACGATCAACTGGTTGGGGCAAGTCGAAATCACCACTAACGGCTCGATCTCGCAGATCAGGCTGCCCTCCTTCGTGGAGATGTAACCTGCGGCGAGCGGCAACCTATTCCTATTTGCACCGGACGCGCCGGGTAAGATACCTTCTCTTAATCCAACGCGCCGGTGCTTTTTCGTGTCGCGACCGAAGATGATCTGACCGCATCCCGTATGAACTCTCCGCGCCGATGCGCTGCTAAAAAGTTCATGCGTGAAGAAGGGACGCCCCGCCAACGTGTCAATTTACGATGAAACCTTGCGCCCGCTCGATCTCGACAGGGTTAACACCTACCCGCTCGCCACGCGCCCGAGCAAAGTCAACACGTCGGATTTCGCTCGTCCCGTCGCGGCCGATGCGAGCCTTCGTGAGTTTCTCGGCACGCTCCCGAACATTCTCGCCGTGCGTTCGCTCAGGGAGATCGCCGCACAGGTGCGCCGCGCGCGCGAGTCGGGCAAACCCGTTATCTGGGGCATCGGCGGCCACGTCGTCAAGACCGGACTCGCGCCCGTGATCATCAACCTGATGTCGCGCGGCTACGTCTCGGCCATCGCCGCCAACGGCTCGGTGCTCGTCCACGATGCGGAGATCGCGCTCGTCGGTTCGACTTCGGAAGACGTTGACGCCACGCTCGGCGCGGGCGCGTTCGGCGCGGCCGAAGAGACCGGCAAACTCCTGAACGACGCGGCGCAGTCCGGCGCGCGCGACGGCCTCGGACTCGGCGAGGCGATGGGGCGCAAACTTTCCGAACTCGCTCCGCCCCACGCAGACTTGTCTCTGCTCTGTGCGTCGTATCAAGCGCGCGTGCCTTTCACGGCGCACGTCGCCATCGGCGCGGACATCGCGCACTTCCACCCGTCGGCCGACGGCGCGAGTCTCGGCCGGACATCGCACACGGATTTTCGACTGCTCTCGGAACTCGTCCGTCGCATGGACGGCGGCGGGGTCTATTTGAACATCGGCTCGGCGGTCGTCCTGCCCGAAATATTTTTGAAGGCCGTCACGCTCGTGCGCAACCTCGGCCACCCGCTCGCCGATTTCACCACCGCCAACTTCGACTTCATTCAATCCTATCGCCCGCTCACCAACGTCGTCCGCCGTCCCACCAGCGACGGCGCGGGTCGCGGCTACTCCGTCACAGGCCATCACGAACTCATGATCCCGCTGCTCGCCGCCCAAATTCTCTGCGGCGAAGTTTGACGGACTTATGAGTTGATCCGGCTCTGCTCGATGTCGTCTTTGTTCGTCAAGACGAGGCTGAGATAACGTTCGCGGTATTGCTGCGGGGTGAGTCCGTAAGTGGCGCGAAAATCGCGCGCGAAGTGGCTCTCGTCGTTGAGTCCGATGAGTGCCCTGATCTCTTTGACGTTCAGCAGAGTGGTTTCCAGTAGTTCCCGCGCGCGTTCGAGCCGCAGGTTTTTGAGATAGCGGGCGGGGCTGCTGCCCGTCTCGGCTTTGAACAGATGACAGAAATGAAAAGAGGTCAGGTTGGCGGCGCGCGCCATGTCGTTGAGCTTGAGCCGGGCGCGCAAATCGCGCCGCATGAGGGTCACAACGTTTTGTACTCGCACGTCCAAGATGACAGTCCTTTCCGGCAAAAAGCGAGAAAAAGTTTTTTGCCTTGCAAAGATTGAAATTACCCGAAGCATGCCGCTTTCCGGTTCGGGTTGTTCCGAACAAGGGGCACACCGCCGGGAGATTCTTGAATTAACCGTGCGGCCTTTGTGAGGGGAGTACAAAATTACTGTAGGCCGCAAAGATTGTAAACCTCCGACTTCCATACCCGGAGTCCGGCCGCGCGTTTAAGGCGTGACGTTCGGCGTTTGAAATTCGGCTGATCGGTTGGACGGAGGGGACGGCTGGAGGGCGCGGCCGCGTGTGTTATAATTCCCGTGTTCTAACACACGACAACAACAACATCGGAAGCGCACGCGTTTTCCTATTAGATCAGGGGGCACTACTTTAATGGACGCAGACCGTTTGGAATATTTTCGCGGCATACTGACGAAGCAATTGCGCCAGCACACGGAACTGGTGAGAGACAATCAGCAGGCCGCGCTCGACATGATCGCGGACGACGGCGTGAAAGACAGCGTTGACATGTCGCTCCAAGACGTCAATCAGGAACTACAGTTGCGCCTCGGCGAGCGCGAATCGCAGGCCGTGGCCGACATAGATCAGGCTCTCCTTCGCATCGAAGAAGGCTCTTACGGTATCTGCCAATCCTGCGGCAAATCCATCGACGAACGCCGTCTCGAAGCCGTCCCCACCGCGCGCTACGACGCCGCCTGCCAATCCCGCCTCGAAGAGCAGCAGGGACTCGACGACATCTCAACTTTATAAAACAGAGGCTAGAGATCAGAGGTTAGAGATCAGTAAGAAGCAAACTGCTTTTACTGATCTCTAACCTCTAGCCTCTGACCTCTATGCCTTCGGGTGCGTCTTGTCGTAGACCTCGATCAATTTTTCCATGGAGACGTGCGTGTAGATTTGGGTAGTGGAGAGGCGCGCGTGGCCGAGCAGTTCCTGAATGTGGCGGAGGTCTGCGCCGCTGTCGAGCAGGTGGGTGGCGAAGGAGTGGCGCAAGCTATGCGGGCTGATGTTGTGCAGCCCCGCGCAGATCGTGATGTACTTGTCCACCATGCGCCCGACGGAGCGGGTCGTGATGCGCGTGCCCTGATAGTTGAGAAAGACGGCCTCGTCGTCGCGCTCGGCCACGGGCGCGTTATTGAGAAACGCGCCGCGCACGGTGAGATATTGCATCAGGGCGTGCAGAGCCGGGTCGCCGAAGGGCACGATGCGTTGTTTGCGCCGCTTGCCCGTCACCTTCACCATCTTGTTTTTGAAATCGATGTCGCGCAAATTCAGCTTGACGAGTTCGGAGACGCGCACGCCCGTGCCGTAGAGAAATTCGAGGATAGCGCGGTCGCGCTTTCCGAGATCGGTTTCCGTGTCGGGCGTCTCGATGAAGCGGACGGCCTCTTCGATGGAGAGGTGGTTCGGCAGTTTCTTTTCCAGCCGGGGCGTGGAGACGAGTTTGGCGGGGTTCATCTCGACGACGCCTTCGCGCAAAAGAAACTGGAAGAAGGTGCGCAGCGCGGCGAGTTTGCGCGCGATGGAGGTCTTCTTTTTGTTGGCGGCGTGGAGCGTCGAGAGCCATTCGCGGATCGTGATGTGGTCGATCTGCTTGAGGTCGAACTCGCGGCGCGCACCCGTCGCCGGGTCGGCGGGCGCGAGGTGGTCGTAAAACTGGCCGAGGTCGATCCGGTAATTGCGCAGCGTGTGTTCGCTCACGTTGCGCTCGTAACGCAGGTGCTCGAAGAACTGCTCGAAGAGTTGTTCGATCATACGGGTCGCTTTTGTGTCTACAGGCTGAACGTGTAAGTGATGAAACCGGAGACCGCGATGGGCTGACCGGAGACGAGCACGGGCGTAAATCTCGCCAGCCGCGCCGCGCTCACCGCCGACTCGCGCAACAGCACATGCCCGCCCTCCGCCCGCGCCGAGACCACTCTACCACTCTCGTCAATCGTGACCAGAACTTTCACCACGCCCTCCGCCCTCATTCGCCGCGCCATCTCCGGGTAGGCCGGTTTCGGGAGGCTCAAGGCTTTTGAATTTAGCTGGCCGACGTTGTGCGGAATCTTCGGCTCGTTCTGCGCGGGCGACTGTGAGAGAGGTTTTGACGGCTGCGCCGACGGCGACGTTGATGTTGGCTGCGAGGTTGTTTCCGATTTCTGAGCGGGAGCAGCGGCGGTGGCGGCGGCGGTCGCCGTCTCCGGCGTGGGCGTGGGTGTCGCCTCCGGCTCGCCTGCGGCGCGGGCGGGAGACGGCGCGAGGTCGGGCGTCGCAGCACCCGGCGGCTCTGACTTCAAACCGGGGGGCGACTCGTTATTTTGCGGCGACGCGCCCGGCTCCGCTTTTGCTTCTAACGTCTTCAACGTCGAACTGACGACGCGCACGTCCGTCGCGGCGCGCGGCGGGGCGTCGCCGCTCGTATCGGCGTCCATGTTCTTGCTGCCGTGGGCGGGACGATTGAGCGTGATGGTCGAACGCTCGGCCTTGATCGCCAACTCGCGCGGCATGGTGAGCGGAGGGTTGAGATCGGACGGCGGCTCGTTGCGCGCCGCCGCATCTGTGTCGCTCGCGTACTGATCGGGCTGCGACGACATTTGCGACGACATTTGCTGCGCGCTGCGACGCGGGTAGTAGCCGCGTCGAGCGCGCACGCGCAGTTGCGGGCGCGTCTTGACGCGCAGGTTGATGACGCGGAAACGCGTGTCGCGCCCCTCGTCGGTCGGGTAGTAACTGAGCACGTACTGTTGCGCGAGGTCTGAGGCGATCTGCGTGAACGCCATGTCGAGTTCGCCGGTTGACTTCGGGATGTAGAGCGCGCCGCCCGTCCGTTCGGAAAAAGTTTCGAGCCTGCGGAGAGCTATCAGGTCAACCAGATTCGCGTTCTCGAACACGCCCGTCTGCACGGCATAGACCTGACAGTCGGCGGCGAGGATACGGCGCAGCACGTCGTCGAAGCTGAGATCGCTGACGGTGTCCGCGCCGTCCGAGACGATGACGAGCACCTTGCGCCCCGGTATCAGGCGCAGGTATTCGGCGGCGTGCGCCATCGCGTCGATGAGCTTGGTCGCGCCTTCGGGTTTGTCGAAATGCTCGATGGTGCGGACGAGTTTCTGCACGTCGTTCGTCAACGGCTGCACGAGATCGAAGACCGTGCCGACCGAATAGATCGCCGCCTGATCAACCGGGCGCAGCACGCTCTTGAAGAAACGGATCGCGGCCTGCTTCTCGAACTCACGCGACGAACGAATGCTGTCGCTGTTATCGAAAAGCATCACGAGGCGCACGGGCGTCTCCGCGTGGCTGAGGCCGCCGATGGGCTTTGGCTGCCCGTCAACGCGCAACTCGAAATCGTCCACGGTCAGATCGGTGACGGCCTTGCCGCGCGTGTCCGTGACGGTCGCCGAGACGGGCACGAGGTTCGACGTGACGCGCACGATTTCGCCGTCGTCAACTTCGACCGCCGCGTCGTCGGCAGCGGAAGAAGCGGCGGGCGCGGCCGTCGAGTTCGACTGCGGGAGCGGCGCGTTTGTCTCAGGCGTGGGCGTCGGCACGGGCGTCGCGCTCGGCGCGTCGGGCGTCGCGGGTTGGCCGGGGATGTTGTCGGCCGGTCGGGGCGGCGTGGCGCGTCGCGGGCGTTGCGTGTTCGCTTCGGGCGAGGCGGAAGGCTCCGGCCTGCGCCGACCCGACTGTGCCGGAGTGTGCGGCGCAAGAGAGAGGAGAAAAGTTCCGACGACTAGGAGACACGCCGCGCGTCGCAAGAAACGCGCGCACCTACCTCGTGCGGCAACGCCCGCCGTGCTGTCCGTTTGCCACGGCAGCAGCGGCGTCAGCCGCCCGCGGCGCGCGGCGCATGAGGAAGAGTAGTCGTCGTCGCCGGTTCGCCGGTGTGAAGATTGTGCAGCCAGTTGTTCCACTCTGTTAATGCTCGTTCGACTTGCAGTTGATGCCGCTCGCGCTTGCGCCGGACGCGTTTGCGATCCGCTTCGGGCAGCGGTTCGAGGAGCGCGAAGGTGATGTTGACGGGTTGATAGTTGTCTGTCCCGGCCGACGAGACGTAACGCGCCAGCGCGCCCACGGCCGATTTCGGCGGAGCTACGACGAGCGGTCTGCCCGTCAACTGCCGCGCCGCGTTAATCCCGGCGAGCCAGCCCGTCGCCACCGATTCGACGTAGCCCTCGACGCCGCTGATCTGTCCCGCAAAGTAGACGCCGGGGCGTTCGCGCATTCGCATCGTCGCGTCAAGCACGCGCGGGGCGCGAATATAAGTATTACGATGAATCTGCCCGTACTGCAAGAACTCCGCACGTTCCAGCCCCGGAATTAAACGTATCACGCGCGCCTGTTCGCCGTAACGTAGATGATTCTGAAAGCCTACGAGGTTGTAGGCGTCGGCCATCAAGTTTTCCTGCCGGAGTTGGACGACGGCGAAAGGCTCTCGCCCGTCGCGCGGGTCGCGTAAGCCCCGCGGCTTCAAAGGCCCGTAACGCAAAGTGTCGTAGCCGCGCCGCGCCAGTTCCTCCACGGGCAGGCACGCCTCGAACCAGCGCGTCTCCTCGAAGCGTTGCAGCGGCACGCTCTTGGCTTCCCTCAATGCTTCATAAAAAACCCGATACTGTTCTTCGTCGAACGGGCAGTTGACGTAATCGTCGCCGCCCTTGTCGTAACGCGCGGCGCGAAACGCGACCGTGTAATCAATCGAATCGGCGGCGACGATGGGCGCGATGGCGTCGTAGAAGTAAAGCTGCCCGTCGCCCGTCAGCCGCACGATCTCTTCGGCGAGCGCGTCGGAACAGAGCGGCCCGGCGGCGATGATCGTCAGGGCATCTTCCGGCACACGCGTCACTTCTTCGCGGATCAAAGTGATGTTCGGATGCGCTTCAATTCTCTGCGTGATGATCTGCGCGAAGCGTTGACGGTCAACCGCCAGAGCCGCGCCCGCAGGCACGCGCGTCTCCGCCGCCACTTCCAACACGAGCGACCCGCCCCGCCGCAACTCTTCCTTCAACAGGTAGGGCGCAGTGCCCGGCTCGTCGGACTTCAGCGAATTGGAACAGACGATCTCGGCCAACTGCTCGGTGCGGTGCGCGGGCGTCTGCCGCACGGGACGCATCTCGTACAGGCGCACGCGCGCGCCATTTTGCGCCGCTTGCCACGCCGCCTCGACCCCTGCGAATCCCCCGCCGATAACTACGACTTCATTCATTATTTCCCTATGTCTCGCTCTTGATTTTGTAGATGACCAGAAACCGCCTTAGAACTCATTCGGAGGAGTCGGAGAGGGTTGCGGCGGTGGCGGCGACTCAACTTTTGCGTCGCCGACGTTGGTGCTGAAGCGTCGGTAGTTGCTGTATTCGCGGATCGCGTCGATGCGAAATCCGGCGAAGAGGAGGACTTTGGCCGAGGCGTTGATCTGCTCGAAGCGTGGCAACCAGACGCCGTCTTCGAGTCGCGTCTGTTCCAACACGACCGCCGAACCGGGGCGCACCGTCGCCAGCAGCCCGCCCCCGACTTTGAAACCTTCGGCCAGACGCGCTTCGAGACGCATCACCTGCTTGTCCACCGGATCGATCCACGCGACACCCGCGAGCTTGGCGACGAATGATTCGCCACGGTTGGCGGGTTTGAAATCAGGGCGCGGGCGAAAATCGAAGACGATGGCGTCGCGGTCTTGGAAACGCTCGCGGCGCGGGCTGACGAATTCGCAGGCGCGCAGGAAGACGCTGATGCCGACGTTATCCTCCGATTCGCCGCCGCCCGCTTCGCCTTGTTTGCGTGCGCGCTCGGCGCGTTCGCGTTCCTGTTTCTCCTTGCGCCGGGCAACGCCCTCCACGCTCTTCCCCAACTGTTCGGCCACGCGCCGTTCTTCCTTCGCCGCGCGTTCGGGCGGGAGCGGCACGCCGTCTTCGCTGATCAACTTGAGCACGCTGCGCCCGCCCGCCACCGGGTAAACTTCGCGCACGACTGTCTTCTCTTTCTTGACGACGCCTTTGTCGTCGATCTCACGCTCCGTCTCTGTGCGCGTGAAAGTGTAATCGCCGATGCGCTCGTCCACCTGTCGCTGGTTGCGCGCGACGGCGCGCAGCAGTTCGGAGATGTTCAAAGATTGATCGGCGGGCGGCTCGAAGAGCGCGTCGTCAAGGCCGGTGTTATAGCGCACGCTGTTCAAGGTCAACGCCAGCGTCTCGGCGTCGCGCATCCTGATTTCTACGCGGTGCGGTTCGAGCAGGCCGTTCTGCGCCGCGCGATAATCTTTGTAACGGATCGTGAGTTCGCGCGCTTCATCTGCAACCTGCACGGGCAGTTTACTATTCACGCCGAACCAGTAACTCAGGCGCGCGCCGTTGCGGCGTGAAAATTCGACGACGTATGCGGGTTCGAGATAATTGCCGCCGTCCGAGAGTTCGACCGTGCGCGCGAGCACGTCCTGTTTCTTGTAATCCACGAGACGACTCGCATCGAGCGCGGAGAGCAACTTGGCGACGTTCGCCTCCGTGCCGGTCAGCGTTCGCAATTCGCCGCCCTCGCCGCGCCGCCACGCGGAACGCGCGTTGGCCGCCGCGTTCGTCTCGCCGCGTGCAAGCGAGATGTCCGTGCGCGTCGAAGCCGGAAACTTCATGAACGTGCGCGCCGTGCCCTGCGCGCCGTCCGCGCCCTGCTGCTGCTGCGGCTGCCGCACGCTCCACTCGTAAGTCGCGTCGCGCACCGCGCCCTGTCGTTTCTTTCCCCCGGCGGCTTTCAAATAGTCGGCCACGATCTTGTCGGGCGAGGGCAATTTCTGCGTCCTGCTCTTTTGCGCGGGTGCGTCGAGCGCGCTGCCGTGCAAAGTCAAGACGAACAGCAACAACAATGCGGGCAGACGCCGCGCGCACGCGAACTGTGCGCGGAAGTTCATCGAATACAAGCGGGCTTCTCCGGGGCTACTTTTCATCGTGTATGTGGGACGAGAAATTCGGACGGGTATGCGGCGCAACAAACGTTGACCCGCTCATCTTAACTTACTTTACGTCCCCCGACACAGCATACAGGAAGGGCGAGCGCGTGATGGATTCGCCGCTCGCCCCTCTCCGGTTTCGAGTTTTAGTTGCGGGAAGAACTCAAGAGGGTTGTCCCTCGGTCGTCTCCGAAGCGTCGGGCGGTTGCGGCACTTCCGCGTCCATCGCCGCCGCCGACTCCTGCTCGGCTTCCGGCTCGCCTTCATGCCCCGCGCCCGCCGCCCCGCCGCGATTCTCGCTCGCCTGCCCGCCGCCTTGCTGCGTCGCCGCTTCTCTGTCCTCGCCTTGTCCTGCCATTTGTCTCGCTCCTTCTCCGTTCGTCGCTTGCTTTAAAACTCCCGGTCGCCACGCCGACCCCCGGCGACCCTGCAACTTAAACCGCCGAACAGAATTGTAGGGGCTGGCGACTTGCGCGCCGCCCCTCTGTTTATACCGGCGCGCGCTCGACGGACGAGTCCGCTGCCGCGACAATTATTCCGGCCTCATTTCGGACGCGCTTAACGCCCGCCGCCCCCGCCGCCGCGCGCCGACTTTTTACCGGCCGACTTTTTACCGGCAGAGCCGCCACCGGCCTTCTTGCCCGCAGACTTTTTAGCCGCGCCTTTCGCGCCCGCTTTCGCGCTCGACTTACCGGCCGCGCTCTGCTTCGCGCCCGACCACGTTGCGCCCTTCGCGGCTTTCTTAGACGCGCCCTTCTTCCCGCCGCCCGCCGCCGCCGCTTGAGCCTTCCCGCCGCCCTTCGACGCGGCGTTCCCCGCGCCCTTCTTCGACGCCCCTGTCGCGCCCGCCGATCCCTTCGCAGCAGTGGCGGCCGACTTCCGCGCTCCGGCCGATTTCTGCGCGCCGCCCGACTTCTTTGCGCCCGCGCCGCCAGCCTTCTCCGCGCGCGCCTTACTACGCTTCGCGGCCTCGCGCGCGGCCTCTTTCTCCTTCTCCCGTTGCACGCGCTCGTGCACGTCATTCATCAACTGCTGGATGCGTTCGGCCTCGGTCTGCGGCGCGTCAAACTGATCTCCGCTTTGGCGCTGCTGGTCTCCAAAGCGATTGCGTTCCTCCTCCGTGATCGCGCCGTGGCTCTGCGTAAATTCGTACTCGTTCAACTTCTGGCCGTCGATCTGATAGTTCTGTTTGTGCTTCGTTGGGTCTTTTGCCATCTCTGTTTTTCGCTCCTCCCTTTCTCGTCCGAGCGCCTGCTTGACAGCGCGCGCCTCGCTTCGTATTCTTGCTCCGCAAACTCGCGTGCCGCCTTAGCTCAGTTGGTAGAGCGACTGATTCGTAATCAGTAGGTCTGCGGTTCAAGTCCGCAAGGCGGCTCCATTTTTTTGCCGTATAGCCGTTCCCGGTTATACGGTAATTTCATTTGCGCCTCAAATCCTCCAGCAACCACTTTTTATAGCCAAACTGTTGAATGGTATGTTTCTGGTGATGATTGGCGCATAGGATGCGACATTTAGCTACTTCTTCTTGAATGCTCTTTAGTCCCCAGGAATTATGCACCATTGAACTTACGTGTTCTCGCTTTTCAAGTGGGTTCAAATGGTCAAGGACGAGCATATCCGGGTCACTCACCCCGCAGCCTTCCCATGCACATTGTTTTCCTCTGAGATACTCATAAAGCCACCTCCGATTCCTCAGGGCGTATTCACGGGTACGTCCGTAATTACGCCGCGGATTTCGCTTGTTATGTTCGTTATCAATAGTCTTTTTGCAGGAGCGACAATAAGATTGCAACCCGTCTTTTCTAGGTGAGCTTCGATGAAAGTCGCTTGTGTCTTTAATGCACCCACAACAGCAGCACTTCTTCATTATCCCGGTTTCCGGAACAATACGAACCTTCGCCATTGCTCAAGCGCCTTTCGCTTAATCTTGAACGGGGCGCACCTGTGATATGGAGGTGCGCCCCGTCCAACGCCGACACAGTCCGCGCGCCCGACGGCTGTCTGCGCGCGTCGCGCGTTTATCTCCCGCCGCGCCCCTTCCCGCCGGACTTCGAGCCGCCCGACTTCGAGCCGCCTGATTTAGAACCGCCCGATTTAGAACCACCCGATTTAGAACCACCTGATTTAGAACCACCCGACTTCGAGCCGCCCTTCGCGCCTGACGACTTGCCGCCCGACTTCGAGCCGCCACCGCCGCCGCTGCTACTGCTTGAGCCGGTCGCTGAACTGGCCGTGCGGCTGATTCCTTTGCTGACGGATTTTGCCGAGCGCGATGTGGCGCGCCCCTCGCGTTCCGCCGCTTTGCCCGCGCGTTCCGTCGCCTTGCCCGCCTGCCGCGCGATGCTTCTCACCGCGCTCGACGTGGACGTTGTGCCGCTGCGCCCCGTGGACGAACGACCCGACGAACGACCGGACTTTCCGCTGCCGCTGCTGCCGCCGCCCGGCCGCACCATGTCGCCGAGCGACGGGCTGACGCTGCCCACCGTGTCGGCCAAAGTTTCGAGCAGCGAACTTCCGAGATTCGCCCCGCGCTCGGCCACTTCGCCCGCAACCTCCGTCGCCTGATTGACAACGCCCGTCCCGGCATCCGTGGCCGCGTTCGACATGTTGTTGTCGCTCGCCCCGCCCCCCCCGCTGTTAGATTGTTTACGTCTGCTTGGCATGATCTTCTCCTCCCGTGTGTGTGTCGAGTTGAATGAACTACCTTGCTCGGTTCAAGGCGAAATAAACAACCTTGCGCCCCACAGTTTCCGTTTTCACTTTGCAAGTTTTTCAATAGCTTTGAGATTTACATGATGTGTGGCGCGGCCGTCAATGAGAAAGTGTTCAAGCGGGATGCGATTTGACGACACACGCGCCGCCGACTATGCGACGCGCGCCCCGCAAGTAACGTAAACGAACATTCGCGGCCGCCGCCTGTACGGGTTTGTGCGAACGAAACGGGCGCGCGGCGGGCTTTTGCCCGCATTCAACCCGCGCGCCTGTTGGCACGCTCTTTGCCGATTCGTTCCGAGAACAATAGGACGGACGTATTCGCGTACAAGTGCCCGCGCGGCGTCTTTGATGAAGCAGAATTATCGAAGGAGTAGAACTTATGTCGAAGCAAGAAAGCGCCACGAAGAAAGTCGCCATTTTGATCGAGAACCACGTCGAAGACAGTGAATTTCTAATTCCCTACAACGCGTTGCAGGAAGCGGGTGCGGAAGTGACCGTGCTCGGCTCGCGCGTCAACGAAAAGTATCAGGGCAAGCAGATGAAACTTTCGATGGAGGCCGACCGGACGACCACCGACGCGCTCGCCGAAGAGTTCGACGCCGTGATCATCCCCGGCGGCATGGCTCCGGACAAGATGCGCACCAACATGAAGACCGTGCGCTTCGTGCAGGACGCAGTGGAGCGCGGCAAACTCGTCGCCGCCGTCTGCCACGGGCCGCAAGTTCTGATCGAAGGCGACCTCCTGCAAGGCAAACGCGCCACGGGCTTCCGCGCCATTCGCAAAGACATGCAGAACGCCGGGGCGAACTACGAAGATGCGCCGCTCGTGCGCGACGGGAATCTGCTCACGTCGCGGCGACCGGGCGACGTGCCCGTCTTCACGGCCGCCATCCTGCGTCATCTCGGACTCGAAGGCGCGTTGAAGGATGCGCTGCCGGATGAGACGAATTTGTCGGCCGTCTGGTGGAAGCTGGCCGAAGGCTGGGGAGGTTCGACCGAGGCCGAGATCGTCGACGGCCTCAACACCGCGATTCGCGGCGAGCGTTACGCGTTGACGGCCTTCGAGCATTACGCCGAGAAGGCCACCGCGCCCGAACTCGGCGCGGCCTTCAGAGAAATCTGCGCGAACAAGACGCGACACATCGCCGCGCTCGAAACGCGCCTCGCCGCGCTCGGCGGGCAGGAGTCGCTTCAGGCGGCGGGCAGCGGCGCGTGGGCGACGCTCAAGAGTTGGCTGCAATCGAGCGACGACGTTGCGCTCATGCGCCGCGCCATGGGCGATCTGCAAACCGGCGTCGTTGACTCGTTCAACCTCGCCAACAGTTTCACCGACCCGGCAACCGCGCAAATCTTCGACGACATCAGCGTTGACATAGCCAAAAGCGAGCAGCGCATCGCAGACCTCTATCACGCCCACCTCGCGGGACAAAAACCGGATGCCGCCACGCCGTCCACGGGCGCAGCCGTGAGCGCGTGAGAAAAAAGCGGAAGGCGAAAGGCGAAAGAGAAAAAAGAGAAAGAGAGAGAAAAGAGAAGAGGGGAAGGCGTTCAAGCTTTCCCCTCTTCTCTTTCTCTCTCGCTTATCTACTTTTTACCCGCTTCTTGTCGCTTACTACTTGCCGCTTGCCGCTTGTCGCGTGCTACTTGCCTATGCCACCGGGCGAAGCAGGCCGCGGAAGATGCCCTGCACCTGCACCTGCGCGGCGGGCAGGCGGATGGGCGCGAGTTGCGAATTGGCGGGGCGGAGTTCGACTTCGCGCCCGAAGCGGTGGAGGCGTTTGAGCGTGGCGCGCGACCCTTCCACGAGGGCGACGACGATTTCGCCGTCGCGCGCATCCACGCGGTTTTCGATGAGCGCGATGTCGCCGTCGCAGATGTGCTCGTCGATCATCGAATCGCCGGAGACGCGCAGGGCATAGACCCGCTCGGGACGCACGCGCCCCAAGAGGAAGCGCGGCACGCCGATGGTCTCGCCGTTGGTGTCGTCAATCGTTTCAAGCGGCGCGCCCGCCGCGACGCGGCCGAGCAGACGCACCTCGCACAGACTGTCGCCCGCTGCCTCTTCGACGTGGACGTTCAAACCGAACGAGCCGTTCGTGTGGCTGCGCGCGAGCAGGCCGCGCTTCTCCAACGCCTCGATGTGCTTGGCGATGGTCGCCTTTGAGGAGATGCCGAAGTGGCGGGCGATCTGTGCGTACGAGGGTTCGTAGCCGTGTCGCTCGATGAAGCGTTGGATGTAGTCGAAGATTTCTTTTTGGCGTTGGGTGCGGGGTTGCATGAGTCTGTCGTTCCTTTCAAACGCGAGCGGGTGGGCTTCCCGCGTCTCTCATCTGCGTCGCTTCCGCTCAAGCGGCGAGGGCGCGCACCGGATTCTAAAGTCGCCCTCGCCGCAGCGTCAAGCTATTACTCAATTACGCCCGCCGCTGCTACACGCCGGGCATCGCCTTCTTGAGCGGCTTGAGCAACAGGAACAGCACGACGGCCATCACGAGAGCCATCAAGCCGAGCACGAGGAAGAACGTCGAGTGCAGCCAGCGATCCCAGAAGATGCCGATCTGCGTCAGCTTGTTGCCCATCGCCGTCGCCACGAACCACCCGCCCATCATCAACCCGCGCAGGCGTATCGGCGCGACCTTCGAGACGAGCGACAGACCCATCGGCGATAACATCAACTCGCCGAGCGTCACGACGAAATAAGAGAGCACGAGCCACATTGGCGACACGCGGAACGCGTAAGGGTCGCCGCCGATGGCCGTGGCCTCGCCCGTCTTCGCGGCGAAGTAGAGGATGAAGAAAGAGAGGGCGGTTAAAGTCATGCCGAAGGCCATCTTGGTCGGCGTCGAAGGTTCGAGGCCACGGCGGTCGAGGAAGCCCCAGAACCAGACGAGCGGGAACGTCAGCGTGATGACCCAGAAGGGGTTGATCGAGTTCGAGATGATGCCGCCCGACTCTTTCGCCGTCTCCGCCGAGAAGATCGTCGTCCAGTCGGTGTTGGCGTCGGCGAAGTAAGTCAGCGTCGAAGCGTTCTGGTGAAAGACCATCCAGAAGACGATGACGACGGCGAAGATGACGATGAGCGCGATGATGCGACGGCTTTCGGGGACGGCGTCCATCGTCGCCTGTCGCCCGGCATTGGCCTCGTCCTGATGGCTGACGCCGTGCGGCGGCGCGTCGGTAGCGGTGGCGGCCGTGTCGGCGGCCGTGTCGCCGGAGCGCGTGGCCGCCGTCGGCGTTGCGCCTGCGGCTGCGGTCAGATTGCGTCCCAATTCGGGGATGTGTTTCTTGAACTGGAACAGAATCCAGACCGAGATGACCATGCCGCCCGCCGCCACGGCGAACGCCGGGTGGAAGCCCCATTTCGCGCGCACCCAACCCGCGATGAGAGGGGCGATGAACGCGCCGATGTTGATGCCCATGTAAAAGATGTTGTAGGCGCGATCCTTGAGGTGGCTGCCTTCGGGGTAGAGATTGCCCACCATCGTCGAGACGTTCGGCTTGAAGAAGCCGTTGCCGATGACGAGACAGGTGAGCGCGGCGTAGACGGCGGCGAGCGAGGAGAAAGAGAGCAGCAGGTGTCCGGCGATGAAGAACAGACCGCCGATCATCACGGCCTTGCGATAGCCCGTGACGCGGTCGGCGATGAAGCCGCCGACGAGCGGCGAGAGATAAACGAACATCAAATAGTTGGCGTAGAGGCTCGTCGCCTCGGCCGCCGTCCAGCCGAACCCCTCGTTCGTGTCGCGCAGGTACAGGGTAAACATCGCGAGCATCGAGTAGAAGCTGAAACGCTCCCACATCTCTGTGGCGAAAAGCACGTAGAGACCCTTCGGGTGTTTGTCCTCGTGTCCCGCCGTGAAGGCATTGTTCATTGCCGCTGTAGTAGCCATGTTGAAAACCCTCTCCTCTCTGTTCTCTCTAGTCTGCTGTGGCTCAAATCTCTCGAACTTTTACCTCAAAGCCTTAAGAACTTCGTGCGGCCGTTCGTCAACGGCGCGAGTAGCGCGCGAGCGTGACGGGAAAGATGCGGACGCCTGCCGGGGCTTGTTCCGCCTTGAGTTGCGTCGCGTCGCTCAGAAGTTTGTCGGCCTTTATGCCGTAGACGGCCTCGTTCAGTTTGTTGTCGGGGTTGACGACCGCCCCTTTCAGTTCCAGACCGGCAAAGAGTCCTTTGCTGCGCGAGTAGGAAAGGATGCCCGCGTCGAGCGTGAGATTGGTGGAAGCAGATGCCGTGCGCCCGACGGGGCCTGCCGCCGCGCTCGCCTCGCCGCCCATCTCAAACTTGTCTTCGAGCAAACCCTGCACGGCCGACTCGTTCATAAAGAGCAACACGAAATCGGTCTTGGCCGCGCCGATCTGCGCGCCGAAACTTCCGCCGCGCATCGTGAAGAACGCGGGCGCGCTCCACCCGCCCTTGATGCGTCGGCTGATCAAACCGCTCCCGCCGCGCCCGCCCACGACGAAACCGGCTTTAAGCACGCCGGGGAAGACCGCCACGGCCTCGGCCTTGTCGATCAACTCTTTCGGGATCGCGTTGTCGCGCGCGCCCATCGCCTGCTCAAACACCTTCGCCGCGTTCGCCGCCTTGCGCTCGGCTTCCTCTTCCTTCTTCGTCGGCGGCTCGCTCACACGCCGCTGCCGCTGCTGCTGTTGCTCCTGCCCACCCACGCCGACGGCGAACGTGAGGCTTGCGCCGATCAACAACAACAGCAGGCCGAGCACGTGCCAGCCCGACGAAGACACATTACTCCACGACAAATGCTTCATGCGTTCAGACCCTTCTCGAATTTACTTACGCGAATAGCGCGACAGTTGCAACGGGAAATTGCGGACGCTCTGCGGGATGTAAGGCTTGCCGTCGCGCTTCAAGCCTTCGCCCGTCAAAAGCTCGCTCGCCTTCATGCCGTAGACGGCCTCGTTGTCTTTGTTGTCCGGGTTGATGACGACGCCCTTGAGTTCGAGACCGGCGAACAGACCCTTGCTGCGCGAATATGAAAGGATGGCGGCGCGGAGTTGGATGTCGGTCGATGCGCTGGCCGCGCGCCCGACGGGGCCTGCGGCGATGCTGCCCTCGCCTCCGATCTCAAATTTGTCTTCCAACAATCCCTTCACCGCGTCCTCGTTCATAAAGAGCAACACGAAGTCGGTCGAAGACGCGCCGAGTTGCGGCCCGATGCTGCCGCCTCCGAGGTTGAAGAACGCGGGCGCGCTCCACCCGCCGGGGATGCGCCGGCTGATCACGCCGCGCCCGCCGCGCCCGCCGATGAGCAGAAAGCCCGCCTTGATTACGTCGGGGAAGACCGCCACGGCTTCGGCCTTGTCGATCAAATCTCTGGGGATCGCACGCTCCGGCGTGGACATGATCTGGCGAAAAACTTTGGCGGCCTTGTTGGCCTGCTCGCGCGCTTCTTCCTGCGCCTTGAGGTCTTTTTTACTAATCTGCGCCGGGGCGTCCAAGACGGCCGCCGACGCGAGCACGCACAACAGCAATGCGTAGCTCAGTCGTCTCCGAAATGATTTCATGCTTCTTCTCCTTACGAGACCAAAAAAGGGTGATACGGCGGCGACACCGGAGGGGGGAGAACAAGCGTGCTCGCTTTCCAGCGGGGAGAAATCATTCGATGTGTCGCGCCTTTGTTATTACGCGCACATCTTAGCAAGCGGAGAGGTAAACGGGAAAGGGGGAAGCAATCAAAACCGGGAAAAGGCTACGGGCAAAAGATCAGGGCAAGAGAAAATGCCGCGCGGCTTGAGTTCTTTTTATCCTTCCCCTTTTCCCTCTCATCCCCCGCTCGCACCGTTGCGACGCTCTCACTCACGCCCCGATACCCTGCTCTTTTAACGAGATGAGGAAGCAGGCGCGCAGGGTTGTACGCGTCCGTGCAGGATCGTGCGAAGGTTCGACGCCGTTACGCGCGACGAACGCGGAGGAATTTGTGTCGCAACGAATGCCGCTCCCGCCGACCGGCGAAAATTCGTGCCGGAACGTAACGTGTCGGGACGCCGCTTCATCTCTTGCAACACAAACGGGCGGGCGAGGGGCGCGACCGAGCGCGCGCGAGAACGCGCGACTTCGGTGACAACGTCCCTCGCCCGCAGCAACTTTAGCGGCATTAGCGGCCGCCGACGCGTCTACAGCAACTACTACTACTGCGCCTGTCCATATTGCGCGATGATGCGCTCGCGTATCTGCGCCGGGCTGAGTTTGTCCTCTTTCTGCAACTTGTAGGCGAGCAGAGCCTCTTCGACGCAGACGGCGCAATGCGAGGCGTGGTCGTCAACGAAACAGGTCTGCAAACTCTTGTGGCCGAAACCCTCGTCGCAGTGGCAATAGCAGGGCAGTTGCGCGATGGTCTGCGGTATCTCTTTGACGGCCGCGTAAGCCATCCGTGTCATGCCCGTAAACTGCGACGCCGGGAGGACGGGCGGCAAATTCTTCAAGTCTGCGGCCGTCGCGGCGAACCGCGGCACGCGCCCCGGCGCGCCGTGCGAATGACCTTCGTGCGAGTCGGCCGCCGCCGTTGCGTCGCCCGCGCCGTGCGCGACCTGCGGCGCGACCTGCGCGTTATGCGGCGACGACGACTGCTGCTGTTGCGCTTGCTGCGCGGGCGCGGCGTTGGCGGGCTGTTGGCGCGGCGAAGACGACGAGGCGGCTTGTTCCGACGACGCGCCGCCGCACGCCTGCAACATCGACGCCGCCGCGAACAACAGGCCGCACGCGAACGCGAGTTTGATTTTTTTAGATGCCTTCATGTGAATCTGTCTCCTTACAAGTTGTCGAAGCGATAAATAGTTGTCAGGCGCGTTCAATGTTTGTCGTGCGCGTCGTGCGCGCCCTTGTTGCCCGTGGCGTTGTCGTGGTCGGCGTGCCCGTCCATCTTCATGCGGCCGGGGCGAAAGCGTAGAAAGAACTTGTACGACTTCGGGCTGTTGCCGTAGACGGAATCGAGAATCGCGGGTTTTGAATAGAAGGTGAAGTCGCCGCCGACGCCGACCGAAATCCGATCCGTGTTCCACACGTCGCGCACGTAGCCGAAGGTGTACGCGCCGATGCGAAACTGCGGGTGTGTGTCGTGGTCGAAGCCGAGCGCGTCGAGTTCCGAGTGGCGCAGCAGTTCGCTCTTGTCCACGAGTTCGAGCCGCGTGTAGAGATAATTCTTGTCGAGAAAGTTGGCGGTCGTCTCGAAGGTGTAGCCGTTGAGGTTGAAGGTTTCGCCGTCGTGATATTCGTGATTGCGCCCCCAGACGAGAGCCGCCGCGAGATTGCCGCGCCGGAACGCACGGTTGTACTGCACGGAGGCGGTCGTGCGCCGCAGGTCGCCCTCGTGCGATTGTTCGGGGTTACGCAAAAAGCCGTGGCTCAACTGAAACGCCCAGTTGGCGTTGGGAGCGAAACTGAGACGCGCCGAGCGCGAGTTGAACGCGCCCCGCTCGAAATTGTAACGCCGCTCGTCCGGCTCGCGCCCGTTGAAGATCGAGCCTTCGAGTTTAAACCAGCGATAGGTGAAGCCGGTGGTGAGCACGCCGAAGGAGATGTGCGTCGAATCCTGCAAGTGGTGCGTGAGCGGGGCGGTCGGGTTCTCCGAGGCCGACGCGCGGTGCATGAAGGCGACGGGGCCGAGCGCGGGTTCGCCGGGAAAGCCGAAATAGGTGAACCACGTCGCGCGCTCGCCCACAGGGACGGTGTACTGCGCCGAGAGTTCCATGAACAGGTCGTGCGGGTGCTGCGCGTCGATGATCGGCTCGCCCTTGTAAACCTCTCCGGTCTGGAAAAGTTGCGGCGACCCCGCGCCCGAAAAGGTCAGCGGTTCGAGACTGAGCATCGCGCGCAGTTGCAGCGTGCCTGCGCCCACGCGCCTGTAGGCCATCGGCATGATCCAGTTTTGCGACTCGAACTTCGTGACACCGCGCAAGCCCCCCTGCGCGTTGACGCCGAGTTTCGCCTCGCCGTGGAACATGAACAGCCAGTCGCCGTAGAACTTGTGCGTCATGTGCATGGGCGTTGTGGCGGGCTGCCAAGACGTGCCTGACCCCATCTGTCCCATCGGCGTGAAGTTCGCGCGGCTCGTGCCGTTGCGAATCCCCATCGTCTCGCCCGACATCACCATCAACTCGTTGACTTCCGCTTCCGAAACTTCTTTGACGCCGCCCGCTTCCCCGTCCTTCGACGCCGCGACGTGACCTGTGTGCATGCTGTGATCCACTGCTGTGGCGGCGGGCGCGGCCTTATCCGTCGCGGGCGCGACCGTCGCCGGAGCGTGCGGAGCTTTCGCCGGAGCGGGCGCGTGCATGCTGTGGTCAATTTCCGCAGGTGTCGCGGGTGTTGCGGGTATGGCAGGCGTCGCGGGAGCGACGGGTGCGACGGGTTCGGATTGTTGCGACGCGGGCGCGGGGTTTTCCTGTGGCGTCGCCGTCGGATGCACGTGCGCGGGTGGTGGCGGCGCGTCGGGCGCGGCTTCCGTCGCCGTGTTCGAGGGCAAGGTGGCGGGAGTCGCAGGCGTCGCGGGCGACTCAGGCGAGACCGCAGGGGCGGGCTGCGCCATGTTGTGCCCGCCGTGCATGTCGTGACCGGCGTGCGGGTCGGCGGTTGCGTGCGGCGCGGTCTTCGCGGTCGAAGGTTTGCGTGCGGGCGCGCGCTGCGTTCGCTTGCGCGGCGCGGTCTTCCGTCGTGGCGCGGCCTTACGTTTGGGCGCGGCCTGCTTCGGCGCGGTGTGCCCTTCGTGTCCGCCGTGCTGTTCGTGGTGCGCCCCACTTGCGCCCGCGCTTGCGGCGACGAGCGCGACGGCGATTACGAGCGGGCGCAAGAGCAAAAAGGCGTGCGCGCGCAAGTTCAAGCTGCTGTGCAAAAGTTTTAATAGACGCATCTCTAACCTCTCAAAAGTCCTTGGGATTCGAGGCGGAGGGCAAATGCCGCTCGCGCCGCGCACCCGATCAATTATTCCGGATTGACGTGGGGACAGTGTGTGCGCGCTTCCGTCCGGAGAACTTTCGCGCGGGCGCGCGAGAGGCCGGAAACGTTTGAGAGACGTTAGATGAGAAAGACGCCGAGCAGAACGTGGCGACGATCAGGCGACGCGGGCGGCGCGTGCTGCGAGGGCGCGAGGTGCGAAACGTCGAGTGTGACGGACGCGAACAACCTGCTCGCACCCGCACAGCACGCGCCGCCCTCGACGCGTTTGACTTTGTTCTGTTCGGGCGCGGCGAAGATGGCCGTCGCCGGAGTTTTACTTGAGCCGCCCGCGCAACATGCGGCGCAGGAGGACAACCCGCGCGCGGCGAGCGACGCGCCGCCGATTTCAGGCGTCGAAGAAGCCTCTTCCGCGCCGCCGCAATTCATCCCGGCGTGCGCTTCGCCCGCCTGCGCGTGTGCGTTTGTTTCTTTGTGCGAAGCGTCGTGCGAAGTTTGCTGCGAGTTGGAATGGTGCGTGTCCGGCGCACCGATTTTAGCGCGGCAACAGTCGTGCTCATCGGGTGCGGCGGGAGCGGCGGGCGCGCTCGCTTCGTGCGCGCACCACGCGGAGGCGGCGGCCAGCGCGCTGCCACACACGCCCGCCGTGAGCGTGAGAAGCATGCCGAAAATGAGAACCAATCGTCGCATAAACTCGCAGAATTTTCCGATGTCTAACTTCGATCTCCGCTTGGCGTCAATTTAGCACGAACGTTCCCGGCCGCGCTAATTTGGCGCGACCTGAAAACGCGCGACAAATTCAAACGCCACAGTATAGAGAGTCAACTCAATCTTCCACGATCAACTTGCCCCGCACCATGTTCATGCCGCAGTTGAAGGTGAACGTGCCCACGCGCTCAGGCGTGAAATTGATGCGGGTCGTCTTGAACGCGGGCAGCATGCGGCTGATTCCGAAGTCTCCGAAGACGACCTGCTCCGTGCAGGAGTTGGTTTCGTCGCGGTAAAAGTCGAGTTCGACGGGTGCGCCGCGCTTGACGACGATCACGTCCGGCGTGTAGCCGCCCTTAACCAGCACGCGCAGACGCTGCGCGCCCGCCGCCGTCAAACTCGCCGCCGCACGCACGCCTTCGCCCGCGAAAAAGTACCAGAGCACGAACGCGATTAAAGCGACGCCTGCCGCCAGCACAAAAATTTCCGATGTGTCCATTTTCATCCTCCAATCAAGCCAACGTTGCAAACTACCTCACACACCCTTCTTTCCTTTGCGTCTTTGCGCCTTTGCGAGAGACTGGTTTTCACGCAAAGGCGCGAAAGACGCAAAGAAAGACGAATCACGGCCGGAAGCGTCTGAGCCGCAGGCTGTTTGCCACGACCGAGACCGACGACAGAGCCATCGCCGCGCTCGCCACGACGGGCGAGAGCAGCCATCCGGTGAACGGGTAGAGCGCGCCCGCCGCGAGCGGGATGCCGAGCGTGTTGTAGACGAACGCCCAGAACAAATTTTGCCGGATCACTTTGATCGTCTGCCGCGAGAGCGCGATGGCCGTCACCACGCCGCTCAGGCTGCCGCGAATCAAAGTGATGTCCGAGGCTTCGATGGCAACGTCAGTGCCCGTCCCGATGGCGATGCCCGTGTCGGCCTGCGCGAGCGCGGGCGCGTCGTTGATCCCGTCGCCCACCATCGCCACGCGTTTGCCCGCGGCCTGCAACTTTTTCACTTCCGCAGCCTTGCCTTCCGGCAACACCTCGGCCAGCACGCGCGTGATGCCGACCGCGCGCGCCACGGCTTCCGCCGTCCGGCGGTTGTCGCCCGTCAACATCACGACTTCCAACCCGAGCCTTTGAAGCGCGTCCACCGCCGCCTTCGAGTCATCCTTGATCTCATCTGCGACCGCGATGACGCCCGCCGCCGCGCCGTCAACGGCGACGTACACGGCCGTCCGTCCCGCCTCGGTCAACGCGTCCGCGCGCTCCTGCAAATCTTTCGACTCGACGCCGCGCTCCGTCATCAACTTGAGATTGCCGAGCAGCACGCGCCGCCCCTCAACTTCCGCCTCGACGCCGTGACCCGCGCGCGCATTGAACGCGGAGACGTTTGCAAGTGCCAGCCCGCGTTCCCCTGCGTGCCGCACAATCGCCTCGCCGAGCGGGTGCTCGCTGCCGCGTTCGGCCGAAGCGGCGAGCCGCAGCAGTTCGTCCTCGTCGAACGCGCCGACGGCCGACACGTCCGTCACCACGGGTTGCCCCTTCGTGAGCGTGCCCGTCTTGTCCAGCACGATGGTCGTCAAGCGATGCGCCGTCTCCAGAGCCTCGCCGCCTTTGACGAGGATGCCGTGTTCCGCGCCGCGCCCCGTTCCGACCATCACGGCGGTCGGCGTCGCCAGCCCCAGCGCGCACGGGCAGGCGATGATCAGCACCGAGACGAAACTGACGAGCGCGTAACTCAAACGCGACTCGACGGGCGCGGCGATGAACCACACGACGAACGCCGCAATCGCGATGCAGATCACAATGGGCGTGAAATAGCCGCTCACCACATCGGCGAGCCGCGCGATGGGCGCGCGTTGCCCCTGCGCCTGTTCAACCATGCGCACGATCTGTTGCAAGACCGTCTCGCTCCCGATCTTGGTCGCGCGAAATTTGAAACTCCCCGTCCCGTTGATCGTCGCGCCGATCACTTCCGTGCCCGCAGTCTTCTCGACGGGCATGCTCTCGCCCGTCAGCATCGACTCGTTCACGGCCGACGCGCCCTCCGTCACCACGCCGTCAACCGGAATCCGCTCGCCCGGCCGCACGACCAGCACGTCGCCCGCCTTCACCTCTTCGATGGGCACATCAACTTCTCTCTCCCCTTCGCGGACGACGCGAGCCGTGCGCGGTTGAAGTCCGAGCAGACGCTTGATGGCATCGGAGGTTTTGCCGCGCGCACGCGCTTCGAGCAAACGCCCCAAGAGGATGAGCGCGATGATCACGCTCGCCGCCTCGAAGTACACGGGCGCGACGTTCATCCCGCCTTCGCCGCTCATGCCCGGCATCGCCGCCGTGTGATCCGCAACGACGAGTTGCGGCGCGACGGTCACGACGAGCGAATAGATGAAGGCCGCGCCCGTGCCCGTCGCGATGAGCGTGTTCATATCCGCCGCGCGATGCTTGAGCGCGACCCACGCGCCCTGATAGAAAGGCCAGCCGCTATAGCAGATGACGGGGAGCGTCAACGCGAGTTGCGCCCAGTTGATCCAAGAGACGTTGAACATCTCGATGCGACCGTGCGACATCGCGACGAGCAGCACGGGCGCGGAGAGCACGGCGGCGACGAGGAAGCGGCGACGCAGTTGCACCCCCTCCTCGCGCGCGGCTTCCTTCTCCCTCTCGGCCGCTCCTTCTTCCGCCGCGTCGCTCGCGCCGTAGCCGATCTCCTCGACCGTGCCGATCAGGCGCGCGGGCGCGGTTGCGCGCGGGTCGTATTCCACGGTCGCACGCGCCGTCGCAAAATTGACGTTCGCGCTCCGCACGCCCCCTGCGTTCGTGAGCCTGCGTTCGATGCGACGCGCGCAGGCGTTGCAAGTCATCCCCTTGAGCGACAGGTCAATGCGCTCGATATTGTTTGCGTCGTCGCTTGGGTGCATGTCCGTGTTCGTGTCGGACGGAGCGTGCGCGCCGTGCGTGTGTGCGGCGTGCGCGTCGGTGTGCGCGTCGGTGTGCGCGGCGTGGGACGCAACGTTCGTCGCGCTCGTGGCCGCGCCGTCGGTTGATGCTTCGCCGGTCGCGGGTTCTGTGGTTATGGTCGCGTTCATTTTCGTTTCCCCCGGTTCGTCTTTTTGCGCGCGGGCGCGTGCGCCGTCGCCGCCCCGGTCGCGGGCGCGTGGACGTGGCTGTGTTCGATGAGGCCGCAAAATTGTCCTTCTTCGATGCCGCGCCCGTCCCAATCTTCGAGCGTGCGTGCCAGTTCGTTGCGGTAGCGGCGCAGTTCGCGCAGGCGTGCGTCCAGTTCCGCCAGCTTGCGTCGCGCCGCCTCACGCACTTCGATGCAGGGGGCTTCGCCCCGCCCGCGCATCTCTAAAATCTCCGTGATCTCGTCGAGCGAGAAGCCGATTGCCTGCGCGCGTTTGATGAACGCGAGGCGTTCGAGCACCCCTTCGTCATAGGCGCGATAACCGGAGGCCGTGCGCGCGGGGCGACCCAAGAGGCCGCGCCGCTCGTAAAAGCGCAACGCCTCGACGCTGATCCCTGTTGCCTCCGCCACCTCTCCGATCCGCAGGGTGCGTCCCTCGGTTCGTCGCTCAAATTGTCTCGTCCTGTTCAACATGGCTACATTGTAAACCCTGTAGCGCACTACAGAGTCAAGCCCCCTGCGAAAAATATTTTTCGACGGTCTATCACGGGCGTTGATTTGACCGCGCCGCGTCAACAGTGCGACGATGCCTGAAATAATTTTTCACGCTCGACGTGCTGCTACAGAGGAGGCTGGAGATGTCAATTGACCCGGATAAGGTGACGACGCAGGAGGAGACGGGCGAACCCGCCGCGATAGACGAAGTGGAGGCACGCGTTCAGGCCGAGATGAAGATCGCGGAAGGCCGCGCCAAAGAGAGTGTCGCGCAAGGGTTGCAGGATAAGGAACTCGAACGCGAAGGGCGCGCGCTGCAAGCGGAAGGCGAACGCGAGTTGGAACATGAACGACAGCAGGCCAACAATGAGGAAAGCGGCGGAGAGTGAGCGGCGCACGTTTGGTCTCGCAATAATTTTGCAGGCCGTCGTCCTGTAAAAGAGTAGAGGCAGCCGGACACGTTCAAACGCGTGCCCGGCTGCCTCTGTTTTTAATATCTTGCTTTGCCCGCGCCCCCGGCGCAGCGGTCGCGTCTCTAACGCCCGCCCGCCGCCGAATTGCCGAGAGCCTGATCGGCGATCCCGCGCACCATCAACGCCACCTGTGGGCTGTAGCCGACAAACTTCTGGATCAGGTTTCCGTCCGGCCCGAGCACGTAGGTCTGCGGGATGCTGTAGCGCGGCGCGAGGAAAGCCTCCCAGCTTTTCGCGTCAGCCCACACAACCTTGTAATTGATCTTGAAATCCTTGACGAACTCCTCGACCGACTCCGCCGTGTTTCGCTCGTCCTCCGAGGTCATGCCGAGCACCTCGACGCGCCCCTGATAGTCTTCCTGTATCTTGATGAAATCGGGAATCTCGCGGCGGCACGGGCCACACCACGTCGCCCACAAATTCAGCACCACGACCTTGCCTTTCAGATCGGACAACTTCAACGACTGTCCTTTGAGCGTGGTCAACGCGGCGTTGAGCAGTTCGTCGGGCAGAGGCGTCGGCGTCTGCTGCGCGGGCGGCGTTTGCTGTTGCGTCTGGCTCGGCGGCGCGTTGGCGACGGACGGCGCGGGCGAAGGCGTCGTCGTGGGGGCGGTCTTGCTGCCCACGCGCGAACTGTCCGTCGGGTTGCAACTCGCAGACAACGCTACGGCCAGCAGCGAGAAGACGAGCGCGGCCGATGCGAGGCGCGCACGCGTCCAGATTTTCTTCTCCGGCGCGCGCGCCGGTTGCTCAGAGGTCATGCGAAAATAACATCCTTCGGATTGACTAAAATCACCCTTCGGTAATTCATAGACTAAAGCATGGGGAAAGATTTGTCAGTTGTCCGCGGCCGGTTGTTCTTTGTTCTTTGTCCGTCGTCCGTGGCCGGTTGTCGGGTTGATGGCCGCAATGAATCACAAAACACCCGACCACCGGCCACGGACGACTGACGGCTTTATTTAACGACGATGTTGACGAGCCTTTGCGGCACGACGATCACTTTGACGACCTGACGGCCTTCCATGTGCGCGCGCACTTTTTCGTCGGCGAGCGCGGCCTCGCGCAGTTCGGCTTCGGGCGTGTCGGGAGTGGCCTGAATGCGCCCGCGCAGTTTGCCGTTGATCTGCACGGGGATTTCCAGAGCCTCTTTGCGCGCCAGTTCGGCGTCGGCCACAGGCCAGCGCGCGCCGCTCCCCAGCAGGCCGCCCGCATGCCCCAGAGACTCCCACATCTCCTCGGCCGCGTGCGGCGTGAACGGCGCGAGCATCAGCACCAACGCCTCCAACGCTTCGCGCACGGCGAATTTGTCGGCGGCCGTCGCCGCGTCGGGCGCGCGGTCGAAGTCGCCGAGCGCGTTCAAGAGTTCCATCAACGCGGCGATGCTCGTGTTGAAGTGCAACTCCGAGAAGTCCTGCGTGATGCGCGCGATGGTCTGGTGCGTCTTGCGTCGCAGGGCGCGCGCGGCGTCCGAGAATTCTCCGGCGTCCGTCGCTGCCCGTGGCGCATCCGACACGTGCTCGCGCCAACGCCAGACGAAGTTATAGACGCGGCGCAGGAAGCGCACCGCGCCTTCGATGCCCGTCTCCAGCCAGCGCAACTCGTTTTCGGGCGGCGCGGCGAACATGACGAACAGGCGCACGGCGTCTGCGCCGTAAGCCTCGATCATCTCGTCCGGGTCAACGCCGTTGCCGAGCGACTTCGACATCGCCTTCCACTCGCCCGTGCCCTCGACGATGTTCGTCACCATGCCCTGCGTCAACAAATTCCGCACCGGCTCGTTGAACGTTACCAGCCCGATGTCGCGCATCATCTTCGTCCAGAAGCGCGTGTAGAGCAGGTGCATGACGGCGTGCTCGATGCCGCCGATGTACTGGTCAACCGGAGTCCAGTAGGCGGCGCGCGCCGGGTCGAACGGCGCGGCGTCGTTGTGCGGATCGCAGTAGCGGAAGAAGTACCAAGACGAATCGATGAACGTGTCCATCGTGTCGGTCTCGCGCCGCGCCGCCCGCCCGCACTTCGGGCAAGACGTGTTGACGAACTCCGGAATGGTCGCCAGCGGCGACTTGCCCGATCCGGTAAACTCCGCGCGCTCCGGCAACAGGATCGGCAAGTCCGCTTCGGGCACGGGCACGATGCCGCAATCGTCGCAATAGACGATGGGGATCGGCGCGCCCCAGAAGCGTTGGCGCGAGATGCCCCAATCGCGCAGGCGATACGTGACCGCGCCGCCGCCGAAACCTTTCTCCTCGGCATAGGCGGTCATCTCGCGCAAGGCGTCGTGCGACAGTTTGCCGCCCCAGTGCGCCGAGTTGACGAGAATGCCGTAGTCCGTGAAGGCGTGCGTCATCGCGACGGATTGATCCAGCCCCGCCGCCTCTGCGTGCGGGATCGACTCTTGATCGTGCGAGATGCGTTCGACCACGCGACGGATGGGCAGAGAGTATTTCTGCGCAAACTCGAAGTCGCGCTCGTCGTGCGCGGGGACGGCCATCACCGCGCCCGCGCCGTATTCGATGAGGACATAGTTTGCCACCCACACCGGCATCTGCTCGCCGTTGAAAGGATTGATGGCGAACAGCCCCGTGTTGATGCCCTCCTTCTCCGCCTCTTCGCCCGGCGCACTGGCGGCGCGACTCGCGCGCTCAGACTTCACGCGCGCGACGAACGCCTTGACGCGCTCCTTCAAAGGCGACTCTTCCAGTTCATTCAACAACGGGTGCTCGGCCGCGACGACGATGGCCGTCGCGCCGTAGATGGTGTCGATGCGCGTGGTGAAGACGCGTACTTTCGTTTCGCTGTCCTTGATCGGAAAATCCAAGTATGCGCCGACGCTGCGCCCGATCCAGTTGCGCTGCATCGTCAACACGCGCTCCGGCCAGCCCGCCTCGATCTCCTTCATGTCGGCGAGTAGTTGCTCCGTGTACTCGGTCGTGCGGATGAACCACTGTTCCAGATCGCGCTTCTCGACCGGAGTTCCGCAACGCCAGCACACGCCGCCCGACGATTGCTCGTTCGACAACACGGTCTCCTCTTTCGGACACCAGTTGATCGGCGACGTGCGACGGTAGATCAAACCGCGCTCCAGCATCTTCAGGAAGAACCACTGATCCCACTTGTAATAGTCAGGCCGGTGCGCCGCCATCTCGCGTCGCCAGTCGAAGCTGATGCCGAGGCGTTTGAACTGCCCGCGCATGTGCGTGATGTTCTCTTCCGTCCACTCGCGCGGCTGGACATTGCGTTTGATCGCGGCCTGTTCGGCGGGCTGCCCGAAGCTGTCCCATCCAATCGGGTGTAGCACGTTGAAGCCTTGCAGACGCTTGTGCCACGCCAGCGCATCGCCGATGGAATAATTGCGCACATGCCCCATGTGCAGAAAGCCGGACGGGTAGGGCAGCATCTCCAAACAGAAAAACTTCGGCCGCGCGTCGTCGGGTTCAACCTCGAACACGCCCGTCTCCGCCCACACGCGTTGCCACTTCTCTTCGATCTTCTCGGGAAAATATTTTTCGTCCATAAGTCACACTCTTTTCTCTTACGTTACCTCACACACCGGACGCACGCGAAGCCTGCCAGCAGGAGCTTACAGCTTCCGGCTCACACATAATTGATTGGTCGCTTTGGTGAAGTCTCGCCGCGTCGAACCTACCCGCGCGCAAAATCAGGCGCGGTCGCCGAGCGGCACCGTAAGAAGGAGTTTGGTTGGTTTAACGAAACTGATCATGAGTATCCCGTCAACTGTCTTAACGCAAACTGCCGCCATGTTAGCGCATCAGGCCGTCAATTGTCGAACAACTTTTTTCACCCGCTGGCAGGTCGCCCGCAGGCTCGTTCGCAACGAACGCGCGAAGCGTTGCGAGGTTGCGCTCGTCGTCGCCCGTTTCGTCGAGCGGCGTCTCCAAGATGAACGCGGCGTGCGAGAGTTTCGGGTGCGCGGCGACGCGTGCGAGGGCTTCGCCCCCGATGTGGCCGAGGCCGATGTGCCAGTGTCGATCAACGCGCGAGTTGTAGTCGGCCTTCGAGTCGTTGAAGTGAACGGCGCGGACGTTCGCCGTGCCGACGTTTCGTTCGAGCGCGTCGAAGGTGGCCGAGAGTCCGTCTTCGTCACGGATGTCGTAACCGGCGGTGAAGGCGTGGGCGGTGTCGAAGCAGACGCCGAGATTCAAGTCGGGGCAGGCGGCGATGATGTCGCGCAGGTGCTCGAAGCGATGGCCGATGCACGCGCCCTGCCCCGCAGTGTTTTCGAGCAGCACGCGAAACGCCGAGAGATCGAGGCCGCGACAGGCGGCGCGCAAACTCTCCGCGCAGGTGCGAATGCCGTCCACCTCGCACGCGCCGCGCGCGCTGCCCGGATGCACGACCAGATAATCCGCGCCGAGCACAAGCCCGCGCTCGACCTCCTCGCGAAACGAGGCGATTGACTTCTCGCGGATAACATCGTCGGCGGCCGCGAGGTTGATCAAATAGTTGGCGTGAATGACGACGGGCGCGATCCCCGTTTCGCGCCGGACGCGCTTGAAAGTTTCCACTTCTTCGCCCGTCAACTCTTTGGCTTTCCAGCCGCGCGGATTGCGCGAAAAGATTTGCACCGTGTCGCAGCGAAGCGACTGCGCCTTGAGTAAAGCGTTCTGCAAGCCGCCCGCAATCGGCGCATGAAACCCGATGCGCGGCGACTGCGTTTCCGCGCGGGCAATTTTCCCTTGAACTTGCGAGGCCATTTTATTTCCCCGTACTCCCTGCCTGCCCGCCCGTCGTGCGTTCGACTTCTTCCATCACGCGCAGCATGTTGCCGCCGAGTATCTTATGAATGTCGCTTTCGGAATAACCGCGCTTGAGCAGTTCGGCGGTCAGGTTCGGGAAGTCTGCGACGGTCGAGAGGTCGTGCGGGACAGACTGGATGCCGTCGAAGTCCGAGCCGATGCCGACGTGATCGACGCCGACGAGTTTGACGATGTGATCAATGTGGTCAACGACGCGCGCGACGGAGACGGGCGGCAGTCGTTTCGCATATTCGCGTTCGCGCACGCGGTCGCGCGCGAGTTTCTTTTGCGCGGGCGTGCCTGTGGCCGCACGCGAAGCCTCTGCGACGAGCGGCGCGATCTCCGCGTCAACTTTCCGTTGCGCCTCCTGCCAACCCGGCTCGATGAAGCGCGGGTAGAAGACGACGGCGCAGAGGCCGCCCGTGCGTGCGAGCGCGAGCAGTTGATCGTCCGTCAGGTTGCGCGGGACGTTGACGATTGAGCGGACGCCGGAGTGTGTGGCGATGACGGGCTTCTTTGAAGTCTCGATGATGTCCCAGAAAGTTTGATCGGAGACGTGCGACACGTCAACCATGATGCCGAGGCGGTTCATCTCGCCGATCACGGCGCGGCCAAACTCGTTCAAGCCGCGCGTCTGCCCCAGAGCGTCGCCCGACGAGCCAGCCCAACTCAGAGAGACAGACCACGCGGGCGACATGTAGCGCACGCCGAGGCGATAATATTTCTCCACGTTCTCCAAACGCTCGTCAATCGCATAGCCTCCTTCGAGACCCATCAACGCGGCGAGTCGCCCGGCGGCGGCGATGCGTCGAATGTCCGAGGCGCTGGTCGCCAGTTCCCAAGTCTCCGGGTGCTCGTCGGCGAGCGCGCGCACGGCTGCGATCTGTTTGTCGGCGCGCTCGACGGCGGACTTCCCGCCCACGCCGAAGTATTGCGGCTCGACCCAGATGGAGAAGAACTGCGCGTCAAGCCCGCCTTCTTTCATGCGCGGGGCGTCGAGGTGGCCGTCCGTGAGTCGCGTGTTGATGTCCGCGCCTTCGTCAATCATGCGCTGCACTGTGTCGGCGTGCATGTCTATGAGGATGGCGCGCGCGTGCATTGAGCGCGGGTCGTCGTCGTGAGCTTTGACTTGGGAAGCGGCGACGGGCTGTGTCGGTGCGTCTGAGTTTTGCGACATGCGGCAACCTTCGAGCGCGAGCGTAACGGCGAGCGCGACGAGCGCGAGAGCAGGCGGCATGACACTTGTTCGTCGGTCTCGCATCGCTCGTTCCGTTCGTCGCCCGGCGCGGAATCTCGTCTCTAATCAATGTTTATAAAGACAACAAAGATGGTATGTCGCGCGGGCGAAAAGAAGCAAGGGGGCGCGCTTGCAAGCCGCGGCGGTTTCTTGCTATTGTGCGATTTAAACTGCCGCGCGTAATTGCCACAACTTGGACACGATTTCCATAAATCCATTTTCGATAATGGACTCAACGGAATTTTAAGTTCGCCACCGGCCTCGAACGGCGGAGACGAAAAAGGAGCGAATCAATGTTTGCAGACGACGTAACCGCCAAAGGCGCAAAGAAGCCCCGCATCAACCCGGAAATCTGGCACAACGGTGAATTCATCAAGTGGGACGACGCGCGCGTCCACGTGATGTCGCACGTGTTGCACTACGGCTCAAGCGTCTTTGAAGGGATTCGCTGTTACGACACCAAACGCGGCCCGGCTATCTTCCGCCTGCGCGAGCATATGCGTCGCCTGTTGAACTCCGCGAAAATTTACCGCATGGATCACGACTGGACGCTCGACCAACTGTGCGATGCATCCATCGAACTCGTGCAGCGCGGCGGCCTCGAACAGTGTTACCTGCGTCCCATCATCTTCCGCAGTCTGGACGAAGCGCACCCGGCCTTCGGCGTCAACCCGTTTCCGAACCCGCTTGTCTGCTACATCGGCGCGTGGGACTGGGGCAAGTATCTCGGCGACGAAGCGATTGAAGAGGGCGTGGACGTGTGCGTCTCATCTTGGAATCGGCTGTCGCCGAACTCGATGCCCGCGATGGCGAAGTCCGGCGCAAACTACATGAACTCGCAACTGATCAAGATGGAGGCGCTCAAGAACGGCTACTCGGAGGGCATCGCGCTCGACGACCGCGGCTTCGTCTCGGAAGGTTCGGGCGAGAACATCTTCCTCGTCCACGACGGGCGTGTCATCACGCCGCCGCTCTCGTCTTCGATCTTGCCGGGCATCACGCGCGACAGCGTGATCCAGATTTGCCGCGAACTCGACATCCCCGTTGCCGAGACCGGACTCCAACGCGCCGCGCTCTACGTGGCGGACGAACTGTTCTTCACCGGCACGGCGGCCGAAGTGACGCCGATCCGCTCGGTCGACAAGATCAAGATCGGCACGGGCAAACGCGGCGACATCACGGCGCGCATCCAGCAAACCTTCTTCGAGGTCACGAAGGGCGAACGCCCCGCGCCGGGCGATTGGCTCACTTACGTCAACGAGACGAAATCGAGCGCGCCGGAGAATAACGGACACCGCAACGGCTCGGCGGGCAAGTCTCTACCAACGACGCCGAACGCGACGGAAGCGGAAATCTCACAGAGTTTCCTCACCGTCGGCACGGAATAACAGTTGCGGATTTTTGCACTTGAAATGCGGGTTAAAAAGCGGAATAGCCGACGGCCGTTTCGCCTTTTAACCCGCATTCGTCGTTCCCCGGTAGGCCGACGGCAGATATTCATTGACGCGCCCTTCACCGTTCGCTAGTATGAATTCGGCGTCTTCGGGTTGCTAATCTTTCCCGTGCCGCAATTCCTTCCACATCAACCCGCAAGCCCGCCAAAAGTTTTCAACCTTTTAGCACAACGCCCGGCTTCAGGGTTTCTGCTGATTGATCCGCACCTCGATCCGCGCCCGTTGCACTCTTGGATTCGATTCGACGAAAGTTTTTTTCTAACTCATTTTTATGGTAGTCAAGATTGACGATCTCTTGCGGGGCGCGACCGTGTGCGGCGCGTCCGACCTGCACATCAAGGCCGGTTCGTTCCCCGTCATGCGCGTTGACGGCGAGTTGAAACCCATCACTAATTCGTCGCGGCTGACGCAGGACGACACGCTCGACATGGCTTTTTCGATCATGTCGAACCGGCAGAAGCAACGATTCAAAGAGACCTCGGAAGTTGACATCGCCTACGGGCTGTCGGGCGTCGGGCGTTTCCGCGCCAACGTCTTCCAGCAACGCGGCACGGTGAGCATGGTCTTGCGCGTCATCCCCGACCGCGTGCGTACTATGTCCGATCTCGGTCTGCCGCCCGCCGTCGAACAGATCGCGGCCGAGCAGCGCGGCCTCATACTCGTCACGGGCGCGACCGGCTCGGGTAAATCTTCGACGCTCGCCGCGCTCATCGACTACATCAACTCGACGCGCGGCGGCCACATCGTCACCATTGAAGACCCGATAGAGTTTCTCCACCGCGACAAAAAATCTTTCATCTCGCAACGCGAAGTTGACGTTGACACGCGCTCGTTTGCCGAAGCCCTGCGCGGCGCGCTGCGTCAAGACCCGGACGTGATCCTCGTCGGCGAAATGCGCGACCACGAGACGATTGAGACCGCTTTGACCGCCGCCGAGACCGGCCACCTCGTTCTCTCCACCCTCCACACGCTCGACGCGACCGAGACCGTCACGCGCATCGTCTCGTCTTTCCCGCCGCACCAGCAAAAGAGCGTCCGCCTGCAACTCGCAGGCATCTTGCGCGCCGTCATCTCGATGCGTCTCGTGCGCGCCGCCAACGGCGTGGGACGCGTGCCCGCCGCCGAGATCATGGTCTCCACAGGGACGATCCGCGACTACATCGCCAACGAAGAAAAGACTCCGCTCGTCCGCGACGCCATCGCCGCAGGCACTTCACAGTACGGCATGCAGACCTTTGACCAATCACTCTTCAATCTCTTCCAATCCGGTCTCATCACGCTGGAAGAAGCCCTGCGCGGCGCGTCTAATCCGGACGAGTTCCGCCTGCGCGTCTCCGGCATCTGCACCAGCAACGATCAAGCGAAAGAGCAGATCGTCAGCATGAGCAACACCTAAAAGCCGTAAATCGTGAATCGTAAATCGTGAATAGTTAAGAACCGGATTTCTCTATTTACAATTTACGATTCACGATTTACGGCTTTTCTTCGTGTAAAAATCCACGACGCTCCGCGCGGCGGCTAGGACACGCTCGCGCAACGCGGGCGGCTCCAACACTTCCAACTGCGTGCCGAAACCGAGCGCGTACTCGCAAGCCATCTCTTCCGCGTCGAATCTGAGCGCGACCTCGACCCAGCCGTCCGCGTCCGGTTCACCCGTCTGCTCAATTCGCGCGAACCTGCCGGCGTAAGGCATCCGCGCCACGATCTCCCGGCGCACACGCACGCGCGCGCGGTAGTTCGGCAGGTGCGCGCGATACTCCGCCGCAGACTGTTCCCAGAACGTCGCCAGATCGAAGTCCGCCGGACGCTGGCACGCCTCGTCCAACACCTCGACGGCCTCGACGCGCGAGACGCGGTAGCTGCGCAACTTCCCTTCAACCGACGCGACCAGATACCAGACGCTCCCCTTCGCCACAAGACCGAGCGGGTCGGCCAGTCGCTCGACGGCCTCGCACTCGCCCCGCGCGTAGCGCAGACGCACGCGTCGCTCCTGCCAGATCGCCTCCTGCAAACGATGCAGGTGCGGCACTGATTCCTCCGCGCGATTCCAGCCCGTCACATCAACGTAGATGCGTTGGCGCGCGTACTCCGCCCCGCGCCGGAAGACGGAAGGCAGCGCGGCCAGCAGTTTCAAAAACGCCCCTTCGGCGGCCTTCTCCAAATTCAAGTCGGCCAGCAGGCGCGACGGCTTGATGACGAACAGCGACTTGATCTCCGCCTCGTTCAACCCCGTCAGGTTCGTGCGATACTCGCCGAGCAGAGACCACCCGCCGCCCGTGCCGCGCTCCGCGACCACCGGGATGCCCGCGCCGCTCAGAGCTTCCATGTCCCTGTGAATCGTCCGCGCGGAAACCTCCAGACGCCCGGCCAAATCTCTCGCGGTTAACTGCCGGTGCGATTGCAACAACAGCACGATGGAAAATAGTCGATCCGCGCGCATCTCGTTCGCCCGCCTTCTCTCCCGTGAATTTAAAACTCCTTACCTGCCTCAAAACCGCGCGAGATTTTATCTCACGAATATGACAGAGGGTGTCAACAATCCACCTCTATCGTGAATTTATCGAGCGCGGGCGGAAACGAGTTAAAGGCAGAGACGAGTTAAAGGCGAAGACGATAAACCCAATTTGGAGCAGGCCGGGCGTAGAGAGGTGAAACTATGAAAGCCAGCAAGACGACGAAAAAACCTTTAGCGGGCAGGATCGCGCTCGTCGCCGGGGCGACGCGCGGCGCGGGGCGCGGCATCGCTCTGATGTTGGGCGAGGCGGGCGCGCTCGTCTATTGCACGGGTCGCAGCACGAGCGGCGCGCCGCCCGCGTCGGGCGTCCACAAGGGGCGCGCCGAGACCATCGAAGAGACGGCCGAGATGGTGTCGGCGCGCGGCGGCCGTGGGATACACGCGCGCGTCGACCACACGGACGAGGCGCAGGTCGTCGCCCTGTTTGAAAAAATCAAAGCCGAACAGGGACGGCTCGACATTCTCGTCAACGTCCTCGGCGGCGACACCGAGGCCGAGTGGAAACCTTTCTGGAAACAGTCGCTCGAACGCGGTCTGCGCTGGGTCAGCACCGAACTTTTCTCGCACATCATCACCAGCCGTCACGCCGCCGCGTTGATGTGCGAGCGCAAGCCGAAGAACGGCCTCATCGTCGAGATCACGGACGGCGACGGCGTCGGCTATCGCGGCAATTTCTTCTTCGATCTGGTCAAGGTGTCAACGATTCGTCTGGCCTACGCGTTGGCCGAGGAACTCGCCCCGAAGAAGATCGCCGCTCTCGCCATCTCGCCGGGCTTCATGCGGACGGAATGGATGCTCGACCATTTCGGCGCGACCGAGGAGAACTGGCGCGAGGTGGCCGAGACGAACCCGGAAGCGAAGAAGTTCGGCTTCATCGCCTCGGAGACGCCCTGCTTCGTCGGGCGCGCGGTCGCCGCGCTCGCCGCCGACCCGCGCGTGTTGAGCAAGTCCGGCGGCGTCTACGGCTCTTGGACTCTCTCCGACGAATACGGCTTCACGGACGTTGACGGCAACCGCCCGCACATGGGTCGCTACTTCGAGGAACATTTCAAGGAGATGCTCGCCGCGCCGACGAAGACAGGCTTCCGCTGGAAGCTCGAACGCGAGGAGACGACGCCGCCCGCACAAGCCAACCGGCGAGCACGTGCGAAACGGGCGGGCTGACTTCAGGAAGCGACGCGTCGATTGATGTCGGGGAAGAGTGGGACAACAACGTTCGACGCGCGCTGGCCTGCGCCGTCGGCGTGCGTCAGCTTGAACCAGTCGAGCACGAAATTGCTCGCGCTGAAACCGAGCGCGGCGTCGAGAGAGAAAAGTTGACGGGAGAGTTGGCGATGAAGTGCGCGCTCGAAGGAGTGTTCGATCTCGCGGCGTGCGCCGTCCAGACCTTCGATGAGCGTCGTGTCTAAATCCTGACCGCCGCGCGCGCGCCGCCACGCAAACTCGTAGAGGCGCAGTCGGCCTTCATCCTCGACCGTGCCGTTGGTGACGACGACGAGATGCGTCGCCTCCGTCTCGGCCACGGTCTCGACGACGCGACGCGCGCAGGCGGGCGTCAAATCTCCGTCCTTCGTGACGAAGAGATAAGAGTTGCCGCACACGTCGGCGGCGAGGTACGACTCGCCGTGCGTTGAGGGCGGGCCGGTGGCGATCTCGCTGTCGGGCACGCCGAGCGAGCGGATGATCTTGTAGACGCGATTATTCAACCAGCCGCCGTCTTCTAGGAGCGACACGGCGAGCCACGTCGGGTTGAGCGTCTCTTCGACCACCTCGTCCGCGATGGGCGCGGCGCACAGGCTACACTTCGCTTTGCTGATCGTGATGGCCGCGAGCGAATCGGGCGTGGGCAGGTCGAACAGGGCGTGGCCGGACTTGCGGCAACTGATACGCACCTCGCGTTCGAGCAGTCCGGCGTCAAGCATCCTTTCGAGGGAGACGCCGCCCCGCTGAAGCGTCGCCGCCTCTGCGAACAGGCGGCGCGGCGTATAGCCCTCGCGGCGCATCTCCTGCACGCGTCGCAAAAACTGGCGCACCGTCTGTTCCTCCATCAACTCGGAGGCGCGGACGATCTCACGCGCGCCGCCCTTCAACTTCGCGGCCACGGCAAAATCCGTCGGCTGAATCGCCATGAAGCGCGCCAGCCCTTGCGGCGCACGCGACGCGCGCGTCTTCCAGCACGGCAACTCGAACAACTCGTCGTCCTCGCCCGCGTCTTTCTTCTCCGTCTTAATCAACGCCTCGCGCACGTCGCGGCAGAAGCGGTCGAGTTTCGTCAGAGGCTCTTTGGTGTCCACGCTGTAGACAATTCCCGTCGTCAAGCCTTCATCCGCGCCCGCGCCGAAGACGACGAAGAGCACGCAGTCGTCCGCGCAGAAAATCTCGCCGGGCGTGTAGGCCGCAACATTGTTCGTCGTCTTGCTCGACTCGGCGCGTCGCGCCACGCACTCGCGTTCAAACTCCGCGACCGCCGCTTTGACCGCCGCCGCATCCCCGACGCCCGCCGCAAGCAACTCGAAACAGCGCCGCCGCGCCGCGCGGACGAGCGGCGCGAGTTCCCTCGCCTCAAGCGCGTCGAGCAGGCGCAGGCGCGCGCCCTCGTCGAGCGTGTGCGCCAGAGTGTTGCTTTGGATGAACAGCATCTTCTATCTCCGCCCGCGCCCTAGCGATTCAACGCGCGACGCACGATTGAAGTCGCGCGCCGCGCGCACGCTTAGGGTTTAACTCTCACCTTCCACGTATCGCCGCCGGTGAAATCCTTCGGGTAGCGTCTCTGCCGCGCCGTCTTGAGCGCGAGGGCTTCATAGGCTTTCGCGCCGGGTCGCGGGTTCAACACGCGCGCGTTAATTATTTGCCCGTCCTTCACCTCTAGCAGCACACGCACGTCGTAGCCGCGCGCGTTCGATGCTCCGCCGCTCGTCGTGCGCGTTCCGCTCGCTGTCGTCGCCGCTTGCGCCGTGTTAGACGTTGCGCCCGTCAATGTTGCCGTCGTCGCAGGTGCACCGCTTTTTGACGCGCCCGCCGCCTGTGAGCTATCAGCAGCGACGACGCTTGCAGGAGGAGACGCGGGCGCGTCGCCACCCTTTTTAACTGTCGCGGCGGATGTCGCGCGCGCCGCTTCGCCGCCGCCCCCCGCCGCGTTGTTTGCCGTGGTGCGTGGTTGACCCGACGCGGCTTCAGTACCCGTCGTCGAAGCGAGAGGGCGGCGCAGATTGACTAACGCTTGGAGGGCTGTGACGACCGTTAACCCGACGAGGAAACTGATCACGACCGCGTAGATCAGACGCTCGCGCGAGAAGCGACGCGAGGTGGCGTTGATGGCTTCCTCCACCGCCGTCAGACGCTCTTCGAGCGGGGCGATCAACTCGGCCGGGACGGGCGCGAGTTGGAGCGGCGCGGGCTGTTGCGAACCGGCAATCGCTGCCGTCGCCGTCGCTGTCGCCGCCGGAAACGTCCCGCCCGCGACTTTGATCTCGGCCAGATTTTCGCGGCGCGGGATTTCGACGAGATCGTTGATGAACTTCTGTTGCTGCCGGTCGATGCTTCGTTCCGGCGGGCGGACGAGCGGGTTGAAATTGAACGATGCGCCGTCGAGCGCGAGCGCGGCATAGAGGGCTTCAAGCCCGCGCAAGCTGCCGAGTTGAGCGTCTACGAGTTGGCCGTCCTCGAAGAAGAAAGAGCCGGGCGCGTCCGCGTATTCCACTTGCAGCCGCCCCGACTTTCTCTGCGCGCGCAACGTCCTGATGAGGTCAGGCAAAGACTGATCATCCAGATGACCCGTTAAAACCATGAACTGCGTGCGCTCTATATTTTCCAATTCGCCGCTTCCTGACTGAAAATTGATCGCCGCAACGACGGCGGCGAACGTCGCCGCCGAGACGCTGCACGCTCCGGACGCTTCGCCTCGAAGTTTTATCTCACGTCAATATATTGTAGAGGCTCGTGCGGCCGGTCGCACTATGCTGTGCCCGCAAGCGTTTTATCCACCACCCACTCATTCGCGCGCAATCTACCATTTTACTAAACACTTCACAAGAAACTTTCTCTAACTCGGCCGCGCGGCAAAGCGGCGGCGCACGACGAATAGCGTCAGGCGGCCGGATGGCAATGCCCCGGCAAATGCGTGTTGACAACTATTCGCCCGGCCTCGCGCTTTACGATGTGACACTTCGACCGGACGCCGCAGAGGTTGAGCTAAAGAGCGGCGGGAGTGGCGCGGACGACCGTGACTGCGGTCGCAGTTTTGTTGCTTTAATTCTTAATTTGTTTAACCCAATAAGTGACCCTGTGTGCCATTTATGATGTTAAATCACGACGGCGCACGACGCGCACGCCGTTGCGCCAGTCTTCGTTGAGGTCGAAGCGGTAGAGCGGGATGTTGGGTGTGATGAGGCGCGCGAGCGTGTCGAAGTGGCGATGAAAGCGCAGAAACGGGGCGACGAGATAGACGAGGGGCGGCTCGTCTGCGATGGCCGCGTCGTCGAAGAGGCGCGCGCGTTTGATGTCGCCGCGCTGCCGGTGCGCCTCGACGCGCCACCAGTAGTCTGCGCCTTGCAAGGGGAGCGCGGCGTCTTCCGAGACTTTCAGTTCGATGACGACGAGCCGCCCGTCGCGTCGGAGCGCGAGCAGATCGACGGGATGCGCGCCCGCCCTCTCGCCGCGCGGCGGGGTGCGAAACTGCGCGTAGAGCGGCGCGAGGCGCAGGCCGGGATCGAGTCGCGTGATGTCGCGCCGGAGCAGGGATTCGAGCCATGCCTCGGGCGCGGCGGCGTAGAGAGCGTGGCGATGGTCAACTGCCGTGGCCGAACGGTGCTCGCACAGTTCGTCAACGAGTTTTGCGAGTTGCGGCCAGTTGTCGTCTTCGAGCAACACGCGCGGGGCGCGCCCCACACCGAACCACGCCCGCTCGCGCCGCATCCAGTTTCGCACGCGCGCAAAATTCAACCCGTGAAAGCGTAGCGTCTCGCCGTGGCGCGCACGCACTACGTCAATCGCTTCGGGCGCAAGTGCGACGATGCGCGCGGCCGTCTCGCTCAACGCGGCGTGCGACGTGCGACGAACGCGCGACGCACCCTCGAAAGTGCGTTCGAGTGAAGGCGGCTCGATGTGTGCCAAGCTTTGCCAGCCCTCGTCCGTCTCGAACAACTTGATCTCGCGCCGCACATCTTCGCGCAACAGCGCGAGACGCTCGGCCGTTGCCTCCTTCACTTCGGGCGAGACGACGAGCCACAAGCAACGCGCGCCCGCGCGATTCGACTTGTCGCCGCCGTCAACGCGCGTCCACCATAACAAAGCCGACGCCAGAAAGGCGTCCACTTCATGCGCTCCGAGCGCGACGACCGCGCCGGTCGCCGCCACCACCACACGCTCGCGCCCCACGCGCAACGTGATACGCGCGTAACGCCCCGGCTCAGACCGCCGCGCGCCCGCACTCAAACTCGCGCGCTCGACTCTGGCGTTCCCCATCGTCTCGCAGACGAGCGCGGCCAACTTCTCGCACGCCGCGCGGCGTGCCGCCTTGAGTGCCTCGAAGCCATCGCGCACGGGCGCGCGCGGCACGAGTTCCAACACTGCGCGCTTTGCGCCCATCCGGCGCGAGGCGTCGAGTCGCAGCCGTTCGCCCGTCCATTCCCAACCCGCCACGCGCCACACGCACAACGCGCCGCGCTTCGCCCGGTAAGAGAAGTAAAGCGCGCCGCGCATGATTTCCAACTCCCACTCGCCTCTACCGAGCGACACGCACGCAGCCTCGTCCGTCCCGGCGCAGAAGAACCACTCGCCGCGCCCGTCCAGTATTTCCGCGAGGCGCACCGCTGCTTCTTCCCTGTCATCGAGATTTATGAGGACTTTCATTAACTGAGACAGCCGTGAGCGTTGAACGACGAGCTACCCGTTAAGACCCGAACCCGCGTTTCTTGTTCTTCTTTGCGCCTCCAGCGTCTTTGCGAGAAAAGTATTCTCACGCAAAGGCGCAAAGACGCAAAGTTAAGACATCTTAAGACATCTAAGAACTGAGCGCGCGAGTCGTTTTGGAGTCTGCTCTGAGGACAAGTTATTATCTTGTCACTTGGCGGCGAATCTTAATTCAGTGAGTGAAGCAATGAAAGACATTTATCTGTTGGGGGCGGTGCGGACGCCCATCGGCCGCTTCGGCGGCGCGCTCGCAAATGTTCCGGCGGCGGACTTGGGCGCGACGGCGGCGAAGGAATCTCTGCGGCGTGCGGGACTCGCGCCCGGCGCGGTGCAGCAAGTCATCTGGGGCACGGCGCGGCAGGCGGGCACGGGGCCAAACGTCGCGCGCCAGATCGGTTATCGCGCGGGCGCGCCGGACACCGTGCCCGCTTTCACCGTCAATCAGGCGTGCGGGTCGGGACTGAAAGCGATCATCCTCGCGGCGCAAGAGATCATGCTCGGACGCGCGCGCGCCGTGCTTGCGGGCGGCGTGGAGAACATGTCTCGCGTCCCCTATTTTGCCGAAGGCGCGCGCTGGGGCGCGAAGATGGGCAACGTCGAACTCGTGGACGGCATGTATCGCGACGGCTTCCTCGACCCGCTCTCCGGCCTCATCATGGGCGAGACGGCCGAGAACCTCGCGCGCCAGTATGAGATCAAGCGCGACGAGCAGGACGCCTTCGCGCTGCGCTCGCAGCAACGCGCCGCCGCCGCTATCAACTCCGGCCGCTTCGACGCGGAACTCACGCCCGTCGAGATCAAAGGCCGACGCGGCGAACCGCTCACGCTAGAACGCGACGAGCACCCGCGCGCCGATACGACCATCGAATCTTTACGCAAACTCCCGCCCGTCTTCGACCGCCAGACCGGCACGGTCACGGCGGGCAACTCGTCCGGCATCACGGACGGCGCGGCGGCCGTCGTCGTCCTCGGCGCGGAAGCGTTAAAAGAGACGGGGCGCGAAGGCGTCGAGCCTCTGGCGCGTATAGTTGATTACGAAATCGCCGGGGTCGCCCCCGAAGTCATGGGCATCGGCCCCGTGCCCGCCGTCCGCGCCCTGCTCGCGCGACAAAACCTGACGCTCGCCGACATCGATCTCATCGAACTCAACGAAGCCTTCGCCGCGCAGGTCATCGCCTGCGACCGCGAACTCGGCTTCGACCCGGCGCGGCTCAACGTCAACGGCGGCGCAATCGCCCTCGGCCACCCCATCGGCTGCACCGGCGTCCGCATCACCACGACGCTCTTGCACGAACTACACAAACGCAACGCGCGTCTCGGCCTCGCCACTCTCTGCGTCAGCGGCGGCCTCGGCCTCGCCCTGCTGATCGAACGCGTATGAAGACATCGACAGACTCATCGCCGCCACGCCTTTCGCGGTCGAACTGATCATCCGGCCGTCCGGCGATTGTCTCTTAAACAACCTTTGAGTCAAGACAACCGGCACGCCGAGTCCTGCGTCTAGTGTTCTTGCGCTCGCGCGATGTTAAAATAACTCGTCGCGGGCGCGGCTTTTTCAGCGTCTGCGGACTGGCCGCAATTTCCGTTTCTTAATTTTTAAAGGAGATATGTTGTTGAAGATACCTCGTACTAAATTCATTGCCGCGTTCACGATGTTTACGTTGCTCCTGTTCGGCGGGATGGCCGAGCAAGCGCACGCGCAGCTTGGCGGCCTCGGCGGTCTCGGCGACAAACTGAAGAAGAAGACGCCGAACGTCGGGTCGTTGCTCGAAGGCAAACCGCCGATCACGACGAGTTTGCCGGACGCGAAATGGGGCGACGCGTCGAAGGACGGTTTTACGCCGCGCGAGGCGACGCGTTCCTTGATGACGCTCCAGCGCACGCCAAACGGCGGCTTCGTCCTCCAGCCGGGTTTCTACCAGATGCAGACGCAGAGCTATTGCCTCAAAGCCGGGACGCACGGCCCCGGCGGCGGCGACGGCTATCTCTACGCGCCCCCGCTTGGCCCAGCCGAGGATGCCGTGATGACTATCGTGCGTAACTCCGTCAACCGCCCGGAAATTCCGCAGCAAGAGATACAGCAGTTGCTCTGGGCGATCATCGCGCGCGCCAAGTTTGAAGACCTCAACTCGAATTTGAAGGCGACGGCCTCGCGTCTCCTGACGCCGCGCCAACTCGCGTCGCTCAACCGCAGCGCGCTCGACGTTCTCTCCAACTCACAGTTGCAGGGCGCGCTCGGCGGCGTCCCCGCACCCGTGCGTCAGGTCTTGGAGGCGGAGGCGCAACTGCGCCAGATGTTGACGACGCCGGGCGCGTCGTTCGCGGAGATGGAACGCATCGCCGTGCTTTCAGGGGCGGCTCCGCGCGGCGAGGGCAGCCGCGACGTGCCGAGCGGTCGCTGGTCGATCCACCCGGACGGCTACTACGTGCGCTACCTGCCGAGCGGCTACAGTTCGACGCGCGTTGAAATCTGGGTTCCGCAGGGCAGCCCCGCGGTCGGCAAGGAGTACGACCCGGCCACGCATGTCGCCGTCCCCGGCAACACCGCGCGGCAGAGACTCATCCAGTCGGGACGCGCGCACCAGCAGCAGTAGTAGACAAGTCGCCGTCCGGTCGGGAAGGGTACGAATAGACGCGAGGGGCAGCGACAGGTTCGCTGCCCTTCCTTGTCTATGACCACGGCGTTCATTGACAAACATTATGTAAGATCGCGCTCATGACTCTTCGCGCGCGCAGTGCGCGTCGCGTGAGCCGCGTGCTTGAGGGGCAGCGCATGGCAATCGAAGTTAGAGCGGATTCGGTGACGGCTCTCAAGGAGTACGCGCGGATTCCGATTGCCTTCGAGGTTCGGGAGATTTTCGACGTGGCGGTGCGCGAAGACGTTCCGGGCGGATTCGTCCTGACGAGACGCGAGGTTGAAGTTCCGTACGTCAAGGACTACGACGCCGTCGAGGGGGAGAGTCCCGCACACTGGGCGGAACGTTTCGACGTGTCGAACTGGGAGTTTCTCGCGGCGCGCTCCGAAGGCGGGCGCGTCGGCGGCGCGGCTCTCGCTTTCGACACCGCCAGCATCGACATGTTGGAGGGGCAGAGCGACCTCGCCGTCCTGTGGGACATCCGCGTCGCGCCCGCGGCTCGCGGGCAAGGCGTCGGTTCGTCGCTCTTTCGTGCGGCGGCGGCGCGCGCCGTGGCGCGTGGTTGTCGTCAACTCAAGATCGAGACGCAGAACATCAACCTCCCCGCGTGCAGGTTTTATGCGCGGCAGGGCTGCGACCTCAGGGCGATCAACCGTTTCGCTTACCCTCAATTTCCGGACGAGATTCAACTGCTCTGGTACAAGGAACTCTCTTGCGGCGAACGCCCAACGGGCTGTTGAAGACGGCAAGGCCGTCTCGCCGCCGCACGCGTCGCGGGCGCGACGTTTAATGTCTATTTATTTGCAGCCGGAGAACAGATTATGAGTTTGAAATATCGCTTGCCACTCATCGTCGCGCTGGTCTTCGCGTGCGTCGCTCATGGCGCGGCGCAGGATAAAGGAGCGAAGTCGAAGTTCAAGCATGAGGGAAAATTTCAAGCCACTTACGACCGCGCTCAAGACCGCACGGTGGTCGCTTTCCAGCCCTACGGCGTCAACATCAACTATCGCGACCCGTTGGAATCCGTCGCCATCACCGCCGGGTTTATTCATCCCGGCCAGACGCTCACGTCGCCGCCGCAGTTCATCGAGTTCGGCATCATCTCTCAATCGCGTAGCGGGTGGGAGTTTGAGCGGGAGAAAGATCGCCAACTAACGCTCGTCATCGACGGCGAGGTAATTAACGTAGGCGAGATGAAACTCATCACGGCCAGAAGATTCACAATCGGCGCGCTCTATTACCGTGAAGACCTCGCGTACACTATGCCCTACGAGGGTTTCGTGCGAATGGCGAGCGCGAAGAAAGTGTCCGTCAAGGTGGGACGAACCGAGTTGAAGCTGAGGAACGAGCACCTCGAAGCGATGCGCGAACTCGTCAGCCGTGCGACTGCGCCCTAGAGACGCGGGAGACGCGGCGACGGCCTTGGACGCGGCCTCGCAGCTTTAAAGTTACGCCGGGCATGTAGCGTTTTCCCTTGCGGGAGCGTCTTAAACGGGCGAGCGCATTTTAAACGGCGCGGCCGCTAGGTTGTGCCGATCTGCCGCAGGCCAACGGCGCGGGTGCGCGCGGCATCGGAGTAGAGGTTCACTCTCTCCGCAATTTAAATTTTCACGGGCGAGGCCACGGGCGTCGCCTGTTTTCGACAGGGACGGAAAGGCGTGTTGTGTTTATGAGGAAATATTTTTACGCATTGACTTTGGCGTTCGCGGTCGCCGCCACGGCGTTCACATCGGCGACGACGGCGAACGCGCAGACTGCGGGGCGGGGCGTCGCGCCCCCTTCGTCCACCGTCGAGCACGCGTTGGCGAAGTCCGCGGTCGCATCGCTTCCGGCGTCCGACACGGTGTTGCTCGTTGACGTGCGACGGCTCTTGACCGACGGCCTGCCGCGCGCCTACAGCAACAACCCGGCGGAACTGGCGCGCGTCAATTCGGAGATCGATAAGTTCAAGGCGACGACGGGGCTGGACGCGCGTGCGTTCGAGCGGGTCGCCGTCGGCATCAGTTACGTGCAGACGCCTGCGGGCAAGACGCTGGTTGAGACGGTGGCCGTCGCGCACGGCAAGTATAACGCCGCCGCGCTCGTCGCCGCCGCGCGCCCCGCGTCGAACAACCGCGTGCGCGAGGAGAAGTACGCGGGGCGGACGATCCACGTCTTCACCGTTGACGCGCCGGTGAAGCTGCTCGGCCTGTTCAGCATGCGCCTGACGGACGTGGCCTTCGCCCCGCTCGATGCGGGCACGATAGCCGTCGGCAAACTCGAACGCGTGCGCGCCGCCATCGACGCGCACGACGGGCGCGGGCGCGTCTCGCGCGACATCACCGCCCTCGCCACGCATAACCCGAACGCGCTCGTCGGGGCGGGCGGCAACATCCCCGCGTGGCTCACGCGCGACTTGGATATCGGCGGCGGCAACCTCTCGCAAAGCATCGCCTCCGTGCGCCAGTTCTATAGCTCGCTCGGCACGACGGCGAACGGCTTCAACTTCCTGACCGCCCTGCGCACGGAGAACGCGGGCGCGGCGCAGACTTTGAGTTCGACGCTGACGAGTTTGAAGTCGCTCGCGCCATTCGCCATCGGGCAGATGCCCGCGCCGCGCGCGCGGCCTTTGCAGAGCCTCGTCGAGAACACCAAAGTCGGGACGGAAGGCAACGACGTGCTCATCACGCTCCAACTCGCACAGGTTGACGTGGCCGCGCTCATCGACGCGTTCTGAGCGAGAACAAAACGCGCTCGCCTCAGGCGACGAGCGCGCGAATTAAAAGGGGAAGTCAGGCCGCGGCCTGACATCCCCTTTTTTTGTTGCTCCGAACTTCAAGCACTTGGCCGCTATCCGGCCGCGTCGTCTACTGCCCCGGAATCCCGCCACGGAAGGGCGGGGGCGCGGCGGCCTCGTCTTGGTCGGCGTTGCGTGCGAGCACGTCCTCGTAGATTTTGACTTTGCCGTCGCGTTCGAGACGCGTGCGGGCGGCGTTCACGTAGTCCTCGAAAACGTCGTTGCGGCGCGTGGTCAGAAGTCCCTGCGTCAGTTGGTCGCGCTGTTTGGCAAACTCCGCGAGGTCGGCTTCGGTGCGCTTCGTGGCGGCGAGGACAACCCACGTGTCTCCGAGTTTGACGGGCGTTTTGGCGACTTCGCCTTCCTTCAAGTTATAGATCGCGTCGTCGGCCGACGCGCTCGTGCCCGCGCCTTCGAGCGGCGAGCCGAGTTTGTAACTGTCGGCCGTCTTCACTTCGAGTCCCAATTTTTCGGCGGCGGCTTTGAGCGAGTCCGCGCCGCTGTTGTTGCTCGCAAGGTCGCGTGCCGTCTGTTCGAGTTGCGACTGCGCGCGCGCTTGCTTGGCGCGGCGGACGACTTCGTCGCGCACTTCCGCGAAATCGGGGATGCGCGGCTCGCGCTTCTCGACGAGCATCGGCACGGCGAAACCGTTCTTGATGCTGACGTGATCGCCCACGTCGTTGGCGTTCTCCAGCGGGCGGATCGCGTCTTCAAACTGCGGCGAACTGCCGATGTCCGGCACGTTGTCGCCCGGCTTGACGAAGGGCGTCTCCTTCACCATGTCGCCCGCGTTCATGTTCGCCTCGGCGGCCAACTCCTCGGCCACCTTGCGGAAGTCGCGCGTCTCTTTGAGACGTGCGGCGGCGCGCGCGGCCAGTTGGGCGGCCGACTTGTAGGCGCGCGTGTTGCGCTGCGAGACGAGCAGTTCGCGTTTGGCCTCTTCAAAACTCTTCGGCACGGACGGGCCTCGCCGGAAGATGTAATACGCTCCGGCGGTGAAAACCGGGTCGGAGATTTGCCCTTCCTGCATGTCGAGTGTGGTTTGCAGGATGTCGTTCTTGCGGTTCGGGTCGCGGCGCACGGGCGCGGGCAGCCAGCCGCCCTTGGTCGCCGTCGCGGGGTCTTCCGAGTTGCCGCGAGCCGCCTCCGCAAACTTCTCTTCGGGGACGTTGGCGATGGTCGAATCCGCCCCGCCGCGTATGTCCTGCGCGAGCTTGGTGGCCTTCGACAACACCTGCTGGTCGAGGTCTCGGCGCGCGACCTTCAAGACGATCTGCTGCACGCGCACGCCCGCCTGTTTGTGCTCCGGCTTCAAGGCGTCGTAGGCGGCGCGCAAGTCGGCTTCGGGGATGTCCAACTTCTCGCCGGCCTTCTCCTGATTGATGAAGAGGTAACGAATCTTCTTCTGCGGTTCGAGATAGCGGAAGTTGTCCTTGTTCTCCTCGTAATACTTTTGCAGTTCCTCTTCGGAGGGCTGGATGGCGGCGGCGAGTTTGTCCGCGACGACCGGAACGTAAGTTAAATTGAACGAACTGTTCTTGCGTTTGAAGTCGTCGCGCACCTCTTCCTCGGAGACGCTGACGCCGGCCGTGACGAAGGCGCGCAGCTTATCCGCAGCGATGGACTCGCGCAGTTCACGCTCGAACCGTTCGACGCTGCCGTAGAGTCGCCCGACCCGTTCCCTGTACTTGTCAACGCCGATGAACTTGCCGCCCTCGTCGACAAACTGCTCGTGGACGGCCTTGTTCACTTCCGCGTCGGACACGCCGAGCGAGAGGCGCGCGGCCTCTTGCGCGATGATCTTGGCGCGCACCAGTCCGTCGAGCATGGACTTGTCGTTGAGTCCGAGTTGCGCGAGGCTGAACTGCCCGCCGAAACGCTGCTGGTAAGACTGTTTCTGCCGGTAGAGGTCTGCGACCGTGATCTCGTCGCGGCCCACCTCGGCCAGCACTTCCGTGTTCGTCGCCGGGTTGGCGTTCACCTGACTGCTCCCCGGCGCGTAGAACAGGACGAGACTAGCCCCCATCAACAGGGCGAAGAAAATGATTATATATTTGTGTGCGCCTCTGGCGCGGTTAAACTGTTTCAGCATCTTCGATCCTTCCCGAATCCGACTGCGTTTTTTGATATTTGAATAGTAGCGAGCGGGAATTTCAGAGGCGTCGCCCTGAAAGTTCAAACGGACGCGCGCCGGGAGTCGGAAACACTATAGCCGCCTCCCGTCTCATCCCTTGAATCGCGGATTGTAACGGACACTCGCGCGCCGTCGCAACTGAGCAGCGGGATGAGCGATCAAGGATGAGGGATGAAAAAAGCAATCGAGTGGGCGCGGCTTTCCTCTCATCCTCTATCCCTCATCTCTCATCCTTGCGCTTCGCGCGGCGGGTGCTATATGTTTACGCGCATGGAATATTCAATCTGGGCTTGGGTGGGTTTCGCCGTCTTCATCCTGATCATGCTGGCTTTGGATTTGGGCGTGCTCAATCGCAAAGCCCACGTCCCGTCCTATCGTGAAGCGACGATCTGGAGCGTCGTCTGGGTGACGCTGGCGTTGCTGTTCGCCGCGGGCGTGTTTTGGAAACTGGGGTCGCTCACCGGCAAGGAATTTCTGGCGGGTTATCTGATCGAGTTGTCGCTCTCGGTGGATAACCTGTTCGTCTTTCTGCTCATCTTCTCCTACTTCAAAGTTCCGGCGAAGTATCAACATCGAGTGCTGTTCTGGGGCGTGCTCGGCGCGCTCGTCATGCGTATCACGATGATCGGGATCGGCGCGGCCTTGATCGAACGATTCCACTGGATCATCTACATCTTCGGCGCGTTTCTCATCTACACCGGCATCAAGATGATGCGGCAGGAAGAGACGGACGTGAAGCCGGAGGACAACCCCATCGTCAAAGTCGTGACGCGGTTTATCCCGATCTCGCGCCACTACGAAGGCGAGAATTTTTTCACCACCGTCAACGGAAAGCGCATGGGCACGCTCCTGCTGCTCGTGCTGGTGATCGTGGAAGTGACCGACCTCGTTTTCGCAGTGGATTCCATTCCCGCCATCTTCGGCATCACGACCAACACTTTTATCGTCTACACCTCGAATGTCTTCGCCATCCTCGGCCTGCGCTCGCTCTACTTCCTGCTGGCGGGCGTGGTGGAAAAATTCCACTACCTGAAGATCGGTCTCGCCATCGTGCTCACCTTCGTCGGCGTAAAGATGCTCGGCGAGGGATTCGTGCATCAGTGGCTCGACAAGGAATCGATCATCGGCATCTCGCTCGGCGTCGTCGCGCTGGTCTTAATCAGCGCGGTCGTCGCCTCGCTCATCTGGCCGCAACAGGCCGACACGCACGTCGAAGTCCAACTCCCCGCCAGTTTCAACTCGCCCTTCGACGACGATCAGGGACGCCTCGGAGCAGACGAGCCGCAATCCTGAAAAGCGCGCCGCCGAAAGCTGAAATCACGGCCAAAAAACACCGAACGCGCCGGGCGCGCGCCGCATCGTAAATCGTGCTTGATGCGGCGCGCGCCGCTGTGTTAAGTTGCTTGTGAGGCCGAATTTCAGATTCGCCCGCCCCGCGTTAGCCCCACGCCAGAAAACTTCTTGTCAAGAGCAGGCCGCAAGCATCTGCTTTAACCATTAGCATCAGGCAAATTCTCCTCGCCGGTTCAATTGTCGTCCGACATCCGTTAGTTATGTCTACAAAATCCAGCCGCTTCGATCTCGAATGGTGGGTTGTCTCGAAGCGCATGATCTACTCGCTCGTCGTCCTGCTCGCCGTCGCCGTCACCGCGAGCGGCGTCGGCGTCTACGCGTGGCTTTACGGCAACCCCTTCAAAGGCGGCGCGACCGAAGCGCACGCACCGGCCGGGGCGCGCTTCATCTCTTTTGACGGCGACGTGCGCGTCGTGCGCGCGCAGACGCGCGAATCGCTGCTCGCGCGCAGCGACACGCAACTCTATCCCGGCGACATCGTGCAGACGCAGGCCGACGGCCGCGCCCGCATCCAACTCGCCGACGGCTCGAACTTGATCGTGCGCCCGAACAGCGTCGTCAACATCCGCGACAACACGAGTTTCGAGGGCGGCCAGCGCACGAACGTCCGCGTCGCCGTCGCGCGCGGGCAGATCAACGTCCGCACCGAGCAGCAGCCCGAAGGCGGCAGCAACATCGTCGAGACGCCGCTCTCGAAGAACAATCTCGCCGGGCAGACCGGCGCGAGTTTCGACGTGCGCGAAGACAACTCGGAAGGCATTCGCGTCAGTTCCGGTCAACTCGAAACCGTAACGCGCGGCGGCGTCAAGACGACCGTGCAAGGGAACGAGTACATCGCGCTCAATCAACAGGGCAACATCAAGAGCCGCGAAAGCCTGCTGGCGATCCCCCTGCTTCTCTCCCCGCGCGACCTCGAAAAAATCTCCGTCACGGATAAAGGCTCGACCAGCGTGACGCTGCGCTGGGTACGCCCGCCGACCGGCGCGGCGCGTCACTACCGCGTCGAAGTCGCCACGTCTCCGTTCTTCGTCCCCGCCGGGAAAGTGACCGAGCGCGACCAGCTTGAGGCGACGCAGTTCAGCGTCAGCGATCTGCGCGTCGGCATCTATTTCTGGCGTGTGCGCGCCGTCGCCGCCTCCGGCCAGATCAGCGAATGGACTGAGCCGCAGAAGTTCACCATCACCACGGCGGGGCAAGGCACGGGAGAGCACATCACGGTCTCGAACGTCGCATTTGAATTTATCGGCGGCAGCATCTACATGGCGCGCGGGCGCACCCAACCGGGCAACACCGTCCGCATCAACGGGCGCGAAACTCTGGCCGCCGCCGACGGCACGTTCCAACTCCAAATATCCATGCCCAAAGCGGCGCGCGAAATCATCATCGAAGCCGAAGACTCGCAAGGCACGCGCAACGACACGCGCCTCCCTTTCACACCCGTCGCGGGGCAACAATAGGAAGAAAGTAAATCGTGAATCGTCAATCGTGAATAGTTAAAACCAATTCTTATCTATTGACGATTGACGATTCACGATTCACGAGTTTTATGCACGTCATCCTGTTAAAAGTTGAGCATGAACCGCCGGGGCGCGCGTTGCTTGAGACGTTGCGCGAGGCGGGCGTGTACGCGCAGGAGGAGTTGACCGCGGCCGGGTCGTGCAGCGTGGACGAAGGCGTCGTCGCGACAACGCCGCTGGCGGTGATCTGCGAAGTGGCGGAGCGCGCGAGCGTCGGCGAGATTCACGCCGCGCTCACGCAGGCCGCCGCCGCTTGGCCGGAAGCCCCGGTCGTCGCCTGTCGCCGCTTTGAAGCGGGTGAGCCGCAACCCGACATCCCGCGTCTGGACACGCACGCGCTCCTGCGGCTCGGCTTTCACGCCGTCGCAGACGACCCCGCACAACTGCCCGCGCTCCTGCGCGACCTCGAAGAGAGCGGCGAGACTCTGCCGCCATCCTCTTCGCGCTCGGATGAGTTCGACGCGGCGGCGACGCCCGCGAGCATGTTGCTGCCCGACAACCTGAGCGTGGCGCGTCTGCGCGCAGCCTTCGAAGCGGTCGCCTCGCTCCATTTCGTGAGCGATCAAAAGAGCGCGGCGCAAACCGCGCTCGTCGGTCTCGCCCCGCTCGTCGGCGCGGATCGCTGGACGATCTATCTGGCCGAGTTGGAACGCGGTCAACTCGAAGCGCGCTTCGAGCCGCTCGCCGTGCGCGGGCTGACGGAGAGCGAGCGCAGCCTGCCCGAAGGCGACTGGCGGCGCGCGCTCCACAGCGATTCGCTGTTGCTCTTGACCGGCACGGAGTCGCAGGCCACGCGCGACGCGTTCACCTCGAACGAGACGCAACGCAAGACCGAAGGCGAGCGGCGCGTGCTGGCCGTGCCGCTCCTGAGCGGCGACCGCGTGCTCGGCGTGCTGGAAGCGGTGCGCGAGGGAGCGTCCGCGCGCGCCTTCGCGACCAATGAAGCGGCGTTGCTCTCCGCGCTCGCGCTGCCGCTCTCGGCCGCGCTCGCCAACTCGGTACGCATCGCAGAGGCCGAGAAACTTTCGCAGACGGACGATCTCACCAAACTCCACAACGCGCGTTTCCTGCGCCAGTATCTGACCGCCGAGGTCAAACGCGCGCGCCGCTATGGCTCGACCGTCACCGCGCTCTTCTTCGACCTCGACGACTTCAAAGAGATCAACGACCGCTACGGCCATCTCGTCGGCTCGCACGTCTTGATGGAGATGGCGACCGTGATTCTGACGGGCGTGCGCGACACGGACGTGGTGGCGCGCTACGGCGGCGACGAGTTCGTCGTCATCTTGCCGGAGACGGGTGTGGAGATGGCCGTGCGCGTCGCCGAGCGAATGCGCGAAAAGATCGCCGAGCACGTCTTTACCGGCGGGCGTAGTCTGCGCCTGCGCCTGACGGCCAGTTTCGGCCTCTCCGCGTTCCCAGAACATTCGCAATCCCCACAGCAGTTGATCGCAGACGCCGACGCCGCGATGTATGAAGCCAAGGCCGCGCACAAAAACTGCGTCCGCATCGCCTCGAAGTCATAACTAAAAGCGTTCGCCAACGCAGACACCGGGAGAGAAGAAACGCGGAAGTCTGAAACGCGGAACGATGAACGGAAAGCCCGTTGCTTTTAGTTCATCCTTCCGCGTTCCTATTTCATCGTTTTTCTCTGCGCCCCTCTGCGCTCTCCGTGTCTCTGCGTTGGCGAACGCTCTCAAATTCCCGTCAACTGCGGCTGAACCCGGTGCGCCGACCGTCTCAAATCCTGATTTCCACATTAAAATCCGCAATTTGAGCCTGTTGGCTTTAGTATTTGGGCTTTTTCGTTGTATCTTGTCGAGTTGGTAGGGCGTCGCGGGGCAGCGGCCTCGCAGGGTGTTGTGGGAAGTCAGACTTACGTGGCGTCATTTCATGTAATCCTTGAACTCCGCCAAGCCCGCCCGGTAGACGTTCATTTCTAGCGTAACTCATAACATGCTTGGATCGAAAAATTAATGGCCTTTAAATCACTCTTCAGTCTGTTTTCCAGCGATCTGGCAATTGACCTCGGGACGGCCAACACGCTCGTCTACGCCAAGGGGCGCGGCATCGTCGTATCAGAGCCGTCCATCGTTGCGATCAACAAATCGACCAATCAGCCGCTCGCCGTCGGCAAGGAAGCCAAAGAGATGTTGGGGCGCACGCCCGGCAACATCGTCGCCATCCGCCCGATGAAGGACGGCGTCATCGCCAACTTTGAAGTGACGGAGAAGATGCTCCAGCACTTCATACGCAAGGCGCACAACGGCAAGTCGTGGGTCAGCCCGCGCGTCGTCATCGGCATCCCGAGCGAGATCACGCAGGTCGAACGCCGCGCCGTGGAAGATTCCGCCTACCGCGCGAAGGCTTCGGAAGTGTACCTCGTCGAAGAGGCGATGGCGGCGGCCATCGGCGCGGGTCTGCCCATCACCGAACCGCACGGCAACATGATCGTGGACATCGGCGGCGGCACGACCGACATCGCCGTCATTTCGCTCTCAGGGATCGTCTACTCGCGCGCCGTGCGCGTTGCCGGAAACGAGATGGACGAGGCGATCACGGGTTTCATTAAACGCAAGTACAACTTGCTCATCGGCGAACGCACCGCCGAGATGATCAAGATCAACCTCGGCTCGGCCTTCCCGCTCGACGAACAACTCTCGATGGACGTGCGCGGGCGCAACCTCATCGAAGGCATCCCGAAGACCATTACCATCACGGACGACGAAGTGCGCGAGGCTCTCGCCGATTCGATCTCAACCATCGTCAACGCCGTGCGCGTCGCGCTCGAACGCACGCCGCCGGAGTTGTCCGCCGACATCGTCGAGCGCGGCATCGTGCTCACGGGCGGCGGCGCGCTGTTGAAGAATCTGGACAAGCGGCTCTCCATCGAGACCGGTCTCCCCGTCTCGGTCTCCGACGACCCGCTTTCGTCCGTCGTGCTCGGCGCGGGCAAAATGCTCTCGGACTTCAACCTCCTCAAACGCGTGAAGTGGGACAACAACCTGACGAGCGGAACATAAAAGCCGTGAATCGTAAATCGTGAATCGTAAATAGACTAAAGCGTTTTTCTATTTACGATTTACGATTCACTATTTACCAACCATGGCACTTACGCGAACGCAGAAAGAGATCAGGCAGCGCGCGCCGCTGTGGTTGCTGGCGTTGCTGGGCGTGAATCTGGTGTTGATGTCGGTGTCGGCTCGCGACGAGTCGGGACACAAGCGCATGATTCAGGTGTGGGCGCAGGCCGTGGTCTCGCCCGTGCAGAGCGTCTTTTCGGGTGCGACGGGCACGGGGACGGGTTTCTTCCAACATCTCGGCAGCCTCAACCGCGCCGCCATCGAAAACCAAGACCTCAGACGCCGTCTCGCCGATACCGAAACCCAATTGCGCGAAGCGCAGATGGCGCGCGACGAGAACGAGCGGCTCAAAGGGCTGCTCGATCTCAAGGAGAAGAGCGGCTACCAGACGGTCACGGCGCGCGTCATCGCCCGCGACCCGTCCGAGTGGTTCGACTCCGTGATGATCAACCGGGGCAGTTCCTCAGGGATCGAGAAAGACATGCCGGTCGTGACGCACGAAGGCATCGTCGGGCGCATCATCGGCGTCAGCCCCGTAACGGCGCAGGTGCTGTTGATTACGGACGAACGCGCGGCGGCGGGCGCGGCCGTCGGCCAACTCGGCGCGACGCAGGCCATGGGTTCGGTGCGCGGCTACGGGCGCAACGGGTTGCTCGACATGCGCTACGTCTCAGGGTTGGAGGCCGTCAAACAGGGCGACCTCGTCGTGACGACCGGGCAGGACAGCATCTACCCGGCGGGCTTGAGCGTCGGGCAAGTGGTGGAGTTCAAGCAAGGGTCGGCCACCTCCCCGCACGAGATCAGAGTTAAACCGAGCGCGCGTTTGAATTCACTCGGAGAGGTCGCGGTCTTGCTCTATCGTCCGCCGCCGCGCACTCCGCCGCCTGCCGCCACCACTGCACCGCCGGACGCTGAGAGAGAAAGAAAGTAACTCGTGAATCGTAAATCGTAAATAGATTAAAGCGGGTTTTCTCTATTCACGATTTACGATTCACGATTCACGAGTTATGAGACTGAAGATCGCCGTTTGTGTCGCGCTCGCCGTTTTGTTGCAGACGAACCTGCGCCTCGTCTGGCCGCCGCTGGTGCACCTCGATCTGCCGCTCATCGTCGTCACCTACTTCGCGTTGCGGCGCGACGTGGTGCAGGCTCTCATCGTCGGGTTCGTCGCCGGACTCGCCACAGACGTTTTCAGCAAGGGGCTGCTCGGCGCAAACGGATTTTCCAAGACCCTGATCGCCTATCTGATCGCCGCGCTCGTGACGCGCGTGATGCTCGACAACCCGCTGGCGCGAATCCCCGTCTTAGCAGGCGCGGTCGCGCTCGACGCCATCATCATCGTGCTGCTCCACCGCTTGCTCGGCCAGCCGTCGCTCGTCCCCTTCGCCGAGACGGCAGCCTACAAGATGATCGCGACGACCGTGGCCGGAACGTTCATCTTCTACATGTTCGACATTTTTTTCAGCGACCGCGCGCGCCAGCGTCGCCATTTCGCCTTTCGCCGTCGCGCCGCACGCCGCAGTCTGGTCAGCAGAAGGTAGCAAACTAACGACAGGTGACGGGCGGCAAGTGATGAGTTAAAATCAAGAACAGGGAGTTGCTTGAACGTCTCTGTAAACTCGTCGCCCGTCTTAAACTTGTCACCCGTTCTTAAACCTGTCACCCGTCACTTGTCACTCGTCTCTGCTTTATGAAATTTCACGACGAATCGCAAAATTTGCGCTTGCGGCTGAGGATCATTCAGGTGGTCGTGCTCGTGCTGCTGGCCGTGCTGGGCGTGAGGCTCTATTTCCTGCAAGTCGTCCACGGCGCGTACTACGCCGAGCGCGCGGAGAACCAGCGCGTGCGCTTGCTGCCCATCCCGGCGCAGCGCGGCACGATCTTCGACCGCAACGGGCGCATCCTCGTCGATTCGCGCCCGATCTACAACGTCATCCTCTCGCGCGAGGAAATGCAGGGCAAAGACTTCGGCTCGCTCGTCGCCCCGCTCTCGGCCGAACTCGGCCTCGACCCAGAACTTCTGCGCGACCGCTTCAACGAACTCAAGTCGCAGCCCGCTTTCGAGTCCATCATCATCAAGCAGAACGCGACGATGGCCGACATCCAGTGGGTCGAGGCGCGGCAGGCGTTCGACCACCCGGAACTGCGTATCGAGCAGCAGCCGCAACGTCGCTACCCGGAGAACGGCGTGCTCGCGCACGTCCTCGGCTACGTGGCCGAAGTCAACCCGAAGCAGTTGGAGCGCGACGAGTACAAAACGAAGGGTCTCAAGCCCGGCGACATCATCGGGCAGGAGGGCTTGGAAGCGACTTACGACAACTACTTGCGCGGGCGCGACGGCTACCGCAAAGTGATCGTCGATAGTCGCGGGCGGATTCAAGACGAGATCGAGAAAGTGCTGCCGCAGCCCGGCCAAGACATCGTGACGACCATCGATCTCGACTTGCAGGAGACGGCCGAGGAGCAACTGCGCAACTCGCCTTCGGGGCGCGGCGTGATCATCTCGCTCGACCCGCGCAACGGCGAGATTCTGGCGATGGCCTCCGCCCCCACCTTCGACCCGAACCTCTTTTCGCAACGCATCTCCACCAAAGCGGGACGCGCCGAATACGCCGCGCTCATCAAAGACCCCAAACGCCCGCTTTACAACCGCGCCATTCGCGGACGCTACCCGCCCGGCTCGACGTGGAAGATTCCGATGGCCGTGGCCGGTTTGGAACAGGGCGCGATCACGACGGAGCACTCGAACCTCGTCTGCGGCGGCGGCATCACGGTCGGCAACAAGTTCACGCGTTGCATGGGTCATCACGGCTCGCCGGAGTTGCGCACGGCCATCAAGCATTCCTGCGACGGTTATTTCTACCGCCTCGGCTTGAAGATGAAACTCGAAGGCATCATGCAGATGGTGGACAGTTTCGATCTGAACAAGCGCACGGGCGTTGACCTGCCGCACGAGTTGATCAGTTGGACGCCCTCGCGCGAGTTCAAGAAGAAGTTCCAGCCGAAGGCCGCCGACTGGGGCGACATCGACACGGTGTTCGCTTCCTTCGGGCAGGTTTACGAAAACATGACGCCGCTTTCGATGCTGCGCACGATTGCGGGCATCAGCGTCGGCGGCAATCTCTACGTGCCGCACCTGCTCAAAGAGGTGCGCGCGATCCCGGCCATGGGCGAGCCGGGCAGGTTCGACTATCGCCCCGCGCGCGAGGCGCGCACGTTCGTGCCGCTCGACCAGTCGCGCCCCAATCCGAAAGTCGTGCCCATCTCGCCGGAGCATCACCGGATGGTGGTCGAAGGCATGTGGCAGGTGGTCAACCAACCGGGCGGGACGGGCGGCGCGATGCAGATGGCCGGGTTCGACGTGGCGGGCAAGACCGGCACGGCGCAGGTCGTCTCGCTCGGCAAGGACGTGGGCGAGAACAAAGACCACTCTTGGTTCGTCGCCTACGCGCCCGCCTACAAACCCGAAATCGCCTCCATCGCGCTCGTCGAAAACGTCGGCTTCGGCGGCAAGTTCGCCGCCCCCGCGACGAAGGCCGTCTACGAAGTTTACTACCGCAAGACCCGGCCGGACGCCGCGCCGCCGGAAGTCGCGGAACTTAAAACCGAGAAGTCGCAGGCCGGACACCAGTAACCACTCAGCCGTCAGCCGTCAGCCATCAGACTCGCCGGTTGAATTTGCCAAAGGCTAATAGCTGACGGCTGATAGCTGACAGCTTTAAAAATTTTATGTCCGCAATTTTAGAGACCCGCCGCTTCCGCGATTTCGACTGGCTGCTGACGCTGCTGGCGACAGGCATCGTCTTCTTCGGCACATGGCAGATTCACAACGCGCAGCCTTTAGAGAACTACTGGAAGAAACAACTCATCGGGCTGGCTATCTCGCTCGTCGCGCTCTTCGCCGTGGCCTTGACGGACTATCGCAAGCTCGTCAATTTCGCGCCCGCCTTCTACGCCTTCGGCTTGCTGCTGCTCATCCTCGTGCTCATTCCCGGCATCGGCATCAGGATCAACGGGCAGCAGTGTTGGATCAGGATGCCGGTCGTCGGCCAGTTTCAGCCCTCGGAGTTCGTCAAGATTCCGACCGTGCTGATGCTGGCCTACTACTTCGGCAAACCGCGTTCGGGAACGCTCAGTTGGACGGACACCGCCGTCGGCGTCGGCATCCTCGCCCTGCCCATCGGTTTGATTTTGCTCGAACCTGACGCCGGGCAGGTGATCACTTACCTGCCCCTGCTCGCCGTCGTGCTCTTTCTATCGTCGGTGCGAATGTGGCTCGTCCTCGCCGCGCTCGCCCTGAGCGTGGTACTGATTCCGGCGGCCTACGTCGTCGGCGTCAAGACCGGCAAGATCAAGAACTACCAGCAGCAACGCATTCAGGCTATCCTCGACCCCGAAAAAGCCGACCGGCGCGGCTATGGCTACCAGACTTATCAATCCATCCTCTCCGTCGGCAAAGGCGGCGTGGCGGGCACGGGCGGCGGCTCGACCGAATACTCGCAAAGCCGTCTGAAATTCCTCCCCGAACCGCACTCCGATTTCATCTTCGCCGTGACGGCCGAGCGCACGGGCTTCGTCGGCTCGCTTTTGTTGCTCGTCGCCTACGCGGTGCTTTTGTCGCGTCTCCTGATGGGTGCGCGCCGCGCGCCCGACCGCGCCGGGATGCTCGTCATCATGGCGATTGTCGGCGGGCTGGCCTTCCAGATTTTCATCAACGTCGGCATGGCGCTCGGCCTCTTGCCCGTCATCGGCGTGCCGCTCCCGATGATGAGCGCGGGACTCTCCTCCGTCCTCGCTACCTTCATCGCCATCGGCTTCGCCGTCAGCGTCCAACTCCGCCGCTTCGTCAACTGACCCTCTCAGGCCACACAAGCGACCATACACAGCGAAGGGCGGCGTGACATCTGCACGCCGCCCTTCGCTTTATTTGCCGCCGCGAAACTTTCGCCGTCTTACGACTTTTTAGCCTTCGTCGCATTCGGCTTTGCGGCCGGTTTCGCGGGCGCGGGCTTCACGTCCTTCGGAGCGACTGTGGGCGTCGCCAGCGGGGGCGTCGCGCCGGGGGGTGCGATCCAGAGTTCGACGGTCGGCCGCTCGCGGTAGCCGCCGACGCCGGAGAGCGTGCGCGCCCCGTCCATCTTCCGCATGTTCATCGTGTAGTCCGTCGCGTTGTCGGCGGCCTTCTGCGCGTCTTCGGGTTGGCTCGTGCGGCCGCCGTAGGCGATCAGGTAGCCTTGCGCGGTCGGGTCTTGTTGCAGGGCGAGGACGAACTTGTCGAGTTGCGCTTTGTTCGCGCTCAGATCGTTCGTGATGTACTCGCCGAACTTGACCGCCGGGGCGCTCTTCTTGGCGATGCTGCTCGTGCAGGAATTTGAGGCGCTGCACTCGCGCCGGAAACCGCCCACGTCCACGGTCGCCGTCACGGTCTGCCCGCCGATGCCCGTCGTGTCCACCTTGATGGATGAAGTGCCCTGCCCCGAACTGATCGTGCCCGCCGAGACCGTCCAGTTGAACGTCGGGGTCACATTCGCGTCGCCGCCGCTCACGTTCGCCGTGAAGGTCAAAGCGCCTTCCAGATTCTCGGCGGCCGTGTCCGGGCATGAGACCGTGACCGTGGGGCATTGCTGCCGGACGAAGGCCGGGTCGGCGTCGGGCTGCGCCGGGGCGTGCGAGGCCGCACCGCCGCCGCCGTCGGAAAACAGCATCAGCGCGGCGGCCAGCAGCAGGGGCGCGGACAGACGACCGTAGTTGAGTTTCATTATTTATGCTCTCCTGTAAAGTTGGAATTTTTGAACCGGATGTGCGTGCCGGGCGCGGGAGATGAAGCCGGGAAAACTAGAGCGCGCCGCGACGGGTTGAACTTGCGCGAGCCATTATCCCCAAAATCTTCCGCAGGTCAACGCCCCGCACGCGCACGCTCGCACGAGGCGCGGTCGGCCGCACCGGGACGCACGCGTCCTTTGCCGCCGACACGTTCCGCGCATCTTTACTCGCGTTTCGCAAAGCCGTCAGTTATACTTCACGTGCCTCGTCCTGAGCCGGATTTACCGGCGCGGTGCAGACGCGCTTGAGTCGCGACAAGATTCAATCTCGCACCCCGCAAGCGACGAGACGATTTTTTTAACAGCGTCGCGGGCAACGGTTCCGCGATTGTTGATGAGATGTTTGAAGCCGTTGACGGCCGCGTGGGGCGCGCTTATCGCACGCTCTCGACACGCAGGAGGCCGTCCGCTTGTTGCTTGCAAGAGTCAAGAAACGTCAGGCCGGAGGGCGACATTGTTTGCGCCGCGCGATTTATGCGCGCGCCGTCAGTGTCATTCGCGCGCCGCCCGCGTCTGCTCTCGCACGGCGCGCGCACGAACGAACGGCTCGACGGAGTTTCAGGTGAACAGTTCAAATCGCTTTTCCGCTCAGGCGGAAGTGGCGCACGTGAATGCCGGGCGCGTTCCGCCGTCGTGGCAGCATGAAGCGCGCTTTCGTCCGGCCATCGCAGAACAGTCTGATTTGTGCCAGCGCACACATCCCGCCGTCGGATTCAACATCCAACTCATCTCATCTGCCACATGCGCCCGACGCCTCTTGAGCGGCGTCTACGCTTCCGTCGCGAGGTACTGAACGCCTGCGCCCGACACTAAACAATTCAAGCGCGCGCACTCACAGGTCGCCCGCACCATTTCCATACCACGGCCGCCGCCCGTCGCCTGTGCGACGGTGCGCCGGAGGGTCGCATCAGGAGTCAAAAATTTTCTCATGTCGAAAGAATTAATCGTCAGCGTCAACGGGCGCGAAAAGAAGATCGCCATCATCGAGAACGGCAAGGTCACGGAGTTCTACATCGAACGCGGCGAGGACGGTCAGGGGATCGTCGGCAACATCTACAAGGGGCGCGTCATGCGCGTGCTGCCCGGCATGCAGTCGGCCTTCGTTGACATCGGCCTTGAGCGCGACGCCTTCCTCTACGTCTCTGATTTCTTCGACGAGGAAGAAGAATTCGAGCGCATCGTCGTGGACAAGAAGAAGTCCGAGGGCGCGGACGAGGCTTCGGCCGCACGCGCCGCCGCCGACAAGATCGAACGCTCGCGCCTCGAACGCGAACGCCAGATGGAGACGGCTCAGGAACGCGCGCAGCCCACTGTCGGCGGCGATGAAGAAGCCGACGACGAAGAAGAGACGGACGACGCACCGCAAACGCAGCAGCAGCAACCCGCAGGCGCGGCGCAGGCCGCAGATGAACCTGCGGCGGCGGCATCGGCATCGTCTGCCGACAACGAGGACGAAAGCGCGGCGGAGACCGGACGGCGCGGCAGGCGCGACCGCAAACGTCGCGGCGGCAGCGGCGGCGGCGGCGGGCGCGAAAGTTCCGGGCGCGAAATCGGCGCGGCGGCTTCTGCCGGTGGCGGCGGCGGTTCGCAACTGGCGACGAGTTTTTCCGAAGACGTGCAGGCGCGTCTCTCTGCGCGCGAAGTGATAGACACGCCTTTCGTCGCGTCGGACAGTTCGTTCGAGCGCGTCGTAGACGACGAGGCCGCTGCGGCGGCCAACGGTGAGATGTTCAAAGACGCGCGCTTGCAGGAACGGCTCACCGATCAGATTCACGCCATCGAGTTCGACATGGAAACGACGGGCGAGGCCGAAGTCGGTTCGCTTCTCTCTTCGGAAAACATCTCCGCCGGGAGTTCCTTCCAGCGCATTGCCGACGATGACGACGACGAGACTAACGCCCCGCGCGCCGTCGAGGCCGTCCAACCGGCAGTGGCCGCGTCGGTGTCGGCTTTCATAGACGACGCAAAGGAAGACTCCACGTTGATGGCGGGGCAGGCGCAATCGTTCGAGCGCGTGAGCGACGACGGCGAGGCCGCAGAAGGCGTGCCTTCAACCACGGGCGACGAAGCGGCAACTCCCGCGCGCGGCAAAGCGACGAGCAAGTCGCGACGCGGCGGCAGCAAGGGCAAGAAGGCTGCCCCGGCGAGCGACGAAGCAACGGCCGAAACGTCCGACGAGACGGCAACAGCAGCAGCGGCGGCGACGACCACTGAAGAGGGCGCGCCGAAAAAGAGCAGCCGCTCGCGCGCGACGAAAGAGGCCGCGTCGAAGAAATCGCCTGCCAAGGGCAAGGCAGCGACGAAGGGATCGCAGACGCGTCGCGGCGGGAAAGCCAAATCCGGCGAGGCCGCCGCAGAAGCGACTGCGGAAGGCAATGCCCCGGACGATGCGGCGGCCGAAGCAATTGCCGGTAACGAGACGTTGCCGGACTCGGAGGCGAGCATCAAATCGCGGCGCGTGCGCGACGAATTTGCGCGGCGCGGCGGGCGTCGTCGCAACCGTCGTCCGGGCGGCGCGCCCGGCGAGAACGGCGGCGAAGAAGATCGCTCGAACGGTCACGCCGAAGCGGTCGTCGAGCCGGTTGAGTTGGAAGCTACGGCTGCGGTCGAAGATTTTCAAGAAGCGCAGCCCGAACCCCGTGCGGAGACGCGTCCCGATGCGCGCCCCGAGACGCGTCCAGACCCCAGAGGTCGTCAACAGCGCGGCGGGCGCGGTGAGCGCAATGATCGCGGAGACCGTGGAGGGCGCAGTAGTAGCAATGATCGTGGCGGCGCGGAACGCGGGGAACGCCCCGACGGCGGCGGTGGCGGCGGTCGCACCGAAGGTAGCAGCGAGGGCGTCGCGGGGCGTAGCGGCGGCGGCAGCAGCAGTGGCGGCGGCGGTGGTGGTCGCGGCGACGGCGGCGGGCGCAGCGGCGGTGGTCGCGACCGGCGCGAACGACACACGCCGCTCATCACAGACCTCTTGCGCGAAGGCCAAGAGATTCTCGTCCAGATCGCCAAAGAGCCGATTGCGGCGAAGGGCGCGCGCATCACGTCGCACATTGCTCTGCCCGGTCGCTTCCTCGTCTACATGCCCACGGTGGAACACGTCGGCGTCTCGCGCAAGATCGAATCGGACAGCGAGCGCGTGCGCCTGCGTAAACTGATCAAAGACATACGCGAGACGGAGGACGTGCCTTCGGGCGGCTTCATCGTCCGCACCGCCGGGATCGGCATCAGCGAACAAGACCTGCGCGACGACGCGCGCTATCTCGTCCGCACGTGGCTCGACATTCGCCGCATGGCCGAGAAGCAGCGCGCGCCCACGCTCACGCACAAAGACCTCGACCTCGTTCAGCGCATCCTGCGCGATCAACTCTCGGACGACTTCGCGGCCATCCGCGTGGATTCCGAAGAGGAGTATCAGAACATCGTCGAGTTCATCAATCGCATCCAGCCGCGCCTCGTCAAACGCGTCAAACTCTACACGCGCGACGAGCCGATCCTCGAAGCCTTCGGCGTGCAGGCCGAGATCGACAAGGCGATCAAGCCGCGCGTGTGGCTGAAGTCGGGCGGCTATCTCGTCATCAACCAGACGGAGGCGCTCGTCGCCATCGACGTGAACACGGGCAAGTTCGTCGGGCGCGGCGGCACGCGCCTCGAAGACACAATCACGCGCACGAACCTTGAAGCGGCCGAGGAGATCGCGCGCCAGATACGTTTGCGCGACCTCGGCGGCATCATCGTCCTCGACCTCATCGACATGGAGGACAGGCGTAACCGCAACCGCGTGATGGGCGCGCTGCAAGACGCTCTGCGCGATGACAAGTCGCCGACGAAGGTACTCTCCTTCAACGATTTCGGCCTCGTCATCATGACCCGCAAGCGCGTCAAGCAGTCGCTCGAACGCACGCTCTGTAGCCCCTGCCAGTACTGTCAGGGCGCGGGGCTGGTCAAGTCGGCGCAGACGATCTGCTACGAAATCCTCGACGAAGCGCGTCGCCTCTCGCGCGGCATGAACGGCGACGGCATCAAGCAGACGACCCTGCGCATCAACCCCGAAGTGGCGCGCGCTCTGCGCTCGACCGAGAGCGACGTGCTCACCGAGATCGAGGACTACCTCGGCGCGGTGGACATCACGAGCGACGAACGCGTCCATCAAGAGCAGTTCGACTTCGCTTTCGTCTAAACGCAAAGTCAGAGGTTAGAAGTTAGAGGTCAGAGGTCAGTTAAAAACATAAACTGATTTTCACTAACCTCCGACCTCTAGCCTCTGACCTCTTCTTTTATGAGTGTGAAGCAAAAGTTTTGGAAGGGGCTGTTCGTCGCGGGCGGCGCGGGCGTGGCCGCGCTGGCGGCGGTCAACGCTTCAATCGCGCGCGGCGTCCGCACGGAGACGGAGGACACTTCGCTCGGCGGCGAAGCGCGCGCGTTCGCCTCTGAGCATGGGAGCGTCTACTACCGCACGGCGGGCGCGAAGGGGCGCGAGCCGCTCGTCTTTCTGCACGACATCGGCGCGGGCGCGTCCTCCTTCATGTGGCGCAAAAACTTCGACGCGCTCGCCACGGACTTTCGCGTCTACGCGCCGGATTTCCTCGGCTTCGGACTCTCTGACAAACCCGCCAACGTGCCCTACTCCGCAGACCTCTACGTCGCGCTCATCAGGGACTTTCTCGTCGAAGGGTCGCGGCGCGCGCCCGCTCATCTCGTCGCCGGCGGCTTGAGCGCGGCCTTCGCCGTGCGTGTCGCGGACGAGCATCCCGCGCTCGTCCGCTCGCTCACGCTCATCGCCCCGACCGGCGCGGGCGCGTCCGACTCGCGCCCAGACCTGCCCGGCGCGGCTTTCTACGGGCTGCTGCATTCGCCCGTCCTCGGCGAATCTTTCTACAACGCGATGACGAGCGAGCGCAGCCTGCGCGACTATGCCCGCAAGCGACTTTTCTACGAACGCCGCTTCGCCACCGAACGCCTCGTCGCACACTACTACGCGGCCAGCCACCAGCCCGGCGCGCAGCACGCCGTCGCCGCTTTCCTCTCCGGCTATCTCAACGCCGACATGCGCGAAGCCTTTGCGCGACTCACGCAACCCGTCACGCTCGTCTGGGGCAAAGACGACATCACCACGCCCGTGGCTCAGGCCGACGCGCTCTGCCGCCTCAACCCCGGCGCGCGCCTCGAAGTCTTCGACCAATGCCGCATGACGCCGCAGACCGAGCACGCCGAAAGATTCAACGAACTTCTTCGCGCCACGCTCCTCGCCCGTTCCGCCGCCGCTTAGTAAAAATGTGAAGCACGCAATTCAGGGGTTTTCCTCGACAACCTCAACCTCGGCAGGTTCTTCCACCGCAGTCTTCGCGTCCTTGGTACATTTAACCGAGAAGGTCGCTTTCTCCGGCTTGATGCCCGTCGGCTCGATCACCTCGATTGTCTCCGACCCGGAGTAATTTCTGGTTATTCTCCAGTACCAGTTCACGTAGCTCGACCCCGGCTCGTTGAAGGTCTGCGTTCGGATAGGCCAAATTCTCCCGTCGCTCCCCCTGAATCTGTAGATGACATTGCCGCTGCCGCTGGCGGCCGTGAGCGTGACGAAGAACCTGATCGTGACAGGGCAAGGCCCGACGTGTCGCTTGGGGATGGCGTCAATGGTCGGCGGTTTCAGGTTGAAGTCGCCGGGGCGAGGCACGTACCAGACGCGCGCCGTCGCGTCGTCGCTCGCCGTCAGCACCAGCTTGCCGTCGGGGGCGAATGCTACGTAAGTGACCTGCTTGAGATGGCCGCGCAACTCGGTCAGGCTCCACCCGGTGCTCGCCACCCAGATGCGCACGGTCGTGTCCTTGCTCCCGGTCACGACCTGCGTGCCGCTAGGGTCGAAGGCCGCGCTCAACACTTTGTCCCTGTGGCCGCTCAACTCGACGACCTTCAGGTTGTCCAAGTTCCAGATGCGCGCCGTCTGGTCGTCGCTGGCGCTGAGGACGCGCTTCCCCGCCGGGTCGAAGGAGACGCTGTTCACGCTCGCCGTGTGCTCGTTAAAGACGCGGCAATCGTCGGTCGAGTGTTTCCAGACGCGAACCGTCTTGTCCGCGCTGGCCGTCGCGATGAGTTCCTCGTCGGGGCTGAAAGCGAGGCCGTTGATCACCCCGGTATGTCCCTTCAGAACCCTCTCGCTCCAATCGCTGACGCGCCAGACGCGCACCGTGTCGTCTTCGGATGCGGCCGCCAAAAACCTGCCCCTCGAGCTGAAAGCGAGTTGCCTGATCGCCACGTTGTTTCCGCCAATGAGCTTCACATTCTCCCCGGTCGCAGACCTCCAGACCATGACCGTCCCCACGGTGGTCGCGGCCACAACGTTCTCGCCGTCGGGGCTGAACCTTACGTCCGTAATATGATCCCCGGCCTTCTCGCGCAATACCCTGATCTCCCCCGACTCGGTGTTCCAGAGGATGACCCTGCCGTCGAGACTCCCCATCACCGCCAATTTCTCTTTAGAACTGGACTCCAGACTTCCCATCATTAAGGGGTTGGTTTGATTGCCGGACGACGCGCTGATCAACGGGTCGTCGGGCTTCTTAAATTCGCGCACCTTCTCTTTGGTATCAATGTCCCAAAGGATCGCAGAGCCGTCCGTGCTCGCCGTCAGGACATTTTTCGGTGAAGTGAAGAAGGCGCTGATGATGGGGGTCGAATGCCCGCGCAGCACAGCCTTCGAGTGCGGAATCAGTTCGTCCTGAGCGTACACGATCTTGAGCGCGTTCATCACACTTATCCTCTCGGCCTCGGCCACGCGCTGGGCGCCCTCGATTTCACGCCGCTGCCGTCTGACCTTCGCCAACGTGAATGTGAGGATGATGATGGCCGCCACCAAGATGAGGGTGAAAGCGATCATGAATACTCTGAAGACAGCCCACCTCCGAAGCTGCTGCGCCTGAACCTCCTTCTTCCGCTGCTGCTCTGCGCGAATATCCTTGACCCAGTCCAGCACAGGGGCGGCCAGCACGTCGCTCGTGATTTCGTAGCGCGGCTCGTTATTGCGCTGTCCCGGCGAGGGCGCGACCCGGTTGAGGATTCTCACGTCGTGTTCGCTCAACTTTTCGAGCACGGCGCGAACTTCCTCCGGCTGGCGGTCGCACCGCGCGGCTAACCCCCCGGCCGTAGAGGCGAACTTGGTGCCGGAATCGGTGATGAGATAACCGAAGAAATCCGCCGCCACCCTCTGCTCTTCGGCGGAGAGGTGTCCGAGGGCTTCCTGAAGATGCAACTGAAAAATGGTCTTGGCCGTGTCCGGGTGGCTGAGAAGGCTGGCGTCGAGCGTGGGCTTCGGGTCGTCCTTCACTTTCGCCCACAGGTGTTGCAGGACGATCTGCAAACGCGCCGTCTGGATGCGCCGCCCCGCCGAACCCATGGGGCTTTCGGGCGGCGTGATTTCTTGACCGAGTTCGTCCGGCTGGTCGAGCAGTTCGAGTTGATTCAGCACCGCAAGGATGAAGTCTTCGGTGATCTCGACCTTCGGCCGCACGCTTCCCTGCGCGTCGATGAGTTCGTTGTACCTCTTGATGGGTTTGGTGATGGCCTGATGCGCCGCCGTCCGTTCGAGATGGTCTATGCTGATTGAGTTCTCGAAGAGGTTCGGGATACGCCCGCGGAAACGGTCTAGGCGCGAGAGCCAGTCCTCGCGAATCGAGATGAGGAAGTTGGTGCGCAGGTCTAGGTTCACCACCGCGCGCGAAAACTCGTCGGCGAATTTCCCCTCGCCCTCGTCCACGGGGTGGTAGACGAAATACTCCTCGAACTGGTCGAGGATGATGAGCAGTTCGAGGTCTTCGATGAGGTTCGTCGCCTCCTTCAACATCTCCGTCAGTTTTAAGGCGCGGAGACGATTTTCCGTCTCGGGATTGAGAATGCGGGGCGCAGACTCTTTGAGACCGGCGAGGATGGCGGCCTGCAACGATTCGAGCGGATTTCCGATCCAGTCGGAGGACTTGCTGAAGACGATCACGACGAGGTGGTTGCCGTATCCCTCCCACTCGGCGCACGCCGATGCAGGAATCTCCCCCGCCGTCTGCACGACGCCGTCCGCCTGCGAGCCTGCCGTTGAAACCTCTTCCGACATCTTCCGCTGCTCTGCGGCGAGTTTCCGCAGGTGGTAAACGACTCCGGCCTTGATCACCGAACTCTTGCCGACGCCGCTCGGCCCGTAGAGCAGTGTTAACCGCTGCGTGCGCAAATTAGCCGAGATGATCTTGCGCTCGCCCTCGCGCCCGAAGAAGAAGGGCGCATCCTCTTCCGAGAAAGGCATGAGACCTTTGTATGGCGAGCGCGGCAGCTTAACTTCGCTCATGGGGTTGCTCCTCCCCCGGCGTCCGGCAGGGCATCCAACTGTTCATTTAAGATGTCTACATAATCTTTCAAGGATAATTTCAGGAGCCGGACTTTGTGCTTCCGCCAGTACGCCTCGTCCCACTCTTTGGTTTTGTGCATGACAGCCCAAGAGGTGTCGTTGAACTGGCGGCTCGCCCTGATGCTTTTGAACAGGACGCGCATGTTCCAGTCGCCGAGGCTGTAGCCGAGGAACAAAAAGTTCCTCCTCAGCATCTTCTCCATGAGCACCACCGGAATCTTGAAAGAGTCGGTGCTCATTCGCACGACGTAGTCGATGTAATCGTCTTCCGTGATAACGAAACTGTCGCGCTCCGGGTTCATCCTGTCGACCGCGCCGTGAATCTTAAGGATGACGGTGCGCTCGTCGGGCAGGATCAAGCTGTTCGGCTGGTAGATGATGCGCGAGTCGCCGCCGTGCGGGGTGTATCTGAACCTGCCTTCCTCGCGTTTATCGATCTCGTTGTGCGCGACGTAGGTGAGCACGTCGTAAGGCTCACGCGCGTTGTCGAACGCGCTCTCCAGCACGGCGTCGTAATTCGTCGTGACGATCAACTGGTGGCGTCCGTGGTAGCCTTTGGCCGCCAGTTTCCCCGGTAATCGCGCGAAGAACTCGTGCACGTTGGTCAGCGGGTAGTCGCCGCTGAAAATCTCGCGCAGATGCCTGTACAGAGCGCCGTAGCCGAACTCTTCGGAGGCATACCACGAGACGCGCATCAAGTCTTTCTTATCCGACCACGGGTAAGGGGGGAATGCGTCGGCGATGCTCTCCGCTAGTTCCTCGCCGTTCGGCAGATAATAATTGGGAAGGAAAGATGCGCCCGGCGGGCGGTTAGAGACATTCACGCCCGCGCCGAAGAACGGGATTAAATTCCCCCGCGCCATCAAATTTATCATGATGCGGCAGTGCGCTCGTAACTCGTCCACTGTGGTGGAGGTCATGTGTAATAGCCCTCTATGTTCGTTCGCGCGAGCGTTGGGGTGTCCCTCCCGACCGAAGCCGCGGGAGAACAGTCTGGATTGCGTTTCGGCGAGGGAGACTAAGCGCGCCACTCTCACAACGCGCGGAGCAGGCGCGCGTGCTTCGTCTTAAGCCGGGTTGCAGCGGCCACGCGGGTCGCGCGTCTTGACGGCAACGTCTTCAACATGGGCTACACGTGAGCCGTGGCGTTGAAGCATAATCTAAGGGGATACTGACGGAGACTCACTGAAACGCTAGAGGTGAGTGACTGTTAACAAATGAAGGCGGGCTGGAGCTTAATTACGTGAGAGTATTAAGCGGTGACCGCCCGAAGGCAATTCGCGACCGAGTAAAGCGAGCTACTGATATAGAATAAGCGACCTAATTAGTCAACATTTATCTCTCGGCGAATTAACTAAAGCTGGGGCGACGACGAAGGGTGTGTGCCGGGCAGTTTCGAGCCTGCCGCCTATGTATCCCGCCGGTCGCACGAGTGGTTGGAGTAGCACGAAATACATGCCGAAACGCTCAAGCGCGTTGACAGTTCTGTATGCGTTGACGTTGTTCGCCAGCGCGTCTTTGCTGTTCTGGGTGCAGCCGATGATGGCGAAGATGCTCTTGCCGCTCTTGGGCGGCACGCCCGCCGTCTGGAACACCTGCATGCTCTTTTTTCAGGCGATGCTGCTTGCGGGCTACGCCTACGCGCTGGCCGTCTCCAAGTGGCTGACGCTCCGTGGGCAGGTCGCCGTCCACGCGGTCGTGCTGCTCTCGACCGCACTCACGTTTCCCATCCTGATTTCGGCCGAGGCCGCACGCTCCGTGCCGCGCGAGGGCAACCCGTCGCTCTGGCTGCTGTGGAGTTTATTAACGACCGTCGGCTTGCCCTTCTTCGCCGTCTCGACCAACGGGCCGCTCCTGCAAAAGTGGTTCGCAGAGACGCGCGAGGCGTCGGCGCGCGACCCGTATTTTCTCTACGCGGCGAGCAACGCGGGCAGCCTTCTCGCGCTGTTGAGCTACCCTTTGCTGGTCGAACCCCGTCTCACGCTCGGTGGGCAAAGCCGCCTCTGGTCGCTAGGTTACGCGCTGCTTCTCGTGCTGCTCGCGGCCTGCGCGTTCGCGGCGTTGCGGCGGCGTCAGGCGAAGCGCGCCGGAACTGAGCTTCGCGCCGCTGCGTTTGAGACCGGAGAGCCGCGCGACGTAGAGCCGAACCCGGAAACAAACTCGACGGGCGAAGACGCCGCCGCCACCGTAGAGGTTGTGCATCACGACGACGCAGAGGTTGCGCGTCTTGACCGTGCGGAGGTCGAGACTCTTTCGTGGCGGCGTCGGCTGCGTTGGGTCGCGCTCGCCTTCGTGCCGTCGAGCCTGATGCTCGGCGTCACCACTTACCTCTCGACCGACATCGCCTCGCTCCCGCTGCTCTGGGTCGTGCCGCTCTCGCTCTACCTGCTGACGCTCGTGTTCGCTTTCGCGCGGCGGCAAATCTTCAAGCCGCGCACGTTGGCGCGCGTGCTGCCGGGCGTCGCGATCATCTTCGCGCTCGTCTATCTCTCAGGCGCGACGCAGCCCATCTGGCTGCTCATCTTCTCGCATCTCTTTTTCTTCTTCGTGGCGGCGTTGGCCTGCCACACCCGTTTGGCCGCAGACCGCCCCGGCGTCCGGCATCTCGCGGAGTTCTACTTGCTGATGAGCGTCGGCGGCGTGCTCGGCGGCCTCTTCAACGCCCTCGTCGCGCCCAACGTCTTCGATACGACGCTCGAATATCCGCTCGTCATCGTGCTCGCCTGCCTGCTGCTCCCGCGCCGCGACGATAACGCCGCCGCTGCTGCTGTCGATGCCGCGCGCGACACGCCGCGCGAGCGTTGGCTCGACGCAGGGATACCGGCGGGCGTGGCGCTTTTGACGCTCCTGCTCGCGCTCACTGTCTCCCGTTTCAAGTTAGATTGGGTGCAGAGTCTCGCGCTCGTCGTGGGCGCGCCGCTCATCATCAGTTATCTTTTCAAGGCTCGCCCCGTGCGTTTCGCGCTCGCGCTCGGCGCGGTCATGCTCGGCAGCAGTTTTCACGTCAACCTCAACCGCCACACCCTGCTCGCCGAACGCAACTTCTTCGGCACGCTGCGCGTGACGCAAGACGCGGGCGAAGATATGCACTGGCTCTATCACGGCACAACCATCCACGGGCGGCAATCGCTTGCGCTCAACCGCCACTGCGAACCGCTCTCTTACTATCACCGCGAAGGGCCGCTCGGTCAGGTCTTCAAAACTTTCGACGCCGAAGACGCCAACGCGCGCGTCGCCATCGTCGGCCTCGGCACGGGCGCGACCGCAGCCTACGCGCGCGCCAGACAGAGTTGGACGTTCTACGAGATCAACCCCGCCGTCGTCCGAATCGCGCGCGACCCCGCTTACTTCACCTATCTCTCTTACTGCGCCGCCGCGCCCGTCGAAATCTCGCTCGGCGACGCGCGCCTGCAACTGCAAAACGCGCCGCCCGCGCATTACGCGCTCATCGTGCTCGACGCCTTCAGTTCCGACGCCATCCCCATGCACCTGATGACCGTCGAAGCTCTCGACCTCTACCTCTCCAAACTCGCGCCCGGCGGCCTCGTCGTCTTCCACATCTCCAACCGCAGCCTCGACCTGCGCCCGGTCGTCGCAGACCTTGCCCGCGCACGCTCGCTCGTCTGCCTCGATTTCGACGACACGGCGCGCAACCAGTCCAGCGGCAAAGAACCCTCGCAATGGGTCGTCATGGCACGCCGCCCCGAAGACGTGCAGACGCTCGCCGCCGACACGCGCTGGCAGACGCTCGAAGGCCGCCCCGACCGTCCCGTCTGGACTGACGACTTTTCCAACATCGTCAGCATCTTCAGATGGCGTTGACGCGCGGGCGCGGCGGCGCGACGCAGACGCTCACGCCTTCGTCTCCGGCTTAAACTTTCTGCTTGACACGCGCCCCGCGCGCGCATATCTTCCCCGCGCCTTCAAGTTCGCACGTCCAATCGCCGCCCGTGGCCGCAACCGGACACGCTTCTCCGTCGAGAGGCGTAATCGTTCTCAGCACTTCGCGGCGTGCACACGGCTCACACGGAAATCGCAACCGGCCATGGTCAGCCTGCGCGGCTGACACTTACTCACACACGAGGCAATTTTATGCAAACAGGCGCGTTCACCCTCATAGTCGTCGTGGTGCTGCTCGTTGTGGCGGGCGGCGCATACCTGTTATTTCTCAGAATCAAGAGGCGGCGTAGAAAAGCGGGGTCGCTGCTCGCCTATGCGCCTACCGAGGCGCAGTCCTACTTCGATCACCTGCTTGGCGAGTACGCCTTGATACCGCAGGAGGCCGTATCAGAGCAGTACAAGGCGGAAGTGAAAGAACTTCACGACAAGAAGCCCGCAGCGTTGACGTGGGATAATTTGCTCAAGCTCGAATTGATCCTGCTGGAGATCATGCCCGTCGAACGCCTCCTGCGTAAGGCGTGGGTCACACGCACGCGTTTCCGCGATGTCGTCGGGGCTGAAGTTTATCAGGAATATCTCGGCACGAACCCGCCGCTCCACCAGTTCAGCCCGCCGATCACTTCCCCACCCTCCGGCGACGCCGATTCGCCGGACGCGCCGCCCCCACATGCATACTTCGATCCTTACAACATAACTTACGACGAGGAGCGCGCGTTACGCGGCGACCTTCAGGTGATTCTCGAAGATACTTTCTGGCGTTTCCGCATTCGCACGGCATGGGAGGAGCGGCGCAATTGGTTTGCGAAAGCGTTCGGCTGGATTTACGGGGCGATAGTCTTGCTCGGCCTCGGTTCAGTCATTTTCCTGATCTACCTTCCGGCGGGTAATGCCGACAAACTACACCCCATCTTCACCCTGTTGGCCGTGACCCTGACGGGCGCGCTCGGCGGGTTCGTCAGTATGCTCCAGCGGCTGCAAAGCCTGCCGAGCGGCGGGCAGCGCAACGAGAATTTGATCGAAATGGTGTATGGCCGCGACAGCATCCTCTCACAGTCGCTGTTGAGCGGTGCATGCTTCTCGCTCGTCCTGCTATTTATTTTTCTCGGCGGGCTGTTGCGCGGCGGGCTGTTCCCGGACTACCCCGACCAGAACGGCGCGACGTTTATACACCTGCTGCGCACCGTCTCACTCGACGGGACGCAGTTCGCCAAACTGCTGGTCTGGTCGTTTATCGCAGGATTTGCCGAGCGGTTCGTCCCCGATTTTCTCGACCGCTTCTCGGCCAAAGAAAAAGCGCGCGACGCAGACACGGGCGCGTAAGGTTTATGACGCAAACGCCCTTTGCGGCGCGACGTGGCACACGACCCGACAAAAAGGCGGCGCGTCGAGTTCTTAGCTCGACGCGCCGTTCTCTTGATCTGCGGATTCACGTTCAGTCCGCGAAGGCCACAGTAAGTTCGCGCAGGGCGGCGGAATCGCTCGCATCGGCGGCCGTGGACTCGTCGCGGTTGACGTGGTTGTAGAGGATGTCGCGTTGTTGCGGGGTAAATCCGGCGGTGCGGATAAGGTAGCGCAGCATTCGTTCGTCGGCTTCGTTGTGCGCGCCTGCGGCGGAGACGACGTTCTCCTCGATCATGATCGAACCCATGTCGTCCGCGCCGAAGCGCAGCACGACCTGACCGAGTCGCAAGCCTTGCGTGAGCCAAGACGATTGGATGTGTTCGATGTTGTCGAGGAAAAGGCGCGAGACGGCGACCATCTTCAAATAGTCAACGCCCGTCGGTTCGTCCTTGATGCGGCGGCCGAGCGCGGTGTTCTCGCGTTGGAACGTCCACGGGATGAAGGCCGTAAAGCCGCCCGTCTCGTCTTGCAGCGCGCGGATGCGTTCGAGATGACGGACGCGGTGCTCCACTGTGTCGCCGATGCCGAACATCATCGTCGCCGTCGAGCGCAGGCCGACGCGGTGTGCGGCGCGCATCACGGCGAGCCACTCGTCGGTCGTGCACTTGGTCGAGACGCGCTTGCGTACCTCGTCGTCCAGTATCTCGCCGCCGCCGCCGGGCAGGGACGACAGCCCCGCCGCCTTCAAACGCTCCATGATCTCTTCGTAAGAGAGGCCGCTGATGAGATGTATGTTGTGAATCTCCGGCGGCGAAAAGCTGTGCAACTGCATCTGCGGATACTTCGCGTGCAGCGTGCGGAGCAGTTCTTCATACCACTCGATGCCGAAGTCCGGGTGCAGGCCGCCCTGCATCAGGATGCCCGTGCCGCCGAGCGCGATGGTTTCGTCGATCTTCTCGCAAATCTCTTCGACGGTGCGGACATAGGTGTCGGGCTTGCCCGGCCGACGGTAGAAGGCGCAGAAGGTGCAGACGACGTTGCAGACGTTCGTGTAGTTGATGTTGCGGTCGATGATGTAGGTGACGATGCCCGAAGGGTGTCGTCGCTTGCGCATCTCGTCGGCGGCGACGCCGATGCGCGCGATGTCGTCTGACTCCAAAAGCGCGGTGCAGTCCGCCGCCGTCAGACGTTCGCCTGCGAGAGCGCGTTCGAGAATTGGTTGGATGTCCGTCATAACGTTAATCTGAAGTTATAAAATTTTTGCGACGCGTCTTTTCAACTTCATTATTTCAACTCATTATACGCCACGCGGCGCGCTTTGTTTGAATGTCGGCTCGCACGGCGAGGTGCGCCCGTTTACTCGCCGAACATTTTCAGAGGGCGCACGCCCTGCGTGAGCTTGTGCTTGTGCGCGAGTTGGAAAAACAGTTCGAGGCCGGCGCGCATCTCCTCGTTCAAATCGAAGCAGATGTTATCCGTGAGGTAGGCGCGCAGTTCCGCGCGCGGCAAGCCCAGTTCGCGCTCATACTCCGCGACGATCTCTTCCAGACGCGCCAGCCCCTCGTCGCGCGCGCCCGCAAAGTCCACGCGCCGCACGGCCTCCGCCGCCGACTCGTGCGCCATCCACATCGCGAACACGAAGCCCAGACCCGTGAATTCGCGCCACAACACGGCGAGGTCATACACGCGCAGATTCTCGCGCGCGAAGGTCATCGCCGGGTCGCCGATGATGAGCGCGGCGTCGTGCTCCGCAAGCATTCCTCTGACATCGGGCGACGCGGGCGCGGTCTGAACTTCGCGCCCCACGAACTCGCGAAAAATGATCTGCACGAGCGCGGCCGAGGTACGCGAAGATTCATCGAGCGCGAGCGTCCGTACGTCTCTCAAATCGTCGCGCCTCGTCACCAGCACGACGCTACGCACGGCGCGACGCGCGCCCACGCACACGCCGGGAACGACCCGTACTTCCGGCAAGCGTTGATACTCGATGACGGGGACGAGCGCGGCCTCGACCAGACCGCGCGCCAGCATGTCGCCGCAACGCGCCGGGGCGGCGTCCGTCAAAAGTGCGACCTCGCGCGCCCTCTCGCCGCGCGCAAAACTCCAGATGAGCGGGGCAGAGTTCAAATAACTCGAAGCCGCCACGCGCGGCACGCCCCCGTGTTCGATTGTCTCTGAAATGGCTCTCACACTCCCGCCGGATAACACTTCGCCCGGCCAAATTCAACTTATCGACAGCAAATGCTAACGCACGCCAACCGACGCCGCAAGAAGTCGCGCGCGGCTGAAACAAGCACCGCGTTGACAGTCCTCGAAAGCTGCCAGTACCATGCAGAAGTGCAGACAAGTGAATCGTGAATCGTAAATCGTAAATAGAGAAACCGGGTTCTTTCTATTTACGATTTACGATTCACGATTCACGGCTTTTACTCATCACTTTATGCCTATCCACGACATCAGCGTCGCCATTTCGCCGGAGACGACCCCGACTTATCCGGGCGACCCCGCCATCGAAATTGTCTCATGGGCGGCCATCGCGCGGGGCGACGCTGCCAACGTCACGCTGTTGCGCCTCGGCGCGCACACGGCCACACACCTCGACGCCCCGGCGCATTTCATCGAGGGCGCGCCGCAAGTTTCCACGCTGCCGCTCGAAGTTCTGATCGGCGAGGCGCGCGTGGTCGAGTTGGGAGACGACGTGCAGGCCATCGACGCGAGCCACGTCGCCGCGCACGTCCCCGCGGGCACGACGCGTGTGCTCTTCAAAACGCGCAACTCCGATTTCTGGCAAGGCGCAGGCAAAACGTTTCGCGAAGACTTTACACATCTCACCCCCGGCGCGGCGCGCGCGCTCAACGAACGCGGCCTGCGACTCGTCGGCATTGATTATCTGTCCATCGAAAAGTTCAAGTCGGAAACATTCGAGACGCACACGACGTTACTCTCGGCGGGCGTCGTCATCGTCGAAGGTTTGGACTTGAGCGGGGTGTCTGCGGGCGTCTACGAACTGATCTGCCTGCCTTTGAAAATCGCGGCCGGAAGCGGCGACGGCGCGCCCGCACGCGTCGTCCTGCGCACGTTTGATTAGAGGCGGCCGCCGCAGTCGCAGAGCATGGAAAGGAGGTTCTCTTGGACGTAGTAAATCTCAAAGACAAGCTCAATCTCTTTCAAGAACACTGGCGACCGAAGATCGTCGGCGAGGTCAACGACTCTTACATTAAGCTGACCAAGTTCAAGGGCGAATTCATCTGGCACAAGCACGACGCGGAGGACGAGTTGTTTCTCGTCGTCAAAGGAAATCTGACCATCAAATTAAGAGACCGCGATCTCCAACTCGCGGAAGGCGAGTTTGCGGTTATTCCCAAAGGCGTCGAGCACATGCCGGTGGCCGACGAAGAAGTTCACGTCATGCTGATCGAGCCGAAGACCACGCTCAACACGGGCGACCAGCAGACGGATCGCACCCTCTCCGAACTCGAACGCATCTGAACCGGCGCGATGAACTCACGAACCGAGAAACGAAAAACTTTCGCCGCCGAGCGCGCCGGGTTCGCGCGGCTCTCCGTCCCGCGGCTCATCGAATTATTGTCGGCCGACGACCTGCGCACGCGTTTTCTGGCCGAGATGTGCTTGCGCGACGCGACCAACACCTGACTCAGTTTTCAGCCTGCGGCTCCGCAGGCCGAACGCAGCCGCGCTATCGAAGAGTGGCGCGCGTGGTGGCGCGAACAGGGCGCGACGGGTAAAAAACGATGGACACGAAATCAAAACGACATTACACCGGACGCGACTTGAGCGCTCAGGCGAACGACCCGGCTATTACCAACATGCCGGGTTACAACGAACGCGTGTTCGAGATCGTCCGCCGCATCCCCGCCGGTCACGTAATGACCTACGGGCAACTCGCGGAGATTCTCGGCGAAGGGTACACGGCGCGCACCGTCGGCTTCGTGATGAACAAGGCCGACGAATCCGTCCCTTGGCATCGCGTCATCAACGCGCAGGGCGCGTGTTCCACGGGACGCGTCCTGTTGCCGATGAACAAGCAGCAACGCATGCTCGAAGCCGAAGGCGTCGAGTTCAACGCGCGCGAACGCTGCGACCTCGGCCGCTATCGCTGGACGCCGGAAGAGGCGCGCGACGGTGGTGGCGACGCAGACGGCGCGAACGGTCGCAACGCGCAGCCGTCTCTCTTCAGCGATTGATAGTTCTCAAGCGTTTGTTCTCAAGGTTTCGCTTCACAACCCGGCATCAACTATGAACAACGACTCTCTCCAGACGCGCGCGCCATACGAGATCAGCGAGCGCACTTATTCGGTCTCGCCGCACATGGTGACGACCGCCTTTGAGATTCCCGGTTTTCGCGTCAAGCGAAATTTGGGCATCGTGCGCGGCATCGTCGTGCGCTCGCGCAATCTCTTCGTCAACATCGGCGCGGTCTTCAATTCGATGGTCGGCGGCAACATTACCGCTTGGACGAATCTCTGCGAGCAGACGCGGCGCGAGGCCTTCGAGATTATGGTGCAGCACGCCACCGAACTCGGCGCAAACGCCATCATCGGCGCGCGCTACGATGCGACCGAGTTGGGGAGCGGCATCACGGAGGTGCTCGCCTACGGCACGGCGGTCGTCGTCGAATCCAACGACGGGTCGGGACTCTACAACTCTTGAGCGAAATTCCACTGACGCCCGAACAGTTGAGCCGCCTGCGCGAAGGAATCACACGCATCCCTTACGCGCACCTGCTCGGCATCAGTTTTGAAGACGCCACGCGGGGCGCGGCCACCCTGTCCATGAGCGCGCGGCCGGAGTTGGAGCGGTTCGGCGGCATCATGCACGGCGGCGCGCTCGCTTCGCTGGCCGACACTGCCTCCGCCTTCGCCGTCCTTACCACACTCGAACCCGGAGAGCAGACCGTCACCGTCGACCTCACGCTCCATTACCTGCGCCCCGTGACGGAAGGCAAATTAACCGCCCGCGCACGCGTCGTTCGCGCCGGACGCCGCGTTGCCACGGTCTCCATCGAGATTTCCAACGAATCCGGCGCGCTTGTCGTGACAGCCCTCACGACTTATCTGAAACTCAGCTAAGTTGTTTGTTTGCGACAATAATCACGGTCGTGGCAAAAACGTGGTGGGATCTTTCGGCGGGTGAAAAGTGTCTTGTAAATATTCATAGACAAAACGTGTTAATTAATGCAAAATATGTTTTGTCTAAGCCGCTTCCAACGCGGCGACGAGAGTTTCACCATCCGCAGTCCCTCTTGAATGAGCCTCATCAGGTCTGTCCGGTCAACAAAGTCTCATGTTGTCTCTTTATCAAGCCCTACTTTCTCAACACTCCCGACAGTTAACGCCGATGCGTTGCGCTGATCAGACGATTGCGCAACTGCATCGCTATTTCGAGGACGTGGTGTTGGAAAACAATCTGGCGGCGTTGGTGGTCGAGAGTTTGCCGTTGCAGGTTGAGAGGTCGCCGCGTTCGGCCGAACGCGTCTTGAAAGTGGGACAGGCGGCGCGTCATGCCTTCTTCTTCCTCGCGCCCGACGATGCCTACAACGAGATGGAGTTTCTCAACGGTGTGCGCGACTCGATGCTGCTGGTGCGCGCGCAGGACGGCAACAACGAGCACTTCGTGATCATCGCCGACGCGCGCTTCTCCGCCCTGCTCGTCTCGCTGCGCGGCCAAACGACCGAAGGTTCGGAAACTCTCACCGAGAGCGAAGTCATCTGGACGTTTGAGCCGGACATCGTCTACTCGGCTATGGAATACCTGATGGCGCGCGTTACGGCCGAACGCTTCGAGCAAACGGAAGCCTTCTCGCAGGCCGTTCGCACCTGCATGCCGAAGGCCACTTCGCTGCAACTGACCGTCTCCGTCACGACCAAACTCGCACGCCTCCTGCAAGAACAGGCCGCGCGCGAGGTCGCCATCAACCGCATCGCGTCGGCCATCAGAAGTTCGCTCTCACTGCCGAGCGTCTTGCAGACGACGGTGGACGAAGTCGGGCGCGCGCTCGGCGTGCAACTGAGCGGCCTGCACGTCGAAGGTGAAAACGATCAATCGCCCGTGATGAAGTGCTACTTCCGCGACGGCCAGCCGAGCGAAGAAGACCGCGAAGCCCTCGTCAACGATCTCTACGCCTATCACACACAACTCGCGCGCCGCCTGAAACATTACGTGCTCGACGAGCAACGCGGGACAAGCGCGCAGACCGATGACGAGACGCGCCCGCTGGCCGTCGTGCCGCTTCTCTATCAGGCGCGCTCGATGGGCGTGCTGCTGGTTTGTTCGGACGACCCGCATCGCATCTGGCAAGAGAACGAACTCCTGCTGCTGCGCACGGTGGCCGATCAGGTGGCCGTCGCCGTCAACCACGCGCGCCTGTTCACGCAGATGCAGCAGTTGGCTCTGACCGACGGTTTGACGGGCTGCGTCAACCGCCGCTCCTTCGAGATGCAGCTTGAACGCGACCTCAGGCTCGCCATCCGCATGCGCCAGCCCGTCTCGCTCATCATGCTCGACATAGACCACTTCAAGCGCGTCAACGACACCTACGGCCACGACGCGGGCGACGCCGCCCTGCGTTTCCTCGCAGACGTGTTGCGCGACGAACTGCGCGGCGTGGACACGGCCGCGCGTTACGGCGGCGAAGAATTTGCAGTCATACTCCCGCAGGCCGGACTCGAAGGCGCGCTCATCGTCGCAGAGCGTCTGCGCTCGCGTCTGGAGACGACGGAAGTGCCGGGCATCGGTTACATCACCGGCTCGTTCGGCCTCGCCACGTTCCCGCTGCACGCCAACTCGCGCGACGGGCTTGTCGGCTCGGCCGACCGTGCGCTCTACGAAGCCAAGCACGCCGGGCGCAATCGCATCTGCACCCCGCCGAGCGAACAGACCGAAGTGAGCGACGAGATGTACGGCGCGCCCGCGGAGCTTTCCGCACAGGCCGAGGTCGAGCCGCCGATTCATACGTCCGTCGCCTGAACGCGGGCGAAAGGTTGCAAGGGGAAGGGGTACGGGAGAATTGATTTCTCCCGTACCCCTTCCCCTTTGCCCTCCGCAGGATGTTTTCTCAGGCATACTTTCGTCACCCACTTGCACTACAATATGGAGACTCGCGCCGCACGTCTCGACGTTTGGTTTTGGGGAGAAAGTCGCGCATCATAGGCGCGGCGGTTTCGCTCGGAAGGCTTCTGATATTTTACGTGCGCCGCTTTTCCTGTTATGGACGATCTGAAAAAATTCAGCCTCTATTTTCGCCCGTATAAAAAAGACCTCATCACGGGCGTCGTTTGCATACTGGCCTCGGTGGTAGTCGGGCTGTTCATCCCGCTGCTCGTCGGCCGCGCCGTGGACGGGCTGCGCGCAGACGTGACGTGGGGGAAACTGACGCGTTACGCGCTCGTCATTCTCGGCGTCAGTCTCGTCAGCGGCACGTTCCTGTTTTTGCAGCGACGCATCCTGATCGGCATGTCGCGCCACGTCGAGTTCGACCTGCGGCAAGACTTTTATCGCCACCTGCAACAACTCCCGCTCTCTTTCTTTCAGGCCAACCGCACGGGCGATCTGATGGCGCGCGCGACGAACGATCTGGCGGCCGTGCGCCAACTCGCCGGGCCGATGATCATGTACACGCTGCAAACGATCTTCGTCGTCGTGCTCATCCTGCCTTTGATGCTGCGGATCAGCGTGCGCCTGACGCTCCTGCTTTTCGTCACGATGCCGCTCGTCTCTCTGACGGTGAAATTCTTCGGCCAGCAGGTGCATGTGCGCTTCGAGAAGATTCAGGATTTCTTCGCGCAGATTTCCGCGCGCGCGCAGGAGAACTTCACGGGCGTGCGCGTCGTGCGCGCCTACGCGCAGGAAGAGGCCGAGATCGCGGTCTTCAAAACTCTCAACCGCGAATACGCCGAGCGCAATCTGGGACTCGTCCGCATCGACGCCGTGATGCGCCCGCTGATGCAATTTTTGATCGGCCTCGGCTTCGTCTTGATTCTCTGGTACGGCGGCGTGCTGGCCGTGCGCGGCCAGATCACGGTCGGGCAGTTCACGGAATTCAATCTCTATCTGACGCGCCTCATCTGGCCGCTCATCGCGCTCGGCTATGTCGTCAACCTTTACCAGCGCGGCACGGCGAGCCTCAAGCGCATGAACTCGGTCTTCGCGATCAAACCGGCCATCGCCGATGCGGAAGGCGTGCGCGCGCAACCGCAGATCAGGGGGCGCATCGAGTTTCGCAACCTCACGTTCGGCTACAGCGAACATTTGCCGCCGGTGCTGCGCGACATCAACCTTTTGATCGAAGCGGGGCAGACCGTCGCCTTTGTCGGTCGCACGGGCACGGGCAAGTCCACGCTGATGAATTTGCTCCCGCGCATGATGGACGCGCCGTACGGCTCGGTCTTGATCGACGGCGTGCCGCTCCCCGACTACCCGCTCGCGCAGTTGCGTTCAAGCATCGGCTACGTCCCGCAGGAGACTTTCCTGTTCAGCGAATCGCTCGCGGAAAACATCGCCTTCGGAGTCGAGAGCGCGCAGCGCGCAGAGATTGAATGGGCGGCGGAGATCGCCGGTTTGAGCGAGGACATACGCGCCTTTCCCGAAGGCTTCGACACGCTCGTCGGCGAGCGCGGCATCACGCTCTCCGGCGGGCAGAAGCAGCGCACGGCGATTGCGCGCGCCGTCATGCGCCAGCCGCGCATCCTGATTCTGGACGACGCGCTCTCCAGCGTTGACACCTACACCGAGGAGAAAATTCTCGCGCAACTGCGCGGCGTGATGCGCGAGCGCACGAGTCTCATCGTCTCGCACCGCGTCTCCACCGTGCGCGACGCAGACCTTATCTGCGTGCTCGATGAAGGCCACATCGTCGAACGCGGCACGCATGACGAACTGCTCGCGCGCGGCGGCGAATACGCCGCACTCTACGAGCGGCAACTTTTGGAAGAAGAATTGGCGGCAAGTTAGAGTTTGCTGATCGTCGGAACGCGAGCGGCGTCGTCGAGTTGCGACAGCGGAGAGTTTGGAGTGAAAGCCGATGAATGAGAGTCCGTTCCGGCAAGTTCCGGCCGAAGCGCGGCGGCGCGGGCTGCTGCTCATCTGGGGCGCGCAACTGCTGTCGCTCGTGCTGCTTTTCTCTCTGACTTACGTGATCCGGCCGGAGGCGAGCGCGGACGGCAATCACACGCTGGCGTGGACGCTCGGCGCAATCGGCTTTATGACTTTCCTCGTCTCGTTTCTCGTCAAGCGCAGGCTGCTTAGTCAGGCCGCCGACAAGCGACGCGTCGATCTCGGCACGACTGCCTACGTGCTGGCCTTCGCCATGTGCGAATTGACCGCGCTGCTGGGTTTCGTCGCCTACGTCATCACGGGGCTGGCCTACGCGCTCCACTCGTTCATCATCGCGGCGGCGGGGCTGCTGCTTCACTTTCCCGTGCGCGGCGCGCTCGACCGGATCGAAGTGAACGACGCGAGCGCGAATTTAAATAAGACGACTTTATAAACGGCGGAAGATTTTTAAGCATGGCGACAGCGGTTCAAAAATTTCACGAAGAAGAGGCCATCGGCAAAACTTACGACTCGCAGATCGCGCGTCGTCTCTTGCGCTACCTGCAACCCTACCTGCGGCTGCTCGTTCCCGCGCTGCTGCTGACGTTGGCGTTGAACGGGCTGCGCGTGCTGCAACCGAAGTTCACGCAGTATGCGATTGACTGGTACATCGTGCCGTGCCAACAGGGCGGCGCGCCCTGCCAACCGGGCGGCCTGATGTGGCTCGCGCTCGCGATGCTCGCCGTGCTGCTCCTGACGTTTCTCTTCTCTTACGCGGCGGCCGTCTTGCTCAACACCATCGGCCAGCACGTCATGTACGATCTGCGCGCCGAGCTTTACGAGAAGCTGCAACATCAGGAGGTGGCCTACTTCGACCACCACCCCGTCGGCCGCATCATGACGCGCCTGACTTCCGACGTTGACGCCTTGAACGAACTGTTCACTTCCGGCGTCACGGACGTGCTCGGCGACCTCGCCACGATCTTCATCATCATCGGCATCATGCTGGCGATGGACTGGCGGCTCACGCTCGTCACGCTCGTCACCGTCCCGCTCCTGTTCGCCGCGACCTCTTGGTTTCGCGAGCACGCGCGGCGCGGCTACGACATGGTGCGGACGCGTCTGGCGCGCATCAACTCGTTTTTGCAGGAACACGTATCGGGCGCGCAGACCGTCCAGATTTTCAACCGCGAGACGAAGTCCGAGCGCAAGTTCCGCGAACTCAACGACGAATACCGTCGCGCCAACATCGACACGATCTTTTACTATGCGGTCTTCTTTCCGCTCGTCGATCTCATCGGCGCAATCGGCATCGCACTCATCGTCTGGTACGGCGGCTATCGCGTGATGGGCACGACGCCCGGCGCGCCGCAACTCCTGACGCTCGGCGCGCTCGTCGCCTTCATTCAATATTCGCAGGCTCTCTTTCAACCGATCCGCGACATCTCCGACAAGTACAACGTGCTGCAAGCCGCGATGGTCGCCTCGCACCGCCTCTTCAAGACGCTCGACCTGCCCATCGCCATCACCACGCCCGCCGAACCGAAGCAGGCGGGGCGCGCGCGCGGCCGCATCGAATTCGAGAACGTCTGGTTCGCTTACAAGGACGAGGATTGGGTGTTGAAAGACGTGTCCTTCACGGTCGAACCGGGGCAGGCGGTCGCGCTCGTAGGGCATACGGGTTCGGGCAAGACGACGATCACGAATTTGCTCATGCGCTTCTACGACGTGCAGCGCGGGCGCGTGCTGCTCGACGGCGTGGACGTGCGCGAGTGGGACTTGCGCGCGCTGCGCGAAAATTTCGCGGTCGTCTTGCAGGACGTGTTTTTGTTCAGCGGCACGGTCGAGGGCAACATCCGGCTCGGCCGCGCCGAGATGCCGGACGAGCGCATCACTTGGGCGGCGCGCGAAGTGCACGCGAACAGCTTTATCGAGAAGTTGCCGGAAGGCTTCAAGTCGGAAGTGCGTGAGCGCGGGGCTGGATTGTCGGTCGGGCAGAAGCAGTTGATCAGTTTCGCGCGCGCGCTGGCCTTCGACCCCGCCCTGCTGATTCTCGACGAGGCGACGAGTTCGATTGACACCGAGACCGAGCAACTCATCCAACAGGCCATCGAACGCGTGATGCTCGACCGCACCGCCATCCTCGTCGCGCATCGCCTCTCCACCATCCAGCGCGCCGACCGCATCATCGTCCTCCACCACGGCGAAATCCGCGAGCAGGGTTCGCATCAGGAATTGCTCACCCTGCGCGGCCTCTACTGGCGACTCTACAAACTCCAGTACGCGGACAAGTCGCGCGACGAGGCCGTCCCCGACTTGCCGCTGCGCGACACGATGCAATACGGCGACTGAATAATTGAAGAGACACGCAGAAGGACGGGCGGCGCGATGGAAACTTTACATTCCATCGCGCCGCCCGTTCCGCGTCTTCGCCCGAACGTTTACGGCCTCGCATTCGCCGCGCGAAGCCGATACGGGCGCGTCGTCAACTAGGCAAATCAACCACTAGCTCTTAACTTCTTCCGTCTGCGCCTGCGTCGTCTTCGACGGCTGCTTGGCGCGGGCTTTGATGGGTGTCAGCGATTCCATCGACTGGTAAATCTGTAGATATATCTGCGTCTCGCGCGGAATGAGCGTGCGCCACGCCGCACCGCCGCGACGGATATAACCGGCGAGTTTCGCCGGGTTGGAATTATAACCGGCGGCGATCAAGTCGGAGGGTGTGGCGATGCCGCTCGCGAGCGCGCCGGCGATGGTCTCGTTGAGCAGGAGGTCGCTCCAAGTGTCGCGGATGTAGAGCAACATCGCTTCGAGGGCGTTACCGTGGTTGCGCATGCCGAGCACGAAATCGGGGTTGAGGCCGACGGCCGGATAACGTTGCCTGAGCATCTGGTAAGTCCACGGAATCATCTGCACCATGCCGCCCGCCCCGGCCGTGCTCACCGAGTAGCGATAGGTGTCGAGTTCGTTCAGCGCGTAGAGCGCGTAGACCTCGTTGAAGACCGCGAGGCGCGACTCCTTGCGGAAGCGGTCGTGATCGACGTGTTCAACGAGACACAGGCGTTCGGCCATGTCCAACACTTCGGGCGTCATGTGATGCCCTTTGTCTTTGAGCCGCTTGGCGGCCAAGTCAACCATCGTGCGTACGTAGTGTTGACCGTTCTTGACGAGTTCGGGCGTGAGCAGCGCGGGATGCGCGGAGGTGTAATAGGCCGTCTCACGATACCTGCCAAACTTCTCAATCGGGTATTCGACGAGCAGCGGCGCGAGTTGCCGCCCGGTCAGATCAGAGACGGTGATGGCGGTGTTGACGTAATTGGAGCGCACGATGCGCACGCGCAAAAAGCCGCCGAGCGAAGAGGCTACCGTCATCTCATTATCTTTTTTGAGAAACACTTCCTTCGCCAGCGTCAGCAAATGAATCTGCGACGAATCGTGGTCGAGCGCGGCGATGGTCACGAAATTCAGGTTGGGCGTCTGTCCAAGAGCGGTCGGCGTGATGCGCGTCTTCAAGACGCGTTGCGATTCGAGGATGCGCGCGCGCACCTTCTCCGGGCTGATCGGCGTCGCGGGCTTCAGCGGGATGGCGGGCACGACCGCCGGAGTTACCAGCGACGGCACGACCGTGGGCGACTGCTGCTGCGCGGGGGTCGCGGCGTTCGGTGCTCCCGGCGAGACCCTTGCGGGCGTCTGCTGTTGTGGCCGCGCAGCCGGGACGTTGACCGGGGCGGCAACGTTCGGCGCGCTCTGCCCGGCCGGTTGACGCTGCGCGTCTTGCGGCGCGGCGGGCGCGCTCACGACGCTACGCGGGCGGCTGAACTGAGCCGGAGACTGAGATTCCGTCTGCCCGTTCGCGGGGGCGAAGGCAGATACCAGTAGCAACAGGACGACAACTGTTTTCATTCGTTTGTAAAACCCTTCGAGTCGGAGTGGCGGTGCATCTCTAGCGGGAGCTAGACCTTACTAAGATTCCCCTGCGAGGCTCATGGTTGTCAAATGGCAGGGTTTCAAGTTTCAGGTTTCAAGTTTCAAGTTAAAGAACTAATGCCTTTCAGACTTGAAACTTGAAACCTGAAACTTGAAACCTAAAGCGAGGCGGCCGAGGCCGCGAGGTCGCGGGGCGCGCCCGGACTGCGCCTGAGGCGGAAACGCGTGGCGAGCAACTGCCCCGCGCTCATGCCGAGGCTCGTGTCGAGTTCCCACAACGCTTCCGCAAGGGCGTCGGCCGAAACGCGCTCGAAGACCGGTTGCAGTGCGGCGGCGACGGCGTCCATGCCTTCGATAAGAATCAGTTCGAGTTCGCGCCCGCCCTGCGTGCGTCGGCGCGCATGTTCGAGCAGACGCTTGCGCGCGTCATCCTGTATCTTCCCCGTCGCGACGAGTACGAGGTGCGCGCTCTCGACGCGGGCGTGTTCGTCGAGAGCGCGACGCGCCTGCGCGGTCGTCCAGTCGCCGTCGTGCAGGAGAAAGAGGAACGCTTCGCCGGAGACGTTCGCCATCAGGCGCGCCTCGCCGTCCGCTCCGGTCGGACGCGCGACAATCTGTTTGTCGGGGACGCCGAGGTTGGAAATGAGCGCGCGCAGGTGCGTGGCGAGCCACGCGCCGTCTTGCAGCAGCGTCGCGGTCAAAGAGGTCGGCACGGTCACTTCTTCGGCGCGCTCGTCGGCGATGGCCGCGCCGCATTCGTTGCAGACGGCGTTGCTGCCGCTCAGGACGGAGAACGCGTCGGGCGACGGCAGGCGAAACAGCGCGCGCCCGTCCTTGCGGCAACTGACCAGAATCTCCCGCTTCAACAAGCCCACTTCCGCAAGCCGGTTGAGCAAAGCATCGGGCACGCTCTCGACGCCCGCTGCCAGCGTCGCCGCACGCCCCTCACCGTGCGCTTCGCTCAGGCGGCGCAGAAAATTGCGCGCCTGCGAATCTTCGAGCATGCCCGAAGTGCGCAGCCACCCTTCGATCATCTCACCGCGCGCGCCCGTCGGCGTCGCGTTCACGTCGGCCGCGAAGCGTTGAAAACTGTCGGCCACGCGCGGGGCGCGCGTCTCCCATTCCAAGTTGACGAATGCGCCCGGCGCGCCCGGCGTTGCGCCGTTGCCATCCGGCGCGCCCGTTCCGCCGACGCCCCGCGCGGCTTCGAGCGACTCGCGGATGCTGCGACAAAAGGCGTCGAGTTTTTCGAGCGGGTCTGACGTCCCGCTTTCGTAGACGATCCCTGCGCGCACGCCTTCGTCCGCCGCGTCGCCGAACAGCAGGAAGTGCGCGTAGTCTTCCACGCAGAAAAGGTCGCCGCGCACGTAAGCCGCTTCAGTCTCCGCGTCCGTGCGCGCCGCGAGCGCACTCTCCAACGCGCGGGCAGTCTCCGCGCCCGAGAGCGCCGTCTCGTATAAATGCAGTCGCGCCGAACGAATCAACGGCACAAACCCCTGTTCCTGCAAACTTTCCAGTAGCGACGTGCGCGTCCGGCCGTCAACGGCGTAATTAAGACTTTTGCTTTCGATGAATAACATAGTCCGCGCCCTTTCTCGCGCGGCCGCATGCTATCACGAACGGGCAAAAATATATCCACCTTCTTCCGCTTTAAACGCGCAAATTGTTATCCTGCATGAATTACGGGCGCATGGTCTCTACACACATCGTTCAGGTTGAACCAATTCACGCTTCAGTTCGTGGTTAGTTTTAGTTCACCGGACGATTTGCGACCATGCCTTGTCACGAAACAGTCACATTGCCTCTTGTTTCAATCATGTTGCGACTGTAAGATGTTTTGGCTGCACAAAATGCAGCGTACCACCTTCTACCCCTAGAAGTTTCCAAAAGCAATTGTGGATTTTTAATAAGGAGCAACAAGCCCCCGTTCTATGTCTGTAAAAACCCCGTTCCCCCGTGCGCTCGCCGCCTGTTTCGCCCTCTGCCTCTTCGCCTTTAGTACGGTTGCACAGAGTGATTTGTCTCGCCCGCGTCAAGTCGCACAAACCACGCAGCCCGACGGCTCGCACCGGCTAGAGACGGACGTGTTCCTCGTCTCCGAGGCAGCCACCAGCACCCGCCCCGAAGTCGAACTCGTCAAACCGCGACTCATCGCCCCGCGCCTGTTTGAGTTCAACCGGATGATGATGTCCGCGATTGACATGCGTATGGGTGCGCCTTACGTCTACGGCACGGAGGGGCCGCGCGTTTTCGACTGTTCCGGTTTCGTGTGGAGCGTCTTCCAGTCGGCGGGCGTCAACTTCGAGCGCGGCAGCGCGCGCGACTTCTGGGCGAATTTCAGCCCCGTCAGCGAAGACGAGAAGTACAAATTCGGCACGCTCGTCTTCTTCAACAATCTCAAGCACGTCGGCATCGTCGCAGACGAGAACGGCTTCTATCACGCTTCGACCAGTCAGGGCGTGACCTATTCGTCCTTCAGCGGCTACTGGGGAAGCCGTATCACGGGCTTCCGCCGCGTCCCGCTCCCCGCCTCGACTCTGGCTGATTAAGTTTAAGGTTGCTCCTTAAAAATAACAGGCCGACGATCCGGTTAATCCCGAATCGCCGGCCTGTTAAATTTTGTGCGCCGCCGAGAGCAGCCGCGCCGGAGGTTACTGCGCCTCGTGTGCCTGATTACTTAACGACGCTGCTGAGGAAACCGGCGCGATGCTCGCTCTCCTCGCGCCGTTCCCACACGGCGATGATCTTCTCAATCGCCACGTAGCAGAGCGTCCCTTCCGTATCCTTCAAGTGCAGCACGCCGCCCTCGACCCGCACCACCTCGCCGTGCAGACTCGACACGCCGCCGCAAAAGATATCCAACTCTTGCCCCACCATCTTCGACAGAAAATCTTGCATCTTCTTAACACACCTCCAGATTAGTGACAGGTGACGAGTGACGTGTGACGGGAGAAAGACAGAATTTCTCATCCTGTCACACGTCACCTGTCACTTCTTCTCTTGTTTCCACTCCCAAATTTTTTCGCTGCCGTGTTCGTCCGAGACCACTTTCTTTTCCACCTCGCGGAAGGTGATTTGAAAAAGCGGGAGGACGGTTTCGTCGGCTTGCTGTTGTCGCTCGAATTTCAGCACGTCGTAATAGACGCAGCGCGGGCGATCCGGGTACGTGCGGCACACTTCGGGGCGCGCGTGATAGATCGAGCAACCGCGTGTTTCGTGGTCGAGAAACTGGCAGGCTTCTCCGAGGATCGGGTCGGGCGTGCGCTTGAGCACGCGCTCTTTGCCGTCCCACATCTTCGTGTAACGCTTCGCGGCCTTTTCCGGCGTCACCCCGAAGTGCTTTGCCAAGCGGTTCAGATCACGCTTCGACACCTGTATGCGCTCGTACAACCCGCAGCAGTAAGCCGGACACTTCGAACAATCGAAAAAAACGCGCTTCTGCTCGTCCGTGATTTTCTTCCCCATGCTCACCCCACACCGGGTTTCAAGTTGCAGGTTTCAGGTTTCAAGTTAACTGCAAAAACTTGAAACCTGAAACTTGAAACCTGAAACTCCTATTCATCTTCTCTCAGATTTCTCATATTCCGACAATAGCAAATTCATCAACTCGCCGCGCCGTTCGTAGAGTCGTTTGAGTTGGCGCGGCTCGTGGCGCGCCAGCGCGTAGGCCGTGATGAGCGGCAGCGCGATGGTCGAGTCAACATAACACACAACGGCGTCGGGCAAACGATCCGGATCGACCTTTCCCCACGAGACGGCTTCGCCGGGCGTTGCGCCGGAGAGTCCGCCCGTGTCCGGGCGCGCATCCGTCACTTGTAGAAAGAAGTCATGGCCGCGCTCGTCTATGCCGAGCACCTCTTGGATCTGCGGCTCGGTTTGCAGCATGAAATTCTTGGGGCTGCCGCCGCCGAGGATGAAGACCGCGCTTTTGCCCCCGTGCTTGCGCCCGCGGTCGCCTTTCCCGTGGATCGCGCCGCGCTTGGCGGCGAGCACGATTGACGCGGTCTCGTTCACGTCGAGCGACGGGTCGAAGGCGAGTTTGTTTCCCTGCAAAGCCTTCGCCGCCACGTTCATGCCGATGGAGGAATCGCCCGGCGAAGAAGTGTAGAGGGGCACGCCGAACTCGTAGGCGGCGGCGAGCAGAGATTTATACTCCAGACCGAGTTTGCGCTCGCGCTCGCGCACGTAACGACCGCAGAGATAATGAAACTCCGCCGTGGACATCGAACGCTGAAACTCCTCGCCTTCGATGACGCGGCGGAAGAACTCGTCAGTGTCGAGCAGCACCGAGTAGTCGAAGAAGATGTCGTAGATTCTGACGACCTCTTCATCGCGCAGGGTGATGTCCGAAGTGCTCGTGTTGCCCTGATGCAGCGAGAGGCCGATTCCGAAATGCGTGTCGTGGTAAAGGTTCGCGCCCGTCGTGATAACCCAGTCGATGAAGCCCGCGCGCATTAGAGGGATGAGCGTGGAGATGCCGAGACCGGCGGGCGTGAGCGCGCCCGTGATCGAGACGCCGACCGTCACGTCCGGCTCAAGCATCTTCTGCGTGAACAACTGGCAGGCTTCGCGCAGACGCGCCGCGTTGTAAGCCAGAAACGTCTCGTCAACCAGATCAGCGAGCGCGATGTCGCCTGTGATGGGCTTCGGGTCGATGCGCCGCCCGCGCAAGAATTTACTCTTCTTTTTCGCCATGCCGACAATATAAAGGATGAAGCCGGAAATGCAAGAATGGGGAAGGACTCGACGACTAATTCATCGCTTCATCGAATCAACGGATCACGGAAGCGATAAATTAATTCTTTCTTATTCCGTCTCTGCCGCTTTCGCTTCCGCGCGACGCAAGCGCAGGCGTGCGATGCGGCGTTCGTCGGCTTCGAGCACTTCCACGTCGAGGCCGCGAAAGGTGAGCCGCTCCCCGGCGCGCGGGACGTAGCCGAGTTCGCTGATGACGAGACCGGCGATGGTCGTCGCGTCGTCGTCTTCTTCGATCTCGAAGTCGAAGAGTCTTTCGATCTTGTCCACTTCGGTCGAGCCGAGCGCGTCGTAATAGCCGTCGTGCGCCTCTATGATCTCGACCACCTCTTCGCGCTCCGTGTCTTCGTCCTCGATCTCGCCGACGATCTCCTCCAGTATGTCTTCGACCGTCACCAACCCGGCGACGCCGCCGTATTCGTCAATCACCATCGCGAGTTGCGCGTGCTGCTTCTGCATCTCTTCGAGCAACTCGGCGACGGGCTTCGTCGCGGGCACAAACAGCGTGGGTCGGATGAGCGTCTGGATCGAACCGTTTTCGCTCCCCTCGGCCCAGCATTGCAACAGGTCACGGACGTAGATGATGCCCTCGATGTTATCAACCTGATCGCGATACACCGGCAGGCGCGAATATTTCGACTCGACCACGCAATCGCGCGCCTCGCGCACCGTGGCCGTCACCGGCAGCGCGACGATCTCCGTGCGCGGCGTCATCACCTCGTTGACGCTGGTGTCACCGAACTCGATGATCGAGTGAATCAGTTCGCCTTCTTCCTCTTCGAGAATGCCCTCCTCCTCGCCCACGTCGATCAACGCCTGCAAGTCGTCGCCGTTGTCGTCTTCATCTTCGTCCCCGACGCCTGTCTCCGTCAGGTGCTCGTTGCGGCGCGGGCGATCAAAAGACTTGTGCCACGCGAAAGCGATGAGCGACAGCGGGCGGTAGAACGGGCGCAAGGCAGGCAAGAGCCTGACGAGCGTCCCCTCCGGGTTGCGCGACGCGACGAGGCGCGGGATCAACTGCCGCGCCACCGCCGTCAGCCCGACGCCCGCGACGACGGCGATCAACAGAAAGAAGGCGTGCGAATACGCGCTCGGCTCAGGCGACCTTTCAATCAGACGCGATGTGACGGAAGCGACGAGGACGGAGATGGCGACGACCAGAATCAGGATGGTGACGGTGAGCGTGAAACGAAAGCGCGAGCGGTTTTCCAGAATCTCCGTGAGAAACGACGTGGCGGCGGTCGGCGGTTCATCCTCGGCCTCCCCGATCAGGCGACGCAATCCCACGTCGCTCAGTTCGCCGAACGCCATATCAATCAACGCCACAAACGTCAGCGCGACCAGCAGCAGACACGTGATGCCTATCTCAATTTCCATAACAAAGCAGTCAGCTATCAGCTATCAGCTTTTAGCTTAGACCAGTGTCATACCCTTTAATCCTGCGCCAGCAAGCATCCGCCCGTAACGATTTTGCTGAAAGCTAAAGGCTGACAGCTGACGGCTATTATATTCCCAAACGGCGTCGCAGACGGAGTTCCAACGCGTTCATCTCCCCGTCGTCCCGCTCATGGTCGTAGCCGCACAGGTGCAGCGCGCCGTGCAAAATCAACTGCTCCACTTCCCTCTCAAAACTCAACCCGTGCTCTGCCGCTTGGCGACCCGCACGCTCCACAGAAATCACCACGTCCCCCAGCATCGCACCCGCCGCACGCTCAAACTCATCCTGCTCCGCCGGAAACGACAACACATCCGTCGTCCCACGCTTCCCACGCCAACGCCGGTTGAGTTCCCGCATCACTCGATCCGACACGAACGCAATCGTCACACCCGCCCCGTCCGCAGGTACAACTTTCAAAACCTTCCCCGCAAACGCCTCCCAACGCCCGCAATCCATCGGCAACTTGCGCTGGCGGTTGACAACTTCAATCATAAAAGCCGTGAATCGTGAATCGTCAAACGTGAATAGAAAAAGGCAATTGTTAACTACTCACGTTTGACGATTCACGATTTACCAGTTCATAAGCCGCTCTTGCTCGCGTGGCTTTCGTAAGCCTTGATGATCATCTGGACGAGGCGGTGGCGGACGACATCGCGGTCGGTGAAGTAGACGAACTCGATGCCCTCGACGCCGGAGAGGACGCGTTCGGCTTCGACGAGGCCGCTGCGGCGTCCGGTGGGAAGGTCGATCTGCGTCACGTCGCCGGTGATGACGGCCTTTGAGCCGAAGCCGATGCGCGTGAGAAACATCTTCATCTGTTCGCCCGTGGTGTTTTGCGCTTCGTCGAGGATGATGAAGGCGTCGGCCAGCGTGCGCCCGCGCATGAAGGCGAGCGGCGCGACTTCGATGACGCGCTTCTCAAGGAGTTTCGTTACGCGCTCGGCGTCGATCAGGTCGAAGAGGGCGTCGTAGAGCGGGCGCAGGTAAGGGTCAACTTTGTCCTGCAAGTCGCCGGGCAGGAAGCCCAGTTTCTCGCCCGCTTCGACGGCGGGACGCGCCAGCACGATGCGGCTCACCTGCTTCTGCATGAGAGCCTGCACGGCCATCGCGACGGCCAGATAAGTTTTGCCCGTGCCCGCCACGCCGACGCCGAAGACGACATCTTTGTTCTGGATGGCTTCGATGTAGTGGCGCTGGTTGGCCGACTTGGGCGCGACCTGTTTTTTGCCCGCCGGGTTAAAGCGCGCCTTGGTGAAGTAGTCGCGCAGAGAATAGGCGCGGTCTTCGGCGATCTGGGCGAAGGCTTCGCGCAGTTCTTTGTCGGTGAAGGTCTTGCCTTCGGCAAAGAGCGCGGTGAAGTCTTCGAGGATGCGTTCGACGGTGGCGACATCTTTCGGGTCGCCGTCGACGGTTAAGTCTTGTCCGCGCGCATCAACGCGCACGTCAAGCAGTGATTCCAGATATTTGATGTTCTGGTCGTGGACGCCAAAAAGCGTTTCGATTCCTCGCGGCGGTAGTTCTATCTTCTTCAAGTGAGCGTGCTATCTCCTTCGCATGGTCGGCGTTTCGTGCCACAGGGGTAGGGCGGGGTGTGCGGGTGAGCGATCTTGGTTCTGCATGTTGCAGGGAAAACGCTACTACATGCCCCAAAATGTGTCAACGAAGACGGGCGACCACACGCCCGCGCCCAAGGCAACCCGCCTTGACACAAACGCCCGCGATACCTATACTTTGCCCTTTGCGCTCGCGGTCAAATCGTTGCCTGTGACGTCGCAGAGCGGAATGTAACATCAGTTATTTAGATTACCGACGGAGTTTCAGAAGATGCCTAATCATAAATCAGCCGAGAAGCGCATGCGCCAGAACGAGCGTCGCAAGGGAATTAACCGCAGCAACCGCACGCGCCTGCGCACCGAGATCAAGAAACTGCGCGCCGCCATCACCGGCGAAGACACAGGTGCGCTCCAGTCCGCGCTGTCGCAGACGATTTCCACCATCGACAAGTCGGTGCAGAAGGGCGTCCTGCACCGCAACGCTGCCGCTCGTTACAAGTCGCGCCTGACGGCGCGCGTCAATCAAGCGGGCGCGAAGTAAAGTTTCACGCAACTTTAAAGCAGCGGGGCGGGTCGAACAATTCGACCCGCCCCGCTGCTTTTGCTTTGGGCAGAAAGGCAAAGAAGAGGAGGTTGGAGATGAATGTCGAAAGCGAGGCGCGACCGCGTTACCTGTGCGACCGTGAACTCGAAGAACTGGTCGAGAGTTTCGAGTCGTGCACGATGCCGCCCGCGAAATTTGACCACGGCGCGCATCTGGCGGTCGTCCTCTGGTATCTCTCGCGCTGTCCCTCTGGAGCGACGGCCGCCGCGCGCATGCGTGAAGGGCTGCATCGCTTCGCCGCTCACAACAACGCGCAAGGAAACTATAACGAAACCCTGACGCTCTTTTGGCTCAAACTCGTCGGCCGCTTCCTCGCCCGAGCGGACGCCGCGCGTCCCCTCGCCGAACGCGCCAACGAACTGCTCGCGACTTACAACAGTTCAAAACTCGCTTTCGAGTATTACAGCCGCGCGCTTGTGCAGACGCCGGAAGCTAAAACATCTTGGGTCGAACCCGACTTGAAGCCTTTGGATTTTTGAGGGCGCGACGACCGACGGGTGTTAGCTCGACAGTTCGCAGATGAGCAGTTCGAGTTGGAGGCGCGGCGTGGCGAGCGAGGTTTTGATGGCGAGGTCGGTCGCGGCGATGCGCGAGATGCGACGCGCGAGGTCTGCCGAGTCGGTGCGGCGGGCGGTGGCGAGAAAGTCTTCGCGCTTGCTGAAAGGCATCGGGACGAGTCGAAAGACTTCCTCCTTCGGCCTGCCCATCGTCATCAACTCTTTGGCGAGCGCGAGCCGGTGGTAGTTGCTCGCGATCAGTCCGAGAAGCATCACGGGTTCGGCATCGTCGTCGAGCAGGCGGCGCAGGGTTTTGAGCGCGCCCTTGCGGTCTTTCGCGATCAGGTGATCCGTCAACTCGAAATTCGACAACTCGCGCGAGCGGCCGACGAGCGCGTCCACGGCGTCCATCGTGATGCGGCCGCCGGGCAGCGCGGCGGTCGCCAGTTTGTCCAATTCGTTCGCGAGGCGGCGGACGCTCGTGCCCACGAGCGCGACGATCTGCCTGAGCGTGCGCTCGTCCGCTTCGGCCTTCAACTTCTTCAGGTGATCGCGCGCCCACGCGGCCAGTTCGTTGTCGTTGAGCGTTGCGAACTCGACGCTCAGGCAAGCGTCCAGCAGCGTCTTCGACAGCTTGCGCCGCTTGTCGAGATCGTCGGCGACGAAGATGACGACGGAACTTTCGGCGGGACGCGCAAGGTAGCGCAGGAGCGCGTCCTCGTCCGCTTCGCGCAGTTTGCCGAAGTCCGTGATGCGAACGACGCGGCGCGACGCCATCATCGGGAGTTGTTCGGCGGCGGCAATCGCCTGCTGCACGTCCACGGCGGCGAGGCTGAAACTCGCTTCGTTGAAATCGCGCAAGCCCGCGTCGCGCAGGGCTTCATCCGCGATCTTGCGCGCCGCCGCGTCGCGCAGATAATCTTCCGCGCCGAACAACAGGTAGAGCGGCGCGATGCGTTTTGCCTTCAACTCGCCCCACAATTTTTCGCGCGTCAGCAGGCTCATTTTTTCTTCTCTTCGTTGACGCCGAAGCCGTGGACGAGAGTTGAGACGAGCGACTCGGCGAAGTTGCGCGCGATGCGCTGCACGGCCGGGTCTTCCTCGTTGAAGAAGGTGCGCGGGTCGCTCGTAAACTCGTACTCGCCGCGAAAGATGTAGTTCTGATTGTCGTAGAGCACGCGGTTCTGCACTTGGTCGCGCACGGTCACCGCGCCCACGATTGTCACCTCGAAGACGCGCGAGCGGCCGCGCTCGTCCAAGAGCACGCCGGAAAAGGTGAAGCTGCGGATGACGCCGTCGACCACGGCGTCCGCGCTATCGGTCTCGCTCTGCACGCGCAGGCCGTGGCCGCGCCGGATGATCTCGTTCGCCACGGCTTCCGTAAAACGCGTCTCGATCTTGTAGCGCAACGCCTGATTCTGAAAGGGCGCGACGGCCACCGTCCGCACGTGCGCCGGCAGCCCGCTCTTCGTCACGGGCTTGTAGCATTCCGTGAAGCCCGACGCGCACAGCAGCAAAACCAGCAGCGACGCCCCGCGCCCCGCCCTCTTCGCAAACGTCATTTTCGACACTTCCCCTCTCTCCCCGCGCGCCAAACGCGAACGCCGCACGATACGATAAACAGTATAAAGCCGTAAATCGTGAATCGTAAATCGTGAATAGAAACTGCTTTTCTCTATTCACGATTTACGATTCACGATTTACGGCTCTGATGGCGTCCGCGATGCGTGCGGTCTCGACGGCGGCGCGCACGTCGTGGACGCGAACGATGTGTGCGCCGCCGAGGATGGCGGCCGTCACCGAGGCCATCGTGCCGTGCAGGCGTCGTTCGGGCGGCGCGTCGCCGAGCAGACGCCCGATGAAGGACTTGCGAGACGTGCCGACGAGCAGCGGAAATCCGGCGAACTCCGCGGCCAGCGCGTCGAGTTTGGCGAGCAACTCAAGGTTCTGCTGTTGGCTCTTGCCGAACCCGATGCCGGGATCAATCGCAATCTGCTCGCGCGCGACGCCGCGCCCCACGGCCACGGCGATGCTGCGGCGCAGGCTCTCCAACACTTCCGGCAAGATGTCGGCGACGGGCGGCAAGCTGTGCAGCGTCGCGGGCGTGCCGCGCGAGTGCATGAGCACGAGTCCCGCGCCCGTGCGCGCCGCTTCGTCTGCGAGCGAAGCGTCGAAACGAAGCGCGGAGATGTCGTTGACGATCTCAGCCCCTGCGTCGAGCGCGGCGCGCGCCACTTCCGCTTTCGTCGTGTCAACTGAGATGAGGGCTTGGGGAAGTTGCGCGCCGAGGCGTTCGACGACGGGCGCGATGCGCCGCAACTCCTCTTCCGGCGTGATGTGCGCCCCGCCCGGCCGGGTTGATTCGCCGCCGATGTCTATGATGTCCGCCCCGTCTGCAAGCATCTCCGTGGCGCGCGCGACGGCGCGTTCGAGATCGAAGAACTGCCCGCCGTCGCTGAAGCTGTCGGGCGTCACGTTCAAGACGCCCATGACGAGCGTGCGCCCGCCGAGCGCGAGCGTGCGGCGGGCGAGTTTCCATTCGCGGCGGGGTGTTGTCATCGGGAAAGTTTACGGCGACGCGTGCGGCGTCTCAAAGGGCGAATCAAGACCGGCTTGTTTGCGGCGACGGGGGAACGCGCAAAGCGAAAGGGGAAGAGGTTTGATCCCCTTCCCCTTATAACCCTTTTCCTTTAAACCTTCACTAGGCCGTGGCCGGGCCGGTAATGGGCGGCAGGATCGGCTTGAGCGGCGTGGTCGAAGGCTCTTTCAACTGCGGACGCTCCTCGTCGTCTTTCGACGCGGGCGGCTGTTCTTCATCGAGCGGCAGTCCCGCCACGATGCGGCGAATCTGCACGCCGTCGAGCGATTCGCGTTCGAGCAACGTCTCGGAGAGCCGGATCATGATTTCGCGGTTCTCGGTGATGATGTTGCGCGCGCGCTCATACTGGTCGGAGACGATCTTTCTCACTTCCTGATCGATCTTGATCGCCGTGTCTTCCGAGAAGTCGCGGTGCTGCGAAATCTCGCGGCCGAGGAAAATCTGCTCCTCTTTCTTGCCGTAGGTCAACGGGCCGAGGTCGGACATGCCGTACTCGCAGACCATCGCGCGGGCGAGTTCCGTCGCGCGCTCGATGTCGTTTGACGCGCCCGTCGTGATGTCGTTCAGGAAAATTTCTTCCGCCAGACGTCCGCCCATCATGATCGCGATCTGGCCGAGCAGATACTCTTTGGTCGCGCTGTAGCGGTCGCCTTCCGGCAACTGCTGCGTGAGGCCGAGAGCCATGCCGCGCGGGATGATCGTAACCTTGTGCACGGGGTCTGCGCTCGGCACTTTGAGTCCGACGAGCGTATGCCCCGCTTCGTGGTAAGCCGTGATGCGCTTCTCCTCGTTGGAGATGACCATGCTTTTACGTTCCGCGCCCATCAGCACCTTGTCCTTCGCCAACTCGAAGTCGTTTTGCATTACGATCTTCTTGTTGTAGCGCGCCGCGTTCAGCGCGGCCTCGTTGACGAGGTTGGCGAGGTCTGCGCCGGTGAAGCCCGGTGTGCCGCGCGCGAGGATGCTGATGTCAACGTCTTCGCCGAGCGGAATCTTGCGCGTGTGAACTTTGAGAATGCCTTCGCGCCCGCGCACGTCAGGCCGCGAGACGACGACGCGACGGTCGAAGCGTCCCGGCCGGAGCAGAGCGGGATCGAGCACGTCCGGCCTGTTGGTGGAAGCCATCAGGATCACGCCGTCGTTCGACTCGAATCCGTCCATCTCGACGAGCAACTGGTTCAGAGTCTGTTCGCGCTCGTCGTGGCCGCCGCCGAGACCCGCGCCCCTGTGGCGACCGACGGCGTCGATCTCGTCGATGAAGATGATGCAGGGCGCGTTCTTCTTGCCCTGCTCGAACAAATCGCGCACGCGCGATGCGCCGACGCCGACGAACATCTCGACGAAGTCCGAACCGGAGATCGAGAAGAACGGCACGTTGGCCTCGCCCGCGACGGCGCGCGCCAGCAGGGTTTTACCCGTTCCCGGAGGCCCCATCATCAAAACGCCCTTCGGAATGCGCCCGCCGAGTTTTTGAAACTTCTGCGGCTCTTTGAGGAATTCGATGATCTCCTGCAACTCCTCTTTCGCCTCTTCGACGCCCGCCACGTCTTTGAACGTCACGCGCTTCTGCTGGTTGTTGAGCAACTTGGCGCGCGACTTGCCGAACGACAAAGCCTTGTTGCCGCCCGCCTGCATCTGCCGGAGCATGAAAATCCAGATGCCCATGAAGAGCAGGATCGGCGCCCACGTCAGCAGCAAGCCCCAGAGCATACTGTTGCCGCTCGACAGGTCTTCGACCTTCGCGACGTAAGGGTTGCCGTTCTCGTCGAGTTTGGTCGCAGCGTCCATCAAGCTGCTCTGCTGCTCCGGGTTCGACAGGTCGGCGCGCAACTGCCCGCCCTTCGAGTCGGTCGCCAACGCCTCGCTCTGCTTGATGGTCAGGTTGTTGATTTCGTGCTTGTTGATCTTGGACTTCAGCGTGCTCAGGTCGATCTTGGCGGGGCCGCCCTGCCTGCCCGCGAAAGCCTGATAAAGCACCACCGCGCCCACAAGAATGAGCACCCAAAAGATTATTTGTCTGGCTGTTGAACTCAATTCCGTATTGCCTCCGACGCCGATCATAACCCAGAAGGGCGTCTGTTGTCGCTTCCGCGCGCTCCCCTCGCCCGTCGCGTCTCTGTCGCCGGGAAAGAAAACGCGCCCGCTGGCGCGTGGGAGTCCGGCTTTATCAAAGCTCTTTTAAGATGCCCCTCAAGGGCGGCGCGTTGTGCCTGCAAACCCCGCGTCCGCATGTGGAAACTGTTGCGCTTTGATGACAAAACCCGGTCAGGCGGGGAGCGCCAGATAAGGCAAATTCCGCCAACGCTCGTTCATCCCCAGACCGTACCCGAAAACATAATTCTCACGCGTCTCGAACGCGCGCCAATCCGGCGTCAACTCGACGCGGTGACGGTCAACTTTATCGACCAGCACGCAGAGTTTTACCGACGCCGCCCCGCGCGATTCGAGTTGCTTGATCAGGTACTCCTGCGTCACGCCCGTCTCCATCACGCCCTCGACGAGCAACACGTCGCGGCGCGCGAGGTCGAGCGGCGTGCTGAAATTCAAATCCTGCACGCCGCCGAGCGTGCGATGGTCGTAACGGACGAAGGCCACGCGCAGCGGCACGTCGAGCCGCCGCAGCAGATCGGCGAGAAACATGAAGCCGTCTTCGACCACGCCGAGCACGGTCAACTCGCGCCCCGCGTAAGCGCGCGAGATTTCGCCCGCGAGCGTTTCGACGCGCTCCCCGATCTGCGCCGCGCTGTAAAGTTCCACGATGCCTTCTGCCATCTCGTTTTTGCGCCTCGAAAAATTTTGCCCGTTAAAAACTAAAGACCGCTCGCGAAAACTGAGCGGCCATGTGCGACACTTTTGATTCTAAAGCCCCACCCGCCCTTTTTCAACTCTTTCCCGCGCTGTCTGTCCCCGCGCGAAACAGCAACAGCCCGCGACGCCGCTCCACCCGCGCCCCGCCCGGCAACTCCGCCACGCGACCGCCGCGCACGCCCTCCAGCAATCCGGCGACCGCTGCGATATGCGTCGCCTCGATGCGCCGCAGGCTTCCGCGTCCCGACTTGATCCAGCGGCGCAGTGCGTAACTCAGCACCGCCGCGTCCGCCCCGCGCAACACTTCGACGCTGAGCGGCGGAGAATCTTCGGGCGCGTCTTTTTCATTCGCCGGAGCATCTTTTTCATCCCCCGCACGCCGCCCCTCCGAGCTATTTTCCGCACGCCGCGCCGCCGCTTCCGACAACTCTTCGCGGCAGGCTTCGGCCAGCAATTCCCCGCCCAGTTGTTCCAGCGCGTCGGCCTCCGCGCGCAGCAGCGCGGCCGTGCGCCCCAACGTCTCGACCGCGCGCGGGTTGAACGTCTCCAACAAGGGCAACAACTGACGGCGCACGCGCACGCGCGTAAATTGCTCGTCCTCGTTCATCTCGTCCGCACGCACACGGACGCCGCGCGCCGCGCAATACTCAAATGTCTCCGCGCGCCGCGCACCGTCGACGAGCGGGCGCACGAGCAGCAACCCGTCGCCGCGCTCGTCAAATGGGCGGCAGGCACTCATCCCGCCGAGGCCGCGCGACCCGCTCCCGCGCAACAGTGCGAGCAACAACGTCTCCGCCTGATCCTCAAGCGTGTGCGCCACGGCGACGGCGCACGCGCCCCACGCGCGCGCCACGCCGCCCAAAAACTCGTAACGCTCGCGCCGCGCCGCCTGCTCAAGATTGTCGCGCGTCGCCGCCGCGCGCCGCCCGACCGACGCCCGGCCAATCGTCACCTCATAACCCAACGCGCCCGCCAACTCCGCCACGAAGCGCGCATCGAGCGCGCCCGCCTCTCCGCGCAATTCGTGATCCAGATGCGCGACTCTGAGCGTCAGGCTCATGCGCCCCGCTTTGATCAACTCGTCGAAGGCCAGCAGGAGCGCGGTCGAATCCGCGCCGCCCGACACCGCGACGACGACGCGCGCGTCAAAGGGCAGCGCAAGTCGCTTCCACGCCTGCGACAAACGCCGGGCGAAGCGACTGAGCGGTCGCTTCGTCCCGGCGTTTGTCGGAGTCTCTGTTAGTTCGAGTTTCTTCATCGAGCAGGCGGCGCGCGCTCTATCGCTTCGGCCGCGCACCTGCGTCACAGCATAAAACTCTCCCGGCGTTTCAGGGAAGCTTAAGGCTTCACGAGCGGCGATTCCTTGTCGTCCACGAACACACTGAGCACGCTCTCGTTGCCGGGGAAGATGAAGGTGTGATTCGTCACGAGCAGCGAACCGTGTTTGTCGAAGGCGGCGTTGGCCGGTGAGTTGAAAGGCGAGATGAGATTGCCGGGCGCGTTGCCGAAACGCGCCGTCTCAACGCCCGCCGGGCTGAGGACGGAGACGCCGGAGAAGCCGGGCGAGGCCAGCATCACGTAGAGCTTGCCGGAGTTGCCGAAGGCGATGCCGTCCGGCCCTTCGCCGTTGTACTGGTGAAAGACTTCGAGTTGGGAGGCGTTTGGCGCGTCCACGAGCGGCAGCGTGTAGATTTTGCCGCCGGTGAAGCCGAACTCATTTGCGCCTTCGGCCGTGACGACGAAGTAAACTTTCGTGCGATCCGGATTGATGCGGATACCATTTGCGCCGAAGGGCGTGGCGAGGCTGGCGTCTTGAAACCAGACCTGCGGCGCGCCGCCGCCCGGCGGGATGCGCCAGATGGTCGCTTGCAGCGAATCAGTGAGATAGAGATTGCCCGCCGGGTCGAAGGCGATGTCGTTCGGGAGCGGCGGCACTTCCATGGGCGCGAGGTTCGGCACGGGCGGCGCGTAGACGGTCTGCTCGCCGCTGCCGAGGTCGATGCGGACGATCCCGCGCTGCGTGTTGACGACGTAGAGGCGACCCTCGCCGTCGAAAGCGACGCACGAATTGGCGTGCTCTTGGCTGAGGTCTTCGCCCTGTATCTGGATGGTCTCAAGCTGCTCGCCCGTGCGCGTGTCGTAGACGACGACGATTGAGGGCGGCTGTCCCGCCGTGCCGAAGCGCGCGGGGCCGGAGACATAAGCTTTGTTGCCTTTGACGGCGATGCCTTCGGGCGAGCCGGGCGGCACGGGGAACGGGGCGAGCGTCTGCACGTCGCCGTAGGGGCGCGACGGCGCATTACCGGCGAATGCGGTCAGGGGTAACATGGCGAACGCGAGCAAGCACGGCACAAGCGCGTTGCTTAAAAATTTCTTCAGGTGGGTCATTTCGTCTCCTTAAAAATGGTGAGAGAGTTAATTACTTTGGGACGTTAAGATGTCCCGTAAGATGGCTGAAAATATCTTGGTAACGTTTGGCGGCGCGTCGGCAAGGTCGAATAAAACCGCGTTCGCGTGTTTCCGATTTAACGTCCCACCTGCTAACGCGGGATTGAAACTGAAAAGGGATCACCGAGACGAAAGTTTTTTGCCCGCGCACAAATATTTGCGCGCAGGGTCGGCAGCCGGAAGGATGTAAGTAGAAAGGAGAAAGCGGGAAGGAGAAAGTGGGAAGTAGACAAGGAGAAAGGCGAAGGACGAAGTGAAGACGGTCTGCCCGCCCCACTTCGTCCTTCGCCTTTCTAATTTACCGCCCTTAGCTGCTTTTAACTTTCACGCGACGATCATCGTGCCCGTGCCTTCGTCGGTGAAGACTTCGGAGAGCAGCGTGTTGCGTAGAGAGCCTTTGATGATGTGCGCGCTGCGGACGCCGCGTTGCAGGAGGTCGGTGATGTTTTGCAGCTTCGGGATCATGCCGCCCGTGGCGACGCCGTCTGCGAGTAGTTTGGTCACCTCGCCCACGCTCAGGCGCGAGAGTTTCGTGGCCGACTCGCCCGGCCGCAGGTAAAGCCCGTCCACGTCGCTCAACAAAATCAACTTCTCCGCTTCCAGACGCACGGCGATTTCGGCGGCGATGGTATCGGCGTTGATGTTGAAGACGCGTCCGCCGGAGTCCGCGCCGAGCGGCGAGACGACAGGCAGGTAATCGTGGTCGAGCAGCACGCGCAGCAGGCGGTCGTCAATTTCCAGCACGTCGCCGACGTGCCCGAAGTCCACGCGCTCGCTCTCGCCCGTCGCCTGATTCAACACGTCCTTCGGCGGGCGGCGTTCGGCCAGCACGATGTTGCCGTCAACGCCCGACAAGCCCACGGCCTTGACGCCGTGATTACGCAACGCGGCGAGAATGTCCGTGTTGATCTTCCCGGCGAAGATCATCTTCGCCATGTCGAGCGTGGCGTCGTCGGTCACGCGCCGCCCGTTGATGATCGTCTGCTCGATGCCTAACTGCTCCGCCAAATCCGTCAACTGCTTGCCGCCGCCGTGCACGACGCACAGCCGGATGCCCACCTGATGCATCAACGCCAACTCTTCGCAGAGCGAACGTAGATTCTCGTGATCCTCCGTCAACTTGCCGGAGATTTTGACGACGAAAGTTTTGCCCTTGAAACGTTGAATGTAGGGCAGGGCTTCGCGCAACAGATCAAGTCGCGGCTGGCTCATAAGTTCTCCTAGCGACAGGTGACGGGTGACGGGCAACAAGTTAGAAAGGCAGGTTGCTTTAACTTGTCGCCCGTCACCCGTCACTTAATCAATGCTTGCATGACGGCTTTCTGCGCGTGCAGGCGGTTCTCCGCTTCGTCTATCACGACGGAGGCGGCGGAATCCAACACGCCGTCCGTCACGATGACGTTACGGCGCACGGGCAGGCAGTGCATGAAGATGCCGCCGTGCGTGCGACGCATCTTCGCCTCGTCGACGATCCACTCGTCGCGGTATTCGGCGCGCGCTTCCAAGTCGTCTTCCGGCGAGCCGTAAAACATCTTGCTGCCCCAACTCTTCGCGTAGACGACTTCCGCGCCGTCGAAGGCCGCTTCCACGTCGTTCGTCACGTTGACGTTCGCGCCCGCGTCGAACGCCTGCTCGTTGAGTTGGCCGATGAGTTCGTCGTCGAGTTCGTAGCCGGGCGGGTGCGCGATGGTGAGTTCGTGTCCCAACTGCGCGGCCGCGAGCGCGAAGCTGTTCGGCACGGCCATCGGGAGCGGCTTCGGATGCCACGCCCACGCGAGCGTGACGCGCTTTCGCCCCGCGCCGCACTTCTCCCTGATCGTCAACATATCCGCGAGCGCCTGACACGGGTGATGCATCGCCGATTCGAGATTGATGATCGGCACTTCGCTGTGGCGCGCGAACGCGGCGAGCACCGGATCGCGCCGCTCCTCTTTCCAACCCCTGAGCGCGGCAAACGTCCGCACGCCGATGGCCGCACAGTAACGACCGAGCACGCGCACAAACTCCGAGACGTGTTCGGTCTTGTCGCCGTCCATCACGACGCCGTCGCGGTGTTCGAGCGTCCAACTCGTGCCGCCGGGTTCGAGCACGACCGGGTTGCCGCCGAGTTCGTAAATCCCGACCTGCATCGAGGCGCGTGTGCGCAAACTGGGGTTGAAGAAAACGAGCGCGACGGATTTTCCCGCAAGCGGCCGCGACCGATCCTCGCCGCGCTTGAAGCGTGCCGCCGCTTCGAGCAGCCGCTCAAGTTCGTCGCGCGTCCAGTCTCCGGTGCTTAGAAAGTCTCTCGGCATCTTTTTATAAAACTCGCTTCAACGCGGCGACGAACAGGTCAACTTCTTCACGCGTCAGACAGAGCGGCGGCAAGAGCCTGAGCACGCGCGCATCGCTCGACGTGCCCGTGATGATGCGCTCGGCCAGCAACGCCTCGTGCACTTTCGACGCGATCTCACCTGCGAACTCCAACCCCAGCAACAGCCCCGCGCCGCGCACGCGCGCCAACTGCGGCACGCCCTCAAGCGACTCGCGCAAGTGTCTCTCCGACGCGCGCGCGTTCTCAAGCATCCCGTCGCGCTCAATCGCTTCGAGCGTCGCGTTGACGGCCGCCATCGCGAGCATCCCGCCGCCGAACGTCGTGCCGAGATCGTTCTCCTTAACGTGCGCGGCGACCGCGCCCGTCGTCAGGCACGCGCCCACGGGCACGCCGCTCCCCAGAGACTTCGCCAGCGTGATGATGTCCGGCACGACGCCCGCGCCCCCCGCGCCCCCCGCGAAGAACCACTCGCCCGTGCGCCCTATCCCTGTCTGCACCTCGTCATAAATCAAGAGCATCCCGCGCTCGTCGCACAACTCGCGCAGCGCGCGATAAAACTCCGGCCGCGCCTGACGCACGCCCGCCATCGACTGGATCGGCTCAAGCAACACGGCGGCGACCGTCTCGTCGGCGAGCGCGGCCACCGCGGCAATCGAACCAAACTCGGCGCAGAGATGGCCGGGCACGTTCGGCCGCCCCGTCTCTCGATACTTGCCTAAGAATGTCGCGCTGATCGCGTCGGCCGTGCGCCCGTGAAAGCCTCCCGTAAACGTGATGACGTTTTCGCGTTTCGTCGCGATGCGCGCCATACGCATCGCGTTCTCGTTGGCCTCCGTGCCCGAATTGCAGAAGAAGGCTTTCGTGATAGGCGCGGGCGCACAACTCACCAACTTCTCCGCCGCCCGCGCACGCACTTCCGAATAGACCAGATTCGAGTAGAACAACAACTCACCGGCCTGCGCCCTGATCGCCTCGACGACGTGCGGGTGGCAATGCCCCGTTGCGGCCACGGCGTGCCCGCCGTAGAGGTCTAGAAAGCGTTCGCCCTCGCTCGTCTCGACCCACGCGCCCCGCCCGCGCACCGCCGCCAACGGCATCTTCTTATAAGTCGCCAGTTGAAACTCGCCCTCGCGCGCCGCCACTGTCTCAAAGTTTGTGATCGTTTTCATCGGTATAAGTTTCAAGTTTCAAGTTTCAAGTTTCAGGTCTGAAAGTTTCTCGCTCTTGAACTTGAAACTTGAAACCTGAAACTTGAAACCCGTTCAAGGATTGCTGCCGAGCAGCATCAGCCCTGTTCGCTCGTCCAGCCCGAACATCAAGTTCATATTCTGCACGGCCTGACCCGCCGCGCCTTTGACGAGATTGTCTATCGCCGCGAAGACGACGATGGAACACCCGCGCACGGCGATGCCGAGGTCGCAAAAGTTGGTCGTCTTCACCCAGTTGATGTCGGGCGATCCTTCCACCACGCGGACGAAGATCGAGTCTTTGTAGTAGCTGCGGTAGAACCCGTTCAAGTCGGCCAACGTCATGCGGTTCTCTTCGCCCACTTCGACGTAGATCGAGGCGAAGATGCCGCGCGCGACCGGCAGCGAGTGCGTCATAAAGACCATTTCGTTCGTCCACTCGCGCAGCACGCTCACCTCGCGCAACATCTGTTCGATCTCCGGCACGTGCTGGTGTGTGAACGGCTTGTAAGCATAAAACGAGGTCATACGCTGCGGGTGGTGCGTGTTGGCCGCGGGCTTTACTCCTGAGCCTGACGAGCCTGTCTTCGCGTCGACGACGACGCGCCCCTTGATCGCGCCCGTGGCGGCCAGCGGCGCGAGGCCAAGCAGCGTCGCCGTCGCGAAGCAGCCGGGATTACTGACCAGACGCGCGCCCTCAAGTTTGTGACGGTTTAGTTCCGTCAACCCGTAGACGAACTTGCTCTGCAACTCGGTCGCCGTGTGCTCGCGCCCGTAGTGCTCCAAAAATTCCGCTGCGTCGTTCAGACGAAAATCGCCCGACAGGTCGATCACGCGCACGTCCGGCGACAGGCGCGGCACGATCTCCAGAGCCTGCCCGTGCGGCAACGCCAGAAAGACGCAATCCACGTCCGGCAAATTCTCCAAATCGTCCGGGGCAGCGATGAAACGCAACTCGGTCAAGCCGTAAAGATTGCGATGCACTTCGCCGACGGACTTTCCCGCCTGCTCGTTCGCCGTCACAAACGCGATCTCGACATCGGTACGCGCGAGCAGAATACGCAGCAATTCCGCCCCGCCGTAGCCCGACCCGCCAAAGATGCCAATCCTAAGTTTCATCAGGTTTCAAGTTTCGGACTTCAAATTTCAGATTTCAAATCTCAGACTTCAAATCTCAGATTTCAAATCTCAGATTTCAAGTTAAAGCTACAACCGGCGCGTTTCGGTCTTCCCGCTTCACCCCTCGACCAGCGCAGGCTCGACGGCGTCCGCGCAGAGCGAACCTGAAACCCGCATCTTGAAATCTGAAACCTTCCCCTCGATGATCCCGAACATCCGCGCCCCGTCCCTGCGCGCGTTGCCAGCCGCCACTCCGAACTCGCCTTCGATGTAGTCTTCGCCCATCTGCGAGTCCGTCACCGAACCCGCCACGAGGTCAACCGTCAAACCGCGCCGCTTGAGCAACTCGATGCCGCCCCACGCGCCCACGTAATCCGACGCGCAATAAATTAACGCGGCCATCGCCCCGCGCAACTCCGCGTCGTCGAATACTGACTCGACCGAGTAGCCGCCGAGGATGCCGTCGCCGAGTTCGATCACGATCATGTCGGGCGCGCTCTCGTTCAACTTCGCGACGATTGCTTTCGCCACCGGCGCGAGGTTGCCCACGCCCACCGTCGAAGGCAACCCGCAGTCGAGAAAGCTCGCCGTCGCGACCGCGCCGTGGTCGGCCATGTTGAGCGTGTCGCGCAAGGCCGCGACGCCGGAGAGTTTCCCCGCCGCCACGCGCATCCCTGAGGCGGTCGCCTGCCGGATCAACTCCGTCGCCGCGTAAGTCTTCCCGCTGTTCATGCACGCGCCCGCGATGACGACGAGCGGCGCGCTCCGCAGCCCCATCCGTTCGCGCAAAGGCAACGCCGCGTCGCCGATGTTTCGCACCCGCTCCGCTTCGTCGTACACGAGACCGACGACCTCCACGCGGATCGCATCGCTCAAACTCGAATGATGCCCCGTGCAAAAGCCGATGACGCCGCCCATGTTCAGCAAGTGCAACTCGTCGCCCGCCGCCACCGTCTCCGGCACGTCGCCGACGAACCCCTTGAGCGCGCGACGGCAGCCGAGCACGCCGACGAGCACGTCGCCCGGGTTGATCTTCGCCAACCGCCCCGTCACGAGTTCCAACTGGTTATACGTTGCGCTCTCCGTCAGAGCACGCACGACGACCACATCGCCCGCGCGCACGCGCTCGCGCGCCGTGACGATTGCCAGCGTCTTCGACAGATCGAGCGGCGAGGTCGCCGACCCGATCTTGTCAGCCTCGACCACCTTCACCTGCACGCCCCCGATTTCTTCCGCGATGTTCGTCATGCTTCCACCCTTTCTTAAAAAGCAATTCACCGGTTCATCGATCCTTTGATTCAATCGATCTATTTCTTCATTGAACCGATGAACCGATGAATCAATCACTTTCAATTCCGCATTACTTATTTGCTTGTGCCAGCGAGCGCAGGCGCAGCGCGTTGAGTTTGATGAAGCCCTCGGCGTCGCGCTGGTTGTAGACCGTGTCGGCCTCAAAGGTGGCGAGCCGTTCGTTGTAGAGCGAACGCGGCGCGCGTCGTCCGGCGATGATCACGTTGCCGCGATAAAGTTTGAGACGCACCTCGCCCGTCACATCCTTCTGCGTCTCGTCAATCGTGCGCCGCATCAACTCCGTCTCCGGCGCGAACCAGAAGCCGTAATAGACGCTCTCCGCAAATTTCAGGCTCAAAGCGTCGCGCATCCTCAACACTTCCCTGTCCATCGTGATGGATTCGAGCGCGCGATGCGCCGCTTGCAGAATCGTCACGCCCGGCGTCTCGTACACGCCGCGCGACTTCATCCCGACGAAGCGGTTCTCCACCAGATCAACCCGCCCGATGCCGTGCGCGCCGCCCACGCGGTTCAACTCTGCGAGCAACGCGACCGCCCCCAAACGCTCGCCGCCGACGCTCACCGGCACGCCCCTCTCGAACCCGATTGACACGTACTCGGCCTCGGCGCGCGCCTCTTCCGGCGACTTGGTCATCTGAAAAATATCGGCCGGCGGCTCAGTCCAAGGGTCTTCGAGGATGCCGCCCTCGTAGGAGACGTGCATCAGGTTGCGGTCGGTCGAGTAAGGCTTCGCGTGCGTCGCCGACACGGGGATGCGATGTTGCTCCGCGTATGCGATGAGATCGCTGCGACCTTTAAACTCCCATTCGCGCCACGGCGCGACGACCTTGATGTCCGGCTCAAGCGCGTAATAGGTCAACTCGAAACGCACCTGATCGTTGCCCTTGCCCGTCGCGCCGTGCGCGACCGCGTCCGCCCCTTCGCGGCGCGCGATCTCGATCTGCCGCTTCGCGATCACAGGACGCGCCAGAGATGTGCCGAGCAGGTAGACGCCTTCGTAAACCGCGTTGGCCTTGACCGCCGCCCACACGTAGTCGCTCACAAACTCCTGCCGCAAATCTTCCACGTAGAGTTTCGACGCGCCCGTCGCGCGCGCCTTCTCTTCCAGCCCCTCGAGTTCCTCGCCCTGCCCCACGTCCGCGCAATAGCAGACCACCTCGCACCCGTAACGCTCTTTCAGCCAGTGCAACATCACGGACGTATCCAACCCGCCCGAATAAGCCAACACAACTTTTTTAATCTTTTCCGCCACGCCTCACCCCTCACGATCAGTTTCAAGTTGCAGGACAGACAGGTTTCAAGTTTCAAGTTTCAGGACAGACAGGTTCTCCGGTTCTTTAACTTGAAACCTGAAACTTGAAACTTGAAACTCACCTCACCCGAACAGTTCCCAGATTTTCTTAATCACCGCGCGTTGCGCCTTGCGCTCTGCCACGGCGATGAAGATCGTGTCTTCGCCCGCCAGCGTCCCGACGATCTCTTTGAACGCCGCGCCGTCAATCTCCACCGCCACCGCCGACGCCAGCCCCGGCTCGCACCGCGCGACGACGAGCGCGTCGCCCGCCACATCCAAACTCAAGAGGCCACGCGCCGCCGCCTTCGTCCCGTTCGCCGCGCCCGGCACGACGTAACGCCCGCGCCGCTTGACGATGCCCAACTCTTCCAGATCACGCGAGATGCTCGATTGCGTGGCGGCGTAACCCGCGCGTTCGAGGTGCGACGCCAGTTCGCCCTGCGTGCTGACCGGCTTCGCGCGAATCAAGCTCAATAATTTCTGCTGCCGTTTTTCCTTGTCCATAATTTCGCTATCTATGCAAAAGGTTTGCATAACTCGTGCATAGATGAATAAAATAGCATCATAGTTGCATCGGATCAAATGCGCGGGTACAACTCTCGCGTAAATCCTAAACGCCGGTTAAAGGGAGCGAAGCAATAGCACTCGATGAGCGAAGAGAAAAAATTATGGGGCGGGCGATTCATGGGGCGGCCGGATGAGGGTTTCGCGGCCTACAACCGTTCGTTTGGTTTCGACCGCAGGCTGTTTGCGGCGGACGTGCGCGGAAGCCTCGCCCACGCCGAAGGCTTGCGCGCGGCGGGGGCGCTGACCGGAGACGAAGCCGAACAGATAAAGACCGGACTCGAAACGCTGCTCGCTGAAAGCGAGCGCGAGAGCGACTTTTTCGCGGACGAGACGGCGGAAGATGTCCATTCCTTCATCGAGGCGCGGCTCGTCGCGCTTGTCGGCGACGCGGGGCGCAAGCTCCACGCGGGGCGCAGCCGCAACGATCAGGTGGCGACGGCCTTGCGTCTCTGGTTGCGTGATGAGATCGACGCGATGGGAGCGTCGGTGCGTGCGGCGCAGGGCGCGCTCGTCGCGCTGGCCGAAGCGCACCGCGAGGCTGTGATCCCCGGCTACACGCACCTGCAACGCGCGCAGCCGGTGATGTGGGCGCACTGGTGTCTCGCCTATTTCGAGATGCTCGCGCGCGACCGCGAGCGGCTCGTCGATGCGCGGCGGCGCACGAACGTCATGCCGCTCGGTTCGGCCGCGCTCGCAGGGACGAGCTACGCGATTGATCGCGAGCGCGTCGCCCGCGCGCTCGGCTTCGACGCCGTTTCGCGCAACAGTCTGGACGCGGTGAGCGACCGCGATTTCTGCGTCGAGTTTGCGGGCGCGGCGAGTCTCATCATGGTTCACCTGTCGCGGCTCGCGGAGGACATCATCGTGTACGCGACGACGGAGTTCGGCTTCCTCGAATTGGGCGACGCGATCTCGACGGGGTCGAGTTTGATGCCGCAGAAGAAGAACCCGGACGCGCTCGAACTCGTGCGCGGCAAGTCGGCGCGCGTCTTCGGCCACACGCTGTCGCTCCTGACGCTGCTCAAGGGTTTGCCCCTCGCTTACAACAAGGACATGCAAGAGGACAAAGAGGCCGTCTTCGACACGGCCGACACGGTGCGCGCTTCGCTCGAAGTGATGGCGACCGTGCTCGGAAACATACGCCTGCGCGAAGCGCGTGCGCGCGCGGCGGCGGCGCGCGGCTACATGAACGCAACCGAACTCGCCGATTATCTCGCGCGCAAGGGGATGCCCTTCCGCGAGGCGCACGAGGCGGTCGGGCGCATCGTGCTTCACGCCATCGGGCGCGGCGTGGAACTCCACGAACTCGCGCTCGAAGAGATGCGCGCGCTCTCGCCGCTCATCGAGCGGGACGTGTACGACGCGCTCTCGCTCGAACAGACGCTTGCCACGAAGTCGCAGGCGGGCGGCACGTCGCACGCGCGCGTGGGCGAAGCTTTGGCGGCGGCGCGCTCGTCTCTCGCAGAATGAATTGGCACAGACGCAGACCGAAAATGTTGACTTCCCACCGGCTTCGGCGTTAAGGTTGCCCTCCCATAACACTCAAAGGGCAGGCATCGAAGCCCTATCGCTGCGGTTCACCAACAACACGACACCATCTTTAGAGGAGGCATGCATCTATGCGTCGAACCACCGTAATTCTCACCGTCGCAGCCGTTCTGCTGCTGGCCGCGACCGCCCTCGCCATCACTTACGGGCAACTGGACGGCAACCGTCACCCACAGGTCGGCGCGCTCGTCGGCACGTTCAACGGCCAAACGTACCCCTACTGCTCCGGCACGCTCATCTCCCCGACCGTCTTTCTCACCGCCGCGCATTGCGATGTCGGCACTTCGAGCGTCTATGTCACCTTCGATACGAAGTACACGTCGCGCCCGAAACTCTACACCGGCACGTTTCACGCCGACCCGCTCTACAATTTCGCGCAGGACGACCCGCACGACATCGCCGTCGTCGTCTTTGACACGCCCATCCGCAACATCACCCCGGCGCGTCTCCCGGCCAGTCATCAATTCGACAAACTCAGCCCGAACCAGCAATTCACCTCCGTCGGCTATGGCGGGCAGGAACCCGTCAATCAACCCGGCGGCCCGGTCATCGGTTATCTCGACACGCGCGAATTTTCGGTGGGCACTTTGAACTCGGTCAACCCGGCGTGGCTACGCATCTCGCAAAATCAGGCGACCGGCAACGGCGGCACTTGCTACGGCGACTCCGGCGGCCCGAACTTTCTCGGCGCGGGGGCGAAAGAGACGAACATCATCGCCGGTACGACCATCACCGGCGACTCGCTCTGTAAATCAACCAACGTCACCTATCGCCTCGACAGCGATTCGGCGCGTTCGTTCCTCAGCGGCTTCGTCTCACTTCCGTGAGTTTGCAGTCTGCTCTTTAGCCCGCGCCGATGAGATTGGCGGGCGGCGAGTTCCCATAAGTAGAGAACAGCGCGGCGGGGCGCGGAGAGGATTCAACACCTTTCCGCGCCCCGCTGTTTTTATATTAGGGATGGTGAGCCGAGTCCGCGCCCGGCGGAGACGCGCTCGCGGCTTAACGCGACGTGCGTTCGGCGGCTTCGTCAGCCGTCTCGCGCTCCGATTCGGGGAGCGGTTCGTTGTCGGGCGCGGAGGCGTGGCGCGCGAGCGACCACTTGAGCAGGGGCGGGGTGATGAGCGTCGTCACGATGACCATGATGACGACGGCCGCGAAGGTCGCGCTGTTGATGACGGGTTCGCTCGCGCCCGCCGCGTTCGGGAGCATGAGCGTCGCCCCGATGCCCGCGAAGATGAGGCCGACTTCTCCGCGCGGGATCATGCCGAGGCCGACGGCGAGACGGTTGACGCCACGGTCTATGACACCCAGCGAGCAGACCAGTTTGCCGATGATCGCCACCGCCGTCAATGCCGTCGCGAAACCGAGAACGTCGAGGCGTCCGAAGGCGCGCAGGTCAACTTTGAGTCCCATCAGGACGAAGAAGATGGGGACGAGAATGGTCGTCAGGGGCGTGAGCAGTTCGTGCAGATCGTGTTTGGTGCGACCGGGCATCCGTTCGATGTGCGCCTCTTCCAGTAACAGCCCCGCGGCGAACGCGCCGACGATGGCTGCCAGCCCGATTCCGGCCGCCGCCCACGACAGCACGAAACAGATCGCCACGGCGAGCGCGAGCAGCACGCCGCGCCCTTCGAGTTTGCCCGCCCCGCGAAAGATGTGCGGCACGAGAAATCGCCCGACGATGAGCGCACCGAAGAGGAAGCCGACGGCCTTGAGCGTGATGACGGCGACGTTGGCGGACGAGAGCGTTGTGCCCGCGGCGGTCGCCTGAATCGCGCCTTGCACGACGGCGAGGATGATCAGGCCGAGCACATCGTCGATCACGGCCGCGCCGAGCACGATGCGCGCGACGCGCGTGTTGAGTTTGCCCATGTCCTTCAACACGCGCGCTGTGATGCCGACCGACGTGGCGCACAGCGTCGCCCCGATGAAGATGTGACCGAGTCGGGCTTCGTTCGGGATGAAAAGGCTTGCCACGCTCCAGCCGAGAAAGAACGGCGCGACGACGCCCAGCAACGCGACGAGCAGCGACGACCAGCCGACTTCGAGCATCTCGCCGAGGTTCGATTCCAGCCCCACCTCGAACAACAACAGGATGACGCCGATCTCCGCGAGCGCATTGATCACCACGTCGGTCTTGAGCGGTTCGACAGCCGTCACACCAAAGAGGACAAGGTTGCCGACGATCATCCCGCCGATCAACTCGCCGAGCACGGCGGGTTGCCCGAAACGCTCGAACAACTCGCCGCCGAGTTTCGCGATGAGCAAGATGAGCGCGACGCCGATGAGCACGAGCGGGTTCAGGCCGTGTGCCGCGCCGCCCGCTTGCTCTCCCCCGGCCGCGCTCGCGTAGATCGTCTGCGCCGCCAGCGTCAACGCGGCGAGCAGGAGCAGGATGGAGAGAGTTTTGCGATTCATCGAATCAACGTTCGGGGGCGCACAAATTGATGGAACGCGTGACGGCGCGGCAAGCGGGGGACAGGGCGCGCTAAGCCACGCGTGACGGGTGGCCGGGGCGCGAAGCAATGGCGAGAGTTGTCGGGCGGAGAAGTTTATTCACCGAGGTAAGCCTCTTTGATGCGCGGGTCGGCGGCGAGGTCTTGCGACGCGCCTTCCATGACGATCTGCCCGGTCTCCAGAACGTAGGCGCGGTTGGAGTGGCGCAGGGCGGCGTTGGCGTTCTGTTCGACGAGCAGGATGGTCGTGCCTTTGCTGCGGATGTCTTCGATGGCCTGAAAGATCGTGTGCACCACGAGCGGCGCGAGGCCGAGCGAGGGTTCATCGAGCAGGAGCAGGCGCGGGCGCGACATCAGAGCGCGCCCCATCGCCAGCATCTGCTGTTCGCCGCCGGAGAGCGTGCCCGCCTTCTGCGCCTGCCGCTCCTTGAGCCGGGGAAACATCGTGTAGGCGCGCTCCATATCTTCGGCGATCTCGCGCTTGTTCTTTTTCAGGTACGCGCCCATCTGTAAATTTTCGCGCACCGTCAGGTTGGCGAAGACGCCGCGCCCTTCGGGCGACATGGAGATGCCGCGCGCGACGAGTTTGTGCGTGGGCAGCCCGGAGATTTCTTCGTTCTCGTAGAGCACGCGCCCGGAACGCGGCGCAAGCAGTCCGGTGATGGTGCGCAGCGTCGTGGTCTTCCCCGCGCCGTTCGCGCCGATCAGGGTGACGACCTCGCCCTGCTCGACGTGCATCGTGATGCCGTTGAGCGCCTCGATTGCGCCGTAGTTGACAGAGATGTTTTCGAGAGTAAGCATGTTGAAAATTTCGCGTCTGAAATCGCGCGCGTGAAACCGCGGAGCAAAAATTCTTCAATCTCCGAGATACGCTTCGATCACTTTCGGATCGTTCTTGATCTGTTCGGGCAGTCCGAGCGCGATTGACTTGCCGTAGTCCACCACCTGTATGCGCTCGCACACGCCCATCACGACCTTCATGTTGTGTTCGACGAGCAGGATGGTCAGGCCGAAGCGGTCGCGTATTTTGCGAATGAGCGCCATCAAGTCCATCGCCTCGGAGGGGTTCATGCCCGCCGCCGGTTCGTCGAGCAGCAACAGTTTCGGCCGCGTCGCCAGCGCGCGCACGATCTCAAGGCGACGCTGGTTGCCGTAAGGCAGGCTCGTCCCGCCTTCGTCTTTGTAGCGCGAGAGATCGAAGATGCCGAGCAACTCCAGACAGTACTCGCGATGTTCCTCTTCGTCGCGCCCGAAGCGCGGCGTGCGCACGACGGCATCGAAGAGCGATTGCTTGGCGTGAATGTGGCAGGCCGTCATCACGTTTTCGAGCACGGACATGCTGGGGAACAGGCGTATGTTCTGGAAAGTGCGCGAGACGCCGCGACTGGCGATCTCGTAGGGGCGCAGGCCGTCGATGCGCTCGTTCTTAAAATGAATCTCGCCGGAAGTGGGTTTGTAGACGCCGGTCAGCAAGTTGAAGATGGTCGTCTTGCCCGCGCCGTTCGGCCCGATGAGACCGTAGATTTCACCGTCGCGCACGTTCATGTCCAGTTCGTTGACGGCGACGAGGCCGCCGAAACGGATCGTGCATTTGTCGGTGCGAAGGGTCGCGCCGCCGCCGTTCGCACGCGCGTCGTCGCCGCCGCCGCTACTGCGCGCCGTGCGCGCGGCTTCGGTCAGGATCGAGTCTTCCTTCGTCGCTTCCACAGCGTCGTGTTCTGGCGCGCCGCTCATTTGTTCTCCACCTCTTTAACCGGATCGTTCTTCAGCGTGTCGCGCTCGGCGATGGGCACGCCCACGCCCGCGCCGACGGCCTCGTCGCCCGCCGGTCGTTTTTGCGCGCGCCGCAGCCAACTCATCCCGAACTCGCGCGTGCCGAGCACGCCCTGCGGCCTCGTCAGCATGATCACGATCAGGAGCGCGGCATAGATGACGAGGCGCAAGTCAGCGAAGTTGAACTCCTGTCCGAAGAGGGCGATGGTGGGCAGTTGCCGCAAGGCTTCGGGCAAAATGGTGATGACCGCCGCGCCGAGAATCGCCCCCGTGATCGAACCCATGCCGCCGAGCACGATCATGATGATGATCTCGAACGAGCGCAGAAAGGTGAAGTCGGCGGTGCTTAAAAATTTGTTGTAGTGCGCGAACAGCACGCCCGCAATTCCGGCGAAGGCCGAACTGATGACGAACGAGAGCACCTTGTAGCGGGTGGTGTTGATGCCCATCGCCTCGGCGGCGAGTTCGTCCTCGCGGATCGAGACGAGCGCGCGCCCGGTGTCCGAGCGCACGATGTTGTGGACGACGACGATGGTGATGACGGCGAAGATGCCGACCCAGATGAAATTGGTGTAGCCCGGCACGGTCAGGCCGGTCGCGCCGCCGACCTTGTCGATGTTGAGAATGACGATGCGGATGATCTCCGCGAAGCCGAGCGTGACGATGGCGAGATAGTCGCCGCGCAGGCGCAGCGAGGGGATGCCGACGACCAGACCGGCGAGCGCGGTGGCGATGCCGCCGACGAGGATCGCCAGCACGAAGATCAGCGCGTGCGCCACGTCCGCGCCCACTATCCCGGCGAGAGACGATTCCCAACCGGGAGCGTGGTACACCGTCATGTAAGCGGAGGCGTAAGCCCCGATTGCCATGAAGCCCGCGTGGCCGATGGAGAACTGCCCCGTGAAGCCGTTGATCAGGTTGAGCGAGACGGCGAGGATGACGTTGATGCCGATGAAGGTCAGCAGGCGGCCGTAATAATCATCCAGACCAAGGCCGAACAGCCCCTCGGTGCTCAACATCGCGTTCAGAGCGAACAGCACGGCGATCACGAGCACCGCGAAGAGGAGCCTCTTGAGGAAAGTTGGCATAAATTCAGACGACAGAGACTGCGAGATCGAACGCCGGGTTGAAAGTCGTCAAAAACTCCCGTCGTTACTTCCGCGCGCGGGCGTCCCCGTCCTTTCTTAAACTTTCTCCTGCACGGTCGAGCCGAGCAAGCCCGCCGGGCGGAATAAGAGCACGAGAATCAGGATCGAGAAGGCGACGGCGTCGCGATAGGTCGAAGGGATACCGACGCTCTGCCCGTAGCCGACGACGAATGTTTCGGCCGCGCCGATGAGCAACCCGCCGAGCACCGCGCCGGGGATGTTGCCGATGCCGCCGAGCACGGCGGCGACGAAGGCTTTCAGCCCCGTAATGATGCCCATCAGAGGATAAATCTGCGGGTTGTACTGCGCCGTCAGCACACCGCCCGCCGCCGCCAGCGCAGAGCCGAGCGCGAAGGTGAAGGCGATGATCAAGTTGGTGTTGATGCCCATCAACTTCGCCGAGTTGAGATTGAAAGAGACGGCGCGCATCGCCGTGCCCACCTTCGTCCGGTAGATGATCCATTGCAAGAGCAACATCAGCGCGATGGAGACGGAGAAGATCAATATCTGCGACTTCGAGATCGCGGCGTTGCCAAAGAGCGTGTAGTTCTGGTTCTGCATCAACTGCGGGAAGGAACGCGGCGCGCCGCCGAAGATGACGACGCCCAGATTCTCCAACAGCAGCGAGACGCCGATGGCCGTGATCAGCGTCGTCATGCGCGCGTACTTACGCACCGGCCGGTAGGCGAAACGCTCAATCGCCATCCCGATGAGCGCGGCCACCAGCATCGAGCCGAGCAGCGTGACGGCGAAACCGGCGAGCGACGGTTCGGCGGCGAAGCCGAGGCCGTGCGCGATGAAGAACCCGGCGAACGCGCCCACCATGTAGATGTCGCCGTGAGCGAAGTTGATCAGGCGCAGGATGCCGTAGACCATCGTGTAGCCGAGCGCGATGAGCGCGTAGATCGAGCCGATGGTCAGACCGTTGATGAGTTGTTGTACGAAGGTGTCCATAACAAACCTGAGAGACTTTGGCTACGGGGTGGCGCGCGCCCCGGCGGCATTCGCGTTGGCGTTAGTGTTCGTGTTCGCGTTGGTGTTACCGGCCGCGGGGCTGGCCGTCGTGCCGGACGCGCCCGGGGGCGGAACGACCGTCGGCGGCGAGGCCGAACCGGCGGGCGCGCTGCTGCCCGTCGCGTTAGCGGCGGCCGCGCCTTCCGGCTGAATCGTCTCGGTGTAGACGAACTTGCGCCCCGTGGGTTCGAGTTTGAGCACGACGGCGGGTTTGACGGCATCGCGCTCGGAGTTGATCGAGATCGTGCCGGTGACGCCGGGGAAGTTGGTCGTCTGCGCGATGGCGTCGCGCAGTTTCGGGCCGTCGGTAGTTCCGGCGCGCTTGAGGGCGTCGCCGAGAATCTTCATCGCGTCGTAGGCGAGCGCGGCGATGGCGTCGGGCGCAGTGCCGTTGTAACGGGCTTTGTAGTCGGCGACGAACTTCTGAATCGCGGGCGACGGATCATCAATCGAATAGTGGTTCGCCATGTACGCGCCGCGCAGGGCTTCGCCGCCGAGTTCCCACAACTGCGGGGCGTCCCAGCCGTCGCCGCCGAGGAGCGGCGCGTTGATGCCGAGTTCCTTGGCCTGCTTGGCGATGACGCCGACTTGGCCGTAGTAGCCGGGAACGAAGATCACGTCGGGGTTGGCGGCGCGGATTGAGGTCAGTTGGCCTTTGAAGTCCGGGTCGGTCTGCGTGTACGACTGCCGCATGATGATCTTGCCGCCGAGTTTATTGAACTGTTCCTCGAAATACTGCGACATGCCCTTGCTGTAGTCGGAGTTCACGTCGCCGAGCAGCGCGGCGGTTTTCGCCTTCAGAGTGTTGGCGGCAAACTTCGCCATGACCGCGCCCTGAAACGAATCGATGAAGCAGACGCGGAAGATGTAGTCGCCCACCTGCGTCACTTTCGGATTGGTCGAAGAGGGCGTGATCATCGGCACTCTGCCCTCTTGCGCCTTCGGCGCGGCGGCCAAGCTGTTGGTCGAAGCGACTTCGCCGAGCAGCGCGACGACCTTATCCTGATTCACGAGTTTGGTGGCGACGGTGGCGGCCTGCGCGGGCTGCCCCTGATCGTCTTCGATGAGCAGTTGAATCTGGCGGCCGTTGATGCCGCCCGCCTTGTTGATTTCGTCGGCGGCCATCTGCACGCCGTTTTTGGTCGATTGCCCGAAGCTCGAAGTTTGCCCCGACAAGTCTCCGTAAACTCCGACCTTGATCGGGCCGGTGTCGTTAGCCGCGGTCGGGCCGCCGCCTTTTTGCACGCAGGCGAAATTGGCGACGAGCGTGGCGGTTAATGCGAGAGTTAATAAAATTCTTTTCATGTTGACCTCATCCAGTAAGACAGATTTCAAGAGCGGGAGACGACATTAAAACCCGACGTCGTAAAACGCATGTGCGCGCCGGGCGGCGTGTCCGTCTCAACCTGAGAAAACTTGAAAATACTTTTGAGAGAATGATACGCGCCGCAGCCGCACATAGTTTTGAGCCGCAAGGCGGCATCCAAACCAAAACGGCGCAGACGAAATCTCGTGATAGGCGCATTATACCGATTTAGCGCGATGTGTCGAGCATTTATCACGCGCCGCTGCCGGGAGCATCGTTCATCACTTTCACGCGCGCCTCAACCCGTCTCGCGCAACCCGTCCGCTTCGCAGTCTGTGCAGGCACGCGGCACGCATCTTGCCAACTCATGCGTGGCAGCAATTTTCAAGGTGCGAAATCGTACACAGGCCGACGCGGGGCAATTGATTCGCCCGCCGTTTATGGACGCTTGGGTGAAACCCGGACGGGTCGCAATCAAACATAGGGCTGCTGATTTACTCTCCTAATCAAGCGGGTCGCGAGTTGCATACATCAACGGACTCTCGAAAGAGTCTGTATCAAAGCGAAAGGGAATAAATAGAATGGACGACAACAGAAAAGACAGCATCGGCGAAGAGGCATCGGCTTTCGGCGAACGCGCCAAAGGCGACATCAAGGAAGCGACGGGCACGGTGACGGGCGATAGTTCATTGCGCGCGGAAGGCGCGGGCGAGAGCGCGTCGGGCGCGGCGCGCCAGCGTTCGAATCGCATGGTCACGGGCTTGTTCCGCGACCGCGACAGCGCGGAGCGCGCCTACGGTTCGCTCTCGACGCGCGGCTACAGCAAAGACGACGTTAACCTGCTGATGTCCGACGAGACGCGCAAGACGCATTTCTCATCCGACGACTCGGCGGGCGATACGGAACTCGGCAGCAAAGCCCTCGAAGGCGCGGGCGCGGGCGCGGCCATCGGCGGCACGACGGGTGCGGTGCTCGCGGCGATTGCGGCCATCGGCACGTCCGTTATCTTGCCGGGCTTGGGACTCGTCGTCGCAGGGCCACTGGCGGCTGCGCTGGCGGGCGCTGGTGCGGGCGGCGCGACGGGCGGACTCATCGGCGCGCTCATCGGTTCGGGCATTCCCGAAGATCGCGCGAAAGAGTATGAGAGCGGCGTCAAGGAAGGCGGCATCGTGATGGGCGTCAACGCGCGCTCGGACGAAGATGCCGAATACTTCGAGAACGAATTCAAAACGCATCGCGGCGAACACGTCTACCGCTAAACGCGCGTGGCAAGTGGTCGGAAACGGGAGGCTCAAAGCTTTGAGCCTCCCGTTTTCCATTCCGGCGTGCCGCACGCGCACGGACGAGATGAAATAAACTCGCGCTCCCTATTGACGCGCCGCCGCGTTCAATGTTAGTTAAGCATCGAGATGACAACTTTACAGAAAGCGTGTCAGTCCGTCGCCTTCCCTGCGGGTTATCTGGCACGACTCACTTAAATTCCTCGTTCTAATTCTTCGACTACAGAGGTATCCCCCAATGTTCCACATCCCCCACAGGCGCGTGCGCGCCGCTGCGTTTTCACATCTTTCAAGGCGCGGCGGCGGTCGCAGTATTGCGAGCGTCTTCGTCGTCTGGTTTTTGTTACTCGGAACGTTTGCGCCCGCCGGAATGACTGTCCCGGCAGTTTACGCGCAGGACACCGTGACGGGCGCGTTTGAAGGCACTGTGACGAACAGCGTGACGGGCGAGATCATCGCCGGAGCAAGCGTCCAGATCATCAATCAGCAGACGGGACAGGCGATCCCGAAAACTTCCGACACGCGCGGCCGCTTTTATCAAGGTCTGCTCAGCCCCGGCATCTACATCATCCGTGTCTCGGCCACGGGCTACCAGACAAGGGAGGTGCGCCAGCGTCTCTTTATCACGCGCACGGGCGAGGTCGTTCCCGTGCCGGTCGCGCTCGACCCCGCGCCCGCCGTCGCGCCCGCTTCCCCGACGCCCACGCCCTTGCCGCAGACCGAAGCGGACACGGATATTCGCGCGCGGGTCAATGCGTCCGACGCGCGGCAGGGCGGCGCGTTCACTGAGGAAGAAGTCTCGACGCTGCCGCTCGGTTCGAGCACTTTCACGCGCACCTTCGACGAACTCACGCTGCTCTTGCCCGGCGTCGCGCCGCCGCCGCAGACGCTCGGCTCGGTCGCAGGCCCCGGCATCGGCGCGGGCGTCGGGTCGGCCGGACAGTTCTCCGTCAACGGCCTGCGCTCGCGCGCCAACAACTTCACAGTGGACGGCTCGGACAACAACGACGAGGACATCGGCGTGCGCCGGCAGGGCTTCTTCTCGCTCGTCCCGCAGCCGATTGAATCCATCAAAGAGTATCAGGCGATCACGCTGCTCGCGCCCGCGCAGTTCGGCAGAAACATCGGGGCGCAGGTCAACGCCGTCTCGAAGTCGGGCGGGAGCGGGCATCATGGAACGCTCTACGGCTTCCTCAACACCAGCCAACTCAACGCGCGCAACGTCTTCGACACGGCCGAGGGCAACGGCGCGTTCGCGCTCCGCGCCGGAAACAACCAGCCGGTGCTGCTCGACAATCAACCGCTCGTAGTGCGCAACGGCAGCGGCGGCGAGGATTCGTTTACGCTCGGACAAGGGGGCTTCGTGCTCGGCGGGCCGCTCAAGCGCGAGCGCATCTTTTATTTCATCTCCGCAGAAGGTACGCGCGCCAACGCCACGCGCGAAGAGAATTTCGCCGTGCCTACGGTCGAGCAACGCGGCTTCGGCGGCACGGGCGCGACCGGCCTCCCGCTCGGTTTGATCGATCCGAACGAACCCTTCCGCGCGTTTCCCACCAGCGTTGACGGTGACGCGATTTTCAGTCTCTTTCCCTTCCCCAACAACCCGCGCGGCATGTACGGCGCGAACACCTTCACGCAGACGCTCCCGTCGGGCGGGCGCGGCGCAATCGCCTCGGCCAAGATTGACGGCAACTTCAAAATCGGCGGGCGCGAGCAGACCATCACCGACCGCTATAACTTTACGGAGGATTCGCGCTTCATCCCCGTCACGGGCGGCGCGATCTTCTCGACGCTCAAGCCGCGCGTCCGCACGCAGAACAACTCTTTCTACCTGAACAGCGAACTGAGCCACCCCGATTCGACGCGCCCCATCTACAATCAGGTGCGCCTCTCCTACGGCCGCACGAGTCTCAACTTCGCGGAGGTGCGCGACACCACTTTCCAAGTTCCGAGTTCGCACCTGCCGAACGTCCCCTTCCTGCTCAACGCGCCCTACATCGTCAACGGCACTTTGCCCGACACCCCTTTTACGCCCAACACCGGGGCGGTTATCTACGGTTCGACCGGCTTCACAACCGAGGACGAACTAGGGCCGGTCGGGCAGGTGAGCATCGCGGGATTCAGCCCGCTCGGCGTCGATGTGTTCAACTTCCCGCAGCAGCGCGTCAACAACACTTACCAGATCGCGGACACCCTGACGCTGCGCGCCGGAACGCACAGCCTCGCCTTCGGCACGGACATTCGCCGCACCGAACTGAACAGCGACCTGCCGCGCAACGCGCGCCCGCTCATCACCTTCAACGGCGCGCCCAACATCATCATAGACAACGCCGGTGAGGTGAGGGCGGAGGGCGGTTTCATCAACGCCGTTGACCTCGCCGCCGCGGGCGCGGCCAGCGGCTTCTTTCAGACGCTCGCCACGCGCGAATCCGACATCGGATTGCGGCTCTACCAGTACAACTTTTTCGGGCAGGACGCGTGGCGCATCCGTTCGAACCTCTCGCTCTCCTTCGGCCTGCGCTACGAGTACAACACGCCGCCGGGCGAGCGGCAGCGGCGCATCGAAAATTCTTTCGACGCCCCCGAACTGAGCGAAGTTCCCGGCCTGCGCGATTTCATCGGCGGTCGGCGGCGCATCTTCGACCCCGACCGTTCCAACTTCGCCCCGCGCTTCGGCGTGGCCTACGCGCCCAACATCTTCGGGGCTGACCGGCTCACGATCTTCCGCGCCGGTTACGGTATCTTCTACGATCAAATTCTCGGCGCGGTCGTCAGCCAGTCCAGAAACGTCTTCCCCAATTTCCTGACGATCAACTTCTCCGGCGGCCTCGGCAACTTTATCGGCGGTCAAGGTGACGACAACGGCCGCGGTTTGGGGCGGCTGCAACTGCTCAATCCGAGCAACCCGAACCTCGGCATCGTGCAACCCGGCACGCTCAACCGCATCAACCCGGAACTGACGACGGCCGCGCTCGTCAACGCCATCAACCAACTTGTCACTGGCGAGCAAGAACCGACTTCGAGCATCTTCGGGGCGACGCTTCCCGCACGCATCCTCAAGTCGCCGCGCGCGCACCACTACACTTTCAGCGTCGAGCAACAACTGTCGCGCGACACCGTGCTCTCCGTCGCCTACGTCGGCACGCGCGGCCAGAACCTGCTGCGCTTCAGCACGCCCAACCTCGGACTCAACAGCATCCTCATCCCGCTCGACTTCAGAGTCTCGCAGGAAGACGACCCGGACGACGGCGTGCAGCCGCTCGTCTTCGGCCTCTCGCTCGCGCCCGAAGGCGGTCGCCCCAACCCGAAGGCAGGGTTCATCTCTCGCTTCGAGACGACCGCACGCTCACGCTACGACTCCATGCAAATGCAACTGCGCGGTCGCCTGCGTCGCACGTTGCAGTATCAAGCGGCCTACACTTTCGGCAAAGTGATCGACGACGTATCCGATGTGTTCGATCTCGCGGGCGCGTCCGCGCTCCCGCAAGACTCGCGCAACCTCGACGCCGAGCGCGCGCCCGCCAACTTCGACGTGCGCCATCGCTTCTCTTACAACTTCGTCTACGACCTGCCCGACGCGCGCGGTCGCCTCGCCCGTTTCATCTTCCGCGATCTGCAATTGGCCGGAACGGGCAGTTATCAAACGGGTCAGCCGTTCACCGTCAATTCGATCTACGACGTGAACCTCGACGGCAACCTGACCGACCGCCTCAACACGACCGCCGGGATCGAACGCACCGGCGACCGCCGCCAGCCTTTGCGCCTGACGACGAACGATCCGAACTCGCTGCTCGCGCCCGTCGGCGAGAACGGCGCGGTCGGCCGCAACACCTTCCGCGCGGGCGGCATACTCGATGTCAACCTCGCGCTCGTCAAACGCTTCCGCGTGCGCGAAGGGCAAAACATCCTTTTCCGCGTGGACGCCTTCAACTTCATCAACCGCGCCAACTACGGCATCCCCGTGCGCTTCCTCGAAGCCCCCGGCTTCGGTCAGGCGACCTCGACGGCGACGCCCATGCGCCGCTTCCAGTTCGCGCTCAAGTACTCGTTCTAAGACGCGACCGCAAGCGACGGACGGCGAAGCGGGAGGCTTGAACTCAATCAAGCCTCCCGCTTTAGTTTTCCCGCCGCGCCTCCGCTGTGGCATACTCGGCCTCACCGTTCATCAAATCAATTCAGTCGTCGCCTGCGGCCGACGCGCGCGGCGTCCGTGAAGGGGGCAACATGGTTCAGAGTAAATCTTCCGGCGAAGTGCCGCGTCGCATGCTCGGGCGCACGGGCGTGGAAGTCTCCGCGCTCGCGCTCGGCGGCTCGCACATCGGGGAAACGAAGTCGAAGCGCGAGGCTCTGCGGATCGTCCGCGAGGCGATTGACGGCGGGATAGATTTCATGGACAACGCGTGGGAGTATCACGACGGGTTGAGCGAAGAGTTGATGGGCGAAGCGTTGCAGGGAGGCTTGCGCCAGAAGGTCTTTCTGATGTCGAAGGTCTGCACGCACGGCCGCGACCGCAAGACCGCCATGCGCCAACTCGAACAATCTCTCAAACGACTCCGCACAGACCATCTCGACCTCTGGCAAATTCACGAAGTCATCCACGACAACGACCCCGACCTGCACTTCGCCAAAGGCGGCGTCATCGAAGCTCTCGAACAGGCGCAGCGCGAAGGCAAAGTGCGCTTCGTCGGTTTCACCGGCCACAAAGACCCGGCCATCCACCTCAAGATGCTCGCGCACGACTACCCGTTCGATACCTGCCAACTGCCGCTCAACCCTTTCGACGCCACCTTTCGCAGCTTCGAGCAACAGGTGTTGCCCGAACTCGTGCGGCGCGGCATCGCCCCGCTCGGCATGAAGAGTCTGGGCGGCGGGGGCGACGCCGTGCGGCGACGCGCCGTGACGGCCGCAGAGGCTCTGCGCTACGCGATGAGTCTGCCGGTCACCGCCACGGTCTCCGGCATCGATTCGCTCAAGGTGCTCCGGCAAAACTTGCGTATCGCGCGCGAGTTCTCCCCGATGTCTGGCGAAGAGATGCAGGCCCTCCGCACGCGCTGCGCCGCAGACGCCGCCGACGGCCACTTTGAACTTTACAAGACTTCAAAAAAATACGACGGCCCGCCGGGGCGCAAACAACACAAGTTTCCCCCGCAGGACGAACTCGCCGCGTGAACGGATGAGCGCGCCGCCCGAACGCATCTCTCGAAACCCGCGCGTCGTCGCCGCCATCGTCGCGGCGACGCTCGCCTTTCTCTTCAAGCTCTATCTCGCGCTCTACACCGAAGGCACGCTCGACGCGGCGGCCTTCGCAGATCACCTCGCCAAGATCGAACAGTTCGGCGGCGTCGGCGTCTATCGCGTCAGCGGCGCATTCAACAACCCCTTCAACAGCCCGCCCTTCATCGTCCACTTTCTCAAAGCCCTCGGCTGGCTGGCAGGCGCGACCGGGCTGCCCTTCGCCTTCTGGCTCAGACTCCCCTGCGTCCTCGCCGACGCGGCCAGTTTCTTTCTCGTCTGGAAACTGTTGGAGCGTTCGCCCGCCTCGCGCCGCCATGCACCCGCGCCGCACCGTAATGCACTCGCGCCGCGTCGTAATGCATCCATGCCGCATCGTGATGCCCTCGCGCCGCGCGAACGCGACGTGTCGCGGCTGCTCATCGCGTTCGCGCTCTCGCCCGTCTCCATCATCATTTCGGGCTTTCACGGCAACACCGATCCGGTCATGATCTTTTTCGTCCTGCTCTCCGCGTATCTCTTGGAGACGCAGGAAGGCGCGCGCTGCGTCCGGCTGGCGGCCATCGCCTTCGGACTCGCGCTCAACTTTAAGGTCGCGCCGCTCATCTTCGCGCCCGCGCTCTGGTTCTACCTGCCGGGCATGCGTCGGCGCGTCGAATACTTCGGCCTCGCCGCGCTCGTCTTTCTCTGCGGCTCTCTGCCCTACCTGCTCTCTGACCCCGCGCTCATCGCGCGCAGCGTCTTCGGCTATGCGAGCATCTACGGCCACTGGGGCTGGACGCTTCTGGCGGCCACTTGGTTTCCCGAAAGCCTACGCTTCGCCCGCCCGCCGCACGACGTTGTGGGGGCGCACGCCGTCGCCGCCGCCATCGGCAAATGGTTGATGCTGGCGTCAATCGTCGCCGCCGCCGTGTGGTCGAATTGCCGCCGTGACAAGCCGCCGCTCGCGCTTCAACTCGGCCTCGCCGCCGCCATCTTTCTCTTTCTGACGCCGGGCTTCGGCGCGCAATACTTATTCTGGCTCACGCCTTGGGTGATCTTTCTCGGCCTCCGCGCGAGCATCCTTTACTACGTCGTGGGCGGACTCTACCTGTTCGTCAGTTATAGCTGTTACATCTACCGCGCCGCGCCGCCCTTCTACTGCGTCGAAAGTCTGACATGGCTACTCGCGCCTCTCTGCTGGGCGTCCGTCCTCGTCATGCTCATCTGCTACGCACGGCTTTTGCGCCGGGCGACCGCTCGGCTTCGCATGTGACGCGACACGCCCTTCCCCGTTACAATGCGCGAGATGAAACAGGATGACAGCAGCTACGCGGACGGCCAACAACGCGACGCGCCGCCTTCGACCGGAGACATGAGCGCGGAGGAGTTTCGCCGCCACGGCCACGCGCTCGTCGATTGGATCAGCGACTACTTTACGGAGATCGAAACGCGCCCCGTGCTCGCGCAGGTCAAGCCGCGTGATTTGATCGAAAAGTTGCCGCCCGCGCCGCCCGCTGCGGGCGAGCCGATGGACGCGATTCTCGCCGACGTTGATCGTCTAATCGTCCCCGCGCTCACCCACTGGAATCATCCTTCGTTCTTCGCCTACTTCGCCACGTCCACCAGCGCGCCCGGCATCTTCGGCGAACTGCTCTCGGCCGCCTTCGACGTGAAATCGCTGCTCTGGCGCACCGCGCCCGCCGCCGCCGAACTCGAAGAAGTCACGCTCTCATGGCTCAGGCAGATGCTCGGCCTGCCCGCGGAGTTTGCGGGCGTCATCTACGACACGGCCTCCGTCTCCAGCCTCCACGCCATCGCCGCCGCGCGCGAGCATCTGAATCTCGACATCCGCGAACAGGGCTTGAGCGGCCGCGCTAATATGCCGCTCCTGCGCGTCTATGCTTCCGAACAGTCGCACTCGTCGATTGACAAGGCCGTGATCGCGCTCGGCCTCGGCCAACGCTCGCTCCGCAAAATTCCGGCCGACGCCGACTTCCGCATGGACGCCGCTGCGCTCGCCCGCGCCGTTGCGGAAGACAAAGAAAACGGCCTGTTGCCCTTCTGCGTCGTCGCCACCGTCGGCACGACCTCGACGACGAGCATCGACCCCGTCGCACGGATAGCCGACATCTGCGAGCAACATCAACTGTGGTTGCACGTTGACGCCGCCTACGCAGGTTCGGCGGGCATCGTGCCCGAACTGCGCCCGCTCGTTCTCGACGGATGCCACCGCGCCCATTCGCTGACGCTCAACCCGCACAAGTGGCTTTTCACGCCCTTCGATCTCTCCGTTCTTTACTGCCGCCGCATCGAAGTGCTCCATCGCGCCTTCTCGCTCGTGCCCGAATACCTGCGCACGCCCGCCGCCGAAACCGAAGGCGTGCGTAACGGCGCGGACTACGGCGTCCAACTCGGCCGCCGCTTCCGCTCCCTCAAGCTCTGGATGATCCTCCGCTACTTCGGACACGACGGACTCGCCGCGCGCATCCGTGAACACTGTCGCCTCGCGCGCCTCTTCGCCTCTTGGGTCGAATCGTCGCCCGACTGGGAACTGCTCGCGCCCGTGCCGCTGAGCGTCGTCTGCTTCCGCGCACGCCCCGCCGCTCTCGCGGGTGAGACCGCCGACGCCGAACGCGCCGCGCGTCTCGACGCCCTCAACGAACGCCTCATGCACGCCGCCAACGCGACCGGCTCGCTCTTTATCTCCCACACGCGCCTGCACGATCAATTCACCCTGCGCCTCGCCGTCGGCAATATCCGCACGACCGAGCAACACGTCCAACGCGCGTGGGAACTCTTAAATGAACAACTCGCGCTCCTCACTTAGCTCTTGCTTCTTTGCGCCTTCGCGCCTTTGCGTGAGATAAATTCCATGCATGAAAACGAGATCGCTAAAGAGATTGTCAACGCTGCTTACAAAATTCACACCACCCTCGGCCCCGGCCTGCTCGAATCGGTTTACGAAGCGACCCTCGCTTATGAGTTAAGCCAAAGACGCTTCGATGTAGTTCGGCAACAACCTATCCCGGTCGTTTATGAGTCCGTCCATATGGACATGGGATTTCGGGCAGACTTAATTATCGGCGGCTTAGTTATCGTCGAATTGAAATCCGTAGAGATGGTTGCCCCGGTGCATAGAAAGTAGTTATTAACCTACTTGCGCCTTGCCGATAAGCGGCTTGGTTTGTTGATTAATTTTGGTACGGAGTTGATTAAAGATGGCATTACGAGGGTGGTTAATCGTCTATAAAAATTTCACGCAAAGGCGCAAAGGCGCAAAGAAGAAAATGGTGGTGGCTCAGGGGCGGGCTGTGGCGACGTCGCTGCTCTTTATTTGCAGCATTCTTTTATTTAGCCCGCAAGGTTCTTTTGCGCAGCAACGCGGGATGACGCCCGCCGACACTTTGCGCGTGGCGAACGTTTCGGAGGCGCAGATTGCGCCTGACGGGAGCGCGATCTGTTATACGGTCTCGACCGTGGAAGGCAACGCGTCGCGCACGTCGCTCTGGTGCGCGACGCTCGGAGACGAGCGCGTCGTCCCTCCTGCGCCGCCGCGACGTCTGCCGCAACAAGTCCTCGGCGGCGAGTGGAACGTCTCGCGCCCGCGCTGGTCGCCCGACGGCAGGCGACTCGCCTTCGTCGCCACGCGCGGCGAACAGAGCGGCCTCTGGGTGATGTCGCCGCCGCGCGGCGAACGCGCGCCGCAGCAACCGCCGCGCTTCGTCGCGCCCCTCCGCTCGACCAACTTTCACATCCCTTACGCGGGCGAGTCGTTCGTCTGGTCGCCCGACGGCCGACGCATCGCTTTCATCAACGCCAGCGAGGAAGCGCAAGACGGCGTCGCGGCGGTCGCACCAATTGACGCGACGGCGGCCGCCGACCGCGCGCGGCGCGACGACCCGCGCCTCGTGGATCGCATCCGCTACAAATCGCGCACCGCCTTTTCCGACACGCTGCGCACGCACGTCTGGCTCGTGGACGTGGACGACCCCGCAACGCCGCGCCAACTGACTTCCGGCCAGTATTATGATCACGCGCTCTCTTGGAATCCGCGCGGCGACGAGATCGCTTTTCTCTCGAATCACGAGGCAGACCCGGAGGCCGTCAACAACTCGGACATCTTCGCCGTCTCGGCCGGAGACGGGCGCGTGCGCCGCCTGACGGAGACGCGCGGCTGCGAGTATGAACCAACTTGGTCGCCCGACGGCAAGCTGATCGCCTACACCGCCACGACGCGCGACGTGACGACGATTGACAGCGTGGCCGAAGACGCGCACGTCTGGGTGATCGACGCTGGCGGCGGCGCGCGCGGGCGCGAACTCACCGCCGCGCACGACCGCCGCGCGCGCAATCCGCGTTGGATGCCCGACGGGAGGGCGATTCTTTTCCTCGCAGGAGATCGAGGACAGACGCTCATCTATCGAATCGGACTGGCCGGAGACGCGCTGCAAGGCTTCAATTTCTGCGACATCGAAAACAAAGTCGAGGTTGGGCAGGGGCAGATCGCGGGCTTCACGAATTACCCGTACAGGAGCAGTGATTATTGCAAACCCGGCATTCCTCGTCCCGTGCAAATCTCCAACTACAGCGTGAGCACGGCGACAGTACAGGCGACAACTTTTTCTCATCCCGGAACGAGAATTAAGGCTTCGCACGTTTTAGCCTATACGTTGAGCGATGCATTGAATCCTGCCGAAGTCTGGACGACTCCAGCGGAAGGATTCCTCACCAAAAGATTAAGCGAGCACAACCAAGAACTGCTGCGGTCTTTCAACCTCGCCGCGCCCGAAGAAATTACCTTTCGGAGTTCTGACAACCTGCGCGTGCAGGGTTGGCTGATGAAACCTCTCGGCTGGCGCGCGGGCGAACGCTATCCGCTCATCCTCGCCATCCACGGCGGGCCGCACGGCATGTACGGCTACGGATTCAACGCCGCCTTTCAGGCTTATGCCGCGCGCGGCTACGCCGTGCTCTACATCAACCCGCGCGGCTCGACCGGCTACGGGCAGAAGTTTTCCGACGGGACGCTGCGCGAATGGGGCGGCGGCGACTATCGAGACTTGATGGCGGGCGTGGACGAAGCCCTCCGCAAATTCTCTTGGATCGACCGCGGGCGCATGGGTGTGACCGGCGGCAGCTACGGCGGCTTTATGACCAACTGGATCATCACGCAGACAACACGCTTCCGCGCGGCCGTCGCGAGCGCGTCCGTGTCGAACCTCGTCAGTTTTTATGCCACGTCGCTCTATCAGGATTTGATCCACGCGGAGTTTGGCGGCTTCCCTTGGGACGATTATGATCTGCTGTGGCGTTGGTCGCCGCTGCGCTACGTGCGCGCCGTCGAGACGCCGACGCTCTTTATTCACGGCGAGTTGGACAACGACGTGCACATCACGCAGGCCGAAGAGATGTACATGGCCTTGCGCCGCCGCGGCGTCGAAACCGTGCTCGCGCGCTACCCGCGCGAAGGCCACGGCTTCCGCGAACCGCGCCACCGCCAAGACGCGCTCGAAAGAACGCTCGATTGGTTTGATAAATACCTGAAATGAAGTGAGCGGTGAGCAGTGAGCAGTAAGCAGTAAACGAAAAACGGTGCTTACTTATCTGACTGCTTACTACTCACTGCTTACTGCTTACTGCTCACTGCTTACTGCTCACTACTTATGCTTACACACATTGTCATCTGGAAGTATCGTGCCGAGACGACCGAAGCGGAGCGCGAGGAACACGTCGCGCGGCTGCGTCGTTTGCCGAATTTCATCCCGCAGATCGAGAGCTTCGCCGTCGGCTTCGACGTGTTGAAGCTGCCGCGTTCTTACGATGTCGGCCTCGTCGCCGTCTTTCGCGACCGCGCGGGGTTGGACGTTTACACGGATCATCCCGAACACGTGCTCGTCGCCGTCTACGGGCGCAGCCTGTCGGAGCACATCGCGTCGGTTGATTTCGAGAGCGCGGATTGAGCGAGCACGCTCCGGAAGTCGAAAACGTCGGCGGCGGGCGTGCGCCGCGACGAGAAAGCCCCGTGCGGCCTGAAAGGGCTGCCCGGCTGTTCAAGATGAAACGTCTGTTGAAACTACTGTCGGTCGTCCTTCTCGTCGCGCTCGTGACGCAGACGCCGTTCATCTACCGTCGTTATCAACTCGGTCGCCTCGACGCGAAGATTCGAGAGTTGAACAGCCAGCGCGTCGTCGACGCCGACCCGGCGTATGCCGATCATAAAGGCGTGATTCACGTCCACTCGTTTCTCGGCGGGCACAGCACGGGTACGCTCGCAGACATCGAGCGGGCGGCGCAAGCAAACGGCCTCGCCTTCGTCGTGATGACGGAGCACCCTTCGGGCGACAAAGACACGCGCGCGCTGACGCTGCGGGGCGTGCGCGGCGGCGGCGTCCTCTACATCGCGGGAAACGAGACGAGCGAATCGGACGCGGATCGTTTTCTCACCTTCGGCGGAACTGCGGCGATTGATCCGCCCGCGTCGTCTTCGACTCAGGAGCGCATCGACCGCGCACGCGACGCCGGGCAACTTGTCTTCGTCGCGCACCCGGAAACGTTTCGCAGTTGGCGCGAGGCAAACGGCTTCGACGGCATGGAGATTTACAACCTCCACGCCGACGCCAAGCACATCAACCGCCCCTTGATCTTCTTCGACGGCCTCTGGTCTTACCGCAGCTACCCGCACCTGCTCTGGACGCGCTTCTACCAAAGCCCGGACGCGAACCTGCGCCGCTTCGACGAACTGACCGCCGGGGCGGCGGGTCGCAAAATCGTCGCCATCGCGGGCAACGACGCTCATGCCAACGTCGGCCTCTCCCTCCAAGACCTCGCCGGTCACACCATCTTCGCCTTGAAGCTCGATCCATATGAGCGCAGTTTTCAAATCGTCCGCACGCACGTCCTCGTCGAACGCGGGCAGGCTTTGAGCGAAGAAAATTTGCTGGCGGCTCTCGCGCGTGGGCATGCCTACGTCGCGTTCGACATCCTGTGCGACGCGAGCGGCTTTCGCTTCACGGCGACGAACGGCGCGGAGCGCAAGTTGATGGGTGACGAGATCGCGCTCACAGAGGGAGGCGTCCGCTTTGATGTGGCGACGCCGGTTAACAGTCGCATTCAGATCATCAGAAACGGTCAGGTCGTGAGCGACGTGCGGGAAGCTTCGTATCACGGGTGGCCGACGAACGAGCCGGGCGTCTATCGCGTCGTCTGCTACCTGCCGCAACTCTCCGCGCCGCTCGACACCAAGCCTTGGATCATCTCGAACCCGATCTACGTGCGCTGAAATTTTGTCGCAGTGAAAGTGTGTGGGGTAAAAGTTGGCGCGCTGAAATTTTGTCGCCCGAACACGACATCGCCCCGAGCAGTTTAACTGTTCGGGGCAATCCGCGAGCCGGAAAGCTCCAGCTCAATTTTCGGAAGCGGCGTCTTAAGTCGCCTTAACGTCTGTAGAGAGCCACGTGTTTGACTCTTCGCACGCGGCAACCTCAAGTGTTAGAGAAGCGCGTGTACAGGCTTCCTATTAAGTTGTACCAAGTGAGCGCAATCTTATTGATCGTGAGCCTCACTGTCAAGCCTCAAGTTGACCGTTTTCAAGGCGTACAGCGGCGAAAGTTTGTTCGCGCCGCGGACTATCTTTCGGCCGCCCGCCGCAACTCGTTCATTCCCGGCCTCAACCACTCGTCGCGCAGCCGTTCAATCGCCAACTCTTTCTGCTTGGCCTCGACCTCGATCCACGGAGCGCGCCGGTAAGACGAAGGCATATCCGTGATGAAATCGCTGTGATGGCGGTCTTTGAAGTCGGTGCGCCCGTTCGAGATGTGGACGAGTTGCCATTCGGGCACAGGCCACGTCGCGCGCGCGGCGGCGAGATAATGCGCCACGCTCTCGTCCTCGTAGCTCTCCAGACGCTCGCGGCACACATGATGATGCGCGTCGAAGACCATCGGCACGCCCGCCTCGCGGCAGACTTCGAGAATCTGCGCCGCGCTGTAAGCGTACTCGTCGTTCTCCAGCGCGAGCCGCGTGCGTATCTCTTCGGGCAACGCGCGAATCACCTCGACGAGCCGCGCGGCGCGGTCGCCTTTGCCGCCGTGTATCTCCATCACCGCCCAACTCGTGCGCGGCTGCGCCAGCAGGTCGAAGACGTGCGCGTGCGTTTGCAAGATTTTGATGCTGTTGGCGACCACCTGCTCCGAGTCGGAACTGAGCACGACGAATTGATCCGGATGAATCACGAGGCGTATGCCGAGCGCGGTCGCACGCTCTCCGGTCTCTCGCGCCGCCTCGCGAAACTCTTCGAGCACGTCCGCGCCCGCCTCGTCGTCCGCAAACGGGAACAGGCCGGAAGTGAGGCGGTACAGACGCAACCCGCGCTCTGCGCAAAAATCGAGCGCGCGACCAAGCCGCGCGAGGTTGTCTGCGTACAACTCGCGCAGCATGCGTTTCTGTTCGGGCACGTCGAATTGCAGCAGACGCTTGCGCGTCAACGCGCGGTAGCGCACGGCGTCCGAAGTGGTGATACAGACCAGACCGAGTTGCGGCGCGAAATTATCGCTCAATGACGACATCCTCCCTGCGAGTTGCTCGCTTTTGCGGCGAATGTCATTTAAGCGGAAAGTTTTATGTTTAAGGACACGAATGTGTCTCTAAAAGCAGGAAAGAATTGAATCGTTGATTCATTTGTTCACCGATCCGTCGAGTCGATGAACAAATGAATCAATCTTGCCACGGTTTAAGTTTCCATCGCCGCCTGCAAGTTCAACTTGTCGTGTTGCTGCACTGCGGCAGGCTCGGGCGCGAGGGCGGCGGCCGAGTTGAGCACGAGCGCGATCCAGAAGAGGTCTGCGAGCAGGAGATGCGTCAGTTGCAGCCAGACGGGCGCGAGCAGCGAGAAGTTTAAAATCCCCGCGGCGATTTGCAGCAGGAAAAGCGTCGTGAGAATGCTCGTGAGTCGCTTCGTGTGAGCGAGTCCGGGGCGCAGGAAGTTGTTGACGTAAGAAGCTGCGGCGACCGCGTAACATCCGATGCCGACGGCGAACAGAGGGTGCAGCCCGCGCAGGCGCACGAGGAAATGCGCCGTCGCGGATAAGTCCTGCCTGATTCCTTCGGCCAGAGAGTTTACCGGAAAGAGCGTGTCGCCGAGCGCGGCCACCGCGCCGCTCACCGCGATGAGCAGTGTGCCGCACAGACCGATGGCGAAGATCGCCGCGATCTTTCCCTGCACGCCGGGGCGCACGGGTTCGCCGCCCATCGCCCACCACGCCGTGAGCGACAAAACCGAGAGCAGCACGAAAGTGTTCACCAGATGAATCGACATCACGAACGCGCGCGCGATGGAAGCGTTACCGGCCACCAACTCGAACTTCACGAGCGCAGCCCCGATGAGCGCCTCGATCAAGATGAAGACGAGCGACCAGAACGCGCCGCGCCGGATGCGATGCCCGCGCGGGAACAGGCGGCGCGTGCGCCACACGAGGCCGACGACGAGCAGCAAGGCCACGCCGCTCGTCAAACGATGCGTCAACTCGATGATCGTCTTCAAGAGTCCCGTCGTCGGCAACACCTCGCCGTTGCAGAGCGGCCAATGGCTGCCGCAACCGTCGCCGGAAAATGAGGCGCGCACGTATGCGCCCCACACGATGACGAACAGGTTGGCCGCCACCACGAGCCACGCGTAGACGGCGAGGCGATTCAATTTCATAGAGGAAGTTTCTTTCAAGTCGTTCAATAGCGCGAAACAATGTGCTGCCCGTTGTCTGTGATTATAAGCCATGCGGGGTGCGCGGTCATTCGGCCGCGTGCGCGTCTCGATAAGCGGCGCGGAGAATGAGCGCGAAGGGGACGAGCCAGATGAGATCGTTGGTGACGTTGAGCCAGCCGAACGCCCACGGCCAGTCGCCGCGCGCGGCCGTGTTGAGGAAACCGACGGGGCCGAGAAGTTTACCGAGGAAGCCGACGAAGATGATCGGCCAGTGGCGAAAAGGGTCGCGTGCGGCAATCGCGTAGCCGACGCCGTAGACGCCGACGACCATGCCGAGACATTGCCAGATTTGCGGATAGTTCGGCGGCGCAATTCCGACCCAGCGGAAGAAGGCGAGCGGAAACAGGATGACGAACGCGCCCCACACGAGGTTGTACGCGCCCGCCGCGTAGAGCGTCCACGTCATCCAACGCGGGTGCGCCCCGCCGACGCCCATGCCGCTCATGCTGTTGCTGCCGCCGCGCGCGCTCACCGGTTCGCTCACGCGCCGAGCGCATGGCGCAGCGCGCCTTCGAGTTCGGGATATTTGAATTCGTAGTTCGTCGCCTTGAGTCGCGCCGGTTCGGCGCGCTGGCTGGCGAGCAAGGCCGCGTCGGCCATCTCGCCGAACGCAAGGCGGGCGGCGAAGGCGGGCACCGCGAAGACCGTGGGACGATTCAGCACGCCGCCGAGCGTTTTGGTAAATTCGCCGTTCGTCACGGGCTGCGGCGCGACGACGTTGACCGCGCCCTCCAATTCTTCGTGCGCGAGCGCGTGCAGGATCGCGCCCGTCACGTCGTCCAAAGCGATCCAACTCATGTACTGCTCGCCGCTCCCTATTTTGCCGCCCACGCCGAGTTTGAAAGGCGTCAGCATCTTCAAGAGCGCGCCGCCCGCGCCGCTCAGCACGACGCCGAAGCGCAGCAGCACGACGCGAACGCCCGCCGCCTTCGCCGCCCCGGTCGAGGCTTCCCACTCGCGGCACACGCCCGACAGAAAATCCGCGCCCGGCGCGCTCGTCTCCGTCAAGATTTCTTGCCTGCGGTCGCCGTAGTAGCCGACGGCCGAGGCGGAGAGCAGCGTGCGCGGCGGAGTCTTCAACTTTGCCAGCGTCGAGGCGATGAGCGTCGTGCCCTGCGCGCGGCTCTCGCGGATGCGTCGCTTCTTCTCGTCCGTCCAACGTCCTTCGGCGATGGGGTCGCCCGCCAGATGGACGGCCGCGTCGTGGCCTTCGAGTTCCGCTGCGTCCAACTCGCCGCGCGCGGGATTCCACAACACTTCGCGCGCGCCGTCGGCGCGTCGCGCATGAGCCGCGCTGCGCACGAGGCACGTCACTTCGTCGCCGCGCGCTCTGAGCGCGGCGACGAGCGCCGAACCGATCAACCCGCTCGAACCCGTCACAATGATCTTCATCGGAGATGCTCCTTCGCCGTCCGCAGTCGCAGGTTTATACCATGCGTAAACGACAAGTCGCGAGAGAAACGTTCGTAGGCGTTGCAGCCTTTCTCAAACGTTTCTCTCGCGACTTGTCGTTTGTCGCCGCCGACTTCGGGCGACGGGTTAAGTTAGCTCGTCGGTTGCTGCGCGCCGTGGCGTCTCTTCTTGCGCGCCGCGCGCCACTTGCCCGCGCCCTCCTGTACGAGCGCAAAGAGCGTCGCGCGGTTGTCGGCGACCAGTTTCAGCCACGCCCACTTGCTCATCTGCGGAAAGTAGATGCCGCGAAAGAAGAGACGCGCGACGAGATGGCTGATCCTTACTTCGACCGGCTTGTCCTTGATCTGTTCCATCGCCTCGGCGTTGCGCTCCGGGCTGTAGGAAGTAGTCCACGCCTGATTGACTTCGTTGCGCGCCTCTTTGATCGACATCTTGAGCGGCGCGTGCGCCATCTCGAAGGGCGCGAAGTCCATCCAGTGGCGCGGGCGCGCGAGGCGGCCGGAGGCGGCGAGGCGGTCGTAGAGCGGCGTCGCCGGGAACGGCGTGAGTTGGCCGAAGACGGGCAAGCCCGGCGGCCAACTGTGTATCTCCGAGAGCGTGCGCGCGGCGACGCCGGGCGTGTCGTTGTCCATCCCGAAGATGAAAGAGGTGATGGCGTAGACGTTGCGCTCGGCAAGCCGCTTCAGCACCGCGCCGTACTCGCCGGGCTTGCTGAAGTTCTTGTTCACGTCGGCCATGTTCGCCGGGTCAATCGACTCCATGCCGATGAAGACCCACTTGCCGCCCGACTCGGCGATCAAGTCGACGAGTTCTTCGTCCTTCAACAAGTTCGCGCTGATCTGCGCGACCCACGGCAGTTGCGCGTTGGCCGCGATCATGTCGCGCAAAAGCGACTTCGTGCGTTTGACGTTGATGGCGAAATTGTCGTCGATGAAGAAAACGGCGACCTGCCCGCCGTCTTTGCGCGCGCGCGCCTTGAGGCGCAGGATTTCGTCAACGACCGACTCGTTCGAGCGAAAGCGGATCGAATCGCCGAAGAAACCCGTCACGGTGCAGAACTCGCAGCCGTAAGGGCAGCCGCGCCCCGACTCAATCGGGATGACGCGAAACGTTCCCCAGCCGCCGCCCATGCGTTCGAGCAAGGGGCGCGCGATCTTCGGCACGAGGTTGAATTGATCGAGGTCGAGCGTCTCCCACGGAATCTGCGGGTAAGGTTGGAGGTTCGGCTTTTTATCTTTGCCCTCGGCGTCAACCGGAAGGTAGATGTCTTTGAGTTCGCCGCGCGCCGCATCTTCGACGATGAGCGGCCACGTCTCGTCGGCCTCACCGAGCGCGACGGCGTCGGCGTGGCGCGTGCCGCCGTCGCGCCCGAGAGCTTCGTCCGGGCATTCCGTGACGTGCGGCCCGCCCATCACAACCTTGACTCCGGCGGCGCGCAAGGCGTCGGCCATGCGATAGGCTTTCGCCACCATGCGGGTCATCGCGCCGATGCCGACCAACTCGATGCCCTGCTCGCGCACGTAGGCCACCAACTCCTCCTCGTCCATCGCGTGCGCGTTGCCGTCAACGAGCAGCACTTCGTGGCCGGGCGGCGTCAGCGTTTGCAGCAGAAACATCCAGAGGTGCGGCATGAAATTGCGCGTCACGCCGTTGTCGGGGTTATATAACAGTATCTTCAAGACTCTCTCTCACTCCCTTCGAGAAACAGGACAGTATTGCTTTACCTTTAGTTGAAATGATGGACGGAACAAACAGCAGACGGCACGCGGGGAGTTTGGGGGACTCACAGCCTCATGTCGAGCGGTGAATTTGCGGGCGCAGTATAGCAGAAGATGTACGCCAGCGTCACTTCCCGCCCGCCGCCCGTCATTTGTCGATCTATTTTCCCCACTGCCCATGTGAACCGGCGGCCAGCAGGATAGCACGGAAGGGTTCAGGCGAATCCGGCGCGAGTTAAAAAATCGCACGCGCGCAGGCGGCGCGGCCGGAAATCCGGCTGCGCCGCGCGACGCTCTGAGAAAAGTTCGTGACCGCAGACACATCCACGGAGTATGATGCGCGCGTAATTCATTTACCAAGATGAAGACGCTCTGCAAACTTCCATTGACGACCAAGCCGGGGACGTTCGATTGCCACGCGAGGTAGCCCCGTTCCGTGTACTTCTCCGCCCTCTCCACAATTTGCCTGCTCTGCCTGCTCTGCCTCTCGCAAACGGCTTGCGGCGGTGCGTCTCAAGCGCACGCGCCCGCCGCCGTCTCGACGGCCACGGCGAGCGCGCCCGCTGCCGCCACCGCTGCCGCCGCTCCTGCGCGCGAAGCGGACGCCGCGCACCACGTCGGCTTGATTGACGCGGACGACGACGGCATCCCCGACCGCGCGGAGTTGCGTTCCTACGGCGACCGCGAAAATTTCCGGCGTTGGTTCACCGCTCTCGCCGAGATGCAGTTTTACGAAACGAGCGCACAGTGGAACGCCGCGCAGCGCGATTGCGCCGGGCTGGTGCGCTTCAGTTGGCGCGAGGCTCTACGCACGCACGACCGCCCGTGGCTGCGTCGCATGGGCGGCGCATACGAATCAATCGCGCCCGACGTGCGCGCCTACACGCTCGAACGCGGCAGCCCCTTGGGCGAACGCCTCTTCCGCACGCGCCCCGGCGCGTTTCAGGAAAGCGATCTCGCGGACGATACCTTCTCCGACTTTGCAGACGCGCGCACGCTCAAAGAGTTCAACGCGGACTTCATCTCGCGCGACCGTCGGCGCGCGGAGGCGGGCGATCTCCTGTTCTTTCATCAACCGTGGGCTGGCCGGTATCCCTACCACGTCATGATCTTTCTCGGCGCGGCGCGCGAGGCTGCGGAAGGCGCGGCCGATTGGGTCGTCTATCACACGGGCGCGTCGGCCGACGCGAGCGGCGGCGGCCGACGCGACACGATCAAAAAGGTGCGGCTCGCCGTGCTCGACCGTCACCCCGACCCGCGCTGGCGACCCGTGGAAACCAACCGTAACTTTTTAGGCTTCTACCGCCTCAAGATTCTTCGTTGAGACTTTGGACACACGCTCTGCCATTTTTGTGCGCGAAATCATTTTGAGTTGAACAGCGGCGAAGGGCTGACTTTATGAACAGTCGAAAACTCCTGACTTCGATCTTGATCTACCTTGCAGTCGTCTTTGTCATTTTCTCCTTCTCGTTCTGGCGGCTGCGAATGCTGGCCGAAGGCGTGCCCGTGGGCGCCCCCGCCGAGGTCGAGTACAAAGAGCGCGACCCGAACCTTCCGGCCAAGCCCTTCTTCTCGCTCGCCTCGAATCGCACCTTCGCCACGAATGAACGACCGCGCCTCTGGCTCAGCTACCGCGACATCGACGCGATTGACTTTCGCGTCTATCGCGTCAACGACCCGGTGAAATTTTTCCGCAACCTCGACGACCCGCATCGCTTCGGCGAAGACGAGGAAGGCGAATTCCAGAGCTACTACCGCAAGCGCAAGCCCACGTTCCTCGAACGCGTCCGCGCCTTCAAGAACTATTTCTACAACGGCTTCCGCGATTACTTCCGCGCGCAACTCAAACACTCGTCGCGCAAGAGTTTCAACCAGACGTTTCGTGCGCCCGACGAACTCAAGGCGGCCGAGGTGGAACGCACGCCCCTGAACGTGGCCGACTACGCGCGCGTGCCACTCTTGAACGACGACCAACTCGTGCGCGGCTGGCGCGAGAAACTGCCGCCGCTCGACAACGAGTATGACCGTCGCTCGATCCCGCTCGGCCAGCGCGAGCCGGGCGTCTATCTCGTCGAAGCCGTCAACGGCGATTTGCGCGCCTTCTCCGTCGCCATCGTCACAGACCTCACGATGCTCGAAAAGACTTCGCGCGACGGCCAGTTGTTGGTCTACGCCGTCAACCGGCAGACGGGCGCGCCGCGCGCGGGCGTCGAGGTGCAAGTGATCGAAGGCCAGAACACGCTCACGACGGGAACGACCGACAATCAAGGCATCCTCCGCACCAAGGTGGCGCGCAAGCAGACGCCCAAAGGCGACGGCGCGGACGCGGAGGAAGAAGGCGGCGATGAAGAAGGCGGCGGCGGCGACGGAGAGGAAGGCGGCGAAGAAGATTCGCCTTCATATCTCGTGATGGCGAAGGAGCGCGAAAACTTCGCCATCTCCGATCTCGACTCTTACATCTTCGGCGGCTACGGCGGCGACGACTCGGCCAGCTTGACGAGCTACGTTTACACGGATCGCCCGGTCTATCGTCCCGCGCAGAAAGTCTATTTCAAAGGCATCCTGCGTCGGCTCACCGAGCGCGGTTATCAAACGCCGGGCGGCGCGGTCACGGTCAGCGTCGAAGATGTGAACGGCGGGAAACTGTTCGAGCGCGAGGTGACGCTTTCGTCGCGCGGCACGTTCAGCGGCGAGGTTGACCTGCCGGAAGAAGCCCCACTCGGCACTTACAACGTCAAGGCTCAGACGGCCGAGGGCGGCACGGCCTCCGGCTACTTTGAAGTGCAGGAATACAAGAAGCCCGAATTCAAGGTGGCCGTCTCCGCGCCGCAACGCTTCGCGCCCACAGGCTCGCAGGTCAAGTTCAACGTCTCTGCGCGCTACTTCTTCGGCTCGCCCGTCACGCGCGCCGACGTGAAGTATTACATCTACCGCTCGCGTTACTATCACTACTTCGCAGACCCGGAAGGCGACCCGATTGACGACTTCGGCGTGGAGGGCGGAGAGGATGCCGGGAGTTACGACGGCGGCGGCGAGTACGGCGATTCGATGGTCAAAGAGGGCGAAGGCAAACTCGACGCGCAGGGCAACTATCAGGTCGAGTTTGCCGTCCCGCAGCCTTCGGCGAAAGAGCGTTGGGACTACACCTATCGCCTCGAAGCGCAGGTGACGGATGCCTCGCGCCGCATGATGCAGTCGAGCGCGGAGTTCGTCGGCACGCGCGGCTCGGTGGTCGCCGACGCGACGACGGATCGCTACGTCTATTATCAGGGCGACGCCGCGAAGATTCTCGTCCGCACGCGCGACTACGAAGGCCGCGAAGCGGCGGCGAACGTCACGCTCACCTTCGTCGAGAATACTTGGGAGAAGATCGAGAAGAACGACTACGGCTACACGTATTCCGAATACAAGCTGAACGAGCGCGAGTTGTCCACGGCGAACGTGCAGACGAACGCGCAGGGCGAAGCCTACTTCGACTATCGCATCGAGCGGCCGGGCAACATCCAGATCAAAACGACCGTCTGGGAGAACGGCAAGCCCGTCGAATCGCTCGGCGGCTCGCTCTGGGTGGCCGACCGCAGCGAGCAATTTTCCGACTATTCGTATCAGGAGAGCGAGGCCGTCAAACTCGTCCCCGACAAGAAATCTTACAAGGCGGGCGAAACCGCGCACGTCCTCGCGCTCTTGCCGACGGACAAGGCGCACCTGCTCGTCACAACCGAACTGTTGAGCGTGATGAGCGTGCGCCAGATCAGCGTGGCCGGTCGCGCCGTCGTCATCGACGTGCCTATCGAAGCGCGCCACGCCCCGAACTTCTTCCTCGACGTGTCCTACGTCAAGGACAGCGAGATGTTTTCGGCCTCCACGTCTCTGGTCGTGCCGCCGCGCGACCGCCTCTTGAAAGTCGAGATTATCCCGAACAAGAAAGAGTACAAGCCGCGCGAAACCGCCTCGTACACGATCTCGGCGCAGAACGGCGACGGCACTCCGGCGGCGGGCGCGGAAGTCAGTTTCGGCGTCGTTGACGAAGCCATCTACAGCGTCATGCAGGAGACCGTCGGCGACATTCGCAAGCAGTTTTACGCGCAACGCTACAACGAGGTGAACTCTACTTTCGCCGTCAACTACTACTTCACCGGCTACGCGGGCAAGAAGGCCATCCGGCTCGCGGCGAACAAGCGCGCGCAGCAACTCGCCGACTTCAAAAACGAGGGCGATTTCGTCCAGCCGCTGATCCGAAAAATATTCAAAGACACGGCCTACTGGCAACCGGCGGTCACGACGGGCGCGGACGGCAAGGCCAACGTCAAAGTCGAACTGCCCGACAACCTGACGACGTGGCGCGCGACCGCCCGCGCCGTCACCGCCGACACGCGCGTCGGCGCGGCGACGACGAAGATCGTCGAGCGCAAGGATGTCATCATCCGTCTCGCCATGCCGCGCTTCATGACCTCCGGCGACACGATCACACTCTCCGGCATCGCGCACAACTATCTGAACGCCGACAAGACGACACAGATTTCCCTGAACGTGTCGGGCGCGCAACTGCTCGACCCGCCCGCGCAGACCGTCACGATCCCGAAGAACGGCGAGCACCGCATCAACTGGCGCGTCAGCGCGCAGCAGACCGGCGATGTCACCCTCCTCGCCAAAGCCCTGACCGACACCGACTCCGACGCCGTCGAGCTACAAATTCCCATCGTGCCGCGCGGACTCAAACAGACCTTGGGCGAGGCCGTCACGCTCTCCGGCGACGGCGACGCGGAGCGCACCATCACGATCAACCTGCCGAACAACGCCGATCAGCGCGCGCGCACGCTCCGCGTCGAGGCCGCGCCCTCCGTGGCCTCGACGCTCTTCGGCGCGCTCGATTACCTGACGGGCTTCCCCTACGGCTGCGTCGAGCAAACGATGTCGCAATTTCTCCCGACGGTGATCGTCGCCAACACCCTGCGCGACGTGCAGCAGGCGTCGATCCGCGACACGAACAACATCAACAAGAAGGTGAACAAAGGTCTGACGCGTCTCTACAACTTCCAGCACGAAGACGGCGGCTGGGGCTGGTGGAAGGACGACCCGACCGACCCGTGGATGACGGCCTACGTCGTCGACGGCCTGACGATGGCCTCGCGCGCCGGTTATCAAACGGACGACGAGCGCGTCGAACGCGGTCGCGGCAAGTTGTCCGGCCTGCTCGACGCCGGAAAGAACGACGACGGCAAGGAGATCAGCATCGAGACGCGCGCCTACATGGTCTATGCCCTGAGCGCGAGCGGCGGCGTCAACCCGCGCTACATCGAAGACTTGATCACCAATCGCGGGCGGCTGCAACCCTACGCTCGCGCCCTGCTCGCGCTCACCTTGAAACAGCGCGGCGACGGGCGCGCGCGCGGGCTGGCCTCCGAGATCGAACGCTCCGCCCAACAGAGCGACTTCGACGCCCACTGGGAATCGCGCCGCAAGACCGGGGACTACGAAGAGGACAACACCATCGAAGCCACTGCGCTTTCGATCAAAGCCCTCGCGCAGATCGCGCCGGAGAGCGGCGTCTTGCCGAAGGCCGTGCGCTGGACGGTGGCGAGCCGCAGGCGCGGCGGCCTCTACTGGGTCTCCACACGTCAAACCGCGTTCGTCATCTTCGGCCTGACGGACTATCTCAAAGTGAGCAACGAACTCTCGCCCGACTACGCGCTTGAGGTCTACGTCAACAACGAGCAGGTGATGGCCGAGCAGGTGACGGGCGCGGAGGCGGCGGGCGCGAAATCCTACGTCGTCACGCGCAAGAACGAACAGGTGGGCGGGGCAACTCAGGTGCGCTTCGTCAAACGCGGCGGCGGCGTGCTCTACGCGAGTGCCTCGCTCGAATACGCGACGAACGACGAACAGACCGCGCCCGGCAACACTTCGGATTTGAAGATCACGCGCGAGTACCTGCGCCTGCGCGTGGACGACGACGGCAACGGGAATTTGAAGTGGAAGACCGAACCGCTCTCGGGCGAGTTGCGTTCGGGCGATCAGATCGTCGCGCGCCTCATCATCGAGGGCAAGCCCGCGCCCTACCTGCTCATCGAAGACCCGATCCCGGCGGGCGCGGAACAGGTTGAGCAAGTCAGCGGCCTCGACCTCAACTACACAGATAGCAGGTGGAGCGACTGGTACAGCGCGCGCGAATTTCGCGACCAGCGCACGGCCTTCTTCCTCAACTACTTCAGCGGGCGGGCGATCTTCCAGTACGCCATGCGCGTGCAGCAGCCGGGCGACTTCCGCGTCGCCCCGGCGCGCGTCGAGTTGATGTACCAGCCGACCGTGCAGTCGAACACGGCGAGCGGGAAGTTGAGCATTCTGGACAGGCAGTAAACAGTTTGAACTTAAGGTGACGACATGACCAAGAACGTACTCGCCTCCATCTTCGCCGCCGCGCGCGACCTCGTGCGCTCGCCCCGCGCGCTCGCCGTGCTCTTCGCGCTCTACGTCGCGCTCATCGCCTCCGTCTTCTTCTTTATCACGACGCGCGAGGCGACCCTCTGGCAGTTGTTCGTCACGGGCGCGACCGTGCTGCTCGTGCCCGTGCTCTTTTTCGTCGTGCAGGCGGCGAGCGCGAGTTACGCCGTCGGGCGGCGCGGCGCGGGCGAGCTGCTCCGGCACACGGCGCGAAGTTTCCTGAAAGTGCTTGCCGTGAGCATCCCAGTTATCCTGCTCACCGTGCTCTCCGTCTATCTTCTGGACAAACTTCAGGAACGCGCGCAGTTGTCGCCGGAGGAGCGCGCGCAGGTCGAATACGCGCGAAGCGCGCCGGACGAAGAAGCAGAGTCTTCGCCGTCTGCGGAAGCGTCGAAGCCGAAGCCTCCCGTGCGTTGGAAATACCTGTTCGCCTCGGCCTTGCGTCTCTTCGTGCTCGGCCTGTTGCTGCCGCTCGCCGCGATGCACCTCTGGCTCGCCGCCGCGCGCGACGGCCTCGTCGCGGCCTTCAAGCGTTTCCACCGCCACATCATTCGCGCCTTCTCCGCGCGCAGCGTCTTCACCTACGGCGTCGGCATGATCGTCTTCGCGCTCATCCCCTACTTCCTCGTCACGAAGCGCACGCCCGTCTCCAACAACACGCTCGAAGTGTTGATCTTCGGCGCGCGCATAGTCCTCGCCTTCTCGCTCATGCTCTTCGGCTGGGTGATGACCTTGACGGCGCTGGCGCGCACCGGCGACCAAACCGCGACGACGGCGGCGGCGACAACCGCGCCCGCGCTCGACGAAGCGCACTCACATACCGCCCCGGCGACAGCGGCCACAAGTTAAAATCCGTGTCGCATGAAAGTCGTGCTCGACGCAGTTAAAAACTTTCTCTTCCCCACGCACAAGGGCGCGCGCTGTCGCGGGCTGACGCACATCTGCGTGTGCCTCTTTCTCTTTTGCGCGTGGACGATGCCCCGCCCCGGCGCGTTGAAAGTCGAACGCGCGCGCGTGCGCTTGAGCGCGAGCGAGATGGACGCGGCCTTGCAGCGCGCGGCGGAGAGCGCGCTCGGCTCGCGCGAAGGCTCGATCATCGTCCTCGACGCGCAGACGGGACGCGTGCGCGCCGCCGTCAATCCGCGCACGGCGGAAGAGGCGGCCTTCGCCCCCGGCTCTGCGATCAAACCTTTCACGCTGCTCACGGCCTTGCGCGCGCGCGTCATCGACGCCGACGCGCGCCTCTCCTGTCGCAAGCATTACACGCGCCACGGGGCGGACTTCACCTGCTCGCACCCGGTCTTCATCCCGCCCTTCAACCCCGCGCAAGCTCTCGCGCATTCCTGCAACTATTACTTCGCGCGCCTCGCCGAACGACTCCCGCACGCCGACTTCAAACACACGCTCGCCGCCTACGGCTTCGGCGCGCAGCAGCACGCGTCGGCGTTCAAGAGAGCGAACAACGCGGGTGACGCTGCTCCGGCAACAATAGTTCCGGCGGCTATGACGAAGACGACGGCGACGACGCCGCCGCGCCTGCCGCGCGGCGAGCCGCAGGTCAAGACCGCGCTCGGCGAAGGCGGCGAACTGCTCGTCACGCCCCTGCAACTCGTCGCCGCCTACGCCGCGCTCTTCAACGGCGGCCACCTCTACCGCGCACAGGCGGCCGCGCCCGAAAATTTTCACGCCGAAGAGTTCGCACGACTCGACATCGCGCCCGACGAGCGCGCGCTCCTGCTCTCCGGCTTGCGCGGCGCGGTCAGATACGGCACGGCCGCCCCGGCCGATCTCGCGTCGCTCCCGACGCACGTCTTCGGCAAGACCGGCACGGCCACGGACGAGTCAGACGGCGCACGCACGCACGGATGGTTCGTCGGGCTTGCCGCCGAACGCGAAGCGCAAGCGGGCTTCTCGCGCGTCGTGTCGCCTGCGGACGCGCCCTCGCCCGGCGAAGTCAAACTCGCCATCATCGTCTTCCTCAAACGCGGGCAGGGCAAAGAGAGCGCGGCGGTCGCGCGCCCCGTCTTCGCAGAGCACGCGCGCCTCGCGACGGATGACGACAACAACGCGCCTTCAGAGTCGCGCGGAAACTCGACGGCGGCGGGCAACTTCGCGGGCGACGGCGCGGAGCATCAGCGCACGTCGAACAACGCGAGCGTCGTGCGCGTTCGCCTCACGCGCGAGGAATTGACGCGCACGCTTACGCTCGATGAATACCTGTTCGGCGTGCTCGCGGCCGAGTCGAGCGTCGAGGACGAGTTCGCGGCCTTGAAGGCGCAAGCGGTCGTCAGCCGCACTTACGCGCTCTCGAACCTGCGACGCCACGCGCGCGACGGTTACGACTTCTGCAACACGACCCACTGCCAGCGTTTCCTACAGGTCACGCAGGAGAACGCCCGGCCGGATTTTCACAAGCTCGTCCGTCGCGCCGTGGGCGACACGAGCGGCGAGGTCTTGCGCGACGCGCGCGGCGCGCTCGCCTCCGGCGTTTTCTTCTCCACCTCTTGCGGCGGGCAGACGGCCAATCTTCAGACGCTCTGGGGCGCACCCGCGCGCGAGCCTTACCTGCGCGGCGTCCGCGACGAATACTGCGCCGCCATGCCGCATACGCGTTGGACGGACGCGATCCCCGCCGTGCGTCTCGCCAAAGCTTTGCGCGAAGACGCGCGCACGGATGTCGGCGCGCGGGTCTCGGAGTTGTCAATCGTCAAACGCGACGCGACGGGGCGCGTCGAGCAACTTGCGATTGCGGGCGAGCGGCGACGCGTCGTGGTGCGCGGTTGGGATTTCAAGATCATCGTCGGGCGCACGCTCGGTTGGAGCGTGCTCAAGAGTTCGCGCTTTGAAGTGATGCGCGCGGGCGACAAGTTCGTTTTTCGCGGGAGCGGCTTCGGCCACGGCCTCGGTCTCTGCCAATCGGGCGCGCACGTCATGGCCGCGCGCGGCGCATCCTACAGGCAAATTCTCGCGCACTACTTCCCGACCACGACTACCGGCAAGCCTGAGTTGTCGTCGCACGCTGCGGAGACCACGAACGCGACGCCGGAAGCGCAAACTCATGCGCGCTGCGCGCCGCCGGAATTGCATAAGGACGCCGCCATCGAAAATGCTTCGATGCGATCCGCCCATGCCGCACGCGCTCGCACGGTTCAGGCAAATTTCGCGCGCGCTCGCATGCCTCACGCAAATTTCGCTCGCGCTCGCGCGGCTCAAGCAAGTTTCGCGCACGCCCGTTTCGCGCCTGCCCGCGTCGTTCGCTCGCAAAGCAATTTCGCGCACGCCCGTTTCGCGGCATCGCCCGTCGTAACGTCGCACGTCGCGTCGTCACACGTAGCAGCGTCGCACGGCGCAACGTCGCTTGCGCCGGAGTCGCGCCTCGTCCTGTCGAGTGAAAATTTTCGCGTGAGTTACCCGGCGCGTGCGGTGTCGCGTCGTGAAGCGGAAGGCGCGCTCGCCGCGCTCGAAGCCGCACGCGCGGACGTGCGCGAGCGATTGACCGCGGCCTCGATTGCCATGCCCGCGCTCGGTCTCGTGGAGGCGTTTGTCCATGCGACGACGGGCGACTTCACGGGTGCGACCGGCCAGCCCGCGTGGGTCGCCGCCACCACGCGCGGCCGCCGTATCGAACTGCAACCGCTCCCGACGCTCGGCAAGCGCGGCGTGCTCGCGCCGACGCTCAGGCATGAATACGCGCACGCCGTCATCGACGCGCTCTCGCGCTCTCGCGCTCCGCGCTGGCTCGCCGAAGGACTCGCGGCGCACGTCGCGGGAGAGGGACGCGCGCTCACGCGCGGTGACGGGGGGCGCGAGAAGCTGTCGCGCGAAGATTTGGAAAAGAGACTGGCCGCGTCGCCCGCCGCGTCGCCTGCGGAGATGCGCGCGCTCTACGCCGCCGCCTTCCGCGAAGTGGGCGCGCTCATTCGCGCGGAAGGCGAAGCGAACGTGTGGCGGCGCGTCGTGCGAAGTTGAGAAGCCCGCACGGTTGATCAAAGCCCGCACGCGCCTGTAACATCGACGCGCTTTGAGTCACACCATCATCGAAACGGAAACCGGGGCGGCTTCGCCTCTCGACCACCACTTAACGCCGCACTTCCCCGCGCTCGCCGCGTTTGATTCCACCAAAACGCTCTTGGCCTCGTCTCTCTACCGGGAACTCCGCCCGCAGATCGAGCGGGTGCTCGACCACGTCGTGCAGGAAGATTTCGCGGCCTCTGAGACGCGCGCGCAAGCCGCGAGCGTCGCGGGCAGCACGGTGCGCGCGACGGCTTGGAACATCGAGCGCGGCAAGCAACTCTCCGGCATTATCCGCGCGCTGAAAGAGCATCCCGTCCTCGGCGGGAGCGACGTGTTGCTGCTCACGGAGTTGGACTACGGTATGGCGCGCACGGCGAACGCACACGTGGCGCGCGAGATCGCCCGTGCGCTTGAGATGAACTACGCCTTCGCGTCGTGCTATCTCGCGCTGAACAAGGGGAGCGGCGTCGAGGCCGACGTTGAAGGCGAGAACGAGCTTGGGCTGCACGGTAACGCGCTCTTTTCGCCTTACCCGCTCAGACGCGTGCATGCCGTCAGTTTGCCGAACGGCAAAGACAAGATGGCGGGCAAGGAGAAGCGTCTGGGACGGCAGCGCGCCGTCGTCGCCGACATCGCGCACCCGGCGGGCGAGTTTCGCGCCGTCAGCCTGCACCTCGACGCGCACTCGACGCAGCGGCATCGCCACAGGCAGATGCGGCTCGTGCTCGACCATCTCGAACGACTCACGCCGCGCCTCCCCACGCTCGTCGGCGGCGATTGGAACACTTCAACCTATAACTCGCGCCGCGCCGTCTATTCCATTCTCGGCTACGCGCGTCGCGTCGCAATGGGCGTCGGCCACGTGGTCAGAAATCATTACCCTTATCCGGAGCGTTGGTTCGAGCGGCAGTTGTTCCGCGAGTTGGAGCGGCGCGGCTACGCTTACCGCGAGTTGAACGCGCTCGGCGTCTGCACGCTGCATTACGACGTGAGCGACGCGGCGGTGAACACGAACATGGGCGACTGGATTCCGCAGTGGTGCTTCCCGTTCATCAACTGGGCGCTCAAGAAACACGAAGGCCGCTGCTCGCTCAAGCTCGACTGGTTCGCGGGCAAAGAGATCAGGCTTGCCCCGAACGCACGCCCGCAAGTCGTCGGCGAATTGCGCGAGGGGGGCGTCGTGCTGTCGGATCACGACGCGATTGTGCTGGACTTTATGGTCGGGAGTTGAACTCAGCGCGGCGGAGTCTGGATGCCGAGCGTCTCGCTCTTGGGCGTGGCATCCATTCGCGACCTGAGCCAGCGATAGCCGAGCAGGAGCGCGAGCACGACGGCGAAGAGGATGGGCGTCGTCGTGTCGGCCTTGACGCCCATGTAGAAGTGTATGACGCCGCCGACGGCCGCCACGTATGTCAGCTTATGCAGTTTCGCCCAACGCTTGCCGCCGAGCCGTTTGATCATGCCGCCCGTCGAGGTTGCGGCGAGCGGCACGAGCAAGAGGAAACTCGCCATGCCGATGGTGATGAACGGGCGCGCCCAGACGTCTTCGACGATCTCGCGCGCGCCGAAAAACTTGTCGAACCAGACATAAGTTAAGAGGTGCAGGCAGGCGTAAAAGAAGGCGTAGAGACCGACCTGCCGGCGCAGTTTGACGACCCAGTTTGCGCCCGTCAGTTTACGCAGAGGGGTGACGGCGAGCGTGACGAAGAGGAAGACGAGCGCGAGAACGCCCGTCGCGCGCGTCGCAAACTCGATGGGGTTTGCGCCGAGCTTGCGTTGATAAGCGTCCCACGCCAAGAGCACGGCGGGCACGAGGCCGTTTAAGAACACGACGAACCTCGTAAATTTAATGTCGGGCGCAAACATTCACTTTCTCCGCGTCAGAAGTTGACCCGCAAATCCATCCCCGCGTAAAGCTGCGCCACCTGCTCGCCGTATCCGTTGAACGGCAACGTGTCGCGCAAACCAAACTCGCCGATGCGTCGCTCTTTCGCCTGACTCCAACGCGGGTGGTGAACTTTCGGATTCACGTTCGAGTAGAACCCGTACTCGTCGGGCGCGGCGATGTTCCACGTCGTCGGCGGGCGCGTATCGGTGAGCGTGATTTTGACGATGGACTTGATGCCTTTGTAGCCATACTTCCACGGCACGACCAGACGCAGCGGCGCGCCGTTTTGCGGCGGCAACGTCTCGCCGTAGAGGCCGCTGGCGAGAATGGTGAGCGGGTGCATGGCCTCGTCCAGACGCAAGCCTTCGACGTAAGGCCATTCGAGCACGTCGCCGCGTTGATTCGGCATCTGCTTCGGGTCGAGCAGCGTCTGGAAAGCGACGTACTTCGCCCCTCCGAGCGGTTCGACCTCGGCCAACAACTTCGCCAGCGGAAAACCCACCCACGGGATGACCATCGACCAACGCTCCACGCAACGCATCCGGTAGACGCGCTCTTCGAGCGGCGCGAGCTTCAACAGATCGTCGAGGTCGAAGACGCGCGGCTTCCCGACCATTCCTTCGACGGCCACCGTCCACGGGCGCGTGATGAACCCGCGCGCCTTCCCTGCCACCTCCGACTTGCCCGTCGAAAACTCGTAAAAGTTATTGTAGTTCGTGATCTCTTCGTAAGAAGTCCGCGCCTCGCCGGGCGGCGGGGGAAAGCTCGTCGCCTGCTCCGCAACCTGCACGCCCTCGATCTTTTCGCCCTTCACGGGCGGCGGCGCGGGCACGGCGAAGCGGCGATAGGTGAGAGCCGTGGCGGTGGTCGTGGCGGCGAGCGCGACGCCGCGCATGAAGTTGCGCCGCGTCAGGTATAACTTCTTGTCCGTGATCTCGCTGCTCTTGACGTCGTCCGGCTTCTTGATCAACATCTCCGCTTGCTCCCCGTCAAAAAAACTCGTCGCCAACGCACTCTCTCTCTCCCCTGTACCGGAAGATACGCATGCCGTTTCGGCTGTGGATGTCCGGCGAGGAATTAACCTGAACTCTACGAGCCTCGCAAGCGAAATGCAAAGGCACACGCCGCCCGCGCCGGATTGAAGCGCGGGCGGCGTGTGCCTTGAAGTGTCGAGCCGTGTGCGTCTTTACCAGCGCGGGATGATGTCGCCCCAACGCGGGCGGTCTGTGTTGCCGCGCCCGCCGGTTGTGCCGCGTTGCGCGCGCAGTATCGAAGCGGCGTCGACGAGCGAACGCAGCGGCACTTCACCGGAAAAACTCTTATCGAAACGTCGCTCGAAGACGTAGAGCGGCAGCGTGAAGGCCGTGTCGAGTTCGTATTGCACCTGCCCGCGATTGCTGAAAGCCGACCAGACCACGTTCGGGATCGAGCGCAGGTTGACGACGACCGGCAGGTTGAACTGCGCCCCGCGCCGCCCGCCGAGTTTCATCGCGCCGCCGTAGTTGCCCTCGATCACGTCCTGATTGAAGAGGCTCAGGCGATAGTCGAAATCTTTGAGGCTGACGGGAATGGGCGTCGAAATATCCAGACCGAGATTGAGCCGCGCCGTCTGGTCGCGGAAGTCTATGGCTTCGAGCGTGATCTCGTTCAGCTTCAAGTTCACGAGGTCGCCGCCGAGGCGATCCGTCGAACGTCTCGTCTGCGCCGTCGCGCCCGTCGCAGACGCGAGCAGGAGAAGCAACGGCAGCACGAGCCACACGCGCGCCACACTCAGATTCGCCAACACATTTCTCTTACGCATCGCTTTTATCCTCATTCCCCGTCGCACTCTAAATCCGCGTCTTTCGTTTGCTCTCGCGAGACAAAACTCGCACGTCGCCGCAAGCATTCATTTACAAGCGGCGTGCCGCGCGGGGCGACGGTTTAAGTGTTGAGATAATTGAGTGCGCGGGGCGCGGGCGGGAGATTGGGTGCACGAAAACGGCGCGCGGCGCACGCGCTCGTGTGCCTCGAATGCTCTCTTGGGGAGGCGTGCAAAGACGCGGGCGCGGGCGCAGCGTTTATTGAGGGGCAACAGCGCGTCTATGAAGAGCAACTGACCGCGAGACGCTTGCCCCAATCGGGCGGCGACTCGGCGTAGGCTTCTTTTCCGGGCTGCTCCGTGAAGGGCGCGCGCAACGCGTCCAGCAGTCGCTCGATCTCCGTGTAGTCGCGCCGCTCGGTCGCGGCGGCGATGGCGTTCTGCGCGAGATAGTTGCGTAGGACGTACTTCGGATTGACCTGATCCATACGGCTCTTGCGCGCGGCGTCTTCGCTCGACTCCGCGAGCAGGCGCGCGCGGTAATGCGCCGCCCACGCGTCGAAGGCATCGGGCTGGACGAACATGTCGCGCAACTGCTCTTGGGGTGCGTTGCCCGTCGTCTCGAAGTTGCCGAGGCGACGAAAGAAGTTTGTATAGTCAACGCCGTTCGCTTCGAGCAGGCCGAACAGGCTCAGGAGCAACGACGCGTCCCCTTCGGCTTCCGTCGCCAACCCCAACTTGGCGCGCATCAGTTCGCCATAGTGCGCGGCGAAGGCGGGCTGGTACTCTTCGAGCGCGGCCGTCGCCTCTTCCACCGAGATCAGATTCACGAGCGTCTGCGCGAGGCGGCTGACGTTCCAGAGACCGACGGCGGGTTGCTGATCGAAGGCGTAGCGGCCGGAGTAATCCGAGTGGTTGCAGATGAACCCCGCGTGATAGTCGTCGAGAAAGCCGAACGGGCCGTAGTCGAGCGTGAAGCCGAGAACAGACATGTTATCCGTGTTCATCACGCCGTGCGCGAAGCCGACCGATTGCCACTTCGCAATGAGCCGCGCCGTGCGCCGCGCCACTTCCAATAGAAACCGGCGATACTTGTCTTCCGCCGCGACGAGTTCGGGAAAGTGTGTGGCGATCACGTAATCGGCCAACTCGCGGACGCGTTCGGGCTGCCCACGGTAGTAGAAGATTTCAAACGTGCCGAAGCGCACATGACTTTCGGCCATGCGGACGAGCACGGCGGCCGTCTCAATCGTCTCGCGCCTGACCGGCGCGTCGCTGCCGACGATGCAGAGCGCGCGGCTCGAAGGGATGCCGAGCGCGTGCATCGCCTCGCCGCACAGGTATTCGCGGATGGTCGAGCGCAGGACGGCGCGCCCGTCGAAACCGCGCGAGTAAGGCGTCTGCCCCGCGCCCTTCAAATGCAAATCCCACTTCGCGCCGCGCGCGTTCCTCACCTCGCCGAGCAGGATCGCGCGCCCGTCGCCGAGTTGCGGCACGTAGCTGCCGAACTGGTGTCCCGCGTACAACATCGCCAGCGGTTCCGCGCCGGGGAGCGTGCGTCCGCCCCCGAAGTATTCGACGAATTCGGGACGCTCCGCTTCGCGCGGGTCGAGATCGATCAACTCGGCGGCGGCCGGATTGAAACTGACGAGGTAAGGATCGGGGAGCGGCGTGGGGTTGACTTTTGAGTGGAAGGCGGCGGGCAGGCGCGCGTAGGTGTTGTCGAACGGCAGTTCGTTTAGTTTCCGCATCGAATTATTTCCCCCTTGTCGAAACCGTCGCCCGCTACGATAGAAGACTCACGAAGTTTGCGCCACCCGGCACGGCAACAGTAGCAGGAAGCGCAGAGGACGGCGACCGCCGCGATGTCTGTCGCGCCTGTCACGCACCGGCCGCGCTTCACACGTTGAATTTCAGAATCCCCAAGAAGATTGTCATGATAAAAATGATCGCCACGTAATAAGTCGCCATGACCGCGCGCATGTCGCGCCCGCTCACGCCCCACAACCTGTACGTGAATTGACCGAGGACGAACAACAGGACGGCCACGTCGAACAGCAACGACTGCGTGCGGCCGAGCGTGTCTGTAACCGCGCCGGACGAAAAATCGAATTTGACGGCGAGTTCGGCGGGCAGGCGCGACCACAGGACGGCGTAACAGCCGACGAGGAGCGGCAGCGCGAGCCACGGCAGCAGAATCAGGGCGTGCCAATTCTTCTCAATCATCGAGGACGGACTTTTTGCTGTTGCCATCGTCATCATCGTCGTCGTGCGCCGTCTAAACGCTCAACCCGCGCGTGAGCGCGCCGTGCAACTTGCCGAGCGCGGCGTCGAGTATGTGGTCTTCGCGCGCGATGCACAGGCGCATGTAGTTGTCCCAACGGTCGCTGTCGGTGAACGCGCTGCCCGGCACGGCCGCCACGCCCGCCTGCGCGATCAACTGCTCGTTGAGCCGCATCGCGTCCGCATACTGTTCGGGGATGCGCGCCCAGACGTAGAAGGTCGAGCCTGAATCGTAGATGCTAAAGCCCAACTCTTCCAGTACGCCCACGGCGCGCGCGCGCTTGCCCGCGAAGCGTTGGCCGAGCCGCGCGTAGTAGTCCGTGTCGGACATCAACACCTCTGCGAGAGCTTTTTGCAGCGGCGTGGGCGAGCAGACGTAGAAGACGTTGTTGGCGTTGTTGAGCGGCGCAACGAGCTTGGCGTCGCCGTAGACGTAGCCGAGCCGCCAGCCGGAGATGTTCCACGACTTGGAGAAGGAATTGACCGTCACGGTGCGTTCGCGCATTCCGGGTAAGGATGCGATGGAGAGGTGCGGCGCTGCGCCCGCAACGTAGTGTTCGTAAACTTCGTCGGAGATGCAGAGGAGATCGAATTCCTGACAGACCTCCGCAATCGTCGTGAGTTCCGCGCGCGTGAAAATTTTGCCGGTCGGGTTGACGGGCGTGCAGATGATGATGGCGCGCAACGGAAACTCGCGGCGCGCTTTCAACTCGCGGCAACGCGCGCGCAACTCTTCGCGGTCGAATTCAAGCGTATCGCCCGACAACTGTAAGACCTCAGCGCGGCCGCCGAGTTCTTCGATGATGCGCCGGTGATAGGGATAGTAAGGCTCGAAGACGAGAGCGGCGCAGTCTTTGAGATACGCGTCGGCGATGGCGACGAGGCCGCCCGTCGCGCCGGGCGTGATGAGCAGTTCAAACTGTGCGGCGTCGGGGTCAACTTCGACGCCGTTAAACGTCCTGATCTTATCGGCCACCGCGCGCCGCAACTCGTGCGCGCCCTCGGCGGGGCTGTAATGATTCTGGCTCGCGGCGATAATTTCGCTCGCCGCCCGCGCGAGGTTCGGGTCAATCGCCAACTCCGACTGCCCTTGCACAAGGTTGCCGTCCGCAGGGACGAGTCGCGTGATCAGTCGTATGTCGGGTTTAGCTTTTTTCATCTCGGTTACCATAGCAGTCTCCTTACGAGAGCGCGACGTAGCAGAATTTCAATCACACGATTCGGGCAGGGTCGTGAGTGTTGGAGTCGTGTCCGGGCGTGAGGCGGCGCGCCGAACGCCTCAGCCGCGCGTGCGTTTGAGCAAGACCAGCCCGATGATCAGAAAGACGATGCCGACGTAGAGGAAAGTCCGCTGGCTGGCGAGGCCGATCCCCAGAAAGGCCGTTCCGAGCGCGATGAAAGGTATGCCGCGTTTCGACATCGTGTTATCTCCGTTGAATAGTCCGCAGAATGTATGTCCAACTACCGGATTGCATCCTTAAGATACTTTTGAACCGCGAAAGTTTCAACGCCGCATGAGGCGCAAATGTTTCAAGCGCGCGCCGCTGGCGCACGAGCCGGGCGCAAAATTTCGTGCGAGGATTTACCGGACGCCGTTTGAAATTAGATTTCGCGGCGGCCTTTGCTATACTCGGTCGCATGCCAAAAAAGAATTCTCCGAACAGCGTCACGGTGGGGCTGGTGCAGATGACTTGCGCGCCTGAGCCTGAGGCCAACATGCAGAAGGTGATCGCGCGCATCGGCGAGGCCGCCGAACGCGGCGCGCAGGTGGTGTGCCTGCAAGAACTTTTCCGCTCGCAGTATTTCTGCCAGACCGAAGACATCGAACTCTTCAAACTCGCAGAGACGATCCCCGGCCCTTCGACCGAAGCCCTGTCGGCGGTGGCGCGCGAGCACAAGGTCGTCATCGTCGCGTCGCTGTTCGAGCGGCGCGCGGCGGGTCTCTACCACAACACGGCCGTCATCATCGACGCGGACGGGCGGATCGCGGGCAAGTATCGCAAGATGCACATCCCGGACGACCCGCTCTACTACGAAAAATTTTACTTCACGCCCGGCGACCTCGGCTTCGCCAGCCACGACACGGAGTTTGGCAAGATCGGCACGCTCGTCTGCTGGGATCAGTGGTTTCCCGAAGCGGCGCGTCTGACCGCGCTCTCCGGCGCGCAGTTTCTTTTCTACCCGACCGCCATCGGCTGGCTGCCCGACGAAGACGAGGAGATGAACACGGCGCAGCATCAAGCTTGGGAGACCATTCAACGCGGCCACGCGATTGCGAACGGCGTCTATGTGGTCGTCGTCAACCGCGTGGGCGCGGAGGGCAAGTTGAAGTTTTGGGGTCAGTCGTTCGTCGTCGATCCTTTCGGCCGGATCGTGGCGAAGGCTTCGGCCGACGAGGAGGAAATCCTCGTCGTCGAATGCAGTCTCGACAACATCGAGCGCACGCGGCAGAACTGGCCGTTCCTGCGCGACCGCCGCATCGAATCTTATCAGGGACTCGGCTATCGCTTCCTTGAGCCGCCCGCAAACGAATAGGCGTCAAGTAGCTGTCGAACCAGTATGAGCACGAAGCAACAGACTCCGGCCGAACTCGGCTTTCGCATGCCGCCCGAATGGCACAGGCACGCCGCGACGTGGCTTGCTTGGCCGAAAGACCCGCTGACGTGGCCGGAACGCGTGCCGCAGGTTGAAGAGGCGTATCTTGAGATCATGGCCGCGCTCGCGCCGCACGAAATTGTGAATCTGCTGGTGGACGACGAAGCGACGGAGGCGTCCGTGCGCGCGCGCTGCAAGTTCGAGGGAAGCGAGCGCGTCCGCTTTCATCGCATCCCGACCGTGGACTCTTGGATACGCGACTACGGCCCGAACTTTCTCTTGAATGAGCGCGGCGAACTCGCCTACAACGATTGGGTCTTCAACGCGTGGGGCGACAAGTACGAGGAGTTGAAAAAAGACAATGCGATTCCGAAGCGGCTGGAAAGCGTTCTCGGCGTGCCGCGCTTCGAGCCGGGCATCGTTTTGGAAGGCGGTTCGATTGAAGTCAACGGCGCGGGCGTCGTGTTGACGACCGAGCAATGCCTGCTCAACCCGAACCGCAACCCGCACCTCGAACGCGACGGCGTGGAAAAATACCTGCGCGATTATCTCGGCGTCGAGAAAGTTCTCTGGCTCGGCGAAGGCATCGTCGGCGACGACACGGACGGCCACATCGACGACATCGCGCGTTTCATCGCGCCGGACACAATCGTCTGCGCCGTGGAAGACGACCCCGCCGACCCCAACTACGAAGTGCTGCGCGACAACCAACGGCGACTGCTGCACGCGACCGATGCGCGCGGCGCGGCCTATCGCGTCCACACGCTGCCCATGCCCGGCCTCGTGGGCGGGCGCGAAGACCGCCTGCCCGCTTCCTACGCGAACTTCTACATTGCGAACAATGTCTTGCTCCTGCCCGTCTTCGGCCACCCGAACGACGCGCGCGCCGCAGACATCTTGCAACGTCTCATGCCCGAACGCCGCGTCGTTCCCATCAACGCCGAATCGCTCGTCTGGGGCATGGGCACGCTCCACTGCCTGTCGCAGCAGCAGCCCGCGCCTTGAGTTTTGCCGGTCGGGAAATCGTGTGCGTCGCGGGGAGCGACTAAAGAATGAAAGCGGAAGCTACGGAACTGTTCGTCATCGGCGCGGCGATGATCTTCTTTCTGGTGATCTGCGTCGTCGCGGTTTGGGCGTTCGTGCGTCAATACCGGCGCGAGCACCCGCGAGACGACACGCGGCGCGACGGCCGTTGAAGTGACTACGCGGTCGACACCTGCCGCCGACCGCGCAGTTATAAGAGCGACCTTTATGGCTGAAGCCATGTCAACTATCCGGTCTGATTTTGATCGCCTCGCGCTGCTTTCAGGCGAAGAGTGGGATCACAGCAGCCACTACCATAACGTCCTCTTGCGGCATGTCCCATCGCCCTGCCGCGAGTCACTCGAAATCGGCTGCGGCGCGGGTGCATTCTCGCGTCTCTTGGCGAAATCTTCAGAGCGCGTGCTCGCACTCGATCTATCGCCGAATATGATCCGAATTGCCGGAGAACGTTCGGCGCGATTCCCGAACATCGATTTCCAAGTCGCGGATGTTATGACGCGAGAACTTCCCGCCGCACAATTCGACTGTATCGCGGCGGTCGCCACGTTACATCACCTGCCGATGGCAGAGATATTGCCGAAGCTTAAAAACGCTCTGAAGGTCGGTGGGGTGCTACTGGTTCTCGATCTGTTTCAGCCCGAAGGACTGTCCGACGCGGCCACGAGCGCATTGGCGATGCCGTTGAGTATCGGGTTAAAGCTGCTCAGGCATGGACGTGTGATGACGCCCCGCCGCATTCGCGAAGCATGGGCTGAACACGGGCGGCATGATACTTACCTCACCTTGGCGCAGGTGCATAAAGTTTGTGCGGAGATGCTTCCGGGGGCTGAGGTGAAGAAACATTTATTGTGGCGTTATTCCATCATCTGGAAGAAAGTCGCATGACGTGAGGGCGTCTTAAGTGAAACTAATTCACCATCCCCGACCCGCCAAACGGCAACGCCGTGCGGTGCATGAAATTGTAAGTTCGGAGGGTGATAGAGTGAGAGACATCGACGGCGCGCGCAACTATAATCTCGGCCGAGTTTCGGCGGCCGGGTTGGCAAGTAAATAGATCAACGGGCAAGGTTGGAAGATGACGACAGGTAAAAGAGAAGAGGGCAACGTGTGGAAGGGGCTGGCGTCGGGCGTTATCGCCGGGCTGGCCGCCGCTTGGGCGATGAACCAGTTTCAGGCCGCGTGGAGCAGGCTGGCCGAAGGCGAAGAGAGGTCTCACGGGGCGCAGAGTTTGCAGCAGGGCACGCCGCAACACGGCGTCGGGCGCAAGTTGGAGTTGAAGGGGCAAGACGACGAGCGCGACGACGCGGCCGGGCGACTGGCGAACGCCATCGCCGTGGCTACTCTCGATCAAGAGTTGAGCGGGCGCGAGAAAGAGACTGCGGGCACGGCTTTTCACTACGCGATGGGTGCGACAGCCGGCGCGCTCTACGGCGCGGTGGCAGAGGTGCTGCCGGAGGTGAAGACGGGCGCGGGCTTGCCGTTCGGCGCGGCCGTCTGGGTCGTGGCAGACGAAGGCATCGTGCCGTTGGTGGGGCTGTCGAAGTCCGCGACGGAGTACCCTCTCTCGATACACGCTTATGCGTTCACGTCTCATCTGGTCTTCGGCCTGACGGCGGAGTTTGTGCGGCGCGCTGTGCGTCACGTCCTCTGACGAACCGCAGCTTTCTTCGGGCTGGCCGACTCCGCGCGCCGTGCAAGAGAACGCTTGTGCGCGCGTCTTACTTGTAGTCGCCGCTCTCAACGAGTGAAGACCTAATCTAAGAACCTTGCCGCTCCGAGAGTTTGCGCTTCCCGCGATGACACTCAAACGGATAATTCTAATACTGGCGTTCGTCGCGGCAGCCGTCGTCTCCGGCTGCCGGAGAAGCGGCGAATCTACTCTCTCTCAAACCACAACGGCGAAGCCATCGCCCGCGAGTCCCGCACTGGTAGTTACGGAAATCGAATCACCCACGGGGACGGACAGCCGAGAACCCGAACTCTTCTCGACGGCCGACGGCCGTGTGCTCTTGAGTTGGGTGGAGAAGCTCGGAGAGAAGCGACACGCGTTGCGGTTCGCCGTGCGCGACGCGGCGGGCTGGTCTGAGGCGCGCACAATTTCCGAGGGCGACAACTGGTTCGTCAACTGGGCGGACTTCCCTTCGGTCGTCGCGCTCGCGGACGGGTCGCTCGCCGCGCACTGGCTGGTGAAAAGCGGCCGGAGCACGTATGCCTACGACGTGAACATCTCGCGCTCGAAAGACAATGGCCGGACGTGGGGCAAGCCCATCGTCCCGCACACGGACGGCACGCAGACCGAGCACGGGTTCGTCTCGCTCATCCCTCTTCAGGACGGCCGCCTCGGGGCGGTGTGGGTTGACGGGCGCGCGACTAAGGACGTGAAGGAAGGCCACGACGAGGAAACCCCGCTCCCCGCCAGCATGCAACTCCGCTACGCGGCCATCGACGCCGAAGGCCGTCTCTCGGATGAAATCGTGCTCGATGAGCGCATCTGTGAATGCTGCCAGACCTCTGCCGCGCTCACGTCCGAAGGCGTGGTCGCAGTCTATCGCGACCGCTCGGAGCGAGAGGTGCGCGACATACACTTCGTGCGCGGGCAGGGTGCAAGTTGGAGCGACCCGCGGCCTGTGCATGCCGACAACTGGGAGATCAACGGCTGCCCCGTCAACGGGCCGTCAATCGCCGCCGACGGGCGGCGGGTGGCGGTCGCATGGTTTACGGGAGCGGGTGACGAGCAGAGCGTCAAGGTGGCGTTCTCCGACGACGCGGGCAGGAGCTTCGGCGCGCCCGTTCGCGTGGATGACGGTCAGGCTCTGGGGCGAGTTGATGTCGTGATGTTACCGGACGGTTCGGCGCTCGTCTGCTGGATGTCGGGCGGCGCGGAAGGCGGCGCGAACAAGGTGCGCCGCGTCACGCGCGACGGTGTGGCGGGGGCTGTGACGATCATCGCAGAGTCTGATGTCTCACGTGCGAGCGGCTTTCCGCGCATGAGCCGTCTCGGCGAGACAATCTATTTTGCGTGGACGCAATTCGGCAAGCCTTCGCGCATACGCATGGCGAGCGCGGACGTGAGCGGCTTCCGGTGAGACGCGCGCACGCGTCGTCTCTCTTCACATTCGACGATTCACTACTTGATCCCGATCCACCCGCTCGCCGGGACGAACTGCTTCTTCTCCGTATCGACCGTAACGATGTGCGCGCCCGCCGCGCCGACGCGACGGTTGGGGCCGTAGGTCAGCGGCGGCGTCAGCCCCGTGTCGTACTCGTAGAGTCCTTCGAGCGCGGTGATCAGCTTCTCGCGGCTCAGGTCGCGTCCCGCGCGCTTCAAGCCTTCGACGAGAAGTTGCGCCGAGACGTAAGCCGAAATCTGCGCGGCGAGGTGGCCTTGCGGGAGCTTATATTTGGCGGCGAGGGAGCGCAGGTTTTCCAGCGCGGCGGGTTTGATGTCCGACGGCACGCTCGGAAACGAGAGGAAAAGTTTGCCGTTGAAAGCGCGCGGCACGTCGAGGATGTCTTTGCCTGAGAGCGCGCCGGGCAGGTAGAGCGCGGGCGTCCAGTTCGACTTCTCCGCCGCCAGCAGAAACGCACGCAGGTCTTCGCTACCGCCGACGAGAAAGACGGCGTTGACGCCCCTCGCGCTCAACTCTTGCGCGATTGTGCCCGCGTTAAATTTCCCGCGCGCGTACTTGACATGCACGGGCGCGCTCCATCCGGCTTTCTTAATTTCTTCCTCGATGCCTGAGGCCACGCCCGCGTTGAGTTCGCTCTCTTGATAGACGATGGCCGCGCGCGCCGGAGTCGTCTTGTTGTCGGCAAACTTCTGCGCGGCGAAGAGGACGAGCGCGCGCGCCTGATCTTCTATGCCAGAGAGCAGGTAGAAGACTTGCCGGTTGACGGACGCGGTGACGGGCGGGTAGAGCGTGAAAGGGCCGACGAGTGGCACTTCCGAGTTTTGCGCGAGCGTCGCGACCTCTCTGTCCGCCCCGGCGATCATCGCGCCGGAGAGCGCGAAGATCTGTTCATCGTTGATCAGGCGTGAGACGTTCGCGGAGGTGGCCGCCGCCGTGTCGCCCGTCTCCGCAAACTTCAACTCGATCTTGCGATTGTAAATTCCGCCCTGACTGTTGACCTCTTCAAAGTAGGCCGCGATGATCGACTTGATGGCCTGCCCCATCTCCGCGAGCGCGCCTTTCGCGGGCACGAGCATGCCGATGCGGATACTCGTCTCGGTCACGCCCGGATCGCGATCCGTGCCGAGTCGCTTGATGTAAGCGATGAGATCGTTCATGTCCTCGCGCGTCATCTGGTAGCGCGGCATGACGTTGAGCAGGCGATTGCCCGCCGGGTCGAGGCCGCGCGTGAGTGCGAGTTCGAGGGTGCGCTCGGTGTAGGGCGGGTGCTTGCGCCCGCTCGCATGCACGACGCCGGAAGGCTTGGTGAGCGCAGCCCACGTGAGATTCGAGGGCGTGACGCCGCCTTCGGGTTTGCCCTGCCCGTCAGCCCCGTGACAACCGGCGCAGGTGATCGCGCTCCCCGGCACTTCGAGCGACGCCTCGCCGAGATAAGCCGTGATCTCTCTGCCCGACGCGCTCGTGCCGCGCAGGTAAATTTGCTTGCCGCGCTTCTCTTCCGGCGTCAGCGCGCCGACCCCCGATGCCGCTTGCGCCTGACTGCCGGAGGCGGCGTTCGTCTGCGCCGAGGCGACGCCCGACCCTGCGCGCGGAAGCGACAGGTACAGACATCCGACGAGGGCGATGAATGAGAACGCGACGAGCGCGCGCAGTTGCAGGTTGAAGTGTTGTCGTGTGAAGTGACGTTGCATTATTTGTCGCCGTTAGTAGTGGTGTTGGTCGCCGCAGGTTTATCGTCAAGTACGCTTTCGACGCAGCCGAGCGCGCCGGAGACCGCGAACGACGCGAGGCGGAAAATTTCAACGAACGCGCGGCGTCGCTTATTTTCGTTGGGAGGCATGACGAGCATATCGTTTCTTAATCCTCTCAAAAATTCTCTCACGGGAGCGCGAGCGGCTAACGCCTGCGTGCCTTCTGCCTGTCGTTACCGATCAGACTTCGCGGCCTTTCCCGCTTTGAGAACCGTGTGCGGCATCTGCCTGTAGGCGACGCCGGATGTCGGATGCTGACGAAAGATATAATAGACGCCCGACTGCGGCGGCACAAAGTTGATCCCGTAGCTTGGCGTCCGCATTTGCAGTATGGCGAGCGGCGTTTATGTTTCTTCCGGCCGCCCGCCGTTTTTGTGATAGGCTTGAAGTGTGATGCGGGAAGAGCAGGCACAGGCGAAAACGGGCGCACCTTTGCGTCGCAGAATGTGGTGGCTCATCGCCGGTCGTTTCGTGTTGGCCGTCGTGCTCTTCGGATTGAGCTACGTGTTCGGGAGAAGCGGGGCGGCGAGCGGCGCGAGTCCCGACTCGCTTCGGGATACGCTCGTCTTCGGGCTGGCCGTGCTCTTGCTCTCCGCGCTTTCGGCAATCGCGCTGCGCTTCTCGCGCATGCCTTTGCAGTGGCAGGCGGGGGCGCAGATTTTCTGCGACGTGTTGCTCGTGACGTGGCTGACGGCCGCGCACGGCGACTTGAATTCACCCTACGTCGCGCTCTACATCGTCATCATCTCGGCGGCGGGCATCTTCATCGGCGTGCGCGGCGCGCTCATCACGTCGGTCGGCTGCGCCGCCTGCTACACGTTCGTCGTCTTCGCGGGCGCGTTCGGCTTATCCGGCATGGCGGGCGACGTGGCCGCCGCGTCCGTGCCGGAAGTGATCGGGAACGTCGGGCTGCACGACATCGCTTTCTTCGTCGTCGGACTGCTCGCCTCGCGTCTCGCCGAACGGCAGGCGCATTCCGAAGTCCAACTCATCGAAGCCAAGCACGCGCTCGCAGACCTGCGCGCGCTGCACGAACGCATCGTCGAATCGATCCGCTCCGGTCTCGTCACCACAGACCTCGACGGTCTCATCTACACTTTCAACGCCGCCGCCGAGGAGATCACCGGCTACACGGCCGAAGCCCTGCGCGGCAAGGACGTGTCCATCCTCTTCGGCACGCTCACGCCGAAGGTCGAGGAGTCTCTGCGCGCGGCGGAGGCGGGCGCAACCAGCCCGCGTTACGAGGCCGATTGTCTCACCGCCGACGGCCTGCGCCTGCGTCTCGGCTACAGCATCTTCCCGCTCTTCGGCGAGACGGGCGCGCGCACCGGCCTCGTCATCACCTTTCAGGATTTAACGCAGGTGCGCGCGCTCGAAGAGACTTCGCGACGGCAGGACAGGCTCGCGGCCGTGGGGCGCGTCGCCGCCGGGATCGCGCACGAGATACGCAACCCGCTCGCGGCCATGCGCGGCTCGATCCAAGTGTTGCGCTCGGAGATGAACGGCGACCCCGCGCAAGCGGAACTGATGGAGATCGTCCTGCGCGAATCCGACCGCCTCAACCACATCATCACGGACTTTCTCACCTACGCGCGCCCGCGCCCCGTCTCACTCGCCGACACGGACTTGCGCGAACCCCTGCGCGAAACCTTCACGCTCCTGCGCCACAGCCCGGAGACGCGCGACGGCCACACGATTGAAGAAGACTTTCCCGACGCGCCCGTGCACGTGCAGGCCGATGCGGCGGGCTTGCGTCAGGTCTTCTGGAATCTCGCGCGCAACGCGCTCTCGGCCATGCCCGCGGGCGGCACACTTCGCGTCGAACTGCGCCCGACGAATTACAGCCGCGTCCGCATCACTTTCACCGACACCGGGCAAGGAATGTCGCCCGAACAGGTCGAGAGATTGTTCGAGCCGTTCTCCTCCTCCACGACGGGCGGCACAGGACTCGGCCTCTCGATTGTTTATCAAATCATCCGCGACCATGGTGGTACAATAAACGTCCGCAGCCGCGAAGGGAACGGCACGACGATCATCATCGAGTTACCTCAAACACAGAGGTCAGAGGTCAGAAGTTAGAGATCAGAAAAGCAAGCAGATGATTGATCGGGCGAATAACCAACGGACTAATGCGTTCGCTAAACTCTGACCTCTGACCTCTGCACTTTTATGGCACAAATACTTATTGTCGACGACGAACAGGGCATGCGGCAGTTGTTGTCGCTGGTGTTCGGGCGCGCGGGGCATCAGGTGCGCGCGGCGGAGAACGGGCGGCGCGCGGTCGAGATGTTGCGCGAGGCGGCGGCCGACTTGATCGTCTCCGACGTGCGGATGCCGGACATGGGCGGCATCGAGTTGCTGAGCGCGGCGCGCGAGTTGTCGCCGGATACGGCCGTCGTGATGATGACGGCGTTTGCCACGGTCGAGACGGCGCGCGAGGCTTTCAAACTCGGCGCGGACGATTTCATCCAGAAGCCCTTCGACGTGGACGAGTTGAAGTTGATCGTCGAGAAGGCGCTGGAACTGCGTCAACTCAAGCAGGAAATTCAGGGTTGGCGCAAGACGCAGAGCGAGCGCGGGCGGCTCGATCAGATCGTCGGCCGCAGCCCGCGCATGCAGGCCGTCTATCAGATGGTGGAGACGGTCGCCGCCGTGCAGTCCACCGTGCTCATCACGGGCGAGTCGGGGACGGGCAAGGAACTCGTCGCGCGCGCCGTCCACAACCTCAGCCCTCGCAGCGACAAGCCGTTCGTCTCGATCAACTGCGGCGCGTTCACCGAGACGCTGCTCGAATCGGAACTGTTCGGCTACGTGCGCGGCGCGTTTACGGGCGCGACCGCCAACCGCAAAGGCTTATTCGAGGCGGCCGACCGAGGCACGATCTTTCTCGACGAGATCGGCGAGATGTCGCCCGCCATGCAGGTGAAGTTGTTGCGCGTGCTGCAAGAGCGCAAGGTGCGCCCCGTGGGCGGGCACGAAGAGTTGAGCGTGGACGCGCGTGTCATCGCCGCGACGAACCGCGACCTGCCCGCGATGGTCAAGGCCGGGACGTTCCGCGAAGACCTGTTTTATCGCGTCTCGGTCATCCCGATAGAACTCCCGCCGCTGCGCGAGAAGCGCGAGGACATCCCCGACCTCGTCACGCACTTCACGGAAAAGTATTGCGCGCAGGCCGGTCGTAGTCTGGGCATCTCGGAGCGCGCGATGGAGTTGCTCGAACGCTACTCTTGGCCGGGCAACGTGCGCGAACTCGAACACACCATCGAACGCGCCGTCGCGCTCGAACGCACAGATCAGATTCAACCCGAACGATTACCCGAACAGATCACCAACTACAGCCCCGCGCGCGTCGCCGGCGCGCTCGACCTGCCCGACGAAGGACTCAATCTCACGGCGCACCTCGACCAGTTGGAGAAGACCTACCTGCTCGAAGCCCTGCGGCGCACCGGCGGCAACCAGACGCGCGCCGCCGAACTTCTCCAACTCTCCGTGCGCTCCCTGCGCCACCTGCTCGACAAGCACGGCATCCGCAATCTCACCGCGCAAATTCGCAACGACGCCGCCGCGCGCGGCGCGGCCGAATAAGAAGCCGTGGAAGCGTAAAGGAAAAGGCAAAAGCGCGGCGTGGCGATTAAGTGCTGCGCCCTTGGTCTCTCTATTTCTTCGATCACATCTTTCTTCCCTTTCACCTTTTCGCTCATTGGCATAGGCATTGCTCAGCGATTCGTTGAGATTGACTGCAAAGTCATTCAGCTTGACGGCATAAGATCGAGATACGAATCATGCAGACATCTACGTCCCGCCACAGCCAACGCGGCTTTTCGCTGATTGAGCTATTGATCGTCGTGGCGATCATCGGCATCGTCGCCGCGCTCGCCGTGCCCAACTTCCTGAATTCGCGACAGGCCGCACACAACGCCAGCGCGTTCAGTTCGCTCCGGCTCATTCACTCGGCGGAGATCGCCTACCGCGCCCGCTTCGACCGTTACGGTGATCTGACCGAACTCAAGAACGCGGGCACGCTGACCGATCCTTTGCTCGCCGACGGACAGCGAAGCAACTACAATTTCGTTGTTAATCCCGCCACCCTCGACGCAAATTATTACGAGGTGTCGGCCACGCCCACGGTCGCGCCGTGGCGTCATTATTACGTGGACGCCAGCGGCATCATCCGTAGTTCGATGAACGGCGCGGCCAACGCCTCCAGCCCGCCCATCTCCTACTAAACCGGCGCGCGCGCCACGCGTCTCACCCGGACGGCTTTCGCGCTCACACGGTCAACCATCGAGCGAATGCTTTCAAGGTCTTCCTAAACCCCACTCTTGACAAATTTCGTCACCCGCTTGCTGACGAGTTTTGTAAGTTCCCGGCCTCTACGGCCTTCGACGCTGCCCGACTTCAATGTCTTTCACCGCCAAAAAGCCGCAAATTGGCCGCCGTTCGGCGCGCTTCACTGCGACTGCGGGCGTGGCATGACTCTTGTAACTAACAGAGCCAGCACGGCGCGTATGCCTCCCAAGATGGCGCACGTTGGCGCGTGAAGACAAACTCAACCTATTCCCCTTTTGCTATAAGGAGCACACCAAAGAAATGCAACAGAACAAAGGCCAACGCGGCTTCTCACTCATCGAACTCTTGATCGTGGTTGCGATCATCGGCATCATCGCCGCCATCGCTATCCCCAACCTGCTCGCCTCGCGTCGTGCCGCCAACGAAGGCTCCGCTATCGGCTCCGTCCGTTCGCTCAACACCGCCGAAGCGACCTACTTCACCACCGTCGGCGCGAACCTCTCGTATGCCAGCCTGACCGCGCTCAATACCGCTGGTCTCATCGACGGCGTGCTGTCCCTCGGCACGAAGAGCGGCTACACGTTCGCGATCCCGCCTGCCAGCATCTTGACGGCTTCGGCCACGCAAGCGGCGCAGTATGACATCACCGCTGTCCCCGGCGGCACGGGCATCACCGCGACCGGTACGCGCAGCTTCTACAGCAACGAGCAGGCCGTCATTTACGGCGCGGCCGGCACGACGCCTCCCGCACGCTCCACTAACGGCGCATCCGGCGGCACCGCCCTCCAGTAGTCGAAACAGTTACCAACCCCATACCTGAGGACTTAAAGAACATGCAACAGAACAAAGGCCAACGCGGCTTCTCACTCATCGAACTCTTGATCGTGGTTGCGATCATCGGCATCATCGCCGCCATCGCCATCCCCAACCTGCTCGCCTCGCGTCGTGCCGCCAACGAAGGCTCGGCCATCGCTTCGACGCGCTCCATCAACACCGCTGAGGCCACCTACTTCACCACCGTCGGCGCGAACCTTGCTTACGCCGACCTGACCGCGCTCAACACCGCCGGTCTTATTGATGGTGTCTTGGCCCTCGGCACGAAGAGCGGCTACACGTTCGCCATCCCCGCTGGCAGCATTCAGGCTGCCACGTCCACGCAGGCGGCGCAGTATGACGTGACGGCCGTTCCCGGCGGCACGGGCATCACCGCGACCGGTACGCGCAGCTTCTACAGCAACGAGCAGGCCGTCATTTACGGCGCGGCCGGCACGACGCCTCCCGCACGCTCCACTAACGGCGCGACCGGCGGCACCGCGCTTCAATAACCTCGACCGGACACTTTGGTCTTAAACCCACTGGACTCTGCGGAGGCGGAATTAAGTTTCCGCTTCCGCAGTTTCATTTGTGAGGGTCGTGCGGGAGACAGCCCCGCGTATGATATTCTCAACCGCGTTTGCTCATCCTGACCGGCGCGGTTTCACGACATCTTCGACTAACCCGGACATGTTCTCTGAAACCTACACCCTTACCGAACGCTTGACACAGACGACGCCTAACGCCAGCGCGGAAGAACCCGCCCGCTCGACCGTCGCCCCGCTGCTGCTGCCGCCGACGCCGCGCGGTTCTTCGCTGCGCCGCGTCGCTTCAATCGCGCGCAACGCCTTTCGCGAGGCCGTGCGCGACCGCGTGCTCTACAATCTCGTCTTCTTCGTCCTGCTGCTCACCGGCGGCGCGATCTTCATCGGCGACCTCTCGGCGGCGCAGGAAGCCAAGATCATCGTTGACATGTCCTTGAGCGCGATGCTGCTGTTCGGCGTCTTCATCGCGATCTTCGTCGGCGTCGGGCTGGTTTACAAAGAGTTGGAGCGGCGCACGGTTTATGCCATCTTCGCCAAGCCCGTGGGGCGCGGCGAATTTCTCGTCGGCAAATATCTGGGTCTGTGCCTGACGCTGGCCGTCAACGTCCTCGTGATGGGGGCGGGCGTCTCGCTCGCGCTTCTCTACGTGAGCGGCGGCTACAGCCCGCTCGTCCTCGGCGTGTGGCCGGCGATCATTCTGATCTTCGTCGAGTTGATGATCGTCGTGGCGGTCGCGCTGTTGTTCTCGTCCTTCTCGTCGCCCGCGCTCTCCGCGCTGATGACCTTCGCCGTCTTCGTCATCGGCCACTTCAGCGCGGACATGAAACTGCTCGCCGCCTCGACGGGCACGACCGCCGCGAAAATCCTTTTCGGCGCGCTCTACTACCTGCTCCCCAATCTCTCGCACTACACGGTCATCACCGAAGCGGGACACGGCAACACGCCCGCGCCCGCCGCGTTTGCGGCCGCGCTTGTTTACGCCTTCGTCTACATCGCCGTCCTGCTCGCCGCCTCGATCCTCATCTTCAACCGTCGCAACTTCAAATGAACGCCACTCCACGGAAGACAGACACGGACAACGATGCGCCGCGCGACGCGCAGGGCGACGACGCCGAGCGCGTTCGTCGTTTCAAACCGCGCGAGGTTGCGCTAGTCGCCGTCATCGTCTGCGGGCTTGGCGTGTCGGCGGGGCTGGCTCGCTGGTTTGAGTTACGCCGCCCGCCCGTGGCGCAACAACTGGCGCGCACGTCGGACGAGTTGTACTTGAAGCCGGAGCAGGCGCGTCGCCTCAGTCTCGGCTTCAACGCGTTGGTCGCCGATTGGTACTGGATGCGCACGCTTCAATACGTCGGGCGCAAAGTGACGGCGCACGAGGGCGCGATCCAGATCGACGACCTGAGCGCGCTCAACCTGAAAATCCTCGCGCCGCTCCTTGAGAACGCGACGACGCTCGACCCGCAATTTCTCGCCGCCTACGAGTACGGCGCAATCGTCCTTCCGGCCGTCGATGTCGAGGCCGCCGTCAAGCTCATCAGGAAAGGCATCGCCGCCAACCCGCGCGCGTGGCGACTCTATTCCTATCTCGGTTACATCTACTGGCAACAAAATCGCTTTCAGGAAGCGAGCGAGGCATACGCGGCGGCGGCGCGCGTTCCGGGCGCACCTGCGTGGTTGTCCTCGATGTCGGCGCAGATGGCGACCAAAGGCGGCAGCCGCGAAACCGCCCGCGCCATTTACCAGAACATGTACCGGCAGACGGACGACGAGCAGATGAAGAAACTCTCGCTCTCGCGCCTGCTCCAACTGCAATCGCTCGACGAAATGGACACGCTGCGCTCGCTGCTCGACACGCACCGCGCGCGCACGGGCGCGTGCCCGCGAGAGTGGCGCGAAGTCGCACCCCTGCTGCGCACCGCCCGTTTTCAGTTTGACGCCTCGGCCGCGCCGCTCGACCCGTCGGGCGTGCCTTACGTCATCAAGCGCGACGCGTGCGACGTGGAACTCGGAGCGAAGTCGGAGATCATTCGCAGGTATTAATCACGCGCTTTACGGAGAAATGAAACATGGCAGCCGCAATCGAGATCGATAATCTGACGAAAGACTACGAGGTGGGCTTCTGGCGCAAGCGCAAGGTGCGCGCGCTCGACGCCCTTTCGCTCACGGTCGGAGAGGGCGAAATCTTCGGCTTCCTCGGCGCGAACGGCGCGGGCAAGTCCACCACGATGAAGCTGCTCATGCGTCTCATCTTCCCGACCGCGGGGCGGGCGCGCATCAAAGGACGCGACATCGAAGACATCTCCATGCACGCTTCAATCGGCTACCTCCCCGAGCACCCTTACTTTTACGACTACCTCACCGCCCGCGAACTGCTCGAATACTGCGCCGAGCTTTTCGGCTACACGCGCAACGACTGCCGCGCGCGCGCCGCCTCGATGCTCGCCACGGTGCGCCTCGAAGAGAAGAGTTGGGACAAGCAACTGCGTAAGTTCTCGAAGGGGATGCTGCAACGCGTCGGCCTCGCGCAAGCCCTCGTCAACGACCCCGCAATCGTCTTTCTCGACGAGCCGATGAGCGGTCTCGACCCCATCGGCCGCCGCGAGGTGCGCGACCTCATCGCCTCCTTACGCACGCGCGGCACGACCGTCTTCTTCTGCTCGCACATCCTCGCCGACATCGAAGTGCTCTGCGACCGCGCCGCCATCCTGCAACGCGGCCGCCTCGCGCACGTCGGCCGTCTCGCAGATTTGCGACAGGCGGCGGGCGACACGCGCGCGATGGAGATCGTCTGCGCGGGCGCGAACCTCGCGCGCTTGCAGGCGGAAGCGGAGAAACTCGCGGGCGCGCGCCTGACGCCGACGCCGGGCGGAGCGCGTCTCGAAGTCGCGGGCGAACACGACGTTGACGCCGCGCTCAGCGCCGTGCGCGCGTCGGGCGCAACGCTCGTCTCCGTTCAGCCGGTCGGCAACCCGCTCGAAGAACTGTTCACGAGTAATAATTGAAGGACGGCGAGCGCGAAATTCTCACGTCTCTCGACGCCGCTTCCGGGCATGCGCCCGAATTGATTTCGTCATCCTCGATATGGAAGCAATCACGATTCACTACAAACTTTCCGAGGAAGAATATCTGGAAGCCGCGCGTCTGATCTCGTTCCCCCAACAGGCGGAAGCGAAGCGGCGCGCGTGGACGGCCTGCGCCTTGTTTCCGCTCGGAGTCTACGGGTTGGCTCTCGGCGCGGCCTTCGAGCCTCTGGCCGCCCTCGCCTTAGCCTGCGCCGTCTTGCCCATGTTGATCTACCTCTTTTTCTTCCGCTTCAACCGGGTCGTGCGGCGTTACTACAAAGGCGACCGGAAGTTCGACGACCCGTTGAACGTTACCTTCACCGCCGAACACATCACGGTGCAGTCGAAGCTCTTCGAGTCGAGACAGAGTTGGAAGTTGTACACGGACGTGTTGGAAGGTGAAAACTGCTACGCGCTCATCTACGGGAATGACACACGCATGGCGACCATGTTGCCCAAGCGCGCCTTCCGCAGCGAGCAACAGCACGCGGCCTTTCGCGCACTCGTCGGCGCGCAGTTTGCCAAAACTCTGCCCGCGCAACCGGACGGTGTCTTGGAAGCGACGGAGCGCGAATACCAGCCCGCGAGCCTCGAACCGCCCGACTGGCGATAGCGACGCGCTCGCGCCCCTGCCCACGCCCGCGCTTATTTGAACTTCACGCCCGTGACTTCGATCCTGATGTTGGCGCGCACATCCTCTTTCTTGAAGCCTTCGATCATGATCGGCACTTCCATCACCTTGTTCTGTTCGAGTTCCGGCTGGCGTTCGGTCGGGACGGCGATGACCGTGCGCTGGCGCACCGGATTGTTGTCGAGATCGACGACGGTGGCTTGAAGTTCGAGGCCGTTCAGAGTGCGTCCCGTAAAGTTGCGTACCTTCGGCCGCATGGTCATCACGATGTCGCCGACGGCGCGCGTCGATTCGAACGCGTCGTCGTCGGCGTTAAAGTCCACGACGATGCGCTCGCGCGCCTGTGCAAACTCCGGCGTGCCCGCGCGCAACGCGCCCGCCAGTTGCGGTTGCTGCCCTGCGCCGTCGGAACGCGAGCGCGTCGCCCAGAAGACGAGCAGCGCGATCAAGAGCGCGCTCGCAATCGCCGTGATGATGAAGATTTTTCGCCGCGAAGCGTCGGCGTCGTCCGTGTTCGGTTTAGCAGACATAAGGCAATAGTAAATCGTGAATCGTGAATCGTAAATAGAAGGAAATCCGGTTTTCTCTATTCACGATTGACGATTGACGGCTTTTTTCATCCCGTGCGGGCGCGCAAGTTCGTCTGTCCGGGGCGAGCACCCGCCGACTGTTCTTTGTCGAAGGCGTTCATGGCGGCGTTTTCGATGAGCGAGCCTGTTCCGGTGCGCGGGCGCGCGTTGAGCGGCCAGACGATGCGGAAACGGCTGCCCTCTTCGGGGCGGCTCTCGACGGCGATCTCGCCTTCGAGCAGTTCGACGATCTTGCGCGTGATGGCGAGGCCGAGGCCGACGCCGCTGTAGGGTCGCGTCAGGCGGTCGTCGGCTTGCCTGAATTCGTCGAAGATGAAACTCAAAGCCTCGCGCGAGATGCCGATGCCCGTGTCGCTGACTTCCAGAAACCAGTGCGTGTCGTCAAGCGGCGCGGCACTGATGCGGATCGTGCCCGTCGCCGTAAACTTCACGGCGTTGCTCACGAGATTCGTGATCACCTGCGCCAGTTTGTGCCGGTCGGTCGTCACGTAGCCGAGCGCGGGCGAAACGTCCACCTGTAGTTGCACGCGCTTCTCCTCGGCCTCAGCGTTGAAACTACGGATGGCCTCTTCGGTCACGGCGGCCACGTCCACCTCTTCCAGACGCAGCGCGGAACGCCCCGCCTCCAGACGCGAATAGTCGAGCAGGTCGTTGACGAGTTCGAGCAGCGAGCGCGCGTTGCGCCCCATGCGTTCGACCGCCTCGGACTGCAAAGGCGCGAGCGGCTGGCGGCGGTCGCGTTCGAGCAACTGGCACAGGCCGATGATGACGTTCAGAGGCGTGCGCAGTTCGTGCGAGACGTTGGCGACGAAAGCCGACTTCAAACGGTCGTGCTCGCGCAGACGCCCGTATGCGCCCATCAACTCTTTGTACTGCCTGACCTCCGGCGTGATGTCACGGAAGACCGCGACGACGCCCTCGCGCCTGCCGCCGTCGCCCGCAAGCGGCGTCGCGCTGACGGCCAGCACGCCCTCTTCTTCCTCCGCGCCGCGCATGATCTGGACGTGCTCGCCCGAAACGTGTTCGCCGTTGGAGAGCGCGCGCCCGAGAGGCGTCGCTTCGGCGGGCAGCAGGTTGCCTTGCAAATCGCGCAAGGCCATGTCGGCGATGAGCGCGTCCACGCCGTCGCGAAACTCGCCGGGCTTGCGACCGATGATGCGCGCCGCCGCCGGGTTGACGCGATAACGTCCCCGCCCATCCACGATGATGACGCCCTCGTCCATCTGGTTGATGACGCTCTCTAGTTCCGCCGCGCGCGACTTCTCTGCGGCAAAGGCCGCCGTCGCCAGTTTCTCGGCGCGCACGCGCTTCGAGACTTCCGAAAGTATCAAGAGCAGGTCGCCGCGCTCCTCGCTACGCTCACTCATCGGCCAGAGGATCACGTCCCAGTATTTCGTGCCCTCGTCGCGTTCGTTGCGTTGCTCGTTCGTGCGCGCGACGAGTTCGAGGGGCAGGCCGTAGTTGACGAAGGCGCGGCGCGTGCGGCGCACGTCTTCGACCACTTCGCTGAGGACGGCGAGACCGGCCGCCGCTTCGTACAAGCCGCGACCCGCGAGCGACGCGCCTTCGCGCCCGACGATCCCGGCGAAGGTGTTGTTGGCCTTACGCACGATCAACCCCGTGTCGAGCACGGCCACGCCGAGCGGCAGGCTGTCGAGCACCTCTTCGATGAACGCGCCCTGCGTGCGTAGTTCGTTGAACTTCGTCTCCAAACTCGAAGCCATCACGTTGAAACCGGCGGCGAGCGTGCCCACTTCGTCGTCGGTCTCAATGGCGAAGCGTTCTTGTAGTTGTCCCTCTCCGAGCGTCGAGGCGTGTGCGGCGAGGCGTTGCAGGGGTTTGGTGAAACGCCCGACCGCCCAGATCGCGAGAAAACTCGAAGCCATCAACCCCAACGCCCACGCCGCCGTGAGCACGAGATAGGCGCGACCCGCCGGGGTGTTGTGCGCCGTCGGGACGCCGACCGCCACGCTCCACCCGTAAGTTGCGCTGCGCCGCTCGCTCGTCAGACGCTCGACGCCGTCCCTCCACTTCTCCGGGTGAATGTCGGCGGTGGAATGTGACTCGGGCGAGGGTGCAACCGCTAGAGCGGAAGACTCGGGCACGACGCGGTTTGCGGCGTCGTAGACGAGAATGGCGGCTTCCGTGTCGGGCGAGGCGTGTTGTCGCAGGCGCGCGTAGAGTTCGGCGGCCGAACGCGGCGGGAGCGATGCCCCCTGCGCGACGGCGGCCGGATGAGTTTCGAGCCACGCGTCGAGCGCGCCTTCGGCGGCCACGGCCTTGATGCGCGCGATAGTTCCGGCCTGTTCGATGAGGCTTTTCTGGTAGCTGTCGAGTTGGAAGAGGCTGATGATGAGCAGAGGCAGAGAGAGCACGGCGAGCATCACCAGCAGTTTGGTGCGCACGTCGAGCGAATTGCGAGAACTCTTGCCATCCGTAGTCACAGGTCTTTCAGCGTTCCGGGAAATCCGTGCGACGTCGTCTCGGCGGCGGCCAGTGGGAGGTGCGCGTCCGCACCTGCGGACGCAAACTCGTCGCGTAGATCAAAACCGCCTGCATGAGCAACTCGTCGACGAACAGATTCATCCGTCGCAGAGTGTCGCGCAATTCCCGAATGTCTCCCTCCGTGGCGTTCGTAGCTTCGCGCCACAGAAAATCTTGCAGTACATCACGTAAAATCATCAACTCGCGTGCCACTTCGTCAATCAGACAGCCCTGTTGGAAACGAGCCTGCGAGTGCATGCGAAGGGAACGCACCGCCTCTGCGATTTCGCTGTCGAGCGCAGCGCTATCCAACACCTGTGCCAGTTCGTCGAAGATGTCGGGCAGATAGTCTACAAGTTGGTGATAAGAGAGCAGCGCGGGCAGGTCTGTGCGGCGATCCGTGTAGACGACATCGACGAAGGAGCGCACGAGCGCAGGCTCGTGCTGTCTCAGCAGGGCGACGTAACGTTCGGCCATGAGCAGAGGTTAGAGGTCAGAGGTTAGAGGCTAGTAAAGACAGTCTTTGTTTTAACTAGCCTCCGGCCTCTAACCTCTCATTTCGCTAGGAGTTTCTTCAAAAGAGCTTCCAATTCGTCGAAATCAATCGGCTTGGTGACATACTCGTTGCAGCCCGCGGCGAGGGCGTCGGCGTGGAAATCGTTGGTATCGTGCGCCGAGACGGCGACGATGGGGACGCGCCCGAGGCCGTCGAGTTCGCGTATGCGGCGCGTGGCGTCGAGGCCGTCGAGGCGCGGCAAACTCAAGTCCATCAAGATCAGGTCGGGGCGACTGCTCTCGGCCATCTCGACGGCCTCTTTGCCGTCCACCGCTTCTATCACCTGATAACCGCTCATTTCAAGTAACCTTCTCATCATAAAGCGGTTATCTGCAAAATCTTCAACTACGAGGACTGTCAACTTCGCGTTTCCGTTCTCTTCCATTCACAGCCTTCCTGTCAGTAAGGGCAGATAATTAACCGGCTTGCGCCTGCAACCGAACGTATCACTAGCAAACACTCGGATTTTTTGTTAAGATGCCGCATCGAAACGCAACACAAAAAGCCGCATCGTTCGGGTTCAATTCGCATAGAGGGCGCGGGCTGATCCTACTCCACGCAAGCGGCGTGAAGACCCGGTGCGCGAGCCTTGTGAGCAAAATGAAGCCGATAAAAGCGACTACAAACGACACGGACGCCCTGATCGAATTGGGGCGCGCCTCCGTGCAGATCGTCCACGACCTGAAAAATCAGGTGAACGGTCTCAAACTCTATGCCACATTTTTACGCAAGCGCATGGAGAAGAGCGAACGCCCCGCAGACGAACTCGAAACCATCAACAAGATCATGGCCGGACTCGAACGCACGGCCGCCGACATGAACACGCTCGTGCGCTTCGGCCGCCCGCTCGAACTCCAACTCAAGCCGCGTCTCGACCTCTCACCGCTGCTCGCCGCCGCCACCGAAGGCGACTTCGCGCCGCGAGACGAAAGCGACGGCGCGTATCGCGGCGACTTCGACGCGCCCGCCCTCTCGGACGCGCTCAAAAGCATCCACGCGAGCGCGCGCCAGTTGACGGCCAAAGACGCCTCGCCGGACATCGACTTGCGCCGGGCGGAAAACGAGGCGGCAAACGGGGCTGCCCCTTTCGCCCTCATCGAATGGCGCGGCATCAATCCGGCGGGTGACGACGACATTTTCAACAGTTTCAACGGGGGCGCGGGCTTGCGCCTCGCACTCGCCGCCAAAGTTATACACGCGCACGGCGGCGCGGTCGAACAGACTTCGGACGCCCTGCGCGTCCGGCTGCCGCTGAGAAAGGACGAGGGATGAAGGATGCGGGATGAATCAGAACAACATTCACACGCTTGAATGTTTTCTTTCATCCCTCATCCTTCACACCTCATCCCTCATTTTACCGAGGAGAGCAAAAGGTGGATCGTAAAGACGTACGCATTTTGGTGGTTGACGACGAGGCGATGATGGCCGACTCGCTCAAGCAGAATCTGGTCGAGGAAGGCTACACGGTGGACACGGCTCTGACGGGCGCGGACGCCATCGAACTCTTCGACCGCGGCGGGCATCACGTGGCGATCTGCGACGTGCAACTGCCCGACATGGACGGCCTCGAAGTGCTGCGCCACATCAAGGACGCGCAACCCGCCACCGAGGTGATCGTGATGACCGGCTTCGGCACGGTGCAGCGCGCCATCGAAGCGACGAAGGCGGGCGCGTTCTGGTTTCTCGAAAAGCCTTTCGAGTTCGAGGTGCTTCTGCCGCTCATCGAACGCGCCGTCCAGCACCGCGAGTTGATCGTCGAGACCGAGACGATGCGCCGGAATCTTTCGACGCGCACGGAGTATTTCAACATCATCGGCGCGTCGCGCCAGATGCAGCAGATTTACGAGACGATTGAATCGGTCGCCAAGTCCGACGCCAACGTGCTCATCGTCGGCGAGTCGGGCACGGGCAAAGAGTTGATCGCCAACGCCATTCACTACAATTCACTGCGCGTCAAAAAGCCTTTCATCAAAGTGAACTGCGCCGCGCTTCCCAAGGAATTGATCGAATCGGAACTCTTCGGCCACACCAAGGGGGCGTTCACCGGCGCGCACGCCGACAAGGACGGTCTCATCCAACACGCCGCGGGCGGCTCGCTCCTCTTGGACGAAATCGCCGAGATGCCCGTCGAGTTGCAACCCAAACTCCTGCGCGTCCTGCAAGAGCGCAGTTATCGCAAGATCGGTTCGGAGCGCACTTACGCCGTGGACTTCCGGCTCATCACCTCGACCAACCGCCCGCCCGCCGACGCCATCCGCGACGGCCTCTTGCGCGACGACCTCTTCTACCGCATCTCGACCATCACGATTCACGTGCCGCCCTTGCGCGAACGCACCGAAGACATCCAACTGCTCGCCGAGCACTTCTTCAAGATGTACGCGCGCAAGTACGCGCGCCCGATCACGGGCATCTCGCAGGCCGCCTATCAACGCCTCTTCTCGCACGGCTGGCCGGGCAACGTGCGCGAGTTGCAAAACGTCTTGGAGCGCGCCGTGCTTTTGGCGAAAGCCAACAAGATCGAGCCGGTTGATTTGCCGTTTGAGAACGGCAACGTGCCGGAGCGCGCAGCACAGGGCGCGGCGTGGGACGTGCCACCCAACCTCACGCTCGAAGAGATCGAAAAACTCGTTATCGAAAAGACGCTCCAACGCACCGGCGGCAACAAGCAGGCGGCGGCCAACCTGCTCGGCATCTATCGCCCGCGTCTCTACTCCAAGATCAGAAAGTACAACATAGACATCGGCGCGCTCGTCACGCCCTAGCGGAAATGGGTCAAGGGTAACGCGTAAAAGTTACGGGGAAAGACAGAAGCGGGGCGCAGCATCTAACGGCTGCGCCCCGCTTCGCTTACGGCTTTCTACTCTTACCCTTACTAACCGTCTCCCCTAATCCACTTGGTACGTCGCCACGCTCGTCGGCGTTTCGTAGCAACGGACTTTGTAGACCTGCACGCGTTCGTCGCCGACGCGCGCCGCGACGCGCTCCAGAATGTAGCGCGCGAGGTTCTCCGCCGAAGGGTTGAGTTCGGCGTCGAAGGGCGGCAGTTCGTTGATGTTGCGATGGTCGAGATAACTGACGATGTCGTCGGCGGCCATCTTCAAGTCGCCGAAGTCAACGAGCAGCCCGATGTGGTCGAGTTCGCGCCCGCGCGCGAAGATTTCGACACGATAATTGTGCCCGTGCAGGTTTTCGCACTTCCCCTTGTAGCCGCGCAACTGGTGCGCGCTGGAAAAGTTGCGCTCGATCATCACTTCAAACATTCCGCTCATGCTGGCTTCGATCCCCTTGTGTTACCTGTCTTATCGAACCACCGGGCGCGCGGCTTACGAGTCTCCGCCCTGCTGCGCTCTCTCTTCCATTTGCTTCCGCAAACTGAGCGGCCGCATGTCCGTCCAGACTTCCTTGATATAGGCGAGGCATTCTTCTTTCGTGCCCGACTTGCCCGCGTCGTTCCAGCCAAGCGCGTTCTCGCGGTCGGCCGGCCAGATTGAATATTGCTCCTCGTGGTTCACGACCACTTTGTAGATTGTATTGTCTTCGCGTTCGTCTCTGCTCATGTCGCCTCCAAAGTCCAAAAGTTTGTGGTGGGTAGAACTTTGTCTAACGTCCGGGTCTCTATCATCTAACAACCGCCTCGGTTTCATCAAACACGCGCGCCACCTCCGCCAGTTCGGAAGTCACGCGGCAGGGCGGCAGGCTTTTGATGAACTGCCGCCCGTAGGCTTGCGTCCGCAGGCGCGGGTCGAGCACGGAGAGCACGCCCCGGTCGGTCGCGCTGCGGATCAAACGCCCCAACCCCTGCTTCAAACTGATGATCGCCTGCGGCACGCTGTACTCGTAAAAACTCGAACCGCCCGCGTCTTCGATGAAACGTTGCCGCGCGGCGACGATTGGGTCTGACGGGACGGCGAACGGCAGCTTATCGATGATGACGCACGAGAGCGCGTCGCCCCGCACATCGACGCCCTGCCAGAAGCTCGACGTGGCGAACAAGACGGCGTTCGGCGTCGTGCGAAAGCGGTCGAGCAAGCCCGACTTGGAGGCCGTGCCCTGCATGAGACAGGGGAAATCAACCTGCGGCGCGACGCGTTCGTAGAGCGCGCGCATGCCGCTCAAACTCGTCGAGAGCACGAAGGCGCGCCCGCGCGTCACTTCCAGTATGCGCAGAACTTCGGCCGCCGCCGCCTCTGCCCACTGCGGCGAGCGCGGGTCGGGCATGCGCGGCGGAAGATAGAGCACCGACTGGTTTTGATAATCGTAGCTCGAAGGCGCGACGAACTCGTCGGTCTTCTCTTCGAGCAGGCCGAGCCGCTCGCGCGTGAAGTTGAAACTCCCCGCGCTCGCCAGCGTCGCAGAGGTCATCACGACCGTCTCGATGCGCTCGAACAACTTGTCCTGCAAAAGCGTGGACACGTCTATCGGCGACGCGCGCAGAAAGAGACCGCGCCCGCGCCGCTCCATCCAGTAGACGTAACGCTTGTCGTCGCCCGCGACGATGAACTCCAGACCGAAGCGCAATTCACGGATACGCCGGATGAGGGTTTCCACTTCGGGCGGTTGCTCGCGCAGCGCGTCGAGCGTCGTCTCCATGCGTCCGAGCGCGCCGTCGAGACTGAGGTAGGAATCGCCGAGCGCGGTGGCCTCGATTTCGCCGCGTGCGTTCTTGCGCGCAAACGTGCCAGGCAGGACGGGCGCGCGCCCCTCTTCGCCGCGCGTCTCGTGAAAGCCCTGCCAGAAGCGTTCGCTGAAGCGCGCGACGCGCCCGCCCGCCCGCGTCAATTCCTTGTTCGCGTCCGCGTTGGTGACGGGTACGAGTTGCAAGTCGCGCAGCAGGTCTTCGACCTGATAACTAGAAACTTGATGCCCGAAATATTCGGCCGCCACGTCTTCGATGGCGTGCGCCTCGTCGAAGATGACCGCGCCGTAATCGGGCAACACCTGCCCGTACTCGCCGCCGCGCAGCGCCAAGTCTGCGAAGAAGAGATGATGATTGACGATGACGATGTCGGCGTCCTGCGCGCGCTGGCGCATGCGCGTGATGAAGCAGGGGTCGTAGTCGGGACACTTCTGCCCCAAGCAGATTTCCGAGCGCGCGTCGATGTGACGCCAGAAGGAGAGGTTTTCGGGCAGCCCCGTCAACTCGGCGCGGTCGCCCGTCTGCGAGTCGCGCGCCCACTGCCTGACTTCGTCGAAGTAGTCAACGTCGTCTAACCCGTCGAGGATCGGCGCGGACTCGGCGCGCTTGATGCGTTGGAGACAGGCGTAGTTGTTGCGCCCTTTCATGTAGGCGGCGGAGAATTTTTTGGGCAGCACGCGTTGCAGAAACGGAATGTCTTTTTCCATCAACTGCTCTTGCAAATTCTTCGTGCCCGTCGAGATGATGACGCGCTCGCCGCGCGCCGTGGCCGCCGCAATCGCGGGGACGAGATAGGCGAGCGTCTTGCCCGTGCCCGTGCCCGCCTCGACGAGCAGGTGGCGGCGATCCTCAAAGGCGCGCAGCACGGCCTCGGCCATCTGTATCTGGCCGGGACGAAATTCGTAATCCGGGTGCGCGCGCGCGATTAAACCGCCGCGTCCGAAAATCTCTTCCATACTTTTACCCGCGTGCGAGAAACGCGTGGAGACCTCACTGTTAACGTTTCGTGTTGACTTTTAACGACTCGAAAAACGCGCTGATTTCGCCGTCCGACGAAAGACCCTTCCAGACAGCTACGACAGCATATGCGCTTCCCGCGTCGAAGACCAACCTCATCCGACCCATCACATTCCCATAGGAAAAATCCTGCTCGTACCCGGCCAGCCCATCAACCGACGCCGCCCGCTGTTCCAACATCGTGAGGCTGACGGTCAATCCGCGGTTTTTCATCCCCGCCTGAAAGCCTTCCGCGAACTCTTTAGTGTAGCCTGCGAAAAACGCTCGCTTTTGGGTGTCGTCTCGAAGCGCGGCGGGCAACTTATCCAGATAAGAGACGCCGTAGACGCCGGAGCCGGTGACGCTCAGGTAAGTACGCGTCGAAGCCACGACGCCGGGGATGATGGTCACCCGATCCACTTTCGCCATCGGTTCGCCGGGCAGGAGCAGACTGAAGCGCGCCGGTTCTCCGACCTCGTAACGCGTCCATCCTGCCGGGGCAAGTTTATCGGCGACGGGTTTGGCCGGAAGCGGCGCAGCCGGTTGCGCGACCGTGTCGGCAGCGGGCGCGGCCGCACTGCTGCTGCTGTCAGTACGTTGCGCCCGTGCGGGCGAAGCGCATGCCGCCAGCGCGCAGACGAGCGCGAGGGGGAGCAAGGAGAAATTTGAGTTTGTTTTCATTGTGAGTCCTAAGCATGTTGCGGCCGCGCGGCCGGTCTGTTGCCGACGCTTGCGGCGCGTTGATTTAGATGCCGCGAGCGGCGTGATAATTTCCCGCGCACGCCCGGTTCATTTGCATTCTTCACACGGCGCGCTGTAACGGCAGGCGCGCGGGTTGAGCGGACGGGTCAGCATGTCCACAGGCGGAGGCGCGAGAAAACGCTTGCCCCACGAAGCGCGTGCGAGTCGCCCGGCGGTGTTGACGAGGTCGCCCGCCCGCGTCGCTTGCGTAGTCAATGCCCTGCCCCGCGCCGCCAGTTCGACATCGCGCATGTGAATCGGCAGGCTCGCCGACACCGCCGCCTGTACAAGCAGCAGCGACGCGAGCGCATAGCAGGCGACGCGCCCTTTCGTCCACGCCAGCGTCGCCGCCCCGTAGATTAACAAAAAGGCGACGTAACGCGCATTCATGGATTTCGTCAACGCGAGATAGCCGACGCACGCGGCGAGTGCGAACGCGAAAGCCGACGCCGCCACGCTCCACGGCAGATGCCCCTCTTCCCTTGCCCGCCCCGGAAGAAAGATCACCCACGCCGACGCGAGCACGAGACCCCACAACCAAGGCGAGCGTAAGCCCGTGCGGAGGAAACTGAACAACAGAGAGACGTACATCCACGCGCGTTCGGGCGCGGAAGACGCGGGCGGCGCGGGCGTTTGTTCAACGTCCCCCGGCACGCTTGCGTGATCCGTCGTGTCGGCATCCGTCGTCGTGCTCGCATCCGGTGTCGTGTTCGCGGAGTTGTTCGCAGAGTTGTTCGTAGAGTTGTTCGTAGAGTTGTTCGCAGAGTTCTCAGCCGACACGTTTACGGCTGAGGTCAATTGTGCGGCCGCCAGTTTGAACCGCTGCGGCCAGTACAGCCCGGCAGCCACGAGCGCGAGGACGAGCGCGACCGCTGCGACGCACGCGAGGGCGGTTACGCACGCGCGCCGCAACCACCCGCGCACGTAGAACGCGCTCGACGCGAGGATGAAGGGCAGCGCGATCTCGTAAGTCAGCAAGGCCAGCAGCGCGCCGCAGGCTGTGACGACGAACCCCCTCGACGCCTCGCCCGCCAACCACTTCGACCCCTCGACCGTCGCGCGCCCGTGCGCCCACACGCCCGCGCGCAGTTGCACCGAGACGAGCAGCAGCACGAGCGCGTAGTTGAACGTGCCCGACCAGAAATTGAGCGTTTCGAGCAGCAGCGGCGAAGAGAGCAGCACGCCCGCGAGCAACACGCCGCGCCGTCTGGCAAGCCCTGCGGACAGGCAAGAGCAGACGAACACGGCGGTCGCCAAAGCCAAGGCGATTAAAGTGTACGGGACGGGCGAGAGCGAGGCGCGCATCACCGCGCGATTCGACAACGCATAAGCGGGCACGGCGAGCAGGCGGTAAAAGCCGAAATCGTTCCAGTAGACGAGGAAGCCCGCGGGAAAGCACATGCGCGCGTAGACGGCATCGTCGGGAAAGAATCTGGGCTGCGGCGTCCACGCGGCGTTCGCGCCGACGAGCAGGTAGAAGGGCAACAGCACGACGACCGCGCCACAGGCAAAGCGCAGCGTCGCCCGCAGTCGTTCGTGCTCACTGAATTGTCTCAGGTAGGCTTTGATGTTTCGTTGCCGCTGTCGAGAACAAGGTTGTTGCGCCCGCGCGCGCGTGAGGCGCAGGAGTTCAGTCCGCGCCCATCGCTTCCACTTCGGGAGGCGAAGCATGGCGCAAGCGGTTCGGGTAGAGCGGGAAACGCGCGGCGAGTTCAGCCACTTCGCGCCTGACCTTCGCGCGCACGTCTTCCGATTCGGGCGCGTGTAGGATTTCCGCGATGAGTCGCGCCACGGTCTGCATCTCGGCTTCGCCCATGCCGCGCGTCGTCAGCGCGGGCGTGCCGAGCCTGATGCCGGAGGTGACGAAGGGCTTGTTAGTGTCGAACGGGATCGTATTTTTGTTGACCGTGATGTTGGCCGCTTCCAGAGCTTTCTCCGCCACCTTGCCCGTGATGCCTTTGCCTCCCATGAAGACATCCATGAGCACGAGATGATTGTCCGTGCCGCCGGAGACAAGGCGGAAGCCGTGCGATTTGAGACCTTCGGCGAGCGCGCTGGCGTTTCGCAAAACCTGTCGCTGGTACTCTTTGAAATCGTCGCGGAGAGCCTCGCCGAACGCGACGGCCTTCGCCGCGATGATGTGCACAAGGGGGCCGCCCTGCACGCCGGGGAAAAGTTTCTTATTCACTTCGGCCGCGTGTTCCTCGCGGCACAGGATCAGGCCGCCGCGCGGGCCGCGCAGCGTCTTGTGCGTCGTGGTCGTGACGTAGTCGGCATGCGGCACGGGCGAAGGATGCAAGCCCGCCGCAATCGGCCCGGCGATGTGCGCGATGTCGGCCATCAGGCGCGCGCCGACCGAGCGTGCGATCTCGCCGATGCGCGCGAAATCGATCGTGCGCGGGTAGGCCGACGCGCCGCAGACGATCATCCGTGGGCGATTGATTTCGGCGCGGCGCGCGAGGTCGTCGTAATCGATCTGCTCCGTGTCGGGCGAGACGCCGTAGTCCGCGACCTTGTAGCTGATGCCGGAGAAGTTCATCGGGTGGCCGTGCGTGAGGTGGCCGCCGTGCGAGAGGTTCATGCCGAGAATTTGATCGCCGTAGTTGATCGCGGCGAGATAGACGGCCATGTTCGCCTGCGCGCCCGAATGCGGCTGGACGTTGGCGGCCTCCGCGCCGAACAACTCTTTGGCGCGGTCAATCGCCGTCTGCTCCACCACGTCCGTAAATTCACAGCCGCCGTAATAACGCTTTCGCGGGTAGCCCTCGGCGTACTTGTTGGTGAAGACCGACCCCATCGCTTCGAGTACGGCCTCGCTCACGAAATTCTCCGACGCGATGAGTTCAAGCCCGTCGGCCTGCCGCGCGACTTCGTTATCGACGGCACGACTGATTTCGGGATCAACTTCGGCGAGCGGCGCGTTCCGGCGGTCGGTCATGGGTTCTCTCCTCGAAAGTTTGCGATTGTGTTTGATGGAAACCGTTTTGCTGGCGTGCGATGTTATATCACGCCGTCGCGGCGGCGCAAACGGGGCGTCAGGCAAATGCCGGAGTGTTTAAAAGCGTCGCGGCGAGCGCGCCCGCCCGCGCGTAAATCAAGTGCGTCGCGGCGAAGACGGGCAGCACGGGGAAGGCTCTCGCGTCGCTCGCGGCAAGCGCGGCGCGGTTGCAGGTTTGCGTTGCGTGCGCGGCTTGCGCGACAATGCCCGCTCACCTCGCGCGTCGCACTTTTTTCGACTGTTAAGGAGACTGAAAACACTTTCATGCGCTGGTCAAACTTTTTCATTCCCACGTTGCGCGAAGTTCCGGCCGATGCCGAAGTCGTCTCGCATCGCCTGCTGCTTCGCGCCGGTATGGTGCGCCAACTCGCCGCCGGTATCTATTCCTATCTGCCGCTCTCTTGGCTCGTCATGCGCCGGATCATGCGAATCGTGCGCGAGGAGATGGACGCCGTCGGCGGTCAGGAATTTTTATTCCCGGCCTTGAACCCGCGCGAACTCTGGGAAGAGAGCGGCCGCTGGACGGTGATGGGCGACAACATGTTTCGCCTCAAGGATCGCAAGGGCGCGGAACTCTGCCTCGGCATGACGCACGAAGAAGCTTTTACCAACATCGCCCGCCACGAACTGCGCTCTTACAAGCAACTGCCGCAAATCTGGTATCAGATACAGGCGAAGTTTCGCGACGAAGCGCGCCCCAAGTCCGGCCTGCTGCGCATCCGCCAGTTCATCATGAAGGACGCTTACTCGTTCGACGTGGACAGCGACGGCCTCGACAAATCGTTTGCGGATCAACGCGAAGCCTACATCAAAATCTTCACGCGCTGCGGTCTCAAGTTCGCTATCGTCGAAGCCTCTTCGGGCGCGATGGGCGGCTCGGCTTCGAGCGAGTTTATGGTCAGGAGCGACGCGGGCGAAGACTTGATCGCCACTTGCGACGCCTGCGGCTACGCGGCGAATTTGGAGAAGGCCACTTCGCACCTGACCATCATCATCGACGAACCATCGGCGGGCGGCGCGCCCGAAGAGTTTCCCACGCCCGGCGTCCGCACGATTGAAGATTTGATCTCGTTCCCCGGCGGCGCAGCGGCAGACCGCCAGATCAAGACGCTCGTTTATGTCGCCACGAACGAGACCGGAGAACAGCAACCCGTCCTCGCGCTCCTGCGCGGCGATCACCAACTGCACGAGACGAAACTCGCAGACGCGCTCGGCGCAACCGACGTGCGCCCCGCGCATGCGGAAGAGATACGCGACCTGATGGGCGCAAGCGCGGGTTCGCTCGGCGGCGTCGGCACGAAGCAGAGGGCGAAGTCTGCGGGGCGCGACCTTCGCATCGTCGCGGATCACGCGTTGAAGAATCGCAGCAACATGACGACGGGCGCGAACAAGGACGACCATCACCTGCGCGGCGTCGATATCGAGCGCGACATCCCGGTCGATCTCTGGACTGACCTGCGCACGGTACAGTCGGGCGAGCGTTGCCCGAATTGCGAGGCGGGCACGCTCGAAGTCTCGAAATCGCTCGAAGTCGGCCACATCTTCAAACTCGGCACGAAGTATTCCAAGTCGATGGGCGCGACCGTGCTCGACCAGAACGGCAAGGAAGTGCCCGTCTTGATGGGCAGCTACGGCATCGGCATCGAGCGCATCATGGCCGCCGCCATCGAACTGCACCACGACGCGGACGGCATCATCTGGCCGCGCTCCATCGCGCCCTTCGACGTGGTCGTCACCATCACCAACATCAAGCAGCCGGAGTTGAAAGAAGCGGGCGAGCAACTCTACAGCGATTTGCGCGCCGCCGGTCTCGAAGTTTTGCTCGACGACCGCGACGAACGCGCGGGCGTCAAGTTCAAAGACGCAGACCTCATCGGCATCCCCTACCGCATCACCGTCGGCAAGAAAACCACGGAGGGCACGGTCGAACTCTTCGACCGCGCCGCCAAACAATCCACGGACGTGAGCCTCGCCGATGTCTCCGCGCGCGTCCAGCAACTCGCGCTCGCCGGTTCGTAAAAAAACAGACGCCTGCGGCGCGAGCATTAGGATTAAACGGCCGACCATAGTTAAGCCCCGCGAGAGGCTGTAAATACGCCGCCGCTCAAGGGTCTTCCGCATTTGCCTCGCCTAATAATCATCTTCTAGTTCAACATCTCGTTTATCAGCAGCGTGAGGGCGTTGTCTTGCAGCGTCTTGTTGTTTTGGAGTTCACTGTGGAGGTCGCAGGCGAAGACGCCGTAGGCGATGGGCAGCGGCGTGTCGAAGAACTGGCTGCGGCGCGGCGCGTCGAGCCGTTCGCCCAACAGCGAGCGACGCGTGACGCGCCCGTCGCCCGGTTCATACATGGCGCGAATCACGTCTCTGCGTTTGATCTTGCGCCCCGAAGCGTCGCGTATGTCGCGCGGCTCGGTGAGCGTTCGCCAGCGGCCGCGCCGTTCGTCGCGCAAGATGACGGGCGCGTTTAGTGTCTCTTCGCAGTCGCCGCCGAAGACGTAGAGCGCGACCGGGGGCGGGGCGTCGGCGTGCGCGTCGAGGGCGGCGTGGAAGCGGCGCGCGCGCAAGAGGGCGGCGGCGAAATAGGCGTCGAGTTCCGCGAGCGTGGCGCGGTGCGGCGCGCCTTCCTCGTCGCGCACCTCGCCGCGCTCGTAGCGTGCGCGAAACTCGTCGTCGTTGATCGGCGACCACTTGTACTTGCGCCACACATCGGGGTCGTAAAAATCGACTTCGAGCGGCGCGAGGTTTTGATCGAGAAAGCGGACGGCTTCCGGGTGCGGCAGCAGTTGGTAGATGGAAGGGATCGTCACGGCGTCTTCGCGCGAGAGCTTGTTGAGCAGACGGATGCGGCGACGCAAGCCCTCGTTGATCGAATAACCTTCGAGAAGCGTGGCGAAAGCCTCCATCGTGCCCTCGTTGGGCGTGCCGAACATAAAGATTTTTTTGATGTGGCGCGCGCCCGCCCAAGTGGGCTGCGGCACGCTGTCGCCTGCGGGCAAGTCGGCGTCGCCGTACATCGCCGCGTAGCGCGAGACGAGGCCGCCCATCGAATGCGCGACGATGTTGAAGCGCAGGTCTGGGCGACCGAGTTTCCGCTTCAACTCCTCGATGCGTCGAATGAGCAGTTGCGCCGACTCGACGTTGTCGCGCCGCCAGTCGTAGGGGAAGACGTAGAACGTGTCGCGGTCGCCTTCGGGCGGCGGGTTGTCCCAATCGCCGTCTCGATAGTTGCCGAAGCGGCGCAGGGCGTTTAAGAGTTCGTAGTAGACGTAAATGTCCGGGGCGAGGCGCGCGAGTTTCGCCGTCTCGACGATGCGTTCGGCGACGAGTTCGTCGCGGTTCGAGGCGAGGTCGGGCAGCGTCGGCAAACTCAGCCCGTCGGTCGAGGAACGAAACGCGGAAGGCCAGACGACCTCGCGCGTGCGCCGGTTCATCAGTTGCGAGCCGAGTATGCCGGGGATAACGATGACGGGTGTTTTGTCTTTGCGCGCGCGTGCGGGGGCGAAGATGCGTTCGAGGTCGGGCGTGCGCCGCGCGCCGCAGCCGGGCAACAGGAGAAGCAGAACGATGAGCGCGGAGCGTTGAACGCGGAATGAAAAAAAGAGGCGGCTGGTTCTTTTATTCATCGCTCATCGTTCCGCGTCGGTCGTTCCACTTGCGATTGATCAAACTGGCGACGAAGCCCGCGCCGAAGCCGTTGTCGATGTTGACGACGGTGACGTTCGAGGAGCACGAGTTGAGCATGCCGAGCAGCGCGGCGACGCCGCCGAACGACGCGCCGTAGCCGATGCTCGTCGGCACGGCGATGACGGGCACTGACACCAAGCCGCCGACGACGGACGGAAGCGCGCCCTCCATTCCCGCCGCGACGATGACGACGCGAAAGCCGAGCAGGCGTTCGCGCTCGGCGAACAAGCGATGGATGCCCGCCACGCCCGCATCCCAGATGCGCGCCACGCGGTTGCCCATCGCTTCGGCCACGAGCGCCGCCTCTTCGGCCACGGGGATGTCGCTCGTTCCGGCGGTCACGACGCCGACCTCGCCCACGCCCAACTCGGTCGGGTCGCGCCTGATGCGAATCAAACGCGCCGACTCGTGCCACTCGGCGTCAGTCGCGATGTTACGCACCTCGCCGTAAGTCGCCGCGTCGGTGCGCGTGACGAGGACGTTTGGCGAGCGCGCGACGAGGCGTTCGACGATCTCGCAGATTTGCCTGCGCGACTTCCCCGCCCCGAAGACGACTTCCGGGAAACCCTGCCGCGTCGCCCGCGCGTGGTCGATGCGCGTGTGCTCGATGTCTTCGTAATGCAGATTGGCGAGCCGCCGCGCCGCCTCCGCCGTTGCCAAGTCGCCCGTCTGGTGCGCGCGCAGCAGTTCTTCTATTTCGCTTAAATTCATCTTGTCTCGAAACTAATCGTATCCGTCCGGCCTGCGCGCCATTCTAGCATCGAACGCGCGCGCCGCGACAAATCGCGTGCGCGCCGCGCCGTCGCCGCAAGAAGCCCCTTGATTCGTGCCGCTGAAACACGGCGGCTCTGAGCGCACGCGCCGGAAAGTTGCGCGCCGGGGGCGACCGCGCGTGTGGCGTTAGCCATCGGCGCGCTTTTGCTTTACCATTCATTTTTCCGCGCGGCGTGCGATTCGCGTCCGTCAGCGCGGCACGACTTATGGAACTGACTGTCGCCATCACGGGAGCTTCGGGCGCGCTCTACGCGCACCGCACGCTCTATTATCTGGCGTCGAGCGGCGTGGTCGAGCGGATCAATTTGATCATGTCGGAGGCGGCGCAAATCGTGGCGCGCGTCGAACTCGGCGCGAACTTGCAGGACGGCGACGCGCGCACGATCAACGAGTGGGTCGGCGTCGCGCCGGAGTCGAAACTGATTCGCCTGCATCGCCTAGACAACATGGCGGCGACGCCCGCCTCCGGCTCTCACCCGCAGGCCGGGATGGTGATCATCCCGTGTTCGATGGGCACGCTCGGCGCAATCGCTTCGGGCGCGGGGACGAACCTCATCCACCGCGCCGCCGACGTGACGTTGAAGGAAGGGCGCAAACTCGTCATCGTGCCGCGCGAGTCGCCTTACAATGCCATTCACCTTGAGAACATGCTGCGGCTCGCGCGCGCCGGGGCGCGTATCCTGCCCGCCAGTCCGGGCTTCTATCACCGCCCGCAGAGCATCGAAGAGTTGGTCGATCATCTAGTCTTCCGCGTGCTCGATCAATTCGGCGTGCCGCATTCGCGGCGCACCCAGTGGCAGGGCGATACGGCGACGACGAACGCGACCGTCGCCGTGGACGGCGACTGAAACGAAACGGCAAGTTTGATGACTTCCGAACTAACCAACACGACGACGGCGCGCAGCATCCGCACCACGCTCGAAATGATCAAGATCGAGCACACGCTCTTTGCGTTGCCCTTCGCGCTGCTCGGCGCGGTGCTGGCGGCGCGAGGCTTGCCGCACATCTGGCAGTTGCTCTGGATCACGGTGGCGATGGTGGGCGCGCGTTCCGCTGCGATGGCTTTCAACCGCATCGCGGATCGCAAGTACGACGCGGCCAACCCGCGCACGAGCGGGCGCGCCATCCCGGCGGGGCTGCTCTCTTTGAAGTTCGCGTGGGCGTTCACGCTCGCGGCGGCCGCGCTCTTTTTCGTCGCGGCGGCGATGCTGAATCGCCTGACGCTTTTGCTCGCGCCCGTCGCGCTCGCGAGCGTGCTGCTCTATTCCTACACGAAGCGTTTCACGTCGCTCTCTCACCTCGTGCTTGGCTGGTGCTTGTGCATTGCCCCGACGGGCGCGTGGATCGCCGTGCGCGGCGCGATTGACAGCCCCGTGCCGCTCCTGCTCTCGCTCGTCGTGCTGCTCTGGACGGCCGGGTTCGACGTGCTCTACGCCTGTCAGGACTACGACTTCGACCGCCGTGCGGGCTTACGCTCGATCCCGGCGCGCGTCGGCATCCCGGCCGCGCTCTGGATTTCACGATTGCTCCACGCCGGGGCGTTCGCCGCGCTCGTCGCGCTATACTTGGCGGCGATGCCGGGCGCGCTGGCCCTTGCCGGCGTCGTTGCGACCGGCGCGCTGCTCGTCTATCAACACTCGCTCGTGCGCGCCGACGATCTCAGCCGCCTGAACGCCGCGTTCTTCACGACGAACGCCTTCGTCAGCGTGATCCTGTTCGTCACCTTCGGGGGCGCGGTGCTTATTTGAATAACATCATGGATTTTTCACACGACCCGCAACTCAACCGGCTCGCTTCCAAGGTCGAAGCGGGCGAGCGTTTGTCTTTCGACGACGGGCTGGCCTTGTACGCGACGGGTGATCTGGCCGCGCTCGCGAAACTGGCGGACACTGTCCGTCGTCGCCTGCACGGGCGGCGCACCTACTTCAACGTCAACCGGCATTTCAACTACACGAACGTCTGTTACGCCGATTGCAAGTTCTGCGGCTTCTATCGCACGCCGCGCATGCCCGACGCCTACACGCACAACGTCGAAGAGGCCGTCCGCGTCGCGGGCAAGGCCGTGGCCGAAGGCGCGACCGAGTTGCACATCGTCGGCGGGTTGAACACGAAACTGCCGTTCAAGTACTACACGGACTTGCTGGCGAGTTTGAAACGCGCTTACCCGCAGCTTCACCTCAAAGCCTTCACGATGGTTGAACTCGACCACATGGCCGACTTCTACAAGATGCGCGACGAGGACGTGATCGAGCGTCTGAAAGAGGCAGGGATGGATTCGTGTCCCGGCGGCGGCGCGGAGATTTTTCGCGAACCGACGCGTTCGCGGATCTGCGCGCACAAGACGGACGCCGAACGCTGGCTTGCGCTCTCCGGCAAAGTCCACGCGGCGGGTTTACGTTCTAACGCGACGATGCTCTACGGCCACATCGAATCCATCGAAGACCGCGTGGATCACTTCGTGCGCCTGCGCGAGCAACAGGACGCGTCGGGTGGTTTCCAGTGCTTCATCCCGCTCGCCTTCTATCCCGAAGGCACGAAACTCTCGCAGTGTCCGGGGCCGTCGGGCGTTGACTCGTTGAAGACCATCGCCGTGGCGCGTCTCATGCTCGACAACTTCCCGCACATCAAAGCCTACTGGGTGATGCTCGGCAAGCGCATCGCGCAGGTCGCGCTGCACTACGGCGCAAACGACCTCGACGGCACGATCACCGAAGGCGGCGAACTGAGCGAAAGCTACTCGGTCGAGTCGAACAACGAAGTGAAGATGAACAAGAACGAGATCGCCGCGCTTATCGAAGACGCCGGTTTCGAGGCCGTCGAACGCGACACGCTCTATCGTCCGGTGGCGGAGATGACCGCCGCCTAGTCGAAGCCATGCGCGCTTTGCACTCTTTTACCTGATGACTCAGACGACACCATTTGACACCGAGCCGACGAAGAGGTTCACCGAGCGCGTGGCGAACTATGCCGCGTACCGCCCGAAGTATCCGGCGGCGGTCGTAGAATTCATGCGCGCGGAGTTGGGCTTGGGCGCGTCGTCGGTCGTCGCTGATGTCGGGGCGGGGACGGGCATCTGGACGGAGATGTTGTTGCGCGAGGGCGGTTGCCGCAAGGTCTTCGCCGTCGAGCCGAACGACGCCATGCGCGCTTCGGCCGAAAACTCTCTGGGCGATTTGCCCAACTTCGAGAGCGTCAACGGCGCGGCGGAGGCAACGACGCTCGACGCCGCGAGCGTCGATTTCGTCACGGCGGCGCAGGCATTTCACTGGTTCGACGCGCATGCCGCGCGTGCGGAGTTCGCGCGCATCCTGAAGCCGGGCGGGTGGTTGGTCTTGCTGTGGAACATGCGCCGGATTGACACGACGCCGTTCCTGCGCGAACTCGAACGCATCCTGCGCGCCTACGGCACGGACTACGAGCGCGTCGCCGCCGACAATCCCGGCCAAGAGTTGATGGCGGAGGTTTTCCCGCGCGGCCACGGCACGCGCAGTTTCGCGCACGAGCAGGTTTTGAATTATGAAGCCCTGCGCGGCCGCTGGCTGTCGGCTTCTTACGTGCCGCTCGCGGGGCATCCACATCACGAGCCGATGTTCGACGCCCTGCGGCGCGCTTTCGACGAGCACCAGAGAGACGGCGTAGTCCGCATCGAATACGAGGCGGTTGCGTATTACGGTCAACTGCTCTGAACCCGGCCGCGCGCGAGCAAGACGACGACCGGACGGCGAAACTTTTTTGAGCATGAAGAGAAGATTCAACTTACCCTCGCGCGCGACAAGGCGCGGCGCGCTGCTGCTGTTGTTCACGCTGGCGGCAATGGTTACCGGAGCGCAGGCGCAGAAACGTCCCGGCGCACAGCGCGCCGAATCGACGAAGGCCGAGGCTAAACGTCAGTCGCCGCATTTCAGCGATTATCCGGTTAAGGAAGTTTACAAAGGTCGTGTCGCCCCGGTCGTTCTGGATACAAAACGGGCGCGTATGTTTCGCAGCAGGTTGAGGGAAGATTCGCGTCAGGGAGTGAACTTCGCAGGCCACTACACGGTTGTTTTCTGGGGATGCGGCACGGGCTGCGCGCAGGTGGCCGTGGTTGACGCGCGGACGGGCAGAGTCTACTGGCCGCCGCTCGACTACACAGACATCCCCAGCCCGCCGGATGAAGACCCCGCGCACCACCCGAACTTCCGCCCCGACAGCAAGCTGCTCGTGCTCACGCGTGCTCGTTACGACGGCCAAGGCAGTTATACCGCTTACTATTACTTGTTCGATAAAAACCGCTTCCGCTTGCTGCGTCAGGCGGAGGAGAAAGTCCCTGATCCGGAAAGTTCACCGGAGCAATAATATTCACCCTTATGACGACACAAACCATCACCGTCGCGCACTCGCCCGACTCCGACGACGCCTTCATGTTCTACGGCCTCGCCACCAACAAGCTCGACACGGGACATTTACGCTTCACGCACGTCCTCGAAGACATCCAGAGTTTGAACGAGAAGGCGATGCGCGGCGTCTACGACGTGACGGCCATCAGCTTTCACGCCTACGCCTACATCTCCGACAAGTACGCGCTCCTGCCGCACGGCGCGAGCATCGGCGACAACTACGGCCCCATCGTCGTCTCGCGCGAGAAGTTCAAACCGGAAGAACTCGCGTCTCTGAAAGTCGCCGTGCCGGGTAAGCTGACGAGCGCGTTCCTCGCCTTGAGCATCCACACGCCCAATTTCCAATATGAGGTCGTGCCCTTCGACAAGATCATCGAGGCCGTACAGGAAGGACGCGCCGATGCCGGGCTGCTCATCCACGAGGGACAGCTTTTCTACCAGTCGCTCGGGCTGCACAAGGTCTTAGACCTCGGCGAGTGGTGGCACGAACGCACGGGGCTGCCGCTGCCGATGGGCGGCAACGTCATCCGTCGCGACCTCGGCGCAGAGACGATTTCGCAGGTCTCGAAGTGTCTCCACGACAGCATCCGTTATTCGCTCGATAACCGCGCGGACGCGCTCGAATACGCCATGCAGTTTGCGCGCGACATGGAGCCGGAACTGGCCGACCGCTTCGTCGGCATGTGGGTCAACGAACTGACGCTCGACTACACCGAGCGCGGGCGCACCGCCGTCCAACGCCTGCTCGACGAGGGCGCACAGCGCGGCGTCATCCCCCACCGCGTCAAAGTCGAGTTTGTACAGTAGACAGTAAGCAGTGAGCAGTGAGCAGTAAGCAGTTAAAACCGCTTTTTTTACTGCTTACTGCTCACTGCTCACCGCTCACTTTCTTCTGCTCACTGCTCACTTTCCTCTGGCAACACTGGCTGCGGCGGGCGCATCTTAAATTTTCACAAAGGGGTCGCTCGGCTGTCCGAAGCGCGCGGGCGGCGTTTAATCTGGCACGGTTTCCTCAGAGAAAATTTATGAAAAGCTCTCGTTTGTTATTCCCCGCGTTGGCGGCTCTCGTGTTAGCGGTCGTCGCTGCCGCGCCGTCCGTTTGGGCGCAGCAGGTTTCGACGGCTTCGACCGTCACGCCCTCGGCTTCGACGGCGGGCGTCGATGTCGAACGCATCATCCGCGAGTTCACGACCAAAGAGGCGTTGTTTCGTTCCGCGTTCAACCAGTACAGTTTCAAGCGCGAGGCTATCGTGCAAACTATTGGAATGGGCGGGCAGATTTCCGGCGAGTATCGACGCGTCTCGCGCTTCGTCTTTGACGACAGCGGCAAGCAGTACGAGAAGATCGAGTTGTTCCCGCTCTCGACGCTGAAAGACCTCGAATTGACGGCGGAAGACCTCGAAGATTTCAGCGGCGCGCAAACCTTCGCCCTCGAACCCTCGAAGATTCATCTCTACAACATCAATTACGTCGGCAAAGAGAAGATCGACGAGTTGAACCTGTACGTCTTCGACGTCGCGCCGAAGGTGACGCCCGACCCGAAGAAGACGAAAGAGCGCGTCTTCAAGGGGCGCATCTGGGTTGACGATCAGGATTTGCAGGTCGTGAAGGTGCACGGCAAGAGCCTCCCCGAAAAGAAGAACGCGCGCTACCCGACTTTTGAAACCTACCGCGAACAGGTCGACGGCAAATTCTGGTTTCCCACCTACACCTACGCCGACGAGGAACTCGTTTTCGACAACGGCGGGGTCATACACATGCGCCTCCGCATCACCTTCTCGGACTTCGCGCGACCGCGCGCCAAGGTGAAGATCATCGAGGAAGGTCAGGACATCATCCCCGACGCTCCGCCCACGACGCCGCAGCCGAAGAAACCCTAAAGCGTCGCGCCGCGCGCACATTGAAAAACCGTCGGGGGGGGGGGGG
>DASZEQ010000034.1:0-27591 GCA_035940695.1 Pyrinomonadaceae bacterium | reverse complement strand
GTGCATCAAGACCTGATTGACCGTCAGGCGGTGCAGCCACGTGGTAAAAGCCGACTCGCCACGAAATGAGCCGATTTTACGAAACAGTTGGATGAAGGCTTCCTGCGCGAGGTCTTCGGCCTCGGCCACGTTCTGCGTCATCCGCAAGCAGAGCGAATAGACGCGCCGGTTGTGCCGCGCGTACAGTTCCTCGAAGGCGGCCAAGTCGCCCCCGGCGGCAAGCTGCGCGAGGCTGTAGTCCGACGCGTGGCCGGAAGCATGTGGATTTTCCGTCTCGGTTGCGGTCACGTTTCCGAAGATCGTTGGGTGAGCAGAAGCGAGTGCAGTCAATTACTTTCTCTCCAGACTTACGACCGAGGATAGGTTAGCTTTAACATCTCGGAAAAGCGTTCCCGCACGTTGCGCGCCGCAGGTCTCTCGGGGCGCTTTCATGCGAGTTTGTTTCCCGCGTCTTGTGATGCGTAGCTTTTCGTCGGTCGTTGCCCTGCTCAGGCTAAATTTGTCTTTATTTGCGGCTTATTATGCCTCTCAAGTCCAATACGTGCGGTCGAGCGAACGATAGCCGACGGCTTCCGCGACGTGCGCGGGGCGAATCTCGTCGGCGGCGTCTAAATCTGCGATGGTACGACTGACTTTTAGTATCCGATCATACGCGCGCGCTGACAAGCCCAGACGCGTCATCGCCGACTCCAACAAGCGTTCGCTCTCCGCATCCAGACGGCAACAGCGGCGCAGGTGGCGCGGCGTCAACTGTGCGTTCGAGAAGATACCTTCGCCCGCAAAGCGCGCCAGTTGCCGCCCGCGCGCCGCGATCACGCGCGCACGAATCTCTGCGGAACTCTCGACGTGCGCGCTTTCGCCCGACAACTCTTTGAAGCGCACGGCGGGCACATCGACGTGGATGTCTATGCGATCCAGCAACGGGCCGGAGATGCGGCCGACGTAGCGTTGAATTTGCAGCGGCGTGCAGCGACACTCGCGCACGGGGTCGTTCCAGAATCCGCACGGGCAAGGGTTCATCGCCGCCGCGAGCATGAAGGATGCGGGGAACGTCAGAGACATCGCGGCGCGGCTGATCGTCACTTTTTGATCTTCGAGCGGCTGGCGCAGCACTTCGAGGACGCTGCGATCAAACTCCGGCAACTCGTCTAGGAAAAGCACGCCGTGGTGCGCGAGCGACACTTCGCCGGGGCGCGGCATCGCCCCGCCGCCGATGAGTCCCGCATCGCTGATCGTGTGGTGCGGGGAGCGGAAAGGTCTCTCGGTGACGAGACCGGCGCGTCCCGTCAGCCCTGCGACCGAGTGAATTTTCGTGAGTTCGAGCGCGGCCTCGAATTCGAGCGGCGGGAGAATGGTGGGCACGCGTTTGGCGAGCATCGTCTTGCCGGAACCGGGCGGGCCGATGAGCAAAATGTTGTGACCGCCGGCCGTCGCCACTTCGAGCGCACGCTTCGCGCTCTGTTGGCCGCGCACCTCTCGGAAATCAACCACGCTTCGACCCGCGGGCGCGAGCAGCAGCGCGGAGTCAACTTTGAGCGGGGCGGGACGATTCTGCGTGTCTTGAGAGCGGAGCGCGGCGACGAGTTCGACGGCCGCGCGCAAGTCCGTCACGGGGTACACATCCACGCCCGCGACGACCGCCGCCTCCGTCGCGTTCTCTTCCGGCAACAGCAGAAACTTGACGCCTGCGTCGCGCGCGCGCATGGCGATGGGGAGCGCGCCCTTGATGGCGCGCACGCGACCGTCGAGCGAGAGTTCGCCGGCGGAGAGCGCGTCCGTCAGATGCTCGCGCTCGCCGAGGTCGCCGTTCGCGCCGAGGATGCCGAGCGCGATGGGCAGATCGAAACTCGCCCCCTCTTTACGCACGTCCGCGGGCGCGAGGTTGATCGTCGTCTTGTGAAAGGGAAAGAAGAACGCGCTGTTATTGATGGCGGCGCGGATGCGTTCGCGCGACTCGCGCACGGCGGCATCGGGCAGACCGACGATGGTTACGGAGGCGGGCGTGTCGGCCTCGCCTCTAGCGGGCGTGAGATCGACTTCGATCTCAACGAGGTCTGCGTCAATGCCGTAGACGGCGGCTGACTGGGTACGAAAGAGCATAGGCGTGAGGACGCTCCGGCGTCGAAGTTAGAAGAACGCGAGTTTCGAGTGGGGCGAAACTATGGGCGCGAATCCGGGCGGGATGAGGATAAAACAAAAGGGTGAAGGATGAAATCAAAATCTCATCCTTCACCCTTTCAACTTTGTCACTTCAAAGTTTACCGGCGACGACGCTGCGGGGTGGGCGTGCCACCGCCTGCGGGCGACTTCGAAGGGACTTTGATCTCCTGATTGGCCGAGAGCGCGGCATCGGGCGAGAGGGCGTTGAGACGCGCCACTTCGTCCGCGGCGACGCCTTGACGCGCGGCGAGTTGCGCGAGCGTCTCGCCGGCGCGCGCGCGCACAGAGATCAGGCTGCTGCCGACGTTGCCGCGCGGCCGCACCATCGCAACGTTACGCACCGAACCGGCCGGGACAACCACTTTGCCGCCCTTGCTCAAATCAACTCCGCTGTTCCACATCTGCAACTGCGCGACGCTCGTGCCCGTGCGCGCGGCGACGGATTGGAGGTCTTCGCCCGCCGAGACCGAGATCACTTTCGCCGATTCGCGGCGGTCGCCGGGGATGCGCTTGAGCACCGCGACGAAGGACTTGCCGCGACCCGGAGGCACGCGCAGGTTGTAGCTCTCGCCGCGCGGCGTGGTGTCGCGCCTGAGTTCGGGGTTGAGACTACGGATGAAATCCACGCTCGTGTCGGTTGCGCTGGCGATGAGTTGGAGACTCGTCGCCGAAGGCACGTTGACCACGTCGTAGGCGAGCGGCGCGTCCGGTCGGACGTTGTGGAAGCCGTACTTGGCCGGGTTCTTCGCGATCAAGATGGTCGCAAGAATGTTCGGCACGTAGTTGCGCGTCTCCTTCGCGATATAGGGGTAGATGCGCCAGAAGTCTGCCACGCCCGCGCGCGAGATGGCGCGGTCGATGTTGCCTTCGCCCGTGTTGTACGCGCCGATGGCGAGTTCCCAGTTGCCGCGATAACGGTTGGCAAGGAACTTCAAGTAGCGGGCGGAAGCGCGCGTCGCCTTCTCGAAACTGTTGCGCTCGTCAATCCAAGCGTTCTGGCGCAGCCCGTAGCGCGCGCCTGTGCCGGGGATGAACTGCCAGAGACCGGAGGCCGCCGCCCACGAATATGCAGTCGGACGCCACGCGCTCTCGACCTGACCAAGCCAAGCGATGTCTTCCGGCACGCCTTCCTCGCGGAAAATCTTGCGCGCCATCGTCATGTAACGACCCGAACGGCGCAAGCCCGTGTCCATCGTCGCGCGACCACGGCCTTGATAGTAGTTGAGATACTGCTGGATGAGCGTGTTGGAGTTAAAGCCGAAATCAACGGCGTTCTTCGCCTCTTCGAGTTTGACGACGTCCTCGGTCGTGACCTGCTTCTCCGTGTCGGTCAGTTCGAGACGGCTCAACTCGTCGAGCGGCGACGGCTCAAACTTCTGCTCGCGCAGGAAACCGGGCTGCTGCACGGTGGCGACGGCGACATCGTTCGTCGCGTTGGTCGAGGCGGCGATGAATTGCGCGGGCGGCTGCGCGCCGGTCTGCACCGGGCTGGGCGGCATGGCGACTTCCATGCGATAAACGCGCTCCACGAGTTGGAGGTAGAAGGTTTGGAGTTTGGGGTTGGAGCGCACGTCCATGCCCGATTCGAGGACGGCATCAACCGCCTTGTCGAATTCGGTGCGCGCCGCGTCCATGTTCTTGTCTTTGAGGTTGAGTTCGCCCAGTTTGTAGTGGCGTTCGGCCGTCTCCATGATCTGCAACACGCGCGGGTTGTCGCGTTCAACGTCGTTCGCAGTCGTGCGCAGGGATGAAGCGGTCAAACCTTGGGCGTAGGCAGTTGAGACCGGAGACACAAGAGTCGTGAAAATTGCCAGCAAGGAAAGCAGACGGGGGATGCTCGTTCTGATCAAAATCGTCATTCTCCTTAAATTCAGGCTGAAAGCGAATCCACGGGCGGTCTGGGGTTGTTCTGCTAGACCACGCGAGCGGCATCCACTAAAGAAAACACGAGGGGTTAAGAATCCTTGAAAAAGGTGATTCGCACAAAGGCTTCAATCTCTGGACGGAAGCCCCGTGCGGCAGTCTTGAAACTTATCACACCGTTTTTGGGGAGTCAACCCTATCTGATTGAAAAAAAAGGCGAAGCGGTTAATTATTCCATTAAAAACCGCTCCGCTTTTCAGTTGTATAAGACGCTTTTTGTTGTGTTCGGGTTGCGTTTTTCAATCAACCAATTTGAGCGTTTTGAAACCCTCCACCCCGCGTCTCCGGCGTCGCCGATTTACGCACAATTTTAATGCGAAGAGGACGGGACAGGCTGCGTCAGGGGCTTCGGGCGAGCCGACCCGGAGGCGGGCGGCGTCACTTTCTCCTTCAGAGCCTCGCGGAAGACCTGCTGGACGCTCTCGACGAAAACAAATTGAATCTCGCCGAACAATTCCTTCGGCACTTCGTCCATGTCGCGCTGGTTCAGGTGCGGCAGGAGGATTTTCGTGACGCGCGCGCGCCGCGCCGCCAGCACTTTTTCCTTCACGCCGCCCACCGGCAGCACGTTTCCGCGCAGAGTGATCTCGCCCGTCATCGCCACGTCTTTGCGGATCGGGCGTTGGGCGAGCACGGAGACGATGGCGGTCGCCAGCGTGATACCGGCCGAGGGGCCGTCCTTCGGGATCGCGCCTTCGGGAATGTGGACGTGTACGTCGTAAATGTTGAAGTCGTCTTCGGGGATGCCGAGTTCGCGTGCGCGCGACTTGGCGTAGGAGTAGGCGGCCTGCGCCGACTCCTTCATCACGTCGCCGAGTTGGCCGGTCAGGACGAGCGCGCCCTTCCCCTTCATCCTGAGAGCTTCGATGAAGAGCACTTCGCCGCCCGTCGCCGTCCAAGCCAGCCCGGTCGCCACGCCGATCTGGTCTTTCTTCAACACCTCGTCGGGCGTCACCTTCGGCACGCCCAAAAATTCGTGCAAATTCTTCGGCGTGACGTGGACGGTGTCGTTCTGGCCTTCGGCGATGCGGCGCGCAACCTTGCGACAGATCGCGCCGATCTCGCGTTCGAGTTGGCGCAAGCCCGCCTCTTGCGTGTACTGCTGGATGACGGCGGCGAGCGCGGGCTTCGAGATGCGCAGGTGGCGCGAGGCGATGCCGTTTTCGTCCAACTGCTTCGGGATCAGGTGGCGGCGCGCGATCTCCAACTTCTCTTCCTCCGTGTAGCCCGCAAGCCGAATCACTTCCATACGGTCGCGCAGGGCGGGCTGGATGGTGTCGAGCACGTTGGCCGTCGTCATGAACATCACGTTCGACAGGTCGAAGGTGACGCCGAGATAGTTGTCGCGGAAACTGTTGTTCTGCTCCGGGTCGAGCACTTCGAGGAGCGCGCTCGACGGGTCGCCGCGAAAGTCCGCGCCGACCTTGTCAATTTCGTCGAGCATGATGAGCGGGTTGTTGGTCGCCGCTTGCTGCAAGGCTTGGACGATGCGGCCGGGCATCGCGCCGACGTAGGTGCGGCGGTGGCCGCGGATCTCCGCTTCGTCGTGCAGGCCGCCGAGAGAGAGGCGCACGAATTTGCGATCCAGCGCGCGCGCAATCGAACGGCCGAGACTCGTCTTGCCCACGCCCGGCGGCCCGACGAGACACAGAATCGAACCCTTCGGCTTCTCCTTCAACTTGCGCACGGCCAGAGCTTCGATGATGCGCTCTTTGATCTTTTCGAGACCGTAGTGGTCTTCGTTCAACACCTCTTCGGCCTTCTTGAGATCGAGATTGTCCGTCGAAGCCTTCGACCACGGCAGGTCGGTCATGATCTCCATCCAGTTGCGCAAGGTAGCCGTCTCGGCCGCGTCCGGGTGCATGCGTTCGAGTTTCTTGAGTTGGCGCAGAGCCTCGTCCTCGGCGGCCTTCGGCATGTTCGCCACTTCGATCTTGTCGCGAAACTGCGCGATCTCCTCGGCCAGTTCGTTGCCCTCACCGAGTTCGCCCTGAATCGCTTTGAGTTGCTGGCGCAGGTAGAATTCGCGTTGCGAGCGGTCGATGTCGGCGCGCGCCTGCGTGTTGATCTCCTGCTGGACGGTCAACACTTCGATCTCTTTGTTGAGAAGTTCGTTGACGCGACGCAGGCGAGCCGTCGTGTCGGCGATGTCGAGGACGCTCTGCGCGTCTTCAACCTTGAGTTCGAGATTCGACGCGGCGAGGTCTGCCAGCCGTCCCGCCTCGTCGAGATTGGCGACAATCGCCATCACTTCGGGCGAGATGTTCTTGCCGAGGTTCGCGGCCTTCTCCATCGAAGCGCGCACGTTTCGCACCAACGCTTCCACTTCGAGCGAAGGCTCTGGCGCGGCCGGCTCCTGCATCACGCTCAGGCGCGCGCGCAAATAGTCGCCGCCCTCTTCGACCGATTCGAGATGAGCGCGCGTCAAGCCCTGCACGAGTATGCGCGTGCGGCCGTCGGGCAGTTTCAACATGCGCATGATGACGGCGACCGTGCCGACGCGGTAGAGGTCGTCGCCCGTCGGTTCTTCCTTGTCCAGATCGCGCTGCGAGGCGAGCAGGATCATGCGGTTCTCGCCTAGCGCCTCGTCAACCGCGCGGATCGATTTCTCGCGCGAGACAAAAAGCGGCACGATCATGAACGGGTAAATAACGATGTCGCGCAAGGGGAGCACCGGCAGCGTCTCGGGAATCTGTAACTGCTGCTCGCCGCCCTCGCCCGTCGCGTCCAGTCCTTCGGCAATGTCTGTGATAGATGGCATATGTTTTTAAGCGACGGGTGATGAGTGACAAGTCAAAACGGATTGTCTTTCTAACTTGTCACCCATCACCCGTCACTTCCTTAATCTGTACTTTGAACTCCGCGCCGCGCCGGTCTGCGATCTTGGGCAGACGGACGCGGAGCAGCCCGTTGTTTAATTCGGCCGTCGCGCCGCGCACGCGCACAGGCCAGCGCAGCGGGACGGTGCGATTGAAATTTCCGTAACTTCGCTCTGAACATAGATGCGAGATCGCGCCACGAAGTACGCGCCTTTTCTTTTTGCCGCTGATTCGCAGGTAACTGCTCGTCACGCTGATCTCGATTGCGTCGGCGGCGACGCCCGGCAACTCCACCGAGATGCACACCGCGTCCGCCGTCTCGCACAGATCAACCGGCGGCGACCACGCGCCCGGAATCGCGAGCGAAGGGTCGTCCGCCACCGCCTGCAAAGCCGCGAGCAGACGCCCCACGCGATTGCGCAGACGCTCGATCTCGATCCGCTCCAACCCGATCACTCGCCCGACGTTTCTCATCTCTTAAAAGCCGTGAATCGTGAATCGTAAATCGTGAATAGAGAAGATCAGGTCTTTCTATTTACGATTTACGATTCACGATTTACGTTCCCCATCATGGTCTTTTTGTTGCCGCGCTGCTGCCGCCGCTCTGGCGTGAGCGCACGAGGGTTTTCAGTTCGTGCATGAACTCGGTCACATCTTCAAATTCGAGATAGACGGAGGCGAAGCGCACGTAGGCCACTTTGTCGAGTTCTTTGAGACGGCGCATCACCATCTCGCCGATCTTGCTGGTCGGGCGTTCGCGCTCCGGCGACTCCTGCACGTACTTCTCGATCTGGTTGACGATGGCGTCGAGCTTCGACGACGGCACGGGTCGCTTCTCGCAGGCGCGCAACAGTCCCGCCATGATCTTCGTGCGGTCGAACGGCTCGCGCCGCTCGTCCTTTTTGATGACCATGTAGGGGATTTCGTCAATGCGCTCGTAGGACGTGAAGCGTCGTTCGCACTTGAGGCATTCGCGGCGGCGGCGGATCGCGTCGCCCTCGCGAGACTCACGCGAATCGACCACCTTGTCTTCGAGGTATCCGCAGAAAGGACATTTCATAGAGACTCCGTTGTGATCCGTTTGGGGAAAGTTAAGGCCGACGACCCGACGCGCAAACGCGCCTTGTCCGGCCTCGCTTGATAACCCTTGCTCGCTAGTCTAGGTCTGCGCGCTCGCGCGGCGGCGCGGCAGAGTTGCGCCCGTTTCGTCCGGCCGCTGCTGCTGCTCGTCGTAGCGTGCCTCGCTTGAAGCCAAGTTACGCAGGCGTTCGAGGCTCACGTCGCTCTGCAAGAAATAGTAGAGGCCGAACACGAGCGCGGGCGCGAACACGACGAGGTGCAGCACAATAGAGATGGCGGCGGCCTCTGCGCGCGGGATGCCGAGGAAGATGAGACCGGCGGCAGTGGCGGCGTGAAACGCACCGGCCGCGCCGCCCGGCGTCGGGACGAGCGAACCGACCAAAGCCCAGCCGAGCACGAACAGCGTCTCCGTCGCTCCGAACGGCAACCCGAACGCGCGCAGCACGAGCCAGTTTGCCGCCGCGATGATGCCCCACAGGAGCGCGGTCAAGCCGACGGTCAACGCCAGCGCACGCGCCGAGACGAGCACGCCGAGCGCGCCCGCCACCTGTTCCAGCAAATGCGTGAACATCCCGCCCGCGCGTTTGAGCAGACGCGGTGCGCGCGCGAACTTCGCCTCGCACCACTCAATGACCTGTCTTGAATAACGTCTGAAGATGGCGAGCGCGAAGATACCGACCGCCGCCGCGACGAGCAGAACGATGCCCGCCTCGCGCACGCGCGCGTAGGCCGCCACCGCTTCGCTGCCGCCCGGCGGGCGAAACCAGATGAGGTTGACGGCAAAGAGCACGACCACGGCGACCATATCGTAAATGCGCTCGACGCCGATGGTCACAAACGCGGCCGACGGGCGCACGCGCGAATCGCGCAAGGGCAGAAAAGTCGGCCGCACCACCTCGCCCGTCCGCCCGATCAAAAAGACCGCGCTGAATCCCACGGTCGTCGCGGCGAACAGTTCGCGCAAACTCGACTCCGTGAGCGGCGCGAGCAAAGCGCGCCAGCGCAGTGCGCGCACGAAGTAAGTCGTCCAGACGATCAAGATGGCGAGCGCGATCAGACGCCAATCCGAACGCCCGATGGCCGCGCGCACGCTCGTCCAATCGAGGCCGCGCCCAAACCACCAGAGAACGGCGGCGGCGACCAACGTGAGAACTATAAATTTGAGATAACGACGCAAATCAGGCGTCCTCGCGACTATTTCCCTGCCGGTTACTTGCCGAACGTTTATGCCGACGAAGGCGCGTCTCTTGACCTCTCGCCACTTACCGACCACAATATGTTGGGTGGTCTCGTAAGGCTACAGTATTCAGGATCAAGTCGCAAGAAGGGACGCCGGAGGGCGGAAGTCCGTCAAAGGCGGGCGGATACGACTCTCAGGGCGGGCGGTGTGCCGCGAGGCATCGCCTTGCGCCGCGCCTGAAAAGGCGGCCGGGACGCGTTTCGCGCGCCGCGCACGGCCGCCCGCAACCTTCGTTTTATCCCTTCATACGCGCCGGTTTTACGGGGAACTTTCCCTTTCCGCCCGTCGTAAGTGGGTACGGCAATCGAGTCCGCCGCCGGCGAGACGCTCGAATTTTACTCGCGGCGGGACGGGCGGAAAGGCGTCGAAAGTGTTGGGAGCTGCAAAGGCTTTGACGGTCAACGACGGTGCCGAATTGGTCAGGAGATGTCGCGCGGGCGATGGCGCGGCGTGGGAGGAGATCGTGTCTCTCTATTCCCGCCGCATCTATAATCTCGCCTACCGCTTCACCTCGCGCACCGACGCCGCGGAAGATTTGACGCAGGAAGTTTTCGTCCGCGTCTATCGTTCGCTCGAACAGTACGACGCGAAACAGGGCGACCTGCAAAACTGGCTGATGCGTCTGGCGCGCAATCTGGTCATTGACGATTATCGCAAGCGGCAGCGCGCGCCGCAGGATTCGCAGGGCGAGGATTTGGAAGGCCACACCTATCACCTGCGCGCGGCCAACTCTTCGCCGCACGTCGAGATGGAGCGGCGCGAACTCGGCGAGCAGGTGCAGGCCGGGATCGACAAACTCGCGCCCGATTTGCGCACCTGCGTTATCCTGCGCGACATCGAGGAGTTGAGCTATCAGGAGATCGTCGATCTCTTGCAGATACCCGAAGGCACTGTGAAGTCGCGCATCAATCGCGGGCGGATCGAACTGGCGAAGATATTGAGACGAATGCGAGTCGTCGCCATGAGCGACGTTTAGTTAATTTAGTTAAACGCGGAACGATGAAGGAGGGACGATGAATTTAAGTCTAAAGAATACTGGCTCTGTTTTTTCCTTCATCGTTCGTCGTTCCGCGTACATCATTTAACAAGAAGGGTGAAACGAGAATAAAGATGCTGTGTTCGGAATTTGAAGATCGATTAACTGACTATCTCGACGGGCTGCTCGACGCCTCGACGCAGGTCGCGTTCAACGGGCACGCCCTCCGGTGTCCCGTCTGTCACGATCTTTTGAGCGAAGTCAAAAACACTCTGCGCGTCTGCCGCACGGCGACGCCGCCCGCACCCGCCCCAAGCCTCGACGCGCGCATCCTGATGCAGACCGCGCCCGAGACGGCGATGACGTGCGACGAGTTTGAGGATTACCTGACCGATTATCTGGACGGCTTCCTGCCCGCCACGCTCTACCATCGTTGGGAGCGGCACGCGGCGTTGTGCGGTCGCTGCACGAATTTGCCCGGCGAGGTCGTGCGCTCCATCGGCGCGTGCTACACCTACATCAACGAGGAACGTCCCGTGCCCGCCGCGCTGCACGCGCGCATCCTGCAAGCCACACTCGGCACGACCGAGGCGGAACGCTTGCGCGCCCCGCTCACTGCACGGCTCACCGAACTCGTGCGCGGCTGGCTCGACGCCATCGTCTCGCCGCAACTCGCCACCGTCGCCACGATGCTCCTCGTCGCCGTGCTCGTCGGCACGAGCACGCTCTCCGACGACGGCTCAATCGGCGGCATGTATCGCGCGAGTTTGCGCTTCGCGTCGAGAACTTACGAGCGCGGAGCGAAATTGCCCGTCGGCCGCGCCGTGATGTCGGGCGATTTGAAGGGCGTCGCGGGCAGTTTGGAAAACCTTCTCGGTTCGCCGGAGCAGAACGAGAAACAGAACGCACAGCAGCAGCAGCCCGCCCAGAACGGAACGAGCGGGCAGAAACAGACCGAGCAACAAAAGCGTTAGGCCGGAATCACGGTCGGGTGGTTGAAGTTGATCGTTTGAAGAAGCGACGGGTTAGTCAAAGTCGAGTTTTAGTCGCTTGGTTGCGGGGGCGGCCGGTGGCACAGGCAAGTTGATGAACTGTTCTTATCACAACATAAACGCGGCGGTCGTGCAGTGCAGTCGTTGCTCGCGGCCGTTGTGCCCGGCGTGCGACCATCGCATCCGTGGGTTTCCCTATTGTCAGGACTGCATCGTCGCGGGCGTCGAACTGTTGCAGCAGCAACCGGCGTTGCTCCGCGCGCCGCAAGCCATACGGCGCAGAACTTCCAAGTGGGTGGCGACGCTGCTCTCGCTGCTCATGCCCGGACTCGGCGCGGCCTACAACGGGCAGACCTCGAAGGCGCTTGTTCATTTCGCGCTGTTTGCGAGTTGCTGGCAGATGGCGGCCGTCACGAACGCCGTCGCGTTCTTCGTGCTCGGCGCGCTCGGCGTCTGGCTCTTCGCGGCCGTCGATGCCTATCGCACCGCGCAACTGATCCGCGCCGGATTGATGCCCGACGCTGGAGCCGACCCCATCGCGCGCCGTCTCTACGGCAACCCGCTCGCGTGGGCTATCGTGCTCATCGCGCTCGGCACGATCTTTTTGCTGAACACTCTGTTCGGCGTGCAGTTCCCCGTGCGCCAACTCTTGCCCGTCGCGCTCGTCCTGCTCGGCGCGTACATGCTTTTCGATTTCTTGCGTATGCGACGCGAACGCGACGCGGGAGCGTTCGACGCTTTGAATCAGCCGTCGTTTATGAACGGCGCGTCGCTCGACATGACGCGCTTTAGCACGGGCGAACTCAACTCGCAATTGACCGGTGCGCGTGGCAGCAAGACGGACGCGTCGTGGCCGTTCGACCCGCGCGCGTGAAAGTTTCGAGCGCGGCGGGCGCGTCTCGCCACGCGGCGAAGTTGTTTGTTATGATGAAGGCGCGCACGACGACGGCCGATGTTTCGCGCACGCATAAGTAATAATCGGCAAGAGGGAGATTTTTCATGACGGCATTACTCGCAACCTTCGGACGCTGGGGCGGCATCCTGACGCTCATTGCGCTGCTCATCGTACTGGTCAAACAACTCATCGCCCTTGTCGCCTTCATGATGGTCGCGCTCAAGATCGCCATCGTCGTCGTCTTCATCGGCGTGTTCCTGCTCATCATCCTGACGATGTTGCGCGCGCGCGGTCAACGCCGACGCGAGGCCGGAGACTAACGAGGTAGGGCGAGGTAGGGCGGGGTCGCCGCTTCATTTTCGAGATCGCACGAGAGGCTCGGTGCAAAGTTGCCGGATGCAATTTTGCACCGGCCTTTTGTCTTTAGTTAAAGAGTTTTCTCAAGTTTCGGCGGTTGCAATCGCGCGCCGGGGTATGGTAGGGTGCTGCCCCTTAAGCAGATCAAGCGGCTCGCCTCGTGGTTTCAAGTAATACCGGATCAGGCTGCCGACTGCCATAATCAGGCAGGTTCAAACCTAATAAAGAAGCCCCCAATTGTGGTTTCGCGCACCGTCGCCCACTTCGGATGACAGTGCCTTTCGCGCTCATCTGCGCCGTTTCCTGTGTGTTTTACGCGCAGATTAGTGATAAAGGAGCACATTCTCCCGATGACCAGAGACGACCGTCTTTACGCTTTCATCGTCGCACGCACCTCGCGCTCACGTTCCAAGATTCGTCGCATCAGCATTCATAAACGCTGGCTCAAAGCCGCGACCGCGCTCCTCTGCTTCGTCCTGTGCGTTGCGCTCTACGGCCTCTACGGCATGTTCCGCGTCGCGCAGCACTTGAAGATCGAACAGGAGAACACGCGCCTGCGCGTGGAGAACGAAAAACAACGTCGGCAACTCGAAAAACTGGAAAACCGCGTGGACGCCATCGAGGACACTTCGCGCCGCATCGCGGAGATTTCCGGCGCGCCCGTCGAGGATGAAGGCGCGACGAAGCAAGGCACGAGCGAGCGCGGCGCGGGCGGCCCGCTCGTCGAGATGGATGCGGCGGCCATCGCCGCAGTCGAGACGCGCGCCGCCGAACTCGAACAGGAATTACGCGCCTACGAATCGGCCTTGCGCGAACGCGCGCGCATTCCCTCGATCTGGCCGGTTGCGGGCGGCGAGGTAACAGACAGTTTCGGCGGGCGACGCGATCCTTTCGGCGGCGGCTCGCCTGAGTTTCATTCGGGTCAGGACATTTCCGCCGAGCGCGGCACGCCCGTCTATGCCGCAGGCATCGCTACGGTGAAATTCGCGGGCACGCAGGGCGGCTACGGTCAGATCGTCATCCTCGACCACGGCGACGGCATCACGACGCGCTACGGGCATCTCTCGAAGATCGAAGTGGGCGCCGGGCAGCAACTCACACGCGGCGAAATGATCGGGCGCGTCGGCTCGACGGGACGCTCCACGGGGCCGCATCTGCACTATGAAGTGCGCATCAACGAAGAACCCGTGAACCCGCGCGCCTACCTGCCCGCGCCCGGCAAAACGCGCGACCACGTGACGTGCGCGCAGCCTTGAGACGGGTTTATGCGAAGTTTTTTATGCTTGACAGTTCCGGCGGGTTCGCTTAGTATGCGCCGTCGTTGTACGCGGAACGGGTGAGCAAACTCGTTCATTCAGCTAGTGTTAGAAGTAATACAGAAATGAGTTTGTGTAGTCTCCCGCTTTGTCCGCATGTGGTGAAGAACGCGTTATCACGCTAGTTCGCCAAGTGCGGATTTTTTTGTCTTCATGCAGTTCCGACGGGGGCGTTCGCTCAAACGCTTCCGGCTCATGAGAGTATCAACCCCACCGGCACGAGAACAACAATTAATTTGTTTTTGTACCGTTACACCCGAATCGTTAGGAGGATTCGTTAGCTATGCCTAGAATTACCGGTAAGGTCAAGTGGTTCAACAATGCGAAGGGCTACGGTTTCATCGAACAGCCCGGCTCGTCAGACATCTTCGTTCACTACAGCGCCATTCAGGGCGACGGCTTCAAGACACTCGAAGAAGGCCAAGAGGTCGAATTTGAAGTGACGCAAGGCCCCAAAGGCCCGCAGGCTGAAAAAGTGACGAAGGCGTAACTCCCCCCTACGTTAGCTTCCGCTTAGGCAAGCCACTGACCGCTTCCGGTCTCTCAGAGCCGGTAAGCGTGAGACAAGCCCGAAGGGTTCGACAACAATTCTGCCGGGCAAAAAAACCGAACGGCGCGCTCATTGGATACTTCCACGAGCGCGCCGTTCGGTTTTTTAGATCAACTTACCGTCGCCTGATTAATCCCACGCTTATTTGTCGGCCTTCGCCTTAAACTGCACGCGCCCGCCTTCCAACTGCACCGAGTAGCTCACGCGCTCGCAGCCGAGACGCTCCTTCAACGCTTCGGTCTTCTGCGCCAGCATGCGGTGAAACTGCGCGAACGAAAAATCATCCACGTTTTCGCCGCATTGTCGCTTCGCCTCGATGAGCTTGTCGTAGAGACTCTTCACCGTCGGTACGTCCGTGCGCGCGTCGGCGCAGACGAACGTGGTGCGCTCCGGGGCGGGGGCGGTTTCCTGTTCCTGCTTGGCCTTTGCGCGCTGCGCGTAAGCCCCGCGCCCTTCCTCCCGATCTTGGAGCGTGCGCCGCCAGAGGTCGCGGAACGAAGTGTAGCGCGCGACGAGCGAGTTGTAGTGGTAGCGTTGGGCGTAAGTGAGTTGACGTTCGTCTGCGAGTCGTTTGATGATCGTCTCCACGCGCCCCTTCGTGTCGTAGGGCGGACGCTTCGACGAACCGTTGAAGTAGATGTCGAACTCGACTTTCAACTTGCGCACGTCGTCTTCGAGCCTGACGAGTTGTTCGTCGATGGTCGGCTGCGCGTCGCGCTCGACGATCACTTTCCTGACGCCGCTCGGCGCGGCCTGCTTTTCGCTCATCCGGCGCGCGAAACTATTTTGACGAATCGGCACGACTGTTTACCTCTCTTCACTCGCGCCCTCACGAAAAGCGCGTCCATTTTGAACATAACGTTTGGCTCGCGGCGGTGTCAATGAAAATAGTTGTTCGCTGTCAGTTGTCCGTGGTCGGTTGTTCGCTGTCTATAAGTTTATTGCTATTATCCCTCACCGGCAGCCTTTCAATGCTCGATTTTCGCCGGACGGAACAACGGACGATTGACCACAGACCACGGACAAATTTCTATGCCCGCCACACAACTTCTCCGCGCCCTGCCTTCGATTGACGCGCTGCTGCGTACTCCGCAAGCACGCGCGCTCGGCGAACGCACGGGTCTCGCGCGCCTGACCGCACTTGCCAGAAGCGTCACGGACGAACTGCGCGCGGAGTTGCAGCAGGAGGCACGCGCCGCGTCGGGCACGCCCACCGGTGCGAACGGGCGACGCTCGCGCGAAGCGTTGTTGGCCGAGGCGGTCAGTCGTCTGGAGCGCGCCGTCGCGCGTGCGGAAGCAAAGGGCCTGCGTCGCGTCGTCAACGCAACGGGCGTTATCCTGCACACGAATCTGGGGCGCGCGCCGCTCTCTCCGGCCGCGCGTCGCGCGATTGCGGAAGAAGCGGCCGGGTATTGCACGCTCGAATACGATTTGGAGACGGGCACGCGCGGCAGGCGCGGCGCACGCGCGGAAGAACTGCTTGCGGAGTTGACCGGGGCGGAGGCCGCGCTCGTCGTCAACAACTGCGCCGCCGCCGCGCTGCTCGTCCTCTCGACGCTCGCGCGAGACGGCGAAACCATCGTCTCGCGCGGCGAACTCGTAGAGATCGGCGGCGACTTTCGTGTGCCCGACGTGATGGCCGAGTCCGGCACGCGTATGGTCGAAGTGGGCACGACCAACCGCACGAAACTCACCGATTACGAGCGCGCGATCACAGCGGAGACGCGGCTCATCCTGCGCGTTCACCCGTCGAATTACCGCATCGTCGGATTCACCGCCGCGCCCACCGTCGCCGAACTCTGTGCGCTCGCGCGCGAACATGATCTGCCCGTCTACGAGGACGCCGGATCAGGCGCGCTCATCGACCTCGGCGCGTATGGTCTCGCGGACGAACCCGTGATCAAAGAGTCCGTCCGGCAAGGCGCGGACATCTTGACGTTCAGCGGCGACAAACTGCTCGGCGCGACGCAGGCCGGGCTTGTCGTCGGCCGCCGCGCCCTCGTCGAACGCTGCCGCCGCAACCCGCTCTACCGCGCGCTGCGCGCGGACAAACTCGCCCTCGCCGCCCTCGCCGCCACTCTCGATGCACACGCGCGCGAGGCGACTTTCGCCGAAGTGCCCGCCATGCGAATGCTCGCCGCCACGCGCGACGAGATCGAAAAACGCGCGCGCGCCTTCCTCAGACGCGCGCGCACGCGCCTCGACGATGGCGGCGCGTTCAGTTTCGAGATCATCGACGGAGAATCCGCCATCGGCGGCGGCTCCGCTCCCACGACGCACCCGCCGACCGCCCTCGTCGCCGTCACGCACGCGCGCGCCTCCGCCGCCACACTGGAAGCCGCACTGCGACGTGCGCGCCCGACGCCCGTCATCGCACGCATCCTCGACGAACGGGTCGTGCTAGACTTACGCACGGTCGCCGTCGAAGAAGAACCCGAATTGCTCGACGCGTTCGGCACGCTCAAAGACATCTGACGAAGAACTTCTACTCGTCAGGTAAAAATCGGGTAAAAATTTACTTGCCTCAAACCGTCTCGCCAAGTCATACTGAATGCAGGCCGGGCGCGCTCCCGGCCGTAATTTTGCCGCCCTAGTTTTGCCGCCGTATTTTGAACGCCCGCCTCAGAGTCTTCGGAAACAAATCTTGAAAAGCTCCAGCACGTATCTACTCAAGCTGCTCTACATCTTAGTCGCGCTGTTTCTGCTTGCGGCGTTAGCGCTGCAAACCCTATCGAGCGCGGGCAGGCTTCCCGCGACGCTCCCGCCGGGCGTGCCCCTGATCGTCTCGGTCGCCGCACTCGTGCTCGCCCTCGGCGTCCTGCTTCGTCGCCTCTGGCTCATCGACCGCTTGCTCACGCGCCAGCAACCGCAACGCGCGACGCAAATCTTCCCCGATCATCCCGTGCGCGAAGTGCTGCAAATGCAGGAGGCCGAACAGGAGCGAAGCGACCGCATCTCACGCATATCGCACGAACTACGCACGCCTATCACGAGCATCAACGGTTTCGCGGAATTGTTGATGGGCGACGACAGCGTCTCCGGCGAGGCGCGCGAGTTCGCCGAAATCATCCACACCGAAGCCCAACGCCTCTCACAGATGATCAATACCGTCCTGACCGAAGTTCAACTGGCGCAGGAAGCTATCGGCACTGACAAGTGAGAAAAGCCGTGAATCGTGAATCGTGAATCGTGAATAGATTAAGACCTGTCTTCTTCTATTCACGATTCACGATTCACGGCTTTTACTGTTTGTTGATCGTGCCCCGGCAGTTGGGGGCTTTGCAGTGGCAACGCTTGTCGTTGGAATGGAGGGTGGAGACGTAGTCAAGCGTGATCTCTTCGCCGGGGCGAATGTCCGTGAGCGCCATGAAGAGGATGTGGCCGTGCGTGATGCGCATGTAGCAGTTGGGTGCGCACGAGTGGTTGATGTAGTGCGTGCCGTTGCCGCCGCGGCTGCCGTCCAGACTCCAGTAGGAATTGATGGCGCAGATGCGAAGTTTGCGTCGCCCGCGCGCGCGCCGCGCCACCTCTGCCCGCGAAATCCGCTCGCCCGCATACTCCGCGATCTTCCGGCCTTTGCGAAAGAATATGGTCGCGAAGCAACCTCTGCCGTCAATCTGCGACGGCCGCACGTCGAGGCCGTGGGCGAGTTTCATAAGGAAGCCATTAACCGTGAGCCGTCAGCCGTCGGCTTTCAAGCAAAGCAAACGCTTGATGCTGAAAGCCGACGGCTGATGGCTGTCTGCTATTTGAGTTGAAAACTGCGCGCGATGCCGTCCGTCTGGTTGCGCAGGAGCGTGAGGATGGAGCGCGCTCCGGTGAAGTGCAGGACGTAGATGGTGCGGTTATCGGCTTGCAGGTAGTAGATGCGCCCGACCATCGCCTTGCCGCCGCCCGTGTATTCGTAAGCGGAGGTCACGCCGCTGATGCGCCCGATGAACTTCTCCTCTTTGCCTTCGACGTAGCCGGGTTGGAAACGCAGTTTCAGATCGTGATCGCGGCGGGCGAGATCGGCGGCGGTCGTGCCGGCGTCAACCACTTCCTTGCGGACGCGCAGCAGCCCGTCGCTGCGGTCGCCGTAGATGAACTCGGTGTGATTGTGAACGCTGTCGGGTCGCGTCAGCGCGCGCCACTTCGCGTTGGGCAGTTCGAGCGTGTATTCGAGCCGCTCGTTGGTGTACTTCTGCGCCCCTCCATCTTCTTGCGCCGACGCGGAGAGGACAAGCATGAGCGCGCAGGTGATGAGAATGGTCAAGCGTCGCATATTTTTAAACTTCACTCCTGTCTCTTGGGTCGCTAATGATTCGCGCGTGATGCGTTCTCGCAGGCGGTTGAAACGTTAGCCGGTGGTCTGATGCCGCGTGAAGCGCGCCGTGTTGCCCCGCGCGCTGTCGTCTCGATGTCAGGCGGCGGTGGCGGCGGCGATGGCGGTGCGCTGCGCGGCGAAAAGCTCTTCCAGCCCGACGCTCGCCAGTGCCAGCAGTTCGTCCATTTCGGCGCGCGTGTAAGGCTCGCCTTCGGCCGTGCCCTGCACTTCGATGAAGCGATTGTCGCCCGTGCAGACGACGTTCATGTCGACGGCGGCGCGCGAGTCTTCGTCGTATTTCAGATCGAGCAGCGGCGTCCCGTTGACGATCCCGACGCTCACGGCGGCCACCTCGCCTTTGAACGGCGCGCGCGCGATCTTGCCTGCGCGCTGCAACTTGTGACACGCCAGCGCGCACGCCACATACGCGCCCGTGATCGAGGCCGTGCGCGTGCCGCCGTCGGCTTGCAGCACGTCGCAGTCAACCATCAGCGTGCGCTCTCCGAGGCGCGAGAGATCGATAACGGCGCGCAAGCTGCGCCCGATGAGTCTCTGAATTTCGTGTGTCCGCCCTGATGGGCCGCCGCGTCCCGTCTCGCGCTGCGTGCGCTGGTTCGTGGCACGCGGCAGCATCGCGTACTCCGCCGTCAACCAACCCTGCCCGCTGTTGCGACGAAAACGCGGCACGCTCTCTTCGAGCGTCGCGGTGCAGATGACGCGCGTTGCGCCCATCTCGATAAGGGCGGAGCCTTCGGCATAGGGCATGAAGTGCGGCGTGATAAGAAGTTGGCGCAACTCTGAAGCCGCGCGCCCGTCGGTGCGCGTGTATGTAGTTTTAAGCGGGGTGAAGCTCATCGTGTCCCCAAACCTCCACGGCCTCCAGCCGCGTCGGCGCGCTGCCCAGAAACCGCTCGGCGACACGCGCGAAACGCTCCTCTGCGTCCGTCACATAAAAGTGGTCGAGATCATCGCACAAACGACGCTCACGCGCACGCTCTTTGAGCAAACGCCCCGTCGCCGTGTCGAACCGGCGACGCCGCAGGCTTCCTTGTTCGAGCGCGGCCTCGACGCTTCCGGCCGTCGCCACGCCGGAGTCGATGAGCCGCACCTGCGCGCCGACCGTCTCCTGAATCACGCGACGCAAAATCGGGTAGTGCGTGCAACCTAAGACGAGCGCGTCAACGCGCCCGCCGCCCAAGTCGCTCAAATATTCCGCGGCCACCTTGCGCGCCACGTCCGTCTCAGCCCAACCTTCTTCGGCCAGCGAGACAAAGAGCGGGCAGGCGCGCTCCCACACTTCCGCATCCGGCGCGAGTTCCTTGATGGCGCGCGCGTATGCGCCGCTGCGCACCGTGGCCTCTGTGGCGATGACGCCGATCCGTTGGCCCGTCGCCGCCGCTGCCACGGCCGCCCGCGCGCCCGGCTCGATCACGCCGACGACGGGAACGCGCACGCTCGCGCGAATCACCGGCAACGCCAGAGCCGACGCCGTGTTGCACGCCACCACCAGCAACTTCACGCCATGCGCTTCGAGGAAACGCGCGTTCTCCACCGCGTAACGCTCGACGGTCGCCAGCGACTTCGTGCCGTAAGGCACGCGCGCCGTGTCGCCGAGGTAAACGAAGCGTTCCTGCCGCAACTGTTCATGCAGCGCGCGGTAAACCGTCAGCCCGCCCACGCCGCTATCAAATATTCCGATTGGCAGATCAGGATTCAACTTGATTAACACCAGACGCGGACGCGACCGGCGCGGCGCATGGTAGCACAAACGCACGCCTTATTTAGCGTGCCCCGCAAAACCGTCGAACGGCGACGGAGCGGACGAAGGCGTCCACCACCGCAGGGGGCGCAAAGCCGCACGTCGCCGTCAAACGTCGAACGTCGATTTATACGCGCGCTCGATTTATACGCGCGCTCCGGCGAGCGGCATTGTGCGCGAACCGCGCCGCAGCAGCCTGTCCAGACTCCACTCGCCGCCGCCCGCGACCGCGAGGAACAGGAACAGGAAGCAGTAGAGCACTGCCAGTTCGCCCTTGTTTTGGAGCGGCCAAAAACCGCCCGGCGCGTGCATCTGGAAGTAGGCCACGGCCATCATCCCCGACAGGATGAACGCCACGGGGCGCGTGAACAAACCGAGCAGCAAGAGAAGCCCGCCGAAGAATTCGAGCACGCCGCCGATCCCCATCTGCGACATCAGCGCGGGCGAGGGCGCGCCCGGCGGGGCGAGGAAGCCGAAAAGTTTCTGCGCGCCGTGTGCCATGAAGAGGAAGCCCGCGATGATCCTGAGCAGGCTCAAGAGGCGCGGCGTCCAGTTGACGAAAAACGAGTCTGTGTTGGTCGTAGCCATATCCGAAGTGAGTCTCCTTGTTGTTTCACTAACGTAGCGTGCATGCGCCGGGCGAGAGACGAACACGACGCCGGGCGTGCTTATCATGCAGCTTTCGCTTCTCCGAAACGAAAGCTCGAAACGGTGATGCCGCCGAAGAACGCATCCTCGTGATAGACGCGCACGGCCGCCTCCGCTTCGGCAGCCCCGGCGGCAACCATCAGCGGGATCAAGTGATCCTCTCTGGGGTGCGCCGCGCGCGCAGAGGGAGCGCGCTGCCAGTCGCGGAGCAGGCGGTTTCTCTCTTCCGCACGCGCTTCGCACACGGCGGCGGTCAGCCACTCGTCGAACTCGCGCGACGGCACTCTCGCCCGCTCGTCGAACTGTCTCAGGTTATGATAGCTCAGGCCGCTCGCCAAGATCAGCACGCCCTCGTCACGCAGAGGGGCGAGCGCGCGTCCGGCGGCGAGATGCTTCTCCGGGTCGTAGTCGCTGCGAATGGATAGTTGCAGTACGGGCACGTTCGCTTCCGGGTAAGCCACTGCGAGCGGGGCGAAGACGCCGTGGTCGAACCCGCGCGCGGCGTCTTCGCGTGCGTCGATGCCCGACGCGGCGAGCAGTTCCAGCACCCGCCGCGCCACTTGCGGCGACCCCGGCGCGGCGTACTTGATGTGATAAGTGTGTGCGGGGAATCCGCTGTAGTCGTAGAGCATGGGCGGCGTCGCGCCCGACATCACCGTGAAGTCGCTCTCCTCCCAATGCCCGGAGACGGCGAGGATCGCCTTTGGCGTCGTCCCCGTCTCGCGCGGCAACTCTTTTAGAGACGCTTCGAGTTTGTCGTATGCGCCCCGCATCCCTTCCTTCAACCACGGCCAAGGGCCGCCCCCGTGAGAGATGAAGTAGGTCGGGAGTCTCATTTTATGATTCGCGTTATGATTCGCAGTTGACATCAATTTTCCCCGTCACCGGAAAAAAGAATCACGAGCCGACGATTGAGGCCGCCAACTCGTGATGACAATGACAACTGCTTTCCGGTCGTTGCGGTAAAACTTTGAAGTGGAGGCGCCGAGAGTCGAACTCGGGTCCAAAAGCCGACACCGTCGGAATCTACATGCTTAGACGCTTCTCTGTTGCCGGTCTCGCTCCGGCGCGTTCGCTGCGTGCGGGTCAGTGAAGCGACGAAGACCCCGCCCGCGGCTAGTTCAGTTTTTTCTCGCCCGCTCCCCCTGAGCACAGGGAGCAGGCCAGCTCAACTAAGTGACATCTCGCTCCGCGCGCTTGAGCAACTTGCGGCGAGACGCTTACTGGCTAACTTTAATTAGGCAGCAAGAGCCAACTCATTGTTATTGGCAATTGTTGTTTCTCAGTGCTTGTTAACGAGCTGCAAAGAGTAAGCCCGGCATGCATCCGCTCGATGACCGAAGCCCCTGTCGAAAGCCTTTCGCCCCCAAAGCGTGCGAACTGAGTATAGTGCCTAAATCGTAAATCGTAAATCGTCAACCGAAGGAAAGCAGTTTCCATTGACGATTAAGCGTCATTTAGACGTTCGCGCTCGTTCAAAGGTTGCGTTATAATTGCGGCCGGTTAGTCTCTCCTGACGTTTGACCTGATTGTTTTTCGGCATGCTCCTGCGAGAGCCATTTGCAGTGCCGTCCGGCAACGAGGATCACCTTTCATGTCCGCTAAAAATTCGAGAACACCCGTCCCGTCGAAACGCGTGCGCGCGACGCTGCCCCCGGCGGCGAACCGCCGCGGCCACTTGCGCCGTTTCTGGCTGCCCGCCGTGCTGCTCTTGGCAATCGCCGCCGGAGGCTTGACCGGCATCGTCGTCGCCTACGAGTTGAACTACTCGAAAGCGGCGGGCGAGGTGGCATCGCTGGCGACATACCGCCCCAGTCAGGTAACACGCGTCTACGCCGACGACGGCGAGACCGTGATCGGCGAGTTCGCTCTGGAGCGACGCATCCCGCTCAAGTTCGATGAAATCCCGCCCGTGCTGAAGAACGCTATCCTCGCCGTCGAAGATGCGCGCTTCTACGACCACGTCGGCATCGACCCGATTCGCATCATCGGCGCGGCGTGGAAGAACGTGACGGCCGACCGCCGCGAAGGCGGTTCGACCCTCACGCAGCAACTCGCCAAAAATCTCTTTCTCTCGCGCGAGCAGACCCTGACGCGCAAGATCAACGAGTGGGCGATGGCTCTCCAGATCGAACGCTATTACACGAAGAACCAGATCATGGAGATGTACGTCAACCACATCTTCCTCGGCGCGCGCGCCTACGGCTTTGAAGCCGCCGCGCAAACCTACTTCAACAAGCACGCCAAAGACCTGACGCTCGACGAGGCCGCGCTGCTCGCGGGCATCCCGCGCTCGACCGCGCAATACTCCCCGACCGTCAACCCCAAAGGCGCGAAAGAGCGGCGCGACCTCGTGCTCGAATTGATGGCGCGCAACGGCTTCGTCTCGCAATCCGAAGCCGACGCCGCCAAAGCGAAGCCCTTGAAGATTGCGGACACGGCCTATTACCCGCCGCCTTCCGCCTCGCACGCGTGGTTCGAGTATCCGGTCGAGGAGATCAGGCAGCACATCGAGGAGAAATACACGACGCGCGTCGCGCTCGGCGGCCTCTCCGTCTATTCCACGATCAACGCCGCCGCGCAGAAGAAGGCTTACGAGGCCGTGCGCGCGGGCTTGCGCGTCTACGACCGCGGCCATCGCAGTTGGCGTTCGGCCTACATCAACATCGCCACCGAAGGCAACAACGGCACGAACGCCGCCACCCCGCAACAACTGGCGGCCTTCGTCCTGCCCGAATGGTACGGCAACAACTACGCGCCCGACACCTACGCGCGCGGCCTCGTCACGAAGATCGATCAGGCGCGGAACGAGGCGACCGTGCGCTTCGGCGGCTTCACGGCGACCGTCACGGCGAAGGACATGGGCTGGTCGGGTCGGCAGCCGAAGAGCGAGTTCACCGTCGGCGACGTGGCCGAGTTCAAGATCAAGGAAGTTGACGACGAAGAGCGTCGCCTGCAAGTCGAACTGACGCAAGTGCCCGACATTCAGGCCGCGCTCTACAGCGTGAACGCGAAGAACGGCGAGGTCGTGGCGATGATCGGCGGCTACGACTTCTACATGTCGAAATTCAACAACGCGACGCAGGCTTACCGGCAGACCGGCTCGGCCTTCAAGCCCTTCATCTACACGGCGGCCGTCGAGTGGGGCTTGACGCCCGAATCCACCGTGGACGGCACGCCCATCAGACGCGGCAATTGGCAGCCGCACAACTTCGACGGCTCGGTCGGCCACGGCAACGTGCCTTTGAAGACCGCGCTCGCCAAGTCTTACAACATCGCCGCCGTCCACCTGCTCGACATGGTCGGCATCCAGACAGGCGCGCAGATGGTGCGCCGCTTCGGCATCACGAAGCCGATGGCTCCTTATCTTCCGTCCGCGCTCGGCGCGACCGAAGTACCGCTCAACCAGATGGTCTCGGCCTATTCGGCCTTCCCCAACAAGGGCGTGCGCGTCGAGGATCACCTCATCCGTCGTGTGCTCGACCGCGAGGGCGTCGTGCTCGAAGAGTGGGAGAAGACGACCTACAAAGTGACGAGCGAATACGTCGCCTTGACGATGGTTGACTTGATGCGCGGCGTGGTGACGAACGGCACGGCGACCGCCGCGGGCGCAATCGGCGTCCCCTCTGCGGGCAAGACCGGCACGGTCAACGACCACACGGATGTCTGGTATATCGGCTACACGCCGACTTATGTGACGGGCGTTTGGATGGGCTACCCCGACCGCAAGCGGAATCTCGGACGCGACATGACCGGCGGCCACGGCGCGCTGCCCATCTGGGTCAACTTCATGAAAGACTTCTTGAAGGACAAAGAGAAGGAGAATTTCGAGAAGCCGCCGAAGATGCCCGAAGACATCAAGGAACTATTCCAGCAACGACAGCGCGAGATGTCCGAACAGCGCGCCGCCGAAATGGCGCAGACGCGTCTCCAGCGCGGCAGCGGCGGCGGCGACCGCAGCACGCTCCCGGCAGCTTTCTCCGAACCCAACCTTGAACAGGTTACGCTGCCTCCGCCCGCAGGGGCGTCGAGCGCGGCCGACGGCAACGCCACCGATGCCGCGCCCAGACGCGTCGAACCAATCGTGCCCAGCCGCGACGACGACGATTCACCCCCGCCTCCTGCCGCCGCCACGCGCCCACGCGAAGTGGAGACGAAAAAGAAAGGCAAGAAGGGCACGGACGACCCGCAATAACGTTAGTTGAAAAGGAAAATGGTCAGGGGTCAAGGAAAAGCGACGACGTGTGCGTCTTTCCCTTGACCCCTGACCATTTTCCCTTTCGCCGTCTTGCCGCCTACCAAAGTATCTGTTCCAGATAATACGGCAGCATCTTGCGCCACCACGGCCAGTCGTGGTCAACGTCGTGCCCCCACAGTTCCAACTTGTGCGGGATGCCTTTGGCCGAGAGCACGGCCGAGAGTTGCTGGCTGCGCTCCGGCGCTTCGTAAGCTCCCTGACCCGATACGATGTAGATCGCTTCGGCACGCCGCAGCAGCGGCAGGTAATAGTCGTCGTTCAAATTCGGCAGGTATGACATCGGGTTGTTGAAGTAGACGTTCTCGTCGTGGTAGCCCTTCAGGTAAGAGCGCACGTCGTAGCTGCCGCTCATGGCGATCATCCCGCGCAACAAATCCGGGTGGCGGAAGTAGGCGTTGGCCGACAGAAACGCGCCGAGGCTCGCGCCCGTTACCAGCGGACGCGCGTTCGCGTCGCCCGTATCGTTGCGGATCAAGGGCAGCACGTCTTCCGTGATGTACGAGTCGTAACGCGACAACAACTCGGCCTTCCACGCGGGCGACGCCTCTTCGTTCAGCAGGCTGTAGCGGTTGACGCTGTTGATCGAATAGACCCTCACGCGCCCGGCCTCGATCAGATGGCTGATCGCATCAACCAGATGAAACCGTTCGTACTCCAAAAAATCCGCGCCCGCCGTCGGGAACATCAACAACGGGTAGCCCGCATGCCCGTAAGCCACGAGCGGCATCTCCCTCCCCAAACGATGACTAAACCAACCCGTGATGCGTCTCTCCATAGACCCCTCTCACCCCCGCGCCCGCGCGCGTACAAGATTAACGAGCTACACTGTCCTGCGTTGGAATTGCGGCGACAAATAATCTCTCACTTCGCGCCCGCGCGCAAGCCGCGCCCGCCGCAACCCCCCTCGCTTGACGCTCCCACAAACGTTCTGCTATAAAAATCCACCCGCGACGGGCACACCCTTAAGCCCCACCGGGTACACCACCATTCCGCAGTAGCTCAATGGCAGAGCATTCGGCTGTTAACCGAAGGGTTGTAGGTTCGAGTCCTACCTGCGGAGCCAATATCTGAAACGACTTACGGGCATCACTAAGATGCCCGTTTCGTTTTAGCGCCAGCCTTCATCAGGCAATGATGTCTGGCAATCTTTTCCGTCTCAAAATTAAGGATTGTGTTTTACTGAGGGCGGCGGTAAAAGTCCGCTGTTGACATGATTAGATCGACAGCGATAATTGCACTAAAAAGGTGGGTAATTATTGCTATCAGCCTAATTGTAGTTAGATGGCTTCGTGAATTTTAAACTCGTGGTGATTCCAATGTCTGACTGGTTAACAGGATCATTCCAAGAACACAGCATATTTTGGCTTCTAGTTTCTTCCATTCTAGGCGGGGTAATTGGTGCGTCCATGCGATTCCTATTTGATGTTCTGCTACCGCAACGCCTTAAAGATAGGCAAGATATTATCGCTGCTAAAAGAAAGTATGCTACTCCCATACTTCTCGCAGCCGATGACCTGCGGAAAAGATACTCCAACCTCATTCAGCATATTGACCTAATAGAGAAGGAAGAATGGCTATCTTCAAAGAAGTCAGATACCTACTATTATTTGAGTACACTTTATACAGTTGCCCAATTCATGGGTTGGAGACAGATTCTGCGCCACACAGTTGTATATCTCGATTTTACTACTACAGCCGAAACTAGGAGATACGAAAATTTTTTAGTTGCAATCCAGCAGGGATTTACAAAACCCAACTTACTTCAGGATACAACTTCAAGCGACCCTTCCAATTCACCGGACAAATGGATTTATACCTTCTGGCTACAAGCTATAGGCGATTCAATGATAGTTCGAGAGGGCAGCGATTATCGAGTAAAAGATTATGCCTCTTTTTGTAGTTGCCTCTCCCAGCCGGATCAAGTGTGCTTTAAAGAATGGATTGCTGCTTTGAGTTGTTTATTCGTTGATTTGAAATCTGCCGATCCAAGATTCCGGCGCATAGTAGCAACGCATTGCATCTTAAATGCATTTGTAGATCAGGTTGACCCCCATCATTTACGAACGGATAAGCAGAGTTATTATTGGAATCTTCTTTCGGAAGAAGAAACCGGCAGAGTAAAAGAGCGAATACCTATAATAGTTCCGAATGCAGCACTCGGGTAATGAATGGATAGGTTTTAAATGTCAACCGCCATCTAACAACGGCATGCACCCGACCGCGAGCGAGCATACCTCTCAACTTGAACTTGGCAGTAATCGTGTGGCGCGCGGCGGGGCATGCCCATTTCCGGCTCTAGAGTAGATTTAGAG
>DASZEQ010000033.1:0-79940 GCA_035940695.1 Pyrinomonadaceae bacterium | reverse complement strand
TCATGGAGCGTTGGAGCGTCGAGGAGAATGAGCACGGCGAACTGCTCAATCGCTTTCTCGCGGAAGCGGACGTGCCAACAAGCGAGCGCTGGCAGGCCGACGCTAAAGCGAAAATTCCGCTGCGTTATACCATCGAAAATTTCATACTCGACTACGCGGTCAAACCCTTCGGTCGCTATTTCCACGGCGCGCACATGGCCTGGGGCGCAATCAACGAGATGACGACGCTGCAAGGCTATCGTCGCCTGTGGAATCTCGCAGGCCATCCGGTGCTCGAACAGTTGCTCCGCGCGGTGGCGCGCGAAGAGTCCGTCCATTCGCATTTCTACTGGAGCATCGCACGCTTGAAACTGGAACGCTCCGGCTATTCGCGCGCCCTTGCGCGGTTCATTATCGGGAAATTCTGGTCGCCCGTCGGGCAGGGCACGAAGCCGCAAGCCGAGACCGACTACGTGATCGCGACGCTCTTCAAAGGCAGGGACGGCGTGGAGTTTTTCGACCAAAACGTCAACCAGCGTCTGCAACTGCTGCCCGGTTTTCTGGGGCTGGAAAATGTCTCGCAGCGAATTGCGCGGATCGCGCTTTAGACGTTATCCTCTGCGTCTATGAGACGCAAACTTCCCATCATCATTATTGCAGTCGTGCTCATCGCCGCGCTCGCGGGCGGCGCGCTCTTGATGCGCTCGTCCGGGACTTCGACGACGCAACCGAATCTCGCTCAGATGCCGCCCACGGTGAGCACGAAGAGCGCGCCTGCCACTGCCGAACAGCCGCGTCCCGCCGCCCCAGCACCCGCCAACCTCCAGAACGCGCACGTGCGCGGCCGCGCCGACGCCCCCGTGCTGATCGAAGAGTACGGCGATTTCCAGTGTCCCCCGTGCGGCTTTTTACACCCGATCTTGAAACGGCTTGAAGGCGAATATGAGACGCAGGTGCGCGTGGCGTTTCGACACTACCCGCTCAGGGCGATGCACAAGCACGCCGCCGAAGCCGCGCGCGCAGCCGAGGCCGCCGCGCTGCAAGGCAAATTCTGGCAGATGCACGATCTCTTATTCGAGAAGCAGAACGAGTGGAAAGACGCCCCGGCCGCGCGTCCGCTCATCCTGAACTACGCGCGCACGCTCGGACTCGATCTCGGCAAGTTCACGCAGGACATAGACAGCGCGGCCATCAGCAACCGCGTGATGAACGACGAAGCGCAGGGGTCGGCGCGCGGCGTGACGGGAACACCCACGGTGTTTATCAACGGGCGCGAGATACCGTTTGAAGTGGTCACGAAATACGAGAGTTTCCGCGCCGCCGTCGAGCGCGAACTGGCGGCGGCAAAATAAGTGGGCGCAACCGGCAGACAGCGCGCCGGGAACGCGCACGCGGGAAAACGCGAAACGGAGTCGCCGCCTCAGCCGCGCGTCTCGCGTCTCTATTCGCTGGCCGCAGTGTTGTCGCTCGTGGGTCTGGCCGACGCCATCTACCTCACCGTCGAACACTTGACAGGCCGGAGCGTCCGTTGCACGGTCACAAGCGGCTGCTCGGAAGTGCTCAGCAGTCCCTATGCAACAATCGGCGGCTACCCGCTCGCGCTCTTCGGCGCGCTTGGTTACTTCACGGCCTTCAGCCTCGCCACGCTCGCGGCTTTCGGTTCAACACGCGCCGGAAATCTCTTCGCCGCGCTCGTCGCGCTGATGTTCGCCACGTCGCTCTGGCTGCTCTACCTGCAAGCCTTCGTCCTCCACGCCTTCTGTCAATACTGCCTGCTCTCGGCCGCCATCACGACGCTGCTTGCCGTCATCGTCGTCGCGCGACGCGTGAAGGGATGACACGTCGTGCTTCGTCTCAACTCAACTCGTTTCACCCATTCCAAAGACGCGACGACTCTCACCTGTAGTTTTCTACGTTGAGGCCGAGGATGATGTCGCGCCGGGCGAGCCAGATGCCGTCCGCGCTTTTGCTCAGACGAACGATGCCTGAGCCGCCCCTCTTTCGCCGCCGCGCGCGTTCCTGCTGCGTGAGAAATTTGTCGTCGTCAAACTCGAAATCGTCTATGTAGTATTCGTTCTTGTCAGGCTCTTTCACGATCAGGTGGATGTGCGCAGGGATGTTGCGGTTCGGGTACGATGCGGGCTTGATGGTGACGAATTTATACTCGCCCTGCGCGTTCGTTTTGATCCAGCCGCGCAGTCGCCCGTTTCTGCGCGCGTAGCCGGACGCTTCGGGCGCGGGCGGATAGATGCCGCGCGCATCCGCGTGGTAGGCGTAGAGAATCACGCCGGGGGCGGGCGTCTTGCCGTCGAGTTGATAGACGCGGCCGCTCGCCTCCAACGGTTCGCCCGGTTCGGGAGCCGCCGCGATCCGCGTCTCCCAACTTAACTGCGACGGCAACCCCTCGTAGATCGCCTCGCAACCCTCGCAATAAGCCCCGACGCGTCCCGCAGTTTCCGCGCGCGGCTCGACGCCCCGCGCCTGCTGCGTCCGCGCGGGGCGGGAGCAGTTGATGAAAACTCCGGGGGGTAGTGCGAGGGCAAAGAGGGAGGTGCGTTTGAGAAAACTCCGGCGGGTCTCTGGTCGAAGTGCTTTGTCCATATCAACCTCGCTTCTGAATGAAATCGCTCAACTATCAGACGAGGCAAGCGACGCGATGCTTCCAAAAAATTTCAGACGCGAAGGTTAAGACGACGTTTTATTTGACGCGACTTGAGCGCGCGTGGTGTCGTCACGTCCTGATCAGGTAGACGACCACGGCGACGATCCCTGCGACGAGCAGCAGGAGCAGGATGAGGCAACCGGCGACGGCGAGTTTCACTTTCCGCGCGCGATTTTCATCGGGCGGAAGCAGAGGGTTTTGCGGAAAGTAGGGCGGCGGGGTGGCTGTCGGCATTTAATCGTTCCTTATGATCCTTGAAAGTAGAATGTCTGTCGCAAAGTTTTGCGGTGCGAATACATCGGCGCCCACAAAATCAAGCGGGCTGTTTCAACTCTTCCAACTCGCAGCGCAACAGTTCGGCGACGCTCCAAGCCTGCGCGATGCAACCGCGCGGCGTGTGCGGCGCGTCGCCGTCGAAAATTTCCGAGACCTGCCCGACGCCCGCCCCCTTCAGGTGTTCGCGGAAGGCGCGCAAAAAACCTCTGGCCTGTTCTACGCTGGCGGGCGTGCGCCCGTGCGTGCGTAGATAGGCGGTGACGAAAGGGCCGATAAGCCACGCCCAGACCGTGCCCTGATGATAGGCTGTGTCGCGCGCGCGCGAGTCGCCTTCATAGCGCGGCCGGTAGTCACGGTGGCGCGGCGAGAGCGAGCGTAGCCCGTAGGGCGTGAGCAGTTCGCGCCGGACAATTTCGACGACGGAGAGCGCACGCGTGCCCGTCATGATCGGATGGGGCAGGCTGAGAGCAAAGATTTGGTTGGGGCGAATCGACGCGTCCGGTTCGCCGTTCAGGTTGATGCAATCGTAGAGGTAGTTGTCGGCCTCGTTCCAGAACAACCCATGAAAACTGGCTCGTGCCAATTCGGCAAGGGCGCGCGAGTGGTTGCGCATCCATTCGTCTTCCACGCGCGCCGCGATCTCTTCGACGGTGCGCAGCGCGTTGTACCACAACGCCTGTATCTCGACGGCTTTCCCGGCGCGCGGCGTCACCACGTAGTCGCCGATCTTGGCGTCCATCCAAGTTAATTGCACGTCTGCTTGCCCCGCGCTGAGCAGGCCGTCCTGTTCGACGCGGATCGAATAGACGGTGCCGCGCTCGTGCCATTCGACGAACTCCTTGAGCCGCGCGTACAAATGCTCACGCACAAATTCGATGTCGCCCGTGCGGCGCACGAATTCGCCCACGGCGTTGACGAACCAGAGCGTGCCGTCAACGTTGTTATATTCCGGCTCGTTGTCGCCGTCGGGGAAACGGTTCGGGATAACGCCCTGACGCATGTGCGCGGCGAAGGCCAGCAGGATGCCGCGCGCCGCGTCGAATTGCTTGCGCGCGAAGGCGAGGCCGGTGAGCGAGATCATCGTGTCGCGCCCCCAATCCGTGAACCAGTGATAGCCCGCGATCAACGAAGTGAGATCGTCGCCGCGCCTGACGAGAAACTGATCCGCCGCCGAGACGAGCGTTTGAATGTAGTCGTCAACTTCGCGCGCGCTCCCGGATTCGCCGCCCGCGGTTTCGCCCGAGCCAGCCACGACGCTCCGGCGACGCTCGCGTTCGCGCGCTTCAAAAGTTGCGGCGTCGCCCGGCGCTTGCTGCCGGGTCGAAGCGATGATGTCGCAGGTCGTGTCGCCCTCGACTTGCCAGACGAGCAGGCACGGGTTGAAAAGGTCTTCGTGGAAGTCGAAGCCGCGCGCGCGTTCCTCCGGATACTCGAAGCGTCTGTACCAGTAGCCTTCGACGGCGGCACGTCCCGCGTCGTGCGCGAGAAACATCTGTGCGCCGTCGTCCTGTTTGAATAGGCTGACGAGGTTGTCTTGCAGTTCGGTTTTGAGAAAGATGCCGGGGGCTTCGCGCTGCAAAGCGTGATAATCGCGGAACGCGACGAGCGGGCGAATTTCCAAAGACGCTTTCGCCGCGCCCGGCGCGTGGACGCGATAACGCACGACCGTCGCATTCTCGCCGTGCGGCATGAAGACTGTTTTTTCGATACGCGCGTCGCCCACTTGATAAGTGAAGACGGGGAACGGGTCGAGCCGGAAGCCCGTCTGTAGACGGAAGCCTTGCGGGTGGACGACCGAAGGTTCATAGAGGTTGGTGCAGAGTTCGTGACGCTCGCCGTCGAGGACGAGTGTTTCTTCTAATTTCGAGAGCAGCACGACACGGCCGGTCGGCGGCCGGAGCGCGGCCGTGAGCAGCCCGTGATAACGGCGCGCGTTCGCGCCCGTGATGGTGGCAGAGGCGAAGCCGCCGAGATGGTTCGTCTCCAACCATTCGCGTCGCAGGGCAGTGTCGAGATTTTGGCAGGCTTCCGCGTCGAAATTGATCATCTTCTCAGGTTGCTCCTTACGGGACGGGAAATCTTGTATCACAAAGTGCGCGCGCGGCTGCAAGAAATAATTACGCGTCGCGTTCAAACGACGGGGAGAGAAACATCTCGGAGGGAGAACACTTATGCGTAGAACTTTGACGACGTTGACGGGTATCGGGTTGATCGCGACTTTGGCCGTGCTGGTCGCGGCGCAGGGAGGCGGGGCTGACCGCGACGACGGCGGGCGCGCGAGTGCGCAACAAACGACGGGGCGCATTATCGAGCGCAGACCCGTGCAGGAGGAACGGTTCGGCGTCGAAGTTTTGGCCGGGGGGCGTGCGCGCGACAAATACCCGGCGCGGGGGAGAGTTTACGTCGAAGCCGTCGAAGGCGAGGAATACGCGTTGCGTTTGAGTAATCCGTTGCCGGTGCGTGTGGCCGTCGCGCTCTCGGTGGATGGCCTCAATACGATTGACGCGCGACGCACAACCGCGCGCGACGCGAGCAAGTGGGTCATTCCCGCGTACGGTTCGATCACGGTTAGCGGTTGGCAGATGAGTTCCACGCGCGCACGCCGCTTCTACTTCACCAACGAGCGAGATTCCTACGCGAACAGGATCGGGCGGCCTTCGGACATGGGCGTCATCACCGCCGTCTTCTTCCGCGAGCGGCGCAATCGTTCGGACATCTACCTGCCGCCGCGCCCGCACGAAGCGCAGCCGCGTGGCGAAGACCGCAGCGAGTCGAAGCGAAGGTCGCAACAGGATGCGCCTCCGGCCGCGAGCGCGCAGAGCGGCGGCGCGAACGGGCGCGTGATTCAAACGCCGGAAGCGGACGACGAATACGCAGCCACGGGGATCGGGCGTTCGGTGACGAACGACGTGTGGAGCGTGCAGATGGATTTGGAGTCGAGTCCGGCGGCGGAGGTGACGCTGCGTTACGAGTTTCGCGATGCGCTGGTGCGTCTCGGCGTGTTGCCGCGAAACTACCCGTCGCAGCCCGACCCCCTGCGGCGGCGCGAGCGTGCGCGCGGCTTTGAAGACCGGCAGTTTTCCCCTGAGCCTTAAGAGGAGGGCCGGGGCAGTTCAAGTTCGGGAACAGAACGGGGGCGCGCGGCGTCTAAACGCCTAGTCTCGGTTGAATCGACATTGGTTGAACTGAAATTTCGCGGAGGTCTTTTTTCACTATGGCTCAATTCACCGATCCGCTCTCACACGTCAGAGTGGCCGCGCCGTGTCGCGCCGATTGGGAACGCATGCGCGGCAACGAGCGCGTGCGCTTCTGCGACCAGTGCAGCATGAACGTCTATAACCTTTCCAACATGACGAAGAAAGACGCCGAGGCTCTGATCTTGAACACGGAGGGGCGACTGTGCGTGCGCTACTACAGCCGCGCGGACGGCTCGATCCTGACCGAGAACTGCCCGGTCGGCTTGCGCGCACTCAAACGTCGCGTGTCCGGATTTTCGCGGGCGGCCGTCTCTTCCGTCTTGAGTTTCTTCGCGGGCATGGCCGTCCTCGCCGGGTTGGAGACGGCGCAAAATTCTCTGGACGCCGCAAAGGAAGCGAGCCTCGATCTGATCTCTCCCGTGCCGCTTCCGGTCTCCGAACCGCAGGAAGATTTTGTCGCGCCGGAGCAGCTGACGATTAGGGAGGATATGGCATCGCGCTCGAACCCCGCGACATGGGTTAACGGAGCAATCATCGCAGGGCAGGTGGAGTTTACGTCCGAACCGCTGCCTCGCGGTAGAAAGTAGTGCGCGCGAAGGTTATCGCCGCCGCTTGAGATCGGAAGTGTAGAGTTGTTTGTAGGCGCGGTAGTTCGCCATCACTTTGAAGACGTAGTCTTTCGATTCCGTGAATCCGACTTCGGAGGAAAAGACGCCCGCATCGTCGTGACCGGCGCGACGCACCCAACGCGCAACGTTGTCTTCGCCGCCGTTATAGGAAGCGGCGACCGCCTCCGGTAAATTCGGGAACATGCGGAAGAGATCGGCGAGATACGCGACGCCGATGCCGATGTTGATCTCCGGCCTGTACAGATCATCCTCACGCACGCTCTTAAATCCAGCCCCCTCGCCGTACTTCGCGGCAATATCCGGCGTCAGTTGCAACAGCCCGCGCGCGGCGGCAGGGGAACGCGCCCTCTCTTTGAAACTGCTCTCCTGTCGCATGATGGCGAGCACGAATCTCGGATCGACGTTGCGCCCGGTCGTCGCGCGCAGGAGGATTTCACGATACGGCGCGGGGTATGCGGCGACGGACGCTTCAAATTCGCGGCGCACGGAATTGTCGCGCGCTTCGGCGGCGCGTTTAGCGGCGGCGTCCAGATCGCGCAGCCGCGCCGTGGCAAGCCCGCCGTAGTAAGAAGAGGCGCGGTCGGGAATGGATTGATAAACGGCGGCGGCCTGCGCCGTCTGTTTTAAGCGTTCGAGACTGAAGCCGCGCAGGTAGGCGACTTCGTTGGCAGTGGTCTGGACGGCGGGCGTGAAACTCGCGCCGCGCTGTAGTTCCTCCGCCGTGCGAACGGCCGAAGGCCAATCGCGCCCCGCCACTTCAAGCCGCAGGCGCGCGAAGAGTGCGTTGGTCGCCACGGGCGTGCCGCTAAAACGTTCGCGCGTCCGCGCGATCCATTGGAGTGCTTCTTCGTTTCGTCCCGCCTCGCGCCAACTGTCAATCGCATTAAGATAAGCGTTCTCGATGCGCTCGCCCTGCGGGAAGCGCGCGACGTAATCGCCATAACGCGTGGCGGCCTCGACCGTGCGGTCGAGACGCAGGAGCGTCGCCGCAACGTAGTAGAAGCCTTCGCGCCCGTCCTTGTAGCCTGTGAATTCGCGCCCCAGCCGGTCGAAAAAAGGAAGCGCGTCGGCGTAGCGACGTTCCTGATATAAGCTGCGACCCATGCCGAACAGCGCGGCGGGGACGTTTGCGTCCGCAGGGTAACGCGCGATCAGAGCCTGCCAGTGTTCGCGCGCTTCGTTGAAGGCGCGGTTGGCGTGATAAGCGGCGGCGCGGCGCATGTGCTCGGCCGGGGCGAGTTGCGCGAGTTGGCCGTCTGCGGAGCGGCCTTCGCGGTCGAGCCGTCGCGCGTTGGTGAGCGCGGCATCGCCCTGCCCGTCTGCGACCGCGGTTTCGGCTTCGGCCTCATAATCATCAGAGGTCGTGACCGCCACGTTTGAGACGGGTGTGGGCTGAACTTCGACGGGCGCGCACGCCGGGGTGAAGGTGAGCGCGAGCAGACCTGCAAAAATATATTGAGACAAGGAAACAAACATAGACTTCTTCAGAATGAAATTATTGAACTCGATTGATCGCCTGCTTCGCCGGAAGCGGGGAGCGGCGATGGCGCGTGGATCGTTCGATGCTTGAGCAGCAAAACGCGTGCGCCGCCGGGCGGGGAGAATAAGTGAGACGACCGGCCGAAGCATGAGCTTCGAGATGAAGCTGAGCCAGACTTCGGCCGGTCGATGAAAGTGTTAGATGTTGCTGCCGCACGACGGGCAGCCGCAGTCGCAATCAATCGTCGTCGTGCCTGCTTTGCCCTGACAGTAGGCGCTGCAATACTTCTCGCCTTCGTCCGCGGGGCAGGTGCAACTGGCATTCGCGCATTGTCTATTCTCGTCGGCCATGTGTTGTTTCTCCTTCTAGTGGTTGGTGTGTGCTCTGATCAGTGCGGGGCTATTCTAGCAGCCAACCCGCCGGCAGCGCACGCGTTCGACGCGCCCGTAGATCGAGACTCAGGAATCGGCCTCGCCCGCGTCTTCGCGAATCTCGAAACTCGACACGATCTCCGCGCCGGGACTGAGCGTGGCGGCGACGCTGCAATACTTCGTCTCGGAGAGTTCGATGGCCTGCGCCACGGCCTTCTCCGAAACGCCGCGCCCGCTGACGACGTGGCGCACGTCGAAGCGCGTATACTTGCGCGGGTGCTCCGCACGCCTCTCGCCGCGCACTTCGACGTGGTATCCGGTCACGCGCTCGCGCTTCTTGCGTAGAATTGAGATCACGTCTACGGCGGTGCAACTGCCGAGGGCGAGCAGCAGGAGTTCCATCGGCGTGGCGGCGACAGAGCGTTCGTGCCGGGTGTCGATGGTCTGGGCGTGGCCGCTCGGCGTGATGGCGACGAAAAGGTCGTCGCCCGCATAGTGAATCGTCGCTTGGGCGTCTTGGGAAGTCATCTGCAAACTCCTTAAATATGTTGCGGACGAGCATAGCATGAGGGCGAAAAAGATGCCGCCCGCGCCTTCGCGCGCACGCTATTTGCAAGTAGTCCGGTGGGCGGGAGTTTGTTCTCTCGATTGTGGTGAAAAGAGGCTTTTCGCGTGCATTTCAGTGAATTTGCATGATACGGAAAAGCATGCACTGTGCATGATCTTTGTACATAAACAGGCGTCATAGGCAATGCGGAAACTTCTTTGCGCGGCGTCTTGAAAAATAGGCGGCAACCTTCTTGTGCCCGCGTCGAATCACACTCGACGGGTACGGTTGCCGTTCTTTAGAGGCTGGAAATTATTTCTCGTTACGTGCGGTTTGCGGCCTTATAGAGTCAACTTGCGACCGGCGAAAGAAGTTTGCCGCCGAAGCAAGGCGCGCATATCTCTCCTCATCTCGAAACATCACTCCCCCACTAATGCAGAAATCACGAGGCGCAGCCCGGCGCGCTTTCAACGGAAGCCTCGTGGGAAGTTTGGAAAGATGAATGACGAGTGAAACAGCAAATTGGAGGGAAGACCTTATGAATAGAGTTAGACAAATTATTTCGGCGTGTATGGTGCTGGCGATGTTAAGTCTCAGCATCGGCGTGCAGGCGCAGACGACGCGCCGCCGTCCCGCTTATCGCAACAGCGCAAACCAAACGCAACGACTCCTGACGCGGCTTGAAACCAATGCGGAGCGTTTCCGCCTGAGCCTGAGCCAATCGCTCGACCAGAGCCGCCTCGACGGCACACGCCGCGAAGAAAACATCTCCAACGTACTCGACGATTTCAACCACATCGTGGATCACGTGCGCGAGCGCAACGACCGGCAGCAATTGATAGCCGCCGACGTGGAAGCGTTACTGGCGCGCGCCTCGCGTCTCGACCGTTTCATGACGAACCGGGGCAACCGCGTCACCACCGCCGCGCAGAACGACTGGGCGGCCTTGAGAACCGACCTCGATCAACTGGCGGGCATGTACAACGTGGCGTGGAATCGCACAAACACTGTGCCCTACTCGACCTATCCGCCCACGGATAACAACAGCTACAACTACGACACCGGGCTGACGGGCACTTATCGTCTCAACGTCGCGCAGAGCGAAGACCCGCGCCGCGAAGCGCAACTCGCAACCAACGGCCTGCCGATGCGCGAACGTCGTCGCACGCTCGACCTGCTGATGGCGCGTCTTGAGTCGCCGACGGAACTCGCCATCGAACGGCGCGGCGATAACGTGACCATCGCTTCGACTCGCGCCCCGCAGATCAACTTCGTGGCCGACGGCACGGAACGCGTCGAGCGCGGCACGAACGGCAATACGATCCGCGCGCGCGCCGCATTCAACGGCGACCAGTTGATCGTCAACAGCATGGGCGATCTCAACAACGATTTCTCCGTCACGTTCGACCCGCTCAACAACGGCCGCCGCTTGCAGGTGACGCGCCGCATCAACGTGCCGAACGTCACCGCGCCCGTCGTCGTGCGCAGCATCTACGACCGGACGGCCGACGTGGCGCGTTTCGACATTTACCGGGGCGGCGGGTCAACTTACCCGACGACGACCGGCACCATCGGCAGCAGCAACGACAGTTACATCATCACGAACGGCACGACCTTGATCGCGACGCTGAACACCGACCTGAACACGCGCAACTCGCGCGAAGGCGACCGTTTTACGATGACCGTGCGCGAGCCTTCGCAGTATGCGGGCGCGACCATCGAGGGTCACGTCTCGCAGGTCAACCGCTCAGGCCGCGTGACGGGTCGTTCGGCGTTGACCTTCAACTTCGACCGCATCCGCATAAGCGACGGGCGCACGTATAACTTCTCCGGCTTCGTGGAGAACGTCCGCACGGTCAACGGCGAAACCGTCCGCGTGGACAACGAAGGCACGGTGCAAGACAGCAACCGCACCGACACGACCGTGCAGCGCACGGCCGTCGGCACGGCGGTTGGCGCGATCATCGGCGCGATTGCGGGCGGCGGTAAGGGCGCGGCCATCGGCGCGGTGCTCGGCGCGGGCGGCGGCGCAGGCTCTGTCTACATACAGGGCAGCGACGATCTAGACCTGCGTACCGGCACGGAAGTGACGATTCGCACGAGCACTCCGTAGCAGTAAACGCGGTCGCTCGTCTTTAACAATATAAGCGAGAGAAATTACCGCCCGTCGCCTTCAATTGGCGGCGGGCGGAATTTTCTCTCGCTTTTTTGCATGAAGTGATAACTCCGTCGAAACGTGCTATCCTGAGTAACGTTATGGCCGCTATTCTCGTCGTTGACGACGACGCCGCAATCCGCGACACACTCTACGACCTGCTATCCGAAGATCACCTGTGCCACGTCGCCGAGACGGCCGAGCGTGCTCTGAGTTGGTTAGCCACTGACGTTTACGACGTGGTGCTAACGGACATTTCGATGCCGGGATTGAGCGGCGTCGAACTCCTCAGCCACGTCCGGCAGAACCAGCCGCGAACCCCCGTCATCATCATCTCCGGTATACAGGATCAAGGACACGCCAAAGGCATGAGGGAACTCGGAGCGTTCGACTATTTATTGAAGCCGTTCAAACTGGAAGATGTCGAGCGGAGCGTCGCACGCGCCATCGAGTATCACGTGAACCTGCTCAAGCAGGAGCGGGAGGATGGGTCTTGAAGGACGGTGAGAGGATCGTCGAGCGGGAGTTGATTTAAGACTTGCCGACGGGTGCGACGCGTTTTACGCGGCGACCGTCGTTGGTTGAGTCCGGCGTGATTCGTTCTTGCGCTGCCCGATCTCTTGAATGATCTCCGAGACGCGCTGCATCGAAAACGGTTTCGTCACGACCCAGTTAACTTGCGCCGCCTTTTGCTCGGCCGCGCCGACCGCATCGCCCCAGCCCGTGATTACGGCGAGGGGGAGTTGCGCGTCGCGCGCACGGATCGCGCGTGCGAGTTCCCAACCGCTCATGCCCGGCATCCCGATGTCTGTGAAGACCGCGTCGAAGTTTCCCGCATCGAAGAGTGCGAGCGCGTCAGTCCCGTTGCTCGCCGCAGTCGCCTCACAACCTTCGCTCTGAACCATCTCGCAGAGCAGTTCCCGCACATGTGTTTCGTCATCGACGACGAGAATCCGCGCGCGCGATTCGGCCACGAGCGACAAAGCCGGAGCGCCGGACGATGTAGCGTCTGCTGTCTCCGTCTCTTTCAACGCGCCCTTGGCGATGGGCAGCTTGATGTTAAAGGTCGCGCCGCGCCCGGGTTCGGTCTCAACTTCGATCTCGCCTTCGTGCCTGAGAATGATGCCGTAACTGACGGCCAGCCCCAGCCCGTTTCCGGCTTTGCCCTTCGTCGTAAAGAACGGGTCGAAGATGCGCGAACGCACCTCCGGGGTCATGCCGCTGCCCGTGTCCGACACGCTGACGACAACGTGCTCCCCGGTCTCACGCGTAGCGAGCGTGAGCGTGCCGCCCGCGGGCATCGCGTCCACGGCATTGAAGACCATGTTGACGAGCACTTCGCGCAAATCCGACTCGTCGCCGCGCACGAGCGAGGTCGAGTTGATTTGCAGATTGAGGCGAATGTAGGTGTTGTTGGCCTCGGCGTGATCTTTCCAGCGCGGGCGCGTCATCTCGCTCACATCGGACAAGAGTTGGTTGACCGCTACGGGCGCGAAATCGTGATCGCGACGCTGACGGGCGAAGTCTTGAATGCGCTTGACGGTGTTCGCTCCGTCCTCTGCGGTCTTGATGATGATCTGGAGGCCGCGCCTCAGTTTTTCCGGGTCGTCGGTGCGGAGCATCAACTGCGCGCGGCCGAGGATGCCCGCGAGCGTGTTGTTGAAGTCGTGCGCGACGCCGGAGGCGAGTTCGCCGAGCGCGGAGAGTTTTTCGAGTTGCGAAAACTGTTGGCGCAGGCGTTCCTGTTCGGCGATGTGATGAGACAACTCGGCCACATGTCGTTCGGCCTGTTCCGCCTGAGCCGCCGAAGCCTCTATGTTCTTCAGGTAGGTCAGGTAGGTGAAATAGATGACGCAGATGAACGGCAGCGCGCCGATGAAGGCGTAGAAGCCCACGGCCTCGATGAGCTTGGCGAGGACGGCGGCGGCCGACGCGCCCGTGATGCAGGTGAGGGAAGTCCAGAGGTATTTCTTGCGCCACGACTCCCAGAGCGGTTCGTTGAACTTGAACGCGCCGATGATGGCAATCGTGCCGGAGTTGACAACGTACTGCACGAGCGCCATAACGCACGTGATGAGGAAGAAGAGGGGAGAGTAAGGCGCTTCGGTGAGCGCGACGATATCGCCGGAGAGATAGCGCACGCATTCGACGGTGACGAAAGTGGAGAAGGCCATCGTCGCGGCGTTACAGAGCCGGGTCGAAGTCTTCTTGCTGATGCGCAATGATGTCAACAGCGCGTCGAGCGTGGCGAGCACGACCCCGGCGTCGCCTCCGAAGAGAAGGATGGTCAGGAAGATGAACGTGTCGGAGACGGAGATGTGACCGCACACGCGCGGGATTTGGATGCTGACGCGCGACCCGATGATGAGCGTCATTGCGGCCAGCAGCAGAAATCTCAGGTCGATTTTCGCGTAGGGGAGATCACGCAGCGCGAGCAGGAAGGCGCACAGGCCAATTACGCCGATCACCGTCATGAACGGTCGAGCGAAACGTTGTTTGCCTGATAGTTGCATCATGACGGCGGTTTTTAAGTGAGGTTCACTGCGGGGGAGACTGTCAAGCTGAATGCCGGGAGAGGGGGAGTCCGGGCTGACACAAGCGCGTGCGCGCCGCTCGAAGGGCGCGCCGCGTTGAATTTACTTGAGAGTTCTTGCGCTGGCCGAGTTGGAATAACCGGTGTTGATCGTGCCTTGATAAGCGCGCACGCGGTAATAGTAGGTGGTGTTTGCGGTCAGCTTGGTGTTCGAGTACGTCCTGACGTTCTGGCCGACGGTCGCGATCTCCGTAAACGTCGTACCGTTGGTCGAGCGTTCGATCTTGAATCCCGTCTCCGTGCTCATGTTATCAGTCCACGCGAGGTTGATTTGAGTGCGCGAGACAGCCGCAACCGTCAGGCTCGTGGGCGAAGTGTCTTTCACCACCGCCATGCAGGGCGTGTTGTCGCCGTTGAGCAGCGTGTTGATTACCTGTGAAAAGAGGTCGCCGACGAGCACGCCGTCGCCCACCAGTACGCCATCGCCCACGAGTACGCCGTCGCCGACAAGGACACCGTCGCCGACGAGCACGCCATCGCCCACAAGCACGCCCGAACTGAACACGAACGTACCGTCGCCGATTGTCATGCCCGAACTCGTGAGAATGTTGTCGCCGACGAGCACGCCATCACCGACCAGCACGCCGTCGAGTGTGAGCGCGCCGTTAGACTCCAATGTGCCGTCGGCGAGCAGCGCGCCGAGGTCGTAAATCTTCTGGTAACGCGTGACGAGAGCGGAGCCTGCGGCATAGACGTGGTCGAGGATGATTCCCTGCGACCACTGGAAGGTATGTTCCGCAATCGTCGTTTGCGGCGCGGGCAGGGAGCAGGTGTTGCAGAGCAGCGGCGCGCCGAGGGGGAGCGCGGCGGTTGACACGTCCGTGCGCATCGCCTTGGCGAGACGCATCGCACCTTCGATATTGAGTTGACCCGCGCCCTGCTCGAAATGGTTGAAGCCGGAGAGCGGTTGCGCCGTGTACATCAAGATCGCTTTGGTGAGATTGGGCGTGAGCGCGGGGTTGGCTTGGAGCAACAAGGCCGCCGCACCGGCCACGACGGGCGCGGCCATTGAAGTCCCGGAGAGATACATCTCTTCTTTCGCCGGGTTGGTGCTGACGTTGGCGTCGAGCGTGGAGTTGTTGGTGACGAGATAGTTGCCCGCCGACTGCGCCGCGATGAGCTTGTTGCCGGGCGCGACCATGTCGGGTTTGAGCAGGTTGTCGTAGTGCCTTACGCCGTCCGAGTCCGTCCAATAACTGCGCGTCGGGCCGCGAGAACTGTAGGAAGTCATCACGTCGTCGGCGCGAGAGTCAGTGCCGAGACTGTTAGCCGCGCCGACGGTGATGACGGAAGGCTCGTTGCCGGGGGAGTGAACGCGGCCATAAATTTTGCGCCCCTCGCCGTCTTTGCCTTCGTTGCCCGCCGCCGCGACGACGACGATTCCGGCATCCACCAGACGACGCGCCGCACGGCAGAGCGGATCATACTTGTAAGAATCCACGGCGGCCGTGCCGAGACTCATGTTAACGACCTTGATCTTGTAGGTGGAGTTCGCTCGGTTGGTTAAAACCCAATCGAGCGCGCTCAGCAGGTTCGAGGTCGTGCCGCGCCCTTGAGAGTTGAGCACGCGCAGGTTGATGAGCTTCGCGTTGGACGCGATGCCGCGATAAGCATCGCGCGACACTTCGCCGTTACCGGCGGCGAGGTTGGCGACGTGCGAGCCGTGGCCGTAAGGATCGTCGGTGCGGTTTTCGCCGGTGAAATCTTGCTGATAAACGACGCGCGATTTTTTGGCGTTGTCGGTAAAGGCGACGTGATCCGGGTCAATGCCGGAATCGATCAGGACGATGCCGACGTTCGAGCCGTCGAGCAGGGTCGCCCCGCCCATGACGCGCGCGGCGTCCGCGCCGGACGTGAGCGTCAGGTGTCCGAGTTGTTTCACTTCGCGGTCGAGGGAGATATATTCGACATCGGAGCGATTGGCGAGGGCTTGGACGGCGGGCGCGGGGAGAGTCACGGCGCGCGCTTGAAAGTTGGCAAACTTGCGCGACGTGTTGCCGTTATGATACGTGATCTCGGAATCGAGCGATTGACTCCAAACGCCGCTCGGCTGGAGGATGACACGCACGTTCTCGCCGTTTCTGGCCTTGCCGATTTTATCGCGCAAGTCTGCGGCGACTTTATCTTTCTTGTCAGACACCGCGCCCGCGCTTGTCGTGCCCGTGGGGAAGAACCACACGCACAGCATCGAGAGCAGCGCGAAGGCCACGAGCCTTGAAACAAGAGAATAGTGTTTGAGCAATTTCAATCTATTATCCATGAGCCGGGAAATGACTTGAGGTAAGAATCTAAGAACGATTTGCGACTTTGAAGCGGAAGCCCGCCCGCATAACTCTGGGCAATGACCGTGCCACGGCGGGCAAATGACGGAAGTAGATAAAAAGCCCTAAGAAAGCAGCGTTTTTTATTGTGGGGTTGGTGAGGCGGCGGAAAGGTCTCCGGTCAGCTTGATAGAGTTCGGTCAGTCAGTTTGAAGGCAGGCCGGGGTGCGGCTAAAGCATTTGGTCTGGCGAGGTGTGCGTCGGCACACTTCCATTTTTGCGGCGGCGGAGAGTTTGTGGACATCATCAAGCAATTGCCGGAAGAGATCGAAGCTTATCGCGACCGGATGTGGCAACGCGAACCGGAGCGACGCGTGGAGACGGCGGTTGAGGCGGAGAGTTTGATCGAGCGCGCGGGGTTTTGCGCGGCCATGACGGACGCGCGGCGACCGGGCGCGTCGCTCTACGTGAGCATCTGCGGGCGGCGCGACGCGCACATGCCGCGTAATGTTCAGAAAGACCCGGAGAGCAGCCAGACGTGGTTGCTGAAAGACGAGATCATGCGGCGCGGGCGCGTCTATTACGCGAAGCTCGCAAAGGCGCGTGCGCTGTTCGTCGCGCCGCGACTCGTGCCGCACCTCAACGCGCTGTGGGGCGTGGCGCGCAGAGATGAGAGCGCGCGGCTGTCGGCGGAGGCGCGGGCGGTGTTGAAAATTTTGCGCCGCGAATGGGAGATGGCGTCGTGCGATCTGAGGACGGCGGCGGAGTTGGGGGAGCGCGTGCGCCTGACGCGCGCCTTGGACGAGTTGCAACGCACGCTCAAAGTGATTCCGTGCGACGTGATGTACGAGCCTTGGTTCACCTACATCTGGACGCTGGCCGAGGCGCGTTTCGGCGCGGAGTTGAAAGTGAAGGTTAAGCGCGAAGAGGCTTTGCGCGAAGTGGCGCGTGCGTTTCTCGAAGGGGCGGGGATGACCTTGCGCGGCGAACTGGCGAAAGTGACTGGCCTTTCCAGACCGGACGCGGGGCTGGGCAATCGCGCGCTCGTCGCCGAAGGCTACGCCGTGCGCGTCGCGGAGGGCGTATATCAACTCGCGGATTTGGAACGGCGTCTCGCAGAGATCGACTACTAACTACTTCCGCCCGGCACGCCTGTTTTCCTTTAACGCCTATGCGAGAAATTAATCTCATGCAAAGAGGCGAAGGGGGCGTGTGAAGTCGTCGTTAATAATTCCGACAAGTCCGTTCAGCCATCGCCGCCCGCCTGTTGTCATCTTTAACGTTCGTCAGTTTCGCCCTGAGCGATTTGCCTGCTCGCACGCAACTCTTGATCTAACTGCTCACGCGCTTCGCGTTCGAGCCGCGCGCTTTCGAGCGGGTAGGGCACTTGGGCTTCCGCAAATTCGAGACGTTGGAGAGCGATGCGCGTCTCTTCGTCGTTCGCGTTGCGTCCGGCCTCCGCTTCGATCATCAGCAGGCGCGCTTCGGCTTGCGCCCGCCGCTCCGTGGCCTCGGCTTCAATTCGTTTGAGTCGTTCGCGGTCGCTCCTCAACTCCTGTTCGAGCGTCGCGCGCCCGGAGGCTTCCAGTTGCGTGCTGTTTTGCATCCGGCGTTCGACGGCGACGGCTTCGCGTTTAGCGTTGGCGGCCACGCGGGTCGCCGTCAGACGCGCGGCGAGCGTGTCGCGGTAGGCGTCGGCCAGCAGCAGATTACGCCCTTCGATTTCGCGCAGCGTGCGTCGCTCCGCCTTCGTCAGTTCGGCCTCGAACCATTGCAACTCATCGCTCGTCACGCCGTTGGCGGCGAGCCGGTCGCGTAGCTTCTTCTCCCATTGACGGCGGTAGAGAAAGAGCAGGACGACCACGAACAGGCCGAGGATCGCGCCGCCCGCGAGCGTGGACATGGCGACCAGCATGAACTCACCGGCCTCGGAACCTGTCGCGGCGTTGAAATAACGAAACAGGAAATAGAGCGGCGCGGGCAGCGCGATGATGATGAAGGCGAGCCACGGCGCGTATTGGAGAAAGAAGAGCGTCGTGCGCTCTTTAACGGTAAGCCGGCGGTTGCTGTGATCGGTCATGTAATGTGTTCTTCGCTTCGAGACTGTCAAGCGATATAATGCCTTGTCGAAGCTGAAAGCGACAAGGCACACAGGAGAGAAGATGAAAAAAGGACTGCCGCCGGGCTTGACGCTACTCTTGCTGCTTGCGCTGGCCTGCGCCGCCGCCGCTGCACCCGCCGGAGCGCGCGTGAACGCGGGCGCGCAGAAGGGCGACGGGAACGGCGCGCACCGCGCGGACGCTCCGCGCAGCGTGCGCTCGGTGACGATTCCCGTAACGCTCAGACTGCGCGAGGAACGCGCGGCCAGCGAAGAACTGCGGACGCTCAATTTCGTCGTCACGGAAGACGGCGAACGGCAGGAGATACTTTCGACGCGCAGCGCAGCCGACCGCGCGCCCCTCGCCCTGACCTTGCTCATTCAAGACGACCTCATCTCGGCCATCGGACTTGAGATCAGCGGCCTCGCGAATTTCATCCGCCGCTTGCCGCAAGGCTCGCTCGTCCAAGTCGGCTACCTGCGCGCCGGTTCGCTTCAGTTGAGGCAGAAGTTTACGACCGATCTCGAACGCGCCGCCAAATCTTTACGCGTCCCCATCGGCTCGGCCAGCGCCGCGCCTTATAACCCGTACGTGCAGATTTACGATTCGTTGAAGCGTTACGGCGGTGTGCCGCTCGGCACGCGTCGCGCCTTGCTCGTCGTCTCCGATGGACTCGATCTCTCACGCGGCTTTGATAGTTCGTCTCCCTCGCAGAGCACAGACCTCGAACGCGCCATCGACGAGGCGCAGCGTCGCAGCGTCGCGATCTACGGCATCTACGCGCCGACGGTCGGGTCGGGCGGTAATACGGCTCTCGTCAATAATGCGCAAGGCTCGCTCTCGCGTCTCACGGAGGAGACCGGCGGCAAAGCTTTCTTTCAAGGCAGCGGCGCGCCCGTCAGCTTCGACCCGTTCCTGCGCCAACTCTCAGACAGGCTCTCGCGCCAGTTCGCTCTGACCTATCTCTCGACGCACGCGGACAAAGGCTTTCATCGCATCAAGATCGAAGCCCCCGATGCCGACGCGGAGATCAATCATCCCACAGGCTACAGGCGAAAATAAGGCGTGCTCACACGCCGACGATTATCTTTCCTCTCGTTGAAGCTTTACCCGCTCGTAAAAGTTTTCGCTCCCCTGTGATGGGAGAGTTGAAATAATTATCGCAAGTGTCCCGGAGGCGGCGATGTACTTCAAACAATTCTATCTAAGCTGTCTGGCTCATGCTTCATACATGATCGGTTCGGAAGGCGAAGCGGCGGTCGTTGACCCGCAGCGAGACGTGGAGCAGTACATCGCCGAGAGCGCGGCGCAGGGGTTAAAGATCAAGTACGTTATAGAGACGCACCTGCACGCGGATTTCGTCAGCGGTCATTGCGAACTCGCCGCCCGCACGGGTGCGGAAATCATCTACAGCCGACATGCGAACGCAGCCTTTCCGCATCGCGCCGTGCGAGACGGCGACGAGGTCAACGTCGGCCGCGTCACGCTGCGATTCATCGAGACGCCCGGCCACACGCCCGAAAGCATGTCCGTGCTGGTGATCGACCGGGATGTCTCCGCCGAGCCGCAGAAGGTGTTGACCGGCGACACGCTGTTCATCGGCGACGTTGGCCGCCCCGACCTCTCCGGGTCGCGCGGGCATACCGCCGAAGCGATGGCGGCCACCCTCTACGAAAGCCTGCACGACAAGCTGCTCAAACTCGACGACACCGTTGAAGTCTTCCCCGCGCACGGTGCAGGTTCGATGTGCGGGCGCAACATCTCGAAGGAGACTTCATCCACCATCGGTCAACAACGAAAGTTCAACTACGCTCTGGCCGCCATGCCGAAGGACGAATTCGTCCGCATGATGACGACGAACATGCCCGCCGCTCCAACCTATTTTTCGCGCGACGCCGAGATCAACCGCACGGGTGCGCCCGCGCTCGAAGCGTTGCCGCGTCTCGAATCGTTGACGCCCGGCGAGGTCGAGAGTCTCATGCGACAGGGCGCGCTCGTGCTCGACGTGCGCGCCGCGAACGTCTACGGCGAAAGCCACATTCACGGCTCTCTGAACATCGGCCTCGGCGGCCAGTTCGCCTCTTGGGCGGGCAGTCTGATCGCGCCGGAGATGCCGTTGATTTTAGTTGCGGAGAACGAAGCGAAGGCTGAAGAGGCCGTGCTCAGGCTCGCGCGCGTCGGGCTGGAAAACGTGAGAGGGTTTTTGCGGGGCGGCATGGACGCGTGGCTGCAAGCCGGACGCGCAACGTCCACCATACAGCAGATCACCGTCGCCGAATTGCGCCGGAGGACTCAGGAAGAATTGGATTTGCAGATCGTCGACGTGCGCCGTCCCGCCGAATATGAAAGCGGGCACGCCACACGCGCACGCCTCGCTCCGCTCTCCGAGCTACACGCCAACCCGCTCGACTGGCTCGACCCCGCGCGCCCCGTCGCCGTCATCTGCGCGGGCGGTTATCGTTCGAGCGCGGCCGCGAGCCTGCTTGAAAGTCGCGGTTTCCGCCAACTCTTCAACGTGACGGGCGGCACTTCCGCCTACGTCGAAGCCGGCTACCCCGTGGAGACGGAAGCCGGCTAAACGACGCTCAAGTTTTTTGCTTTGTGACCGAAGGGAAGTTTGAGGGCGGCTAGAGGGTCTCGAACCCTCGACCTCAAGAACCACAATCTCGCGCTCTAACCAACTGAGCTATAGCCGCCACATAACGAAGCGTTAATGAAGCAATATTACCGAAGCGGTCGCCGTCTGACAAGCCCACAGGTTATTGTGAAGTTTAACCGTAAGACCAAACGGAGAGCAGCTTCAACATAATCAATACTCCCGGCTGGACTCGAACCAGCGACCACTCACTTAGAAGGCGAGTGCTCTATCCACTGAGCTACGGGAGCGCACTTTTCGACGACGCGGATGTTAGCATGCGTCCGGCCGTCGCCGTCAACCGCGAAACTAAAACGGCAGATGAACGTGAAGAATAGAAGGCGCGGCATGTGTTAGCGTCTGCCACAGAGGCGGAGAACAAGAGCGAGTATGAATGAACCAAGGATACAACCGCGCTGGCTCGCGCTGCTGGCGGCGACGGCCGCCGGCCTTTACCTGTGCTGGTTGATGATCCTGCCATTCATCAACGTGCTGGCGTGGGCGGCTGTCCTCGTCGTGGTCTTCTATCCCATCCACCGCCGTCTCGTCGCGCGCACAAACCGGCCGGCCACGAGTGCGATGATTTCGTGCCTGCTCGTCATCTTCGTCATTCTCATCCCGCTGTCGCTCGTCACGCTCGCACTCGTGCGCGAATTTTCAGGCGCGGCGCAAGGGCTTCAATCTCAATTTAACGCCATCCTCGATCCGAATTCGGCCATCGGGCGGGTCGGGGCAAGAATCGTCGGCTGGCTCGGAAACTTCGTCGACGTTGAGCAACTGCGCGACCCTCAATCAATTCAGGAGCGTCTGCAACAAGTGGCCGGGTCGGTCGCACAACGCACGCTCGGACTCGTCGGCGGCGCGCTCGGCGTCGTTGTGCAAATCTTCTTCATCATCTTCACCATGTACTACCTCTTTCGCGATGGAATGAAGATCGTGAGCGGTCTCCCCGATGTGTTGCCGCTGGAGCGGTCGCAGAGCGAGGAGATTTTAGCGCGAACTAAAGATGTCATCAGCGCGAGCGTCAACGGGGTGCTCGTCATCGCGGCGATTCAGGGCGCGCTCGGCGCGTTGGCCTTCTTCGCTCTCGGCGTGCCGTCCGCGCTCGTCTGGGGCGTCGTCATGACGTTCCTATCGCTAATCCCGATGGCCGGGGCTTTTGTCGTTTGGGTTCCGGCGGCCATCTTTCTGGCCGTCACGGGTCATTGGGTGAAGGCCGTTTTGTTGGTCGCGTGGGGCGCGTTCGTGATCGGCACGATTGATAATTTTCTCCGGCCGAAACTCGTCGGAGAGAGAACCAAGTTGCACGAGTTGTTTATCTTCTTTTCGGTGCTCGGCGGCCTGAACGTCTTCGGCGTGCTCGGACTGGTGCTCGGCCCCGTCGTGCTGGCGATCACGCTCGCCTTGCTCGACGTGATGCGGCACGCCGACCGCCCACCGGCCGCGCGCGACTCCGCGCAGGCGTCGTTCATCGAACACGGAGCGTTGAAAGACGAAGTAGCCGCAAGTGCGTCGCACGTCGAATCGAGAGACATGGGAACGGTTGCTTCGCAGTAATCCTATTTGCATGCGACGGGTTTCCCGTGGCGACACCGGCAGAGAGAGCATCTACATGCCTGACGAGACCAAGAACCCTTGGACAATTGAGTCAACGAAGAATATTTACGACAATAAGTGGATTAGCGTCAGAGAAGATGCGGTGATCCAGCCGGACGGCGAGCGCGGAATTTACGGCGTCGTCCATTTCAAGAATATTGCTATCGGCGTGCTCGCCATCGAGAACGATTTCATTTATCTGGTGGGACAATACCGTTATCCGCTCGAACGATATTCGTGGGAGATACCGGAAGGCGGTTGCCCCGAAGGCGAAGACCCGCTCGACGCCGCGCGTCGCGAACTGGAAGAGGAGACCGGGCTGCGCGCCGAGAACTGGCACAAACTCGGAGGAGCTTACCTGTCAAATTCCGTCTCCGACGAGTTCGCCATCTGGTTCGTCGCGACCGAACTGACACAGGGCGAGCGGCGTCCGGAGGGAACTGAGCAACTCGAAATCCGCCGCGTCCCCTTCGGCGATGCCTTCCGCATGGCGATGAGCGGCGAAATCTCTGATGCCATCAGCCAACTGGCGATTATGCAGTATCGCCTCTCGTCGGAAAAATTTCTGTAAGCCCGCATTCGTGCTGCCGTTCGCCTGTGGAAACTGCGAGAAAAAAGCTTCCTCCAAAAGAGACAAACCGCCAACCGTACGAGTTGGCGGTCTGTCTCAATTTATGTGTCTAGCTCTTTAAATTGCTTGGGGTATCAATCTAGGCTGCATAACGCCCGTCAACGGTGACGGGTTCGGCGAAGACGCGGCGACCGTTCAAAGCGTCGTCAATGATTTCGCGGACGGCAGCCACGTCGGGATTAACATCCATCCGGTCGCACGCCTTCAAGTGGCGCAGAATGCCCTCGGTGGCGATGTCTAGTGCCGCGCCCGTCAGTTTGGAATAACGGCGGGCTTGGATGTGGTCGATAACCTTGAGCCGCTCTTCCAGCGGCAACGTCACATTGAAAGTCACTTTACCTTCTACTCCTTCTCGTTTGGACTCGTATCCCGCGGGGCTTCTCCAACTTATGAATGCGATATTTTAGATGCCCCATCTTTCGTATAAGATGCGTTTCTGTTACATTTTCCGCAGAATTTGCACAAAACAGCCCTCAAAGTAATCAAACTTCCCCTCAGCGAATAATAGCTGTAACTGCGGAACGGAAGATTCTAGTCGAAAACCCGTAAAATTGCCAGAAAAATATTTGGCGTCGACAATCACCGCATCCGGGAGCTTGCCCGGAGAGCAAATTGACGAGTCAAAGTGTAGAAGGTTAAGAACTTAAATTGCAGAGTCGTGCACCGGGGAGGATTTTAAACGAGCGATCTTAGCAGCTTAGACTGTCGCAAACGAGATTGTATAAATCAGTTCGTTGAAGAGGCACGGGGCAGGGGAAGCCAAGAGGAATATTGATGATGCCCTGAAAAACAGTTGAATCTGCGGGGAAATCGAAGATGTCTATTCCACACAGACATGCGACACCGCTTGCGAGTCGCGCGCAGATATGTTTGCGCACACAACTCGCAGGCGGCGCTCATTAATGCATGTCGAGCGTGGAGACGAAGGTCGTCGCAGCCTTTACTTCTTAGGTACGACCGTGTCTTTTAACCCTTTGCCGATACGGAACTTAAGAGTCGTTTTGGCAGGAATTTGAATTGTTTCGCCCGTTTGGGGATTACGCCCCTCGCGCGCTTTGCGTTCTGACAGCACCAATTTGCCAAAACCCGGCAGAGCAAACTCACCGTTGTTTTTGACTTCGCTGCTCGCCAGTTCGGCTAATTGATCGAAAAACTCTTTCACCTGAACACGCTTCAGCCCGCTTTTCTCAGCAAAATGGTTGAGAATCTCAGACTGCGTCATGCGTTTTTTGCCTTCTTTAGTCGCCATGTCGAAGTGTGGCTACCTCCTGCGGATTGGGAAGAATAAATAAAACTTGCACAAGCAGATATATCACACAGTCGCCCCTCGCGTCTGCAAAAAAACCCACTTTTTGGCTTTTTTACGAGAAAAAGTGAGAAACTCACCGCTGTCAGCCCATCGGGCGGACTGACAACGCAAGGCCGACTGTTTGAAGTTCAACTCTTACGAACGTCGAATCCTGCGAATATTGAATCGGGGCGGAGTGATTCGAACACTCGACCTCTCGGTCCCAAACCGAGCGCACTACCAGGCTGTGCTACGCCCCGTGTGAATCAGCCTGCATCTCCAAAACTGCTAAATAAATTTGGATGCAGCGCATTCTGCCAGTGCTTGGGCGATGGGTCAAGCTGCAAGTTAAGAAAAACGCTTGTTCAGGTGGGCGCGAACGGCGGCCAGTGCGCGAGAGCGGTGGCTGATCTGTTGCTTCACAATTTCAGAGAGTTCGCCGAAAGTTTGTGCGTAGCCGGAGGGGATGAAGAGGGGGTCGTAACCGAACCCGTTATGCCCGCGTGGATGCTTTGCGATGTGGCCTTCGCACGTCCCGTCGAAGATTTGCGTCGCCCCGTTGGCCGGGTCGTAGAGGGCAATCGCACAGACAAAACGCGCCGTCCGCTGCTCGTCACCCGTCAAGGCGAGTTCTGCGAGCAGGCGCGCGTTGCGCTCTTCGTCCGACGCGCCACGGCCGGCGTACCGGGCTGATAATACGCCCGGCGCGCCGTCGAGTGCGTCAACTTCAAGCCCGGAATCATCAGCCAGCGTCCAGAGATTCGCTTCCCGGCCGTACATGCGCGCTTTGAGCGACGCGTTTTCCGCAAACGTCTTTCCCGTTTCTTCCACCTCTCTGATCTGCGGAAATTCGGAAAGTTGGCGCAGACGAACAGGGAGATCTGCCAGCAGGTTGGTCAGTTCGCGAATCTTCCCCGCGTTGTTGGTGGCGATGAGCAGTTGGGAATGGGTCAGGGCAAGCATCGATCTGTCTCAAATGAAACGCTCAAGAGGGAAGATTTATCGCGACCGATGATAGACGGCAAAAAACTTTTTTGCCAAGCCGCAGGGATTCATGCTAACAATTGAAGAGGGCGTGCTTCTCCACACGATCCCGCTCCGAACGAACCTTCGAGGAATTTAAGCTTTGAACGTACTCACAAATTCGCCCGCACGGATGACTCTCCACGCCACACCCGAACATTTCCAGCCACACGTGCAAATGCGCGAACGCAACCCCGTGAGCATTGATTCGAGCCTGCTCGAACTTCACATCTGGCAACTCGCACTCCGTAGTTTCTTCAACCTGCGCAACCATTCGTTGAGCGATGCGGAAAGGGCGGAAATCATCTCGCGCGATTTTTCGCCGGAACTGAGAATCGTCGGGCAGGCGCTCAAACGCAGCCTCTTGCTGAGTCTGAATTGCACACCGGAAAAGTCGCCTGCGTCATTCGAGTTGGACGAAGCGCATGCCATAGATGCGATGTCCCTGAGCGTCTCCGCTGACTCTGCGACACAAGCGGTCGCCTCTCCGCTCGCTCCCCTAATCAACACGCTCAGCGAACTTTGTGACGTGTGCGATAGCGCGCAGGCGTCGAAGGTCGATTTTCAAGTCTGGGCTTGCGTCGAACGGATGGTTAGGGATGAGCTAGGCCAGTCGCAGTTTATGAAGCAACTGGAACGACGTGTGCGCGCCGGAACTTTGGAGCGGCAGCACCCGGAGTTGCACCAACTCGTCGCGCGCATCACGCCCGACGATCTTGCGGCCGACATGTCCGCGATCTTTTCCCAACTCGCGCAATTGCTCGAACAGTTGCATGTGATTGAGACCCTGCTCCGTCAAGATGCTCCGTTGAAACTGGCTCTGCCCATCTTCACGCTGGTGCACGAAGAGACGCGCACGCTGGTCGAGTTTATCGAGAAGCGTGCCATTCGCACCGAAGAGATCGACGGGAAAGTGTTCGACGCTTTGGACTGCACGAGTTACGCCGTGGCCGTGGGATTATCACGCGTCTTCATGCGAGAACTGATCGGACTGGCTTCGCTCAGGCAATCGCCCGCCATCTACACGAAAGTCGAAAACGCGCACGGGTTGCTGCGCGATAGTTTCCAGCAGACGCTCGTAGCGCTGATTCAGGTGTTCGACCCGACTCTGGACGGCTCGCTCTTTTTTCAATTCTTCAATGCCAGACTGGAACAATCGCTCTTGCTGCGTAGCGACCTGTGGACGTTGCTGCAACTCGTGCTTCAGGCGGAGAGAGACCGCGACCGTCGCCCGATTGCGCCGTTGCTCAAACGCCTCGACGCCTTCCGCGAGGGAAGCATGCGCTTTCTGATGTACAGAGATTGGGAATCCTTCGAGAGATTCGTGATGGAAGTGCTCGCGGCGCGGGGCGCGGTCGAACTCACGCCCGTACTTCATCGCTTCGGCACATACCTCGAAGCTTTGTTCGGCCAGATCAACATGCGAACCGTGCTCGCCGATCATCCCTTCGATCACCCGCCCTTAGTTGATTAAGCGACCGCGCGTGGAACAAGGTTTCAGGTTTCAGGTTTCAAGTTTCAAGTGAAAGCACGAGCATCTTTCAGACTTGAAACTTGAAACCTGAAACCTGAAACCTTGTTTCTACTTATCCGCTTCCGCATCCGTCGCCAGTTGCACGACCAACCCGCCGAACTGTCCGAACGTCGAGCGAGTGGTCTTCTCGAAACCGCCTTCGACGAGGCGCGTCTCGCTGAACGCGTAGGGGAGCGCGGAAAGCGAACGCTGCAACGTGGCGGCGTTCGGCGGCGTGCTACTACTACTGCGTGCGCCGCTTTGCCTGCTGATGAATGAGATGAATCGTCGAGCCGGATGATAGTCGTTGGTGTATGTGACGACGTTCGAGGCATCGTTGGCCGGGGCGAAGCGTGCGGCTTGCTGAAACGCTCCGGCCGCGCCGAGCGTCCGCGACGCGGCGCGCTCTTGCAAACAGCGACGCACATCATCCGCTCCGCCCATGATGAGATAGTCGCCCACGAAACTGGCCGCGCCCCGTTCACCGTCCGCCGCGACGAGCATTTCCGCGTCTCCCACCCGCAGGCTCTTCGCACCCGCGCCGAGCCGCTTGCGCACTAACGACTGCAACGCTTCGCGGTCGCGTATCGAGGCTATGAGCAAGAGAGATTCGCCTTCGTCGTCGAGACGTACTGTGGCGATCTCCGCTCCGGCGGCGCGCAGGAAATCATGCGGAGCATCAACCCCGAAAGGCTTGAGAGATTCTACGAGCAACTCGTCCAAGAAACGGCCGACGAACGGCGCGATGGTGATCTCCAGTTGTGAAGAGATGGCGGCGTTTAAGCCGCGCCACGCCGCTTCCGGCTCGCGATAGTTGTAGATGGTGAGTTGATTGGTGTCGGCGGGCAAGAGGTCTGCGGCGCGGAGCTTGCGCTCGCCCGATGTTGCCAGCGAAGTTTGCAAACGCGCGGCGAGTTCGTTTTGCAGGTTGAAGTAATAGTTATCTACGACCGCGCCTTCCGCGATGCGAGAACTCCATGCCGCGCCGCCGAGAATGCGACCGGCAAGTTGCGGGATGAGAATCGCCGCCGCGCTCTGGGCGTTCGGATCGGAAGGGAGTTGGCCGAAATATATCATGGCCGCCGTCTCCAAAAGCCTGCGCGCTCCGGCAGGCGAGACGTAGCCGAAGGCGAGCGAGGCGTTGGCATTCATCCGCAACCGCATCTCGGCCAGTTGTGCGTCGTCGGCCAGAGACGCGCGCTCGCCTCTGCGGACGGCGAGGCAGGCACGGACGGTCTCTTCATCGTTCCCGACAATCGCCACGCTTTCGGAGATGGCCGCGATGATCTTTCTTTTACCGTCCGGCGTCGTCCATGTGATGACGGTGGTTGCACCGGCGTCTTGCTGCTGTATGGACGGCTCGCCGTACTTGCGCCGGGCGTAGTTGCCGACCAATTTGGTGATGGCGGCCTGCACGCGTCGCGCGCCCGTGTGTGTCTCCGCGACGAGCGCGATGCGCGGTTTGATGTCTCGCACCGTGCTCGATTCATCCGTCACGTCGAATCCGAGCACGGCGACCGCCGCTTGTGTGCGTGAGAAAACGACCGTCTCGGCCGACCCGATGCCGCTCCACGCCGACAGGCGACTGAGCCAACCGACCTTCCCGAAATTCGGACTCAAGCCCGCCGGCGGGGCGAGCGACTGCCAAGCGTCGGTCGAGGTCAGCCCGGTCACAATATCGGGCAGGCTATTGGCTTCGAGGTAAATGAGCGTTTCGGCGGGCACGTAGGCCGACATGTCTACGGTCTCCGGGCGATTCCACCAGACCCACGCGGCGAGCAGAACCAAGAGCGCAATTATTGACAGGGCGATTCTCTGCGGCCAACTCTTCATCCCTGCATCCTACCTGTCGTCAACCGGACGAAGCAAGAACCCCCGGTTTCGCGCGTCTATCCTGAAAGAAACTTCACCCGTTTACAAAACTGGAAGCCGCGTCTCTTTTTTCCAGAAAGTCGCGTAAACAACTCAAATTGATGAAACAAGGTTCGTAAAATCTACAAGTTAAACAATCAAAATTATTGTTGACACTGCTAAACACGATGGTTTATATTCCTTGTTGACGGTGAGAACCTCTTTCTCGCCCTAGTTGAAAAGGCGTTGCTCAGTCTCCTGCAAAAGCTAAAGAGAGCGTTTATAACCCGACGGATGACGTGTGCGACTGGCGAGCCTCTTTCTTTGAAACTCAACCGATAAAGGCACACTTCGCGCGAGCGGAGGTCGCAAAGCCACGGAAGTCAGAGACAGCCCCGACAGGGCTGCCGCCGACTTGGCCGGGTTGCCGAAGGTGAGGCGACTACTGCGCATTGACGCCGCGAGCGTCCCGAAACGAAGCGCAGCAGTTTTACCCGCCACTTCACTCCTAGTGAAAATCGTTCGTTCCGACTCCGTGCATCGTCCGCCTCGCTTTATCGCACCGCTTCTCTCCTGATTCCATAGCGGCATTCACCTTTTCGTACCATGTCAACGGGACGTTTACACCACAGCCGCGGCCACATGAACCCCACTCCATATTCGCCTTCGACACCCTCCACGCGCGACGTTCGTTCCAGAGCGCGCCGTATTCGCGCCCGCCTGCGGCGAGACCAACTCAGAAGAGCACGGAAAGTTTCCGGGGAAAAATAGAACATGTTTGGAAGAAAAAATTCTAACAAGAAAAACCTAGTCGGTCTGGACATCGGCTCAAGCTCGGTCAAGGCCGTCGAGTTGCAGGGCAAGCCCGGCAACCTCGTTTTGGTCAACCTCGGCCAAGAGGGCTTACAGCCGGACACGGTCGTTGACGGGCAGATCATGGAACTCAATTCCGTCTCCCAAACCATCGCCAACGTCTTCGTCTCACATCAGATCAAGACCGAGCGCGTGGCGGCGGGCGTCAGCGGAAGTTCCGTCATCGTCAAGAACATCATCGTCCCGCCGATGAGCAAGGACGAACTCGAAGAGTCCATCGACTGGCACGCCGAGGAGCACATCCCGTTCGACATCGCGGACGTGAGTTTGGACTATCAGGTTGTCGGCTCGACCGACGACTCGCTGCACGTCCTGATGGCGGCCTGCAAGCGCGACTTCGTAGCGAACATCAAGCAGGTGATCCAACTGGCGGGCAAATTCCCGGCCATCATCGACGTTGACGCCTTCGCCTTGCAGAACTGCTACGAGATCAATTACCAGCCGACGCCCGACCAGTCGGTCGCGCTGCTGAACATCGGCGCGTCCACGATGAACATCAACATCCTGCACGGCGTACGCAGCGTCTTCACGCGCGACGTATCGGTCGGCGGTAACCAGTACACCGCGCTCCTGCAAAAAGAGTTGGGCTTGACGTTCGAGCAGGCCGAAGCCGTCAAACGCGGCGCGACTGCCCCCGGCGAAAGCGAGCGGCGCGACATGTCGGAAGTGTTGGAGACTGTGTCGGACATCCTCGCGCTGGAAATTCAAAAGACGTTCGACTTCTATCGCGCCACGTCCGACGACGGCGAGGGCACGGTGCAGAAAATTCTGATCTCCGGCGGCGGCTCGAAGTTGCCGGGATTGACGGACTTCCTCTCGAACCGTTTCGGCGTTCCGGTCGAGGCGTTCAACCCGTTCCGCCAGATTAAAGTTGACGCCAAGCGTTTCGACCCCGAATACATGCAGGAAGTGATGCCGGAACTGGCCGTGGCCGTCGGGCTGGCTTTGAGAGGAGTGGAGGCTTAAATGATCAAGGTCAACTTACTGGATTCCGTTACGGATAAAACCAGCGTCGCCGCCATCGAGACGCGCGTCGCCAACCCGCGCACGCAAGGCCGACTCGTGCTGCTCGTCGTCGTCGCGCTGCTCGGCATGGCAATCGTGTTCGACTGGACGAGCGCGAACTCGGCGCACGCCGAAGTGACGGCGGAACTGAAACGTCAGGAAGAACAGGCCGCGCGCATGGAAGCCATCAAGAAAGAGCAGGCCGAACTGGAAAAGAAGACGCAGGAAATTCAGACGCGTATCGACGCGATCAAAAAGTTGCGTTCTTCGCAGCAGGGGCCGGTCGCGGTGTTGTCGGCCATCAACGAGCGTTTGCCGAAGATCGCTGATTTCCGTCTCGAAAGCATCGAACAGAAGGGCGGCGAAGTGATCCTGAAAGGCGACTCGCCGAACGAGTCGGCCGTCACGCAGTTCGGACGCAGCATGGAATTCTCCAACGGCCTCTTTACCAACGTCAGCATCGAGACGAAACGTGAGTTGCTCGATAAAGTCAACGGAACTACGGCGTCTCCGGGTGCTGCTGCCGCCACGACTACGGCCGACCCGAACAACCCCTCTGTCAAACTCGACACCGTAACCTTCACCTTGAAGTGCAAGTACACGTCGCCGGGCAGCCAAACGTCCGCGCCTGCCAGCAACGCGAAGCCGTCCGGCGCGCCCGCCGCCGCCACCACTGCTCCCGCACCCGCCCAAGTTGCCAAAAATTAGCACGTCGCCTCTCGACCTCGCGCCCGAAGGGAACTGACATCTCATGTTGAAATTAGACGCACTACAACAAAAACCTTGGTTCATACAGTTGGCGGCATTCGGCTTCATCGCCCTGCTCGTCTACGGCGGCTTTTGGAATTTCGTCACCAGCGGCACGCGCGCGGAGACGAAGGAGCTTCAGGCGAAAGTCGACACGCTGCAACAGCAGAACGCCCGCGCTCAGATCGCCTCGCAACGACTCAACGACTTCAAGGCCACTTACGCGCGCGCACAGGCCGACTACGAAGATTTGAAGGCGCTCCTGCCCGAACAGCGCGAACTCACCACCGTCTTGCAGGGCTTGCAGGATCGCGCGCGCGGCCGTCTCTCCGTCACGCGATTCACCCCGAAGGAAGACGTGCAGCAGGACTTCTACGCGGGCAAGCCGGTCGAGATCGAGGTTTCAAGTTCTTACAACAACCTCGGCGCATTCTTCGCGCAGATCGCCGCCTACCAGCGCATCGTCTCGATCAGCGATTTCAAACTCTCGCGCATGAAAGATCAGGGCTTGGGCAAGACGGTTGACGCGCAGTTCTTGTTGACGGCCTATTACGCGTCGAGCGAGAAGCTACAGAACACGGCGAAATCCGCCAACCCGACGCAAGTGCCCGCCGCCGCCACTACTGCTCCCGCGCCCGCCGCGAAGTAGTTACCGGATACACGCGCCGCGACGGAAAGCGGCCGGAAGAAGACCCACTCAGGAACAAAACAGATGAACTACACAAAGATGATCAAGCAGACCTTGCAGGCTGCGCTGGCCGCGGGCGCGTTGTTGACCTTCTCTGCCGCCGGCATCGTCCAAGCTCAGGATGCGTCGAACACCACCTATCGCGGCGCGGGGCGCGACCCGTTCACGAAGTACAAGCCGCCCGTGAAGCGTGTGAAGCCCGTGCCGCGCCCCGTCGGCGCGCCGTCCATCGAACAGCGCATCGCCGCCTACAAGACGAAGAAGGCCCTCGCGATGAACGCGCAACTGCCCGCCCCGAAGCCGACCACCGCGCTGCTCCTGAGCGAAGCGCAAGTGACCGGCATCTTCCGTACCCCGCGCGGCTACGCGGCGATGGTCGAAGCCAAACCCATCAAGCTCTCATACGTCATCTATCCCGGCGAGATTTTCTTTGACGGGATGCTGGTCGCCATCGAAGAAGATCGTCTCGTCTTTCGCAAAGAGACGCTTTGGAGCGACGGGCGACGAGAGATGAACGTCGAGATGAAAGGTCTCGGCGTGGTCAACGCGGTCAAAGATACTCTGACGACCGCCAACGCGCCCGCCGCCGCAGCCCCGGCCGCCCCCACCGCTGCGCCGAAAGCGAAAGAAGAAGGCGCGCCCGCGCAAGAAGACAAACTGTAAAGCTTTCCTGCCCGTTCGCCGGGGCGCGCCCGCCGGAAGCCTGAGCCGACAGGCGCGCGCCGACGAACTCGTCTCACGTCGCACACCCGTTAGGATTCCTACCCGTTTCGAGCCTCACGGCCTGTGCTCCCGCTATTTGGAAATACAAACCCGCCGGTTGTTTTCGCATTGTGCGGCGCGCGCTTTTGAAGAGTCTTCCGCAGACTCGCACGAGCGTTAGCGCGTGGCGTAAAGCGGCCGGTCACTCCTGACAAAGGAAAAGAAAATGCTCAATCAGCAATACCCGCATTCGGCGGTCATAAAAAGAGGCGCGCTCGTCCTCTTCCTTTTATGTTCACTCTCAACTTTCTCGATGGCGGCGAGCGCGCGCTTGCTGACCGGCGTTCGCACGTCGGTCAACGGCGACGCGACCCGCATCACGTTTGCCGGGACTGCGCCGCTGGCCTACGGCGTGCGCCGTGTTGACGAACGCACGCTCTTGGTCGAACTCCCCGGCGTTGACGCGACGCGGCTCGCGGCTTCATACACACCGGCCTCGCCGCTCGTGGCGGGTCTCACGGTGCAATGCGCGACCGGCGAAGGCGGCGCGCCTTTGGCGCGTCTGCGCGTCGCCCTGCGCGCGTCCGCAAGCGACCGCTCCTTCCTCGACGCCAACGAACTGGTGCTCGAACTGCGCCCGACCGAAACTCCGGCGCAACAGCCGCAGCAGCCCGGCGCGCGCGCCGCTCACGCTCCGGCCGCAGACCAGCAGACGCCCGCGAGCAGGCCGACGCCCTCGCCCTCGATCAGCGCGTCGTCGCCCGGCGGCACGGGTCAACAATCCACGCAGGGTCAGCAGTACGGCCAGTACGGTTTCGTCGGCGAGCCGATCAACTTGAACGTCGTCAACGCCGACATCCGCGATATTCTCAACTACATCACCGAGCAGTACGGCGTGAACTTCATCATCGACTCGTCCGTCGGCGCAGTGCCGGTTACGGTCAACGTCACGGAAGTGCCTTGGAACGTCGCGCTCAATTCCATCTTGCGCGCCAACCGCTTAGGGATTGAAGTCAGCAGCAACATCCTGCGCGTCGCGACGCTCAAGGTGCTGGCCGAAGAGGCCGAAGCGCAAGCCTCCATCGACGAGGGACGGCTCAATGCCGCGCCGCTCGTCACGGAGTTTATCCGCCTCAATTACGCACGCGCGGTCGGGACGCTGGCGCAGGCCGCAGGCTCGACCGGCGGTTTCTCCGGCGGCGCGAGCAACGAGAGTTTCTCCGGCGGCGCGGGCGGCGACGCCACGGGCAAGAGCGGCGACAAGGGCATCCTCCCGATCATCTCGCGCCGTCTCTCCAAGCGCGGCAGCGTCGAAGTTGACGGCCGCAGCAACACGCTCATCATCACGGACGTGCGCGAGAACATCGCCTCCATCCGTCAACTCGTGGAGTTGCTCGACCAGCCCGAACCGCAAGTCGAGATCGAGACGCGCATCGTCGTCGCCAGCCGCAGTTTCAGCCGCGACCTCGGCGTCCAGTTGCAGGCGGCCGTGTTCGGCTCGCGCGGGCAGGGCGGTTCGTTTGAAACCGCACCGGCCAACGGCGGCCTGCGCCCCGGCGGACTCCCCGGCGGACTCAGCAACACTCCCCCCGCGACCGGCGACCTCGGCGCAACCGCACCGAGCACCGTCATCGGTCTGACGACGGGCATCTTCGGCACGGCGCAAATCGGCGCGCTCATCACGGCCGCCGAAAGCAAAGGTCAGGCGAAGGTCGTCGCCAACCCGCGCGTCACGGCTCTCAACAATCGTCCCGCGCAGATCGAAAGCGGCTCGCAGATTCCGGTCGTCACGCCGCAAGCGTCAGGCTCAGGCGGTGGCGGCGGAAACCTCGGCGGCTCGACCGTCTTTACCACTACGTTCATCTCCGTCCCCTTGCGTCTCTCCATCACGCCGCAGATCACGGACGCGGGCACGGTTGTCCTGCGCGTCACGGCGGAGAACAACAGCGTCAACCGCTCTCTGGTCAACTCGCTCGGCACGCCCGGCATCGACACGCAGCGCATGCAGACGGAAGTGCTCGTTCCCGATGGCGGCACAACCGTCGTCGGCGGCGTGCTCTTGGACAGCGAAGGCGAGACGCAGACGCGCACGCCCGGCATCTCCGGCATCCCCGTCCTCGGCAACCTCTTCAAGCGCAAGGCCACGACGCGCAACACCAACGAACTGTTGTTCTTCATCACGCCGCGCATCTATCGCCCCGACTACAACGGCCGCCCGATGGCCGGGACGATCACCGACCGCAACCGCTCGACCACCATCCCGCAGCCTGTCCCGCTTGGCAACCCCCAGAGCAACACCCCCGCGCCCGGCGAGGAGCAGAATGCACAACCGAACGCGCAGCAGCCGCAGCAATCCGACACCGCTCCGACGGCACGTCCTTCCGCCACCCGCGGCGAACGCCCGTAATCGTTAAGGAGAACGCTCATGTTTAAAGAAACACTCACACGCATGGTTGAAAGAACGGAGGGCGCGGTCGGCGCGCTCATCATGGGCACGGACGGCATCGCCGTCGAGAAGGTCTTGATGCCCGAAGGGCGCGACGCCAATCTGGATGTGGCCGCCGCCGAATTCACCTCGCTCCTGCGCAACGCACAGCGCGCGGGCGGTGACATCGGCCTCGGCCAAGTCCGGGAAGTCGTCGTCGGCTTCGACGACATGAACGTCCTCATGCGTCTCTTCAACCGCGAATACTTCGTCATGCTCGCACTGGCGCAGGACGGCAACATCGGGCGCGGCCGCTTCGAGCTACGCAAAGTCGAACTCGACCTCGCACGCGAATTCGCGGTCTGACCCGAAGTAGACAGTAGAAACTAGATAAGGCGAAAGTTAGAACGGAGTTTCCGTCTTAACTTTCGCCTTTCTACTTTCTACTTTCTACTTTCTACTTTCTACTTTCTACCCTCTACCCTTCCACTCCCTACCTTTCACCTTTCCAATTTCTAATTTCCACTTTCCACTTTTTGGTTATGGCAATTTCACGTAGGGCATGCCGCGCGCGATGATGCGCTGGCGGCGGGCGACGCGGCGCGGGTTGAGTTGCGGGTTAAATTCGGTGCGCGGGTTGGGGATGATGGCCGAGAGAAAGGCCGCCTCCTGCGCGGTCAAATTCGCGGCGGGCTTGTGAAAGTAGGTCTGCGCGGCGGCCTCCGCGCCGTAGATGCCGTCGCCCCATTCGATCACGTTGAGGTAAATTTCGAGGATGCGACGCTTCGACAAATTCTTCTCCATGAAATAAGTGATGGCCGCCTCGCGCGCCTTGCGGACGAACGAACGCTCCGTGGAGAGGTATAGATTTTTGGCTAACTGCTGCGAGATGGTAGATGCGCCGCGTTTGAAACTGGGCATCGCGGGAATCCAACTCGACTCGTCCTCGCCCTGTTGCTTCGCCTCTTTGGCGGCATCGCGCTGCGCCTGATCCCAAGCCTTCTGGATGGCCTCGTAGTCGAAGCCGTCGTGCGTGGCGAAGTTGCTGTCTTCGCCCGCGAGCACGGCGCGCAAGAGGTGGACGGAAATACGTTCGAGCGGAACCCACTTCTGCACGCGTTTCGGCTGCTCGCCGCGCGCGCGCGCCTCTTGCATCCGCGTCTCGATCATCGCCGTCGTCTCCGGGTTGTTGTCGCGCAACTTTGCCACGCGCGGAAACGTGACGAGTTCGTAGATCAAGGCGAACACGATGAACGCGACCACGCCGAGCGTGATCATCTGCACCAATTTCCAGATCGTTCTGAACATCGTGAGCCGGATTATAACCGAACTGGATTCTGCCCGACACTGCGCTCCGCAAACGTCGCTTTGGCGGCGCGGATCGTGTTGCAGTGTATCTCCACCGTGTCGTCGATGTCGGCGGCGTAACCGCCGGACATGACCGTCGCGACCGGCACGCCCCGCGCTAGACATTCGCCGAGGACGAACTCGTCGCGCGCGCGCAAGCCCGCGATTGAGAGCGAGAGGCGTCCGAGTTTATCGCCCGCGTAAGGGTCTGCGCCCCCCAGATAAAAGAGGATGTCGGGACGGTGTGCGAAGACGCGCGGCAGGTGTTCGGCCAGCGAGCGCAAGTATTCGTCGTCGCCCGTTCCGTCTGGCAGTTCGATGTCGAGCGTCGAACGCGCTTTGAAGACGGGATAGTTTTTCGCGCCGTGCATGGAGAAGGTGAACACGCTTTGGTCATTCTCGAAAATCGTCGCCGTGCCGTTGCCCTGATGCACGTCGCAATCGACGACGGCCGCGCGCTCGATCACGCCGTCGCGGCGCAGGATGCGAATGGCGACCGCCACGTCGTTCAGCACGCAAAAACCCTCCCCGCGTTCGGGAAAAGCGTGGTGCGTGCCGCCCGCGAGATTCGAGGCGATGCCGGAGGCGAGCGCGGCGCGCGCCGCTTTGATAGTCCCACCCGTGGCGAGAAATGAACGGCGCACGAGCGACTTCGACCAAGGCAGTCCGAGCCTGCGCAACTCGCGCGGCGTCAGAGACCCGGCGCGCAAACGCGTCACGTAGTCCTCGGTGTGGACGAGCAACACGTCTGCGACGGGCGCGGGCTGCGGTTCGATGATCTCTGAGGGGGCGAGCGTCCCTTCCGCCACGAGGCGGTCGCGCACGAGTTCAAACTTGCGGATCGGGAAGACGTGCCCCTCGCCGATGTCGGCGTAATAACGCGGCGTGTAGAAAACTTGCATTAAGAATGTCCGTGGTCAGTCGCTCGTGGTTAGTCGTTCGTGGTCAGTTGTTCGTGGCCGATTGTTTTCTTCCCGCAGTAGTTATCCAACTTCGCCGCCGTCCAATCGCACGGGTAGCCGCAAGCAACGAACTAGCCGCTACTGACCACGGACAATTTTTCAATATTGTATCAGGCTGCCTTCGCGTTTGGCGCGACGGACGGCGCGCGTGAAGACCCAGAAGGAGAAGGGCATGAGGACGCCGAGAAACAGGAGAAGCGTGAAGAACGGAGCGCGCACTTCACTGAAACCCTGTCCTTCGATGAGCACGCGGCGAATGCCGTCAAGCCCGTAGGTCGGGGGCAAGAGGCGCGAAATCTTCCCGAAGCCGCTGCCGAGTAGTTGAGTGGGGAAAAAGACGCCGGAGAAGATCGCCGAACCCGTGCCGAGCAAAACTCCGAAGGGGTCGCCGCGTTTAAAGACCATCGCGAAACTCGCGGAGAGGATGCCGATGGAGGCGAGCACGAGCGTCGTCAGCAGCAGAATAAAGAACGCCAGCAGGAAGTTGCCGCGAAACTGGACGTTGAAGAAAAACCAACCGAAAAAGAAATAGAGGAAAGAGAAGAACGTCGCCTGCACGAAAGCCCACGCCGAACTCGAAGCCACGAGCGTCGGGATGCCGATGGGCGTCATCAACACGCCTTCGAGCGTTCCCTGCGACTGCTCGGCCCGGATGGCGTTCGCGAGGCTGGAAAAGCCGGTCATAAAGTAGTTCAGGACGGCGAGGCCGGTGAGCCACGCGGCCAGCGGGTCGCGCCATTGCGTGAAGGGCGATTCCGCGCAGGGGCAATTGTTCCCCGCGACGAAAGTTTGCGAAATGAAATAGAGCGTCGTCACCAGCCCCAGCACGCTCAGCACGCGCAAAAAGAATGCGAAGCGATAACTAAGCTCCAACTGAAAATCACGCACGATAAAAGCACGGATGCGACGTAGAAGTTTGAGCACTCTTTTCACCTTCGTGTTTCCTCTATCGCCTCATTCTCGCGCTCATACTTCTCCAACACGTCGAGCAGAGTGGCGCGTTCCGAATCGCACGCGACGATACTTGCGCCCGCGTTTTGCAAAGCGCGCAACGCGCGGTCGAGCCTGTCGTCGTCAACCTCGCGCGTGAATTGCACGACGACGGGGGCGGCGTGATCCGCTTCCGAAAGTTCAAACTCCCCGAACGCTTGCGAGAGCGCGCCGCGCGCCGCTTCGGGCGAGATGCCGCGCACGGCGAGCCGCACGCGCTCCGCGTTTTTATGCACGGCGCGAAGTCGTTCCGGCGTGTCGAGCGCGCGAATTTGGCCGCGCGAGATGACGGCCACGCGGGCGCACAGTTCCTCGATCTCTGCGAGGTTGTGCGAGGTCAGGAGCACGGTCACGGGCTTGTCCGCGTCGCGCGCGAGCGAGTTGATGAGCGTGCGCGTCTCGGCTGCGGCGAGCGGATCGAGCGAGCGCGTCGGCTCGTCGAGCAGGAGGACGGGCGGGGAACTGAGCATCGCGCGGGCGATGGCGACGCGCTGCTTGTTGCCCGTCGAGAGTTCGCCGAAGCGACGCCGGGCGAGCGGTTCGAGTTTGAGGCGCGCGAGCAGTTCAGCGATGCGCGGACGCGCACGTGCGTCCGCGAGGCCGTAGAGGCGCGCGAAGAAAGCTAGGTTTTGCTCGATGGTCAGACGCCAGTAGAAACTGCGTTCCTCGGCCGTGGCGAGGCCGAGCCGTGCGCGCACCGCTCCCTCTTCACGAACGCTGTCGAAGCCGCCGACGACGACCGCGCCGGAAGTGGGTTGCACGAGCGTCGCGATGATCTTGGTGAGCGTGGTCTTGCCCGCGCCGTTGCGCCCGATGAGGCCGAAGATTTCGCCCTCGCGCACGTCGAAGCTGACATCGTGCAGGGCTTCGACCGGATCGCTCGCCTTGCGCCGGAAAAATTGCTTGAGGCGCGCGCGCGACACGGGGTAAGTTTTCGAGAGTTGCCGGATCGAGATGGCCGCGCCCTGCGCCGGAGTCTCACGCGCGGGCAACGCGCGGTCTGGGGAAGTAGCTGACGAACTGATAGCAGTCACTTTAAAAAATTTGTCCGTTCGATAACTAATGGCCGGGGATTTCGCCGCCACGAATAGGGAGTTAAATTTTTGTCTTCCTTCGCGCCTTTGCGCCTTTGCGAGAAATTTATCTCACGCAAAGGCGCAAAGGCCCGAAGAGAACGGAAAGCAACTTTAACAAACGTGCCTAGCGTTTGCGCTGTCGCGGGTCGAGATATTCGCGCAGGCCGTCGCCGATGAAGTTGAAGGCGAGCACGGAGAGCGCGATGGCGATGCCGGGGACGAGCAGCGCGTGCGGCGCGGCTTGCAGCGTCGAGAGATCGCGCGCCTCTTCGAGCATCACGCCCCACGAAGGCGCGGGCGGTGGCACACCCAGACCCAGAAACGAGAGGGTCGCTTCCGCTAGCACCGCGCCCGCCATGCCGAGGCTCGCCTGCACGATGAGCGGTTGAATGGCGTTCGGCAAAATATGGACGAAGAGGATGCGCATGTCGCTTGCGCCGAGCGCGCGCGCCGCCTGCACGAAATCATATTCGCGCACCTTCAACACCTGCCCGCGAATCACGCGCGCGTAGCCCACCCAGCCGATGATGCAGAGCGCGAGGATCAACTTGTTCAAGCCCGCGCCGAGAAACGCGACCATGGCGATGGCGAGCAACAGGCCGGGGAAGGCGAGAAAGACGTTGAAGAGATAGCCGTTGACGATGCGGTCGATCCAGCCGCCGTAGTAGCCTGCGAGCGCGCCGATGATCGTCCCGATGAAAGTCGAGACGAAGACCACCACGAGGCCGACGCGCAGCGAGATGCGCGCGCCGTAGACGACGCGCGAAAACACGTCGCGCCCCGTCGCGTCCGTGCCGAGCCAGTGCGCGGCGGAGGGGGCTGCGTAGCGATTCAACAAGTCGGTCTCGCCGACATCATGCGTCGCAATCAACGGCGCAAAGATCGCTATGAAGACGAACAGCCCGACGACGACGAGACCGAATTTTGAGAGGCGATTCATAATTAGTGAATCGTAAATCGTAAATCGTGAATAGAGAAAACCAGTTCTTATCTATTCACGATTTACGATTCACGATTTACGGCCTTTAACGATTTACGAAACTCTTATTCTGGGGTCGAGCCAGCGATAAACAATGTCCGTCAGCGTGTTGGCGAAGATGTAGGTGACGCTGATGACGAGGACGCAGCCTTGCACAAGGCGGTAGTCGCGTTTGCCGATGCCGTCGTCGATCAGCAGGAGACCCAAGCCCGGCCAGTTGAAAATCTTCTCCGTGATGATCGCCCCGGCGAGCAACACGCCGAGTTGCAGGCCGAGGATGGTGACGACCGGGATGAGACCGTTTTTGAGAACGTGTTTGTAGACGACCGTTCTCTCGCTCAAACCTTTAGCGCGCGCCGTACGCACGTAGTCCTCACCCATCTCTTCGATCACGGACGAGCGCACCATGCGCGTCAAGAGCGCGGAGAGGGCTGCGCCGAGCGTCACGGCGGGCAGGATGATGTCCTCGCCGTAGTTGCGCCCCGAAGGCGCGAGCCAGCCGAGTTGGATGGCGAACAAGTAGATCAGGAGCGGCCCCAACACGAAACCGGGCATGCTGATGCCGATGAGCGCGACGACGGACAGCAAATTGTCGAGCCACGTGCCGCGATTTTTTCCGGCAACGACGCCGAGCGGGATCGCGATGGTGATGGCGACGAGCAGCGCGGCGACGGCCAGTTGGATGGTCGCCGGGTAACGCTGCATGATCAGTTCGATGACGGGGCGGTCGGTGCGAAACGAGCGACCCATATCGCCGCGCAGGATCGTCTGCCAGTAATCGATGTAACGATTGTTCAGCCCGTGCCAGCTAAAGTTTCGCACGCCCTGTTCGTCGCGCGCGTAAGAGAAGAAGAAAGCGGGGCGGTCGAGATTGTGCTTCTGGCGAAACTGCTCGATCTGCGCGGCCGTGGCGTCTTCGCCGAGCGTGGCCGTCGCCGGGTCGCCCGGCACGAGTTCGATCAAGAGCGTGACGAGCGACACCACCGTCCACACCACGAGCAGGAGGATCAAGATGCGCCGCGAGACATCCAGTAGCTTGTGCTTCATCTTCGGCGATACGTCTCAGTATGTTCGGAAAGTTTTAAGTATTGAACTCTGCGCGGAGGATGATAGCAGGGAAGAAAGTAAATCGTGAATCGTAAATCGTGAATAGAAGAAAGCCCGTCCTCATCTATTCACGATTCACGATTTACTAAAAAACGTAGCCCGACGGAATGTGTGTCTTTCGTCACGCGAACAGCCCCGACAACCGTCGCGCGGGAATGGACACAAATCCATCGGACTACGTTTCGGTTTGCGCTCTTCTCAATTCAGCGCAAGCCAATCCGGTTTCAGGTGCGGCCGGGGCGCATGCCCAGATGCAACGCCGCGATGCCGCCCGTCAAGTTCTGATACGTCACCTCGCCGAAGCCGATTTCGCGCATCAACTCCGCCAGCCGCTGCTGATCCGGAAAGCGCGAGACGGAATCCGGCAGATACTCATACGCGCCGCGCGAGCCGCTCACGAGACCGCCGATGCGCGGCAACACGCGCGTAAAATAGAACTGAAAAAGAGCGCGAAAGCCCGGCACGACCGGGTGCGAAAATTCCAGAATCGCGATGCGCCCGCCCGGTCTGAGCACGCGAAACAACTCCCTGAGTCCGCCCTCGACGCTCGCCAGATTCCGCAGGCCAAAGGCGATAGCCACCACGTCGAAAGTCTCGGCCGCGAACGGCAGTCGAAGCGCGTCGGCCTCGACGAAGGGAATCGCCCTTCTTTGCTGCGTCGCCTTGCGCGCCGCGACTTCGAGCATCGGGCGACAGAAATCAAGCCCGGTCACGCGCGTCTGGCCTGCCTCCGATAACGTCAAGGCGAGGTCGCCCGTGCCGCAAGCCACGTCGAGCGTGCGCGTTCCCGCGCCGAGCGCGGGGCGCAGGCGTTCGGCCACAAGCCTCCGCCAGCGTCGATCAATATTGGCCGACAGCAGGTGATTTAAAAGATCGTAGCGGCGCGCGATGCCCGCGAACATCGAGTTGACTCGACGCGCGTGCTCCTGCTGGCGTTCGTTTTCATTCGGGCTTGTTGGCGTGGACACCTTAAATGATTATGGAAGGATGATTGGTTGCAGGCAGCTTGCGATTATTTTGTAAATTAACTACGGACGATTGGGCGTCTTCGGCTCGGTAGCCGGAGGCGCGGGCGGGGCGGAGTTCGATCCCGCCACTTCGATGCCGCCGCTCAGACGCGCCAGTTCGTTACGCAGTTGCGCCGCATCGCCGACTGCGACGCTTGCCAGTTTCGCCTCGCGTCCGAAGAGGCGCGCGGCCACGCGCTGCACGTCTGCGGAGGTGAGAGCGTTCAAGGCGCGTTCGTCGTCGGCGAGCGTCGAGTTGTAGGTGGCCGCATCGAGCCATTCGTCGGCGAGCGCGTCAGGTCGTTGTCTGCGTTCGCTGAGCGCGGCGAGCGCGACGCGTCGCGCGTTCTCAAACTCGGCGGCGGAGACGGGCGACGCGGCGAGACCCGCCGCGACCGTGCGCGCGGCTTCGAGCGTCTGCGCCGCGACGCCCGCAGGCACGGACGCTCCGAGCAGCACGACGCCGGACAAGTTATAAGCCTCATGGCGCGCGAAAGTGGACTTGGGCTGAAACGCTTTGATAGCGGCCGCCAGACGCGCGCGCGCGAGCGCGGCCACGACGGGCGCGGCGACGCGGTCGCGGTCGGTGCGCGACAGGCCGCGCGCGGCCAGACGTACCTCGACCTCGTTTGCGCCGGGGGCGTTAAAGATGAGCGTGCGCGCGTCGGGCGCATCGGGCTGGCGGAAAGTCGAAGGGGGAATCGAATCGCCCTTGCGCCACGAGCCGAGAAATTGCCGGAAGGCACGCATGGCACGCGGAGCTTCGACCCCGCCGATCAGTACGAGCGTAGAGTTGTTGGGATTGATGAAGCGGTCGCGCGCCAGCATCAAGTCGGGGCGATCAATGCGCGCGAGGCTTTCAGGCGTGCCCGCGAGCGAGCGCCCGTAAGGGTATGAACCGTAGAGTCTGGCGGCGGCGAGGCGGTCGGCCGAGAGGGCGGGCTGCCCGGCTATGTCGCGTGCGGCTTGGAGACGCGCTTCGCGCAGGCGGTTCACGTCTTCGGTGGCGAGGCGCATTTGCACCACGGCATTGCGCAGGAGTTCGACGAGCCGTTCAAAGTCGGCGGTCTTGCCGCTCAACAAAATCTCTATGTGGTCGTACGAGGTGTTGACTTCGAGCCGCCCGTTCAACTCTTCGGCGACATACTGGCGCGTCTCCGCGTCGGGGAACAGGGCATCGCTGAGAAGCGTCATCAAGCCTTCTTTGCCGGCGAGATCGAAGGCCGCCCCGTTGTTGATCCTGACTTTGAGCAAGACCTGCGGGTCGCCGGGGCGATGCAGGAGCATGAGGCGCAGCCCGTTGAGAAGTTGTTCGCGCCGAGGCGCGGGCGTTCCCCAGCTTTGCGCCCGGGCGTTCGCCACGACGGGCAGGCAGAGCGAGACGAGAAGCAGGGCGGCGATGATCGTCCTCCTGCCGGTGCGCGGAACGTGGAGCGAAAGGAGTTGGCGTTTCATAAAATGGCTCGGATGTCTGACGGGGCGGCGAGAGACGGCCGCAAGCGGCGGCAGAATAATTTCGACACGAAGTGTTTTAGATGCATCAAAACGGTCGCGGGGGATGCCCGTACATTTTAGGGTTCGCCAAGTACGAGGTCAACCGCTCCCAAACTATGATATTTTTATTCCCGGTAGTAAACTCTTGAAGCCGTCCGGGCATCTCACGATGCTCGAAGGCATGTGTCCTAAATTCGAGTGACCCAACAGCTTGAAGAAAAATGTTCCCCAATTGAGGCGTGAAGTATGACGACAAAGAGCTGCCCGAAGTGTAATGAGGTAGTCCCCGTGCAGTTCGAATTCTGCCCGGTGGACGGCACCCCGCTTCCGAATGGCCTCCAGCCCGCAGGCGCAGAGACCGCCACGTTCAGCAATTCCACACACGAGCACACCGCTGTCAACGACGCCGTCGTGGACGACGCGACCGTCTCGGACGCGACCACGGCCACCATCCCTGCTGCGCAGATTCCGGCCGCGAATATTTCGCCCGACGGCCGTTCGGCCGCCGCCCCCCACGAGCGGGGCGAATATCACCTGACGTTTTTGGAAGACGCGGGTTTGCTCAGTCGCTTGACGAAAGAATTGCGCGAGGTCGGCCACGACGCGGAGTTGACTTGGCCTGAGTTCAAACGCGACCCCGCCGGATTTGTGAAGCGCGGGACGACCGCTTACGGCAAAGCCTCTTGGCGCGTGCTGTCGCAGCGCAACGTGGCTCTCGGCATCATGTCCGCGCTCGTGTTGATGATGACGGCGGGCGTTTTGATCACGTTGCTGCTCCGCATGCAGGACAAGCACGTGGCCTCGCTCGACGCCGTGCGCGAAGACCTTGAGCTACAGGGACTCGTCACGGACATTCCAGAAGAACAGAAGAAGCCGGACGAAGGGCCGGCCGGTAATGCCAAGGGCAAGGGCGGCGGCTCGAAACCGAAACAGGAGAAACCGGGCGGCGGCGGCGGCGGCGGGCGACAGGAAGAGAAGCCCGCGTCGTTCGGCAAACTTCCCCCCGCTTCGCTAACAGTTCCGCAGGTGCGCGCTCCCGACCCGCGTCCGCCGACGATCAAGAATCCGAGTTTGCCCGTCCCGGCCAGCATCGTCGCCGACCCGACGCTCTTTCCGCCGGACAACCGGCAGATCGCTTACGGCGATCCGAAATCGCGTTCGACCGAGACGAGTTCCGGCCCCGGTTCGGGTAACGGCATCGGCACGGGCACGGGCGGCGGCGTCGGTTCGGGCGAAGGCGGCGGCGTCGGCCCCGGACGCGGCGGCAACACGGGCGGCGGCGACCGCAACGACGGCGGCGGCGGTCCCGGCGGCGGCGGCGGCGGCACTGACTACAGCAAGACTTTCGCGGCGAGAGACGTGACGCGCAAGGCGCAGATCACCTCCAAGCCCGAACCGCTCTACACCGAAGAGGCGCGCAAAAATCAGGTGACGGGAACTGTCCGCCTGCGTCTGATTCTCGGAGCGTCCGGTTCGGTTTCAGGCATCACGCCCGTCTCGCGCCTCCCCGACGGGTTGACGGAGAAGGCGATTGAAGCGGCGCGTAAAATCTCCTTCAGACCGGCGGAGAAGGACGGCCGCAAGGTGTCGCAATACGTCACCATCGAATACAACTTCAACATTTACTAAGTCCACTCCCTTAGCAAAAGCGAAAGCGGCGACTCATTAACCGATGAGTCGCCGCTTTCGCTTTTGCCGCCGGCCGCTTTCGTTTTTTGCCGCCGGCTGAGCCGTCGTAAGATCGTCGCCTCTAGCGCGCACAGGCTTCGGCCACCTGCCGGATGCGCCGCACGCCTTCCTTGAGGCGTTCCAGAGAGGTCGCGTAAGAGATACGCAGGTAGCCATCCGCCCCGAAGCCCGCGCCGTTCGTCACAACCGTCTGTTGCTCGTTGAGCAGTTTCTCGGCAAGCTCGCCCGACGTTTTCACTTTCCCCTTCAAGCAACCGCGCACGTTCGGGAAAGCGTAAAACGCGCCTTCGGGAGCGAAGCAGCAGAAGCCCGGAATGTCGCTCAAGGCTTCGATGAGCCACTCGCGCCGCGCGCCGTATTCCGCGAGCATCGCGCGCACACAGTCCTGTGAACCGTTGAACGCCTCGGTCGCCGCGCGTTGCGCGATGGAGTTCGGGTTGCTCGTCGAATGACCCTGCACGAGCAGCATCGCCTTCGTCCACTCGCGCGGCGCGAGCGCGTAGCCGATGCGCCAGCCCGTCATGGCGAAAGTTTTGGAGAACGACCCGGCGATGCACAGCCGCGCGCGCAACTCCGGCGCGAGACTCGACGCGCTGAAGACCTCCGCCGGTGCGTAGACGAAACGCAGGTAGCACTCGTCCGAGATGGCATAGACGCCGTGCTCGGCGATGACTTCCATGATCTTGCGAAACTCTGCGGGCGGGATAACGCGTCCCGAAGGGTTCGAGGGAGAGTTGATGATGATCAGTTTCGTGCGCGGCGTGATGGCGCGGCGCACCTGTTCGGCGGTCAGTTGGAAGCCGGTCTCCTCCGTCTCGACGAAGACGGGCGTTGCGCCCGCGAACTTCACGATCTCCGGGAACGTCACCCAGTAGGGCTTCGCGATCAAAACCTCGTCGCCCGCGTTGACGAGCGACACGACGGCGTTAAAGATCGCCTGTTTGCCGCCCGCCGTCGCCATCACTTCCGAAACGTCGTAACGCGCGCCGAACTCCCGCGCGTAATAGTTGATGACGGCTTCGTGCAGGTCGCGTGTGCCGCCCGTCGCCGTGTACTTGGTTTCACCCGCGCGCATGGCGTCGGCAGCGGCGCGTTTGATGTGTTCCGGCGTGTCGAAGTCCGGTTCGCCCGCGCCCAGATCAACCACGTCCACGCCCGAGGCGCGCATCGCCAGAGCCTTCTGCATCGCCGCGAGCGTCGAAGAGGCTTGCATCTGCGCGACTCGTTCCGAGCGCGGGAAACTTTCGGGTGCCAATTTGGTCATCCCTTCTTCGCGCCGCCCTTCTTCGCGCCGGCCTTCTTTGATCCGCCCTTCTTCGCGCCGCCTTTCTGTGCGCGCGTCTTGGCGGCCTTCTTCGCCGAAGCCGACTTGTCGGCCGCCGAACGGTTGGCCGAAGCCGCGCCGCCCTTCTTGCCGCCCTTCTTCGCAGGGGCTTTATTTTCCGCCTTGCCCCGACCCGAACCGCTCTGCTTGCCGCCGCCCGAAGACTTGTTGACGGTCGCCCACGCGCGCCGCTCCGCCTCTTCTTCCGACACGCCGCGATCCTCGTAGCCTTCCTCGATGTGCTCGGCCTGCCGCTTCTGCTTGTCCGTGTACGCGCTCTTATCACCTCTCGGCATTCGTCTGCCCTCCCTATTCATTTACGACGCGAAAGAGCCGGTCGCTTACCCGTGTCGCCCGCGTCGAATTTGTTTGTTGGAACGAGCGTCAGTATAACACCGGACGCGCGCTCTTTTTGCGTGAAATCAACTTTTGCCGAACTTCCGCTGCATGCGCGCCTCGACCGATGCGGGCACGAGTCCGCTGATCGTCCCGCCGAGTTGATAGACCTCTTTGACGAGGCGCGAACTGACGTAAGAATAAGCCTCGGCGGGCATCATAAAGACCGTCTCGATGCGCGGCTCAAGTCGCCGGTTCATCAAGGCCATCTGCAATTCGTACTCGTAATCGGAGAAGGCACGGATGCCGCGCACCACCGCGTCGGCTTCGCGCGCGACGGCATAGTGCATCAACAGCCCTTGAAAATCATCCACTACCAGACGACACCCGCCGCTGTTGATCTCGGCCAGCACCTCCGACAGCATCTCGCGCCGCTCGTCGAGCGTGAACAGCGGACGCTTCTCCGGGTTGACCACGACGGCGATGATGATCTCGTCGAAAAGTTTGCAGCCGCGCGCGATGATGTCGAGGTGGCCGTTCGTCACAGGATCAAAAGAACCGGGATAAATGGCTCGGCGCATAGTTAGGTGGTGTGTGTCTTTAGTCGGGAGCAAAAGCGTCTGTGAAAGTATCACAAAGCGGAGGCCGGAGGCTAGAGGATAACGGCACAGGCCAGAGGTTGGAGGCCGGAGATTAGTTAAAGCAGCTTGTCTTAACTAACCTCCGGCCTCCAACCTCCGACCTCTCTATTCTTGACATGCCTCGCAGGCGATGATTCAATAAACCACGACGGACAAACGTGGTGAGTTAAGGCGACTTGCGGCCACGTAAAATAAACCGCTAAACAGCTCGGCCAAGTCTTTCGCGGGAAACCAACCCGCATTTCGAGTCGCTCGGATGAAAGCCCCGCGTTGTTTGGCGCGGGGCTTCCCGTTTATGCGTGAAGCGATGGCCGGAACGGAGACAAGTTAAAACCAGATGAAAGATTTCCTCCAAACTCTGCAAGACCGCATCGTCGTCTTCGACGGAGCGATGGGCACAAATCTCCAGACGCAAAACCTGACCGTTGACGACTACGGCGGCGCGCAGTTTGAAGGTTGCCCCGAATACCTGCTCATCAGCCGTCCCTCGGCGGTCAAGCGCGTGCACGCGGCCTTTTTTGAAGTCGGCTGCGATGTGGTCGAAACCAATTCCTTCGGCGCGATCCCCTACGTGCTCGACGAGTACGGCATCGGCCACATGGCCTATGACCTGAACGTGCGCGCCGCGCAACTGGCGAGGCGCGTCGCCGCCGACTTTGCCACCGCAGACCGCCCGCGTTGGGTCGCAGGCTCTATGGGGCCGGGCACGAAGTCTCCCACGCTCGGCCACATCAAATTCGCAGACATCAAGGCGGCCTACTATGAACAGGCGCGCGGCCTGATAGACGGCGGCGTAGACCTCCTCATCGTCGAAACCTGTCAGGACTTGTTGCAGACGAAGGCGACGCTCTCGGCCATCTTTGAATATTTCGCACAGGCGAAGCGGCGCGTGCCCGTCATCACGCAAATCACCATCGAGACTTTCGGGACGATGCTCCCCGGCACGGAGATCAGTGCAGCGTTGACCGCGCTCGAACCGTTCCCCATCGACGTGATCGGGATGAACTGCGGCACGGGGCCGCGCAACATGACGGAGAGCATTCGTTATCTCTGCGAGAACGCGACGCTCCCCGTCTCAGTCCTGCCGAACGCTGGATTGCCCTCGGTTAAAGATGGCGCGATGCATTACGACGAGACGCCCGAAACCTTTACGGCGCAGGTCGCGCATTTCGTCAAAGACTTCGGCGTGGGCGTCGTCGGCGGTTGCTGCGGCACGACGCCCGAACACCTGAAGTTGCTCGTCGAAGCGATGCGGGGCGTACAACCGAAGCGGCGCGAAGCGAAAGTCCTCCCGGCCGCGTCTTCGATCTACAGCCAGCAGCCCTACGTGCAGCAGAACTCTTTTCTCATCGTCGGCGAGCGCGTCAACGCCTCCGGCTCGAAGAAGATGCGCGATCTGTTGAACGCCGAAGATTGGGACGGCCTCGTCTCGCTCGCGCGCGAACAGGAACGCGAGGGCGCGCACATTCTCGACGTGAACGTGGACTTCGTCGGGCGCGACGGCGTGCGTGATATGCACGAACTCGCCTCGCGCCTCGTGACGAACATCCGTCTGCCGCTCATGTTCGACTCGACCGAGTGGGAGAAGATGGAGGCCGGACTCGAACACGCGGGCGGCAAGTGCATCCTCAACTCGACGAACTACGAAGACGGTGAGCCGCGTTTCACGAAAGTGATCGAACTCGCCAAACGATTCGGCGCGGGCGTCGTCATCGGCACGATTGACGAAGAGGGCATGGCGCGCAGCGCGGAAGGCAAGTTCAACATCGCGCGCCGCGCTTACGAACACGCCACCGGGCAACTCGGTTTTCCCGCGCACGACATCTTTTTCGACCCGCTCGCGCTGCCCATCTCGACCGGCATCGAAGAGGACAGGCGTAACGCCGCCGAAACCATCGAAGGCATTCGCCGCATCAAGCGCGAACTGCCGGGCTGTTTCACCATCCTCGGCGTCTCGAACATCTCGTTCGGTTTGAACCCAGCATCGCGCATCGTGCTCAACTCGGTCTTCCTACACGAAGCGGTCGAAGCCGGACTCGACGCCGCCATCGTCAACGCAAGCAAGATCGTCCCCCTCAACCGCATCGGCGAGCGCGAAAGGGAAGTCGCGCGCGAGCTTATTTACGACGAACGCAAGTTCGACGGCGAGATTTGCACCTACGACCCGCTCGGCGAGTTCACCAAACTCTTCGAGGGCGTGACGACGAAGAAAGCGCATGTTGACGACGCGGCCTTGCCCGTCGAGGAGAGCCTCAAACGCCACATCATCGACGGCGAGAAGCAAGGTTTGGAGACGCAACTCACACGCGCGCTCGAAAGTTATCCCGCGCTCGACATCATCAACAACATCCTGCTCGACGGCATGAAAGTGGTCGGCGATCTGTTCGGCAGCGGCCAGATGCAGTTGCCCTTCGTGTTGCAGTCGGCCGAGGTGATGAAGGCGGCGGTGCGTTTCCTCGAACCGTTCATGGAGAAGAAGGGCGGCGCGACGACGAAGGGCAAGATGATTCTCGCCACCGTCAAAGGCGACGTGCACGACATCGGCAAGAACCTCGTGGACATCATCCTGACGAACAACGGCTACAGCGTCGTCAACCTCGGCATCAAGCAACCGATTGAAAGCATCCTCGACGCCTTCGAGCGCGAGGGCGCGGACGCCATCGGCATGAGCGGCCTCTTGGTGAAGTCTACGCTCATCATGCGCGACAATCTCGAACTGATGAACGAGCGCGGCATCAGCGCGCCGGTGGTGCTTGGCGGCGCGGCCTTGACGCGTCGCTACGTGGAAGACGACCTCAAGGCGATCTACAAGGGCACGCTTTTCTACGCCAAAGACGCTTTCGACGGCTTGCACACGATGGACTCGTTGGTTGGCGAAAAGTCCGGCGCGAAAGAAGACAACGGCGCGGCGCAAATCGAGCGAGCAGAGAAGGCGGCGGCGGCAGCGGCGGCGGGCGCGGACGGCGCGGCGGTCGAAGACGCGGAAGACTTGATCGGGGAAGAGGCGAAGCTCGGCATCCGCAAGCAGTCGCGCCCGCGCGGCGCGTCTAAGCCCGTGGGCGACACGACGCACACGCGTCGTTCCGACGTGCGCGCGGACGCGCCCATCCCGACGCCGCCCTTCTACGGCTCGCGCGTGGTGAATGACATTTCGCTCGACGACGTGTTTGCTTTTGTCAACGAGACGGCTCTGTTCAAAGGCCAGTGGCAATTCAAACAGGGGCGCAGGTCGGCGGAGGATTATCGCGCGCTCGTCGCGGACAAAGTGCGACCCGTCTACGACGAGTTGAAAGAGCGTGCGAAGCGCGAACAATTGCTCACGCCGCGCGTGGTCTACGGCTATTTCCCCTGCCAATCGGCGGGCAACGATCTGATCATTTACGAGGACGACGGGCGCACCGAGCGCGAGCGTTTCACCTTCCCGCGCCAGCCCGAAGGCAAGCGGCTGTGTCTTGCAGACTATTTCGCCTCCGTGGATTCGGGGCGCGTGGACACCGTGGCCTTTCATCTCGTCACGGTCGGGCGTCGCGCGAGCGAGTACGCGCACGAGTTGTTCAAGTCGGACAACTACACGGACTATCTCTATTTTCACGGTCTGAGCGTCGAGAGCGCGGAGGCTCTGGCCGAACTCTGGCACAAGCGCATCCGCGAAGAACTGGGCATCGCCGCGCGCGACGCCGCCGAGATCACGAAACTCTTTCATCAAGGCTATCAAGGCTCGCGCTTCAGCTTCGGCTATCTGGCCTGCCCGAATCTGGAAGATCAAACAAAACTCTTCGCGTTGCTCGACCCGGCGCGCATCGACGTTTCGCTCACGGAAGAATTTCAACTCGAACCCGAACAGTCAACCTCCGCCATCATCGTGCATCACGAAGAGGCCAAGTATTTTTCGATAGACTGACGGGTTTCAGGTTTCAAGTTTCAGGTTTCAAGACTGAGGTTCGAGGTTTTTGAACTTGAAACTTGAAACCTGAAACTTGAAACCTGTATCTTGCCCCGAATGTCTTCGACCGAACTCCAACCAACACCGGGAGAAATCGAGCCGCAGCCGCCTTCGACGCTTGCGCCCGCGCCGCTGGACGAACCGACGCCCGAAGAACTGGCCGTGCTCGCGCCGATGGAACAGGTGGCGTTTCGCGTCACGCGGAGGATGAATCAGGGCGCGTGGAAGCGTTTCTGGACGTTCTGCCAGCGGACGCTCGGAATGAGTTGGATCAGGCTCTGCACGTATAACCTGATGCGCGTCCACGGCCTCGAACACGTCGAAGCCGTCTCGCACGAACGCCCCATCCTGCTCGTCTCGAACCATCGCTCGTTCTTCGACATGTACACGGTTTCGGCCGAATTGTTCCGGCGCACGAGTTGGGAGAAGCGTCTGTTCTTTCCGGTGCGCGGGCGTTTCTTTTACGAGTCGCCGCTCGGCATGCTCGTCAATCTCGTGATGGGCTGGTGGTCGATGTACCCGCCCTTCTTCGCGGCGGGCAGCAACCCGATCCCCGAAAAACGCGACTTCGATAAATACTCGATGCGCGTGCTCGTCGATCTCTGCCAGCGCGGGCGCGGGCACTTGATCGGCTTTCATCCCGAAGGCACGCGTAACAAAAATCCAGACCCTTATTCGTTCCTCCCCGCAAAGCCCGGCGTCGGCCGCCTGATCAAAGACGCGACGCCGCAAGTCATCCCCGTCTTCGTCGCCGGACTCAACAACGACCTGCCGCGTCAGGTGTTGGGCAACTGGACGGGGGGCGAACTGATCCGCGTCCACTTCGGCGCGGCGCTCGACTACACGCCGTTCCTCTCAAAGCGCGACGGCATCCGCACCTACAAAGAGATCGCCGAGTTCGTCATGTCCAAGATCGCCGAACTGGCCGAACAGGATCGCGCGCTCTACGGGAAGGACGCAGGGGCGGGGGGCGAATCGAGGGATGAAGGATGAGGGATGAACAAGAAAACTCAAAAGATTGAACGCGCGGCAAGCGACGGCGCGGCAAGCGCGACAAACGATAGCGCGGCAAGCGCGAAAAACGATCTCGCGGCAGGCGACGGCGTGACGGGCGATGCCCCAATCGTCGCATCTTCATCGACAATCGCCGCGCCTTCTCCAAACATCATTCATCACACGTCGCTCCCGCTCGTGATCGTCAACCCGGCGTCGGCGGGCGGAGCGACGGGCAGAACTTGGCCGTCTCTGGCGAGCGACCTGCGCGCGCACTTCGGCGCGTTCAATTGCGCGTTCACCGAGAGTGCGGGCGACGCCTCCGTGATCGCCGGGCGCGAGGCCGCAACGGGCAGAAGTTTGATCGTCGCGTGCGGCGGCGACGGCACGATCTCCGAGGTGGCAAACGGCATCCTCGAATCGGGCGTGGACGCGGAGTTGGGGATTTTGCCGAGCGGGACGGGCGGCGACTTCAGGCGTACGCTCGACGTGCCGCGGCGCGGGCGCGACGCCGCCGCAGCGCTCGCGCGCGGGCGCGGCGTCCGCATGGACGTGGGGCGCGTGGAATTTCAGGATCGCGCGGGCGCGCGAGCGCGGCGATATTTTTTGAACGTCGCCTCTTGCGGTATGGGCGGCGAAGTTATTCGTCGCGTGGAAGAGAACTCTACGGGGTGGCTGGCAACGGCCTCGCGCCGCGTCGCGGGCGGGCAGGCCGCCTACGCGGTCGCCTCGCTGCAAGCGGCCGTCACGTTCGACCGGCCGACGCTCCGCATCCAACTCGACGAACGCGCCGCCTTTCGTCTCGCCGTCACAAATTTGTGCATCGCCAACGCGCGCTACTTCGGCGGCGGGATGAAGATCGCGCCGGAAGCGAAACTCGACGACGGGTTGCTCGACGTGGTGGCCGTCGGCGACCTCGACACGCTCAAGATTTTAACCAACGTCTATCGCCTCTATCTCGGCACGCATCTCGGCATGCGCGAAGTGCGGCACGCGCACGCGCGACGCGTTCAAGTATCCGCCGATAAACCGGGAGAAGTGGTGTCGATTGAAATTGACGGCGAGTTGGCGGGCGTGCTCCCCGCGACGTTTGAAATATTGCCGCGCGCCCTGCGCGTCCGCATCCCGGCTTAAATCTCTCACGCCGCGTTCACACGAACGCGCCCTTGCCGAGAAAATTCTCGCGCACGTAGGTGACGGTGTCTTGCAGCGTCTCGGCGGCGTCGCGCGGCGCGAAGCCCAACTCGCGCGCGGCCTTCGTGGAATCGAAGTACCAGAAATATTCCGCCATCTCGATCTCTGCGGGTTCGAGAGGCGGCGCGAGTTTCCACTGGCGGTAGAGCGAGTGGATGGCGCGCGCGCCGGAGACGGCGAACTTTGAAGGAAGCGAGAAACGCGGCGCGGCGACTTTCGTTAAACGTTCGAGCCGCCCGAAGAACTTGTCGAAAGTCCAGTTGGCTGCGCCGAGCAGGTAACGCTCGCCGTGACGCCCGCGCTCCATCGCCGCGCGCAGGGATGCGGCCGCATCGCGCGCGTCAACGAAACTCAAGCCCCCGCCCGGCACGGCCATGATCTTGCGCGCGAGGAAATCCAGCACAACCTTCGTCGAACTCAAACGCTCGTCGCCGGGGCCGAGCAGCAAACTCGGGTTGACGATCACGAGACGCTGCCCCGCGCCGGAAAAATGTTCGAGCGCGACGCGCTCCTGATAATACTTGCTCGCGTAGTAAGGCCAGCGCGCGATGATGTCGAGCGGCGGCGGCCAACTCTCGTTGGGCAGCGCGGTCGCGTCGTCGGTCACGGCAATCGTGCCGCTCGAAGACGCCAGCACGATTGTCTTTACGCTCGCCGCGGCCGCCGCCTCGCAGAGCACGCGCGTTCCCTCGACGTGCAACTCGTACATGCCGTGCGCGTCTTCGCGCCCGCGCGCCACGCGCCCCGCCAGATGATAGACGGACTCGACGCCGTCGAGCGCACGCGCCACGTCCGCCTTGTTCGTCACCGACCCCGTCGCCGTTTCCACGCCCAACTCACCGAGCCACGCCGGGTTCGTCGTCGCCAGCACGCGCACGTTTTGCTCGCCCGCTTCGACGAGTTGGCGCACCAGATGCGCGCCCAGAAAACCCGTCCCGCCCGTCACCAACGTGTAGCCGTGCGGCCGTTTCACGAGCGCGACGCTCGCGCCCTTTTCCGCCACGGCGGCCTTCGCCGGAGTCTTCCGCGCTTTAGTTGTCGCTTTCTTGGTAGCCATAAGTAAGAACGTGAATCGTGAATCGTAAATCGTAAATCGTAAATAGAGAAAACAGGATTCAATCTATTTACGATTTACGATTCACGATTCACGATTTTTAAACCGTTACTTCCGCTTCGGGCGTGCCGCGTCGTTCGGCGCGCCAGCGTTTGCGGAGAGCCTTGGCGTCGAAATCGTGGCGCGTGCCGTCGCGCAGATTCTCGACTTGATGTTGGACGAAGGCCGCGATGAGACGATACGACTCGGACTTCGACATCCCGCGCGTCATCTCCTCCAATTCCTCCGCGCTCAGGAAGCGACCGATGCGCGCCGCGATGTCGCGGCTCTTGAGCATGTTCGACCCTTTCGGCAACGCCTCGTAAGTGCCGTGCAAGTAGACGGGCAGGATGCCGATGCGGGCGGTGAGCGCGAGGAATCCGAGCACGGGCTTGAATTCGGCCAACTCGCCCGTCACCGAGCGCGTGCCTTCGGGGAAGAGCAGCGCGTTATAGCCGCGTTCGAGAAACGAGAGAGCCTGCCGGAGCGACTTGCGCAGAGAACCGCTGCGCTCCATCGGGACGGTGTTCGTGAAATTGTCCATGTAAGCGCGCTTGAACTTGTTGTCGAAGAAATAGTCTGCGGCGGCGAGCGCAACCATGTCGCGACCGTGTTCGCCGAGCGCCATCTTGACGAGTCCCATGTCGAGGTGCGAGGCGTGGTTCGAGGCGACGAGGAAATTCGTGTGGACGGGGATGTTCGACTCGCCCTCGATCTTCATGTGCAGGAAACGCTCGTAGAAGACGCGCTGCAAGGCATCGAGTCCCTTGTTGCCGACCGTGCGTACGAGCGAAGGCACGTAAATCTCGTCGTCGCCGCGCCGCGCGTCGGCGGCCTGCCGCCGCTCCGCTTCTTCACGCTCGGCGGGCGTCGCCTGCTTGGTCACGACGCTCGCCAGTTCGCGCAAGTCTCTCACCTCGGTCAGAGTGTCGGGCGAGCGCAGCGTGCCTCCCGCCTGTTCGATGGCGGAGGCGAGTTCGACATACATCAAACTGTCGAAGCCGAGATCGGCGAGCCGCGTGTCGAACGTGACCTCGGCGCGCGGGCGGTTCGCCACCGTGGCGACCACTTCGAGCAGCCACGTCGCGCTCCTGTCCTCGCGCACGTTTGCGGAAACCTGCGAGACGTTGCGCTGGCTCTGTTCGAGCACCTGCATGGCGGCCACCACTTCGCGGCGTTTGACTTTGCGCGTCGCGGTGCGCGGCAGTTCACCGTCCCAGAAGTGGAGCGTCTTCACACGCTTGAAGAAGGGAAGCGACGAAGACACGTCGCGGAAGTGCTCTTCGACTTTGCGGCGCACCTCTTCGCGCGAGAGCGCGATGTCGTAATCGTGATCGGCGACGACCATGCACGCGACCCGTTCGCCGATGCCGTCGGGCAGGCCGACGACGCTGAGTTCCTTGATGTAGGGCGAGTCGGCGTAGAGTTCCTCGATCTCGTCGGGGTAGACGTTCTTGCCGTTCGTATCGACGATGATCTCTTTCGAGCGGCCGACGAGGTAGAGATTGCCCTCGTCGTCGAGACGGCCGAGGTCGCCCGTGTAGAGCCAGCGGTTGACGAGGACGGCACGCGTGGCCTCTTCGTTGTTGAAGTAGCCGCTCATCACGTTCGCGCCGCGCGCGACGACTTCGCCGATGCCGGACGAGTCCGGGTCGAGAATCTTCACCTCGACGCCGGGCAGAGGCTTGCCGACGCTCATGGAGATCAATTTGTTCTGCGGGCGCGTAACGGTCAAGACGGGCGAGGCTTCCGTCAGGCCGTAGCCTTCGAGGATGGTGAAGCCGAGTCCGTGGAAATCCTTTTTGACGCGCTCGTTCAAGGCCGAGCCGCCGCTGATGAGATAACGGATGCGCCCGCCGAGTCCGGCGTGAATCGGGCGAAAGATGATCTGGCCGAGGTTGAAGGGCGAATGGTCGCGTATCCAACTGTTGGCCTCGATCAAATAGTCGGCCGTGTCACCGACCCACTGGCCGCGCTCGCTGAAACGACCTTTGATGCGGCGGTGCAGCAGTTCCCACAGAGCGGGCACGCCGACCATCCCAGTCACGTAGCCGTTCTTGATGGCGCGCGTCAGTTCTTCGCTCGTCAGTTCCGGCAGATAGGTGATCTGCGCGCCGCGCGCGAGCGGCGTCAAAAAGCCGGTGGAAAACTCGAACGTGTGATGGAGCGGGAGGACGGAGAGCACGCCGTCCTTCGTCGTCATGTCGAAGATGGAAGCGAGCATCGAAACCATGCTCGTGAAATTCTTGTGCGTGAGCATCACGCCTTTGGGCTTGCCGGTCGTGCCCGAAGTGAAGATGAGCGAGGCGGTCGTCTGCGGGTGGACTTTCGCCGGGAGCAGGGCGATGCGCTGGTCTTCGATCTTCTGCGGCGGCAGCGCGAAGATTTCCTCGAAACGCCAGAGGCGCGTCGTCTCCAACTTCTCTTCGAGCAAACGCTCCGCGAGATCGTAATGCTTCTCGCGCAGTTCGTCGCTGACGACGATGCCGTAGGCTTCGCTCGCACGGATGAAGTTGACGATCTCGCTCGTCGAACTTTCAGGATCGACGGGCACGCAGGTTGCGCCCGCTTTGAGCACGCCGAAGTAAGTCATGCCCCATTCGGGCGCGTTGTGGCTGAGCAGCACGACGCGGTCAGCGGGGCGCACGCCCTCGCTTGCGAAGAAACCGGCGGCGCGCGTGGCGAGTTCGTGCAGGTCTCGATAGGTGTACTGCTCTTTGCGCCCGTCGCGCTCGATGCGCATGGCGACGCGCGTGGCGTAGCGTTTGGACGAGGTCTCGAAGAGTTCGAGCAGGTCGCGGTAAGTGTAGACGCGCTTCGGCTGCGCGCGCATGTCCTCTTCAAGTTGCGGGAAGATCCATTTCTTGAGGCCGGGGAAATGGATGTTCATCCAGTAGTCGTACCAGTCGAATTTTTCCGGATGCCACGGCAACAAATTTTGCTCGTCTTTGCGGATGCGCGAAAAGAGCGAGCGCACGTTGTCGGCGCGGAAGATGTAGGCGTTCTCGACCATGAAGGGGCGGAACATCTCGAAGGCTTCCTTCGTCTCGTGCGTCAACTCTTCGAGCCGCTCGACGTGCTTCTTCGCATGATCCACAAACTCCGTCAGCCGCCCGCCGCCCCAGCGCGGGCGCACGCGATCCAGCAGCGACGAGGCTTGCTTAGCCGCCGCGTTGATCATCGGCGTCGAAGTTCGCTCGAAGCGCGCGGTGGTCACGGGGCGCGTCTCCATGTGCGAAGCGATGGTGTTGACGATGCGGAATCCGGTCTCCTTCTCGTCGAAGTGCTTGCGCTTGTAGAGGCCGAGCATGCCGACGATGCGGCGCATGTCGTTCGGATTACTGTCGCCCGTCGCGGCCTGATAGACGAGGCGCGGTTCTTCGACGCACGCCTCGGCCGCGACGGCCAGCATCACGGCCGCGACTTGATCCACGGGCGTGATGTCCAGCACCAACTTTTCGTTGACGGGAATCTGCGTCTGCCCTTTGAGCGCGATGAAGATGAGCGGCGCGGTCGTCGTGAAGCCCTCGTTCCAGCCGGGGAACGGGTAATCCTTCGCCGACTCGACGATTGACGGGCGCACGATTGAACGCACGATGCCCGTCTCGGCCGCGACGAGTTGTTCGCCCAGACTCTTCGTGTAAGTGTAGATGTTCGGCCAGCCCCACCATTCCGCGCGTTCGATGCCGAGGTCTGTCAGGCGCGTGCGCGTCCACACTTTGCGCTCGCGCGCGACGGCCAGCCCCATGGCGTCGAGGTCGTCGGCGTCGCGCCCCTCTTCGATGAGCCGCTTGCGCGCGCCCTCGCGGAAACTCGCGACCCGCATCGCGTCCCGCGCTTCGTCCTTCACGCGGTCGGCGAGTTTGGCGCAATCGCGTATCTCCTGCTCGACGGAAAACTCCACGCCCGGCAATTCCTCTCGACGCGGGAAATAGCCGATCACGGGATCGCTCTCCCACACCGGGCCGCTTCGATTGCCCGCCACAAAGCAGGTCGAGACGTGGACGAGCGCGGGGCGGCGCATGCGTTTGGCGAAGGCGATGACGTTCTGCGTGCCGACGACGTTCGTGCGGAGCGCGCTCTCCAGTGTCGGGTTGAAAGTGACGTTGCCCGCGCTGTTGACGACCACGTCGATGTCGGCGGCAATCGCCTGCGCCTCTTCTTCTGTCAGGCCGAGATTCGTGTCACCGATGTCGCCGTTATGGACGCGCACCTTGTCGCGGATGAAATCCTCGAAGGCGTCTCCGAAGCGTTCGCGCAAAGGGTCGAAGGGCGGCGCGGTGATGACGTTGTTCCAGAAGCGCGTCTCGGATTCGGCGAGCGAGCGCGAGCGCACGGTGAGATAGACGCGCTCGACGTTGGGGAAACGATAGAGCAGCATGCTCAACGTCACCTTGCCGAGAAAGCCCGTGCTCCCGATGAGGAAGATCTTGCGTCCCTTAAAAATTTCCGTCGGCGATAATTTCATTGACCCTTCTTGTTTACGAGGTTGGTTGACGGTCTTTTCATCATCTCCAAAGTAAGTTAAAGCCTGCTCACCCAATTCGGTCAGGACAAGATAATCGTTGACTTGACGGAGAAAATCGCCCTGCTTCAATGAGGCCACTAACTCGGCGATGGGAAAGTCTAGCCCGTAGTGATTGCGGAAGTCATTCAGGCTGGCGCATAACCGCGACTTAACAGCCCACAGCACAAATAGTCTTTCGGGATCTATCAGTAACTGGCCGAGCGCCCAATCAGTCTTGTCGGGGTCTTTCATAATTGCGTTCCCCTGACTTGCAAGTATGAGTAAATGCACCGTCTGGCTTCTGCACGGCGCACAGCTTTCGTGCGGACGTTACAGATTTCAAGTTCTTCCTCCGCATACCAATAGACTCCGCCGTACCCGTCGTCCAAATCCTTGATCGCTCCTTGTGCGCTGTAACCTCCCTCATACTTTCGGGGTATCATTACGTAAATTTTGGGAGCCAAGTCAGGGTGATTACAGAAATCATGCGCTTCCGCCAGCGCACCCGGAGCATCCTCAAGCAAAATAATGATCAAATCGGCGGCGAGCGCTTGCGCGAACTCCTTCATTTTCTCCGATACATTTCCCACTTCAACGTTGATGTTCTCGCTGAACACCGCCTTGTGACCCAACTTTTGTAACGCTTGAAAAATCTCCTTTCGTTTATTTGCGACGGGTGATTGTGATCCTAGGTTTGGCCCCCAGACGAGGATGGTCAACGCCACCTTTTGTCGTAAATCCTCCATGTAAGCCTTGTATTTAGCCTCAAAGCGAGTGCTGGCACGCCGGGCTGCTTCATTCAGTCCGTCCGGCAGGTTGTTCTCGCGTTTCATTCCCATAATAACTTGATCGCTAAACCGATGTCATACTTTGACTATTCTGTCACCAACTGCTTAACGCTACTCCATATCGCAAATCGCGATCACGGGTTGGTGGAGCATCGTGATCTCGGCGGAGCGGCCTTGATAGCTGCGCGCCATAGCGATGGCTTCGGTGAGATTGTCGGCGCGCTCCCAGCCCATCATGGCGGGGACGTGTGCGTTCTCCGCGCCCGCGGCGATGACGTGGCCGACGTGCTGGCGGCCGTTCTCGCCCCAGTACCACATGAAGAACGGGTGCGAGCCGTGGTAGGCGTTGCCGCGCCGGTACATCTCGACGTAGCTCGGATTATTGGCGAACTCCTGCTCGTACTTGTCGCGCAGGACGTTTGCGTCGCGCGATTCGGGCAACAGGCGGTTGAAGAATTCGATGTAGCTCGGATGAAAGTTGTGGTCAAACTCGTCCGTGCAAGGGTGATGGAGAATGAGCGTGCCGCCTTTTTTCAGGAGCGGTTTGCCGCGATACATGTTGAAGTGGTAGCCGAGCGCCATCACCTGCACGAGCAGCGGGTTCAAACTGGAGTTGACGCTGTAGGGCGACATGTCGGGCACAGGACAGATGAGGATGTCGCACTGACCTTCGATGGGCACGACGTACTGCTCCATGCTCTTGGCGATGATGCGCTCGTGCACGGGGTCTGTGCGGCCGGCGTGGCAGGCGATCATCTCGTAGTTGCCCTTGAGCGAGTTGTACATGGCGCGCTTGGCGGGGCGCGGCATCTTGCTCATCGTGAAACGCATGGCCTCGTACTTCATGCGGTCGAAGGCCGAGAAGTCGTCCTCGTTCTTGGTCAGAAATCCCATGTCCGCGCCGAACATGTGGTTGTTGATGGTCGTCTCGATGTGAAAGACGTTGAGGTGCTCGTCCGCGAGACGCCCGACGCGGCTGATGATGCGTCCCAACTCCGACCCGGAAGGATCCATGTAACTGTTCGACGCGCGGATCGTGTTCGGGTTGTGGTGCGCGCGCAGCGACTCGTAATCGCAGAGACCGACGCCGACCGACTTGTGGCCGCCGTTCATGGGGACGAAGTTGAAGTTGAGATAGATCAGCAGGTCGCTTTCGGCGGCGCGGCGATTGATGCGCAGCGGCTCTTTGTGCCGCGTCTCGCCGAGAAGGACGAGGTTTGCGGGGTCTTCGGCGTCGTGGTTGTAATAGCGGTCGGGGTAAAAGTCGTCCCAGATTTTCTGCCCCGACATGCGCTTCATCTCGGCGGGCGTCATCTTGCGATGGAGCGAGATGGCGATGATGATGTGGATGTCGTCAACGCCGTGGCCGTTCAGCATCTCGACGAGAATTTCGAGCGCGGTCTGGCGGATGTCGGGCGTGTTCATCGGCGGGAGCGGCATCGAGATGTCGTCCACGGCAATGGTCACTTTCATGCCCGGCGTCAGTTGCGCGAAGAGCGGGTCGCAGTCGTGCGGGTGGTTGAGCGCGTAACGGATCGCGGCCTCGCGGTTGACCAAACCTTTGAGCGGCTGGTTCGGATAGATCACGCGCGTGCCGACCGGCAAATCTTCCAACAGGAAATCCATACCGGAGGCGACGATGCGCGGCGCGCTGTCGCGGTCGATGTAGACGACGGATTCGTGCAGTTTTTTTCTGAGTTGCAGAGCCATAGTTTCAAGTTTCAAGTTTCAAGTTTCAGGTCTGAGGTTCTTGGTTTTTAACTTGAAACCTGAAACCTGAAACCTGAAACTCATTTCAGGTTCAGGATCGGCCAGTCGTGGTGGAGCGCGGTCTGTTTGAGCCGCATGTCAGGGTTGACGGCCGCCGGGTGGCCGACGATGGAGAGCATCGGCAGATCGCTCATGCTGTCCGTGTAGGCGTAAGACTCGCTCAGGTTGATGCCTTCCTGCTCGGCGTAATTTCTGATCCAACTCGCTTTCGTGGCGGCGGCGAGCACGGGCGGCAAAAGTCGCCCGGTGGCGATGCCGTTGACGAACTCGAGCCGGTTGGAGACGTAGGTTTCGATGCCGAGATACTTCATCAGAGGTTCGACGGAGAAGTCGAGCGCGCCGGTGACGACCACTTGCCGCAGGCCGAGGCTGCGCGATTTCTCGATCAACTCGAACGTGCCGGGAAAGACGGCGGGCTTCAAGACGGTCTCGAATAATTCGTCGGCGAAGAAGCGCAGCCGGTCTTCGGTCTCGCCCTTGTAGCGTTGGAAAAAGAGATCGTTGAAGACCTTACGACTATATTGGTCGGTCGCGGCGAAGAGGGGAATGCTCAAAACGGTCGTCGCTGTCTTACGCAGGGAACGCAAGAGTCCCTGTTGATTGCGTGCGTAAAAGCCGAGCGTGTGCACGAGATTCGTGCTGACCAGAGTGCCTTCCAGATCGTAAAAAGCGGCTGCCGCCAAACTCTCCTCCTCGCGCGCCCGCCGCGGCTTCAAGCGCCGGGGCGGGCGTCCGTGTGTCTGCAAAATTTAAGGCTGAACTGCGTAGGGAGAAAAATATACTCTATTTCGATGGTTTTATGTAGCGGGTCTTTCGGCGGTGGGAATTTTAGCGCGCGCCGATATAATATGGGTCAACGTGAAAATCGCAACTTGGAACGTGAACTCGATAGGGGCGCGGCTGCCCGTCGTCTTGCAGTGGCTGAAAAAGGCGCGGCCGGACGTGTTGTGCATGCAGGAGTTGAAATGCAGGGACGAGCATTTTCCGCGCGAGGCTTTCGCCGAACTCGGCTATCGTGCTGAGGTTTACGGCCAGCGAACTTATAACGGCGTCGGGATCGTGGCGCGCTCTGCGATCACGGATGTCGCGCGCGGCTTCCCCGGCGATGAAGAAGGTTCGCACGCGCGCCTGATTGCGGCCACCGTCGAGGGCATCCGTATCGTCAACGTCTACGTGCCGAACGGGCAGTCGGTCGGGACGGACAAGTATCGTTTCAAACTGGCGTGGCTCAAGCAACTGCGGGAATTTTTCGACGACGACTACTGGACTGACGACGAGGTGCTGCTTTGCGGCGACTTCAACGTCGCGCCCGAAGACCGGGACGTGCACGACCCACGGCTGTGGCGCGGCCGCATCCTGTTCAGTCAACCGGAGAAGGACGCGCTCGCTAACGTCAAAGAATGGGGCTTCACCGACGCCTTCCGGCAGCACGAACCGGGGCACGGGCATTTCTCCTGGTGGGATTATCGCGCCGGTTCGTTTCGCCAAAACACGGGCGTGCGTATTGACCACATCTGGGTGTCGGAACATCTGGCCGAACGCTGCACGAACGCGTGGATCGACAAAGAGCCGCGCGGCTGGGAACGCCCGTCGGATCACACGCCGGTCGTGGCGGAGTTTAAGTAATGGCGTGCCGGGATTGAAAGGGGTCTTCTGCGTGGACAAGAAGAGACAGGATGCGTTGTTGTTGGCGGGTGCGGGCGTGGGCGCGCTGCTCGGCGTGCGCGCCGCGCTCAGGAAGCGGCGCGCGTTCGATTTCAGCGGCCGGACGGTTTTGATCACGGGCGGTTCGCGTGGTTTGGGCTTGGTGCTGGCGCGCGAGTTGGCGAGTGCGGGCGCGAGGCTTTCGATCTGCGCGCGCGACCCGCAGGAGTTAGAGAGGGCGCGCGCCGATCTCGCGGCGCGCGGGGCGGAGGTGCTGGCCTTCCCCTGCGACGTGACGGAGCGGGCGCAGGTGCAAGAGTGGGTGCGTTTATCGGAAGAACGCTTCGGCAGCGTGGATGTGCTCATCAACAACGCGGGCGTGATTCAGGTCGCTCCCGTAGAGGTGATGACGCTCGCGGATTACGACGAGGCCATGCGGGTACACTTCTGGGCGCCGCTTTACACGACGCTGGCCGTGCTGCCCTCGATGCGGCGCAGGCGCGAGGGACGCATCGTTAACGTCTCGTCCATCGGCGGCAAGATCGGCGTCCCGCATCTGGTTCCTTACAGCGCGAGCAAGTTTGCGCTCGTCGGACTCTCCGAAGGGCTGCGCGCCGAACTTCAGAAAGACGGAATCATAGTGACGACCGTCTGCCCCGGCCTGATGCGTACGGGCAGCCCGCCGAACGCTATCTTCAAAGGGCAGCATCGCGCGGAGTACGCTTGGTTCAGCATCAGCGATTCGCTGCCGGGTTCGACGATTCAGGCCGCGCGCGCCGCGCGCCAGATCATCGCGGGTTGCAAGCGTGGCGACGCGGAAGTGATCTTGTCGATTCAAGCCGTCGTCGCCATCAAGTTTCATCAACTCTTTCCGGAGTTGAGCGCGGACATACGCGGGTTGATTAATCGTCTGCTGCCCGCCGCCGCCGGAGGCATCGGCCAGCGGCGCGCGAAGGGCGCAGACAGTCAATCCGAACTTTCGCCTTCGTGGTTGACCGCGCTCGGCGACGCGGCTTCGGAGCGCAACAACGAAACGAACAGTTAAGTAAAGCGAAGGGGAGAGGGAAAGCGGAAAGGGTAAAGACTAAAACAAGTCAACGCCTTCATCCGCTCCCTTTCAACTTTCCCTTTCCGACTCAAGGAGGTGAGCGTGGAGGATAAGCAGAAGTGGCCGGACGTGTTGTGGATCGTGCGCCACGGCGAGAGCGCGGGCAACGTGGCGCGCGACCGTGCGGAGGCCGAGGGCTTGCACGAAATCGAGATCAACGTGCGGCGCGACGTGGACGTGCCCTTGTCCGATTGCGGCGAGGAACAGGCGGCCGCGCTCGGTCGCTGGTTCGGGAAGATGCCGCCGGATGACCGGCCGACCGTCGTGCTCACCTCGCCCTACATACGCGCCATGCGGACGGCCGAGATCGCGCTCGGCGCGGCAGGCATCGCGCGCGACGATCTGACCTTCATCGCCGACGAGCGTTTGCGCGAGAAAGAGTTTGGCATCCTCGACCGCCTGACGAAGTTCGGCATCGAGGCGAAGTACCCGGAGCAGCAGGAATTTCGCCGCGCCATCGGAAAGTTTTATCACCGCCCGCCGGGAGGCGAGAGTTGGTGCGACGTGATCCTGCGCCTGCGCAACGCCATCGACACCATCACGCGCGAGTATCGACGCGAGCGCGTGCTCATCGTCGCTCACTCGGTCGTCGTGCTCTGTTTCCGCTACCTACTGGAACGCATGACCGAAGAGCAAATCCTCGAAATTGATCGCGCCACGGACGTTGCCAACTGCTCCGTCACTTCTTACGCTTACGACCCCGCACGCGGTAAGAACGGCAAACTCGTTCTCGGTCAATATAATTTCGTCGCGCCGCTCGAACGCGAAGGCGCGCCCGTCACGACGGAGAAGGACGTTCCGGTCGCGCCCAAGTAAGATCGCAGGATGGTTGCGCCGCAGCGACGCGGCGGGGCGAGAGAAGTTGAAGGATGACGAAGGGAAAAAGTATCCACCGTACACGAAGCGAAAACACGGACACGCCCGAACCTCTCGTCATCAACGCGCGCACACTCGCCGCGTGGCCTCTGCCGCAGCCCGAAGACGACGACGACAAAGAGGCGCGCGGGCGCGTGCTCGTCATTGGCGGTTCGACAGAGATCGCGGGCGCGGTCGTGCTGGCCGCAACCGCCGCCCTGCGCGCAGGGGCGGGGAAGATGCAGATCGCCACTTGCCGCAGCCTCGCGCCGCACGTCTCGATGGCCGTGCCTGAGGCGCGTGTTATCGGTTTGCCGGAGACGCGCGCGGGCGGCATCGTGGCGGGTGGCATCAATCTGCTCGAAGCGGAGTTGGCGGGAGCGCAGGCCGTACTGGTCGGCCCCGGCATGGTTGACGAGGCGGCGACTTCGCGCCTGTTGCAGAAGTTGCTGCCGTGCATCGAAGACGCCACGCTCGTGCTCGACGCGGGCGCGTTCACTTTCCTCGAATCCACGCCGGAGAGTTTGGCGCGTCTCGGCGGGCGGGTGGTGTTGACGCCGCATGCGGGCGAGATGGCGAGCCTGTTGGGGATCGAGAAAGCGGAAGTCGAAGCCGAGCCTTTGCGGACGGTGCGGCGTGCGGTGGCTGAATTGAACGCGGTGGTCGCTCTGAAAGGGCGCGAGACTTTGATCGCCGCACCCGCGAGCGGGAATGTCTATTGCAACCGCGCGGGCAACGTCGGACTGGCGACATCCGGGTCGGGCGACACGCTCTCCGGCGTCGTCGCGGGACTCGCCGCGCGCGGCGCGACGCCGTTTCAGGCCGCCGTGTGGGGCGTCCACCTGCACGCGCGCGCGGGCGACGAGTTGGCGCGGCGCATGGGCGCGCTCGGCTTCCTCGCGCGCGAACTTCTCGCGGAAATCCCTCCGCTCATGGCGAAACTCAACCGGCCGAAGAGTCGTTGAGCGACTTGGCGAGTCGTTAAGCGACTTGGCAGAAGTCGTTAAAAGACACGGCCGTCGATCTCAAACTCGTCTGCGATTCAACCCCTCAGGCAGTTCGCATCGTCTCAAAACTTTCCGGCGGGGGCGGCGGCCTCTGCGCCGTCATCTGCCTGAACTTCGCCTCCTGCATTTCGTCAATTCGTTTCACCACCAGAATCGCGAGCACGGCCGCGATCACGAAAAGGGCGTCCGAGGCGATGGTGATCCAAGAGGCCAGCAGCGTGCCTTCTATCGTTCCGGCGATGTCGGCGGCGCGGTCGTTCACCCTCCCGGCGACGTTCGCCATGATCCAGAACGCCCACCACCAACCGATGAGCGCGGGTGTGTCCCGGCGCGATGAGACGCCGCCGAAATTCTCGCGCCCCTCCGCGCCGGGCGCGCTCTCGCGCCAGATTTCCCTCATCACCTGAAACGGTTTGACGAGGTTCACGAACGGGATGAAGAAGTAGGCGACCGCCCAACCCGGCGTCGTGTAGAGCCTGACCGCGCCGAGCGCGTGCAGATTGCTGTAGGCGCGTTGCAGCCACATCAGGAAGGCCACGGCCGTCGCGATAAAGACGACGAATTGAAGCAAGGCGACCCCGACATACAACAGTTCAGTCACCGATTCGCCGAGCCGGTAAGGCGCGCCGGGATCGGCCTCGCTCCAAAGCATTCCGGCCATCGTGGCGTTCACGATCAAAGAGAGCGACGTGATGGCTGCGCCCGCACCCAAAAGGAGAATGGTCAATAGTGCGCGCGGGTGGCCGGAGGCGTAAGGCTTTTGGTTGAAATTTTGGCTCATCGAAAATTTCAATTTAGATGTTCGCGCAAAAAGTTCAGGAGCAGAGGCCGCGTGAGTTGCGACCCCCAGCCGTCGAAGTTGTAATCGAAGGCGTGTTGCGCGTAAGGGATGAGCAGGGCGCGATGCGAGACGCGTTGTTGCGACAGTCTCTCGGTGAGCAGCGTCATGTGCCGGTCGCTGACGAGTTGGTCGCGCCCGCCGTGAAAGAGCAGCGTTGGCGGCGACAGGGAATTGACGTGCGTGGTTGCAGACGCGAGCCGGATGGCTTCAGGGGCGGACGCCGGAGTGCCGCCGACGAAGTTGCGTATCTTTCCCGGCCCGTCGAGCACGCGCCGGTTAGCCGGGTGTTCATAGCCCCATTTCAGATCCGTCGGCGCGTAGAGGGAAACGACCGCGCGCACGCTCGCGTCGGGCGCGGCGCAACTCGGCGGCAACGCGCTCTCGTTCGTCGAGTAAGCGGCGAGCAACGCGAGATGCCCGCCCGCCGAGCGACCGAGCAACGCGATGCGCGCCGGATCAACCGCGAACCTCCCGGCGTTTGCCCTGACCCAACCGACGGCGCATTTCACATCGCCCGTCGCCGTCTGCCAGTTCGGCTGCGGCGCGAGCCTGTAGTCAACGTCGAAGACCGCGTAACCCTGTCGCGCCAGCCACTCGTTCCAGAGCGGGTAATCGCTCCGCTCCCCCGCACTCCAAGAGCCGCCGTGGACGACGACCACCGCCGCGCGCATGAGCGTCGCCTCCTTTACGGGCGCAAGGTAAACGTCGAGTTTGAGCGTCTGCCCTTCGACCGTGGCAAAAGTTTCCGTCGTGCGTTCAACGCCCGCGTTGTGATCGTCTTGTGAGCCGAAAAGATATTGACCGGCCGACAACTCGATCCGGTTCTCGCGCGCCACGCGCCAACTCTCAAGCGGCGGAATCAAAGACAGCCCCACGGCCGCAACGCCGAGCGACAACGCCAGCCACGCCGCCCGCACGCTCCCGGCAGCACGCGCCAGCAAACTCAACCCCGCGCCCGCCAGCCCCAACGCCCCGAACCACAAACTCCATTCGCTCGCACCCACGGCCACCTGAAAGACCAAAAAAGATGGCGCGGGCACCACGATCCAGATCGTCAAGAGCGTGGCGAGACCGCCGCACAAAAAAGCCGATGCAAGGAGAGCCTTACGCAACATGCGTGTGAAAATCCAGACCGGCCGAGACCCCCTAGTCGGCGGTCATCGTCTCCGGTTGGCGCGTCGTGAGTTCGCGCCATGTGAGGGGGCGTGAGCCGTCGTCGAGGCGCACCATGGAGATGCAGCCGGGGACGGGGCAGACGAGGTAACAGAGATTGCAGCCGACGCACTCGTGCTCGTCAACGACGGGGTAACGCTGGCCGTTGATTTCGGTGAGCGGGATGCACTGGTGCGCGCCGTCTTCACAGGCGATGTGGCAGAGGTTGCACTGGATGCACTTGGCGTGGTCGATGCGCGCGACCGTTTTGTAGTTGAGATCGAGGTTGCCCCAGTCGGTCACGCGCGGCACGCTGCGGCCGATGATGTCGTTCACGCTGAGGAAGCCTTTTTCGTCGAGATAATTCGAGAGGCCGTCGATCATGTCTTCGACGATGCGGTAGCCGTAGTGCATGACGGCGGTGCAGACCTGCACGGTCGTCGCGCCGAGCAGGAGAAACTCCGCCGCGTCGCGCCACGTCCCGATGCCGCCGATGCCGCTGATGGGCACGCCCACCTCCGCGTCGCGCGCGAGTTCGGAGACCATGTTGAGCGCGATGGGTTTGACGGCCGGGCCGCAGTAGCCGCCGTGCGCGGCCATACCGTTGACGTTCGGGTACGGGACGAACGTGTCGAGGTCTACGCCCACCACGGAATTGATCGTGTTGATGAGCGAGAGCGCGTCGGCGCGCCCGCGTACGGCCGCGCGTGCGGGCGGCGTGATGCTCGTCACGTTCGGCGTGAGTTTGACGATGACGGGCAAGGAAGTCGCCTCTTTCACCCACTCGGTCACCATGCAGGTGTACTCCGGCACTTGCCCCATCGCCGCGCCCATGCCGCGCTCGGACATGCCGTGCGGGCAACCGAAGTTCAACTCCACGCCGTCCGCGCCCGTGTCCTCGACCCGCTTCGCAATCTCGTGCCACGCCTCGCGCTTCGATTCGACCATCAGGGAAATTATCAGCGCGTGCTTCGGATACTTCCGTTTACATTCCCTGATCTCTTTGAGATTAACTTCGAGCGGGCGATCCGTGATCAGTTCGATGTTGTTGAGACCGAGCATGCGCTGCGGCCCCGAATCAATCGAGCCGAGGCGCGAGCAGACGTTGCGGATCGGCTCGCCCAGAGTCTTCCACACCGCGCCGCCCCAGCCCGCGTCAAACGCCCTCTCCACCATCGAACCCATGTTTGTCGGCGGGGCGGACGCCAGCCAGAACGGGTTCGGCGATTCGATGCCCGCGAAATTAACTTTCAGGTCAGCCATTGGTTTATCCTTCAACAGAACTTTTACAAAGTTGCATCCGGGGTGCCGGTCTGCTCAGGTTGATCTTTACTACGGATCGCATCCTCAAAAACCACATCGCGATAAATCTCATTCAAAGCCAGCACGCATGGCACGGAGGCGCAACGCACGCTATCGGCCAGATCGTTAAATTCCATGAATGTCCAGACGCCGTTCTCTTGTCTGACGAATTGCGACACGTGCGGGCGGTGCTGTGCGACGAGTATGTATTCGCTGAAACTGGCGATGGATTTGTAATAAGTGAACTTGTCGCCACGGTCGAACGCCTCCGTCGATGGCGAAAGCACTTCGACGATCAAGGCCGGGTTGACCAGCATGTCTAGCCCGCCCACTCTTTCAATCTCCGGCTGACCGCACAAGGCCGTTAAGTCTGGATAACGATACGGCGGGTGTGTCGGAACTTTAACACGCAAGTCGGCGGGGAAAACCTGACAGCCGCGCGCGCGCAACTCCGTGTCCAACTCAGTTCCGATATTGCGTGCGATCTGGTTATGCGCGAGGCTCGCGCCGCTCATGCAGAATACTTCGCCGTTCCAGAATTCGTACTTCTCTTCGCTGCCGAGTTCCAGCGCGAAGTATTCTTCAAGCGTGTACCTGTGGCTTGGTTGCGACGACATAAAACTTTAATCTCCTGCATCCTGAACGGGTCAGGCTATTAGACGCCCGCGCAGTTGATTCTCAAGCCCGCTATAATTGCGACTACTGATGTCCCTTCATCGTCAATGCTTGATCTCGCTCGTCTCTTCGTGCAGCGGCACGCGCGCGCCCGCGAATCCGACGCGCTCGCCGCTGAGTTGAAAGTGTATGCCCTGCGCGGCGAGCTTACCGGCTTGCGCGGCATCCACGGCTTCGCGCCCGCCGTTGACGCAATCGCCGCCCGCGAAGAATTTCGGGTTGGCCGTCTGCATCGTGTCGGGATCGACGGCCACGCGCCCCGTGTCGTCCAGTTTGATCTTGGCGATTTGCGAGAGCCAGTCGGACATCTTCTGCTGGCCGAGCGCCTTGATCACGAGATCGACGGGAATCTCAAACTCCGACCCGGCGACTGTCTGAAACGAGCGACGACCCGCGCCGTCAGTCTCGACGGGCGCAGTCCTGACGCAGCGCAACGCGGCGACGCGCGTGCCGTCCGCGCCCGGTAAAATCTCCACGGGCGCGGTCTGCCACCAGAACTCGACCGCGTCGCGTTTCGCCAGTTCGTACTCATACTCGTAGGCGGGCATCTCGCGCTCGGTGCGGCGATAGATCATCAGGACGCGCTCTGCGCCGAGTCGTCTGGCCTGTGTTACCGCGTCAACCGCCGTGTTACCCGCGCCGATGACGGCGACGGTGCGCCCGTAGGGGACGCTCGCCCAATCGCGCGTCTTGATCCGTTCGATATAGTCGAGCGCGTCGTGGACGCCTTCGAGTTGTTCGCCGGGGATGTTCAGGCGCGAGGTCGCGCCGAGTCCGATGCCGAGAAAGATTGCGTCGTGCATGTCCGCAAACTCGTCCAACGGAATGTCGCGCCCGATCTCGGTGTTCGTTTTGATCTCCACGCCGAGGCGCGCCACCTGCGCCACCTCCTCCTGCGAGACGCGTTGCGTCATCTTGTACTCGGCCATGCCGTAGGTGTCCATGCCGCCCGCGAGCGGTTTGCGCTCGTAAACCGTGACGGCATAACCGAGGCGTGCGAGATACGTTGCGCACGACAGACCCGCAGGCCCTGAGCCGACGATGCCGATTGATTTGCCGTTCGGCGCGCCCGCTTTGAGCACGTCGCGCCCACGGTTGAAAACCGCGTCGGTCGCATAGCGTTGCAGCCGCCCGATCTCAATCGGCTTTGCCATCAAAGTCTTCTCCACGCACGCGCCCTCGCACAGCACCTCGACCGGGCACACGCGCGCGCACGTCGCGCCAATCGGGTTGGCTTCAAAGATGACGCGCGCCGAGCCTGTCAGATTTCCGCTCGCGATCTTCTTGATGAAAGCGGGCACGTCGATGTGCGTGGGGCAGGCGCGCGTGCAGGGCGCGTCGTAGCAATAGACGCAGCGATGCGATTCCAAGATCGCCTCGGCTTCCGATAGGGGCGGGGCGATCTCGCGAAAGTTGCGCTCGATCTGCGCGATGTTGATGGGTGAATCGTGGGTCGTAGACATAAGGTTCAAAAGTTTCAAGTTTCAGGTTTCAAGTTTCAGGTCTGGGATAAGTTTCAGGTTTCAAGTTTCAAGTTTCAGGACTGAGGGTTCTAAGTCTTTAACTTGAAACCTGAAACCTGAAACCTGAAACTCCTCTTCTTGAAACCTGAAACTTGAAACTTGAAACTCCGTCTAGTCGGCCACTATCGGATCGTAAGTGTCCGGCCTGCGGTCGCGGAAGAACTGCCAAGTGTTTCTGACTTCGCGGATCATGTCGAGGTCGAGATCGGCGACGACGAGCGCGTCCGCGTCGCGCGGGGCTTCAGCGATAAACCGGCCGCGCGGGTCGCAGAAGTAGCTCTGGCCGTAAAACTCGCCGATGTCCCACGGCTGTTCGTGGCCGACGCGGTTGATCGCGCCGATGAAATAGCCGTTGGCGACGGCGTGCGCGGGCTGTTCGAGTCGCCAGAGGTATTCGGAAAGCCCCGCGACGGTGGCCGACGGATTGAAGACGATCTCCGCGCCGTTCAGACCCAAAATGCGCGCGCCTTCGGGGAAGTGGCGGTCGTAGCAGATGTAGACGCCGATGCGCGCGTAGGCCGTGTCGAAGGCCGGATAGCCGAGGTTGCCCGGTTTGAAATAGAACTTCTCCCAGAAGCCGGGGTTGACGTGCGGGATGTGATTCTTGCGATACTTGCCGAGGTATTTACCGTCGGCGTCGATGACGGCGGCGGTGTTGTAGTAGATGCCCGTGATCTCTTCCTCGTAGATCGGGACGATGATGACCATGCCGTGCTGGCGTGCCACTTCCTGCATGAGCTTGACGGTCGGCCCGTCGGGGATTTTCTCGACCGCCTCGTACCATCGCGTCTGCTGTTCGGCGCAGAAGTAAGGCGTGGTGAAGACCTCTTGCATACAAAGTATCTGCACGCCTTGGCGGGCGGCGTCTTCGATCAACGCCATGTGTTTCTCGATGTTGGCGCGCTTGATCTCTTCGATGGGCGCGTCGGTGGGCGCGGCGTTCGTCGCCTGTATGAGTCCGCATTTGACAGTTCGAGCCATAATTCTTTCAGGGATGCCGAACGAGGGAGAAGGGATGAAACAAAGGCATCTTTGCTTCGTCCTTTCATCCCTCGTCCTTCATCCCACATCCTTTCTAAAGTTTCCCTTCATCAGCAAGTAGTAGAGACCGAAGCCCAGCGCGAAGGTGACGAACCAAGCGTAGGTGTAGAGCGTGTCGAAAAAGCCGGGTTGGGCGATCTGCCCGCCGGGCGTCGTGGCCGCGTGCAGGAAGCCGGGGACGACGGGCGCGATTGCCACGACGAGCACGACGAGCGCGCGCAGGTTGAAACCGTTCGTGTAGGTGTAGCGACCCTCCAATTGAAACAGGTCTTCGAGATCGAGACGCTGGCGGCGCAGCACCCAGTAGTCGCAGATGAGGATGCCCGCGATTGCGCCCATCAGCCCGGAATAGCCGACGAGCCAAGTGAAGATGTACTCGCCCATCGAGGACATCAACTTCCAAGGCATCATCAGGACGCCGATGAGCGCGGTGATCAGCCCGCCCGTCACGTATGAGATCAGTTTCGGGTTGAGGTTGGAAAAGTCGTTCGACGGCGAGACGACGTTAGCGGCCATGTTGGTCGTCAACTGCGCGGCGAAGATGACGGCCGTGGCGAAGAGGATGACCGCCACGCTGTCGAAGCGTTGCATCAACTCGACGGGATTCGGAATCGCCGCGCCGTAGATCAACAGGGTCGCGCTCGTCACGGCGACGCCGATAAAGGCGAAGGCCGTCATCGTCAGCGGCAGCCCCAAAGCCTGACCCAACATCTGCGATTTTTGCGAGCGTGCATAGCGCGTGAAGTCCGGGATGTTGAGGCTGAGCGTCGCCCAGTAGCCGACCGAGGCAGTGAGCGACCCCGGAAAGATCGTCCAAAAATCGTTCTGTTGCTTTTGCAACGCGCTCGACTCGGAGAGCACGCGCCCCAAGCCCCCCGCGCGCCACGCAGCCCACGCGAGCAGAGCCGCGCCGCCCGCGAGCAGCAACGGAGCCGACCACGTTTCGAGATGCTTGATGCCCTCGACGCCCTTCAGGATGATGAACACCTGTATGAACCAGAAGATGAAGAACCCGATCCAAGTGTGCAGGGCGACTCCGAACACGTGTGCGCCGCCGAGCAAATTGTTCCACCCGCCCCACATCGCGCCGAACAGGGCATCGAGCGCAGTTCCGCCGATCCACGTCTGAATGCCGAACCACCCGCAGGCCACGATGGCGCGCAAGACGGCCGGGACGTTCGCGCCGCGCACGCCGAAGGAGGCGCGGCAGAGCACCGGAAAAGAGACGCCGTACTTCGTGCCCGCGTGCGCGTTCAGGATCATCGGGATGAGGACGATGGTGTTGCCGAGCAGGATCGTTACCATCGCCTGCCACCAGTTCATGCCCGCTTCGATAAACGCCCCGGCGAGCGTGTAGGTCGTGATCACGACGCTCATCCCGATCCAGAGCGCGGCGATGTTCCACGTCGTCCACGTGCGTTCGCGGATGGTGGTCGGCGCGAGGTCGCGATTCCACAGGGGGCTGGCGGACACGTCCGCGCGCAACTCTTCAAAGTCGCGTTGCGTGACGAGAGCGTCTGTGCTGTCGGTTGCAGTCGCCATAGGTAGAATCTTTATTTCAACGGGGCGTCGATCTTAATGTCGGCGTTATAGTCGGACATGGTCATGAGCATCTTCGTCTTCGCGCCGTTGAACTCGCCTTCGGTCTCGGTCTTGCGCGGCAGCCCGTCGGCGACGGAGAGCCACGTCTTGGAGGTGCTCTTGACCTTCATGCCCATCGGGTTGTTCTGCGTGTATTGATAGACGAGCATCGGCGCGCCGTCGAGCGTGTCCGCCCCGACGAGTTGCACGTCCGCCGTCTTCGTCAGTTCGTCGAGCATTTTGGGATCGCGGAAAGACTTGATCATCCCGCTCGCATCAATCGGCGATTTCACCCACCCACGCTCCGGCAGCTTAACGTACGTTGCGCCGCCGACGATGACATACTCCATTTTGAAACCTTTACCCGCTTCGCCGCCCGCCCCTTCGACGGTCATGCGATAGCGGTCGGGCGCGGAGTATTCGATGAGCATTGTGGTGTTCGCGCCGGTGGCCGTCGAAGAGTTGACGCGTGCGCGGTAGGATTTCGCGTCGAGTTGGGCGCGCACCGCTTTGGTCATCACATCGACGGGCTTGTCGCTTTCGGAGATGGCGGCCGCGCCAACCTTCGCGACCGCGCCGCCGCCGGACGAGGCGGGTGTGCCCGCGCCGCCCGCGCTATTATCGCCCGCCGCCGGGCGCGAGGCGCAGGCGGCAAAAGTTAAGAGCAGGAGACAGAGCAGGCACGTCGAAGATTTAGGCTTGGAATTCATGGCAGAACGCCTCCCGGCGCGTTAGTTTGAAGTTTCCGCTTGAGCGTTAAGACCCTTTGAGAGAGCAAAGTGAGACTACTGCCGCGGCGCGCGCAATCGCGTCTCACATCGTCACACACGTCCCGCGCTTGATGAAGCGGCCGTCGCCAGCCTTGCCCTTGTACTCGCCCCCCTCAATGACGACGCGCCCGCGCGACAACACCGTCTCGACGACCCCTTTGATCGTCTTGCCCTCATACGCGCTGTAATCGACGTTCATGTGGTGTGTCTGTGCGCTGATGGTCTGTTCGCGTTCGGGGTCGAAGATCACGATGTCGGCATCCGACCCGACGGCAATCGTGCCTTTCTTCGGAAAGAGGCCGAACATCTTCGCGGCGGCGGTCGAAGTGAGTTCGACGAAACGGTTCAGGGAGATTCTGTTCTCCACCACGCCGCCGTTGTAGATGAGCGGGACGCGGTGCTCGACGCCCGGCGCGCCGTTCGGGATTTTGGTGAAGTCGTCGCGCCCCAGTTCCTTCTGCTCCTTCATGCAGAAAGGGCAGTGGTCGGTGGAGATGACTTGCAGGTCGTCCGTCTTCAAACCCTTCCACAACTCCGCTTGATTCCAACGCTCCCTGAGCGGCGGCGTCATCACGTACTTCGCCCCCTCGAATCCCGGCTCCTCGTAGTTGTCGTAAGAGAGGAACAGATACTGCGGGCAAGTCTCGGCAAACGCGGGCAAGCCACGGTCGCGCGCCGCGCGCACTTGTTCGAGCGCGTCGGCGCAACTCAGGTGCACGATGTAGACGGGCGACTCGGCCATCTCCGCAATCGCAATCGCGCGATGTACGCCCTCGGCCTCGGCGCGCGTCGGGCGCGTCAGCGCGTGATACTTCGGCGCGGTGCGCCCCTGCGCAAGCGCGCGCTTGATGATCTCGTTGATGACGATGCCGTTCTCCGCGTGCATGCAGATAAGGCCGCCGCGCTCGCCCGCCGCCGCCATCGCGCGGAAAATGGTCGCGTCGTCCACGAGAAAGACGCCCGGATAGGCCATGAACATCTTGAAACTCGTCACGCCCTCGTCAATGATGCGGTGCAACTCCGGCACGCGGTCGTCTTCCAGATCGGTCGTGATCAAATGAAAACTGTAATCAATCGCGGTCTTGCCCTCGGCCTTCGCGTGCCAGTTGTCCAGAGCCTCGGTGAGCGACTCGCCCTTATACTGCACGGCGAAATCAATAATCGTCGTCGTCCCCCCGTAAGCCGCCGCGCGCGTCCCCGTAAAGAAATCATCCGACGCCTGCGTTCCGCCAAAGGGCAACTCCATGTGCGTGTGCGGATCGATCCCGCCGGGGATGACGAGCTTGCCCGCCGCGTCGATCACCACGTCCGCCTCCACCTCAAGCTGCGCCCCGATGACCGAGACCTTTTCATCCTCAATCAACACGTCGGCCTTGTAATCATCCACGGCGGTCACGACACGCCCGTTACGAATCAGTGTCATCATATTCTTCACTCTCACTGCTTTTAGGGACTTTGCTCCATAGCTCATTCTCAGAATAGTCTCGCAAAACCCTCTGTCTATCTTGATGTTCTCTCGAAGTGGACTTAGTAGGGGCAATAACTCTATCAAGAAATTTATTGAAAAATGGCTCTTGCTCTTTTCCCAAAAAACGCTCCCTTATAAGTTTCGATAAGATTGCTTTACGTTCGTCTTCGCTTATTAAATTTCGGGCCAAGTGAATTTCAATTATTCTTTCATAGAAACTAACGAATTCCATAACTGGATGGAAAATGCTCTTGATGAAAATTGTATCAACGAAACGATGTACGCCAGCCCCTACACCAGCTCCTATGAGTGCCACAGTATTTAGATCCATACCTGATTGGAAAAAAGCAGGAAACTTTACAAACAGGTAACAGCCCGCCGCATATCCCAAAACACCGCCGAAACAAAGAGAGCGTAGATATTCAAGAGGGCTGAATTTAAGCACAGGGTACTTTCTTACTAGCTTCGATTAAAGAGATGTTTAAAACCTGACTGACAATCCGACCATTTGCCGGACATGATGCCCGCCTCCAACCATATATAGGTAGTTACAAACCAAATCGCCCCTTGTGGCCGATGGCCTGTTAATAATCGAATGCTCTCAACGAGAAGGACAACAAGGATGGTACGTATTAATGCTATCGCGATAATGCTGAGCAAATACTTGCTCAAGTTACCCCTCAGAAGGATATATGAACTGGTGAGGGCGTCATGATAATTTTTAGGGACATCGGCGCTAGGTATTACTCCCCGATATTTTCTCTCAAATGCTTCACCAATGAAAATTAATAACATCAGCAACAATGCAACGACTACTAAAGAACCAAGAGCGTAAACAATGACCCTTGTAGTTTTTGAGCCTGACCAAAAATTTATAATCCAAAAGAAAAATTCTATACGTTGAAGAAGTAAAATTGCCGACATGGCAAAAATAACTAAGAAAAACCAAAATAAGATTTTTTCATAGAGCTTTGAGGCAATATCATTCTTCCGGCGGTAGATGTATAAACAGATATAGTAAAGTGAGACTGAAAGCATCAAGGTAATTAAAAAGGTGCTCAGTTCGTTTACTAATTCAAACATTGTATTCATCCTTCCGTGTGTCACAGGGCATTTAAAGATAGCTGGCTTCTATCTTAAAGCGGACGATGGCGCTTCAACCGCTCAAATAAATTCGTTCGCGGATTCCTTCGTTAAGTTCCGACAATAGTTCGCAGTGGATAGCGTCGGCGTAGAGGCCACCTTTGCCGATGAGGATGCCGCCGCATCTAAGCGAAAGGTGCGACTAACACCGTTCGGTCGCCGCGCGCTGCCGCATAACTGATCTCGCCCGCGAGAGTTTCGTTCGCGAGTTCTTGGACATCGCGCGCCGTCTCTTCGTCGAGGTATGGTTCGCCGCAGTTGGCGCAGACTTGCGCCGGGATGTCTGTGATGAGCAGGATGGCGTTGCCGCGCTCAATAGGCAGAATGGTTGTGCCTTCCTGCATCTCTGTGTGTTTACAGATTAAGCATTTCATGGGTTCACCTGCGACGCTTCGTGAAGTCTTCTTTCCAGAGTTTGATGTCGGGTTCGTACACCGTGACCGCCGTTGTTTCACCCGTCAGCGGATCATCTTCGGCGACTACGTGAATCGGCCGCACCCCGCTCCAACCAAGCATTAGATAACGCGGCGGCTCGTCGGCGGGATATTCTTCGATGACTTCGCCATTTTCCAGCACATCGCGCACAGCGGCGACGGGGATGTTCCGCTCGATCATACGCTTCAACACGTAGGGCGGAAAGATAATCAACATTATGCAGCAGCCGAGGCAAAAGCCGCATCGAGAGCACCGATCAATTCGTCCACGGTGTCTTTCGTCGAGTTGAGCATGAGGCCGGTGCGGATGACGTTGCCGTAGAGGCCGCCTTTGCCGATGAGGACTCCGCGGCGCTTGGTCTCCTCGAAAACCTTGAGGACGGACTGCGGGTCAGGCTCTTTGGTCTCGCGGTCTTTGACGAGTTCGAGCGCCTGCATGAGGCCGAGGCCGCGCACGTCGCCGATGACCGGGTATTTGTCTTTGAGTTCTTCGAGGCGCCGGCGGAAGTAGGCGCCGACCTCGGCGGCGTTGCGGCGGAGGTCTTCCTCTTCGATGACCTTAATCACGGCCAGCGCGGCCGCCATCGAGACGGGGTTGCCGCCGAAGGTCGAAAACGTCAGCCCCGGAAACTTGTCCGCGACTTCGGGCGTGGCGACGGTGATGCCGACGGGGGCGCCGTTGCCCAAGCCTTTGGCCGAGGTGATGATGTCGGGCTCGACGTTCCAGTGCTCGATGCCGAACCACTTGTCGCCGGTGCGCCCCCAGGCCGTCTGCACCTCGTCGGCGATGAAGAGGCCGCCGTGTTTGCGCGTGATCTCGGCGACGCGCTCGAAGTAGCCCGGCGGCGGGACGATGAAGCCGCCGACGCCTAGGATTGGCTCGGCCATGAAGGCGGCGATCTCGCCCGTGGTCGTCGTCATGATCAGCTC
>DASZEQ010000032.1:0-82093 GCA_035940695.1 Pyrinomonadaceae bacterium | reverse complement strand
ACGGCGCGCGCCGTGACCTACTAACAGTCGCCCCTCTTGGTGTTGCTACCGGTCGCGCCGCGCGTAAGCAGAGACCGCTTCGATAGCCCCTTCGTGCATCCTCTCCGGGCGGACGTAACGCCAGTGTTTCTCAAATTCCTCGTCCGTCAACGCGGGTTGAACTAAGCGTTCCTTGTCCTTCAACCATTGCTCCGCCCACTGCCGTAGTTCCGGGTCGCGGTTGAGCGCGGTTCGCGCCGCGTGCATATTAAGAGGTGCGCTCATACAAACAATATCTCCTCAACTCAGCGAAGTGTCCAGAAACATCATCAAGACGAATCCCACCATCAACCCCGCCGTCGCCTCTCTGGCAAACTCTTTCCGGTGGCTTTCCGGGATCATCTCGTTGCTGATGACATATAACATCGCCCCGCCGGAGAGCGCGAGCGTCCATGGCAGCACGGTCTGAGCCTGCAACGTGGCGGCGAAACCGATGAGCGCGGCTATGGCTTCGACCACACCCGTGACGAACGCGACGAACAAACCCTGCCCGCGCGTGTATTGCACACCCGTCAAAGCCAGCGCGACCACGAAGCCTTCGGGGATGTCCTGCAACGCGATGCCGACGAGGATCGGCATGGCGACCGCCGGGTCGAGACTGCCGATGCCTGAGCCGACCGCCAGCCCTTCGGGAAAGTTGTGCAGCGTGATGGCGAGGACGAAAAGCCAGATGCGCTTGAGTTGGACGCTCGGCGGCCCGCCCTCGCGCCCTTTGATGAAATGCTCGTGCGGAATGTATCTGTCGCAGGCGTGCAGGAAGGCCGCGCCGAGCAGCACGAAGCAGGCCACCGCCGCGCCGGAAAACATTTTATTGCCGTTGCGCTCCGCGGCGAGACGCAGCGCCGGATTGAGCAGAGAGAAACAGGTGGCGGCGAGCATCACGCCCGCGCTGAAACCCATCAACACATCCTGCGTGCGCTCGGAGATGCGCTTCGAGAACAGCGTGGGCAACGCTCCGAGGCTGGTCGAGAACAGCGTGACCGCGCTGCCCAAGAGCGCCAGTTCGATGGTGGAGAGACCGCCGAGTTGGGGAGACATGAAGTTATCTTAATCGTCGCCGTCGCCTTGAACGCGGAAACTCTTCACTTGCTCACCGCGTGATGCGTGCGAAGGCGGCGCGCGCGGCGGCGACCGTTTGGTCGAGCAGTTCGTCTGTGTGCGCGAGGCCGATGAAGCCCGCCTCGAATTGCGAGGGGGCGAGATAGACGCCTTCGCCGAGCATCGCGTGGAAGAACTTGCCGTACAGTTCGCGGTCGCTTTTGCCCGCGCTCGTCCAATCGTTGACCGGCTCGCTTGTGAAGAAGGTCGTCCACATCGAGCCGACGCGGTTTGTGACGGTCGCAATTCCGGCGGCGCGCGCGGCTTCCGAGAGTCCGGCGCAGAGCCGCGCGCCCGCGCGTTCGAGTTGCGCGTAGACGGCACGGTCGCGCAGGCGTCGGAGCGTGGCGAGTCCGGCGGTCATGGCGAGCGGGTTGCCTGAGAGCGTGCCCGCCTGATAGACGGGGCCTGCGGGCGCAACGTGGTTCATGATGTCGCGGCTTGCGCCGTATGCGCCGACGGGCAGACCGCCGCCGATGATCTTGCCGAGCGTCGTAATGTCGGGCATGACGCCGTACAACTCCTGCGCGCCGCCGCGCGAGAGGCGAAAGCCGGTCATCACCTCGTCGAAGATGAGCAGCGCGTTGTGGCGACGTGTGATGTCGCGCACCGCTTGCAGGTAGCCCGCGCGCGGCGCGACGCAGCCCATGTTGCCGACGACGGGTTCGATGATCACGGCGGCGATCTGCGCGCCGTGTTCGTCGAAGATGCGCGCGAGGGCTTCGGGGTCGTTGAAGGCGACGGTCAGCGTCTCGGCGGCGAGCGCGGGCGGGACGCCGGGGCTGTCGGGCAGTCCGAGCGTGGCGACGCCCGAACCGGCGCGCACGAGCATCGAATCCTCATGGCCGTGATAGCAGCCTTCAAACTTGACGAGCTTCGTCCGACCCGTGACGCCGCGCGCCAGCCGGATAGCGGACATCGTGGCCTCCGTGCCGCTGTTGACCATGCGCACCATCTCGATTGACGGCACGGCGTCCGCGATCTCTTCCGCCATCTCGATCTCAAGTTCGGTGGGCGCGCCGTAGCTCGTGCCGCGCGCGAGCGCGTCGTGCAGGGCGGCGACCACTTCCGCGTCGGCGTGGCCGAGAATCATCGGCCCCCAAGAGCCGACGTAATCGATGTAGGTGCGCCCGTCAACGTCGGTCATGGTCGCGCCGCTGGCCGCGCGGATAAAACGGGGCGTGCCGCCGACGCCGCGAAAGGCGCGCACGGGCGAGTTGACGCCGCCGGGGATGAGTTCGACGGCGCGGCGGAAGAGTTCCGCAGACGTGTCCTTTTGTTCGGTGCTGGCTGTCATCTATGAAATATCCTGTGTGCGAATCATTAGAGCTTGCAAGGGGACGGTTCGATAATAGCCGATTCGTGCAAAGCGGCGCACGCGCGTGGGCGATAAATAGACGAAGCCCGCGCCGTGTGTACGGGCGCGGGCTTCGCGTCGGGAATCTTAGTTGATCAATTTACGAACTTGCGAACAAGTTAGTTACGGCCGCGTCCGCGACCACGGTTGCCGCCGTTGCCGAAGACCGGATGCGAACTCGAACCCGCGCCACGGCGATAGTAGCCGTTGCCGCGCCTGTGGTCGTCGTCATCGTTGCGATTGCGCCAGCGACGGTTGTTGCGGTCGTCGTCGCGGCGTTGGCTGCGGATGTAGCGATCCTGCTCGCGCTCGTCGCGGCGAATCTCGCGTCGCTCCTCGCGCGTCAGCACGCCGTCGGAGCGATAAGCGCGCCGCTCGGCGCGAAGTTGCTGCTCGCGTTCGCGAATCTGCCGCGCTTCGTCGCGCGTGATCTGGCCGGAGCGAATGCCGCGCCGGATGCGTTGACGGTCGGTGCGATTGTCTCTGCGCCCCTGCGCGAACGCTTCATTCGCGCCGCCCAGAAGCAAGGCCATGACGCTCAGAAGTAGAAGCTTTTTCATCGTTCAAACCTTTCCTTTAAATTCGATATGGTGAAATACGACATTTGTGTTCAACGGCTGTCGCCGCACCGCTCGGAGAGAGTTTGAATAAAACTACGCAACAAAGAACGGCAACCGCTATGCCGCGCGCCGCTGCCCCGTCGATTCCCGCCGCGCCGCCCTTAAAGTGTTGATGGCGCAGGCGGGAGATATTAACCACGCGGGCGGTCGTGCACCAGCGCGCGTTGCCAAATAGAACACGCACTGCACGATTTCCGGTGCGTCGCGTTTAGCCGAAGATGCTGCGCCAGCGGCGGTCGAGCGCGCCGCCGAAGAGAAAAGTGGTGATGGAGGGCTGCTCGTGCGAGCGGTCGTAGCCGACGAGTTCGACGTAAGCGCGCCCCTCCGTCTCGGCCTCGTCGTGTCGGCCGCGCACCGTGCACGCGCCTTCCCAGTAGACGATCATCGTCGTGCCGCGCGTGTCGAGTTCCTGATCCTGCATGACCGGCGTGACCTCTACGTCGATGCCGAAGCGCGGGACTCTGAGACGCCACGCGCTCGGATAAGTCGCGCCCGTGTGCGGACTCTTCCAGCGCGCCGTCGGCACGAGCACGAAGTCGGCGCGCGCGAGGTGCGACGCGCGCCCTTCCGCGTCAACGAACGTCCCGCTCGAAAACTCAGAGGGGCGGTCTTGCGCGTCGCGGATGTGATAGACCATCAACTCCGCGCCGGTCGAAAGTTGCAGGCTGAACCAGTCCCAGCCCTTTTGCTTCTCGGTCGTGCGCCAAGTGCCGAACTCTCTGTCCATCCACGCCGCGCCCGTCGAACGCTCCGTCTCGCCGTGCCAAGTGATGTCGCCTTCGGCCTCCATCCGCGTGAAGGAAAAATAACGCGACGCTTCGCCTTCGTCTTTAAAGCTGACGCCGACGCCTTCGTGGCCGTTGAGCGCGGCGGGCTTCAAGGGGCGCAGTGCGACCTCGAAGATGAGGTCGTCGCCGAGCGTCGCGCGCAGGAGGTGTCGCCCATCGGTCGCCTCTCGAATCGTCCAGTCGCCGAGTTTCAGATAGTAACGGCTCGCGCTCATCTCGGCCGGAAGGTCGAAGGGGCTGTTTGCGCTCTTGCGATGCTCGTAGCGAAAGCGCGCGCCCGATTCGTCGGTGACGGCGAAGTGCGCGAGGTAGAGCGGGTTTGCGATGAGACGCAAGGGGACGACGCCGAAGCGGTCGAGGTCTGTGCGGCGTTTGAAGAAGACGAACTCGAAACCGAAGCGACGCCCCGAAGCCGTCTGCATGTGCCCGGTGTAATACCACCACTCGGTCTGTGCGTCGCGGTGCGCGTAGAGATCGCGCGGCAGTTCGACGCCCGCGTGCTCCGTGCCGTCGCGCAAAGTTGAAGCCTTGCCGACGAGCGCGTCCGCCAGATTGTCGAGCAAGCTGGTTGCCATCTGTTCCAAAGGTTCGACGAAGTTTGCGCTCATGAAATCCTATTGACCCGCCAGTGTTTTGAAATTCTCAAACACGATAGCCGACGCACGTAACGAAACTGTGCGCGCGCGCTTACAAAAGAAAGGAGACGTGTGGGCGGTCGTTCAAATGCGTTCGACGCCCTCGCGCGGCTCGACCAGCAGTGTGCGGAAGCTCGACATGCGGACGAGGCCGGGCGCTGCGCCCTTCGGCTTGGAGAGAAACTTGCGCGGCGTGTAATGGACGGAGACTTTGGCGTCGCGCTTGGCCTGACTGAAATACGCGGCGAGTTGCGCGGCCTCGATGATCGTGCGATGCGGCACGTCCGCGCCGCGCGCGGGGTTGCGCACGATGACGTGCGAGCCGGGATAGTCGGCGGCGTGCAGCCAGAGATCGTGCGCGCGCGCGACTTTGAACGTCAGTTGATCGTTATCCTTCGCCGCGCGCCCGATGAGAATTTCGTAGCCGTCCGACGAGCGATAGCGACGCGCGCCCGCCACCTGTTCCGCCGCTTTGATTTGAGCCTTCGTGCGATGCGCGTCTTTGGCCGCGCCGCCGCGTTGTGCGCCCGCCGCGCGCGACGACCCCGCCGCCCCTCCTACTGCGCCGCGCGCCTTCTCGTCGAACGCTTCGAGCGCGGCCGCATCGCGCGCGGCGATGATGCGTTCGAGTTCCTGCTGCCTGCGTTCGAGCGCGACGAGTTCGGCGTCCAACTCTTCGAGGCGCGCGGTCGTCTCTTCGGCGGCGCGTTTGGCTTTCGTGTAGCGCGCGAAGCGGCGCGCGGCCTCTTCCTGCAAACTGGCGTGCTCGTCGATTTCGAGTTCGATTGTCGGGGCGTCCTCGGCGAAGTAATCGGTCACGCGGACGCGCGAGCCGTGCCGCTCCGCGTTAGCGATGTTCGAGAGCAGTAGATCGCCGACGCGTTTGTGCTCGGCCGCGTCGCCGTGAGCGTCCAAATCTTTTTCCAGATTGCGCCGGAGTTTCTTTTGCTTCTCGACGAGCGAGCGCAGGCGCGTGCGGTGCGCGGCGGCGCGCGCGTCGAAAGCGCGTGTTTGTTCGAGCGCGCGATAGTAGGCGTCGGCGGCGTCGGAGAGTGAATCGTGCGCGCCCCGCTCGAAGGGCGCACGCCGCGCCGGAGTTGTGCCTTCGTTAATGTTGACGGGCGGCGGCGGAGGTGGTTGGTAGATGTCTGCGATCTCCTGACCCTCGCCGCGCGGCGTGCGCAGGGCGTCAACGACGCGCCCCGCCGCGTCGAGCAGGAGCAGGTTGGCGGCGCGTCCCGTAAGTTGCGCGATGAGCGTCCAATCGTGCGTGTCGCCGACGGCGTCGTATGAGGCGAAAGAGAAACGCACGACGCGTTCGCCCTCGTCCTTTTTTACGCCGAGCAGCCGCGCCCCGCCGAGTTGCTTGCGCATGGTCTGGACGAAACTCGACGGCGCGAGCGACAGCTTTTCGAGTTCGCGCACCGTGCGCGCGATGGCGTAGAGGCGCGGCGCGGCAGGGTCAACCGAGATGAACAGGTAGCGACCGTCGCTCAGACGGAAATCGAACGCGAGCGCGACGCGCGACAGTTGCCACACCTTGCCGAGCATGCGCCCTGCGAGCGCGGGCGCGAGTTCGGCGACGATGGCGGCGATCAGTTGGTCGTTCATCGTGAAGCTGTCCGTAGTCCGTTGCCAGTAGTTTGTTGTCAGTTGCGCGTCGTCAATTGTTTGCGGTTCACGCCGGAACTGCTAAAGAGCACGACGGGCAAGTTAAGCACAGGCTGCGGACAACTGACCACTGGCTAGGGACGCCTGCCAGTTGACGCAGAGACAACAAAGCCCTGCGTTCAGTCGAGCAACGCAGGGCCTTGTTGTCTTGGTGCGAGGGTTAATCGGCGATAACGATAGTTCCTGAGAGATGATCGTGTGCGGCGCGGCCTTCGGCGTCGAAGAGCGCGTAGAGCAGTCCGAGTCCGAGCGTGGCGAGCGAGAACATGTAACCGGCGGCGCGGCGGACGCACTGGCCTGTGGTCGGCGACATGCCGGTTCGTGCGTCAACCGTGCGCAGCGAGACGAGCGACATGCCCCACGTGCGACCGGCGAGCGCGGTTGCCGCCATCAGGTATAGAAACATCAACACAACGACGATGCCGCCCATCGAAGCGGCGACGCGCGTGTCCGCCCAGTTGCCGCTCGTGAGTTCGATGATGGCCGCGAACGGGGTGGAGGCGAAGCCCACGACCAACAAATCAATGATGCCGCCCGCGAGACGTTTCGAGATGGGCGCGTGGTCGTCAACCGGGGCGTGCTTCTCCGCTGTCTCCGCGTGATTGGCGAGCAGCGCGGCGTGCATCTCCTCCTCCATACGGGAGAGTGAAGCTTCGTCTGCGACGACGGGAATGTGGCGACGCGCTCTGGCCTCCCGCGTGGTCTCGCTCGCTTCGGCGGTTTTCGTCGGCGTCGCGACGGGCGGGACGATGACGAGCGGCGGAGGCACGCTGCGCGCGGTCTCAATTGGATGCTCGACTTCATCGACCGTTGCGGCCTGTCCGCTCTGCGCCTCGACGGCGGGCGAGACGGCATGACCGTGGATGAGTTCGGTTTCGGGCGCGGCTTGATATTTCTCCTCGACGACGTGGGCGACGGCCGCCGCCGTGGCCGCGCCGCCTCTCGACGCGCGAGTCGCCTGCGGGGGAGGATTCGATTGGCGCGCACGCTCGATGCGTTTGAGCGCGGCGACGACGAGCGGGTTCGGTTGGGGCGCGACGGGCGGCGGGGGAACGAGTCCGAGCGGCGGCGCGGAAGCTTCGGCGGTTGCGCCGGAAATCACGTCCGAAGTCGGGTCGTCAATCGCGCTGTAAGAGACGTGGCCGCTGCCGTGCGGCGCGGAGGTCTCCGCTTCGTGCGCGGCTTCGAGCGCGCGTCGCTGTTGAATCTCGCGCACGCGTTCGCTCAGTTCCTTGCGCCACTGCGGCTTGGGCGGGACGCCGGGAAACTCGATCAACGTCGAAGTAGCGTTTGCCGCTGCGTTCGCGCCTTTCGCTTCGGTGGCCGCGCCCGGCGCACGCTTCGATTTACGTTCCTGACTGGTCGAAGTTGGCATAGAGTTTTCTTCGAGAGGCGTGGAAGCGGCGTCGGCCGGTGCAATGTCTGTCGCCGTGCATTGCGGGCAATACTCCCCGGATTCGGAGTAAGACGCGCCGCACACGACACACTGCATAGACTGAGAGCCTCCCCTGTGGAAATCTTAAAATTTAAATCTTTGGGATGACGGGCGAAGCCGGTAAACCCAAGCCCTTTGCGGAGTCGCGGCGGATGCTATCAGAGATTACTTTAAGTCGTCAATCAGAAAATACACAAATCAATGTAGTTGGGAGGCGGGATGCCACAAGATAGGGGAACGTCGGGCGAGAAAGTGAAAGAGAAAGTCGCGCACAACTTACTGCTTGCGCCCGTCGCGGCGGCGACGATGAATTTCATGCAGTCGAGCCTTGCGCTTGATAACTTGCGACCGGGTTAGATCGGCTGGCGACCGGCGAAGCCGGTTTCGAGGTCGTGCCACCACTCGATGCGGTCGCCTTCGCCGAGTTGCCAGCAGAGCAGGACGACGCGCCCTTCGCGCATGGAGGGGAAGTCGAGCAGCCCCCGCTCGTAATCCTTGAGTTGCACGCCGAGAGCCTCCAACTCGCTCGTGTGTTCGGCGAGACTGATCAAGTCCGTCACATACCGCGCCCCGTCCGCCATGAAGCCCCCGCCGAGCGTCGCCTTCTCGGCCGCCACGCGCGCTGCGTCCTGCAAGGTCACGATCTCGCGGTGTGCACGCGAGATGGCCGCCGCGATGCGCCGCACCGTCGGCAACATCGCATTGGCTTCCGAGAGAGTGAAAAGTTTCATAAGAGCAGAGGCCAGAAGTCAGAGGTGAGAGGTCAGAGGCTAGAGGTTAGTGAAGACAGTTTTAACTGATCTCTAACCTCTAGCCTCTGACCTCTGCTTTAGTGGTCGTCCGTGATACGGATGAACTCAGAGTGTGAGTTGAAATGTTCGGTGTCTTCGGTGATGTCGATTTCGGCGATGGCGGCCGAAACGGTGGTCGTCGTCTGGGCGAGTTGCTCGTGCGACTCGCCGCCGGGCAACGGCACGTCTTCCGGGGCGGGCAGAAACGAGTGGGTGTGCGAATCCTCGTGCGGGTGTTGCTCGTAGTAACGCGGCCCGTGCGAGTGTTCTTTACGCACCTTGTCGGCGATCTCGCCGAGGTCTATGAAGTAGTCGGCCACGTCGATCAACTTCGGCGCGCTGTTCGAGCGGAAGCCCGCAACCTCGACCCGGCAGCCTTTGTAGGCGACCGCGTTGACGGCGTAGACGAAATCCTCGTCGCCGGAGACGAGCACGGCCGTGTCGTAACGACCGGCGAGCGAAAGCATATCGACGGCGATCTCTACGTCGAGGTTGGCCTTGCGCGTGCCGTCGTAAAAGGTCTTGAGTTCTTTGTGGATGACGCGAAAACCGTTGCGGCGCATCCAGAGCAGGAAACCCTGCTGGCGTTCCGCGCCCACGTCAACGCCGGTGTAGAAGAAAGCCCGGAGAAGCCGGCCGTCGCCTAAGAGCACGCGCAGGAGTTTGTTGTAATCGATGTCTATGTTGTGAAACCGCGCTGCGTGAAATAGGTTGTTTCCGTCGATGAAAACCGCGACTCTCCCCCGATAGCCTAACTGCCAAGAAATATTATTGGTCGGATCGAAATGCTGCATGCAAAAACACGCTCCGTTGTTAAATTTTTTGAACGCTGAAAATTCATGGTGCGGATTAACTTCATTGACCCCTAGAATGCCGCCGCGAGGCGTGTCCGGTCAAGCGAAAACGCGACCACTCGCCCCGAACAGCGCGGCGGCAACAACTACTGTGTCGGCAACTGATGTCCGGACTGTTTATCTACGGATGGCGGCGCTTCAGTTTGCGCCGCGATGATCTCCCCCCTGATCGCATCGAGGTAGACGAGATAAGGCGTCGCGCCCGTGCCGACGGCCAACTCCCACGCGACGCGCAGTTCGAGCGCGCCCGCGTCGTTCGGGAGGCGGACGGGATAGACGACGAGTTCGCGCGGCGTGACCGTGTCGCCGGGCGCGACGGTGTAAGTCTGCGGCGCAGCCGCGCCGGGCGACGTGAAGGAGCGGCCGCGCACGCGCTCGACGGCCTGATCGGCCGTCAACTGCTGCGAGCGCACGAGCGCGAGCGCGCGGGCGAGGCGTTCCGTGTCGGGGATGGCCGTGCTGGAAAGCGACAGCACGCGGCGGTCGTCCGTGAAGGCGATGTCGAGCACGCCGAAGCCCGCGCGCAGCGGGTAGGGAAACGGCTGTTGTTGATAACGCGCGCGGCGCGTGCCGTTCGCCTCGTCCGTGCGCGCGACGAGCGAGAGGTTTTGCGGCGCGACGCCGAGCAGCGCGCCCGCGCTCGTGATGAAGCGGCGCAGCGATTCGCGCCGCGACTCCTCTTCCGAGTTGGCGCGCACCTGCCCGTCCTCGTTCCTGATCTCGACGAGCGGCAGGCGCAGAGGTGTTTCCGTCGCGGGCAGCGCGCTGATCGTCGCCGTCACGGGTTGCAACTCCGGCGGCGGTTCGTTGCGGACGTTATTGTCGCGCGCCAGCGAAGCCCACCCGGCCAGTGCTTGGTCGCGTCGTTCGGCGTTGCTCGCAAGCAGGATCGGGTAGGGAGGTTCGTTCGCGCGCGGGCGCGTCGGGTCTGGGTCGCGCGAACCGGCGCACGCGCCCGCCGCGATGACGAGCGAGGCGCAAAGCGCGAGGCGCAAAGCTGCGCCGGATGCGAGGCGCAGAGCGGCGCAAGGCGCGTCGGATTTCACGTTGCGGACTCGTGGCATAAAAGTTTGACGCTCGAATTGGCTGATGAATAGAGACGCGCCGCGATTATACTGCATCGTGTCGGGCGCGCCGAACGATTTGCGTCGTGCGCGTCGCGCCTTGAGCGCAAATCCGAGGGGGCGATTGCAAAGCCAGAGGTGCGACGTATAATCAAGAGACGGAGAATAGAAATTCTTGTCCAATGAAGACGACGAACTGCCGTTGATCGGGGAAGACGCGGGCATGACGTTTGCGCCGCGCGCGTTTGCGCCCGCCGAGATGGTCGCGTGCGACGCGTGCCTGCGCGGCAATCCGCCGACGCGCATGAATTGTCTCTATTGCGGCGCGGCGTTGCCCGCGCCAGCCGCAGGTGTCGATCTGCGTCGCCCCACGCTCAGGCCGTTGGAGGCGTGGGAGCAGGGGTTCAACGTGGTGTTGCCGTGGACTGAGGACGAGCCGTGCGAGTTGAGCGTTGACAATTTGACGGAGGCGGCCGCGCTGTTGCATCTGGAGGCGGGGCAGTTGCGCGAGATATGGGACGCGCGCACGCACTTGCCGCTCGCGCGCGCCGCGACGCGCGACGAGGCCGCGCTCGTGGAGAGAAAACTTCGCGCGCTCGGCTGGCGGGTCGAGGTCGTGGCGGACGAAGCTCTCGGCGTCGAGACCGACCCGCCGAAGCGCATCCGCAAACTTGAGATCGGCACGGACGCACTCGCGGGTTGGACGAGCGCCGAGGGCGAGAGCGCACGCGTCGCATGGGAGAGCGTGACGCTGCTCGTCGCGGGGCGCATCGCGCGCAAGCGGATCGAGGTGGAGGAACGGCGCGGCGGCGGTCGTCGTCGCGGCGCGGAGAGCGATGTGGTCGAGACGCGCGAATTTCACGAAGACGAGAGCGCGCTCGATCTCTACTTCGCGGATTCCATCGTCAACTGGCGCATCATGGCGGAGAACTTCGACTACACCTGTCTCGGCGCGGCGAAGGGCTTGACGGCGGCGGAGAATTTCAAACGTCTCGTCGAGACGCTCGGCCAACGCGCGCCGCGCGCCGTCTATGATGATTCTTACCGGAGCGCGCGCCACTATCTGAAATTCGCTTGGCCGCTCGCGGAGCAGACCGAGGCGGGCAGTCTCAAGCGCATCGCCCCCGGCCGCTACAACGCCGAAGCCGTCACGAGCATGACGAACGAGACGCAGTTCACGCGCTACGGGCGTCTGCTGCAATACTTCCGCCTGCGCGAACTCTCGACGCCCACATGAAAAATTTTCGCAGACACAAACCGAAAGCCGCCGCGCCGCACGCGGGCGAAGGGCGCGAGCGGCACGACTCGCATCACGACGCAACGCGCAAAGACGGCGCGCGCCGCGAAGGGACGCGCCGCGAAGGCACGCGGCGCGAAGGCGCGCGTGGCGACGATGTGCGGCGCGACGAGGTGCGGCGCGATGAAACGCACGACGCCGAAACACGGCGAGGCGGCGAGGCGGCGGGCGGCGGGCGTGACGCGCGCGCGGTCGCGTCAAAGCAAAGCGAGGCGAAGCAAAGCGGGGCGCGACGCGCTTTCGAGGGACGCGAAGAGAGGCCGCCCGACGAATCGCATCTCTATGGCGTGCTGCCCGTGCTCGAAGCGTTGCGCGCGGGCAACCGGCACATCGAGCGCATCACGATTGCAGAGGGCATCCACGAGGCGCGGCTGCATGAGTTGTTTGAACTGGCGCGCGAGTTTCGCGTCACCATCAGGCGCGCGCCGCGCGCGGAGTTGCAGCGGATCGCTTCGGCGGGCGCGAATCATCAGGGCGTCGTCGCGCACGTCGCGGCCGTCGCTTACGCGGACGCGGGCGAGTTGACAGACGCGCTTGCGGCGCGCGTCGGCACGAGTGACCCGCCGCTCGCCGTCGTGCTCGACGGCGTGGAAGACCCGCGCAACCTCGGAGCGATCATTCGCACGGCGGAGTGCGCGGGCGTGCATGGCCTGTTCGTGCCCGAACGCCGCGCGGCAGGTCTGACGGAGACGGTGGCGAAGGCCGCCGCGGGCGCGCTCGAATATTTGCCCGTCGCGCGCGCGACGAACATCGCGCGGCTCGTCGAAGAGTTCAAAGAGCGCGGCATCTGGACTGTCGGCACGGACGCGGAAGCCAACATCGCTTACACGGATTGGGACTGGACGCAGCCGTGCGCGCTGCTGTTCGGCGGCGAGGGCGCGGGTCTTCGTCGCCTCGTGCGCGAACGCTGTGACGCGCTCGTCGGTATCCCCCTGCGCGGTCGTATCCCGTCGCTCAACGTCTCGGTCGCCGCCGCCGTCGTGCTCTACGAAGCGGTCAGACAACGAACACTTGCGCGCCCCGCGACGTATGAAGAGGGGCGAGACGGCGACGAGCCGTTTGAAAACAGGTGAAATGGTAAGGGAAAAGGAACAGGGCAACAGGACATTGGCCGGACGATTGAGACGACGGACGCCGCTCAATACTTATCCTTTCAACTGATCCGCTTTCCCCGGAGGATGCATATGTACTGTCCGCGATGTGCGGCGCAAAATTTAGACGACGCGAAGTTTTGCCGCGCGTGCGGCGCGGACATACGCCTTGTGCCGCAAGCCTTGCAGGGAACTCTGCACGACGCGTTGGAGAGACCCGCAACGGGCGAAGCGGCGTCGCGCAGGAAAGAGAAGAAGCGCGCCCCGGCGACCATCGACGGCGGGTTGAAAGACATCTTCAGCGGGCTTGGTTTATTCATCATCTTCCTCATCGGCCTTTTCGCCTTTCGCGGGGCTTTCTGGGTGACGGTGTGGTTCATCATCCCCGCGCTCGCTTCCGTAGGCGAAGGCATCGGCAAACTCATTCGCGCGCAACAGGAGCAGGCGCGTCTGACGGCCACATCCTACGAAGGCAACAACGTTCGCGCCGCGCCGTTTGCGCCCGCGCCCGTCGTCAAAGAAATTTCGTCGCCCGACACCACGGAGATCGTCCGCGCGCCCGCCAGCGTAACCGATAGCACGACCAGACACCTCGACGCGCGCTCGCGAACGACCTGACCGGTGCTTGACCGCGCCGAAGCCGTCGCCACAACCGTGCGACGCGGCCAGTTTTAAGGAGACGCCGAAAAATGTATTGTCCGAAATGCGGAACACAGAACGCGGAGGACGCGAGTTTTTGTCGCGGGTGCGGCGCGAACGTGAGCCTCGTGCCGCAAGCTCTCGCCGGGCACGCGCCCGTCGCCGAAGTCCAACCGGCGAGTCCGGACAGACACAGGAGAGACAGGCACAAGAGAGACGAGCCGCCGAACCTGACTTATGCCATCGTCAAAACTTTCGTCGGCATCGCCTTCGTGCTCGTCGCGCTCTCGGTGAAAGACGTGTACCAGATCGCGGGTCAACTCTGGTGGTTCTGGATGTTCATCCCGGCGGCCGGGTCGCTCGGCAGCGGCGTCGCGGAGTTTGTGCGGCTCTACCAACGCCGCGAACCGAGTCCCATCGCGCCGGGCAACGCCTATGTGCCGCCCTCCATTTCACACGCGCCGCGCGCCGCCGAACTCCCTCCGCAGCGCGTGGGCGCAGACATCTACAGGCCGTCCAGCGTGACCGAGAACACGACGAAGCTTCTCGAAAAAGATCAATAGGTGATCGCGCACGACCACACGCGCGAAGGCGCGACAGGCTTTCGCGCACGGGCGCACGATAAGACCGGCGCAGCCGCACCGTCCGAAACGTCTCGATGACCGTCACACGCCACGCCCGCCTCTGCGTTCCCATCTGCGTGCGGCGCGCAGATGAGTTGCGCGGCGCAATCGCGCGCGCCGCTGCGGACGGCGACGTGATCGAATTGCGTCTCGATTGTCTGGAAGACGACGCGCAGCTTGAGCGTGCAACGCAGGCGGAACTCCCCGCGCTCTTTCACGAACGCACGCGCCCCTTCATTCTCACCTTCCGCACTTCCGAACAGGGCGGCCATCAAACGACGGACGTGGCGCGTCGCGTCCGTTTCTGGGCTGAGAATTTTTCCCCCGGACGAGAGCGCGCCGACTACGCCGATCTCGAACTCGAACTCTGCGAGTTTATCGCAGCGGAAGAAACACGCCGCGCCGCGAAGTTGATCGACTGGAACAAAGTCATCTGCTCGCATCACGACTTCGACGGGCTGCCAAGCGACCTCGAAATTATCTTCGCGCGCATGATCGAAACGCCCGCGCGTATCTTGAAGATCGCCGTGCGGGCGCGCGACATCACCGATTGCCTTCCCGTGCTCGGCCTGCTCGAACCCGCGCGGCTTCCTGCGGGGCGCGAGGCAATCGTCGTCGCGATGGGCGAGGCCGGACTCCTGACGCGCATACTTGCGCCCGCGCGCGGCGCGTTCGTCACCTACGGCGCGCTCACGCGCGAGCAGTCAACCGCGCCCGGCCAGACGAGCGCGCGCGAGTTGCGCGCGCTCTACCGCGTCCACAGCATCAACGAAGGGACGCAGATCATGGGACTCGTCGGTTCGCCCGTCTCGCACTCCGTCTCGCCGCATATCCACAACGCCGCCTTCGCCGCGCGCGCCCTCGACGCCGTCTATATCCCTTTCGAGACGGGCGATGCGCGCGCCTTCCTGCGGCGCATGGCGCACCCGCGCACGCGCGAACTCGTCTGGAACTTGCGCGGCCTGAGCGTCACCGCGCCGCACAAGAGCGCGTGCATGCCGGAGCTTGATTCAATCGAACCGGCCGCGCGCGAGATCGGCGCGGTCAACACAATCGTCGTCGAAGGCGACGCGCTTTGCGGCTACAACACGGACGCACGCGCCGCGCTCGCGCCGCTCGCCGGATGGTTGAACTTGAGAGAAGCGCGCGTGGCGGTCGTCGGCGCGGGCGGTGCGGCGCGCGCGGTGTTGTGGAGTCTGCGCGAGGCGGGCGCACGCTCAATCGTCTTCGCACGCGACACGGAACGCGCACGCGCCACGGCCGAAACTTTCGACGCCCCGTGTCACGCGCTCGACGGCGCGCGCTTCGACAACTTCGATCTCGTCGTCAACACGACGCCGCTCGGCACACGCGGCGAGCGCGAGACGGAGACGCCCGCCGAAGCCTTCCAACTTCGCGGCGCGCGCGCCGCCTACGATCTCGTTTACAATCCACGCGAGACGCGCTTCATGCGCGAGGCGCGTGCTGCCGGGTGCGAAATAATTCTCGGCGGCCTCCCGATGCTCGTCGCGCAGGCCGCCGCGCAGTTCAAATTATGGACGGGACAGGACGCGCCGCTCGAAGCGATGACCACTGCGGCGGAAAAGCAGCGGTCGGTGTTTGAAAGCAGAGGTTAGAGATCAGAGGTCAGAGGTTAGTTAAAACAAAACTGTCTTCACTGGCCTCTAACCTCTGACCTCTAACCTCTATTTTTATGGAACGATACAGCAGGCAGATTTTATTCGCGGGCATCGGGCGTGAAGGGCAGGCGCGTCTCGGGGCGGCGCGCGTCCTTATCGTGGGGTGCGGGGCGTTGGGGTCGTCGCAGGCCGAAGGGCTGGCGCGCGCCGGGGTGGGGCATCTGCGGATCGTGGATCGTGATTTCGTCGAAGAGTCGAATTTGCAGCGACAGACGATGTTCACCGAACGCGACGCTTCGATGCGCGTGCCGAAGGCGGTGGCGGCGGCGCGGCGCATCGGCGAGATCAATTCCGACGTGGAGGCCGAGCCGCGCGTCGCGGACGTGCATCACGGAAACATCGAAAGCCTCGTCGCGGGTTGCGATCTCGTGCTCGACGGCACGGACAATTTCGCCACGCGCTATCTCGTCAACGACGCGTGCGTCAAGCACGAAGTCAACTGGATATACGGCGCGGCCGTCGGCTCGTACGGCGTGACGATGACGGTGCGGCCGCACCGTTCGCCCTGCCTGCGCTGCGTCTTTGAGGAGACGCCTCCGGCGGCGAGCGCGGAGACGTGCGACACGGCGGGCGTCATCATGCCGATCATCTCGGTCGTCGCCGCCGTGCAGGTGAGCGAGGCGTTGAAGTTGCTCACGGGACACACAGACGCGCTGCACGGCGCGCTCATGCAGTTCGACGTGTGGCAGAACGAGTGGCGACGCATCAAGCTCGGCCAACCGTCACCGGATTGCCCGACGTGCGCGCACGCGCGTTACGAGACGCTCGAAGCCGAAGCAGTCGAACTAGCCTCCGTGCTCTGCGGGCGCGACGCCGTGCAAATCTCGCCGCGCGGCGCGACACGCGTTGACCTGCGCGCGCTGGCCGAGCGTCTGCGCGGCGCGGGCGAGGTACAGGTGAACGAATACCTCTTGCGGCTGCGCGCGGGCGAGTTCGAGTTGACCGTCTTTCAGGACGCGCGCGCCATCATTCGCGGCACGGACGACATGGCCGCGGCGCGCTCGTTGTACGCGCGCTACGTCGGCAACTAGCGCGGTTTCGAGTTGAGCGACGGGTAAGGCGTTCGCCACCGCACGTGCAGAGAGCACACAGGGCACGGAGTTTAAGACTTGAACAACGCACATCGATGATTTCAAATCTCAAATCTCAGAGAGCATTACAAATTTCAAATAGCATTTCACATTTCAAATTTGAGATCGAGAATGCTTTCGCCCGTGTCCGGCCGTGTACCTGCAACGCTTCTTTTCGAGTTATCATCAGAACCAGAGGCAATTAATCCAACACCATAGAAACTTCATTGATGCTCAACAACACATTTCGCCCGCGCTCGGTTTCAATTTTTTCACTTTTACTTTTACTCGTCTGCGTCGCACCTCCGGCGCGGGCGGGCGGCCCCGTCGTCTGGGAGACGAATTCGCGTGAGGAACTTTTGAAGGGCGAGGCGCGCGGCGTCTCCGTCACGGACACGGGCGCGCTGATGCTCGCGCCGCGCTTCGCGCAACTGTTCGACACAGAGCAGGCTTACATCTGGTCGTCTGCGGCCGACGAGCGCGGCAACGTCTATCTCGGCACGGGGCACGACGGGCGCATCTTTCGCGTCGCGCCCGACGGGCGGGGCGCGCTCCTGTACGATGCGGCGGAGTTGGACGTGACCGCGCTCGTCGTCGGGCGCGACGGCGCGTTGTACGCGGGCACGTCGCCGGACGGGAAAGTCTATCGCATCGGGGCGGACGGGCGCGCAGCCGAATATTTCGACCCGCCCGACAAGTATATCTGGTCGCTCGCCGTGCTCTCGGACGGCGCGCTCGCCGTCGGCACGGGCGACACGGGCAAGCTCTACCGCGTGCGCGCGGCCGGGGCGAAGCCGGACGACTCTCTGTTGATTGACGTGAACGAGACGCACGTGATCTCGCTCGTCGTGGACAAGGCGGGGCAACTCATCGCGGGCACTGATCCGGGTGGGCTGGTCTTGCGCGTCTCGCCGGAAGGGAAGGCGTTCGCGTTGTTCGATTCGCCCTTGAGGGAGATGCACGCGCTCTCCGTGGCAGCCGACAATTCGATCTACGCGCTCGCCGTGAGCGACGCGGCCTCGCGCGGGGGCACGCCCAACGTGACCGGCACGTCTTCAACCGGCGGCACGGTGAGCGGCACGGTCGTCACCTCGTCCGTGGTGGTTGAAGATGTCGGGGGCGGGCAGCCTTCGCCGTTCACGCCCGCGCCGCAAGCCCCTGCGCGCAGCCGGAACGAACTGGCGAACGCGCGCAGCGCGGTCTTTCGCATTTTGCCCGACGGCGGGACGGACGTGTTGTGGAGTTCGAGTTCGGTAACGGCGTTTGCGGTCGCGAGCGCGCCGCAGGGCGGCGTGCTCATCGGCACGAGCGACAAGGGGCGCATCTACTCCGTCACGGACGACGGGCGCGATACGCTCTTGATCCAGTCGGCGGAAGATCAAATCTCTTCGTTCGTCGTGCGCGGGCGCGAGACGTTCGCCGCGTCGAGCAATCAGGGAAAGCTGTTTCGCTTCGCGGCCGAGCCGGTCGTCGAAGGCACTTATGAATCGCCGGTGCGCGACGCGAAGGTGGTCGCCGCGTGGGGGCGCATCTGGTGGCGCGGGGCGGGCGCGGTCGAGTTGCAGACGCGCACGGGCAACACCGAGCGACCCGATATGACTTGGAGCGAATGGAGTGCGCCTTACCGCGACCCGGCGGGCGCGGCCGTCACCAGCCCGCGCGCGCGTTTTATCCAGTGGCGCGCGGTGCTGCGCGCCCCGGCGAGCGGCAGCATCGCGACGGGCGGCGAGTCGCGCCTCGAAGATGTGAGTCTCGCTTACCTGCCGCGCAACGTCGCGCCGGAAATTCTCTCGATCACGACGCCGCCGACGGGCGTTGCTCTGCTGCCCGCGATTCAGATTCAGACCGACCCGAATCTCGAAGCCTCCGGTTTCGACCCGTCGCTCATCGCGCCCGTGCCGCAAGTGCCCGCGCGGCGCGCGTTCCAGCGGGGCGCGGTCGCGTTGCAGTGGCAGGCCGAGGATCGCAACGACGACACGCTCGAATACGCCGTCTACTATCGCGCGCAGAGCGAGCGCGAGTTTCACCTGCTGAAGGATAAGCTGCGCGACAACTTTTACACCGTTGACGGCGCGGCGCTCGGTGACGGCCGCTATATCTTCAAAGTGGTGGCGACCGACGCGCCGGAAAATCCTCTGGGCGCGGCCCTTTCGGGCGAGCGCACGAGCGAACCCGTCGAAGTTGACAACACCGCGCCGACGGTGCGCGCGACGGGCGAGCCGGTTTCGAGCGGCGAGCGTGCGCGCGTCAGTTTCGTCGTGGAGGACGCGCGCGGGCGCGTGCGGCGCGCGGACGTGAGCGTTGACGGCGGGGCGTGGCGCGCGGTCTTCCCCGAAGACGGCATCGCCGACAGCCCGCGCGAAACCTTCGCGCTCGATTTGCCGCTCGCGGGCGCGGGCGAGCACACCATCTCCCTGCGCGGCTTCGACGCCAGCGGCAACGTCGGCAGCGCGCGCGTGCTGGTGAGAAGATGAAAGTAGTAGTGAGCAGTAAGCGGTAAGCGGTAAGCAGTTAAAGACGGAAAACGCCGGCATTTGTTTTTACTGCTCACTGCTTACCGCTCACGGCTCACTATTTCCTACACGATACCGTATGAGTTGCGCCGGAAAGCGTGCGCGCTTGGCGGTAACGCGGTAAACTATGGACTGTAAAAGCAATAGGATGACGCGGCGGCGGTTGTGGCATCCGTATTGCTCAGTAAAGAGGCGGGACGAATGCGCGTCTCTCCTCTCCCTCCCATGCGCGTCTCTGAAAAAAGCAGAAACATGAGGAGGCCGGAAGAGTAGTGATGATGAAAGATTTAAAGAAAATATTAGCGTCCGCCTTGATCTTCTCGGCGCTCTCCGCCAGTGCGCTGGCGGTGCAGCCGCAGAGGGATCAGCGCGAGCCTCCGCCGAAAGACCCGAAGGTCTTCGACAAGAAAGACAAGGAGCCGCGCAGGGAAGAACCACGGCGGGAGCAACGCGAAAGGCCGAGGGAAGACAAAAGGGAAAAGCCGTAAGGCTCAGCCCGCGTCGCGCCTTTCGCCCGGAGCGTGCACGCGTCGCCCGAAAGCTCAGACGAGAACGCGCCGCACGCCGATTACTCGAACTGTTTCGACAAAACTGATGCCCCCTCAAAAACGCCGGCCACTCGAAGCCAGCATTCTTGGGCGGGCATCAAGGTTTTTAAGAGTTCATAAGGGAGTTAGAAGATGAAGAACAACACACGGACGAGGCCGTCCATGTTGAGCGTCGCTGCCGCCGCGGTCGTCGCGGCCATCGCCTGCGCCGTACTGTTGGGCGGAAATCTCTTGCCGGGCGCAAGCGCGCAACGTATGAGGTCACAGCGAAGAAGCGTCCAGCAGGTGAGCGTTGACCGGGGCACTATCGCCCGCGCCGAGTCGTACACGGGAGATCGTTTCAACTATTTTACGGAGACGCCGCGCGGCGCGCGTGTCGCCGCCGTCAACCGCCCGCGCGCCGAAGCCCTGCGTGCGATTGACGACGGCTTGACCGATCTCTTTGCCGCCGCGCGTCGCGCCGGTTATCGCGCGGGTCTGAACCACGCCGATTACGTCGTCTTCATCGCACGCGCCGACCGCACGCGCGACAGCACCGGGGCTTACTCGCCCGACATGGCCTTCGGCGCGGGCAACTACGCGGGCAGCGTCTACGACCGTGGCGGCACGATCTATGCGGCCGGGATGGTTCCGTCTTATAGCCCCGCCGCGATTGTCATTGCCGAACACGACCGGGACTTCGGGCGCATGGCAAACGTCGTCCGCTACGAAGGCGAGCATCTCATCCTCTATCACAACGACCGTCGCCGCTTTCAGGAGACGGCCGACCACACGCGCGGCGGCGCACACCCGATTCTGCAATAGTTGAAAGAACCTACGGATAAAGAGAAAGGGTAGGAAGCAAGGCGATGCTTCCTACCCTTTCTCTTTGCCCCTGACCCCATCGCCATTCCTACTTAATCAGTTTCGCCGCGAGTACGAGAATCAAGGCTTTGTCGCGCAGCCCGGCCGTGCCGACGACGACCTTCTCGCCGTCGCGCACGCCCACGTCGCTGCGGATGGAAGCCCTGTCGCGCTCCTTGCCGGTCAGGACGAAAGTAAAGTTGCCCAACTGCACGGTCGTCACGCCCGCCGCGCTGGTGCTCAACGTCAGCGAGTTGGCTTGAAAGGCATAGTTGAAATCCTGCGGCGCGTTGTCGCCCGGCAAACTCAGTTGCGCCACGCCTTCGCCCCGAATGATCTCCTGCGTGTAGCCGGGGCGATCCTTGGCGCGCTGGATGATCGAAGTCAGCAAGTGATAGCTCTTGAAATTAAGTGTCGTCTGCAACTGTGCGACGGCATCGCGCAGATCAGGCGGGTATTGATTCGCGCCGCTCGCCGTGTTCGAGGCGATGAGCACGTGCATGCGCAACTCGATTTCGGGGCGCGGCGTCTCGGGCGTGTCGAGACGCTTCAGAGCCTCTTCGATGGAGGCGAGGTTTTCGGGAAAGTCGCGCACGGTGAGCGTTCTGAAGTTGCGATTGAACGACACCTCCGCGCCCTTGTGCCCGCTCGTCAACAGCTTGACGACCGAGAACAGCGTTTCGGGGTCGCGATTTTTCAACTCGAAGACGCGGCTCTTGAAATTGGTGTGTGTGACGTAGGTGTCCTGCGGCGCGGCGGGTTGTTGATTGTCCGTCTGTTGCGCGGCGGCCGTCTGCACGCAAACAAGCGCGAGCGCGAATGCCAAAACGATTCTGAGTTTGAATGAAAACATAATATCTCTCCTGTTCACTTCGGGGCTGACGTTTGAACTCGATTACTTCAACGGCCGCGCCGTGTCTTCGGTCTGGGGCGACAGCCAGATGATGCGTATGTTGGGATCGGACGTTTGAATTTCGATGCGCGAAACTTCGCGTTGCGCGGCCGTCGCGCCGTCAACGCCGCCGCCGCCGCGCGTAGCGGCCATCTCTCCGGCGTTCTTCCGCGTCGTCGCCACTACGGCCGCGACCGTCGGCGCAAGCGGGTTTCGCCGCGCGGTCAAAGGCGTGCGGGTCGTCGCGTTCAAACTTGGCAGCGAGCCGTTACGTGCGCTCTCGATATTCCCGCTCGGCTTTGAAAGAGACGACTTCGACGCACGCCGCTCGCTCCTGTTCGTCGTCCCGCGCGCCGACTCTGCAAACGGGCGCGCAGTTGGCCGCACGTCGCTTTGCGTTCGCGTCTCGGCCGGAGTCTCTATGGCCGCCGCAGTTGCCGGTCGTTCACGATGCGCGTCGGCGATCATCTTTTGCCGCGCGCCGTCTTCCGGCGTGCGACGCGTGTAGCTGTGAAGCGCGAGCGCGGCGAGGACGACGAGCAAGGCCAGCGACGCGGCGTAGGCGAAGCGCGCGGCGAAGAGTTTGGAGAACCCGGAGGGCGGCGCGAGCGTGCGGTCGCGCTTGATGCGTGCGAGCACGGAGCTTCTGAGTTCCTCATAAAACGCGCCGTCGAAATCGGGCGACAGCGCGGCAGCGCGAAACAGTTCGCGGCTCGTTTGATATTCGGCGGCGGCGCGGCGACACGGCGCGCACGACGCGAGATGCTGTTCGACGGCGCGTTCGCGGCGTCGGCCTGTGAGATCGCCCGCCGCGTAGAGCGGCAGAAACTTTTCGACGCGTGTGCATTTCATAGTCTTAAACTCGACGCCCTCCTGTGCGGCGCAGCAAACGTTCGCAGTGAGCTTTCAGCTTGGCGCGCGCCGAACTGATCTGCGAGCGCACGGTGACGGGGCGCGAACGCAGCACGCGCGCCACTTCCTCCGTGGTCAAGCCTTCGAGATCGCGTAAGACGATGGCGGCGCGCTCTTTCTCCGGCAGCGTTTGCAGCGCGCTCAAGAGCAGGGCGCGTTGCTGCGCGCGAATGGCCGACTCTTCGGCGTTCATGTCGCCCGAAGCGACATCCGGCGCGGCGCGTTCGTCCCGGCCGGAGCGCGGGGCAAACTCCGCGCCGTCCGGCCTTGAGCCGCGTTTGCGTGCGGCGTCGCGGCAGACGTTGATCGTGATGCGATAGAGCCAGCCGTTGAAATCCTGTTCGGGACGGTAGCGGTCGAGATATTTGTAGACGCGCAGGAAAACTTCCTGTGCGGCGTCGCGCGCATCCTCGCGGTTGCCGAGCATGCGCCACGCGACGGCGACCACCCTGCGCTCCGTCTCCAACATGATCTGCTCGAAGGCCGTCGCGTCGCCGCCGCGTGCGCGTGCGACGAGCAGTGCGAAATGTTCGCGCGCTTCGGCCTCGCGCCCGGCGAGCGGTTGCTGAAAGTCGCCCGGCATCATCGCCGCGAAGTGTGCTGTCCCGGTTGCCATCTCTAAACTCTTCGGCGGTTCGCTACCCATCTCACACTACTCCGCGTCGCGTGAAAGCGTTGATAAGAATTTCCGTCGAGACTGACACGCCCGACGCCTTCGCTTTGTTCCAACAGAGCGCATGCTCAATTGAAACGACGCGGCGACGAAAACGGAAATGAGTTGACGAGTGCGCGGCAAACCACTACAAGAGAAGTTCGCTTGCGGCGTCGTCGTCGGCGGCGCGCAAACGCCGCCGGACGCGCTGCCCGCAGCCTTGCAACGCCCGCTCACGGAAAGGTTCAGTCGAGAGTTAATTTAATGCGTCGCATTGATCTGAAAAAAGTGCAGGTCGCGCGTTCCAGCACGATTCGCGGCATCAACCGGCAGATCGTGCTCAACTACGTGCGCGACCGCGAACCGATCTCGCGCGCCGAGATCGCGCGCGAGACGGCGTTGCAGCGTTCGACCGTTTCAACCATCGTCGAAGAGTTGAAGACGGGCGGCCTCATCGAAGAGATCGGCGAGGGCGAATCCACGGGCGGCCGCAGGCCGACGCTGCTGCGGCTGCGCGCGGCGGGCGCGATGGCGATTGGCGTGGACATCACGCCCACCTGCACCACGATTGCGACGAGCGATCTGGCGGGGCGCGTCCTCGAACGCGAAGCCTTCCCGCACATCGAGCAGCCCGAACGCCTCTATGCGCGCGTCATCGAGAGCGTGCGTAAGTTTGCGGCGAAGGCGGGCGAGCGAAAGATCGAAGGCGTCGGCGTGAGTCTGCCCGGATTGGTTGACCCGGACAGCGGGCGTGCGATCTACATTCCGTGGTTTGAATGGCGCGATTGGCCTGTGGCCGCCGAAATCTCGGACGCGACCGGGCTGGACGTGATCATCGACAACGACGCGAATGCCGCCGCACTCGCCGCGCTCTGGTTCGGGCGACAGGAACTGCGCGAGGCGCGCGACTTCATCATGGTGCTTGTGGCCGAAGGCATCGGCACGGGGATCGTCGTGGACGGGCAAATCTACCGGGGCGAGCGCGGCGGCGCGGGCGAGTTCGGCCACATGATCGTGGGCGAGCGCGGCCCCGTGGCCTGCTCCTGCGGCAATCACGATTGCTGGGAGGCGTACGCTTCGGGGCGCGCGGCCGTGGCGCGTTACCTACAGGGAAGCGGCGACGAGAGCGGCGGCGATGGCGGCGGTCGCACAATTAATTTCGCGCAACTGGTTGACCGCGCGCTCTCAGGTGAGACGCGCGCCATCAACGCGCTCACAGAGACGGCGCACTACCTCGGCATCGGCATCTCCAACTTGATCGTCGGACTCAGCCCGGAGGCGGTCGTCGTCGGCGGCCCTATCGCGCGTGCGTGGCCGCTCGTCGGCGACGCGCTCGGCCAGACGATTCAACGCAGCGTCCGGCGCGGTCTGCCCTCCGCGCTCATCATGCCCTCCATCCTCGGAGATCACCCCACGCTCATGGGCGCGATCAGCCTCGTCCTCGCGCGCAAGTTCGCCTCCATCGCGGCCGCCTGACGAAGACAGGTTGAACGTTGAACTGGAACGATTGATTCGTTGATTCAACGGTTCAATTAAGAGATGAATCAATGGGTCAATCAACGGCTCAATGTATCAATCCTTCTCCCGTTCGACGTTCCTGCTTCGTCAACTTCCTCACAGCCACTTCGTCATCAAGTAGCGATCATGATCGCGGAAGCCCTCTCGCCGGTACAGGGCTTGCGCCCGCATGTTCGCGCGCTCGGCTTCGAGATGCAGCGCGGTGATGCCTTCCGCGCGACAGACTTCGGCCGCAAACTCGATACACGCTTTGCCGATGCCTCGCCCGCGAAAATTCTCGCGCAGGTAGAGTTCGTCAACGAAGGCGTCGCGGCCGTGAAACTCAAGGCTGAAGCCGAACGTCAAGACGAGATAGCCCGCCGTCTCCGCGCCCGCGCGGATCAAGTGGACGACCCCGAACCTGCCGTCGCCCAAAATTTGCCGCAACGCGCCGCGCGCCGCCCCTTCGTCGAAAGCGATGTGGTCGAAGGCGTAAAACTCCCGCATCAACTCGACGAGTTCGTCGGCGTCAGACTGCGCGGCGAGAGTGAAGACGAATTTCATAGAGTCCGTATGTTCGTTGATGGCTTGGAGGTAGTTTCGACTTAACCGCCCGGTCACTTCGCGCCTTTGCCCTCGGTGATCGTGACGACGCGATCAAGGCCGGGGACGTTCACAACTTCGAGCGTGCCGTCAGGCCATTTCACTTCGAGCTTATCGAGTTTGGCGGCCGCGCCGAGTCCGAGGTGGAGACACGGATCGTTTTGCGAGGCGTAGCCCGCGCCGCTCACGAGGTCGAGGCGTTGGCGCAGCGCGCCCGTCGTGGCATAGACGATTGCGCCGGTCGCGTCGCGCGGGCTTTTCTTCGCCGTGTCGCCGCTCAGGCGAATGATGAGCCAGTGGTTTTTCGTCTCGCTCACGTTACGCAGGAGGGCGGGCGCGGCATCCATGTTATTGACGACGGCGTCGAGCCGCCCGTCGGCGTCGAAGTCCGCGACGGCGAGGCCGCGCCCGGCGTAGGCGTTGGCGAGACCGCTCCCCGGCGCGGCGGCGACGCGCTCGAAGATGCGTTCGCTTGCGCCCGCGCCTTGCGCGCCCCGCGCGTTGACGACGTTGCGAAAGAGAAGCAACTGCTGCGCCCAAGTCGTGCCCCATTGATAATTGTCAACCAACGGGTAGACGTGGCCGTTGGCGACGAGCACGTCCTTCCAGCCGTCGTTGTCGTAGTCGAGAAAGGTCGCGCCCCAGCCGAGGAAGGGGATGGTCGGCTCGCCGTGCCCGGCCTGAAACGTCACGTCGGTGAAGTTGCCTTCGCCGTCGTTGTGGTAGAGCGTGTTCGAGTCGTCGGAGAAGTTGGTGACGTAGAAATCGACGCGCCCGTCATTATCGTAGTCGCCGACGCCGAGACCCATCCCGGCCTGCTCGCGCCCGTTCTCGTTCAACGCGACGCCCGATTCATACCCGACCTCTTCAAACTTGCCGCCGCCCCGGTTGATGTAGAGTTGCTTCGGCGTGGAATCGTTGACGACGATCAGATCGATCAGGTCGTCGTCGTTGGCGTGGACGAAGGCCGAGGCGAAACCGTAGTAGCCCTGCGGGTCGTGCGTGCCGGTCTGCTTGCTCACGTCCTCGAAAGTGCCGTCCGCCCTTTGACGATAGAGCGTGTCGCCCTCGCCCTTCAGCCCGCGCGGGCCGCACATCACGGGCGCGCCGCGAAACTGGCAGAAGTTTTGCCCGATTGCGCCGGGCTTACCCGCGTCGGCCGGGTTTGCCGGTAAATTCTTCAAATCAAATTCGACGTAGCCGGGCACGAAGAGATCGAGCCGCCCGTCGCGGTCGTAGTCGCCGAAGGTCGCGCCGGTTGACCAGCCCTTGCGCGCGACGCCGAGTTTCTCGGCCACGTCATGAAAAGTGCCGTCGCCGTTGTTGCGATAGAGACGCGACGTGCCGTAGTTGGAGACGAACATGTCTGGGCGGCCGTCGTTGTCGTAGTCGCCGACGGCGACGCCCATGCCCCAGCGTTCATTGGCGACGCCTGCCTTGTCCGTCACGTCCTCGAATTTCCAGTTGCCGAGATTGCGGTAGAGCGCGGCGCGCGGCGCACGCTCTTTGCCCGCGAGCGCGGCGAAGGTCGAGCCGTTCAGGAGGTAGATGTCGGGGCGGCCGTCAGAGTCGTAATCGAAGACGGCGACGCCGCCCGAAGGCGTGTCCAAGATGTAATCCTTCGCCGCGCTGCCCGCGCGATGGCGAAAGGCTGCGAGCGCGGTTTTGGCCGTCACGTCTTCAAAGACGACGGCCGCTTTCGCGTCCGTGACGTTGACGGTGCGTTTCGTGGCATAGGTGCGCGCTTCGCCCGTGGCGTTTCCGCCCATGCCCTGCGGCGGCGGCGGCTGTGGCGGCGTCTGCGCCGAGAGCGCGACCGGGAGCGCGAGCGACAAACAGAGCGCGAACGCACGCAGCGCACGCGCAATGCTGCCCGTTCGCGCGGAAATTTGATGAAGCATTAAATGTCTTTCTGGCACAACTCGGACTCTAGCGTAGTTTGATGTTTGCGAATGAAGGAACAACATAGCGAGTCGCTTGCACGGCTGTCAAAGCGTGAGAGATCGCGCGACGCGATGTTGAATTTGCCACCCGGTGCGGAAGGGAGTTGAGGGCGATAAAACAGTCGGCTCGCCAAGGGTAGCGGAGAGCCGGGCGTCCCTGCCCGACAGGCTAATAAACGGGGCGGGAGCGGCGGAATCGGGAGCGCCTTGACTTGATCATTTATTGAGCAGGCGCGCGAGCAGCGTCGTCAACTGATTCGAGTCCTCGTCGTAATAACAGACCCAGTCGTTCCCGCCCACGTTAACGATCTTGCCTTCCAGTTCTGCGGGAACTGTTTCGGGCATCACGACGAGCGGCGTGTGGCCGTCGTACTTGGCATGCTCGCGCAACTCGCGGCCGAGCCTCACGGACTCTTCGGGCGTTTTGCGTACCAGATTGAGCAACACTAAATCGGCGTTGATGCGGCTTTCACCGCTCACCCATTCGTGTGCGTCTTCCAAGTCTGCCGCCACGAGCACGCGGTAGCCCTGTCGGCGCAGGTTCGCCGTCAAACTGGGGCGGGCGTCGTCGTCTTCTTCAACGAGAAAGATGGTCGGGCGGGCTTTTCTATGTGAATTGGTTTCTTCGGACATCAAGACTTCCCTTTAGTTTCAGTCGCGTGTAAAACACGACAGGCGGCATAAAGGAGACTGTTTATTAAGCTCTTGCCAATGTCGAATGATAAACTCTGACGGAACAGGTTTGGATATCTTACTATATCGGCCGGGAACGCTCCATACGCTGGCGTGCATGCGCCGCCTTTAACCGGCGCGCTGAGGCTAAGCAAACGTCCTACCCTGTAGTCTTAGCTAAATCGGCATACAAGCGGTCATACTCGTCTCTGATGACCCGGTAGCACTCGCACGCCTTGGCCTCCAAGCCCCGCCGGTTGAGGATTTGAATGTGGCCGCGCTGGTAATCGATCAGTCCTTCATTCTTGAATTGAGAGGCCGATTCGCTGATACCTGCGCGCCTGACGCCTAAAGTCAGCGCGATCAAATCGTGCGTCAGCAGCAACTCGTCGCTGACATAATCGTGCATCATCAAGAGCCACCTGCCGAGTTGTTGTTCCAAGGAATGAAGTTTATTGCAGGCCGATGCTTGGCCTGTCATGGAGAGCAGCATCTGCGTGTAGCGGAACAACAGATGAGGCATGACGCTTCTTTTCGAGCAGAGTTCTTGCTTGAACAGTTCGGCGCGGACACGCAGCGCAGTGCCCGCAACGTGCGCGACCAATTGTGTGGGCGTTATGTCCGCGCCGAAAAAGAGATTCAGCCCGACCACGCCTTCGCGCCCTACCGGCCCGACTTCGGCCGTGTCCCCGTCAGACATCGTGCAGAGCATGGAGAAGACTGCCGTTTCGGGGAAGTAGACATAATCGATCTTATCGCCCGGCTCGTACAGAATATCACCTTGCGCGAGGGTGACTTGCTCTAATTGAGATAAGAAGTGTTCGTAATCCGTGCCGCTTAACGCTGCAAGAATCCGGTTTTCGGGCGAGCGGGACAGTTCCGGCGGCGAAATCATAGTTGTAAATCCTTTGTTCTGGCTGAGTCCCGGCATCTGTAGGGCTGGCATCATAACATAGAAGGCTGTCCGCTCCCGCCGCTAAACTCACGGCCGCCGCTTTTCTCCGTGCGAGTTTCGTGTCCCGTTGTGCCTTGCGGCGGCGAACGCTTTTCGTCACGTTCGACGTGCACCACGCGTCAAGGCTCTCTGATCGTCTGGTAACGATCAATTTCCAATTTCTCCAACGTCTGCTTCCGCCCGGACGGCCAACGCACTTCGATTGTCGAAACGCTTGTCGCCGCGCCGAGACCGACGAGCAGGCGCGCGTCGTTGGACGAAAGATAGCTGCCGGAATTGGTCGCGTCGAAAGTTTGCTTGCGCCCGTTCGCGTCGGTGATGGAGACGCGCGCCCCCGTGCCTCCTGCGCGGTGCGACTTCGCGCCGCCTCCGCCGCCGCCTGCGAGCGAGAGGCCGAGCCAGTGGTTCTTCGTGCCGTCGTTGCGTAGCAGGACGGGCGCGCCGTCGGTGACGCCGAGCACGATGTCCGTGTCGCCGTCGTTGTCGAGGTCGCCGAAGGCCGCGCCGCGCGCCGCGTAAGGCTGGTTGAAGGGCGCGCCCGCCGAGGCCGAGACGTTCACGAACTTGTGCATCTCGCCCGGTCGCGCGGCGGGCAGGCCGCGCATCAGGAGCGGCGTCTGTTTGTACCTGAGATAGCTCGTCGTCTTTTCAATCGTGTCGAGGACGTGGCTTTGCGCGACGAAGATGTCGCGCCAGCCGTCGTTGTCCGCGTCGAGAAAACGCGTGCCCCAGCCGGAGTAGAGCAAGGTGATCTGACCGACGCCGGAAGTTTGCGTGACGTAGTTGAACGACATGTCGCCCGTATTGTGATAGAGCGGGTAGGTTTCGTTCGAGAGGGCGGTGATGAAGATGTCGGGGCGGCCGTCGTTGTCGAAGTCGGCGGCGTCCACGCCCATCCCGGCGAAGGTCTTGCCGTTCTCGTCGTAGCCGACGCCCGCCACGAGCGCGACATCCTCGAACGTGCCGTCGCCACGATTGTGATAGAGCGACTGGCGCACGCTGTCGTTGGCGACGATGATGTCCGTGAACCCGTCGCCGTCGAAATCGGCGAAGGCCACTCCCAGACCTTTGCCGCCGGGGTCTGCGACGCGCGCCGCCGCGCTCACGTCTTCAAACGTGCCGTCCGCACGCTGGCGATAGAGAAGGTTCGACGCGCCTTTGAAATTGTCCGGGTGACAGTAGGCGCGAAAGCCCGGACGCTGCTCGCCGCAATAGAGATCGCCGCGCGCGAAATCCCATTCCATGTAGCGCGCGACGAAGAGATCGAGCCGCCCGTCGTTGTTGTAGTCGAGCCAGCCCGCGCTCGTTGACCAACCGCCGCCCGCCACGTTCAGTTTCTTCGACACGTCCTCGAAAGTGCCGTCGCCCCGGTTGCGATAAAGAACGTTCCCGCCGTAGGCCGTGACGTAGAGGTCTGTGTGTCCGTCCGCGTCGAAGTCTCCGGCGGCCGCGCCCATGTCGTAGCCGAAGCCGCGCACGCCCGCGCGCTCCGTCGTGTCTTCAAACGTGCCGTCGGCTTTTTGCCGGTAGAGGCGATTCCAGAAACGGGCGTCGGATTTATCGGGGCGCGCGTCGGCGGCGGGCATCGGGTCTTCGAGCCGCGCGCCGTTGGTGAAATAGATGTCGAGTCGCCCGTCGTTGTCGTAATCAAAGAGCGCGACGCCCGCGCCCATCGATTCCATCAAATACTTACGCGAGGTGACGGACGCAGCGTGTTTGAAGTTGACGCGCGCGGCCGAGGTGATGTCGGTGAAGGTGACGGGCGAAGGCGATTGCGGCGCGGGCGGCGGGGGCGTCTTCGCGGGATCGCCGCCGCTGTAGGAACGCCCCGTGCGTTGCGGCGTCGGGGTCGGCTGCGGCGCGGGCGTCGCCTGTTGCGCGGGCGCGCGGTGCATGCCGCAGGGCACAAGAGCCAACGCGATTGCGAGCGGGACGCGCGCGAGGAAACGGCGCGAGAGGAAACTTGAAATGACGTTCATCTGAAACTTCGAGCGTTAACCGTAATGCTTAAATTGTTTGCGCGGAAGACGCCGCCGCGCATGTGGCAACGGCTTCGGGCGTGGGCTAACTTTACAGGCAAAGGGCAGCATAGTACAGTTACGCGCGAAGACTCGGTTGTCTTGTCAAACCCCCTTTGCAACGTAATTTATGAGACTTTTGAAAACCCCCTTCTCGTTTCTTCCACAACTTAAATTTTACGCGACGTGCGGCCTCGCTTTCGCGCTCGCGCTCGGCTGCTTCGCCGCGCGTCGGGCGCACGCGCAGAAGCCTTCGGCGGCGGCAACCGCCACGACGCCTGCCGTCGAGCGCGCGCGTTTTGAAGTCGTCGAAGACTTGTCGGAATCGCTCGCCAACGATCTGCTCGAATTGTCGGTCGCCACGCGCGACCGCGACCTCGAACGCACGGCCGAGTTCTTCCCCGCCAAGTTCAAAGCCGCGTCTTACCCGTCGCGACCGCAGCCGCCGAAGGATGCCGTCAAATGGGTGAAGACGCACGATTGGGCGACGAGCACGGCGGAGAGCGTGGCGAGCGCGAATAAGACTCTGCGCCAGATTTCCAAGGAAGAATTTCTCGCAGACTGGGCGCAGTTCCTCGCGCACTTCTCCGAGATCGAAGACTCGCGCTTCAAAGTCAAAGAAGCCTACTTCGACGAGAGCGCGCAGGCCGTGGCGGGCGCGAAAGAGCCGACGGCCGTTGTCGGCGCGAAGGGCAAGGCGCGCGTGGCCTTCTACGTCATCGGGCGCGACACCGAAGGCCGACGCGAATGGGCGCGCGGCGTCGCCAATGTGCTGGTGCGCTACGACGCGTCGAACCGCTGGCAGTTCGATTCGTTCTCGCTCGCGTCGCTCGATTCGATGGTGGCGACGAGCGATCTCTTCTCGGAGGTGGCGATTCCGGCGGGCGTCGGCGCGAGCCTCCCGGCGTTCGGCGCGGCGGGCAACGGCGGCTTCGTCTGGCACGGCGCGGCGGCCTCGGATTTCAACCGCGACGGGCTGATAGACCTCTTCGTCACCGCGCCCGCGCGCAACTTCCTCTATCTGAACGACGGCAAGGGACGCTTTACAGACGCCTCGGACACTACAGGCGTGAAACTGCTGGCGACGGGCGTTGCCCCGCTCGTCTTCGACTACGACAACGACGGCGACGCGGACGTGTTCGTCTCAAACGTCGGCGCGCAGGTGCTCTTTGAGAATCGCCTCGTGCCCGACGGCAAATTGGAGTTTCGCGACGTGTCGCAAGAGTCGGGCGTTGGCGGCTTGACGGCCATCGGCTTCAGCGCGGTCGCGGGCGACGTGAACAACGACGGGCGACAGGACATCTACGTCACCTCCTACAATCGCTACGGGCAGATCACGCCCGACTCTTGGTTTCGCGCCACGAACGGCACGCCGAATTTGTTGCTCGTCAATCAGCCGGACGGCACGTTCAAGGAAGAGGCGCGAGCGTGGGGCGTGGACGACAGCCGCTGGAGTTATGCGGCGGCCTTTGCCGACGTCAACGCGGACGGGCGCGTTGACCTCTACGTCGCCAACGATTTCGGCGAGAAGGCGATGTTCATCAATCAGGGCGACAAGTTTACGGACGAGGCGAAGGAGCGCGGCGTCCTCGACCCCGGCAACGGCATGGGCGTCTCCTTCGGAGATTACAACAACGACGGCCTGCTCGATGTGCACGCCTCGAACATGTCTTCGACGGCGGGCAATCGCATCCTCGCGCGTCTCTTCCCGAACCAGAGCACGAAAGATAACGTCTTGAAGAAACTCGCGGCGGGCAACAACCTCTTCGAGAATCAGGGCGGCGGGAAATTCAAGGACGTGACTTCCGAGGTCGGCGGCTTCGGCGGCGGCTGGGCGTGGGGCGGCGGCTTCATCGATTTCGACAACGACGGTTGGGAAGACATCTACACGCCGAACGGTTTCATCTCCGGCAAGTCCATGAAAGACACTTGAAGCCACTTCTGGCGTCAGGTCGTGACGCAAAAAAATGATGGCAAGGACGAGAAGGGCGCGCTCCGCGTGGATCAGACGCAGTTGATGTTCGGCGAAGGCTTTTCCTTCAGCGGCTACGAACGCGACCCGCTCTATCTCAATCTGGGTACGAAGAAGTTTATGGACATCTCCGGCGTCTCCGGCATCGACTCGATCACGGACGGGCGCGCGGGCGTCTTCGCAGACTTCGACAACGACGGCGACCTCGACGTGTTTTCGACGACGATCCAAGGTCAGGCTCACCTGCTCTTTCGCAACAACGTCGGGCAGGCGAACAACTGGCTGCGCGTCGCGCTCGAAGGAAACGAGCGCACCGGGCGCGATGCTTTCAGCGCCGTCGTCCGCGTGAAAACTTCGCAGGGCACGCTCACGAAGATCAAAGACGGCGGTTCGGGTTTCATCTCGCAGCACGACCCGCGCCTCCTGTTCGGGTTGGGCAGAGACGCGCGCGCCGAGTGGATCGAAGTAACTTGGCCGCACGGCAAAGTCGAGCGGTTCGCGGGCGAGGCCAAAGCGGGGACGACGCTCCTGCTGCGTGAGGGCGCGGGACGCGCGCAAGAAGTAGTGTCGGCGGCGCGTGCGAATTTGCCCGACCCTCTGACGCGCACCGAAGCGTTCGCGCAAGGGTTGAAGATCAAGGTCGGACAGTCGCTGCCGGAACTGGCGTTGAAGCCCTTGGGGCGCGTCGCCACTTCTCTGCGCAAGCAGTTGAAGCCCGGCCGCCGCGCGCTCGTCAACGTCTGGGCGACGTGGTGCACGCCGTGCGCCGCCGAGATGCCCGAACTGGAAAAACTGCGCGCACCTTTAGCCGCGCGCGGCATCGATTTGATCGGCTTGAACGTGGACAGCGACCCGGTGGCCGACGTGAGCGGCTTCATCAAGGCGCATCGCGTGCAGTACCCGAACTACCTCGGCGGCGTGGGCGCGATTGAGAGCCTGTACGCGACCGACGAACTCTCCGTGCCGATGTCGCTCATCATCAACGACAAGGGCATCGTGACGGAGATCATCCCCGGCTGGTCTGCCGAGACGCGCAAGCGTTTCAGCGCGCTCGCGGGCGAAGGCGACCGTCGCGATAGCGGCGTCGTCGGCGCGGCCGAGCCTGCTGCTGCGACGACGCCGAAAATGCGTGCGCGCACGAATCGTCGCTAAACGCGTCGCCGCCGCCCGCGAGCACGCGCGCCGGAATTTCCGCAAGGCGGGTTGAAACTGATAAGGAGAACCTATGTATAAAATGAGACATCATCGTCCGGCAGTTTTGTTCGTGCTCTTTGCTCTCGTCGCCGCGCTTCCCACGGTCGTCGCGGCGCAAGCGCCCGTCATCCTGAGCGGCGCGCAACTCACGCGCATCGTGCCCACGGGTTTCTTCTTCGAAGGGCAGAGCGCGCCCACGCAGATGCGTAACGCGGCCGCCGCGCGCTTCGGCACGAGGCAACACATCGTCGCCGGGATGGTTGACACCTCCGGTTACTCGGCCGACGTGCGCTCGCGCTATGAAGGCTTTTTCATCGTAGACACGCCCATGATCGTCGGCGGGCAGGAACTCGCCACCGGCGCATACGGTTTCGGCTTCGTCGAAAACAACCGGTTCACCATCTCGGACGTGGGCGGCACGCAAATCTTCACCGTCAACACCGAACCCGACCGGAACTTGCGTCGGCCGCGACCGTTGATGTTGATGCGCGGCGCGGGCGGCGTACGGCTCTACAGCGGGCGGCGTTACGTGACGATCACTTTGAGGTAGCGGGTTCGTCTCCGCCCGGCGCAAGAGCGTGCGCGGGGCGGCAAATTTTCAACGCAGAGGGCGCGAAGGAATGTAGACAGCGTAGGGCGTGGAGATCGAGATTTTCTTCGCGCCTATCCGCCCGGCATTCCTTAGCGCCCTCCGCGTTAATGAACACTATCCGGCGGCACTCAAACGTGCGTCGCTCTCAATGATTTCGCAACGCGCCTTGGATAAAACATCTTTCGTGCCGAAACGTCGTCTCTTCATCGCAATCGCCGTCTCGCTCGCCGCGCTGGCGTTCAACGCGCCGCGTCCGGCGCGTCACCTGACAAAAGCTTCCGCGCAAGAAGCAGCGGCAGCCGCGCGGAGCGTTGCGCCCGACGCGCGCGAGGCCGCCTATCGCGCCAACAATCTCGGCGTCGCCCTGCTCGAACAGTTCAAGCACGCGGAAGGCGCGGAGCAGTTTCGCCGCGCACTCAAACTCGATCCGCAACTCGCGCTCGCGCAGATCAATCTGGCCGTCGCGCTCTACAACGTGCCCGACGCGGAAGCCGCCGCGCGCGCCGCCGCACGCGCCCAAGCTCTCGCGCCCGCCGCGCCGCAGCCGCTCTACATTCAAGCCCTCATCGCACGCTCGCGTAATCAAACTAACGAGGCCGTGGCCGCCTTTCGCCGCGTGCTCGAAATCGACCCGCGCGACACGGGCGCAAACGTCAACCTCGGCCAACTCCAAGCGCAGCAACGCAACTACCCCGAAGCCGAGCGCGCCTTCCGCACCGCGCTCGCGTCCGAGCCTTACAACACTACCGCGCTCTACGGTCTGGCAAACGTCTTGTTGCGCTCTAACCAGCGCGAAGAAGGCCAGAAGCTGTTGCAGCAGTTTCAGGTTTTGCGACAGAGCGGCGCGGGCACGAGCATCGGCACGAACTATCTCGAACAAGGACGCTACGCCGAAGCCGTCACCTCGACGGGCGCGGAGGCCGGACTCGTCGAACGCCGGACGCCCGAAGTAACTTTCAACGACGCGACCGACGCAGCCCTACCGCCCGCCGCCAGACCGACGCCGCGCACTCCGGCCGCGCGCCGCGACGGCAATCCGAGTGTGGACGGCATGCTCAACCTCGACCCGGCCATCGCGCACTTCGGCGGCAGCGCGACGTTGTTCGATTTCGACGGCGACGGCGATCCAGACCTCTTTGAAGTCGCGCCTGCCGGGCAGAAACTTTATCGCAACGACGGCGGCAAGTTCGTCGATGTCACGAGTGCTTCGGGCGCGCTCGCGTCGGGGACGGAGGCGGGCGGCATGGGCGCGGTCGCGGGCGATTACGACAACGACTCGCGCCCCGATCTGTTCGTGCTCGGCAGCGAACGCGTCGCGCTCTACCACAACGACGGCGCGGGGAAATTTTCCGATGCGACTGCCGCCGCAGGGATCGCGCCGTATCCTTTCGTCTCCGTCTCGGCCGCTTTCGCAGACGTTGACCACGACGGCGACCTAGACCTCTTTATCGCCGGTTACGCCGACCTGACGAAGTCGAACTTTCCGCCGCGCGCGGCGGGAAACTCCGGCGGCAATCCCAAGACTCAGGAGTTAACGTCCTCAACCGCGCCGAATCGTTTGCTGCGTAACAACGGCAACGGCACTTTCACGGACATCACGGCGGCGGCCAAAGTCGCGGGCGGCGCGGGTCAGGCGATGGCCGTCGTCCCTACCGATTATGACAACCGGCGCGACGTTGACCTGCTCGTTGTCAACTATGAGGGCGCGCCCGCGCTCTACAGCAACCTGCGCGACGGCTCGTTTCGCGACGTGGCGCGCGAGGCGGGGTTGGATGTGAAGGGGCGTTTGCTCTGCGCCGCGGCGGGCGACGTGAACAAGGACGGCTATACGGATTTCTTCTTCGGCGCAGACAAGTCTGCGGGTACGCTCGCCCTGAGCGACGGGCAGGGTCGTTTCAAAATCACGAACGCGCCCGCCGAGACCGCGGACGCGTCCGTCGCGCAGTTTCTCGACTACGACAACGACGGGTTGCTCGACCTGCTGACGATCTCGCCAAACGGCGCGCGCCTCTGGCGCAACCTCGGCGGCGAGTGGCTTGAGGTCAGCGAGCGCGCCGTCGCGCAGGCGTTTCGCTGGAACGCTCCGGCGAATCAGGGGGAAGGATTCCGGCGCGTCCTCGCTTCCGCAGACGTGGACGGCGACGGCGACACGGATTTCATCGTGCGCGACGCGGCGGGCAATTTGCGGTTCGGGCGCAACGAAGGCGGCAACCGCAATCGCTCGCTCGGCGTGCGGCTCGCCGGACGTGTGAGCAATCGCGGCGGCGTGGAGTCGAAGGTCGAGATGCGCGCGGGAAGCCTCTGGCAGAAGTTGGAAGTTTACGCGGCCGCGCCCGCGCCCGCGCCCGCCGATCTCGTCTTCGGTTTGGGAAGGCGCGAGCGCGCCGATGCGGTGCGCGTGTTGTGGCCTTCGGGCACGGTGCAGTCGGAGACGGAGTTTCCCGCCGCCCCGGCGTCGGGCGTCGTCGGTGAAAGGCCGAAGGACGAACCGCGCCGCGCGGCTACGTCGGCGGTGAGCGCAACGCTGACCGTCACGGAACTTGATCGCAAACCCTCTTCGTGTCCCTACCTGTTTGCGTGGAACGGCGAGCGTTTCGAGTTCGTCACGGATTTCATGGGCGGCGGCGAACTCGGCTACTGGGTCGCGCCGGGCGTGCGCGCCGCACCCGACCCGGACGAGTATGTGCGTATTCGCGGCGACGGGTTGAAGCCGCGCGACGGTCGCTACGAGTTGCGCGTGACGAATGAGCTTGAAGAAGTTCTCTTCATGGACAAACTGCAACTCTTGGCAGTCGCGCACCCGGAAGGCGTGGAAGTTTATCCCGGCGAAGGACTCGGCAGCCCGCTCGCCTCGAAGTTTCAACTGTTCGCCACGCGCGATGCACGCCCGCCGCGCGCGGCGCGCGACGAACACGGCCACGACGTAAGCACGCGCATCGCACGACTCGACCGCAGTTACCCCGACGACTTCGCGCTCGAACCCATACGCGGCTACGCCGCCGAGCACACGCTGACGCTCGATCTGGGCGACGACGACGAACGCGCACAAAAGGGAAGCGCGGCGAAGCGGCAGACGCGTCTGCTGCTCACGGGCTGGACGGATTACGCTTTCTCAAGCGACAACGTGGCCGCAGCCCAGCGCGGCCTCGGTCTGCGCCCGCCCGCGCTGCAAGTGAAAGACGCGCGCGGCCGTTGGCGCACGGTCATCGAAGACATCGGCGTGCCCGTCGGTCGCCCGCAGACAGTCGTGGTTGATCTCGCGGGGAAATTTCTTTCGTCCCGGCGCGAGGTGCGCATCGTCACGAACATGCGCATCTACTGGGATCAGATTTTGGTTGACGCGTCGGGCGCGGCCGCGCCCACGCAACTGACGCGGCTTGAGCCGCTCGGCGCGGACTTGCGCTGGCGCGGCTTCTCGGCGCAAACGTCGCCCGACGGGCGCGAGCCTTACCTCTACGATTACGCGCGCGTCGCACCGGCTTCGCCGTGGAAAGTCTTCACGGGTCGCTACACGCGCGAAGGCGACGTGCGCGAGTTGGTGCGTGCGTCCGATGACATGTTCGTCATCTCGCTCCCCGGCGACGAGCTATCGCTCTCCTTCGACGCGAACGCGCTCGCGCCCTTGCCGCGCGGCTGGACGCGCACGTTCCTGCTCTATGCCGACGGCTACAGCAAAGAGATGGACATCAACTCGGCCAGCCCCGAACAGGTCGCGCCGCTTCCGTTTCGTCGCATGAGGGAATACCCCTACAAGTCGCCGGACTCGTACCCGCAGACGCCCGCGCATCTAGATTATCTCGAACGTTACAACACGCGCGTCGTCGTCGCGCCGCTGACCCGATTAGCGACAGGTGACAAAGTGACAAGGTGAAGATGAGAATTTAATCTTGTCACCTGTCATCTGTCGCCTGTCACTTATCACACGTCACTTGTCACCGCTTGATGATTATGAATCACATACGTTATTCCGTCGCCGCCTGCCAGACAGATCAGCCGAACCCAATCGAGCGGCGTGAGATGCGACGCAACACCGAGCGGATGTTGTCGCTGATAGATTCGGCGGTGGCGGGCGCCGCTCCGTTTCTGCCGGTGCGGCTCGTCGTCTTCCCTGAGTTCGCGCACGCCGCGCCGGTCTTCCCGACGCTCGAAGAGTTGCGCCGGAAGTTGGCCGTGCCCATCCCGAACGAGCACACCGAATTGCTGGAGCGAAAGGCGCGCGAGCATGGCATCTACATCCAGAGCGGCTCGATGCTCGAAGTCGATCCGAAGTGGCCGGCTGCCGTCTTCAACACGACCTGCCTCATCGGGCCGGAGGGCATCCTCTACAAATACCGCAAGGTCAACACGTGGATTCCTTACGAGGTGCACACCAGCCCGCACGACCTCGCGGACTATGACGAGCCGCTCTTTCCCGTGGCCGACACGGAGATCGGCCGTATCGGCTGCGCCATCTGTTACGACTGGTTGTTCCCCGAAGCTATCCGCCAACTCGCCGCGAACGGCGCGGAGGTGCTGGTGCGCGTCTCGGCTTACATGGATCCGTGGGGCGCGACCGAGCCGATGGATTGGTGGACGATCATCAATCGTTGCCGCGCGTTGGAAAATACGGCCTACGTCGTCGCCGCCAATCAGGGCGCGAGCCTCAGGCACTACCCGCCCTATTCTTGGCCGGGCGGCAGTCAGGTGGTTGATTTCGACGGTCGGCTGCTGGCGCAAGCAAGCCCGGGGCCGGGAGAGCGCATCGTCGTCGCGCCGGTCGACATCTCCGCGCTCAGGCACGAACGCGCCGCACGTCGCGGCCATCACATGCTCGCGCACCTGCGCACGGAGGCTTATCCCGTCTACTCGGAACACGTCTACCCGCCGCACCGCTCGGCCGCGACAGGCGAAGCGGACGCGCCGCTTTCTTACGAGACGAACAACGAGTTGATCGAAGCGTCGAAGCGTGGGCTGGATGTTTCCGGCCGCGAGTAGGATGGACGCGTCGGCGGTCGGCGGTCGCCGCCACCGCGCGGCTTTTTCGTGTGAGCCGGAGGCCGCGCGGCGGCGTTTGCGGCGAAAACGAATTGACAGGGAAGTGAATTTGTATTAAAAAATCTTCGTTCGGGCAAGCAACAAACCGTCCTTTTCGCACGTCCGACTTTATCAAACAGGCTAAATTTTTCTCGCCAAGAGTTGTTCTTCTCAATGAACCGTCGGGCGCGCTCATGTCTTATCCAAGCCTCGAATGCGCCCCCGCGAGCAGCAACTTGCCGGCATCTCCACAGCAACCAGAGGCCCAGTCTATGACACACTACAGGTTATGCTCGCGACGAGCCGCTCAACTCCTCGCGCTACTCTTTTGTTTCGCCGCACTGGCGTTCCCCCTCCACGCGCAAAGCAACAAAGGCACTATCGTCGGCACCATCACAGACCCCAACGAGGCGCTCGTGGCCGGTGCGAAAGTGACCGTGACGAACGTTGCCACGAACGAGACGCGCGAAGCGACTTCGAGCGACGACGGTGCTTATAACGTGACCAATCTCGACCCCGGCGTCTACAAAGTGACCATCGAAGCGACGGGCTTCCGCACCGTCGTGCTTGAACGCGTGACGGTCGAGACCAACGCGCGCGTGCCCGTGGACACCAAGTTGGAACTCGGCGCGGCGGGCGGCGAAGTCGTCACCGTGACGAGCGACGCGCCGCTCGTCGAGAGCGAATCGAGCGTGCGCGGCGACATCATCACCGGCCGTCAGGTGACGGAACTGCCGCTCGCGCAACGCAACTTCACTCTGCTCGCCGCGCTCTCTCCGGGCGTGACGCGCCCCAACGCCGGTCTGCTTGGCGGCGGCGGCAACTTCGTCTCCGGCGGCCCGGACAATTCACTCTCGACCGAATCGAACCGCTTCCGCGAGTCGGGCGGTTCGGTGCTCGCCGCCAACGGCGCGCGCCCGACCAATAACAATTTCACGCTCGACGGCGTTGACAACAACGAACCGCAATTCGGGCAGATCGGCATCTTCCCGCAGCCCGATGCCATCGCCGAGTTCAAAGTCGAAACGAGCGTCCCGGCGGCCGACAGCGGCCGCGCGGGCGGCGCGATCATTTCGACCACCTTCAAGTCCGGCACGAACGACATCCACGGCACGCTCTACGAGTTTTACCTCGGCCGCTTCGGCAGCGCGTCGCCCGCCAATTTCGTCCCGACGCCGACCAAGCGTTTTCAGGACAACACGCTGACGCACAACTTCGGCGGCGTCATTGGCGGCCCGATTTTCCTGCCCGCCTTCGGCGAGGGCGGCCCTTATCTCTATGACGGGCGCGACCGCTCCTTCTTCTTCTTCAACTACAACGGCCAGCGCAATTTCAAACCCATCGGCACGGGCAACGTCACCGTCCCCACGCTGCTCATGCGGCAGGGCAACTTCTCCGAGTTGCTCGTGGGCGGCACGCGCACCTACCGGACGATCAACGGAAACGTCGTCGCGCCCACGGGCACGATCTTCGACCGCAACGGCAATCCGTTTCCCGGCAACATCATCCCGCAAAACCTGCTGTCGCCCGTGGCCGTCAGGTTCTTCAACTCCTACCCGCTGCCGACGAGCGCGGGGCGCGAGAACAACTATCGCATCAACCGCATCGAGAACTACGATCAGGACGCCTACGACGTGAGGATCGATCATCGCGTCAACGGCGCGAACTCGTTCTTCGGTCGCTACAGCAAATCGACGAACGAGCGCAACCGTTCGGGCAACTTCCCGCTCGGCTCGTCGCCGACCGGACTCGATCTGGCGTCGGGCGGCGCGGCGGGCACGGAGTTCGGCAACTCGCGCCAACTCGCTCTCGGCGACACTCACATCTTCGGGCCGAACGTGATCAACGACATGCGCGCCGGTTACACGCGCGTCGGCGTCGGCATCAACCTGCCCGGCATCGGCGGCTCGCTCGGCTTCAGCCCGAACGTCAGCAGCGAACTCGGCGTGCCGAACGTCAACGTCTGCGGCGCGCCCTGCGAAGGCACAGTCCTCGTCGGCGTTCTGCCTTCGGACGTTGACAAGCAATTGGAGTTCGTCGGCGACGGCGGCCCCTTCACGTTCACCTCGAACAACTTCTTCTTCGGCGACACGCTGACGGTCGTGCGTGGCAACCAGAGCTTCAAGTTCGGCGGCGACCTGCGCGTCCGGCAGGTGACTGACTTCGACGGCGGACGCGCGGGCTTCACCAAAGGCAACGTGCGCTATGACACGGGCGTCGGCGGCACTTTCATCAGCGGCCGCGACGGTCTGCCCGTCGGCCCGCAGGATGCCGGTTCGTCTTACGCCAACATCCTCTTGGGCTACGCCCCGACCGACATCGAGCGCGGTTTCCCCGGCGGCCCGTTCCTGCGCTCCAATAAAGAGATCGCCTTCTACGTGCAGGACGATTGGAAGGTGCGCTCCGACCTGACGCTCAACCTCGGCCTGCGCTACGACGTGTTCACCGCGCCGACCGAGCGTTTCGACCGGCAGGCCAATTTCAACCCGGCCAACAACACGCTCATCCGCGCGACCGACAGCGACCGCACGCTCGTCAACACCGACAAGAACAACTTCGGCCCGCGCATCGGCTTCGCCTACAGCGGCCTGCGCGAAGACAAGTCATTGGTGCTTCGCGGCGGCTACGGCGCGCTCTACGCGCTCGACGTGAGCGGCCAGCCGAACATCGCGCAGAACCCGCCGAACGCGTCGCGCTACTTCTGCACGATCACGCAGTTCGGCACGTCGGCCTGCCCGCAAGTTCCGTTCGTCCCCAATCTCGAAACGGGCTATCCCTTCCCGCCGACGCCCGTCGTCTCAAGCACGATCATTCCCGTGACGAACGCCAACCAGACGATCTTCTACGTTGACCCCGACACGAAGACCGAGTTGTTCCACCAGTACAACCTGACGCTGCAATACGGGTTCGCGCGCAACTGGCTGGCCGAGGCGGGCTATGTCGGCTCGGCGGGTCGCAACCTGCTCGTCGTGCGAAACATCGGTCAGGACAACACCTTCGGGCCGGGTTCGCGCGAAGTCGTCGGCATCAACCGCGTCATCACGACCGAGTACACGGGTTCGTCGCGCTACGATTCGCTCCAGACGAAACTGGAGAAACGTTTCGACCGCGGGCTGTCGATTTTGTCGGCCTACACTTGGTCGCACGCGATTGACGACGGGCCGGGAGGCTTCGCCGGTGCGAGCGGCGGCCGCGACCGCATCGGGCCGTCAAACCCCTTGCGCCCCGAACTTGACCGCGCCAACTCGGACTTCGACGTGCGCCACCGCTTCACCTTCGCCAACGTCTACGATCTGCCTCTCGGTCGCGGTCGTCGTTTCGGCGGCGACATGCCGCGCGCGCTCGACTTCCTGATCGGCGGTTTCCAGTTCAACAACATCATCACCATCCAGAGCGGCCCCGTCTTCAGCGTGGTCGTCAACGGCGGCGGCACGAGGCCGGACTTGATCGGCGACCCGACGCCGACCGATGCGCAACGCGCGCAAGGCTTCCTGTTCAACCCCGACGCCTTCCGCAACCCCGTGACGCCGATCTTCGCCAACGACCCTGCGGGGCCGAAGTTCGGCACGCTCGGGCGCAACACCTTCCGCGGCGAGCGGCAGGAATACTGGGACTCGTCGCTCTTCAAGAACTTCGGCGTCCCGGCCATCAGCGAGGAGTTCAAAGTCCAGTTCCGTGTGCAGGCGTTCAACGTGCTGAACCACGTCAACCGCAACATCCCGACGCGTGAGTTGGACAACACCGGAGACCGTGGCCGCGACCGTTCCATCCAGCGGCCGCGCCAGTTCGAGTTCTCCATCAAGCTGCTCTTCTAAACGGGCGGCAGTCGGCGCATTATTTGAGTGGCGGGCGCTTCCGACAGGCTCGCCACTCATTTGCTATCTGCCGCCTCGCGCGCGGATAGACGAACGAAGTATGCTACGTCCGATGAACCATCCGGCACGTTCAATCCTGTCACGCGCGATCATCATCTTCTGCGCCGTCCTCTCGGCGTTTGCCGCCTCGGCCGACGCCATGCAAAAACGGCGCGCGCGCCCCGCCGCCGATCAACCCGCCCCCGTTTCAAACGAACACAAGCGCGCCGCCGCGCTCTTGGACGAGGCCGCCGCGCTGATGCAATCCGGCCGACTCGAACAGGCCGAAGCCGTCGCGCGCCGTAGCGTGCAACTCGCGCCGCGCGATTCGAGCGCGCGAAACTTGCTCGGCGTGATACTGGATCAGCGCGGTCGCGCCGCCGAGGCGGAGACCGAGTATCGCGCCGCGCTCGAAGCGAACCCGAAGGCCACAAACGCGCTCGCCAATCTCGGCGTGCTCCTTGCGCGCACGAACCGGCACGACCAAGCCATCGAAACTTTCGAGTCGGTCTTGCGCCTCGCGCCCGCGCACGGGCAGGCCACTTTTAACCTCGGCATCCTCTACGCCGCGCGCGGAAAGTATGAGCGCGCCATCCCTCTGCTCGAACGCGCGGCGGGCGTGGCGGGGAAGCAAGCGGGCACGCCGCAACCCGACACGCGCGATCTCTCGCTCCTGCTCGCGCTCGCCAATGCTTACATCCACGCCGGGCGTCCGAAGGACGCGGGCGCGCTCATCGACATCGTCGAGCGCGCGGCGGGCGACGACGCGCGCACGCTCTTCTCGCTCGGTCTGGCTCTGGCCGAAGCGCGCGAGTACGGGCGCGCGGCCGCGTTGTTTGAACGCACGAACGCCCTGCGCCCGAACACGCCTGAAATTCTCTACAACCTCGGCGTCGCCCTCTACAACCTCGACCGTCTGGACGAAGCCGAACGCGCCTTCAACTCGGCCGCCTCGCTCGCGCCCGGTGATGCGAACGTCTATTACCGGCTCGGCCTCATCGCCTCGGCGCGTAAGCAGAGCGACCCCGCCATCGCGCTCTGGCAGCGAGCATTGCGCCTGCGCCCCGACTTTGCCGAGCCGAACTTCATGATCGCCGAAGAACTTTTTAAGCATCAGCGCAGCGACGCGGCGGTCGAGTTCTACGAGCGCGCCATCGCGCACGACCCGTCGAAGCAGCTTTACTACATACGCCTCGGCGCGGCGCATTTCCGCCGCCGCCGCTACGGGCAGGCGCGCGCCGTTTATCAACGCGCCGCCGCGCAGTTTCCAGAGTCGGCGGAGATTCAATATCTCATCGGTTACGCCGCGCGCGGCGAGGGTTTGTACGACGACGCCATCGCCGCCTTTCGCCGCGCGCTCGCCGCCCAACCCGACAACGCCGACGTGGTTGCCAACCTCGGCTTCATCGCCAGCGAACGCGGGCAGACGGCGGAAGCCGACGAACTGTTGCGCCGCGCCATCGCTCTCGACCCGAAGCATTACCCGGCGCACTACGACCTCGGCAAGCTGCTGATGCGTCTCAGACGCTACGAGGAAGCTCTATCGGTCTTCGAGCGCGGGCTGGCTCTGAACGACTCAGACCCCGGCATCCACTATCAACTTTTCACGGTCTACTCGCGCCTCAAACGCAAGCCGGACGCAGAGCGCGAGTTGGCCGTCTTCAAGCGGCTCGAAGAAGCGCGCAAGGCGAAGGGCGACGCCTCGCCCGCCGCAGCAGCAGCGTCCGCGACGACGAGCGCGACGGGCGAACCGGCGGCCGCGCCGCTCGAACTGCCCGCGTCGGCCACGGGCGAAACGAGCAAGCCGCCCGCGTCGCCCGACAGGTGATCTTCGGACGGCCTCCTTAAGCGCCGCACAGGCGTCCGGCAAGTTGTCCGAAGCAGTAAAGGAATAAGACCATGGGAAGAAGATTTAAGCGGGCGGCGTTTGCGTTGTCGTTGCTGCTACTGCCTTGCATAGTTTCCGGCGGCGGCTATTTCGGTCGCCTCGCGGACGCGTCGGCCGCGCAGAAGAGCAAACTAGCGGGCAAGCAAACGGCGAGCGCGAAAGTTTTGTACGCGGACAATTGCGCGCGTTGCCACGGCGCAGACGCGCGCGGGCAGACCGCGATGGGTAGAGCCTTCGCCGCCCCGAATCTGACCGATGCCGGGTGGTGGAAAAAAGAGCGACCGAGCGACAAACGCCTGACGGCCTCGATCCGCGACGGGCGCGGCCACGGGCGCATGCCCGCCTTCGGGCAACAACTATCCAAATCCGACATCGCCGCGCTCGTCCGTTTAGTGCGAACGTTCGGCGGCAAGTAACTTAGACCGCGCTCTCTCAAGGAGCTTTCGCGGACAAGACCGGCGCGCACGCATACCACTCATGCCACTTACAAAGTCCGCACAGCTTCCCGCACGGTCTTTCGTCCACGCCATCTTCGCGCTGCTCTGTTCGGTCGCGGGCGCACACGCGCAACCTTCCGTCGCCCCGGTCGTCTCGAAAGTCGAACCGCCTTCGTGGTGGGCGGCGCACACGGTCAACCCCGTGCGGCTGCTCGTGCGCGGCGCGAATTTGCACGGCGCGCGCGTGACGCCCGAGCGCGCGGAGACGCAAACGAGCGCGGTCGTCACAAACGCGGCGGGCACGTATCTCTTCGTCAACGTCCGCATCGACGCGACGGCCGCGCCCGGCCTCTACCCGCTCACGCTGGAGACGCGCGGCGGCAAGACTTCGATCCCGTTTCGCCTCAACGCCCCGCTCGACCCGGCCACCAACTTTCAAGGCATCACGACCGACGACGTGATCTACTTGATCATGCCCGACCGTTTCGCGAACGGCGACCCTGCGAACGACATCCCGCAGGGCGCGCCGCGCGCCGCAACCGACCGCGGAAATCCGCGCGCCTTTCACGGCGGCGACCTGCGCGGCATCATCAATCGCCTGCCTTATCTGAAAGAGTTGGGCGTGACCGCGCTCTGGCTCAACCCTTGGTACGACAATTGGAACGGCATCAAGACGTGCGACAAACCGTGGTGTCCGAACACTTACTATCACGGCTATCACGCGATTGATTACTACGCCGTCGAGGATCGCTTCGGCGACATGCGGACGCTACGCGAGTTGGTGGAAAAGGCTCATGCCTCCGGCATCAAGATCATTCAGGATCAAGTCGCCAATCACGTCGGCTCGCAGCACCCTTGGGTGAACGATCCGCCGCTCGACAATTGGTTTCACGGCACGCTCGCCGCCCACACGCAGAATCCTTTTCGCGGCGACCTCTTGCTTTCGCCCCACGCCTCCGACGCCGCGCGCCGTCCCACGCTCGACGGTTGGTTCTCCGACGACCTGCCCGATATGAATCAGGAAGAGCCGGAAGTGGCGCGCTACGAAATTCAGAACGCGCTCTGGTGGGTCGGCATCACAGGCGTGGATGCCATGCGGCAGGACACGATCCAGTACATGCCGCGCGCCTTCATACGCGATCTGTCGAACGCTCTGCGTCGCCAGTATCCGAAGATGTGGATGGTCGGTGAGGTGTTCGACCGCGACCCCGTCCACGTCTCTTACTTCATGGGCGGCCGCGTGGGTTGGGACGGCATAGACACCACGCTCGACGCCGTCTTCGACTTCCCGCTGTGGCAAACGTCGCTCGACGTGTTCGCGCACAAAGCCCCCGCCACCGCGCTCCGCTCGATGCTCAGGAACGACGCGCTCTACGCGGACGCCGGGGCGCGGCTCGTCTCGATGACGGGCAACCACGACGTGCGCCGCATCGCTTCGCTGGAAGGCATGACGCTCGAAGGCTCGATGCTGCATCACGCGTTTCTCTTCAGCGTGCGCGGCATCCCGCAGCTTTACTACGGGGACGAGATTTTCATGGAAGGCGGCGACGACCCGGACAACCGGCGCGATTTCCCCGGCGGCTTCGCGGGCGACGCGCGCAACGCCTTCGAGCGCGCGGGGCGCAACGCGCGCGAGCAGCGCATGTTCGAGTGGACGCGCGATTGGCTGAAACTTCGACGCGAGCACGCGGCGATGCGCCACGGTCGCCTCGTCGATCTCGCCGCCGACGAAGACGCCTACGCCTTCGCGCGCCGGACGGCGGACGAGACGATCATCCTCGCCTTCAACCGCGCCGCCGCGCCGAAGCAGATCGACGCGCCTGCCGACTTTGTCGGCGTCGCCGACGGCGCGGAACTCGTGCCGCTTGTCGTGGCGACCAAGCGCGTGCACGCCTCCGGCGGCCGGATCAGTTTTGAAGTGCCCGCGCGCACGGCGGTCGCTTACAGAGTTTCGCGCCGGGGCACTCCTTAGAAGATCGCGCGGGGCGAGCGGCTTGATGATACGCGGCCTCTGTTGTAAAAGTAGTCGCAAGCAGGGATACATTTAAATAGCTTTAGTCCATACTCTTAAGACTGGGGAATTCGTCTGTGAGTTTTTCACGTTCGAGCGGCGTCTTGCTGCATCCGACCAGCTTGCCGGGGCGTTACGGCGTCGGCGATCTGGGCGAAGAAGCTTATCGCTTCATAGATTTTCTCGCCGCGAGCGGGCAGACGCTCTGGCAAGTTCTTCCGCTCGGCCCCACCGGCTACGGCGACTCGCCTTATCAATCCTTCTCGGCCTTCGCCGGTAACACCTTGCTCGTCAGCCCCGACCGCCTCGTCAGCGAAGGCTTGCTGCACAAGCATGACCTCGAAGGTGCGCCCGCGTTCTCGAATGAGCGCGTAGATTTCGGCGCGGCCATCGAGTTCAAGAACAAACTGCTACGCCGCGCCTTTGAAAATTTCCAACACACGACCGACACCGGGTTGCGCGGCGCGTTCGAAACTTTCAGCCAGCGCGAAGCGGCTTGGCTCGACGACTACTCGCTCTACCGCGCGATGAAAGACGCGCGCAATGGTGTGGCGTGGAACAAGTGGGAGCCGCCGATGGTCAGGCGCGAGCCGGCCGCGCTCGCCGCCGCGCGCGAAGGCTTGCGCGCACAGGTGAGCGCGCAGAAGTTCTATCAATTCCTCTTCTTCAAACAGTGGCACGCGCTCAAGCGTTACGCGAACGAGCAAGGCGTCTCCATCATCGGAGACATCCCGATCTTCGTCGCGCATGATTCGGCCGACGTGTGGACGCACCCGCACCTCTTCAAGTTGAACGAAGACGGCAGCCCGCGCGTCGTGGCCGGAGTGCCGCCCGATTACTTCAGCGCGACCGGCCAACTCTGGGGCAACCCGCTCTACAACTGGGAACGCCTCAAGGCCGAAGATTTCCGCTGGTGGATCGCGCGCGTCTCTTCGATGTTGCGCACGGTGGATATCCTGCGTATCGATCACTTCCGGGGTTTTGCCGCGAGTTGGGAGATACCGGGCGGCGACACGACCGCCGAGCGCGGCCAGTGGGTCAATGCGCCGGGACGCGAACTTTTCGAGGCCATCAAACGCACCCTCGGCGATCTTCCCATCCTCGCCGAAGACCTCGGCGTCATCACGCCCGACGTGGAGCGTCTGCGCGACGACTTCGGCTTCCCCGGCATGCGTATCCTCCAATTCGCCTTTGGCGGCGACAGCAAAAACATAGACCTGCCGCACAACTACCACCGCAACATCGCCGTCTACACCGGCACGCACGACAACGATACGACCGTCGGCTGGTTCAAATCCGAAGCGGGCGCAGGTTCGACGCGCGCCCTCGAACAGATTGAAAGCGAGCGCAAGTTCTGTCTCGACTATCTCAACTCCGACGGCCGCGAGATTCACTGGGACTTCATCCGTGCCGTGCTCGCCTCCGTCGGCAACATCGCCATCATCCCGCTGCAAGACCTGCTCGGCCTCGGCAACGACGCGCGCATGAACCTTCCGAACAGCACGAGCGGCAACTGGTCTTGGCGTTACGCCGCAGGCGCGCTCACAGACGACTTGCGCGACCGGCTCAAGAACTTGACCGAACTCTACGGCCGCCACTCGAAGACGGAAATCAGCGACCTCAAATCGGATGAACATTAAACTCAACAAAAACTTTCCGCGTCTCTTCGTTCTCGTCGTCCTCTATCTGTCCGCCGTCTCAGTCGTCGCCGCGCAGGAGGGTGCGCCGGAGATTGTGAAAGTCGAGCCGCCGAGTTGGTGGACGGGCAGCACTCTGAACCCCGTGCGCGTCATGCTGCGCGGGCGAAACCTGACGGGCGCGCGGGTCGAAGCCGAGGGCGCGGGCGTGCGGACGGGGCTGACGCGCGCGAACGCACAGGGCACGTATCTCTTTGTTGACGTTATGATCGACCCGCAGGCCGCGCCCGGCGTGCGTCATTTGCGCGTGACCACCGCGGCGGGCGCGAGCGCGGCGCGCTTCGAGATACTCCCGCCGCTCGCCCGCGCCGGACGCTTTCAGGGGTTCTCGCCCGACGATCTGATCTACATGCTGATGATCGACCGCTTCAGCGACGCCGACCCTGCGAACAACGACCCGGCGCAATCGCGCGGCATCTACGACCGCAACAACAAGTTCTATTATCACGGCGGCGATTTGCAGGGCGTCATCAACCGCCTGCCCTACCTGAAAGACCTCGGCGTCACCGCCGTCTGGCTCAGCCCTTGGTATGACAACTACGACCGGCCGAACGAGATCGAGTTGAAAGAGGGACGACCGAGCACCGGTTTTCACGGCTACAACGCGCAGGACTTCTACGCGGTCGAAGAGCACTTCGGCACGCACGCCAAGTTGCGCGAACTGGTCGATGAGGCGCACCGGCAGGGGATCAAGATCATTCAGGACAGCGTCGTCAATCACACGGGGCCGTATCACCCGTGGGTCGCGGATCAGCCGACGCCGACATGGTTCAACGGCACGCGCGAACGTCACCTCGCCAACGTCTTCGAGACGTGGGCGTTGCACGACCCGCGCGCCGACCCGCAAATCAAGCGCGCCACGATGGAAGGCTGGTTTCTGGACTTCCTGCCCGACTTCAATCAGGACGACGAGGAGACGAAGCGTTACCTCATTCAGAACACGCTCTGGTGGATCGGCACGACCGGACTTGACGCCATCCGCGAGGACACTTGGCAGTATGTCCCAAACAGTTTCTGGCGTGATTGGACGGCGGCGATCAAACGCGAGTTCCCGCAGGTGCGCGTCTTCGGCGAGGTCAAGGACGGCGACGTGGCGCACGTCTCCTTTTTTCAGGGCGGGCGCGTGCGCTTCGACGGCATCGACTCCGGCCTCGATTCGCTGCTCGACTTCCCGCTTTTCTATCCCGCGCGCCACGCCTTCGCGGGCGGCAAGCCTCTGAAAGATGTGGCGCAACTGCTGGCGAAGGATACGCTCTACACGAACCCCGATCTGCTCGTCACGCTCGTCGGCAGCCACGACGACGGGCGTTTCATGAGCGAGCCGGGGGCAAGCGTCGCGGGGCTGAAACTGGCGCACGCGTTTCTCTTGACGACGCGCGGCGTGCCGCAGATTTATTACGGCGACGAGATCGCCATGACCGGCGCGGACGAGCCGACGACGCGACAGGACTTTCCCGGCGGCTTCCCCGGCGACCGGCGCAACGCCTTCACGCGCGCGGGGCGCAACGAAGCCGAGCAGGACATCTTCGAGCACACGCGGCGCGTCGCGCGACTGCGCGCCGAACTCGAACCGCTCCGGCGCGGCGCGCTCGTCACCCTGCGCGCGGCCGAACAGCAGTATGCCTACGCGCGCGTGTCGGAGCGCGGCGCGGTCGTCGTCGTCTTCAACAACGACACGAAGCCCGCCGCGATAGAGTTCAACGTCGCCGCCGCCGGATTGCCTGACGACGCGCGGCTCGACGACCGCCTCGACACTCTCAAAAACGTGCGCGCCACGGGCGGCGTCTTGAAACTCATGCTGCCCGCGCGTTCCGTCAGTATCCTGACGAACATCGCGGCGCGCTGACGTGCAGGCGAGGGAGAATCGATGGCTCTACGCAACAAACCTCTGACCGAACAGGTCGCGCTCGTCACGGGCGGCGGCACAGGGATCGGGCGCGCGTTCGCAGGCGTGCTGGCCGAATCGGGCGCACGCGCGGTCGTCATCGCGTCGCGGCGCGAGGACGTGCTCCGGCAGACGGCCGACGAGTTGAACGCACGCTTGGGTGCGGAGCGCGTCTATCCTTATGCCTTCGACATACGCGATCTCGCGCAGGCAGACGCGCTCGTCAATCACGTCGCGGCACGCTTCGGCGCAATCGACGTGCTCGTCAACAATTCGGGGCTGGCCGTCGCGGAGTCGGTCGAGGGCATCACGGAAGCGGGTTGGGACAAGGTGTTGGAGACGAATTTGCGCGGCGCGATGTGGCTCGTGCGCGCCGCGCTCCCCTACATGCTCCGCGAAGACTTCGGAGACGTGGTGAACGTCTCTTCGCAGGCGGGCAAGCACGGTTATGCCGACGTGCCTTCCTATTGCGCGTCGAAGTTCGGCCTGCTCGGTTACGCGGAGAGTTTGCGCGACCACGCGCGCAAGACCGGCGCGAATTTGCGCGTCTTCAATTTCTGCCCCGGCCTCGTAGACGTTGACCACACGGGCGGCGACGCCGAACCACGCGCGGGCGCGATTCACGTCCGCAACATGGCGCGCGCCCTCTTGTTCGCGCTCTCGCTCGACCGCGAAGTCGTACTCGAAGACATCAACCTATATGCGCGATAGCCATCAGCCATCAGCTATCAGCTTTCAGCAAATTCAATCTGTCCGGCTGATAGCTGACGGCTGATGGCTGACGGCTGACAGCTTGTTAAAGGAGCAATGGAGATGACGCAGCAAAAGCCACGTTTGAGCTTCTGGCAAATCTGGAACATGAGTTTCGGATTTCTCGGCATCCAGTTCGGCTGGGGTTTGCAACTCGGCAACATGAGCGCGATCTACGAGAAGCTCGGCGCAAACCCCGACCAGTTGCCCATCCTCTGGCTGGCCGCGCCGCTGACGGGCTTGATCGTCCAGCCGATCATCGGCTCGATGAGCGACCGCACGTGGGGGCCGCTCGGCCGCCGCCGCCCCTATTTCCTCGTCGGCGCGCTTCTCGCCAGCACCGCGCTCTTTTTCATGCCGACCTCTTCGTCGCTCTGGATGGCCGCCGGGCTGCTCTGGATTTTAGACGCCAGCATCAACATCTCGATGGAGCCGTTTCGCGCCTTCGTCGCCGACAAGCTCAACACAGACCAGCGCACCGCCGGGTTCGTCATGCAGTCGTTCTTCATCGGTCTGGGCGCGACGTTCGCCGGTTGGCTGCCGCTGGCCTTTCGCTACTTCGGCGTCACGGGCAACACGCCGAGCGGCATCCCGCTCACGATCAAGTATGCCTTCCAGATCGGCGCGCTCGCGTTCCTCGTCGCGGTCTTGTGGACGGTCTTCACCTCGAAGGAATACCCGCCGGAAGACATGGAAGCCTTCCAACGCATGAAGCAAGAGAAGCGCGGCTTCGGGGCGGGACTCGCCGAAATCTTCTCGGCCTTGCGTGAGATGCCGAAGACCATGCGCCAGCTTGCGCCCGTGCAAATCTGCACGTGGCTCGGCCTCTTTTGCATGTGGCTGTTCTACGTCCCGGCGGTCGCGCGCCACGTCTTCGGCGCGCTCGACGCGCAGACGGAAGCCTACACGCGCGGCGTCGAGTGGGGCGGCTTCGCCATGTCGTTTATGAACATCACCTGTTTCGCGGTCGCGTTCCTGCTGCCGAAACTGGCCGCCGCCACGAGCCGCAAAACCGTCCACGCCGTCTGCCTCGTGTTCGGCGCTGTGGGCTTGCTCTCGATCTACTTCATCCGCGAGCCGTGGCTGCTGGTGCTTTCGATGGTCTCGGTCGGCATCGCGTGGGCTTCGATCCTGTCGATGCCCTACGCGATCCTATCGGGCGCGCTTCCGGCCGCGCGCATGGGCGTCTACATGGGCGTCTTCAATTTCTTCATCGTCATCCCCGAAATCGTTCAGGCGCTCACCTTCGGGCCGATCATTCGCAACGTCTTCGGCGAAAGCAACCCGCGCAGTTCGCTCTACGTCGTACTCATCGGCGGCGGCTTCATGCTGCTCGCCGCCCTGCTCGTGACGCGCGTGCGCGACGTGGCCGACGAAGACGTGCCGGAACGCGCCGTCATTCGCGGCGACGAACACACTCCGCTCATTCCGCAAGGGTCAGTCCAGCCCGTGCCGAGCACCGGGTTGATCGACGAGCCGACGCAGCGTTCTTGAAACACAAGCGGTTCGCAGGCGACTGAAGTTAAGGAGTAACGGCGATGAAGTCTCGACATCTCTCAACCGCGCTCGCGGCGTTCAGTCTGACGATTATGCTCGCCGGGCGCGCGGAAGCCATGTGTATGCGCGTTGCCGAGCCGCCGCCGTGCGAGGCGTATTGGAGCGCGCAGGCGGTCTTCATCGGCACGGTGAAGAAGGTGTCCTACTCCGACATCTACAAGCGGGGCGAAGGCGACAACCGCTGGAATTTTCGTCGCCGCATCACGCGCTTTTCCGTCGAGACGGCCTATAAGGGCGTAAAAGGCAAGGTGGTTGAAGTCGTCACGGAGGAGCAGATGTGGGCTGCCGACGCCCCCGCCGACGGGGAAGAGCGCGCGCCGCTGCTGCTGATCCATCCGCCCCCTACGGACTGCGATTACAGGTTCGACGAGGGCGAGACTTATTTCGTCTACGCGAACTCCGGCGCGAAGAAGGATGGCACGCTGCACGTTCCCCTGAACCGCACGCGCAAGCTGGAAGAGGCCGCTACGGACTTGAAGTTCGTCAACGAACTGCCGCGCGCCGCCCCGACCGCCAGAATCTTCGGGCGCATCGTGCGCTCCGACCAGAGTGTGAACCTCGACGATCAAAAGAGGTTGCCGCTCGCGGGCATCAAGGTCACGGCTCGCGGCGGCAAGCGAACATTCGAGGCGTTGACCGATGCCGCGGGCAAGTATGAGTTGAAGGATTTACCGCCCGGCAGTTATCAGGTGACGCCCGCCTACCCGTCGTATCTCTCCACGGACGACGATTCCGGTCTCGCACGGGTCGTCGCGCGCGGCTGCGCCCAACTCGATTTCGACACCCGTTCGAGCGTGCGCCTCAAAGGCCGCGTGATCGATGCGGAGGGGCGTCCGCTGCTCGGAGTCAGGGTCGGTCTGATCAATGCCGACGCCACCGAAATAGTCCGCGAAGGCTTGTACAACTGGACGGGCAGGGATGGGGATTACGTGTTGACAGGCATCCCGGCGGGGCGCTTCCTGCTCTTCTTTGATTTGCCGAGCGCGCCCACCGCGCGCAGCCCCTACCTGCCCGCCGAGCGCAGCACCTCCCCGCCGCGCGCTTACTATCCCGGCGTCTGGAGCGCGGCGCAGGGGACGGTGATTAACGTCGTCGAGGGTCAGAATCTGCCCGCTTTTGATCTGCAACTGTCGCCGTTTCCCGCCGAACGCGCCGTCGAGATCGTCGTGACGTGGCCGGACGGCCGCCCCGTGGGCGACGCTTGGGTGACGCTGGAAGACCCGGACTACGATTGGGAGGGCACTATGAGCGGCGCTAAAAAAGTTGACGGGCAGGAAGGGCACTATCAGGCGACGGGCTTCGACGGCATCACCTACTGGGCGCGCGCCCACGTCAATGTCGAGAGCGGGGTCTGGCAGATGCACGCCGAGCCGGTGAAGTTCACCCTGAGAGAAGGCGCGGGGCCGATCAAACTAATCATCACGGAGGCCGGCGGCCATTGCCCGCACTACCGTCGCAAGTAGCCCGTGCCAACTATATGAAACCTTCACCGTCCAACTTTGCGGCGAAAACTTTGTCATGCACATTCGCCCTTTCGCTGCTCATAATCGTTATGTCCTCGTTACCTGACACCAACGTCGTGCGCGCGCAAAGCGCATCGCCGTCGCCGCGCGACTTCTCGAAAGAGACGGCGCGGTCTGTGCCCGCGTGGGTGCGCGACGGCGTGGTCTATGAAATCTTCCCGCGCAACTTTTCCGCGCGCGGAAACCTCGCAGGCATCACAGACCAACTCGACCGCCTGAAACAACTCGGCGTCAACATCCTCTGGCTGATGCCGATTCACCCGACGGGGCGCGAGCGCGCGAAGGGCACAATCGGCAGCCCTTACGCCGTGCGCGATTACTACGCCGTCAACCCTGACTACGGCACGCCCGCAGACCTCAAGCGGCTCGTCTCGGAAGCGCACCGGCGCGGGCTGAAAGTGATCATCGACATCGTGGCGAACCACACCTCTTGGGACAGCGTGTTGATGAGCAAACCCGACTTTTACACGCGCGACCAAGCGGGCAAGATCATCCCGCCCGTCGCCGACTGGGCGGACGTGGCCGATCTCAACTACGACAATCCGGCGGTGCGCACGTACATGACCGAGATGCTCAAGTTCTGGTTGCGCGAATACGACCTCGACGGCTTTCGCTGCGACGTGGCCGGGATGGTTCCCACGGATTTCTGGGAAGCGGCGCGCGCCGAGCTTGAGCGCGTCAAACCCGACATCCTGTTGCTCGCCGAGTGGCACGAACCGGAGTTGTTAATCAAAGCCTTCGACGTGGACTACTCTTGGCCGCTGCACCATGCGATGTCAGACGTGTTGATGGGCACTCAGCCCGCGACACAGGTGCGCGCGGCGTGGGAAGAGGAGCACGCGAAGTGGCCGCGCAATGCTTTGCACCTGCGCTTCTCCGACAACCACGACGAGCGACGCGCCATCGCGCGCTTCGGCGAACGCGCCGCGCTCGCTGCCTCTGCCCTGATGTTTACGTTGGACGGCGTGCCGCTCATCTATAACGGCATGGAAGTCGGCGACACGACCGAGTCGGGCGCGCCCGCGCTGTTCGAGCGGCTGCCCGTCTTCTGGCAGATCGCCGAGCGGCGTCCCGAGTTTCCGCGCTTCTACAAACAGATCATCGAACTCAGGCAAGCCAGCCCCGCGCTCCGGCGCGGCACGCTTGAATGGGTGCGTAACTCCGACGAGGCGCGCGTCCTGACCTACGTACGGCGCGCGGGCGACGAAGAGATCATGATTGCGATCAACTTATCGAACCGGCCGTTTGCGGGCACGGTCGAAGCGTCGAGCGGCGCGGCGTTCGCGGACGTGACGCCCGATGTCGCGCCGCCGCTCCCGCCCGACGCGCCCGCGCCCGAACACAAACCGCGCCCGCGCACCGTCCGACTCCCCGCGCTCGCTCTCGACGCGTGGGGCTATCGCATCTTCCGGCGCGCGGCCAAGTGAACCGCGAAGCGTTGACCGACCAAAGCAACACGGGGGCGGCAGTCAATGGCTGCCGCCCCCGCGTTCATCTTTTCTGATTTACAATTGCAGGCCGCTTTAGTGTAGCCCGCCGCCCTTTCCGCCCGCGCTCTCTTTGCTCTCCTTCGGCGTCCGCGAGTTTGCGGAGTCTTTGTCGTCAACGCCGCCGCCTCCGCCTCCTCCTGCGCCGCGCGCTTCTTCTTGCGGCGTGCTGCTTGCGGGCGAGCCGCCCTTGCCCGCCGTCGGAGTCTTCTCGTATTCGTTGTCCTTGTCCTTTGCCATTCGACGTGTCCTCCGCGTCTTGAAAATGGGATCGCCTCATTTTAGGCGCACGCCACGAAGCAAACAAATTCCCGCGCGCGTGTTTAGAACAGCAGCTTCGCGCCGAACTGCAAGTGGCGCGGGTCGCGCGCCGAGAGAATTTGGCCGAACGTGGGTGAGCCGAGAAAGTTGTCGGGCAAGTTGAAGTTCGGATGATTGAAGAGGTTGAAGGCTTCGAGGCGCAGTTGCAAATTCAAGCGTTCGGAGAGCCGCGTGTTCTTGAGCAACGAGGCGTTGACGTTCTGGTAGCCGGGGCCGTCGAGGATGTTGCGCCCGGCGTTGCCGAACGTGCCGAAGGCGGGGAACGCGAAGGCCGCAGTGTTGAACCAACGCTCCGGCGTGCGATTGCCCGCAGTCGGATCGCTCACGACGTTCGGGCGGTCGTTTGCGCCGAAGCCGAGCGTTGAGCGCCCTGTGTTGCTGTTGTCGATTTCGGAGAGCAGCGCGACGGTGAACGGCCGACCCGATTGCACGGTGGCGATGCCGTTGAGTTGAAAACCGGAAAGGAGCGTCGAGACGAAGCCGTCGTCGCCGAGGAATCGTCGGCCACGCCCGAAGGGAAGTTCGTAAGAGAAACTCGCGGAGAGACGATGGCGCACGTCGAAGTTCGAGCGGCCGCGTTCGAGACGCAAGTTCTGGCTGTCCTGCGGAAAGTTGGGGTCGCCCGCGCTGGTGAAAAAGTTCGAGGCGTCGTCGATGGATTTCGAGTAGGTGTAGGACGAAAGCATGGCGAGGCCGCGCGTGAGCCGTTGTTGGAGACGCACCTGCAAACTGTGATAGTTGGAGTTGCCGCGCGACTCGATCAAGTTGATGTCGTCAAACTGCGGGACGGGGCGCAGGACGAAAGGAAGCGTGGAGGGGCGCGGCTGGTTGATGTCGCGCGCGGTCAAAAGTTTCGTGCCCTTCGATCCGGCGTAGCCGATTTCGAGCACGCGGCTGCGGCCGAGTTGTTGCTGGAGGTTCAAGTTCCAGTGCTGCATATAGGCCGTGCGCAGGTCGCGCTGGAAGGCGAGCGCGGTGTCGGGGAGCGGCACGGGGAAGTTTGCGGGGAACGGGTTGTTGACCGTGAGCGGCAAACCTTCGAGCGAGAAATAGAGGTTGAAATCGAAATAGGGTGCGTTGAAATAGAGACCTTCGCCGGGCGCGAGCGCGGGTTGATCGTAATAGACTCCGTAGCCGCCGCGCACGACCGTTGTGCCCGTTTCGTTCAGGGTGTAGGCGAGGCCGACGCGCGGGGCGAAGTTGTTGCGGTCGGACGTGTAGCCGCTGCGCGGGACGTTATTTGTGCCGACGCGGGAGATCGTGCGCGTGGCCGGGTCGTAGAGGTTCGCGCGGTCTTCCGCATCGACGGGCGGCGAGTTGTATTCGTAGCGCAAGCCCGCCGAGACGGTCAGGCGCGGCGTGACGCGGAAGCTGTCGTTGAAGTAGAGCGCGTAGCTTTCGCCGCGCAGGTGCTGATGATTGTCGAGACGCGCGCCGCCGGTCAGGGCGGGGAAGCCGAGCAGGAGGTCTGCCAGCGCGTTGCCCGTCAGGGGGAAGCGGTCGGAGAAGGTCAGGAAGCCGCGCGATTGCACGTCGCGGAAAGCGTTCTGCTGCAAGGCGCGAAACTCGAAGCCGAACTTGGCGAGATGCGCGCCGCGCACGTAAGTCGCGTTATCGAGAAACTGGAAGACGTTCGACACGCTGCCTTGCGGGTTGTTGAATTCGTCGCCGATGGGCGAGAAGCCCGTGATGGTGATGAAACTGAGTCCGAAGTCGCGCGCGTTGGCGGAGAGTTCGGGCAGGCCGACCTGCCGGTTGAGACTCTCTCCCCGCCCTTCGGACGTGACGGCCGAGGCCACGCGGCTGAAAGCGAAGCGCGCCTCGTTGACGAAGTTGGGCGAGAAGAGGTGCGTCTCGCTGAGCATCAAATTCTGGCTGCGGCGCGGGACGAAGTTGCCGAAGCCGGGGACGAGCGAGAAGGTCGTTCCGGTGAACGGCTCGAAGAGCGAGCGGTCGCCGAAGCTATAGCGCGCGGTGAACGTCGAACTTGAGTTGAACCGGTGGTCGAGGCGCACGTCGAAATTGTCGTTACGGTCGGTGGACGTGGGCGACGAGACGAAGTTGGCGAAAGGCACGTTGCGATTCGGCAGCGGGTAAAGATTGGCGATGGCACGCCCCACGGGGTTCTGAAATTGGACGGGGATCACGCCGCCCGTGAACGGCTGCTGCGTGAACGGGTTGAAGGGGCGCGCAAAGAGACTTTGCGAAAAGTCGCCGTTGCGTTCGGCGAGCGTCGGGACGTTCGTGATGCGCGTGATGCCTTCGCGCGTGCGCGTGCCTTCGTAGTCGCCGAAGAAGAAGGTGCGGTCGCGCCTGATAGGGCCGCCGAGCGAGAAGCCGAACTGGTTGCGGATATATTTCGGGTCGGGCTGATCTGCGGGCGCGAAGAAGTTGCGCGCATCCACGGCGGCGTTGCGGTGAAACTCGTAGAGCGTGCCGTGCAGGCGGTTCGTGCCCGACTTGGAGATGACGTTGACCTGTGCGCCCGCGTTACGCCCGAACGAGGCGTCGTAAGTGCTCGTCGAAATCTCAAACTCCTGTATGCCGTCCACGGGCGGGCGGACGCCGAAGCTATTGAGTTTCGGGTCGAGGTTATAGACGCCGTCGAGCAAAAAGTTGTTGGAATCCTCGCGCGCGCCGTTTGCGCTGAAGGCGAAATCGCCGCGCACGCTTCCGGCCGAACCGGGCGCGGGCGGCGCAGTGCCGGGCGCGAGCAGCGCGAGTTCGAGGAAGTTGCGACCGTCCAAAGGCAACTCCGCGATCTGCCTCTCTTCGATGACCGTGCCAAGCGCGGGCGAGTCTTTCCGCAACTCAAGCGACGGCGAAACGACCACGGAAGGGTCGCTCGACAGGCTGCCGACAACCAGCCCGACATCCAAACGCAATTCCTGATTAACCTGAAGACTAATATTTTGCCGCGTCGTCTCGAATCCTCTCGCCTCGACTTCGACGCGATACGTTCCCGGCGTGAGCGCGGAGAGAGCGTATTCGCCTTCCGCGCCGCTCGTCACGGTTCTCGTTTCGTTGGTGGCTTCGTTGATCAGTTTCACCGTCGCACCGGGGATCACGGCCTTGTTCGGATCAACCACCGTGCCGCGAATTGACGCGCGATGAGTTTGCGCGAAGGCGGCGGGCGCGATGCAGAGGGCGAGCAGGAGGAACAGGAGAGATATAAGTTTAGACTTCACGACGACTCCTCGTGGAATGTTTAATTGTCGGACTGAATCAAAAATTGTAGATGCCGGAAACGCAACTTAGTAAACGGATAAAAGCGGGTAAAAGTTTTCACTCATAACGGCGGGGGAGGCGGCGGGAGTTTATTCGTGATCCGAAAATTCGTAAGAGACAGCCGCGCGCCGTTGCCGGAAAGCGGCGACGGCGCGCGGCTGTCTCTTTCAATGATTGCCGAACTTCGGAAACTAGCCTTTCTTCGTGAAGATGTTGCATGCCTCAATCGCGCTCGAAGGGTCAATCGCCGTGTTTCCCTGTTCGATGTGACGGATGATGCCTTCCTTGTCGAGCACGAACGTGGCGCGTGTGCCGAAGCCGCGTTCCTCATTGAACACGCCGTAGTCGCGGACGGTCGTGCGTTTGAAATCGCTGAGCAGCGGGAACGTGACCTTGATGTCTTCGGCGAAGCGCGCGTTGGCCGGTGCGCTGTCAACGCTGATGCCTAAGACCTGAGTTTCGGTAGCGTCGAATTTGGCAATATCAGCCTGATATGCCTGTAGTTCCTTCGTTCAACCACCGGTGAAGGCCAGCACGTAGAAGGCCAGCACGACGTTCTTCTTGCCGCGAAAATCGGACAACTTGACCTTCTCGCCCTTCGTGTTGGAGAGCGTGAAGTCGGGCGCAGGGTCGCCGACTTTGAGATGCGTCTTGGGCGCGGCGGGCGGCGCGTTCTGCGCCTGCGCAGTCGTGGCCGCCGGCTGTTGTTTCGGTTGCTGCGCGCAAGCCGAGACGGACAGTGCGCTGAGCAATGCGAAACTCAAAAATTTTCGGGTCATCAAACTTACCTCCTCAGAAGTTCATATAGTGCGGGTGGGGAAACTCGACTCAAAGCTTATTAGACAAGATCGAATGACCGCTTGGCAACACGCGCGACGCGCGGACGAGTCTCGGACGCTCTTACCGTTCGGGTGGCTGTCTACATTATGCACCACGAGCGCAAGAGGACGCGCAGAGGACGCAGAGATTAAGCATTTCAAATCTCATATTTGAGATCGGGAGTGCTTCCTCTCTGCGCCCCGTACGTGCCCTTTTGCGCCTGCTCTGGTGTCCGAACTCTCCTTACTTTAACTCGTCAACTTCTCTCTGCAACGTCTCGATAAGTCCTTTGAGTTGCGCGGAGGCTTTCGCGTCGGTTTTCTGCGTGGAGATTTTTTTGAGCGCGGCGAGTTGCGCGATCTTGAGCGCGTGCGGCGCGGGCACTTTTATGTCCGGCTCGACGCCCGTGCCTTCCCAGTTGGTCTTCGTGATGGGGCTGATGGAGCGCGCGTAGGGAACCATCACGAAGAAGTGATCGTTTAGTCGCTGCCCCATGACCGGGTGCGCGCCGCCCCCCGTCGTCTCGCCGACGATGGTTGCGCGCTTCAGATTTTTGAGCGTGTAGCTGATGTCTTCGGCGGCGGAGAACGTGAAGTTGCTCGTCAGGATGTAGACGTCCTTCTGCCCGTAGCGGCGGCCGGGCACGTTTGCGAGCGACCATGATTCCCGCGTGCGGTCGGCGATCCGGTCGTAGATGTCGATCAGATGAACGGGCTTGTCGAAGAAGTAACTCATCAGGAGCGTGATCGTTCTGCTCGCCCCGCCCCGGCAACGGCGCAGGTCTATGATGAGCGCGTCGGTATCGGCCAGACGGTTCATCGCCTCGGAGACTTTCGCGTTTGCTTCCTCCGAAGGATTGAACTCGCTGAAATCCAGAAGCCCCACGTTACCTTCGAGCGTCTCGACCTTTTCCAGCCCCAAATTGCCCGACGCCTCGCCCGCCCGCCGCACGACGGGCGCGCCGCCCGCCGGAGACGCATTCCCGCCCAACTCGCGTACGATGCGACGCTCTCCCCCGCCGTCTGCCGGGCTGCTGCTGCTGCCGCCACCCTCCGGCACGCGGCGCACGATGCGGACGCTGCCCGGCATGTCGCCGTCGCTCAACTTCGCGGCGCGATAGTTCACGCGCAGGTGCTTGTCGCGGCTGACGGCCTGCAAGTGCTCCGTGAGCGTCTGCGCCAACTGTCGCGCGCTCGTGATCCCTTCATACTCTTTCTGCGCGACGCGCTCGCGGATGGCCTGCTCCATGCGCGCGGCGACTTCCGGGTAGACGTACCCTTCGCGCAAATTTTTCAACGTGTCTTCGATGACCTGCGTGCGCGTCGCGGCGTCAATCGTCATGTCGGGCTGCTCGGCCATGCGCTGCGGCTGCTGCGCCGCGTTGAAACTCGCGAGCGCGACGACGAAGCAGAGCGCCGGAAGCAGGAGACCGGCCGCGCGCTGTGTCACGCGCGCACGTGCTGCGGTCGTGTTTTGATCTTTCAAACGCGGGGTTCGCTGTTTCTGATGGAGGAGGCGTGAGATGGTCGAATGCATTTTGTATCTTCCTTTCAAACTTTTCGGATTATAGCCGTGCAAGGCACACGCGCACATTAACCGGACGCGGCGCGCGAATGGTTAAGCCGACGAAAAGTGTTTGTAAAGGATGTAAAATCTTTGCGGTTGCGTCCTGCGGGTTAGCGCATTGACGGGTGGCCGCGAGGCGGCGAGCGGCGTGAGCCGGTCAACGCTTGCGCGCCGCTCAACGGCGTTTCCACTTCAACTCGATCTCCATCTCTTCCTCGTCATCCTGACGCTCATACTCGAACTCGACGGTCGCGTAAGGCGGAACGTAGATGCGCTCGCCCGCGATCTGTATCTCGAAAGTTTTCTCCTCCTCCAAAGCGTCGGCCAGACGGCGCAGCTTGGCGACGACTTCCTTGGTCGAATAAGATTTCTCCGTCTCCTTGTCACCTGTCATTGTTAATCTCCCGAATATGAAATCGCGTGGAACGAAGCGGATTATAACCCCGGCGCAGAAATTTAACGCCCCGGCGCAACCGCGCAATGCGTCGGCGGCGAACGCCGATGTTAAGAATGTAAAATCTTAGGCGCGCCGGGTTTCAGCCCGTGCGGGCTATGCTACATTGCAGGCATGCGAGGCGTCTTTACCAAACGTCAACCATCTCTGTTGCTGCTCGTGCTAGCGGCATCGCTCGTGGTGTTGCTCGGCGTCCTTGCGGCGTTGCAGTATCGCTGGCTCGGTCAGGTGAGCGCGGCCGAACGCGAGCGCATGCAGGGCACGCTCAGCGCGGGCGCGGCGCGCTTCGCAGAAGACTTCGACCGCGAACTTGGCCGCGTCTATTTCAATCTGAAACTGGACGAGGCCGCATGGCGCGAGCGCGACGGCAACGCTTACGCCGCGCGCTTCGAGCAATGGCGCGCCAGCGCGCCGCACCCCGAACTCGTCGGCGACATCTACGTCGTCGACGGGAGCGACGCGGGGCGCGAACCGCAACTCGCGCGCTTTGATAGGGAGACACGAAAGTTTACGGCAGGCGCGGCGTGGCCTGCCGGGTTCGGTGCGTTGAGGCGTCGTTTCGCGGAAGCTCGCGCGGCGGACGACGACACGCCGCGCGATTTGCTCCCGGCGCACGAGAGCGGGCTTTACGCGCCGCAGCCGAACGTGGATCAAGAGATTCCGGCCGTCGTCATCCCCGTCGTGCCGGACGAAACCGCGCAGGCGGATCGCACGGCCACAGATCGTCCCGAAGAATTGCCCCCGCCGGGGAACGAGAATCGTCTCGTGTTGACGAACTACTCGCCGCTCTCAACCTACGTCGTCGTTACGCTCGATCTCGACTACATCAAACGCGAACTCTGGCCTGCGCTCGCACGCCGTTATTTTTCGAGCGGCGGCGAACTCGATTACCGCGTCGCGGTGGTTGAACGCGACGAGCCGCGAAAGATCATCTATCAATCGACGTCTCCGGTTGAAGGCGCGCCCGAAGCCACAGCCGCCGTCGCGTCCTCAAACGGCGATGCGCGCGCGGACATTTTTCAAATTCGCTTCGACGAGATGGACGCGTTCCGCCCGACCTTCGTTTCGCGGCGCGTGCACGAGGAGCGGGAAGTTGTGACGCCGGGCGCGTCGCCCACGGGGGCGCGCGAAAAGAAATTCGCGGTACGCGTTTTGGAGAGCCGGACGAGCGCGGTGGCGTTGCGGCGTCTCGGCATGCACGACGCAGGAGGGACGGGCGGCTGGCAACTCGTCGTCACGCACGTCGCCGGGTCGCTCGATGCGGCGGTCGGGCAGGCGCGGCGGCGCAGCCTGCTCGTCAGCTTCGGCGTCCTCGTGCTGCTCGCCGTGAGCGTCGCGCTCATTTTCGTCTCCACGCATCGCGCGCAGAGGCTTGCGCGGCAGCAGGTGGAGTTCGTCGCGGGCGTCACGCACGAGCTACGCACGCCGCTCGCGGTGATCTGTTCGGCGGGCGAGAATCTGGCCGACGGCGTGATTGACGACCGGAGACAGGTGCGACGCTACGGCGAGGTCATTCATCGAGAGGGGCGGCGTCTGGCCGAGATGGTTGAGCAGGTGTTGGAGTTCGCGGGCGCGCAGTCCGGGCGGCGCGAATTTGAACTTGCGCCCGTCGCGGTCGAGAGCTTGATCGACGCCGCGCTCGCCGCGTGTCGCGCGGGGGCGGGGAACGGCGAGGCCGCCTTCGAGATCGAGCGCGACGTGCCCGCGAATCTGCCGCCCGTCATGGCGGACGCTTCCGCGCTCTCGCGCTCGCTGCAAAACTTGCTCTCGAACGCTTTGAAGTACGGCGGCGAGAGCCGCTGGGTGAAACTGTCTGCGCGTGCCAACGGCGGCGCAGACCGTGAAGTGCGGATCAAGGTGGAGGATCGCGGCGCAGGCGTCGCGCCCGGCGACCTGCCGCACATCTTCGAGCCGTTTTATCGCGGGCGCGAGGTGATCGCCGCGCAGATTCACGGCAACGGGCTGGGCTTGAGTCTGGTCAAACAGATCGTGGAGGCGCACGGCGGGCGCGTCAGCGTCGAGAGCGAGTTGGGGCGCGGCAGCGCGTTCACCATTCACCTGCCAGCCGCGCCGAATGGGGCGGCCGCCGACGGCAACGGCCACAACAAACCTGACGGGTGGGGCGACCTATGAGCCAGCGTATTCTGCTCGTCGAAGATGAACCGGGGTTGTTGATGACCCTCACCGACCGCCTCTTGAGCGAAGGCTTCGCGGTCGAGACGGCGACCGACGGCGAGACCGGACTCGCGCGCGCCCTCGCTGAGACTTTCGACCTCGTTATCCTCGACGTGGGCTTGCCGCGCAAGAACGGCTTCGACGTGTGCCGCGACCTGCGCCAGCGCAGCGTCGGCGTGCCCATCATCATGCTGACGGCGCGCGGGCAGGTGGTGGACAAAGTGGTCGGCCTCAAGATCGGCGCGGACGACTACGTGACAAAGCCCTTCGAGATGATGGAACTGCTCGCCCGCATCGAAGCCCTACTGCGGCGCGTTCCGGCAACGCGGGGCGCGGCAGGCGATACTGCGGCGGCGACGGCAGCGACGACGGACGTGTACCAGTTCGGCGTGATTCACGCGGACTTTCGCCGCGCCGAAGTCACACGCGAAGGCACGCCGCTCGAACTCTCTGCGCGCGAATTCAAATTGCTGCGCTATCTCGTAGAGCATCGCGGCGCGACCATCTCGCGCGACGAGTTGTTGAACGAAGTCTGGGGCTACAACGCCATGCCCTCGACGCGCACCGTAGACGTACACATCGCTTGGCTCAGGCAAAAACTCGAACCCAACCCACACTACCCGCAGTTCATCCTCACCATCCACGGCCTCGGCTATAAATTCGTGGGGTGAAGCTCAATAAATACGACAGTCTTTTACATGTGAGCGTGAGCAAGGGGTGGGCGTGAGCCTCATCCGACGCGAACGAATTCGCCTGCCTTCATATTTGCCAGTGCCTCCCTAACCTCCGGCATTAAGGGCAAGAGAGTTTTCAAACGATTGTTTCGCGCTACCAGAAGGATGATGCAGATGTGGGAAGTTTGCAGATTCTGCTGATACTTCAGATTTTGATCAACCGTGAGGAAAGCGTCGAACTCCGCCCCGGCTAATTTCAGAAGTTCGCCGTTCTTGACGCCCGACCACCCCTTTTCCATGACCGTGAGCACTTCATGCCCCGGCAACTCCTGCTTCAACTTGCGCGGGACGCATTCATCAAGCAGCACTCTCATATTCTTGGCGCAAGAATGCTTCTTTCATTGTTTCAAGCACTTTGACGACGTGCTCCCTGCTGACAGCCGGAAAATCATCCAAGAACTCGTCGAGGCTATCACCGCCTTCGAGGTAATCGAATAACGTTTGCACCGGCACGCGAGTCCCCGCGAAAACAGGCGTACCGCCGAGAATATCCTCGGAGCGTTTGATCAAAGGTGTTTCAGGCATAAGCTATCCCTTCGCACCGCAATCATAAAACATATCTACTGCCCCCGGCTATAAATTCGTCGGCTAGTCTCTGGATAACATTTCAAATCAGACGTTGGTGTCCAGTGCGGCGCGTCATAAAAATTTCGCCGGGTGCGGCGAAGAATTTCTCCGTGGAAAACAGTTGTCGGTCGCACGCCGACGGTTATATCCTCGCGTCCCGGCAGGTCGCCGGTTCTCACATTGCGTCAAGGCGGAAATTTTTTTGCCGGTTTGTTAATAAACCACGCGGGAGGGCGTTTTATGGGTGGAGACAGGAAATGAAGGAGAATAACGTGCCAGCTACTGCGTCCCAACTAAAACCCGTTCCCCGAAGCGGCGGGCTGGAAGAACTCGAAAACCTGTTCCAAGAACACTACGAACAAGTTTACCGAACCGCCTACCGCATCACGGGCAGCCCCGCAGACGCCGAAGACGTGCTGCAAACCATTTTTATGCGCCTCGCCGGAAACAAGGAAAAACGCGACCTCGCGCCCAGCCCCGGCAGTTATTTGCACCGCGCCGCCGTCAACGCCTCGCTCGACTTGATGCGCGGCCGCACGCGCGCGCGCTCCGTGCCGTTTGAAGACGTTGACGCCGCGCTTTTGCAAAGCCCGATTCTGAACCCGGAGTTGCAACAGGCCGACAAAGAGATGCGGACTCTGCTCCGGCAAGCAGTCGCGCGCCTCGGCACGCGCGCCTCGGAAGTTTTCGCCCTTCGCTATTTTGAAGGCTACGACAATGGCGAGATCGCCGAAATGCTCGGCATGTCGCAGATGGTTGTGGCCGTCACGCTGCACCGCGCGCGGGTGCGCCTGCGCGGAGAGATTGGTGCGTATCTGGAGAAACATCATGAAGCGTAATAAAAAAGAGCTTGAAGCCATCATTGATCAAACCGTGAACGCCGTCCTCAGCGACCAGCCGGACGCGAACACCGTGGACGCCTCGGCCGCGCGCGTCTGGGCGCGCATCGCCGCCGACCAAAACATCTCCGCCGCGGCAACTTCGCCGGTGGCGGCGGCAGCGGCCGAGCACATCAACAACTGCGACGATTTTCAGTCGCTCATCCCCTCTTACCTGCGCCGCGAGCTATCGCCCGCGCGCGCGCTCCTGCTCGAAGACCACACGCAGGAATGTATCCCCTGCCGCAAGGCTCTGAAGGAAGCGCGCACCGGGCGCACCGCCGCCGCGCGTGCGACGTTCAACAGCACGCCCGCGCGCACGTCGCGGGCGAACTTCACGGCATGGCGTTGGGCTGTGGCGGCCTCGCTCGCCGTGGCCGTCGCCGTCGGCGCGTTGTTCTTCTCGAATCGCTTCCTCGACACGGGCGCGGCGCTGGCCGCCACGGTCGAGAGCGCGAACGGCGCGCTCTACCGCGTGACCGATGCGGGCACGCTGGCGATGGCCGTCGGCGAAGAGATCGGCAAGGGCGTGCGCGTGCGCACGGCGAAAGATTCCGGTGCGGTCGTGCGGTTGGCCGACGGCTCGCGCGTCGAGATGCGCGAGCGCTCCGAGTTCTCCATCTCGCAGAACGGTCAGGGCGTGACGCTGCATCTGGATCGCGGCGACTTGATCGTCGAAGCCGCCAAGCAGGGCGCGGGTCATCTCTTCGTCGCCACGCCCGATTCGCTCGTCTCCGTCAAGGGCACGATCTTCGCGGTGGGCAGCGGCACGAAGGGTTCGCGCGTCTCGGTCGTCGAGGGCGAAGTCCACGTCAATCACTCCGGCGCGGATAAAGTTCTGCTGCCCGGCGACCAGACGGTGACCGGCGCGAGCCTCGTCCCCGTCGCCGTCAAAGACGACATCGCTTGGAGCCGCAACGCTTCGCGCTACGCGAAGATGGTGACGGAACTCGCTGCCCTGCGCAAAGACATCGCGCAGCAAGTGCCGCACCCCGGCGTGCGCTACTCGACGCGCTTCCTCGACCTCGCGCCGGAAGGCACGGTGCTCTACGCCGCGCTGCCTAATCTGGCGACGACGCTCGGCGAATCGCACCGCATCATGCAGGAACGCATCGCGCAGAACCCCGCCCTCAGCGAATGGATGCGCGAGCAGGAATCTTCCACGGCGCACGGGCCGGGGCTGAACCAGACGATGGCGCGCGTGCGCGAATTCGGCGAATACCTCGGTGACGAGATCGTCGTCACGGCGGGCACGAACGCGCAAGGCAACCCGGACGCCTTCCTCGTCCTCGGCGAGTTGAAGAACGCGGCAGGCTTCCGCCCGTTCCTCGAAAAGCAGATCGCAGATTTGAAGTCGGCGGAGAAGGGCGCGCCCAAAGTCACGATCATCGACGACCCGAGCGCGTTCACTGCTAGCTCTTCTACTACTACAACTGCGACCGCGCCGACGACCGGCGGCAAGAAAGTGGCGAGCAAGGTTACTAACAACAACGAACTGTACGTCTGGATTCGCGAAGACTTCTTCGCGGCCTCGCCGAAGCTCGAACAGTTGAAAGGTCTGCAAGCCACCATCAACGCGCCCGGCACGAACCGCTTCGCGGGCACGCCCTTCTACTCGCGCATCGCCGACGTGTACAAGGAAGGCGCGGGGCTGATCGTCGCCGCCGACCTCGAAAGAGTTATCGCGCAGGCGACGAGCAACGCGGCGAAAGAGCCGAACGGCCAAAAGCAACTCGATCTCTATCGCCAGACGGGTCTTTTGAACCTCAAGCACTTCGTCGTCGAACAAAAGGAAGTGAAGGCGAAGACGCAGAGCCGCGCCGTGCTCTCCTTCAACGAACCGCGTCGCGGCATCGCCTCTTGGCTGGCCGCGCCGGGGCCGATGGGCGCGCTCAAGTTCGTCTCGCCCGATGCGAACGTGGCGACGGCGTTCGTCGTCAAAGAGCCGACGCTCTTAGTTGACGACCTGCTCGGCTTCATGGAGACCGCTTCGCCCGACCTGCGTAAACGCCTGCGCGAACTTGAAACGCAGAACGGTCTCGACCTCAAGCGCGACTTTGCCGCGCCGCTCGGCGGCGAGTTCGCCTTCGCCATCGACGGCCCGGTGCTTCCCACGCCTTCTTGGAAGATGATCATGGAGGTCTACGACCAGCAGCACTTGCAGCAAACGTTCGAGAGCGTGGTCGGGAAGTTGAACGCGTGGGCGGCCGAGCACGGTCAGAAGGGTCTGACGTTGACGGCTTCGGGCGGCAGTCCGAACATCTACACGCTGCGCTCGGTGGATTTCGGTCTCGAAGTTCACTACACCTTCGCGGAAGGCTACCTGATCGCTGCGCCGACGAGCGCGCTGCTGACACGCGCCTTGCAGTATCGCGAGTCGGGCGTGTCGCTCGTGACCTCCGCGCGCTTCACGTCGGCCTTGCCCGAAGACGGCAACACGAACTTCTCCGCCGTCTTCTATCACAACCTCGCGCCGCTGCTGCAACCGCTGGCCGGGGCTATCGGGGATCGCGCCAAGTCGCTCGGCGAGGATCAGCAGAAGGCCATCGCCGCCTTCGCCGCAAACTCCACGCCGACGCTGGCCTATGCCTACGCACAGGGCGACCGCATCACGCTCGCGGCCAACACCGAGGGCGGCCCCTTCGGCCTCAGCCCCGGCAGCCTGCTCGGCCTGCCCAATTCCTTCGCCATGCAGCGCATCCTGATGGAAGCGATGGACGGCAAGGGCGGCGAGCAGGGCAACACGCCGGAGAAGAAGTAGCCCGAGACGACGAGCGCGCCCGGCCGGTTGTGTTGAGCCACCGGCCGGGCGCGCGCGCAACTGAGTGATTGACTGATCTCCCGGCGAATTAAACCAGACCCGCCCGGCGGGTTGAATTCACCACAGAGGCACGGAGAGCGCGGAGATTACACAGAGAAAGACGACGGAAACGTCAACCGCTTCTCTGTGTAATCTCCGTGCCTTCTGTGTCTCTGTGGTGAACGTTTTTCTTTTGCTACAATCGCGTTCGCTTCGCTTCACAATCTTTCCCACGCGCAGAACTTTAACTCTCATCGAAGCGTTATTCTTCAACGGAACATTAGCCGTCGCCCGCGTCGTATACCAGTCTCGAAATTGTTTGAAGTCGGCGGGTGAATGTCGTATAAAGCGACCTACTCTTCAGGGTCGGGCGCGCGCTTCGCAACTTTGTCTCGAAGCGAAACCGACCGGGGCTTCCACATATTATGAATCCAGTCATCGAACTCGACGGCCTGAGCGTGGTCTTCGGCAAGCGTCACATCCTTCAAGACCTGCGCGGCACGCTCGGCGGTCGCGCCATCGGCCTGCTCGGCCCAAACGGCGCAGGGAAAACCACGCTCATCCACACGCTCCTCGGCTTCCACCCGACGACGGGCGGAACGGCGCGCATCTTCGGGCAGGACATCACGACCGAGGCCAAGCAAATTCGCGCTCTCATCGGCTACATGCCGGAGCGCGATTCGTTCATCGCCAAGATGTCGTGCGTCCATTTCGTGCGCCTGATGGCGGAACTCTCAGGCATGCCTTCGGACGCCGCGCTCGAACGCGCGCACGAGGCGTTGTTCTACGTCGGGCTTGGCGAGGCGCGCTACCGCACGCTCGACACCTACTCGCTCGGCATGAAGCAACTCGCCAAACTCGCGCAGGCCATCGTCCACGGCCCGAAGCTCATCATCCTCGACGAGCCGACCAACGGTCTCGATCCGCCGACGCGCCTGCGCATGATTCGCCTCATCCGTGAGATACGCGACAGCGGCGAGGCGCGCATCATGCTCTCGTCTCACTTGCTGCGCGACGTGGAAGAGTGCTGCGACGAAATACTCGTCCTCAAGGACGGGCGCATCGCCGCCAATTGCAATCTGGAAGAGGAACGCAAGGCCAACCGCAAGTTCATCGAGCTGGAGATGCGCGGCGACAATCGCGCTTTCGCCGAAGCGGTCGGGCGTCTCGGCTGCGAGTATGCGTTCACGAACGAACGGCGTCTGAAGCTGGTCTTGCCCGAAGGCATGGAGATACGCGACCTGTACCAGATCGCCGCCGAGCGCGAGGTGCAGATACGTCGCCTGAACTACAAGCGCGACTCGCTCGAAGACATCTTCCTCAAGGCGATGGAGGGCGGCACGGACGCGATGGGAGGTAACGGCAATGGCAGTTTATGAACACGGCTACAAGCCCTATGCGGGCAGTTTGACGCCGGAGTGGTCGCGCTTTCTGATCATCCCGCGCCACGCTTATCGCGACGTGTTCCGGTCGAAATTCTTTATCGCGTTCTTTGCGGTCTGTTTCATCTACCCGCTCGTCGCGGCGATCCTGATCTACCTGCATCACAACATCAACGCCATCGCGTTGATGAAGATCGACATCCGCGAACTCGTGCCGATTGACGCCTCTTTCTTTCACGCGTTCATTGCGACGCAATGCATGCTCGGATTTTTTATGACCGTGCTGATCGGGCCGCCGCTCGTCTCGCGCGACCTCGCCAACAACGCCTTGCCGCTCTACCTGTCGCGCCCCTTCACGCGCAAGGAATACGTTGTCGGCAAGATGAGCGTGATCGTGATCCTGATTTCGCTCATCACGTGGGTTCCCGGCCTCGTGCTCTTTCTCTTGCAGGCTTATCTGGAAGGCGCGGGCTGGTTGGGCCACAACCTGCGGCTGGCGGGCGCGATCTTCCTCTCCAGCGTCGTCTGGATCGTCGTGCTAGCGATCCTCTCGCTCTCGGTTTCGGCGTGGTTGAAGTGGCGCGTGGTGGCGTCGGGCGCGCTGCTCGGCATCTTCTTCATCCCGTCGGCCTTCGGCGAGATCATCAATGCTCTTTTCCTGACGCGCAGCGGGCATCTGATCAGTCTCGGCGCGATTATGAACTCGCTCTTACTCGGTCTGTTCGGATTGTTCCAACGCCAGACCGGCTTCATGGAAGGCACGAGAAACGGGCGGCGTTTCGAGATGGCGTTCTACGAACCGCCGCTCTGGGCTTCGTGGCTCGCGCTCGGCCTTATCTGCGCGTTCTTCGTGTTGCTCTTGATGCGCAAGGTGCGCGCCTACGAGGTGGTGAAATGACGACGGCGGCAGCAGCGACGGCGCAGACGACGGAAAAGATGATCGTCTTCGAGGACGTGTCCAAGTTCTACGGCGAGATACTCGGCGTCAACCGCGTCAATCTCTCAATCGCGCCGGGCATCACGAGTCTGGTCGGGCCGAACGGTTCGGGCAAGACCACTCTGATGAATTTGATGACCGGACTTTTGAAGCCGACGCGCGGGCGCATCAGCGTGCTCGGCACTAGCCCTGACGACCCGCAGGAGCTTTTCCGCAAGGTCGGCTACTGCGCGCAGTTCGATTCTTTCCCGCGCGGCGCGACCGGCAGAGAGTTCATCGAGTTTTACCTGCGGACGCACGGCGCGTCTGCCCGCGCGCTGGAAAATCTGACGCATCAGGCGTTGGAGCGCGTTTCGATGCTCGAGGCGGCGGATCGCAAAGTGGCCGGATACAGCAAGGGCATGCGCCAGCGCATCCGGCTCGCGCAGTCCATCGCGCACAACCCGGCCGTGCTCATCCTCGACGAGCCGCTGAACGGGCTTGACCCGATGGCGCGCGCAGAGATCATACGTCTCTTTCGCCAACTCGCCGCCGAAGGTCTCTATCTCATCATCTCCAGCCACATCCTGCACGAAGTGGATATGATGTCGGACAGCGTGGTGCTCCTGAACAACGGTTACGTCGTGGCCGAAGGCAACGTCCACGGCGTGCGCGACGAGATCGAAGAACACCCGATGCAGATTTTGATTCGCTGCGACCGCCCGCAGGCTCTGGCCGCGCGCGTCTTCGAGCAGGACGGCGTGGTCGAGGCGCGCTTGCACGACGACAAACAGGGACTCTTTGTGAAGACGCGCCGCCCCGACGAGTTTTATTTGCTCTTGAACCGCGTCGTGCTCGACGGCGATTTGCAAATCGAATCGGTCGCGCCCGCGGACGACGACCTCGGCGCGGTCTACCAGTATTTGATCAGTTCGGATGGAGGGCGATAATGAGTTCGACCATTGACTCGGCGACGACACAGCAGGCGACGAAGGGCGCGCGTGAACTGCCTTGGGACTTGTGGGCGCAGCAGACGCTCGCCATCCTGCGCCTAGAGTTGCGGAAAAATTTCCTGAGCCGCCGCGCGCTCCTGATCTACGTGCTCGCCGCGCTGCCGGTCTTTCTCCTGTTCCTGCTCGCGATCTTCCCGCCGGACGCAGACGAGTTCGGGAACTTCAACGACTTGAGCATCGTCTTTTCAGCGATCTACAACGGGCTGATCTTACGCACGGTCGTCTTCTTCGGCTGCGCGTGGATCTTCATGAACCTGTTTCGCGGCGAGGTGGTTGACCGCAGTTTGCACTATTACTTTCTGTCGCCGGTCAGGCGCGAGGTCTTGGTCGTCGGCAAATACCTGTCGGGGCTTGCGACGGCAATCGTGCTCTTTGGCCTGACGACGCTTCTGTCGCTCTTCATGCTCTACTTCCCGCGCTTCTCGGCCGAGAGCACGCGCTACTTTTTCGAGGGCGCGGGCGGCAAGCAGGCGCTCATCTATCTCGGCATCACGACGCTGGCCGTCGTCGGCTACGGCGCGATCTTCCTGATCGTCGGCCTCTTTTTCCGCAATCCCATCATCCCCGCGCTTCTCATCTACGGTTGGGAGTGGATCAACTTCCTGTTGCCGCCGCTGCTCAAGAAAGTGAGCGTCATCCACTACCTGCACTCGCTGATGCCCGTGCCGATGAACGAAGGGCCGTTCGCCGTGATGGCCGAACCGACGCCCGCGTGGGTCTCCGTCCCGAGCCTGCTCATATTTACCCTGATCGTCCTCGCGCTCGCCGGTTACCACACGCGCCGGATGGAGATCAGCTACGCCGGAGACTAAAGAAGACGAGTAAGGGGGAAGGGGTAAAGGTAAAAGGTAGAGGCAACCGGGAACGCCGCGAGTTGCTTTCTTCCTCCTGCCTTTACCCCTTCTCCTTTAGCCCTGTTCTCCTTCTCACCTCACTTCAATCTTCCACACACCGCTGTCCGACGGCCGCGCGCTGATCTCGACATCGAGAAACATCTTGATGACTTCAATGTTCGTCGTCGTATGCAGAGAGGGCTGCCCGGTCGTGTACGAGCCGCCGCCCGCGAGCGCGTAGGGGATGAGCAGTTGATCGGCGAGGTGTTCGCCGACGGGCGCGTCCGTGTCGAGATACGCACGCGCTTCCGCCGAGGCGCGCTCGGCCACCGTCTCGGCGCGCACGCCGCGTTCGCCGATCCCGGTGAAGACTTCCGTGAGGTGTTCGCTCTCGATCTCAAGCGTCAGGACGTTGCCGGGGCTGGACGCGTTTTGTGAAGTTTCCACGCGCAACTCGTCGCCCGCGCTCTCGCCCCAACCGAGTTGCTCGGAGACGACGCCCAACTCGCGCTCGCCGATGGCGGGCGGGAGTTTGACGACGAGCGCGCGGGCGCGACGCGCTCTGATCTCGCCGCGCGTGAGCAGTTCGAGCGGCCGGAGTTTGCTCGCGGGTTCGACGCGCGCACGAAAGCTGCCGCCGCCGGGCGGGTAGAAACCGTAGCGCATGAGTTCGGTCGTCACGCGCGCGCCCATGCGATTCACGAGCGGCAGAAAAGTTTTGACGATAAACTCGTAAGGCGGCGCGTGGACGTTGTGTGTGCCGCCTTCAAAGACGAGCGTGGAGGGCGCGGAAGCGATCATCAGCGGCGGCAAGATCGTCTGGAGCACGAGCGTGGTGCTTCCGGCCGTGCCGATGGGGAAGGCGTAGTCGCCGGGCGTCACCGCGCCGGGGTGGAAAGTAAACGCGGTCGCGCCCAGCCCCGCGCCTTCAACCTCCGCCCCGCCGATGGCTGCGGCGGCGCGCACCGCCGTGAGGTGTTGCCGTTGCAGCCCCGGCTTCTCGCGCCGCGCGCGGACGTTGTAGATGCGGAAAGGCTTTCCGGTGATGAGCGAGAGCGCGAGCGAGGTGCGGATGATCTGCCCGCCGCCCTCGCCGTGTGAACCGTCAATCGTGATCATAGCGAGACGGATTGTAGCGCACGCCCCCGCGCTTTTCTCAGAGCGCGCCCGCCTGTTGTACTCTGGACGCGTGAACGCCGACGCCAAACAGATCGTGTTGCGCTTCGACGCGGGAACGCTCCTGCTCGACGGAGTTGAGCGCGCCGCGACGGACGTGCCCGCGCCCTTTCGTTGGGACGAGCGCGTCCTGCGCTGGCGCGCGCCCGCGCTGGCCTATCGCCACGTCGTCAAAGCTCTCACGCGCGGCGGCGTGGCGTTCGACGATCAGGCGCGCGCCTATCACAAGTTCGACTTTCCGACGAAGTTCACGGTCGAGCCGCGCCCCTACCAGCAGGAGGCCATCGCCGCGTGGCGCAAGGCCGAGCGTTGCGGCGTCGTCATCCTGCCGACGGGCGCGGGGAAAAGTCTCGTCGCGCAGATGGCGATTGAACAGACGCAGCGTTCCACGCTCGTCGTCGTGCCGACGATTGACTTGATGAATCAATGGTACGACCTGTTGCTGTCCTGCTTTCAAGCCGAAGTCGGACTCATCGGCGGGGGCTTCTTCGAAGTCGGCGCGTTGACGGTGACGACTTACGCCTCGGCCTTCCGTTTCATGGAACGGCTCGGCAACGGCTTCGGCCTCGTCATCTTCGACGAATGCCACCACCTGCCCGGCGACGTGTTTCGCTACGCCGCGGAGATGTCGCTCGCCCCTTTTCGTCTCGGCCTGACCGCCACGCCCGAACGCGCCGACGGCGCAGACGAGATGCTCTCGGAGTTAATTGGCCCGACCGTCTACCGGCGGGAAGCGCGCGAACTCGCGGGCGAATATTTGTCGGACTACAGCGTCGTGCGCCTGCACGTCGAGATGAGCGCGGCCGAGCGCGCGGCCTACGAAGCGGAGCGCGCCGTCTTTAAAAGTTTTCTCCAACAGAAAAACATCCGTCTGAGCAGCCTGCACGGCTGGCAACTCTTCATCGCGGCGAGCGCGCGCAGCCCCGAAGGGCGACGCGCGATGATGGCCTACCGCGAATCAAAGCGCATCGCGCTCGGCACGGACGCGAAGTTGCGCGTGCTCTCGGAACTGCTCCGGCGACACAGGCGCGACCGCATGCTCATCTTCACGGCCGAAAACGAGATGGTCTATCGCATCTCCGAGCAATTTCTCATCCCCGCCATCACGCACGAGACGAACATCAAGGAACGGCGCGAATGGCTGGCCGCCTTCAACGCGGGCGACGTGCTCGCGCTCGCCACGTCGAAAGTCTTGAACGAAGGCGTCAACATCCCGGCCGCTTCCGTCGCCGTCGTCCTCTCCGGCTCAGGCTCGACACGGGAGCACATCCAGAGGCTCGGCCGCATCTTGCGCAAGCAACCCGACAAAGAGGCGACGCTCTACGAAGTCGTCACGCTCGACACGACGGAAGAAGGCATCAGCCGACGACGCAGCGGCGAGCAGTTTCGCACTAGCGTCGGACAAAACGAACGCCGGAGTTTATTGAGCGGCCAGTAATCTATGTTGACCTCCGACCTCGCACTAAGCTGGCAGCGCGGCAATCAAATCCGGCCGCGCTACATCGAGACGAAAGACGAGGGCTGGCTCGAAGCTGCCTCAGCCCTCATCGAACTCTTCCGCGAGCACCGCGGCTGCACGCGCGCCGCGCTCGACGCCGCGCTCGAAGATTACGTCGGCACGGGGACGGACTACAAAATCCTGCGCGGCTTGATCAAGTTGCTGTTGGATCGGGCGGAGTTTGGGGCGGGTGTGGAAACAGTCCCGGCGGATTTGCGCCGCGCGGTCTTTCTCAAGGCGCGAGGGGCGCACCCGGTAACAGACGAGAGCGTGCGCGCCGGAGTCATCGAAGCGGCGGGCGCGGAACTCGGCTGCGCGCCGGAGTTGGTGCGCGCGAATCTGTACGCGGACTTGACGAAGAACCAGCGGCTCGTCGAGTTTGAAGACACCGACGCGCGCTCGCTCGTCGAACTTTACAACGTGGCGCAGGCGCAGGCTCTGCTGTATCGCTCCGTGCGGATGCGCCTGAGCGTCGAGCCGCAGACAGCGGAAGGTTATCGCGAACTCTTCGGCGCGATCAAAGCCTACCGTCTGATTCACACGATCAAAGGAAGCCCGGCGAACGGTTACGAGATCGACCTCGACGGCCCCGTCTCCATGTTTCATCGCTCGCAGAAGTACGGCATCCAGATGGCCGTCTTTCTGCCCGCGCTTTTGTTGTGCAAGAATTGGCGCATGCGCGCCGAGATCGCGCAGCGTCCACATGGCACAGCCTTCTTCGAGATGGAGAGCGAACGCCACGGGCTGCGCTCGCACTATCCGGCCGTGACGCCTTACGAAAATCCGGTCAGGGAAAAGTTGCTGGCCGCGTGGGCGCGTTTCGAGAGCGAGTGGACGCTCCAAGCGAGCGGCGAGATCATCAACCTCGGCGCGGGCGCGTTCATCCCCGACTTCGTGCTGCGACACACATCGGGGCGGCAAGTCTATCTGGAGATTTTAGGTTTCTGGACGCCGATGCATCTCAAGGAGCGACTGCGGGAGTTTGCGGGAAGCGCATTTCAGGATTACCTGCTCGCCGCTTGGGAGGAACTGCGCGGCAGCCGCGAGCCGCTGGCGACCGCACCCCCGCACACGATCATCTTCAAGCGTTCGCTTGACCCGGCGACGGTCGAGTTGGCGGTTAATAAATTGATCTCCGAAGACTAACGCCAAACTAGCGATGAAGACTGGCGGTGAAGACTGACGGGCGCGCCATGAAAACTTTCAACCTTTGTTTGCTGGGTTTCGGAAACGTCGGGCGTGCGCTCGTGCGCCTTCTCGTCGAGAAGTCCGCGGAGATGCGCGAGCGGTACGGCGTCGAGTGGCGCATCACGGGCGTGGCGACGCGCCGCATGGGTTGGATCGCGTCGGCGGAAGAATTGCCGGTCGAGTCGCTGCTTCGTGCGGGCGAGTTCGACGCGGTCGCATCGCAGGGCGAGCCGCCTGCGACGAACGTGCGCGAGTGGCTGGCGGCCGCGCGGTGCGACGTGTTGTTCGAGATTACGTCGCTTGAGCCGCTCGCGGGCGAGCCTGCCGTCGGGCATGTGCGCGCCGGGTTGGAAGCGGGCGCGCACGTCGTGACGGCGAACAAAGGCACAATCGTTCATGCTTATCGAGAGTTGCACGCGCTCGCAGAGGCGTGCGGCAGACGCTTCCTGTTCGACGCGACGGTGGCCGACATGCCCGTCTTCTCGCTTTTTCGCGAGTGCCTTCCCACGGCTCGCCTCCGAGCCTTTCGCGGCATCTTCAATTCTACGACCAACATCATTCTCGAAGAGATGGAGCGGGGCGGCGCGTTCGACGATGGCGTGCGGCGCGCGCAAAGTCTCGGCATCACGGAGACCGATCCGGCTTACGACGTTGACGGCTGGGACGCGGCGGTGAAGACGTGCGCGCTGGCGACGGTGCTGATGGACGCCCCCTTACGGATCGAAGAGATCGAGCGGGAAGGGATTCGCAGGCTAGACCCTGAAAGCGTGCGTGCGGCGCGCGCGGCGGGGACACCTTACAAACTCGTGAGCCGGGCGGAGCGTACGAACGACGGGCGCGTCGCGGCGCGCGTCCGCGCGGAACAGATCGCGGCGGGCGATCCTTTAGCCGCCGTGAACGGCACATCGCTCGTCATCCATTTTGAATTGGACATCCTGCCCGGACTGACTTTGACGGCGCACCATCCAGATTTGCAGAGCACCGCCTACGGCCTGCTCTCCGATTTCATCAACGCCGTGCGGGGCGAAACTTAGGAGCGAAAAACTCCGGCGTGTAAGTTTTCTCCGTGCGTCTCCCGTTCTAAAAAACTTTGCGCCTATCCAGTGAAATTGTTTTCACTGGATAGGCGCGAAGAAGAATTAAGGCGCAAAGATTTTTCGCGCCGTTCTCTTGATAAGCGAGTTACTGCTCGTTGTCCGTATCGGGAACGATGAAGGAGACGTTGGTGAGGACGCTACGCAGGCGAACCTGACCGAGCAGCGTTTCGAGATAGCAGGCGAGACCTTCGAGCGCGGGGCCGATCTCCAGAATCCTGCGCGCCGCCGTAACCTGTTTGACGAAGCGTTCGTATTCTTCCCAATCCCTGTACATCAAGTAGCACATGCTGCCGTCGCGGAAACGCTTGAGGTGCGCGAGCAGAAGCGCGACCGAAAATTGATCGCATTCCATGTCGGCGCGGCGCGCCAGCCCGACGAGATTCCAGAGGTCGCGGTAGAGGATGAGCGCTTCCTCGCGGCGAGCTTGAAAGTCGTTGAATAGTTCTTCGCCGTCCAGCATCGGGTCGAAGACTTGCGTAAGCGTGATGGTTGATTGCTGGAAGCAATTGCGGAGCAGCCCGTGCGCGCGTTCGAGTTTGGCGCGGATGGGCGGCGATTGCGGGTCGTTGATGCCGACGAGTTCAAAGCCGTAGACGCGCCCGATCTCGTGGCCGATGGCGTAACTGATGCCGTCGAGCGTGGAGAGCAGTTCTTCACTCGCGCCTTCGAGGTGGAGCATGTCCGCGTCGATCTGTTCGATCAGCGCAAGCGACTCTTTGTGGATGTTCGTGAAGACTGAAAAGGTCGAGGCCAGCAGTTGATCCTGCTGCACCTTCTTTTCGATGAGACGCAGGTAATCGAGCAGGCGCGCGAGATCGGTGAACACGCGGTGCATCGTCGTGCTGAGCGAGGCGGGTTTGAGACTTTCGACGAGGGCGGCGAGCGGCGCGGACAAAATCCCTCCGGTCGCCGTTTGAGTCTCCGCCTCAAGGTAGGTCTCCGCGTCGGCCGCATAGGGAGCTAAAGCCTTCGACGGCTCATAGGCGGGCTGGTCTAAAATTGCGCTACTCATAAGTGGGGGTGTCCTAACATAAAGGGGTTGTCCGGCAGGGCTGGCCGGGGCGTCGGAGCGAAATCTCTCCCGTCGAAGCGGCGAAACGCTCTGTGTGTCAAACTTCCGGCGGCGAAAAGCGACTGGCGCGGGCAGGCTCTCCGCGCCCTCAGCTACGACTTTGCTCTCAAACTTTATGCCAGAAGCCGTCCCGACCCGCCGCGCCCCTGAAGTGGCGACTTAGGCAACGTTTCCGCATCTAAATAAAGGACGCTCATCATTCCGGCGGCGCGGGCTGACAGTTTGACAGGTCAAGATGGCAGCATTTGCGACAATATGGCAGTCCGGCTTCACAGTTGCGCTTTTTACGCGCCGGTAAAATTACCGGCCGAAGTCGTCGCGCGCAAAGTTGGACGAGATGAAGTTGCGGAGTCGCGCGCGCCGCGAGTCGTTTGAGCGATCCGGCTCTTTCGAGTAAGAGACTATCAACTAAGGCTCTCGATGTGTTTGCGAGAGCGGGGAGAATCCGATGATTAACGTACGCAACGCCGCCGCGCGCGGCCATTTCAATTTCGGCTGGCTCGACACCTATCACACTTTTTCTTTCGGCGAGTATTACGACCCGCGCAACATGGGATTTCGCACGCTGCGCGTCATCAACGAGGATTACGTCCGCGCCGGACACGGCTTCCCGACGCACCCGCACCGCGACATGGAGATCATCACCTACGTGCTGCAAGGCGCGCTCGAACACAAAGACAGCATGGGCAACGGCACGGTGATCGTGCCGGGCGAAGTGCAGCGCATGAGCGCGGGCACGGGCGTCCGCCATAGCGAGAAAAATTCTTCGGCGGAAGAGGACGTGCACCTGCTCCAAATCTGGATCATCCCGCAGGAGCAGGGGCTTGCGCCCGGCTACGAGCAGAAGATGTTTGCGGCCGACGAGAAGCGCGGGCGGCTGCGCCTGATCGCATCCGATGACGGGCGCGACGGCTCGGTGACGATCCATCAAGACGCGCAACTCTACGCCACGTTGCTTGAGCCGGGGCAAGAGGTGGCGCACCGATTGTCGCCGGGGAGACACGCGTGGGCGCAGGTGGCGCGCGGCGCGGTCGAACTCAACGGGCAGCTTTTGCGACAGGGCGACGGCGCGGCCGTCAGCGATGAGACGGAATTGTTGATCGCCGGGCGCGAAGCGTCCGAAGTGTTGCTCTTCGATCTCGGCTGACGTGCGCGAGAGAGGCGCGCTGAATTTAGGCGTGGCCGCGCGCGGGAGTTTTTAAAGCGAAGAGAGGGCGCGGAGAGAAACTATTTCTCTCCGCGCCCTCTCGATGTTTTCTCCGCGTCCGTCGCTACTGGTAACTGTCCGACTTGGCGTGCAAGGCGGCGACGATGCGCGCCTTAGCGGGAAGGCTTCTGTTGCCTGAGAAGACCTCTTAACTTCATCCTCGCCTTGTGCAACTGCGACTTGCTCGTCCCCACCGAGCAGCCCAGCATCCGCGCGATCTCTTCGTGCTCATGCCCTTCCACGTCGTGCAGCAGAAACACCGTCCGGTATCCCGGCGGTAACTGGCTCACCGCCCGGTCTAAAGCAATCTTATCCACCACGGGCATCTGGTTCGGGTTCTGCGTACCGACGACCACCTGCACGGGAGTTTCGCCGTCGTCGGTCGTCTGCTCAAAGCGCACGCCCTTCTTGCGAAAGTGCATCAAGACCTGATTGACCGTCAGGCGGTGCAGCCACGTGGTAAAAGCCGACTCGCCACGAAATGAGCCGATTTTACGAAACAGTTGGATG
>DASZEQ010000031.1:0-69094 GCA_035940695.1 Pyrinomonadaceae bacterium | reverse complement strand
GGCGCGGCCGCGTGCCGCCGCAAGTTCCTCAAATATTTTCCGAAAGGCTTCTCCGACGAGACTTATTTGAGTTGGGAGCGCGACTACAAGTGGGAGTCGCACGAGCGTTGGGAGGAAGCGTTGGGGCGGCCGGAGTTTCGCCGCCTCCTCAGTGCGGGCGCGTTCGCAGAGATCGCCGCGCGCGCCGTGCGCGTCGAGCAGCGCAGCCGCCACAGCATGATCTTCTCGTTCGAGAAGATGGCTCTGCGCGACGCGATCAAATCCGATGAGGGCGCGCGTCTCTTCGCAGAGGGTCTGTATGAATTTCTTCACGGCGCGGGGAGCGCGGCGCGCAAGTTCGAGCGTTGGGTTGAGACGGTAGATGCGCTGCCGCGTAAGCAGACGCGCGTGCTGACGTGGCCGCTCGTCACGGTCTTCGGCTTTATCGCGCAACCCGACAGGCACATCTTCCTCAAACCGAACGTCACGCGTATCGCCGCCCGCGCCTACGGCTTCGACTTCCAGTACAAGTCGCGCCCGTCTTGGGACACTTACGCCAACTTCATCCAATTCGCCGACACCATCCGGCGCGACCAAAGCGACCTGAAACCGCGCGACATGATCGACCTTCAATCGTTTATGTGGGTGCAAGGTTCGGACGAATATCCGGGCGGGTGATCACGAGTCGGCACGGATTGCAACTCCTTTCTCGCTCACACGAACATTGATTCAACGTTACGCCTCGTCAATTTATGACTACGCTCGAAACCTACCTCAGAGAGCTACGCGACTCTCAACACGCCGCCGTCAGGGAGACTTCGTACTACGGCGCGCTCGCCAATCTCTTCAACGAGATCGGCAAGACGCTCAAGCCGAAGGTGCGTTACGTGATCACGCCGAAGGGACAGGGCGCGGGGTTGCCGGACGGCGGGTTGTACACGGCACAGCAGTTGAGGCGCGGCGGTGCAGGGGCGACGATTGAAACAACGCCGCCGGAGCGCGGTTGTGTGGAAGCGAAAGGCTTGAGCGAAGAGGTCGAACGGATTGCGGCGCGCGAGCAGGTGGGGAAATATCTCAAACGTTACGGGCAAGTGCTCGTCACCAACTACCGCGACTTCCTGCTGGTCGGGCGCGATGAGCACGACCGGCCGTTGCTGTTGGAAAGGTACACGCTCGCGGCGAGCGAAGCGGAGTTTTGGGCGGCGACGACCAATCCGCAGGCGTTCGCGCGGGAGCACGGCGAGCGGTTCGAGGAATATTTGAAGCGCGTGATGCTGCACGCCGCGCCGCTGGCCGCGCCGGAAGATGTGGCGCGTTTTCTCGCCTCGTATGCGCGCGATGCGAGGGCGCGCATGGAGAAGTCGGATTTGCCCGCGCTCGCCTCGGTGCGCGCCGCGCTCGAAGAGGCTCTGGGGTTGCAGTTCGTGGGCGCGGACGGCGAACACTTCTTCCGCTCGACGCTCGTGCAGACGCTCTTTTACGGTGTCTTCTCCGCGTGGGTGTTGTGGACGCAAGGACAATTGGCGGGGAGCGTACGGAAATTCAGTTGCCAGCTTTCGATAAGCATGGTAAAGACTGTACTATTGCGACCGTTCGGGCGCACATAGCTAGTATGTAAGGTCGCCGACTCACTTACAATAAACTGATTTCTAATGACTAAGAGGCCGGAAACAACTAATTCGCTGTTCGGCAAGTTTGACAAAGCTCTGATGCGCGATGGGAAGACAAAGCCCGCCCTCGGCGGCTTTTGGGGAAACCACGAACGGCTAACCTATGCCGATATGTTCTGTGGCATTGGCGGTTTTCACGCGGCGGCCAAAGACCTCGGTATGGACTGTGTTTTCGCGTGCGACATTGACGACGAAGCGCGGCGCGTTTATGAGCATAATTGGGGTATCAAGCCAGAAGGCGACATATCGCGCATCGAGCCGAAAAACATTCCAGACTTCGACGTTCTATTTGCGGGTTTTCCCTGCCAACCTTTTTCCATCATCGGCAATCGCGCGGGATTCGCTGACGTGCGCGGAACTCTGTTTTTCGAGCTGGCAAAGATTATTGACGCTAAAAACCCGCGCGCCTTCGTGTTAGAGAATGTCCGGCAACTTGTCTCGCACAATGGCGGGGAGACACTAGCGCGCATCTTAGAGATTCTGCGGACAGACCTCGGCTATCAGGTTAATAGTCACGTCTTGAACGCGCTTAACTTCGGGCTACCGCAAAAGCGCGAGCGTGTTTTGATCGTCGGCTTTAAGGGAGGAGCGTCCGGTTTTGAGTGGCCGACAAAGAAACAGCCGATGATACATCTGAGCGAAATTCTGGAAGATAACCCAGACCCGCGCTACTACGTGAGCGAGCGCATCAAACGCGCAAGGCTGGCAGCCCATACGCCGAAAGTCACCCCTTCAATCTGGCACGAAAACAAGGCGGGCAACATCTCAAGTCATCCGTTCTCCTGCGCTCTCCGTGCAGGCGCGTCCTACAACTACCTGCTAGTGAACGGAGAACGCCGTTTAACGCCGCGTGAGTTGTTAAGGCTGCAAGGCTTCCCCGAAACGTTTGAAATCATCTGCAACGACAGCCAAGCCCGCAAACAGGCCGGAAACGCCGTGCCTGTGCCGATGGTCAAGGCGATAATTGAAAGGGTCTTGCATGTCGAAAGAGCCGAGACTAAAGGGGCGTTCCAAGCGGCGTAGTAGTCCGTACCCGTTAGGAGAACTCCCGCCGTCGCTAGCAATCGAAATCGGCAAGCATATCGTTCACCGTCTCGCGGTCGGACACGCCGACATAACAGGCGACGATTTCGGCGGCATCTTCGCCTCTGCGATTAGCGGACAACATCGCGGACGGCCTCTAGGCATCGCAGACGTTACTTGGGAAGACTGCGCATGGTCGGTTAAGACCGTGCAGGACGTGCGCCCATTCACGAAACGAACAGTCCGTATCATCTCCGGTAGAAACTCACCATCATACTCGTCGGACATTTTCGATCCCTACGCCGACATTCAAGCCACAGGTAGAGCCGTTTTGAGTGTCTGGAACGCGCGTATTGATGAGGCTGCAACGCAACACGATGATCTGCGAATCTTCGTGATGATTCGCAACATGGCGACGCTTGAGTTTACGCTATTCGAGTTTGAAGCCCCGCGCTACGTTCCCTCGCATTATCGTTGGGAGAGGAACAGAAAAGGCAACCTTGAAGGCTACGATGTGCAGACGAACGCGCACGCCTTTACATGGCAGCCGCACGGCTCGCAGTTCACTATCTTTCATCATGTGCCAGCGTCGGCCTACAGGTTTAGAATCAATCGCACGCCGGGAGTCATCGAGGAAAAGCACGTCTTGAATCTGATAGGCTTTAACGAAAGCTGGATCGAGCCGATTGACTCGCCTTACACGTCGGCTGTCGATCCACCTCTAAAAGATGACTGACACGTTCACCAAGCAGCAACGCTCGCGCATTATGCGGAGCGTGCGCGGGCGCGGTAACAAGAGCACAGAGTTAAAGGCTGTTAGACTTTTCCGTGAACATAAGATCACAGGCTGGCGTCGGCATCTCCCTCTAACCGGCAAACCGGACTTCACTTTTCCAAAGCAAAGAGCCACCTTGTTTATTGACGGTTGCTTTTGGCACGGCCACAACTGCCGGAACTTAACCCCGTCGCAAAACTCGGAATATTGGCAAGCTAAGATTGCGCGCAACGTGGCGCGAGACGTGAGCGTGACGCAGGAACTAACGGAGAGAGGTTGGCGCGTGCTGCGCGTGTGGGAGTGCGAGTTAAAAGACCCCGCCTCGTTTATCCGGCGCGTATCAGCATTGGTTTCCTGAACTAAGAAGCTAGCAAGCGGGCGACCGTCTCTACTACCTTTCCTATATCTTGCGGCTTCCTTAGATACTCATCGACGCCCGCCATGCGCGCATCCCTGCTGCATTCGCTTGCGGAGAACATGATGATCGGCGTGTCTTTGCGATGCGGCAAGGTGCGCGCATATCGCACTAACTCAAGCCCGCTGACGCTCGGTAACTGGTTATCGCATAGCAGGAGGTCATAGCTGGCCGCGCTCGCCAGCCTGAGTACGGCGACCGCGCCATCGCCGCAGAGCGTGACGCGCCAACCTTCATCTTCCAACGTCTCTTTAATGGCCTGCGCGACAACTGAATGATCTTCGACTAAGAGGATGTGAGGCATAGGATGATCGCGGGGCTTGCGCTGTCCTTAGACGCAAGCCCCGCGCGCCTCTGCCGTCATGTTGAGGATGGGCAGAGGCAAGACGAACATTGGCGCGTTCTGCTAAGATGGCGCGCGTTCAGCTTTGAAAATTAGTGACGGTCATGCGTAGCTCAACCTCAACCTCAGAAGAGTAGTGAGCATCGCCGTTCAGAGTGAAAGGTTCATTCTCACGGCGCACAGGTTGAGCGATAGCATTGTAGGGACATATAGCCTTGCGCGCAAGTCAGGAGATAACTCCTGATGGGGCGAGGTACGCGCGAGAAGCCGGAGCGTCTAGGTGAGAAACTGACGCAGCTAAGGGGTGCGCTTGGGTTGTCTCAGAATGAGATACTGAGCCGCATGGGGCTTGCCGAAAAGCTGAACAGAGATGATATATCGAAATATGAGCGCGGGGTGCGCGAGCCTTCTTTGCTCGTGATACTCCGATACGCGCGACTAGCGGGCGTCTGTCTCGACGTGCTAGTTGACGACGATCTTGATCTGCCTAAGAAACTTCCCGCCAAGCCGAAACATTAAGCACTTTTGGATCAAACCCGCCGACTCGTGGATCAAGAGCAGGTTTGAGGCAAAGCCGCGCCTGTAGATTGCGCTGATCCCGCCCGTCAAAGGTTTTGAGGTAGCCGTCGCGTGTTCTAACTCCGTCGTCAGGGGCTTTGCTGCCCCGTTACGTGTTTTGCGTCGGCCGTCAAAGGTTTTAGTGTGTTCGCCGCATGTTTCGGCGCACCGTTTTGTGTTTTGGGCTGACCGTCGCGTGTTTTGGTGCGACCGTTACGTGTTCTTTTCCCATCGACGTGTGTTTCGGTGCGCCGATTTGTGTTTCGGGTCGGTCGTTTTGCGTTTTGGTGCGCCGTTTTGTGTTTTGGTGCTTTGTTAGCGGTTTCGGGGGCGGGCGGAGGATACAAGGGGTCGGAGGCGGGGCGCGGGATTGTAGATTTTTGCGCCGGGCGGGGCGGAAACGGGTATAATTTGCGCCATCTCACAGGGGCGTCACGCTAGTCCTATCCTTCAACTCACCGGAAGGAAGCCTCGCACCTTCCTTTACCGTAAAGGAGCACCTCATTAATGAACGACAATCAAAGAAGACGCTTTGAACGGCTGGCGCGGGCGGCCAGTTTCGGGGCGACGGTCAGCGCGAGTTTTCCCGAATCCGGTAAAGGCGGTCAGGCTCTCGCGCGTCTGACGGCCGCCGTCGCCGACGCCGAAACGCACGCCACCGCACGCGCCACCAACGAGCGCGTCCAGCAACAGGGCACGGCCAGTCGTAGAGACGCGCGCCTCGCCATCCAGTCGCACATCGCGGCCGTGAGCGATACCGCCGCCACCATCGGGCTTGACCACCCGGAAGTGCGCGACAGTTTTCGCAGGCCGCGCGCCAACGCCAACGACCAGACGCTCCTGAGCACGGCGCGTTCCTTCGCCCTCGCCGCACTGCCGCTCAAAGCTCGCTTCATCGAGTATGACATGCCCGCAGACTTTCTCGAACGATTGAACGAGAGCGTTACCGCTTTCGAGCAGGCCATCGACGAACAAACCTCAGGCGCGAGCGCGCGGCTGGCGGCCAACACTGCCCTCGAAGAGACGCTCAAGGGCGGCGAACAGGAGTTGGAAAAATTCGACACGGCCGTGCGTAACAAGTTCCGCGACGACGCGGCCAAACTGGCGGCGTGGGAAAGCGCGCGCCATTTAGAACGCGCGTCACGCTCAAGAAAGACCGTGGAGACTCCCGCCCCACCCGCCTCCGGCGCATAAAACCGGGCGGTAGAGATTGCCAGCAGGCGGCATAGTGGAGAACCACAAAAGGGGGCGCGGGAGAGTTGGATATTTCTCAACTCTCCCGCGCCCCTATGCGTCTTTTGCATCCGTGCGGTTAGGTTTAACTACCGGCTCTATCGCGTCGAGGCCACCCGGCGCGACCATGCTCGCCGTCAACATTTATTTCGCCGCGGTCGTCTGCTGGCGCGCGTGTTGCGCGTTCTGTTCGTCGAGCCAGCGTTTGAGCGGGGCGAAGTAGTCGATGATGGCGGTGGCGTCCATCTTGTCTTCGCCGGTGAGGGCTTTGAGCGCCTCCGGCCACGGGCGGCTCTGCCCCATGGCGAGCATCTGTTTCAGCTTCGCGCCCGCCTGCTTGTTGCCGTAGATCGAGCAGCGATTGAGCGGCCCCGTAAAACCCGCCTCGCGGCAGAGCGCGCGGTGAAACTGAAACTGGAGGATGGCGGCGAGGAAGTAGCGCGCGTAGGGCGTGTTGGTCGGCACATGATACTTCGCGCCCGCATCGAAATCGGCTTCGCTGCGCGGTGCGGGCGGCGCGATGCCTTGGTACTTGGTGCGCAATTCCCACCAAGCCTTGTTGTAATTCTCCGGCGTGACTTCGCCCGAAAAAACTTTCCAACGCCACTGGTCAACCAGATAGCCGAAGGGCAGGAACGCCACCTTGTCGAGCGCGAGATGCAGGAGCAAGCCGATGTCCGCGCTCTCGTCGGGCACTTTGTCGATCAAGTTGATCTTCTTCAAGTATTCGGGCGTGACGGAGAGAGCCACGGCGTCGCCGATGGCTTCGTGAAAGCCGTCGTTCGCGCTGTTCTGGTAAAGCGTCGGCTGCGGCGCGTAGGCCAACTGGTAATAGTTGTGGCCGAGTTCGTGGTGGACGACGGAGAAGTCTTCGGCCGTGATCTTGATGCACATCTTGAGGCGCACGTCCTTCTGCGCGTCGATGCTCCACGCGCTCGCGTGGCAGACGACTTCCCTGTCCTGCGGTTTGACGAACAGCGAACGCTCCCAGAAAGTTTGGGGCAGCGGTTCGAGGCCGAGCGACGTGAAGAAGCCTTCGCCGTAACGCACCATCTGGCGGGCATCGGTCTTCTTCTCCAAGAGTATCTTGGTGAGGTCGTATCCGGCGTCGCTCTGTCGGGGCTTGAGGAGCGGGTAGATGTTGCTCCACGTCTGACTCCACATGTTGCCCAAGAGGTGCGCCGGGATCGGCTGGTTCTCCGGAACGAGTTGCTTGCCGTACTTTTCCGAGAGCTTCCAGCGCGTGTAGGTATAGAGCGAATCGTAGAGCGGTTTGACTTGCAGCCACAACCGCTCCATCTCGGCGGCAAACTCGTCGGGCGGCATGTCGTAGTTGGAACGCCACATCGCGCCCATGTCTTTGAAGCCCATCTCGCGCGCGCCCTTGTTTCCCAAGACGACGAAGCGCGCGTACTTCTGTTTGAAGGGCGGCGAGATGGCGTGCCAGCCGAGCCAGATGCGTTTCAACTCTTCCGGGTCGCGGCTCTCTGCGAGGATGGGTTCCATCTCTTGCAGCGTCAGACATTTTCCCTGCTCGCCTTCGGGGCAATACTTGCCCTTGCCGTAATCGCTCGACAGAGACGCGGTGATCTTCGTCAACTCGTCGCGCTCCGCCGGGTTCGACGGCGCGGGCACGGTCAAAGAGAGTTTCAATAGTTGCAGTTTGCGCGCCGTGTCGGAGGGGAGTTTGAGACCGTCGAAGCGCGTTGACTGCTCGGCCAACTGCGTGACGGCGGCGGTCAATTCGTTGTTCGCGTCGGCGGCGAGAGCTTCCGTGTCGTCGGTGATGAAGTTTTCCTGAATCCAACTCGCGCGGCTGACTTGGAGACCGAGTTCCTTGAGCCGCTGCTCGGCGTGCGCGACGAACTCTTGCGCCTCGGCCACAGTGGCCTTACCGGCGGTTGTCCTGCGCGTCCCGGCCTTATGCGTTGCCGCCGCCGCGCCGCCCTTCGACGCCGTCGTCGTCGTCTTTTGCGCGAACGCCGCGCCGCCACACAATAAAATTAAAGACAGCAGTGCGGCGACGCCGACAACGACTGGCCGCCGCGCCGCACAATAAGACAGTTTCATACACTACCTCCGGAGTTACGCTGAATCAGTTTGCTATTCGACTAATGAAATTTTAGGGGAGTTGCCTGAACTATCTTAACGCCGATCCCGGCCGCTCACATAACCGCAAAGGCCGCGCGACGGGCGCGCGCGTCTGCGCCGCTTATTCGTCGAAGCGCGCGCGGAACTCTTTCGTGCGGCGGCGCAAGTGCAACCAGTCCTCGAAGATTTCCGGCTGCCGCAGCCAGACGGTGAACCACTCTGCGATCTCCTCTTTCTCGGCTCGCTTGCGCTCGTTCACCGAAGCGTTGCGCGCGATCATCTGCGCCCGCTGCTTGCCCTTCAAGACGGTCTCCTGCACGCGGCGCAAACCTTCCTTGTCTTTCTTGCGCGCAAACTGGCGGCGCAAATTATCGAGCCGCTTGATCGAGGCGGCGGCCTCGTCGAAGTTCGAGAACTTCAGGACGTTGCGAAACATCGCCTCGTAGGGGTCTGCGCTGCGCCAGCGCGCGTCCATCTCCAACACCTCGGCGTGGCGCAACTCCGCGCCCTCGTCCGCGAGCAAGCGCGCGACAATCGCCGGACTCTCTTCCGCGCCCTCACCGAAACGCTCGCGCACGGCCTCGGCAATCGCTTCCAACTCGCGCGCGCCCACCGTCTCGCAATCCAGATGCTCCCACACCTCGATCATCAGGTCGTGCTTCGTTCGCGCCCGCCACACTTGTTTGTCCATCGTGCCCAAAACCCGCCAGAGTTATCGCCGGATGATAAGTAAGCGGAGATAGATTACAGGAAAAATAAGAGAACCGCCCGCCGGTCTAACCAAGACGGGCGGGCGGTTTCCCATTCAGCATTTCGGCGCGGCTCAGGGCGCGGAGACGAGGAACACGTCCCACGCCCAACGCCCGACTTTAGCCCCGCCGCGCGCGTCCGCAACTTTGGCGCGGTAGCGAAATTCGTTGCCGTGCCGGTCGGTGCGCTTCGATTCGTGGTAGTCGAGCGCGAGCGAGTCAACCTCGACGGACGCGAGCGGGCGCAGTTCGTCCGGCTCGGAGATGCCGTTGTGGTTCGCGTCCTGCCAGAGACGCAACGAGGAGAAGATGGCGTCTCGCTTGTCTATCCAACGGTCGCCGTTGCCGCCCCGCGCCGCTTTGTCATACTCGGCCAGCGCGAGGAAACCGTTCGGCGCGGCCGAAGGGGGCTGCGGCGAGTGGTTGCCGAACAATTCCGCGCCGCCATCTACGCGGCCGTTCCCGTTGCGGTCGAGGGCGAGCCACGCGTCGTCGGAATCGCGCGCCGTCCAAGAGAGGCGTTCCGGCGTGCCGTCGCCGTTCAAGTCGAAGAGGACGCCGCCCGCCGCGCTCGTCAGGTTGAAGCCGTCGCCTCTGGTGTCCACGACGACGGGCGAACAGTGGCCGAAGTGGCTGCCGCAATCCACGGGTTCGCCGACGCAGGTGCAGCTATCGTAGTTGATCGCCCCGCTGTAACCGCGTTCGATGCAATCGGTCTGCGTCAGGTAGCACGACCCGCCCCCGGCTATCGGCGTCGGGGTCGGGGTCGGGTTAGTTGGTACGCAGCAGTTTTGCCCATTGTTATAGTAGCCGTCGGCGCAGCCGTTAGTCTGTGGGTAGGCCGGATAATTCACAATGCCATCGCTGCACGCGGCGCACAGCCAGCCCTGCGTGCCCTGCGGCGGACACGGCCCAAAGGGTTGGCAACTCGGATTCGGGCGCGTCTCAGGAGCGGGCGTCGCGCACGGCGTCGGCGTGGGCGTCGGCGTTGTGTTAGGGGTGGGCGTGGGGGTGGGCGTCGGTGTGGGCGCGGACGCGCAACTGAGTAAAAAATCTTCTATGCAGTATGTTCCGAACTCATCATTACAAGATACGTCCTCGGTGTAGTACGTAGCACACCGCCCTCTGAGATCACTACAAGGTGCCGAGCCAGCTTTATTTATCGTCATCCCGCAACAAGTAACCTTAACATCCATTAAACGGTTACAAGAACCTGAGCACCCGCAAATGTCAGGACTAACCAAAGAGGCACCGGATATTGACTTAGAAACATTAGCCACAAAAAATTTTACCGGCAGAAAACTCGCCGGTAAAAAGTGTGTTGATGGTTGGGAGACAGCACCGGGTGAGCGATTCGGCGGCGCATACAGCGCGAACGTGATGAATGGTAGTTTCCTCTCATCTTCCACACATGAGCCGCTGGCTTGCTTCTGGTGAATATCTATCGGCATCCCATCCACAGTGTTGAACCCCGTCCCATCTCCGAAGTTAAGGAGTTTAAATACAAGGCGCACTTTCTTCGGCTTGTCCTTGGAGACGCTACGCTTTTTAACAAATCGCTCCCATCCTTGTTGAAGGTTTTCGGAGATTCTAATTATATAACTCTCCCCGGGCTTGATCGGCACATCATCGGACTGAAGCCGCTCGCCGAAGTCTATTAGATCATCTCTACCGTAGCTTATCGGAAAGCCTAAATTACGATTGTTTTCCGTGATCATGTCTAGTAGGGACAGGGAAAATCTCAAATAATATATCGGTTTATCTCCCGTGTTCGTGACCTCGACTTCCACGTCGCGCGCCCACTTCTCGCTGTTCAGATTCTTCACTTTAACTTTGATCGGCAGGTGCTTTGGGATTCTGTCTTCTAACTCTCTTTCCTCCTTCTGCGTTGATTGTGCCGTGCTCGACACGATGCCGACGGCGCACAAGCCGAGCAAGGCGACGAGCATCATTAGTTTGAGATTCCAGAAGCGAGAGATGAGGCGGCGAGACTTCATGGGAGTTGCTCCTTCGTGAGATCGCGTTGAGGTGAGAAGCGTTCACTATTCAAACAGACGCAGCATAAACACGCCCACTATATGAGTCAAGGAGATTATGCGAGCGACCAGCCCTGCGTGCCTTGCGGCGGACACGGCCCAAAGGGTTGGCAACTCGGATTCGGGCGCGTCTCAGGAGCGGGCGTCGCGCACGGCGTCGGCGTTGTGTTAGGGGTGGGCGTGGGGGTAGGAGTCGGGTTTGCTGAAGGGCACGGATCGATAAAGTACGTTGTGCAAGTATGCCCTTCACTATCACAAATGTCTTGTTCAGTTCGTTGAATGCCGCAACGAGCACTATTATCAGTACAATCAAATACAGATCGAGTTTCAAAAGGTGGTTCTGCGCCTTCGCAGAAGCAATTCCCTCCAAGTGTCAGTTTCATAAAAAAGCAGGACGTGCCCGGACAGCATAAGCCTGATTGAGATGGAGTGTAACTTGGAATAGATTTATCGTTCCTGCTCGAAGAAAAATATACCGGCAAGAAGTTTGCCGGTATGCGATGAGTAATTTTATTTAAATTAGGTAGATGAGGTTTATCCTGCCAAACATTCCATGCAGCTTTAACAAAAGTATCTTCCTTTCTTTGCTCGCCGCAGGAGGACTTGGAAGTTTGTGAGTTAGACACTGGTAATCCTCCAGTCGTTAGAAAACCAGTGCCATCTCCGAAGTTGAGGGCATCAAATCTCAGCCCAACTTTTTTAGGATGAGGCTTATTGTGTTTCGTCTTAAATTTTTCCCATCCTAGAGCGAGTCCTTTGGTAGCCTTAAACACATAAGCCTCCCCCGGCTTAATCGGCACGTCTTCCGGTATAGCCCGAACGTTTACATCAACCATCTCTGGTCTGCCATACCTAAGCGGGAAGCCAATCTGATCTCCGTTTTCCATTTTTACATCTACGAAGAACAAACTAAGACTCAAATGATAAATCGGTTTATCTCCCGTGTTCGTGACCTCGACTTCCACGTCGCGCGCCCACTTCTCGCTGTTCAGATTCTTCACTTTAACTTTGATCGGCAAGTGCTTTGGGATTCTGTCTTCTAACTCTCTTTCCTCCTTCTGCGTTGACTGCGCCGTGCTCGACACGATGCCGACGGCGCACAAGCCGAGGAAGGCGACGAGCATCATTAGTTTGAGATTCCAGAAGCGAGAGAGAATGGTGTGAGTGTTCACGATAGTTGCTCCTTCGTGAGACCGCGTTGAGGTTGGAGGCGTTCGCTGACTGAGCGCAGGCGCAGCATAGACCCGCCGGTAGCAATAGTCAACAGAGAGACGACTCGCGCCCGGTGTGACGCGCCGCCGCCGTTGCGGTAAAATCTATGTCGTCTCCCGGCAACTTGCTCCGTAGACTTTACCCTTGATGTCTAATCTCGATTCAGCCCTCGCCGCCCTGCGCGAACACTTCGGCTTTGAGGCTTTCCGCCAAGGCCAGCGCGAAGTGATCGAAGCCATCCTCGCCGGTCACGACACCGTCGTCGTGATGCCGACGGGCGGCGGCAAGTCGCTCTGTTTCCAACTCCCCGCGCTGATGAACGAAGGCGCAACCGTCGTCGTCTCGCCGCTCATCGCGCTCATGAAAGATCAGGTTGACGCGCTGCACGCGCGCGGGTTGCCCGCCACCTTCATCAACAGTTCCGTGGATTTCGAGGAACAGAAGGCGCGCATCAACGGCATCAGGCAGGGCAAGTATAAACTCGTCTACGTTGCGCCCGAACGCTTTCGCAGCGCGCATTTCGTCGAAGCCCTCAAGAGCGTCAACGTCTCTCTTTTCGCCGTGGACGAAGCCCACTGCGTCTCGACGTGGGGGCACGACTTCCGCCCCGATTTCCTGCGCCTCAAGTCGGCCGTCGAAGAGATCGGCCGTCCTCAGGTCGTCGCGCTCACCGCGACCGCCACGCCGCACGTTCGCGCCGACATCATCGAACAACTCGGATTGCGCGAGCCGCGCGCCTTCGTCTCCGGCTTCGACCGCCCCAACCTTTCAATCCGCGTCGTCCACACGCAGAAGGAGCGAGAGAAGATCGCGCACGTCAAGACGCTTGCGGCCGCCGCGCGGGGCGGTTCGGGCATCATCTATTCTTCGACGCGCAAGTCGGTCGAGCAGGTGGCGCGGCGTCTGAAAGACGCGGGCTTGAGCGTCGTCGCTTATCACGCCGGAATGGACGAGGCCGAGCGCACGCGCGCGCAGGACGATTTCATGTCCGGTCGCGTCCAGATGATCGTCGCCACGAACGCCTTCGGCATGGGCATCGACAAGGCCGACATACGCTTCGTCATCCACTATCACCTGCCCGGCTCAATCGAAGCCTACTATCAAGAGATCGGACGCGCCGGGCGCGACGGGCTGCCCTCCGAGTGCGTCCTTCTCTTCAACTACGCCGACAAGCGCACGCAGGATTTTTTCATCGAAGGCTCGTACCCGCCGCCCGAACTGATCGCGAAGGTCTACGAAGCTCTCGTCGCCACACGCCAGTCGCACATCGAACTCTCGACGCGCGAGATCGCCGTGCGCGCCAGCATTCGTAACGAGATGGCCGTGCAGTCCGCGCTGATCATTTTGGAGAAGGCGGGACACATCGAGCGCGGCGCGGCGGGCGAGAATCGTGCCGAGATGCGTCTGCTGATGCCGCCGCATCTGGCGCGCGAAACGGTCAACGCGAAACGCAGCGCGCGCGACAAGCAAGTGCTGTTCGCCTTGCTCGGCGGCTACGACTTGAACGAACGCGCCGACACCGAAATTGACGTTAACGAGTTTGCCGAAACCGTCGGGCTTGATCTCGCTTCCGTGCGCCGCTCGCTTTCGTCTCTGAGCGCGGCGGGCGTCGTCTCGTACAAGTCTGGACGGCGCACGCGCGGGCTGCAAATGCTCGACGAGCGACCCGTCTCGCACTTGCGTATCCGCCCGCAAGACCTCGCACGCCGCGCCGCGCTCGAACAACGCAAGCTCCGCGAGATGATCAGCTTCTGTTACGCGGATCGTTGTTATCGCGCCTTCATCCTCGACTACTTCGGCGACCGCTCGCACAAACCCGCCTGCGGTACGTGCGGCGTCTGCGTCAAGGAGAACGCGCCGCCGCAGGCGGCCACCACTACTACTGCCGCCGCGCCCGGCGAACGCGTCATCGAATATTACGGCGACGAACCGGAGGTCAACTACGACGAGGAATCGCCCTTCGATTCGCCGCGCGCCGCTGCGTCAATTCCTGCCGCCGCGCGCACGCCGCTTGACGAATTCGTCATCGAGCACGCGCCTTTCGCAAGCGATCTGGAAAACGAACTGGATCGGCAGTCGCTCGCGGATCACAGGCGGCGCGCGGCGGAGAGTTTCGGCGCAGACACGAACAGCGTCGTGCAGGTGAGGAAGGCGCGCGCGCTCGGCGAAGACGAAACGTTGTGCGTGCGTAAAATCCTCGCGTGCGTCGCGCGCATGGAGGGGCGTTACGGCAAAGGCATTTTGGCCGCCTGCTTGCGCGGTTCGCGCTCGGCCAAAATCTCCCAGTTCGGACTCCAACGCCTCTCGACCTATGGCATCCTCTCCGACATGACGCAGGACGAGATACTGCTCTACGTGGACGCGCTCGTCGCCGCGGGCGCGCTGCGCGTCACGGGCGACAATTACCCGACCATCGCCCTCACCGCCCTCGGCAACGACGTGATGCGCGAACGCGCCTCGGTCGAACTCGCGCTGCCGGATGTCTCGCGCCCTGCCCCGGCGCACTACAATTCACGCGACGCGCGTGTCGCGTCCGGCGGCGCGGGCGCGAAGGCTGCGAGCGCGCCGCGCGTCAGCACGGTTGACGAGACTTACGCCTTCTACGAAACGGGCATGAGCATCGAAGAGATCAGCCAGCAACGCGGCATCGCGGAGATGACGGTTGAGAAGCACCTCGCCGACTGCATCCTCGAAGGCCGCCCTTTCGACATCTCGCGCCACGTCAACGCCCAAGACCGCACGCTCATCGAAGCGGCCGTCCGTCGTCTCGGCAGTGAACGACTCAAGCCCCTGCGCGACGCGCTGCCCCGCCACGTCAGCTATCGCATGATCCGCTTCGTCGTCGCCGACATGCAACGCGCCTCCGCCGTGGCGACGGCTGCGACGGGCGTTGACGCCGAACGCGCGCAGGCTTCGGAAGTCGTCCGTTGATATTCAACTTCGCCGCCCGCGCGCTTGACGTGTCGCCCCCGCGCCTTCATCATCCATCCTATCAATTCAACAACAGGACGATGACATGAGCCGCAACCCGAACGCCGATCCGCCGCAACCGGAACAACAACCCGAACTGCCGCCCGTGCAGCCGCACGACCCGCTCGCACCCGACCCTTCGCAACCCGAACCACTGCCGCTGCCGCCGGACGCCGAACCGAAATCTCCGGTGCAAGAACCCGACGCGCCGCCCGCCGTGGGCGACCCTCCCGTCTCCGAGCCGCCGCGTCTGGCCTGATAAATTTCGACGGATACTTCGCAAACGGCGCGACGGCGATTCTTTGGCCGCGCGCGTGTGTATGGTAAGGAGCGAGAAACGATGCGCCTCGAAATATTTTCCGATTACCTTTGACCGTTCTGCTGGTTGGCGGAGCCAGCCGTCGAAGAACTACGACGCGCCGAGCCGGACGTCGAGATCGTGTGGCGCGCTTTCGAGTTGCGTCCCGAACCCGTCCCGACGCTCGACCCCGGCGGCGAATACCTGACGCGCGTGTGGCGCGACGGCGTCTACCCGCTGGCCGCCAGACTCGGCATCACGATGCGGCTGCCGCCCATCCAACCGCGTTCGCGGCGAGCGCACGAAGCCGCCAAGTGGGCACGCCGCGAAGGCCGCTTCGACGACTTCAACGCCGCCCTCTTTCGCGCCTTCTTCGAGCGAGGCGAAGACATCGGTGACGCACGCGTACTCGTCGCACTCGCCGCCGCGCTCGGACTCGACGCCGACGCGCTCGGCCGCGCGCTCGACACACGCGAGTTTGAAACGGAGGTGCTAACGGACGAGCGCGATGCGGAGTTGTTGAGAATAACGGGCGTCCCCGCCTTCGTCGCCTCGCGTCGCGCGATGCTGTTCGGCGTCCAAACCGTCGCCGGGCTTCGTGAAATCGTCGCGCGCGTGCGGGCATCGGACACGACGGAGCAATCGCCGGATCAAATCGAAACCGTGCCCCTGCCGATCACGCCGCGGCGGCGAGGGACGCCGGAAGACGTTTAATAATGGAGACTGTGCAAGAGGAAGCAGAGCGCGGGGGCGCGGCGTCGAAAGTTTCGGGCGCGGCCGGGGGCGAGGCGCGTCTCGCAGAGATCGCGCGCGCTCTTTCTGCGAAATTCTTCAGGCCGCACCCGCTGTTCCGCAGCGGCCACGCGCAGACGCTCATCGCCTTCGCGTGGCCGCGTCGGCGTCGGCTGCGCGTCTTGCGCGACGACGAGGCGCGCCTGTTTGAAGTCGAACCGGGCGTGCGCGTGCTCGTCCATTGTCGCTGGCAACCGGAGCGGCGCGCGTGCCCGACGCTCCTGCTCGTCCACGGACTCGAAGGATCGAGCGAGTCGATCTACATGCTGAGCACCGCGCTCAAGGCGCACCACGCGGGCTTCAACGTGCTCCGCTTGAACATGCGCACCTGCGGCGACACGCTGCATCTCACCGAGACGCTCTATAACAGCGGCATGTCGCAAGACCTCCGCGCGGTCGTCGAGGAACTCATCGAGCGCGATGAATTGACCGAACTGTTCCTCGGCGGCTTTTCGCTCGGCGGTAACATGAGCCTCAAACTGGCGGGCGAATACGGTGCGGACTTTCCGCCGGAACTGAAAGGCGTCTGCGTCATCTCGCCCTCGGTCGAATTGGCCGCGTCCTCCACAACCATCGAGCAGCGTTCCAACTGGGTCTACCAGCGCAGGTTCATCCGTAGTCTCAAGCGGCGTATGCGCGAGGCCGCGCGCCTCTACCCTGAACGCTACGACGCGAGCGAAATCGCGCGCGTCCGCACGTTGCGCGAATTCGACGAACGCTACACCGCCCCCTACGGCGGCTTCAGCGACGCGGCCGACTACTACGCGCGTTCCAGTTCGCTCCCGCTCATCCCGCGCATACAAATTCCGACGCTCATCATCCACGCCGAAGACGACCCTTTTATCCCCTTCGACTCGCTGCGTCACCCGTCCGTCGGCGCAAACCCCAACGTGATCCTGCTCGCGCCCGGGCACGGCGGCCACGTCGGCTTCGTCGGCGACGGTGCGACCGGCGGCGAGGATCGCTTCTGGGCGGAAAACCGGCTCATCGAGTTCTGCGAAAGAATGAGAGCGATTGAGAATTGATTCGTCGATTCAATGGAGAGACGGATCGATGAGGGATGAATCAATTCTTCTCGCTTTTCTGTTGACGTGTTGCCGTACATGGCAATAATCTTGAAAGTGATTTTTAGACATCACGACCCGGAATGTGAGAGTTAGCGTCGGTTCGGCCACCTTGCAGCGAAGATAATGATTACGGCTCTCAAATTATTTGCCATCGTGGTGATCGTGTTGGTCAACGGTTTCTTCGTTGCGGCTGAATTCGCACTCGTCGGCGTGCGGCGTGCGCGCATCGAAACTTTGTCCGAAGGCGGCGACCGCCGCGCGCGCCGTCTGCTCGTCATACTCGACAATCTCAACGCTTACCTCTCCGCTTCGCAACTCGGCATCACGCTCGCTTCGCTCGCGCTCGCCATCATCGGCGAGCCGACCATCGCTGCCCTGCTCGAAGCGCCACTCCATCGCTTCCACGTTCCCGAAGCCGCCCTCCACGTTATCGCCTTCATCATCGCCTATTCGCTCCTGACCTCGCTGCACATTGTCTTTGGCGAGCAAGCGCCCAAACTCGTCGGTCTTGAACGCGCCGAGCGGGTGGCGATGTGGTCGGCTTTGCCGATGGAGATTTTCTACAAGTTGTTCAGTTGGCCGATCCGCGCGCTCGACTGGGCAAGCGCGCGCGTCGTGCGCCCGTTCGGCATGAACGCGACGAGCGCGCACGCCTCGATCTACACGGAAGAGGAGATTCGCCAACTCATCAACGCTTCGCACAAGGGCGGACACCTTGAGGAAGAAGAGCAGAAGTTGATCAACCGCGTCTTCGACTTCTCCGAGGCCGAGGTGCGCGAGGCGATGATCCCGCGCACGACCGTGGCCGCGCTCCCCGTCACGGCGACGCTCGCGGAGGTGGAAGAAACGTTTTGTGAGACGGGCTATTCGCGCCTGCCCGTCTATCGCGATCAACTCGACGACATCGTCGGCGTCCTCTTCATGAAAGACATCATGCCCTGCCTCAAGACTTCGGGGCGCACGGAGTTCAACATGGAGGCGATGCTCCACCCGCCGATGTTCGTGCCCGCCACCGCCCGGCTCGGCAGCGTGCTCGCGCAGATGCAGGCGGCGCGCACGCACCTCGCCTTTGCCATAGACGAGCACGGCGGCATCGAAGGCATTCTCACGCTCGAAGATTTGCTCGAAGAGATCGTGGGCGAGATCGACGACGAATACGACGAGGAAGTGCGCGCGCAGATCATCGAAGAGGACGGCCACTACATTCTCGACGGCATGCTCGCCGTGCGCGACGCGAATCGAAAGTTCAAGTTGAAGCTGCCGGAAGACGCCGGCTACACGACGCTCGCCGGATTCCTTCTCGCGCGCTCCGGGCACATTCTCGAACAGGGCGAGACGGTCGAACACGACGGCGCGACCTTCACCGTCGAGCGCGTTGATCGACACCGCATCCGCCGCGTGCGTTTCACCCCCGCCCCTTCACCCACGGATGCAGAAGTGGAAGACAGCAGCAGCAACGCGGCCTGACTCCCTGATTTTACTTCTCTATTTTCTTGAGCAGGCGTGTGGCGTGGTTGCGCGCCATGAGCGGGATGCGTTCGTCCGTGGCGAGGTCGCGCAGCACGGGGATGAGCGGCGCGGTGTCCGATAGCTCGTTGCGGCTCAGAAGGCTTTCGAGGCGTTTGAAAAGTTTCACCGTGTCGGATGGCTGATACTGCCGCGCCAGCGTCACGTCGAAGATGAAGAGTTGCTGCTCGCCGATCCCGCGATACTCTTTGACGAGCGCGGCCGCGTGTTCGTCGTGCGTCCAGTTAAACTCGGCTTTACGCGCGCGCGCGCCCTGCTTCATCTCAAGCGTCATCGTGCCGAGATGGGGAAATTGCTTCTCGTCCTGATAGTTCGCGTCTGAATCGAGAAACTTCAAAGCGTCCCATGCGGCGAGCAGGCGCGCGAGCGCGGCGGGCGAAATTTGGAGCGGGTCGGTGAAGAGTTCTTCGCTGTCCTTGCGCGCGAAAGAGACTTGACCGCGCCCCGCCGCATCGTGCTCGATCACGATCCGGCGAATGTTGAAATTCGGTTGATTGAATTCGTAAGAGTAACGCACGGCCGCTGTAGCCGCGTCCGCTTTCGTGTTCGTCGCATCCGTCGTCGTGGAAGACGGCGAGACGGCGGGCGCAGCTACCCTGCTATTCGTTTTGCCGGGCGTGGGAGTGGCAACAGGCGTCTCGTCGGTCGCCTGTTCGGGCGTCGATTTGACCCCTGCTGTCGCAGATGTCGCCGCGCCGCCCTCCCGCTTGCGATTCTTCTTGCTTTGCGCTGCGGCCGCCGCAGGAGCGTCAATCGCCGCGCTCTGGAAAAGAAGCGCGGCGATGAGAAGTGCTGCCCGGTAAAATTTTTCTTGCTTCACCTTTATTCAAACCTGACCGAGACGAGTTTCGACACGCCCGCTTCTTCCATCGTCACGCCGTAGAGGGCGCGTGCGATCTCCATCGTGCGCTTGTTGTGTGTGATGACGATGAACTGCGTGTTCGTTGCCATCTCCGCGATCTTCGCGGTGAAGCGACCGATGTTGGCCTCGTCGAGCGGCGCATCAACTTCGTCGAGCAGGCAGAAGGGCGACGGGCGATAGCGGAAGATGGCGAGCACGAGCGACAGAGCCGCCATCGCCTTTTCGCCGCCGGAGAGCAGCAGCACGTTTTGCAGACGCTTGCCCGGCGGCTGCGCCACGATGTCGATGCCCGACTCCAGCACGTCGTCGGCGTCGATCATGCTCATCTCGCCGCGCCCGCCGCCGAAGAGTTCGAGGAACAGTTGCCCGAAGTTGCGGTTGATCTCTTCAAAGGCTTCGCGGAAGCGTTCGCGCGAACGCCGCTTGATCTCGCGCAGGGCTTCTTCGGTCGAGCCGATGCCGTCGATGATGTCCTGCCGCTGCGTCGTCAGGAACGACAGGCGTTCTTCCGACTCGGCCAATTCTTCGAGCGCCATCATATTGACCGCGCCGAAACTTTCAACCCGCGCGCGCAATTCTTCGACCCGCGCGCGCCCCGCTTCGAGATCAAACTCCACGTCCGGCTCATACGCCGTCACGATCTCTTCGAGCGGCTGCGCGAGTTCGGCCATGCACGCTTCGTGCAGGTAATTCAAACGCGCCACCGTTTCCGCGCGATTAACTTCGAGCGTCGCGCGCGCGTCGCGTGCCGCGGCCGCGCGATGATTCAACTCCGTCAACTCGTCGGAGAGCGCGTCGGCGCGGGCGCGCGCTTCCGCCAGACGCTCCGCCGCGTCCGCCACTTCCGCTTCGCGCGTGGCGCGTTCGCTCTCCACCGAACCGCTCGTCTCGTCCATCTCGGCCATCGCGCGGCGCAATTCTTCGAGCCGCGTTTGCATCTCTTCGATCTCGGCGGCGTGGCGTTCGAGTCTCGCTTCGAGGTCTGCGTTCTCCGCCTCCATGCGCCGGAGTTCGGCGGCCGTCGCGCGGCGACGCTCGGCGGCGGCGGCCGAGGCCATGCGCTGCCGGTTCAACTGTTCGCCTTCCACTTCGGCGGCGCGGCGTTCGGCGGCCAGCAGTTCCGCCGCCTCTGCGACCGACTGCGTGGCGGCCAGACGCGCCGCTTCGGCCGCTTCGGCTTCCGCCATCCCCAGCGTGCGCCGCGCCTCCAACTCGCGCCGCTCTTCCGCGAGACGCGCCGTGTCGTCGGCCACGACGCGCAAGTGGCGCGCGGCGCGTTCGATCTCTTGTGCAAGTTGCGCGTGGTTGAGTTCGCGCGCCACCTGCTCGCGCTCCTCGCGCCCGATCTGCTCGGCGACGAGGACGAGCGCGTCTTCCAGTTCGACGAGACGCGCGCGCGCCGCGCTCACGGAATCTTCCGCCGAGACGACTTCCGAAGCGAGGTCTGCGGCGCGAGATTCGAGTTCGCGCATTTCGCGTTTGAAGGCCAGCAGCCCCGTGCCTTCTTCGACCGCATGCGAATTGCCCGCGCCGAGCAGTTGCCCGCCCGCCACCCATTCGCCGCGCGGCGTCACGCACATATCGCCCGTTGCGAACGACAGCGACATCGCGCCTTCCAGATCATCGCTCAAACGCGCGGCCATCTCGCGCGGCAGCGTGCGCGCGAGCACCGCCGCGATCTCGCGGGGCGCGCCGAGCAAGTCGCCGAGACGCTGGAGGCCCGTCAAGCGTTCGTCGGCGAGCGTGCCGCGTGAGAGATAGTCGTTCTCCGTCTCCGCGCTCGCGCCGTGGAGACCGGCGACGAGGAAAGTAGCGCGACCGGCGTTGTTGGCTTCGAGCCACGCGGCGGCGCGAAAGGCGTCGTCGGGCGTGGGCACGATCACGGTTTGCAGGTACGACCCGAAGATGCTCTCGACGGCGTGCTCCCATTGCGGCGCGACTTGCAGCATGTCCGCGAGCGTGCCGATGGTGTGAAAATCTTTGGCCGGATCGATCTCGGCCTCGTCCGCGTGTTCGGCGGAGAAGATGCGCTGCACGGCCTGCGAATAGAGGGCGCGCTTCTCGTCGAGTTCGGCCAGCGTGTCGAGACGGTTGCGCACGCGCGCCGCTTCCTCGCGCATCCGCGCGTATTCCGTTAGCGTCGCCGACACGAGACTGCGCGCCGCCGCCACGCCTTCCGACGCCGCGCTGCGTTCGACATTCAACACGTCGAGACGCGCGCGCGCATCCTTGATCTCCTCGCTCAACGTCTCGGCCTGTGCCGTGAACTCGGCGTGCGCGGCGCGTGCGCGTTCGCCCTCGCGCTCAAGCCCTTCGGCCTGCGCGGCGAGGCGTTCGAGCGTCGCCTCCAACTGCCGGTTGATTTCCGAGAGACGTTCCGCGACCGCCGTGTGCGTGAGCAACTCGGCGCGCGCCGCCTCGATGCGCGTCTCGGCATCCGACACTTCGGCAACGCGACGCGCGTAGACGGCTTCGGCCTCTTGCAAGTCTCTGGCCGTCGTCTCGGCTTCAACGCGCAACTGCGCGTCGCCCGCGCGCAAAGTCTCGCGCTCCGCCTCGACCGTCGCCAGCCGCTCGCGCACCATCTCCATCTGCCGCGTGATGTCGGACACGCGCCGCTCCAGAGACGTAGCCTGTTCAACTTGATAAGCCCGCTCGCGCTCGCGCCGGTCGCGCCTGAGCGCGGCGTCTGCGACCGCACCGCGCGCCGCCGCGAGTTCTTCTTCGCGCTCGCGCGCTTCTCCGGTCGCACGCCGCGCCTCATCTTCGTGCTCTTCCAACTTGGCCGCCAGCGCAGATACCTCTTCGGCAGAGGCGGCGAGGTGCGCGCGCAATTCTTCGAGCGAGATTGTCAGGGCGCGCTCGTCGGCCGCATAGACGTGGCGCAGCAGTTCGCGCAACTCTTCGCGGAGCGCACGATAGCGTCGCGCCTTTGCCGCCTGTCGGCGCAGACTCCCCACCTGTCGCTCGATCTCTGAGACAATGTCGGAGACGCGACGCAGGTTGGAGCGCGCGCCTTCGAGACGCGCTTCGGCGGCGCGCTGCCGCACGCGAAACTTCGTGATCCCGGCGGCCTCTTCGATAAGCGAGCGGCGATCCATCGGCTTGGCCGAAAGAATCTGCCCGATGCGTCCCTGCTCGATGATCGCGTAGTGCGCGCCCGCCAGTCCCGTGCCGGAGAACAAATCCTGTATGTCGCGCAGGCGACAGGTGCGCCCGTTCAAAAGATATTCGCTCTCGCCGTCGCGATAGAGGCGGCGCGTCACGGTCACGGTCTCGCCCGGCGCGAAGCCGAGCGCGAGACGGCGCGGACGCCAGTGACGTTTGTGATGTTGCTGAACTTTCGCCGTCAACGCTTCGGGAGTTTGAACACCGGCAGCATCGTCCGTCGCCGGAGCGGTTTCGTTTTCCTGAGCGGCGACTTCTCCAACCGCCTCGCCCGCATCGCTCGCTACGTCGGGAGTTGCCTGAACGACGGCAGCTTCATCGGCGGCCGTCTCGGTCGCCGCCGCTTCGGGCAGAAATTTCACTTCGACGGATTCGCTGCGCTCGTCTATCTCTTCGAGCGTGGAATCAATGTCGTCAATATCCGGCTCTTCATCCGTCGCCTCGTCGCGCACGAGATGGAGGACGACTTCGGCCATGCCGCTCGGCTGGCGATTGCGCGAGCCTTGGAAGATAACGTCTTTCATCTCCGCGCCGCGCAGGTGCTTCACGCGCTGCTCACCTAAAACCCACGCGATGGCGTCGGCGACGTTCGACTTGCCGCAGCCGTTCGGGCCGACGACACCCGTGATGCCCTCGCCCGTGAACATGAGATCGGTGTAGTCGGCGAATGATTTGAAGCCGGTTATTTCTAGTCGTTGTAATCTGAACATTCGTGCAACTTTCGTCTGTGTCAGACGCTGATAGGGGATGCGAACTATTTCTCTGAAAGCACAGCCGCTAGGCGCGGTGCGGGAGAGGCACACTATATGTTGGAGAGGGGCGCATGTCAACCACACTCTCAGGTCAAACCATCTTACTGCTGATATGAGTCAAGTTAATTTTCGCGCCCCGCGCGCTTGACGAATTTAAGCCAACGGATAAAACCGCGTCGCCGCCGACTCAAAGCGAATCGGCGGCGACGCGGGCAAGTGGTTTGTCACTCCGCCGCGAGGCCGGAGTTTTGCGTCGTTACGGCAGGGCTTCGACGTTGACGAGGAAGCGGAAGCCGCCGTCAATCATCACCCCTAGCCGGAACTGTAGATTGACGGCCGCGCCCGGCGCGAGCGGCGTGCCCATCGTGATGCGCGAGAGGCGCACGGTCGAGTTCAAGCCGCCGCCGTTCGGTTGCGCGGGCGGGTTCTCTTCCAGCGTCACCCCTTCGATGATGATGGGATTGCCGTTGGAGTCGGTCGCCTCCACGTCCGTAGACGAGAGCATACGCAAATCGGCCTCGCCTGCCTGACGGCTGCCGAGCGTCGTGATGTTGACGGCGCGGAAGCGGAGTTGGCGCACCGGCTCTAGGGTCGTGTTGCGGAACCTGCGGCGAATCAGGAGCGTGCCGAAGGCGGCATTCTGCGGGTTCGCCCCCGCCCCCGTCCGCACGCGCGCGCACGCGCTCGTCGCTGAACCGCCGCCCGCGCAGCCCGGGTCGATGAGCGATGCCTTGACCTGTGCATTGCGCTGGATGGGGCTAAAGCGGTTCTCCGGCCCCGGCGCGCCGAGCACGGACTGGACGCCGTTCAAGACCGCGCCCGTCGTGTGGACGAGCAGGAAGTCGGCGGCGTTCTGGTTCGTGTCTTGCGGGAAGCCGCTCGTGAGATTACGCACATGGCTATATTCAGCGTTCGTCGTGCCGATGGGCGCGAGACCTGCGCCTTCGCGATACAACGGATCGGCCGAACTGAACCCGGCGGCGTCGAGCCGGTTGGCGAGCGTGAAGTTCGCGGGCGTGCTCGTCCTAAAGAGCGCGATGCCTGACGTGTCCGGGATGTCGGCCGCGTAGGTGGCGTCGGGCGCGGCCTTGTCCGTGCCTCCGTAGTTCGAGAGGCTGTAGCCGCTCGCGGCGTTGTTGGCGATCAGATAGTGGCCGCGCGCCGGAATGGTCGCGCCGGTCGGAATGGTGGCGAGCGCGGTCAACACGCCGCTCGTGTTCGGCGCGGCCAGCGTGAATCCGGCCGAGCCGTCAAATGCGCTGACGATGATGGGCGAGTTCGTCTTGTTGTACAACTCGATGAACTCGTCGTTCTCGCCGTTCGTGCCGCGCAGGCGAAACTCGCTGATGATGAGATCGCCGATGCCGATTGCGCCCACGGTTGGACAAGCGGCCGGGTCGAGATTGTTGATCGCCAGATTGTCTATGAACCAACCGGCGTTGCAGGCCGGGACGCTCGCCACGTCGGAGACCATGCGGAAGCGGATACGCACGGGCAAGCCCGTGGGGTTATGCATGCCGCCCGGCGCGAAGGCTTCAAGCGGGATGCGGACGTGGTGCAGCGTGGCCTTCGCGCCCGTGTAGGCGCGGCGGCCGAGCAACGTTGAGCCGTCCTGCGGGACTTCCGGCAGGTCGCCGTTCAGACGCCCGTTGTAGCCGCCTTCGACGATGAAGTTGCCGAGGTCGAAGGTGGTGACGTTGTCCGGGAAAGGCGTCGAGTTGAAGGTCGCGTCGCCGCCGATCTTGATCTCCATCACGCCGCCGTCGAAGGCCGCCTCGGTGATGAAGAAATGGTCGAACTCCATCACGGAGTCGGAACTCAGCGTGACGGGGCCGATGGTGGTGGAGAAGTCGCTCTGACCGCCGCCCTCCGAGCCGCAGTTCGCGGCCGAGTCGCCGGGGTTGAAGTCCGGCCCGTACATCATGCTCGTGACGACTCCCGTTTCCGAGCCGGTCGAGACTTGCACGCCCGTGACACGTTGGAAGTTCGGAATCTCCGCCTTCGGATCGTTGCCCGCATCGACGAGCGGCGGCGTGAAGCGCGCATTAGAGTCGTCTTGCCCGGCCTCGCCTTCCTCGAAGTCCTCGAAGGCGAAGACCGGCGTGTTCGTGATCCCCGGCGAAGACGACGCGTTGAACTTGACCCGGCGGTTGCCCGTGTCGTTCGTGTCGATCTTACCGGCGTCCACGTCTCTGGCCTGAACGATGTAGTAGTAGACGCGGTTACGCTTAACGGTAGTGTCCGTGTAGGACGTGCCGCGCACGCCCGTGGCGATGCGGTTCTGCGCCGTCGGCTCGAAGGTCGGTTCGAGCGGCGCGTCCGACGGGTTGTTCGGGTTCTCGACGGTCGGCCCCGGGTCGTTGGCCGTCTCCGAGCGGTAGATGTCGTAGACGATGTCGGCCGTCGGGTTGAGCGAAGTCGCAGGCCCCCAGCCGACGACGAGCAGGCTGCAAGCTTCCGGGTCGAAGACCTCGTTGACGCCGGTGAAAATGGGTGCGGGTTTGACGACGACGCCCACGGTAATCGTGATGCTTTGCGTGAGCGCGCCGGAGACGCAGTTCATCTCGGCGTCGCGCGCGGCGCGCACCTGATAGAAGTAGGTCTTGTTCAGGACGAGATTCTGCCCGCCGTCGTTGTCGTTGTAGACGGTGGGCGTGGCAGGATTGGCGGGCACGTCGGCGATGGTGACGAACGGGCCGTTCGCGCTTTCGGCGCGCGAGATGATGAAGCGCGCCGCGCCCGCCACGGGCGAAATCGTGATGGTGGCCGTGTTGGCGATGGTGTTGGTTAAGGCGAAGGCCGGGGCGGCGAGCGGCCCAAGCTGTTCGCATGAAGTGACTCCGGCCGGGACGGAGAAGTCTTCGACGACCGTGCCGCCTGCGCCGCCGTTCGACGAAGAGGTGGCGAGCAGGCCGACGCCGTGGCTGGCGAACGCGCGCCAGATGATGGCGTGGTTCTCGCCGCCGAAGCGTTCGCGGTCGGCGAGCAAGATCGAGTCGCGCGAATCAACGAAGGTCGGGTTGCAGGGCGACAGTTGCATGCCGCGCATCATCAGGAGGTCGGAGAGAAACGCGCCGCGCCTGACGGCGGTCGAGAGCGCGCCGTTGCGATTGCCGCTGGTTTGAATTTCGGCGGCGACTGCGCCGGGGCGCACGATGTGCTGCGACGCGATGATGTTCGGGTCGGGCGGGACGGTCGGGTCGAGTCCCTGCACGTGCGTGTTGAATTCGGGGCGGTATTCAATCGGGTGTTTGGTGTCAATTGATTGCACCGCGCGGTCGCCGATGTAGAAAGTCGTGCCCGTGCCGAGACGGCGCGTGCCGTCGAAGAAGATGCCGGGGTAGGCTGCGCCCACCTTCTGCTTCATGATGAGCAGTTCGCGCATGTCCCACAGCGTCGCCGCCCAGTACTCGCCGCCGTCGTGTACCTCGAACGGAATTGCGCCGGGGTTCAGGTCGGGAATGGCGGCGGGGTTGTAGCTGCGGTCGCGGCGCGTGAGTCCCTGCCCGTTGAGCGAGTTATAAGACCAACGATAGTTGGTGTAAGGGATGCGGCGGATGCCGATGTCGTATTCGCCCGTGGCATACTCGCCTTCCACGTCGTCGTCGGCCATCGAGCAGGCGAGATAGTCGCCCCAGCCTTCGCCCTGACCGCCGGACTCGCCCGCCAGACCGTTGCCCACGCAGCCCGTGTCGCCCTTGCCGACGGCGCGGTTGTTGATGCCGTGCATGTGTTCGTGCGCCACCACGTCGAAGTCGAAGCTACCGTCGGTGCGGCGGAAGCCCGTCTCGGTGAAGACGTACATCTGCATACGCGGCTTCGACCCTTCGGTCGAAGGCGACATGTTGGCGTTGTCCGTGCCCGAACCGTCCTGCACCTGTGCGACGACGCCGTCGCGCCCCGCGCCGCCGCGCCCGAAGTTGTCCTGCTGGAAGTTGAACAGGGCTTCGGTGAAGCCGAGGCTGTAGAGATAATCGTGGACGATGTTGTTGTAGTAGAAGAGCGAGAGCGTGCCGGGGAAGATGTCCGTGTCTGCGCTCGCGGGGAAGACCACGTCGCAAGGGCCGACGAGCGGGAGGCAATCGCCGCCGCCGGGGCCGACGGCCGTTGCGTCCTGTGTGCCGAACTCGTAGCTGTTCGTGAAATCGAAGCGCGCGGCGGTGAACTGGCGGTTCGGGTCGTAGCCGCGAATGCCGTTGGTCGTCTCGTCGTCGTTGGCGCGGTCGTCCGACACCAAGACGTTGTTACCTTCCGTGTAGTTCGACTGGAAGACGGACGAAAGCGAGCGGCCGTCCGGCAAGACTCTGGGCGCGCCCGCGAGCGTCGTCAGGGTGGCCGAGAAGGGCTGGTCGCAATCGCGCGTAGGCAGTGTGCCGGTGCAGGGCACGGGCGCGTTTTCGGGAACGTTGCGCCGCTTGGCCTCGTCGGCCATCGTGTAACCGTAGTTTCTCGTGGAGGCACGGCCGGTATCGTCTTCGGTGATCTCCGCGCCGCCCGTGCCGGTCGGCAAGTAGTACCAGCCGAAGGGTGAGAAGGCGTTCGGGTTGGCCGCGTCGGGCATGCCGCGCAAGACCTGTCCGAAAGGCGTGTTGTAAATGACGGGGAAGAGTGCGCCGGCCGCGGTCGAGTACGGGTTCTCGGTGCGCGCGCGCACCATGTTCTCGCCAAAGCCGCGACCGCTGTTGCGTGCCACAGTGACGGGCTGCGGAGCGGGCGGGATGGGTTCGTCCACGCGATAACCGGGACGCGTGCCGCGCGTGAGGGCGCGCCCGAAGCCGCGTCGCCCGCTCAGGCCGGTGGGCGCGGCGTCGAAGATTTTCGCCTGCGCCGTGCCTGCGGGGTTGAAACTCTCAACCAAGTCCTGCACGTCGGGGCGGAAGCTTGAGCGGCGGCTAGTGATGGGGCCGCCTCCCGGCGGGCCGAACGAAGGCAGCGTCGGGCGTGTGCTCGCCTTCCCCTTCTCTTTCTTGGTCGCGCCCTGAAACATCGTCAAGCTGAAACGATGCAAGACCTCGCCCGTCTCGGCGTCCACGACGTTCTCCCAGACGATGCCGGAGAATTGCGGCGTGGTCAGATTAAACTTGTAGGCTTCGCGCGCCTCCGCGCCGAGCGGAAAGACGGTGCGCGTCACGACGATGTCGTCCGTGAACAAAGTGCCGCCGCTGAATTTGTGTCCCTCGATGTAGCGCACTTTGGGTTTGCCGTAGGTCGCCAGCACGCGCGTCGCGCCGAGCGATTGGCCGTTATAGCCCGACAGCCCCATGTCTCTGGCGGCATACTCGATGGCGGCGGCGGGCGTGATCGCCACCGCGTTCGTCACCTTCAACTGCGGAAAGCTTTCGCTGCCGACGCTCAACACGCGACCCTCGCGGTTGACGTTGACCAGCACCTCGCCCTTGTAAACCGGCACGCCGCCGACTTGCTGCTCGAAGACCAACACGTCCGTGCCCAAATCGGGGATGAGCGAGCGGCTCTTGATCTTCAACGAATCGAGGTCGGCGTCAGTGAAGCGGAAAATTCCCTGCCAGCGTTTGAGGAAATTGCGCGCGATGCTTTCGGCGTCGCCCCCTGTGGGCGGCGTCAGGTAGCCCGCGCGGCTGAAGAGGTGGCGCGGCGTGTTCGTCAAAGCGTTGTACTGCACGACGAGCGGCGCGCCGCCAACTTCCGCCTGCAACGCTTTCAGACTCTTCGTCTGCGTCTCGGAGAGCGCACGCGCCACCGGACTTTTAGGAACGCCGTGCGCGCCGCCGCGCACGTCCTTTTCGGGCGGGCGCACGCCGCCGCTGCGCGGGGCGTTGATCAAATCCTGCTTCCCGGCTTCGGCGGCAGCACCGAACAAGCCCGGCATGACGACGGCCAGAGCGAGCAAACCTAAAGCTGTTACGAGAAAAATTCGGCGGGTATTCATTGACTTATCCCTCCAGACGACCGGCAATCCTTGTCTGCGTAATACGCCGTGGAATGCTCAAGCGGTGAGCATGGCGTGACGCCTTTTTGTAGATTCCTCTCGCCACCGCCTGTCGGGGGTCGGAAACGGAGAGCGCGTTCGTGACGCGTTGGTGAATAGTGAAAACTTATTCCGACGTTGATGCTAAGGAGACTACGCCCGCACGGTTGAGAAATACTTGAGCCTGCGCCCGCCGGGCGACGCGTCAAGCTCTATTTCGATTGCAATCACATTGCGAACGCGTTGCCCCCGAAAAATGCGCGCGAGTTTTCTCAAAAGCGGCGCGCGGACGGCGCGAACTCTGTGCGCGGGAGCGCGAGCGTTTGAAGATAGAAGCTATCTCTGATGAAACCTTCGACACGGTAGAGCGGCAACTCCGGATCAAAGGGCTGGGTCGTCTCGTCGGGGAAAATGGCCGACATTCGGCGGCCGGGGCTTTTGCGAAAGGTAGGCAGGGGGGAATTGCGGCCTCGCAAAAACGAACTGAGACTTTATTTTTTTACAGGGGCGGACATTACCACCCCGCCTGATTTTACGTCAATGAAATTGACGAACCGGGGGGTGTCATTTTTTTGTCACGAAGATTCAGGGAAGATTTTCAACCACACGCGTCAAACACGGCGGGGCGACAAATCTATCGCCCCGCGAGGTCGCGGCGCGCGTAGAGGTTGAGCGTGACGCCGGGGCGCATCGGGTAAGTTCCCACGAGTTGATAATTCGCGCCGTTGGTCGCTTGCATCTCCGCGCTCTGCGATGTGCTGGCGACGATGACGGCGTCGGTTGTCGAAGGGATGACGCGCCCCTGATAGCCGACGCGCTTGTAGTCGCGCAAGTACCACGGCATCGGCCAGTATTCGGGCGCGGCCACGTTGATGCTCGTCTCGTATTTCGTCCCCGCGCGTTCGGCGATGCGGTTGATCTCACCGATCAAGTCGAGATACTCGCGCTTCGTGTGCGCGTAGACATAGATGTAGCGGTCGTTGTCGTAATGGATGTAGTTGAGTCTGACAGTCTGCACGGCCGCGACGGCGAGGGCGACGCCGAGCACGCCGAGCGCGAGCGTGCGCGTGTAACGGCGGTAAAGCCAGTCAATCGCATAGCCGCCCGCGATGGCGAACGGCACGAGCATACTGAGCACGAGCCACGGCGTTTTGTATTTGATGAGCGAATAGGCGGCGAGCAGGCCGAAGCCCCACAGCGCGGCAAAGAGCGGGAAGCGACGGCGCGTCTCGCGCAGGGCGAGCAGCGCGCCCGCGCACGCGAGCAGGAACAATACCGGTTCTTCGCCAAACTCCCACTTCTCGCCCTCCGGCGTATTCACCTTGTCAATCACGAGCCACTGGAGATACTTATGCCAGCCGTAGCCGTGAAAGCCGCTCTCGCCCGTCTTCTTCCAAACTTTGTACGCTTCGACGGCATCCCAGACGCCCTTCGAGTTCGTGAAGAATGACGAGTAGAACAAGATGTTGACGAACAGGAAAAGGCCGAGCGCGGCGGCGAGCAGAATCAGGATGCGCGTCCAACCGCCGAGTCGCGCCACAAGCCCGCGCGTCTCCAACTCGCCCACGCCCGCGCCGCTTTTACCGCCCTGCCTGCCGCGCCCGCCGCGCCTGCCCGCTGCGTTAAGCCCACGCGCGCCGAACCATCCCTGTCGCGCGACGAACGACGTGTAACCCCACGCCATCGCCCATGCGATCAAGAGCACGCCCACGGAAATGAAAGCGGTCTCCTTCGTCGCAAACAGAAGCGCGGCGGAGACGGCGGCCAACGAAAAATAGATCGAACGCTCGCGGTCGTAACGCCTGAGCAGCACCAACAACACGCCGAGGCTGAACAGGATCAACGCCAGCGCGGGCGCGTAATAGTCCGGCCGATAGGCCGCGACGAGCGAGGTGACGAAGAGCGCGAGCGCAGCCGCCGCTGTCCCTAAGCCCAAGAAGGGCGCATCCGGCGACGACGCATCCGGCGTATCGGGCGGCGCGTCGTGCTCGTAAAAACGCAGCGCGGCCACGACGATGCCGAACGTGAAAAACACGAACATCATCTCGTGTATGAAGTAGCGCGAGAAGAAGACGACGCCGGGCGACAGCGCGAGGAGCGCGGCGGCCGAGAGCGCGCCGACCTGCCCGATGTAGCGGCGCAAGTTGAGCGCGAGCCATACGGTCGCCATCCCGAAGATGAGCGGCAAGAGGCGCACCGTCCAAGTGCCGTACATGTGCAGACGCTCGGCGGCGACGGCGAGCGGCAGTGTGAAATAGTAAAGCGTCGGGCCGTGATAGTTAGTGGGGTCGTAGCGAAAGATGCCCGTGCGGATCAGGTTGTTGAGGAAGAAGCCGTTGACGCCTTCGTCGTGGTGCATCGGCCGTAGTTCGAGTTGGTAGAGACGCACGAGCGCGGCGACGAGCATCACCGACGCGTAAGCGATCCACCACGCGCGCCGCGAAAGTTCCCAGCCCACTTCCCCGTTCGTCGAAGCAGCGATGGCAGGGCTGCCCCCGGTCTCGTTGCCCTCCTGCGAGGTCTTTGCCTGCCGCCCCTTCTGCTTATTGCCGCGCGACTTTGTAGAGGCTGTACCCACTTGTCTCTCCAACTTTTGTGAAACGTCTGAAGAACTGTTCGTTGACCGGAGTTGCGCCGCGCTCAAGCGGGCTGATGACGACGTACTCGACGCCGTGCTTCGCCAACAAACTCTCCGCATCGGGCGCGCCCGCGTACATGCGCCTGAGTTCGGCCTCGCGCGGCACGTAGTCGATGCCCTGCGACCAGAGATGCCCCGCGTAGCCCATCAGTGCGCGGCGGCCTGTTAAATAAACGGGGTGATTATAAGTCGGCGCGTGGAGAATCAGTGAGCGGGGCGGAGTCTCGGCCTTGATGATCTCGGCAAAGGCGATCCCGGCGCGGTCGAACTCACGCTGCTCCGACACTTCGGACACGACGCGCCACACGTCGAGCGCGCCCGCCGCCGTCAAGGTTAACAACAGTACGACCGTCGCCACGCGCGCCGCCGCATGCAGACGCCACAAGCGCGCCAGCAGCAACGCGACGAGCGGCACGGAAGCGATGTACCAGTAGTAAAGCACCTTGATGTTGTCCCAAATCCACGGCGAGATTTTACCCGCGTTGGAGATGACGAACAGCAGCGTGAAGGGCAGGTAAAAAAGTAATAGACGCTTCGGCGCGACCCCGCCGCCGCCATCACGGCGACCGCGCCACGCTAACCACGCGAGCGCGGCGACGAGCAGCGGAATGAACAGCCCCGTGTTCTTGAACCAGAACCAGAACACGTCCTGCTGGCCGCGATCCCAACCGAACTGCCACCCGAAGAAACTGCCCGCGCGCGCCGCGCTCTCGCGCGTCGCCCACCACATCTGCGGCGCGGCGATCAGAAGCGCGACCGCGAAAAAGATGAACCACGCGCGCCAACGCGGAAACAGCAACGCCAGACACCCGCCCATCAACATCAACACGACGAAACTGTGCGCGTGCGCCAGCGGCAACAGACCCGCGACCACGCCCGCGCCGATCATTCGCGCGACCCGTGGGGAAATTGAAAGAGAGAGGAACGGCAGAGAAGGAATCGGCGGCGGTTCGCTCTGCGCCTTTGAAACTCTCTTGGCGTTCTTCCCCGCCCTCAACTTTCGCCCTTTGATGTGCGCCTCTTCTTCCTTGAACCCTTCGGCCTTCTCTTGTCCTTTGTCATCCTCGCCCGTCGCCATCCACCACTGCGTGATGACGACGAGCGCGAGCGGTAGGCCGAGCAACAGCCCGCGTTGCGGCACGAGCAGCGTCGTGATCGCGTTGCCCCAGCGAAACGCGCCGTTTGAAGAGATCGTGTAATCGTGCGGCAGGCGATTGAGAAACTCTAAGAATCCGAGACTACCATTGCTCCACTCGCGCGCGAACACCCACCAGCCGAGGCCGCCGCTCAAGAGCGCGAGCGCGGGCGCGATGAGCGCGGCCACGCGGTCGCCGCCGGTCAACTTCAGCGCGAAGCGATACAGCAACCCGACGAGCGCGAGCGCGAGCACGATATTCTCCAGAAAGAGCGCGCCTTCCAGCGTCGCCCCCGCGCGCACGAACATCGCCGCCACGAAGTCCACGACGAACGGGTAAGTCAAACGCGCGCCCGCGTATTCGGGATGCACGGGCGGGAAATTCTCCCCGAACAGGAAACCCGTGATGATGCTCAAGTGAAACGGCAAATCGCCGAGGTTGTTATCGACGCCCGTGAAAATCTCGCCGCCGCGCACGAACATCGCGCGCCCGAAGACCTGCCAGAAGATTAGCGCGCACGCGACGAAGAGAATGAGCGCGCCCGTCGTCGCCGCCTGCGGTCGCGCGACCGCGCCCGACACGTCGCGCCACGCTTCCGTAGCGTCGAACCGTACGCGCGCGCGCCAGTCGCTTCTCGACAACAGGGCGAGCGGCGCGGCGACGATGACGGCGGAGATAATTATTGACGCGGTCGTGAGTCCGAGAAACGATGCGAAGATGAAGCCGACGAGGCCGAGAGCGGCGAAGCCCGTGCACGCCCCGGCCGCGAGCCGCGCGAAGAAGTGCGCGTCGCGGTCGTAGAGGTAGGTGACGAGCGCGCCGCTCGCGATGACGACGAGCGCGAGTATGAATGCCATGTTTAAGTGCGTCTGACGCGAAACGTGTGCGGACGAATTTTAATACTAAGCCGGCGACGGAAAGGAGCGCGCCCCCGTAGGCGGCGCGCGCGATTATACGCGAACCCGCGCGCGAAGTCCGCAGCGTCTTTCGCGCTTTCGCCCGGCGGTCTGTTTGCTTTTGCCTTTCCGCGCCCCACGGTGTAAAAGAACTTATCCGCAAGCAATCGCGTGTGTTTAATTTAGAGAGGTTCTTCCATGCTCCGCGCAGGTATTGTCGGGCTGCCGAACGTCGGCAAGTCCACGCTGTTCAACGCGCTCACGGCGCAGACTTCCGCGCTCGCCGCCAACTACCCGTTCGCCACTATTGATCCGAACGTCGGCGTCGTCCCCGTCCCGGACGAACGACTCGCGCCGCTCGCGGCGATAGTCAAAACGAACACCATCGTCCCGGCAACCGTCGAGTTCGTAGACATCGCGGGGCTGGTGCGCGGCGCGTCCAAAGGCGAAGGACTCGGCAACCAGTTTCTCGCCAACATCCGCGAGACCGACGCCGTGATCCAAGTCGTGCGTTGCTTCGAGGACGAGAACATCGTCCACGTCGAAGGCTCGGTCAATCCCGAACGCGACATCGAGACCATTCAGATCGAACTCGCGCTCGCAGACCTCGCCTCCGCCGAACGCCGCCGCGACCGCGCGCAAAAGACCGCCAAGGGCGGCGATAAAACCGCGCTCGCAGAGATCGCGCTGATCGACAAACTTCTGCCCGTGCTCTCCGAAGGCCAACCCGCGCGCCTCGTCGCCATGACGGACGAAGAACGCGCCACGGCGCGCACGCTCTTTCTCCTCACGATGAAGCCGACCATCTATGCGGCCAACGTGGACGAGGCCACGCTCGCCGCGCCCGAAGATAACGCGCACGTCAAAGCGGTGCGCGCGCTGGCCGCGAGCGAGGCGGCCGAGTCGGTCATCATCTGCGCGCAGATCGAGGCCGAACTCGTCGAACTCTCGCCCGAAGATCGACAGGGCTATTTGCAGTCGCTCGGCGTGGAAGGCAGCGGCGTGGACGACCTGATCAAAAGCGCGTACCGTCTGCTCGGCCTGATGTCGTTCCTGACGGCGGGGGAAAAAGAGGTGCGCGCGTGGACGATCCCGCGCGGCACACGCGCCCCACAGGCCGCCGGAACGATCCACTCGGACATCGAACGCGGCTTCATCCGTGCAGAGATCGTCAGCTACGACGATCTGACGCGCGCAGGTTCTTACGCCGCCGCACGCGAACAGGGCTTGCTACGCCTCGAAGGCAAAGAGTACGTCATGCAGGAAGGCGACATCGTCAACTTCCGCTTCAACGTGTGATGCGTCCGAGAGCGTATGACGCAGAAGCCACACATTCATAAGCCTTCAAAGGAAGAACTGCTGGCCGCCGCGGGCAAGAGCGTGCCTCCGGTGATCGCGCCGGACTTGCGCGTGCTGTTTTGCGGTATCAACCCCGGACTCTACACGGCGGCGGTCGGCCACCACTTCGCGCGCCCCGGCAATCGTTTCTGGCCTGCGCTCCATGCCTCCGGCTTCACCGACCGCCTGCTCTCGCCTTTTGAGGAGGACGAACTTCTCGAACGAGGCTACGGGATCACCAACGTCGTCGAGCGCGCGACCGCCACGGCCGCCGAACTATCGCCCGCGGAATACGTCGAAGGCGGCCGGAAGTTGGAAGCCATCGTGCGACGCTACCGTCCGGCATTTCTCGCCGTGCTCGGCGTCGGCGCATACCGGACGGCGTTTGGTCGCCCCAAGGCCGCGCTCGGCCTTCAACCGGAAGGCATAGGGGAAACGTCCGTTTGGGTGCTGCCGAATCCGAGCGGCCTGAACGCTCACTACCAACCGAAAGATTTGGCGCGCATGTTCAAGGAGTTGCGCCTCGCCTCGGAAGCAGCGGCAGATCGCGCGCGCCCTCGCACACGTTGAAGTGTGAAACGGATGTTCGCTTCAACTGCTCGACGTATCAGGGTCGCTTGATCTGTTTAACTTGGAACGCGGCGCGGGACTAACTGTTCGCGCGCGGTTCTTTGTAGGCGGGATGAAAGGTGCGCGTCGTGTGGTCTGTGACGCTCGCGACGGGCAACAGCGGGTCGGTCGAAGCGGGCATGTAAGTTTGCGCCGCGGGCGTTTGTAGTTCTCTCGGCTCGGATCGCTTCGGTTGTTGCGCTGTCAGTGCGGGGTCGGCGACGGGGAGTTGAACGACGCGCGACAAGATGCGAATCAGCATCACGTCTATGACGAGAATTATCAATAGACCGAGCACGCTCAGGATGCCCAGCAGCGGCTCCGGCAACGGCCTCTCAGCCCCGGCCAGACCGGCCAGCGAGAAGAAGAGGATCGTGAAGCCGAACAGGGTGGTTATGGTGATAGCTCCCCCGAGCGTTCGCACCGGGCCTTTGATGTCAACCACAACCGTCTCCGGTCTGGTCGTCATAGACGAAAGGGATGAATTGACCATCGCGCCGCAGCGGTTGCAATAGTTGAGTCCCGTTTGAATTTCCGTGCCGCACGTCTGGCAGTACATAGGCTCTCCGAAATAAATATCTTAGGTTGATAGGTAAGACAACGCGCCCGCTCGAAGGTGGAAAAGAGCGGACGCGTTGCTGTTTCCGGTCGCTATCGTTAGCGCATCAGGGCGCGGATAGCGACGAGAGCGAGATAGCCGATGGCAACCACGACGGCGAGTTTAATTACTGCGACGGCCAGACCGATGATCATGCCGATGCCGCTGAGTACGATCCCGGCGGCCGCGAGCAGCAAAGGCACGCCGATCACCAGCACCACTAAACCGAGGGCGATTATTCCGATGACTCTCCACATATCATTCATATTTTCCACCTCAACTTCCGTATCCTAAACTTCGTCTCGGCGCGCGCCGGAAGTAATCAGTCTCGTCCGTGCGCCCGACCTCCTATACGAACAACCCACTGCGAACGTTCCATCCAAGACTTCGGATGAATCCGCGCCCCGCGCTTCCCCAACATGCCCGAAAATTGTGTTAAGCTATGATAGCAAATCTCCCGATAAGTGAAAGATTTTTACGGCGGAATCCGTCCTCGCGGGCGTTAATTTCTCCGGCCGTAAGTTCGACATGGAATGGTGCAGGGATGCCCCGACGCAAAACCGACAGCCTGTTTGACGAACCCGAACCCGAAGTTCTCGCAGAGACCGCCACCGCGGCTGCCGATGCGCCGCTCGCCGAGCGCATGCGACCGCGCACGCTCGAAGAGTTTGTCGGGCAACGTCATCTGATCGGCGAGGGGCGCATCCTGCGTCGCTTGATCGAGGGCGAGGGCGCGTTGCCGTCTTTGATTCTCTGGGGCGCGCCCGGCACGGGCAAGACGACGCTCGCGCGCCTGCTCGCACGCCACAGCGAAGCGGAGTTCATTCCGCTCTCGGCCGTCTTCTCCGGCGTCAAAGACTTGCGCGCGGCCATTGCCGAAGCGCGCGAGACCAAGCGTAGGAATCGGCGCACAGTGCTTTTCGTTGACGAGATTCACCGCTTCAACAAGGCGCAGCAGGACGCGCTGCTGCCCGCCGTCGAAGAAGGCACGGTGACGCTGATCGGCGCGACGACGGAGAACCCTTCGTTTGAAGTCATCAGCGCGCTGCTCTCGCGCTCGCGCGTGCTCTCGCTCGAACCTTTGACCGAGGCCGACATCAGCGCGCTCATCCGGCGCGCGCTGTCGGACGAAGCGCGAGGTCTGGCAAACTTACACCCGCAAGTCTCGGATGAAGTGCTCGCACGTTTCGCGCGGGCGGCGGGCGGCGACGCGCGCGTCGCGCTCACCGCGCTTGAAGCGGCGGTCGAGTCAACCGCGCCCGACGAACGGGGCGTGCGTCACATCACGGACGAGATTGCGGTCGAGGCACTGGGGCGCGCCCGCTACGCCTACGACAAGGGCGGCGAGGAGCACTACAACCTCGCCTCCGCGCTCATCAAAAGTTTGCGTAACTCGGACGCGAACGCCGCGCTCTACTGGCTCGCGCGACTGATCGAGGGCGGGGCTGATCCGCTCTTCATCGCGCGCCGCCTCTGCATCCTCGCTTCCGAAGACGTGGGGCTGGCTGACCCGCAGGCGATTGTGCAGGCTGCGGCCGCCGCGCAGATCACCGCGCTCATCGGTCTGCCCGAAGCTCTCTACCCGCTCTCGCAGGCGACGATCTATCTGGCGCGCGCGCCCAAATCAAACTCCGTCAAACGCGCCTACTTCGCCGCCGCAGAGGACGCGCAAGAGACGGCGCGCGAACCCGTGCCGCTTCACCTGCGCAACGCCGTCACGCCTCTGATGAAACGCTCCGGTTACGGCAGCGGGTATCGTTATGTTCACGACGACCCGCGCGCCAGAGATGAAATGGCCTGCCTGCCCGAACAACTGCGCGGCCACGAATATTACAAGGAGGATTAAAAACGTCAGCGGTCAGTTGTTTGCGCCGGACAGGGCGGCGGCTTAAGGATCGGAGTTCGAGTTATGGAACGGGGAAACAACCGGCAAAGAACATTTTTAAGTTATGAGTGAGAACAAGACGGAAAAAGAGTTGGCTTTCCTGCACGATTTGTACATCGCAACCGACTGGGGCGAGCGTTTCGCGGGGTTGATGGATGAGCATGTGCAAGTGCCGAAAGCAGGCCACGCGCTTTACGTCGCGGCGGGCACGGGCGGGCACGCGCTGGCGATCAAAGAACGCGCGGGGCAGGACGTGACGTTGATCGGCGTGGACGAGAGCGAAGCGCGACTCGCGCTGGCGCGGGCGAAGGCTGCGGCCACGAAGTTGGACACGGTGACGGAGTTTCGCGCCGCGCAACTCGAAGCGTTGGCCTTCGAGGACGAGCAGTTCGACCTCGTGCTCGGCGACGCGTCGCTCGTCTCGGCGGAGCGTCTGCCGGAGATGTTGGCCGAGATGGTGCGCGTGGCCGCGCCCGGTGCGACCGTGGCCTTGACGCTGCCCACCGCTTCGAGTTTCGGCGAGTTCTATTCGATCTACTGGGAAGCCCTGTTGAACGCGGAGATGCTCGACCGCGCGCCCATCGTGGAACAACTGATCGGCGAACGCCCGACCGTTACCGGCGTCGAAACGCTCGCCGCGCGCGAGGGTCTCGACCTCGTTCAATCTTGGACGAGCATCGAGGAGTTCGATTACGAGTCGGGCGAAGAATTTCTCAACGCGCCGCTCGTCAGGGATTTTCTTTTGCAGAATTGGCTCGACCCGCTCGGCGAAGATGAGGCGGGGCGCGAGCGCGTCCTGTCGGAAGTCAAACGAATCATCGACGAGGAGCGCAACGAAGCAGAATTCTCGCTCACCATCAAGGCCACGGTCGTCGTCGGGCAAAAGACGACATAGCAGACTCCGCAGCCTGAACAAAAGAGTCGTCGCCGTCGTCTCAACAACGATGGCAACGACTCTTTCTCATGTCAGGCCGAAGCCGTGCGCTGCTTAGCGCGACTTGTCGGCGGTGTACTTGTCCGAGGAGAGTTGATCTTCCCGCAGAGTTGGTTCGGCGGCGTTGAGGCGTTCGCGGCGGCGTGCCGCTTCGATGCGCGCCTCCTCGTCGGCCTCGTCCAGCCCGTCTTTGAAGGCGCGCTTACTCTGTCCGAGAGCTTTGGCAAGTTGCGGCAGGCGGCTCGCGCCGAAAAGCACGAAGACGATCAGGAGGATGATTAGAAGTTCCTGCGTCCCCAGTCCGATGGCTAGTGTCGTTTCATTCATTCGCTCAAATCCTTTACAGATGAACTGTCGATGTCGGCAAAAACTTTTTCCGGCGCGTCGCCGCCTACCCGTCCGATTCTCCGCTGTCGGACTCGTAAAAAAGATACTTGCGCCACGTCTGATCCGCGCGTCCCAGATAGCGCATGATCTGGCGGCTGACGTGCAGCGAGAACCCGCGCGGGTGTCGGATGAGGTGCATCCCCGCTTCCTCCGGCGTGCGGCTGCCCTTGCGGTGATTGCAGCGTTTGCAGCAGGCCACGAGATTATCCCACGTCGACTCGCCGCCGCGCGAACGCGGGAAGACGTGGTCGAGCGTGAGATCGGAGGGCGGCAGTTGCTTGGCACAATACTGGCACGTCGAATGGTCGCGCAGCAAAATGTTTTTGCGCGACAGCGAGCGATTTTTGAAAGGGATGTGGATGTATTCGGTCAGGCGAATGACCGACGGCGCATGCATCGTCACGCGCGCCGAGTGCAGCATGTGCCCGTTGTGCTCTTCGACGCGCGCCACGCCTTTAAAGATCATCACCACCGCGCGCCGCTCCGTACAGACGTTGATCGGCTCGAATGATGCGTTCAGGACTAAAACCCGTCCATTCATATTGCTTAAAGATAGTACAGAAGCAATTGATAAGTAACAAGCGACAGGTGTGGGGCGAGAGCAGCAAGTTATTTTAACCTGTCGCCCGTCACTTGTTACCGGTCACTGTTTTGAAGCGATCCGTGGCTTCGACGAGCGCGCTGCGCGTGCCGGGTTCGAGCGCGGAATGCCCGGCATCGGGGATGATCCGTAGATCAGCCTCCGGCCACGCGCGATGCAGTTCCCACGCGCTCATCAGCGGGCACACCACGTCGTAACGCCCCTGCACGATGACGGCCGGAATGTGCCGAATCCGCCCGACGTTTTCGATCAGGTAGTTGTCCGTCTCGAAGAAGGCGTTGTGCATGAAGTAATGACACTCGATGCGCGCGAAGGCGAGCGCGAATTGCGGGTCGCCGAAGTGCGCGATGAAATCTTCGTCCGGGTGGAGTTTCGACGTGCTGCCTTCCCAGACGCTCCACGCGCGCGCCGCTTCGAGCCGCACGCTCTCGTCGTCGCTCGTCAGGCGTCGGTGAAACGCGCCGAGCATGTCGCCGCGCTCCGCTTCGGGGATGACTTTAACGTAGTGCTCCCATGCATCCGGGTAGATTGCGCTCGCACCCTCCTGATAAAACCAGCGTATCTCTTTCGGGCGACAGAGGAAGATGCCCCGCAGCACGAGCGCGCGCGAGCGTTCGGGGTGCGTCTCCGCGTAGGCGAGAGCCAGCGTGCTGCCCCACGAACCGCCGAACACGACCCAACTTTCGATCCCTAAATGTTGCCGAATTTGTTCGATGTCGGCCACCAGATGCCACGTCGTGTTCTCTTCCAGATTCGCGTGCGGCGTGCTCTTGCCCGAACCGCGCTGGTCGAAGAGCACGATGCGGTAGGCCGCCGGGTCGAAGAAGCGTCGATAGTCGGGGACAGTGCCGCCGCCGGGGCCGCCGTGCAGAAAGACGACGGGCACGCCTTCGGGGTTGCCGCATTGCTCGTAATAAAGCGTGTGTACCGGCGACACCGGCAACATGCCTTGATCGTAGGGTTCAATTTCGGGATAGAGGTCTCTCATGCGGACATCATACAGAGGTCGGAGGTCAGAGGGCAAAAGCAGAGGTTGGAAGTTAGAGGTCGGAGGTTAGAAGTAGGAGGTCAGTTAAGAATCGGCTTTTGTCTGGCATTAACCTCTAACTTCTGACCCCTAGCCTCTGCTTCTCAGGCTTGCGCCACTGTTAAGACGAACACTTCCGGCGCGCCTGCGTCTTTGAGAGCTTGCGCGCATGCGGAGACGGTCGCGCCCGTCGTCAACACGTCGTCCACGAGCAGGATGCGTTCGCCTGCGACGAGGCGCGGGCGTTCGACGCGAAACGCGCCTTCCACCGTTTCGCGCCGCGCACGCGCGTCCATCCCGGCGCGGTGGCGCGGCGTGTGCTTCGCGCGCACAACGCTCCATTCGTCGAGCGGCAGCTTGGAGAGCGTGGCGAGCGCGCGTGCAAGCAGCGTCGCCTGATTGAAGCCGCGTTCATGTTCGCGCTCGGCGTGAAGCGGCACGGGCACGATGCGCGTGGCCGAGTCGAGCGGAGGCCGCCGCCCGGCGTCGAAAAGCAGACGCCCCAGACGCGCCGACACGTGCGGCTCGTGCTTCAAAGTCAAAACGGACGCGCGCAACGCTCCTTCGTATTTGCCGACCGAACGTGCCGCCGTGAATGCGGCCGCGTCACAGCGGCGACAGCGCACGTTCGCTCTCTTCTCCGGCGGCACGTCGCCCGCGGCCAGCGCGCCGCACTTCCCGCAGCAAGTTTCGTCGCCCGTGAAGATCGTCGTCGCACGCCAGCACTCCGCGCACGCGGGCGCATCGGCGCGCGCCTCCACGCTTGTCACGCCGCAGGCCGCGCAACGCATCGGATAGACGAGCGCGAGCGTCGCATCGTAGAGCGCGTCGAGTTGTCGTGCCAACCACATCGACGCCAGTTTACCCGCGCCCCCCTAGTTTGCGCGAGCATTAAAAAACGACAGTCCTCCGACTCGAACTTGCCGAATCGGAGGACTGTGCATGTAGCTAATTTCGACGGCGCGGTTATTCTTCTTCCGGGTTCAACAGCCCACGCTCCTGCAAATCCTGACACTTGAGACAGAAGCGCGCCCACGGCACGGCCTCCAGACGTTTCTCCTGCACCGGCTCGCCGCAGTTGACGCACTCGCCGAAGCCGCCCGTCTCGATGCGCTGCAACGCTTCGTCAATCAAAGCGAGCAGGCGGCGGTCGTTGGCCGACATCGAGATCAACAGTTCCTTCGTGTAGGCGTTGGCGGCCATGTCGGCGGGGTCTTGCGTGGCTTCGAGGTCGCGCTCGCGGCTCGACATCTCCGCTTCCGTCACCTGCCGGAACAAACCCTCGCGTCGTTCCAACAAACGATCACGGTATGATTTCAACTTACGCTTATCCATGTTATGCCCCTCTCTTAAACCCTACTTGTTCTTTCACGTCCCGACTTCAAATAAAACGCGAACGCGCGTTAAAGGTTTCAGCCGTCGCGCTCATTTCTGGTACGGCAACCCGTGCATGATCGTGTACGCGCGATAAAGTTGTTCGACCAGCACGACGCGAGCCATCTCATGTGTCAGCGTCAGCCGCGACAGAGACCAACGCACGTCCGCCTTCGCCTTCAACTCCGCCGCGACTCCGAGATGACCGCCGATGACGAACGCGATCTCCTTCTTCCCTTCCAACTGCCAACGCTCCACCTGCGCCGCCAATTCCGTCGAACTCCACTCGCGCCGCCCCTCGACATCCAACAGCACCGTCAACGCGCCGTCCGCACGCGCGAGCGCGAGCGCGATCCGCTTGCTCTCTTCCTCGACGATGCCCTGCTCGTTACCGCTGCCGCCGCCCGCGCTCTCGCGCAGTTCCGTCACCTCACAACGAACGAATCGCCCCAGTCGTTGCAAATAATCGTCCACGAGCGCACGCACGTGCTCGTTTTTCGTCCTGCCCACCCAGATGAGGCGAATACGCATCAAGTGAGGAATGAAAGATGAGGGATGAGGGATGAATAAGATAATCGCTCAACTTGTTCACCCTGTTTTGTTCATCCCTCCGCGCTCAGCCCTCATCCCTCCTATAACGCGCCAGTTTCTCGTAGAGATTCTTACGGCTGATACCGAGCAGGCGCGCGGCCTCGGATTTATTGCCGCGCACGGCAGCGAGCGTCTCGTTGATATAAGCGGCTTCGAGTTCGGCAAGCGTCATGCGCGACTCCCGCCTTCTTTGCAGCGACGCGGCGGCGCGCACCGACTCCGGTAAATGCTCGACTTCGATGCGCTCGCCGTCAGCCACGATGACGGCACGCTCTAAGACGTGCGCCAGTTCCCTGACGTTGCCGGGATAGTCGTAAGTTTCCAGCAACTGAAGTGCGTCCGGTTCGATTTTGAGAGCGCGACGGCCGTGCTTCGCGGCGTAAGTCTGCAAAAAACCGCGCGCCAGTTTCCGCACGTCCTCACGGCGTTCGCGCAAAGGCGGCACATGTATGCGGACGACGTTCAGACGGTAGAACAAGTCCGGCCGAAACGCCCGACGCTTGACGGCCTCGTCAAGATCGACGTTCGTGAGCGCGATCAAGCGCGCATCCACGCGCACCGTGCGCCTGCCGCCCAGCCGCTCGAACTCGCGTCGCTCGATGACGCGCAGCAGTTTCGCCTGCGCGTCCGTCGACAGGTGCGCGATTTCGTCCAGAACGAGCGTCCCCTTGTGCGCCGCTTCGAGCCTTCCGGGCTTCGACTCGTTTGCCCCCGTGAACGCTCCGCGCTCGTAGCCGAACAATTCGGCCTCCAACAACTCCGCGGGCAGCGCGGCGCAATCGATCTTCACGAACGCCGCCGCGACGCGCTTCGACTGCCGGTGGATATGAAGCGCGAGCGCGTCTTTGCCCGCACCCGATTCACCCGTGACGAGGACGTTGGCGTCCGTCGTCGCGACGCGACCGGCGAGACGCACGGCCTCGCGCATCGCCGCCGAGTGCGCCACGAGTTCGATCACGATTCATTTCTCAAAGAACTGCTCGCGCCGCTGCCTTCTCCACCTCCCGCACCCGCTTGCAAGTCGGCGGGAAGCGGGACGCGCACGCCTTCGCGCCACAGCCTTTCGAGGTCGTAGAAGCGGCGCGCCTTGTCTTCAAAGATGTGGACGATGAAGTCGCCGTAATCAACCAGCACCCACTCGGCCGTCTTATAACCTTCGATGCGTTCGGCGCGCGTGCCTTCGCGCTTCAGACGCTCCGTGATCTCGTCGGCGATGGCCTGCACCTGTCGCGCGTTCGTGCCGCTCGCGATCAGGAAATAATCCGTGAACGTGGCGACGGGGCGCAGGTCGAGCACGACGAGATCGAGCGCCTTCTTGTCGCTCGCCGCGTGCAGCGCGCTCTCGATGCGCGCGTCCAGACCTTTGTTGTCGCCGTCTGCCGCCGTTACCGCGTCGCCTGCGGGCGCGGTGGTGGCAGCGGCGGTGGCGGCCGCGTCGGTCTCTTTCTTCAATGCCGCGCGCTTCTTAGTCGTGAGCGCGTTCTCTTCCGGCGTCGTGTCGTTCTGTTTCATGCGCCTCTCTGTAAAGCCTGTATTTTTTGATGTACTCCGCCACAGGCGGCGGCACTTTCAAATCTACCTCTTGCCCGTCGCCCGCCTCGCGCACGCGGCGGCGTATGTCTCTCGACGCGACCTCCATTTTCACCGCATCGGTGAAATAAATTTTCGACTCACCCGTTACTTCAATCTGTCGCCCGTCTTGCGCGGCGTGCGCGTCCGTCAGCCTCAAATCAACTATCCGCGCGCGCTCTCGTTGAGTGACGTGCTCGGTAAAGATTTCATAACCCGGCCGCGTGACGACGACATGCGCGCACATCGAAAGCAGGCGTTCCCACTCGCGCCACGTCGTGATCTCATCCCACGAATCCGCGCCCATCACGAACAGGAAGCGCGCGCCCGGCATGGCATCTTTCAGGCGCGCAATCGTCTCAACCGTGTACGGCTTTTCCGGTTTGTCCAGTTCGACGGTCGAGACGCGCAGACGCGACTCGCTCTGCGTCGCCATCGTGAGCATCGCGTAACGATGCCACGGCGAAGCGGGCGGGACGTTACGACGTTTGTGCGGCGCGACGTGCGCCGGGATGAAAAGAACTTCGTCGAGCGTGAACAATTTCAGCAACTCGCACGCCACCGCCACATGCGCGTCGTGCACGGGATCGAACGTGCCGCCGTAAAGCGCGACGCGCGCGCCGTTGCGCTTCGCGTCCATACGTCAATCGACGGGCGTTGCCGCCGCCGCGTTGTTGCTCTCGCTCGCCGCTGTGTCCGCCGTGTCGGCATGCGCGCGCGCCTCAGCCCTCGTCGCGGCCTCGCCTTCGCGCAGGGCCTCCAACGCCTGAGAGACGGCATAGACGAGTTCGCGCACGCCCGTATTCGTGACCGAAGAAACCTCGTAAAAATCGCGCCCGTCCTCGGCCGCGCGCCGACGCAAGCTCTCCAAACGCTCCGGCTCGTCGAGCGCGTCGAGTTTGGTCGCCACGACGATCTGCGGTCGTTCGGCGAGTTGCGGATCGTAGGCGCGCAACTCGCGGTTGATCGCCTCGTAATCGCCCACGGCGTCGCGCCCCGACGCGGAAGAAACGTCCACGAGATGCAGTAACAGTTTCGTCCGCTCGACGTGGCGCAGGAAGCGGTCGCCCAGCCCCGCGCCTTCGTGCGCGCCTTCGATCAAACCGGGGATGTCGGCGATGACGAACGTGCGATAGTCGCCGAGGTCAACCACGCCGAGGTGCGGTTCGAGCGTCGTGAAAGGATAGTCTGCGATCTTCGGCTTGGCGGCCGACACCGTCGAGATCAAAGTTGACTTGCCCGCGTTCGGGAAACCGACGAGGCCGACATCGGCCAGAAGTTTCAGTTCGAGTTGCAACTCGCGCTCTTCGCCGGGACTGCCTTCCTGATGGTAGCGCGGCGCGCGGTTGGTCGAAGTCGCGAAGTGTGAGTTGCCGAAGCCGCCGCGCCCGCCTTTGGCCGCCAGCCAACGCTGCCCTTCTTCCGCCAGATCGCACATCAGGTCGCCCGTCACCGTGTCGTAGACCTGCGTGCCCACGGGGACGCGCACCACTACGTCCTCGCCCTCGCGCCCCGAACGATTCGAGCCTTCGCCATGTCGCCCGCGATCCGCGCTGTGCTCCGGGTTGTAGCGCAGGTGCAAGAGCGTGTTGACGCCCGTGTCGGCCACGAGCCACACGTCGCCGCCCTTGCCGCCCTCGCCGCCCGAAGGGCCGCCGCGCGGCACGAACTTCTCGCGCCGGAAGGCCGTCACGCCGTTGCCGCCGTGCCCACCCGCCACGCGAATTTTGACTCGGTCGATGAACATTTAACGATCCAAAGATGAACGCGAAACGATGGACGATGAAGAAAAGACTGTTCTCTGCCCGTTGCCTGCAGTCAGTTGTGTGAGTCCGTCTTTAGCGACTCGCGCGACGCGCCGGAACAACGGACAGTTGACCACGGATGACCGACGGCTTTTGCTTCATCCTTCAACGTCCCTTCGCGTTCAACTTTAAAAGGAAAGGACGCCCTACGCTTGTTCGTTCGAGCAGGCGCGGGCGTCGCAGAGTAACGGTTGAATGATGCTCGGCTAAGCGGCAACGGCCTCCGGCGCGAGGGCTGCCGCGTCGGCAACCTCCGCGGCGTAGACACTGATGAACTTGCCCTGCCGCCCCTTGTCTTCAAACTTGACGATGCCGTCGATCAAGGCAAACAACGTGTCGTCTTTGCCCCGCCCGACGTTCTTGCCCGGCTTCCATTTCGTGCCGCGCTGGCGTGCCAGAATGTTGCCGCCGAGCACCCGCTCGCCGCCGAACTTTTTCAGCCCCAGCCGCTGCGACTGTGAATCGCGGCCGTTACGCGAACTGCCGACTCCCTTTTTATGTGCCATAGCTCAAACCTCGAAAATTTGTCAGTTGCCAGTTGCCGACAGTCAGTTGTTTGTGCTCGCGGCGTTGCCGCTTGCAGATAGTCACTAAGCTAAATGAGCGAACATAAGGACAACCGACCGCAGGCGATGGACAGCTTTATCCAATCGAATCAATCTTCACCGCCGTGTAATTTTGCCGGTGGCCTTGCGTGCGTTTGTACTGTTTGCGGCGTTTCATCTTGAAGACGATGATCTTGTCGCCGCGCCCGTGCTCGACGATGGTGCCCGCCACGCGTGCGCCGTCCACGATGGGCGAACCCACGCGCGTCTCGTTGTCGCCGCCGAGGACGAGCACGTCGAACTCCACGGTTTTCCCCGCCTCTTCGTTCAACGAAGGCAGGCGCACGGTCTCGCCTTCCGCGACGCGGAATTGCTTGCCGCCCGATCTGATAATTGCGTAAGCCATCTCTACTCTCCTCAGACGCGAAAATCCCCTACGGGAAAGTCGTTCATTATAAAGGCTGTGTTCCGGCTGGTCAACGCGCCGAAAGCCCCTCGCGCGCCGGCTTCAGGCGTTGGCGATTTTCACGCCGCCCGCGCCGCTCTGTCGCTCCAAAAACTCTTCCAAAAACTTGGTCGTGAAGTCGCCCGACTGAAACTGCGGGTCGTCCATGATCTTCAGGTGCAGCGGGATCGTCGTCTTGATCCCTTCGATCACCATCGATTCGAGCGCGCGGCGCATGCGCGCCACCGCCAGTTCGCGCGTGCGCGCGTGCACGATCAATTTCGCGATCAGCGAATCGTAATAGGGCGGCACGAAGTAGCCGGGATAGATGGCCGTGTCCACGCGCACGCCGGGGCCGCCCGGTATGTTGCAGGCGGTGATGAGTCCGGGCGAGGGGGTGAATTTCTCCGGGTCTTCCGCGTTGATGCGACACTCGATGGCGTGCCCGGCGAAGATCACGTCTTCCTGTTTGAAGGCCAATTCCTCGCCCTCGGCGACGCGGATTTGATTGCGCACGATGTCGGCCAGCGTGATCATCTCCGTCACGGGATGCTCGACCTGCACACGCGTGTTCATCTCCATGAAGTAGAAGCTGCCGTCCTCGTCGAGCAAAAACTCGACCGTGCCCGCGTTCGAGTAACCGACGCGCTTGCAGGCTTCGACCGCGACCGCGCCCATCCGCTCGCGCAACTCGCGCGAGAGCGCGGGCGAAGGAGCTTCTTCGATAAGCTTCTGGTGGCGACGCTGCACGGAACAATCGCGCTCGCCGAGGTGGACGCAGTTGCCGAACTCGTCGGCCATCACCTGAATCTCGACGTGGCGCGGCCGCTCGACGTAGCGTTCGATATACACGTCGCCGTTCTTGAACGCGGAGAGGGCTTCGTTTGAAGCCGTCTCCAACGCCTGACCGAGTTCGGCTTCGGTGCGCACGATACGCATGCCGCGCCCGCCGCCGCCCGCCGCCGCCTTGATGATGACGGGAAATCCGATCTCGCGTGCGAGTCTGATCGCCTCTTCCTCTGTCTCCAGAGGGTCGGGGCTGCCGGGCAGAATCGGCACGCCCGCCTCTTTCATCGCGCGCCGCGCCTCCACCTTGTCGCCCATCAACTTGATGACGGACGAGCGCGGCCCGATGAACTTGATGTTGCACGCTTCGCAAATCTCCGCGAAATAGGAGGACTCGGCGAGGAAGCCGTAGCCGGGGTGGATCGCATCGACGTTCGTGATCTCCGCCGCGCTGATAACTGCGGGGATGTTCAAATAACTCTGCGCCGAAGGCGGCGCGCCGATGCAGATCGACTGATCCGCGAAACGCACGTGCAGCGAATCGCGATCCGCCTGCGAGTGGACGGTGACGGTCTGGATGCCCATCTCCTTGCACGCCCAGATAATCCGGCACGCGATCTCGCCGCGGTTCGCGATCAGAATCTTCCGAAATTTGCGCGGGGCGATTGCCATAACAAACTGTCAGTAGTCAATTGTCCGTGGTCAGTTGTTCAAATCAATCTTCATCAACTCGCGTGACAGTTACAAACGACGGCAACCGACCGCGGGCGACTGACGGTTTCTATTTCTTGATCCCGAACAACGGCTGACCGTATTCGACGGGTTGGCCGTTCTCGACGTAAATCTTTTCAATCGTGCCGCTGACTTCCGCCTGTATCTCGTTCATCAGTTTCATCGCTTCGATGATGCACACCACCGTCTCCGGTTCGACGCGACTGCCTTGTTTGACGAACACGTCGGAGGCTGGCGACGGCGCGCGGTAGAACGTGCCGACGATGGGCGAAGTGATCTTGAACAAATCTTCAACCGCGCTCGGCGCGTCGGCTGGCGGCGCTGCTGCTGATGCTGCGGGCGCGCTCGGCGCGGGGTTCGAGGCTGCTGGCGGCACGGAAGGTGTGGACGGCGCGGGAAACGGAATGGCCGACCCGGGCATGCTGCCCGTCGGCGTCGTCTGCGGGTAAGTGTTGCGGCTCAGGCGCAGGCGAAAGCCTTCCTTCTCTATCTCAAACTCGGTGAAGCCCTGCGCGGCTATCAAGTCGGCCAACTCGCGCAACTCGTCCATGTTGATCGAAGTTTCAGACCGGCGCGAAGACGTCGGCGGTTGGCTCTCGCGCTCGCCGCGATGACGACGCCGCGAGCCGTGACGACCGCCGCCGCCGAGATTACCGCTGCCGCCTCCTGTGCCGGTGCTGCTGCTACTGCTGCGTCGTGCGTCGTTTGGCTGCTCCGGCTGCTGCTGCGGTCGCGTGCCTCCGCCGCCGCTGCTATCGTTCGGCTGGTTGCCGCCTGCGGATTCTTCGGGTCTCTTTTCGTCGCTCATGTTCTTTGGTTACACCTCCGCGCTGCTTGAGTTTCCAAGCGGTCTCTCCTGCTCGGCGTTGGTAGAGCAAAATCAAAGCCCCGTCCCGCTGGCGGCTCAGGCGAACCTGCGCACACGGGGGATTGGGGCTGGCGGTCGGCGGACACGGGGCGCGCTCCGCTTCTCACGCGAAGCGCTCCCCACCCGGCACTAACTCTATTTATCCGTATCTTGCTCGGCGGCCGTGGACTCGGTCTTCTTCGACCGGCGACCGCCGCTGCCCGCTTTGTCCGCGTCCTTCACATCCTCGCCGCCGGTCTTGCTGCGGCTGCCGCGCGCCGCGGTGGTCTCTTCCTTCTCGTAAGTCTTATCGGCCTTACGACCGCCGCGACGACCCGATTCGGCCTCGCCCGACTTCGACGCGCGCGCCGACTTGCGCTTATCCGAGGTGACGGACTTGGCGCGCTTCTCGGTCTGTTTTGCGGCTTCTAACTCGCGCGGGCTGCCGACGAGTTCGATGATGGCGAGTTCGGCGTTGTCGCCGTCGCGCCTGCCCAGTTTGATGATGCGCGTGTAGCCGCCCGGACGATCTTTGTAACGCTCGCCGAGTTCGTCGAAGAGACGCTTGACGGCGGCCACGCCCGCCGTGCGCACCGGGCGGGCGACGCCGCGCCGACCCGTCTCGCTCTTCATCTGGCGATTGCCCGTGTGGAAGAACGTCGCGGCCTGCCGTCGCAGGTGGACGGCCTGCACCGCCGCGTCGTCCCCCTCCAAGCCTTGCGCCTTGCGCGACAAAGTGATCACGCGCTCGATGAACGGGCGCAGTTCCTTCGCCTTCGGCAGCGTGGTGACGACGCGCTCGTTGCGCGCGTTGATCAGTGAAGTCGCGAGGTTGCGCAACAGGGAGAGGCGGTGCTCGGTCGTGCGCCCCAATTTACGATGTGCTTTCAGATGTCGCATAGCTCTTTTATGAGTGACAGGTAACAAGTGGCGGGTGACAGGTGGGAACAAGTTTTAATCTCGTCACCCGTCACCTGCCACTCGTCACTGAATTCTTAAAGGTCGTCGTCTTCGTCGGCGAAGTCGCTGATGTCTGAGTCGCGCCCGCCGGTGCCCGGAATCGGGTTGCCCTGTTCGTCAAACTCCATGCCGAAATCCAAGCCCATCCCGTGCAGGATGTCCTTGATTTCGTTCAGCGATTTTTTGCCGAAATTCTTCGTCGCCAGCATCTCGCGCTCCGACCGCTGGACGAGGTCGCGGATGCTCTTGATGTTGGCGTTCTTCAGGCAGTTGTAGGAGCGCACCGACAGTTCGAGTTCATCCACGGAGCGATCAAGCTGATCGTTTCGCGGCAGCGGCGGACGCTCGATGCCCGTGTAGGCAAACTCGTCCGTGTCCTCTTCAAAATTGATGAAGATCGCCATGTGATCTTTGATCAACTTGGCCGCGAGACCGACGGCGTCGTCCGGCTTGACCGAACCGTCCGTCCACACGTCAATCGTCAACTTGTCGAACTCCGTGTTCTGACCGAGACGCGCGGCCTCGACCGTGTAGTTGACCTTCTTGACGGGCGTATGCACCGAGTCCACAGGGATGTAGCCGAGGCTCAGGTCTTCGTCGAAGTTGCGGTCGGCGGGAACATAGCCGCGCCCACGCTTGAGGCGCATCTCGATATTGAGCGAGCCGCCTTCGCTGACGGTCGCAATGTAGACGTTCGGGTCGAGCACTTCCACGTCCGCATCGGTCTCGATGTCGCCGGAGAGCACTTCGCCCGCGCCCGTCTTGCTGATCGTCAATGTCTTGGCCTCGCCGCCGTGCAATTTGATCGGAATCTGCTTGAGGTTCAAGATCACGTCCGTCGCGTCTTCCACGACGCCACGGATGGAAGAAAATTCGTGCTCGACGCCTTCGATCTTAACGGCCGTGATAGCCGCGCCTTCGATTGACGAGAGCAATGCGCGGCGCAAAGAGTTGCCGATGGTCGTGCCGAAACCGCGCTCGAAAGGCTGCGCGGAGAAACGCCCGTAGCGGTCGGTCAACGTTTCGTTCTCGACCGCCAGACGGCGCGGCATTTGAAATCCTGTCCAGAGATTATTTTGATCCATAGCCATACTTTTTTTGACCCTCTGGCTGTTATTGAAAGCCTGTGTGCGCGAGAGCGGCGGCCGCCGCTTCAGCATGTCTTTCGTTGACATGCGCGAAAACAGCCGGCCACCGCCACCCGCGCGGATGTTACTTGCTATAAAGTTCGACGATGAGTTGCTCGTTGATCGAACGGTCGATGTCGTCGCGCGTCGGCAAACTCGCCACGCGCGCGCCCATCTCCGCGCCTTCGGCGGGCGCGAGCCAAGAGGGGCGACCGCGACCGGCGGCCGTCTGCCACGCGCCTTCGATGTGCGCGTTCTTGCGGCTCGTCTCGCGTACCGTCACCACGTCTCCGGCTTTCACCTGAAAAGAGGGGATGTCCACTTTGCGCCCGTTCACTTCGATGTGGCCGTGGTTGACCAACTGGCGTGCCTGCCGCCGCGACGTGGAGAAGCCGGCGCGGTAGACGGCGTTGTCGAGCCTGCGCTCCAACAGCACGAGCAGGTTCTCGCCCGTGATGCCTTTCTGGCGGGCGGCCTTTTCAAAGTAGTTGCGGAACTGACCTTCGAGAACGAAATAGATGCGCTTGACCTTCTGCTTCTCGCGCAACTGCTGGCCGTAGCCGACGAGGGCTTTGCCGCGTCGCGGCGAGTTTCCGTGTTGTCCGGGCGGCTGTGTGCCGCGCGCTTCAATCGGGCACGAAGGCTTGTAGCACTTGTCGCCCTTCAAAAATAATTTTGCACCTTCGCGACGGCACAAACGGCACACCGCAGCTCTATACCTAGCCACTTCTTTCTGCCTCCAGTCTAATAGTTAAGACGGAAAAGTTTACAGATCGCTCGCGCGCCCTCGCGCCGTAGCGACCCTTCATCCTTTAGGTTAATAAACATGTCAGCCATCGGCATTCAGCCAAATCAGGCATTCAAAGCTGAACGCCGACGGCTGAACGCTAATTGGCTGCCTTAAACTCTGCGCCGCTTCGGCGGGCGGCAACCGTTGTGCGGGATCGGCGTCGTATCGCGGATCGAGGTGACGCGGATGCCCGCGTTGTTGATGGCGCGGATGGCCGATTCGCGCCCGCCGCCCGGCCCCTTGACGCGCACTTCGCATTGCTGCATCCCCGCGTCCTTCGCCTTCTGCGCCGCCTCATAAGCCGCCTGCTGCGCCGCGAACGGCGTGCCTTTGCGCGAACCGCGGAAGCCACGCGCGCCCGAAGACGACTGCGCGATGAGATTGCCTTCCAAGTCCGTGATCGAGATCATCGTGTTGTTGAAAGACGCCGCGATGAAGGCGATCCCGTTCGGAATGTTCTTCTTCTCTTTCTTGCGAAAGGTCTTTTTCTTCCCGCCTGCTGCTGTTGCTTTTGCCATAATTGCTTTCAGCTGTCAGCGGTCAGCCATCAGCTCAAACATAGTTGAGCCACGCTGACCGCACTCGTTATTTAACTTTAGCCGTGCGCCGCCAGATCAAAGCCGAATGCTGATGGCTGACGGCCGAAACGCTTCTATTACTTCTTGCCGGGCGCTTTCTTCTTGGCGATGGTCGCGCGGCGCGGCCCCTTGCGGGTGCGCGCGTTGGTGTGCGTGCGCTGGCCGCGAACGGGAAGCCCGCGACGATGACGCAACCCGCGATACGCGCCGATGTCCATCAGACGCTTGATGTCCATCTGCACGCGCTTGCGTAAATCGCCTTCGACTTCGCCCTGACCCTCGATGATCGAGCGGATGCGGCCGAGTTGTTCCTCGTCCAGATCGCGCACGTGTATATCGAGATTGATGCCCGCCTCTTGCAGGATGGACTTCGAGCGCGAACGCCCGATGCCGTAGATATATGTAAGGCCGACCTCGACGCGTTTGTTCACCGGAAGATCGACGCCAACTACACGAGCCATTTCTTCTCTCCAACCTTTAAAAATCTGAGACGTGAAATCTCAGATTCGAAATTTACGATTAGCCTTGTCGCTGTTTGTGCTTCGGATTCGTGCAGATCACGCGCACCACGCCTTTGCGGTGGATGACCTTGCAGTTGTCGCACATCTTTTTAACGGAAGCTCTTACTTTCATAACCCGTCCACCTTTTCCACCGGAATTTCCGGCCTCAACTCAAACCGGCGCGAAAGCCTGACCGAGCCGGCGGTCAAATAATTCTTCCGCCATTCGAGCCGCTTTCCGATAGATTTAAAATCGCCGGTCTCGGCAAACTGCGGATATTAACACAGCATTGACCTTATGCCAAGCCGGAGACGCCCCTACCCGCGTCAGGCGGGCGTTACGCTGGCCTCGCGGGCGACTTGCAGCCGCTCAATCTCTTCCGGGACACGCGTAAACACCTGCGGCCCTTCTTCCGTGACGGCAATCGTGTGTTCGACGTGCGCGCTCGGCTGCCCGTCAACCGTCACCACCGTCCAGCCGTCGGCCAGCGTCTTTGTGTGATACGTGCCTATGTTGAGCATCGGTTCGACGGCGAAAACGTAGCCGTTCTTGATCTTCGCGCCCGTTCCCGGTCGCCCGTAATTCGGGATGTGCGGGTCTTCGTGCATCTTCCGCCCGATGCCGTGGCCGCCGTAATCGCGCACGAGCGAGTAACCTTCGGCTTCGGCGAACTCCTGCACCGCCCAGCCGATGTCGCCCAGATGTCTGCCGTGGCGGCACTGCTCAATGGCGCGTTCCAGACTTTCTTCCGCCACGCGGATCAGCCGGAGTTTCTCCTCGCTGACCTGTCCGACGGGAACGGTCGTCGCCGTGTCGCCGACGAACCCGTCCAGCGTCGCGCCGACATCAATCGAGATGATGTCGCCCTCGTTGAGCACGTAATCCGAAGGGAAGCCATGAACGACCTGTTCGTTCACCGACGCGCAGATCGAATAGGGATAGCCGTGATAGCCCTTGAAGGTGGGTTTCGCGCCCGCTTCGAGAATCATGCGCTCGGCGGCGCGGTCGAGGTCGAGCGTGGTGACGCCGGCGCGCGCCATGCGTCGCAACTCTTCGCGCACCAGCCCCGCCAGCCGCCCGGCCGCGCGCATCTTCTCCAACTCTTTTTTCGACTTCCCGATGATCATTTGTTCGTGAATCGTGAATCGTAAATTGTGAACAGATCAAAAACCGTCTTCCTCTATTCGCGGTTTACGATTCACGATTTACCAGTTCTTCAATGTCCGCGTAAATCGCCTCCGGCTCTCGCGTCCCGTCCACGCGCCGGAGGCGGTGCGACGCTTCGTAGTAATCGAGCAGCGGGCGCGTCTGTCCTTCGTAAGTCTCCAGCCGGACGCGAATTTTTTCCGCCGTGTCGTCGGCGCGGTGCGTGAGCGGCACGTCCGGGTGCAGGTCGCAGAAGCCTTCAACCTTCGGTGGTTTGAAGTAAACGTTATAAATCTCGCCGCACACGGGACAACTGCGACGGCCGGTGGCGCGTTGTTCTAAAAGTTCAAAAGGCACATCGACGAGGATAGCCTGAATCTTGTTTCCCTGATCGACCGCCAGTTTTTCCAGCATCGCGGCCTGCGCGGTCGTGCGCGGGAAACCGTCGAGAATGTAACCGCGCTTGCAGTCTTCGCGCCCCGTCCGCTCGTGGACGATGCGTATGACGAGATCGTCGGAGACCAGTTTGCCCGAAGCCTGCACGGCGCGCACCTCTGCGGCCAGCGGCGTCTCTGCTTTGGCAAGTTCGCGAAACATGTCGCCCGTCGAAATCTGCGGCAAGCCGAGACGCTCTTGCAGCAGACGCGCCTGCGTCCCCTTGCCCGCGCCCGGCGCGCCCATTAAGACGACGATTGTTGCCATAAGCTCAGAGGTTAGAGGTCAGAGCCTAGAGGTTAGAGGTCAGTTAAGAACTGAGTTCTTCCGACTTCTAACCTCCGGCCTCCGCTTTTTATGTTCTGCGCCCGCGCAGGCGGCTGCCAGAACCGAGGAAGCCTTCGTAGTTGCGCATCACGAGTTGCGCTTCGATCTGCGCCACGGTGTCCATCGCAACGCCGACGAGAATCAGCAGGCTCGTGCCGCCGAAGTAAAATTTATAGCCCATGCCGCTCGGAATCCAGCCCAGACCCGGCGTGTTGCTGAAGAAGTCTTCGAGTCGCCCGCCGACGAACGGCAGACGCCCGACGTTGAAGCCGCTGAGCATGATCTGCGGCACGAGGGCGACGAGCGCAAGGTAGATCGCGCCGACGGTCGTCAGGCGCGTCAGGATCGTGTTCAAAAATTCCGCGGTGTTTCTGCCGGGACGGATGCCGGGGATGAAGCCGCCATGCTTACGCAAATTGTCGGCCACCTCTTCCACGTTGAAGATGATCGTGATGTAGAAGAAGGTGAAGATGACGATGAGCGACAGGAAGAACAGTTCGTAATAGGGATCGCCGCCGTGGAACGACTGGAAGAACAGGTGAACGCGGCTGCGCCACGATTCGGGGTTCGCCGGGTCGTACTGGATGAACTGCAAGATCGTCTGCGGGAAGGCCAGCATCGAAGAGGCGAAGATGACGGGGATGACGCCCGCCATGTTGATCTTGAGCGGCATCACCGTCTGCTGCCCGCCGACGAGTTGACGCCCGACGTGCCGCTTGGCGTAGCTGATCGGAACTTTGCGCCGCGCCTGTTCGACAAAGACGATAAAGGCGATGAGCAACACGAGCGCGACGCAGAGCGCGAGCACGCCGATCACTTCCAGCGTGACGCCGCTACGCAGGCGCGTCGCCACCTGCCCCAGACCGCCCGGCAGGCCGATGACGATCCCGGCGAAGATCAAAAGCGAGATGCCGTTGCCGATGCCGCGCTCGGTGATCTGCTCGCCGAGCCACATCACGAAGATCGTGCCGGTCGTGAGCGTGATGACGGTGGTGACGAGGAAGCCCCAGCCCGGTTCGCCGACGCCGTTGGCTTGCAGCCAGCGCGCGACGATGGAAGTTTGAAAGCCCGCGAGCACCACGGTCAGATAGCGCGTGTACTGGTTAATCTTCTGCCGTCCGGCCTCGCCCTCCTCCTGCAATTTCTTCAACTGCGAGAAGACCGTGGTCATCAGTTGCAGGATAATCGAAGCGGTGATGTAGGGCGTGACGCCGAGGGCGAAGACCGAGATGGTCTGGAAGTTTCCGCCGGAAAAGAGATCGAGCACGCCGAGCAGCGTGTTGCCCACGTCGCCCCAGACGCGCGCCAGTTGATCTTTATTGATGCCGGGCGCGGTGACGTGCGCGCCGAGACGGTAGATCGCCAGCAGGCCGAGGGTGAAGCCGATGCGCCTGCGCAGATCGGGCACCTGAAACATGTTGCGTACGGCGGCGAAAAACTTTTCCATAAGTGTGCTTCTTTCGAGAAACTTGAACTGTGAGCGAACGGGCTTTAGCTTAAAACAGAACCGCCGCGACGACCAACCGGCCGCGCCCTTCCTTCGCCCGGCGAATTCCGACTTGCCCCCGCCCCCTGCGTTCGAGAGCGACGGCCGGAAGGCTTTCTCAAGAACGCTAAAGACGCAGGGCGGACGCCAAAATCTTTCAGCGCACACGCTCTCTGCGTCTTCGGGCTTTTTGTCATTCGCTCATGTCGGCAGAGATCGGGCGTCTTCTGCGACGACGACGGCGGCCGCTGTCGTGACTACAACTACTACTGTTGCTGCGCGGGCGCGGCCGCGTCGGCGGCGGAACGCTTCTCGATCACCGTGACCGCGCCTCCCGCCGACTCGATCTTCTCGCGCGCGCTCTTCGTGAAGCGGTGCGCCGAGACGCGCAGGGCTTTCGAGATGTCGCCCGTGCCGAGCACCACCACGTCGCGCTTGCCTTTGGCGATCACGCCGCGCTCGTGCATCAACTCCGGCGTCACTTCCTCGTTCGCCTCAAAGCTGTTCTCCAGCGACGCGAGACTGACCTCGATCCACTGCTTTTTGAAAATGTTGGTGAAGCCGCGTTTCGGCAACCGACGCTGCAAGGGCATCTGGCCGCCCTCGAAACCGACCTTGGCCGAGTAGCCCGAACGCGATTTCTGACCTTTGTTGCCGCGCCCCGCCGTCTTGCCGAGACCCGAACCGGGGCCGCGCCCGACGCGCTTCTTCTTGTGCGTCGAACCGGCCGTGGCGTGTAGATTATTAAGACCGATAGCCATGATCAATACCTCGTGAATCGTGAATCGCGAATCGTTTAAAACTGATCTCTTCTATTCGCGATTCACTAATTCTCCTACTCAATAATTCGCAACAGGTGCGGCACTTTGGCGACGACGCCGCGCATCGAAGCGTTGTCAGGCCGCTCGACGATCTGGTTGATCTTCGTCAGCCCGATGCTCCGCACGATCTCTTTCTGCGTCTTCGGAAAGGCGATGAAACTCCGGTAATATTGAATGCGAATTTTGCCGCCGCTCGCCTGTTCTTGATTCTGCTCTGCCATAAATCCTCTCAAAGTTTCAGGTTTCAGGTTTCAGGTTTCAGGTTAAAGACCGAAGAACTTTTCAGTCTTGAAACTTGAAACCTGCAACTTGAAACTTAAAGTTCTTCCACCTGTTTGCCGCGCAGGCGCGCCAGTTCCATCGGGTCTTTCATGTTCAGCAGCCCGTCGAACGTTGCGCGCACGACGTTGTGCGGGTTGGTCGAGCCGAGCACTTTGGTGCGCACGTCGTGGACGCCCACGGCCTGCATGATGGCGCGCACCGCGCCGCCCGCGATCACGCCCGTGCCCTCGGAGGCCGGTTTCATCATCACGCGCCCCGCGCCGTACTTGCCGATCAACTGGTGCGGCAACGTGTTGTTGATGAGCGGCACGCGGATCAAATTCTTCTTCGCCGACTCGATGGCCTTCTTGATGGCGAGCGGTACTTCGCGCGCCTTGCCGCTGCCGAAGCCGACATGCCCCGATTCGTCGCCGATGACGACGAGCGCGGCGAAGCTCAAGTTCTTGCCGCCCTTGACCACCTTGGTCACGCGGTTGATGCTGATCACTTGATCCTTGAGATCAAGCCCCTGCGCTGAAATTCTCTGTCTCGGTTGTCGCATTACTGCTCCTGTCCTGCTGCTGCTTCGGCGGATTGCTCTTGCTGCGCTCCCGCCTCACTTTTATTCAACCCGGCCTCGCGCGCGGCGTCGGCCAGAGCTTTGACGCGCCCGTGATAGCGATACCCGCCGCGGTCGAAAACGACGCTCTCGATGCCGTTCGACAAAGCGCGCTCGGCAATCGCACGACCGACGCGCGCGGCGGCGTCGATGTTTCCGCCCGTCGCGCCGCGCAGGTCTTTCTCGGTTGTCGAGGCGGCGGCGATGGTGCGCCCCTGTTCATCGTCGATGATCTGCGCGTAGATGTGGTTCAGACTGCGGTAGATCGTCAAGCGCGGTCGCTCTGCGCTGCCCGACACCTTGCGGCGAATGCGCTTGTGCACCGCCCTGCGAACTTGTGCTCTGTCTTTCTGTGCCATATCAACTCCAAGCTGTTAGCGGTCAGCTATCAGCTATCAGCGAAGACAAAACTTTTTGCTGACCGCTGATGGCTGATGGCTGAGTGCTATTTATTTCCCTGTCTTGCCCGGACGCAGTTTCAGCACCACGTCGGCGTAGCGCACGCCCTTGCCTTTGTAGGGGTCGGGCTTGCGCAGGTTGTGCATCTCGGCGGCGACCTGTCCGAGTTTCTGCTTATCGATGCCGGAGAGCGTCAGCGTCAACTGGTACTGTTGAATCGAAGACTTGGTCGGCACGCGCTCGCCGCGCACTTCGATGCCCTCTGGCAGCGGAAACTCGATGGGATGCGAATAGCCGAGCGAGAAGACGATCTTCTTCGGCTGCACGTCGGCCTTGTAGCCGACGCCGACCACGTCCATCTGCTTCGTGAAGCCCGTCGTTACGCCGACGATGGCGTTGTTCGCCAGAGCGCGCGCCAGCCCGTGCTGCGCCGCGAGTTCGTCGGAGGCGCGCACGGCCTGCAACTGGTCGCCTTCCAACTGGAAGGTGATGCCTTCCGGGATAGGCGTGGTCAGAGTTCCCTTCGGCCCTTTAACCGTCAACTCGCGCTCGCCGACCGTGACGGTCACGCCCGCGGGCACGGTGATAACTTTCTTTCCAATACGAGACATAACTCAACCTCAGTAAGCAGTGAGCAGTGAGCAGTGAGCAGGTTTTAAGCATTCGACTGCTTACTGCTCACTGCTTACTGCTGACTAATAGATTTGTGCCAGAACTTCGCCGCCGACGTTCTCGCGGCGCGCGCGCTTGCCGCTCATGAGGCCGCGCGAAGTCGAAACGATGTTGACGCCGTAGCCGCCGAGCACCTTCGGGATTTCGCCCGAACCCATGTAGACGCGTCGGCCGGGGCGCGACACGCGCGAGAGGTGCGAGATGGACGAAGTGCCGCGCGCGTCGTAGCGCAGGAAGATGCGAATCGTGCGCTTGACGCCCTCGCCTTTGATGACGAAGTTGTTGATGTAGCCCTCTTCTTTGAGAATGCGGGCGATCTCCAGTTTCAATTTCGACGCCGGAATATCTACGCGCGAGTGCTTCGCTGAAATGGCGTTGCGCATTCGCGCCAGCATGTCGGCAATAGGATCAGTCATTACACTACAGCTCCAGTTTACGCCGTCAGGTTTCAGCGCGCCTCTCTCTCTTTAGCGAGTAACGGGCTGACTGCTGACGGTCAATTTCTAATAATTACCAACTCGATTTAACGACGCCGGGAATCTGACCTTGCAGCGCGAGTTCGCGGAAGCAGATGCGGCACAGTTGGAACTTGCGCAAGTATCCGCGCGGCCGCCCGCAGCGTTTGCAACGCGTGTAAGCGCGCGAGGAAAATTTCGGTGTCCGGTTCGACTTCGCGATTAACGATTTCTTTGCCATGAATCTTTCCTGATTTAGCTGTCAGCTATCAGCTATCAGCTTTCAGCAAATTCAACCCGTGTGGCTGACCGCTGATGGCTGACCGCTGACGGCTCTATTGTCTGAACGGCATGCCGAGCGCCTTGAGAAGGGCGCGCGCCTGCTCGTCATTTTTCGCGGTGGTGACAATCGAGATGTTCATCCCGCGCGTCTTGTCCACTTTGTTGAAATCAATTTCGGGGAAGATCAATTGGTCGCGGATGCCGAGCGTGTAGTTGCCGCGCCCGTCGAACGCCTTGGGCGAGACGCCGCGAAAGTCGCGTACGCGCGGCAGAGCGACCGAGACGAAGCGGTCGAGAAACTCGTACATGCGGTCGCCGCGCAAGGTGACCATCGAGCCGATGGGCATGCCCTCGCGCAGCTTAAACGACGCGATTGACTTCTTGGCCTTCGTCGTCACCGGCTTCTGCCCCGCGATGGACGAGAGTTCGTCCGCCGCCGTGTCGATGATCTTGGAGTTGCCGATGGCTTCTCCGAGTCCCATGTTGATGACGATCTTTTCGAGTCGCGGCGTCGCCATCGGGTTCGTGATATTGAACTCCTTGGCGAGCGCAGGCGCGATCTCTTTCTGGTAACGCTCTTTCAGTCTTGCAGCCATTGTCTTTCTACCTCTCGCGTCTGGGTCTCGCCCGCGTGACCGGCGTTTCCAGACTCTAACGTTCCGCTCCGATTAACTCACTGCCGGAAACTACTTCTCGACGACGCGCCCGCTCTTGGTGGAGATGCGCTGCCGCGTGCCCTCGCTCGACTCGCCCGCGCGCACGCGCGTCGGCTTGCCCGATTCCGGGTCGATCAACTGGACGTTCGAGATGTCGATCCACGACTCCTGATCGATGATGCCGCCGCCGCGATTGTTCGCCGGGTTGGCCTTCTGGTGCTTCTTGACGATCCCCGCGCCCTCGACTTTAACTTTGCCCTTCGCCGGGGAGACTTCGAGCACGCGGCCGCGAACGGGGGCGCGCTCGCCGCCTTTAAAAGTCGCCCAACCGCGACCCGCGATCACCTGCACGATGTCGCCCTTCTTGATTTTGGTGCGCTTCCTTGTGCCTGCCATTGTCTTAAATCACCTCCGGCGCGAGCGAAACGATCTTCATAAAATTGAGGTCGCGCAGTTCACGTGCGACGGGGCCGAAGACGCGCGTGCCGATGGGCGTGTTGTCGTCTTTGATGAGCACCGCCGCATTCTGGTCGAAGCGGATGTAAGTGCCGTCCTTGCGGCGCACCTCTTTGCGCGTGCGCACGATGACGGCGTTATGCACCGTGCCCTTCTTGACCGCGCCGTCGGGCGCAGCCTCTTTGACGGTCACTTTGATCTTGTCGCCGAGGACGGCGTGCCGCCCCGTCGAACCGCCGATGCTCATAATCATCTCGACCCGCCGCGCGCCGGAATTGTCCGCCACATCCAGCGATGTCTGCATTTGAATAGCCATAACAAATCCCTCGTAAATCGTGAATCGTGAATCGTAAATAGTGAAAGATAAGTTTTATCTATTCACGATTTACGATTGACCATTTACTACTTTTCAGCTTTCTGCACGATCTCGACGACGCGCCAGCGTTTTCTGGCCGAGAGCGGTCTGGTTTCGACGATCCGCACCTTGTCGCCGATGGTTGCGCCCGTCTCGTCGTGCGCCATGAACTTCGACGTGCGACGCACGTAGCGGCGATACTTCGGGTGTTTGATCAAGCGGTCAACGCGCACCACGATGGTCTTCTCCATCTTGTCCGATGCGACGATGCCCACCTTCTCCGCGCGGCGTCCGCGCTTGCCCGCTTCCGTGCCCGAGGCGTTTCCGGCCTGCGAGTCAACGTTCGGCGCAACCTCGTGCGCGAGCGTCTCGCCCGCGTCGGTTGCGTCGGCCGCGCGCACGTCGTCGGTCGCGCTTGCCCGCTCTTCCTTCGGCGCATCGCCGCCGGCGGTCGTCTGTTCCTGATTTTCTTCTGCCATCATAAATCCTCGTGAATCGTAAATCGTGAATCGTAAATAGAGGGAATACGTTTTAAATCTATTTACGATTTACGATTCACTATCTACTTTCAAGCGGTCTGCTCGTTCTGCCGCTCGCTTAAGAGCGTTTGCAGACGCGCCAGCGTCCGCTTCTCCTGCCGCAGACGCTTCACCGCGTCCGTCTCGCCGAGCGCGAGTTTGAAGTTCAAACGGAACAGGGACTCTTTGATGCGCGCGGCCTCTTCACGCAAATCCTCTTCCGACATGCCGCGCAATTTTTCCAACTCTTCGCGTTTCTTCATGACTAAACTGCGCCCCCTTCCTGCTCGGCGCGGGTAACAAACCTCGTCTTGATCGGGAGTTTCTGCGCCGCCAGACGCATCGCCTCGCGCGCCGTCGTTTCGTCCACGCCCTCGATCTCGTACAGGATGCGCCCCGGTTTCACCACGGCCACCCAGTATTCGGGCGCGCCCTTGCCCTTGCCCATACGCGTTTCCGCGGGCTTCTTCGTAACGGGCTTATCGGGGAACATGCGAATCCAGATTTTGCCGCCGCGCTTGATGTGGCGCGTCATGGCGATACGAGCCGCCTCGATCTGCCGGTCGGTGATCCACGCCGGTTCCAGACATTTCAACCCGTACTCACCGAAGCTGATCTCCGCGCCGCGCGTGGCCGTTCCCGTCATGCGCCCGCGCATCTGCTTCCGGTGCTTAACTTTTTTCGGCATCAACATGATGACAATCCTCGTAAATCGTGAATCGTAAATCGTGAATAGATGATCGTGGTTCGGTGTCTTGAACTGTTCACGATTTACGATTCACGATTTACTTACCTATGCCCTGTCGCCGCGCGGACGACCACGGTCGCCCCTGTCGCCCCTGTCGCCGCGATTATCGCCGCCCTCGCGTTCGCGCCGCGTGCGCGGGCGACGCTCTCGCTCGCCGCGTTCGCCGCGCGGTTCGTTGATCGGGTCGGTCGCAGTGCCGCGCGCCATGGCCGCTTTCGGGTCGAGAATCTCGCCGCGATAAATCCAGACTTTGACGCCGATGGTGCCGAACGTCGTGTGCGCCGTCGCGACTCCGTAGTCGATGTCCGCGCGCAACGTGTGGAGCGGCAGGCGACCCTGCAAGTACCACTCGCTGCGGGCGATCTCCGCGCCGTTCAGACGGCCGCCGACTTTGACCTTGATGCCCTGCCCGCCGAACCTGAGCGTCTCTTCCACGGTCTTGCGCATGGCGCGGCGGAAGGCAATGCGCTTCTCAAGCTGCACGGCGATCTTCTCGGCCTGCAACTGCGCGTTCAGTTCCGGCTTGTGAATCTCTTGAATCGAGACGAGCACTTCGCGACCCGTGCGCGAGGCGATGTCGGCCTTGAGCTTGTCGATCTCCGCGCCCTTGCGCCCGATGATGATGCCGGGGCGCGAGGTGTAGATGATGATCTTCAAGCGGTTGGCCGCGCGCTCCACGTCGACGTGCGAGACGCCCGCGCCGTTAAAGCGCGCCTTGAGCGTCGCCTTGAGTTTCAAGTCTTCGAGCAGGAACTCGCCGTACTGTTTCTTGGCGAACCAGTGCGAGTGCCAGTCTTTGTTATAGCCGAGGCGGAAGCCGTATGGATGAACTTTCTGACCCACTTTATTCTCCGTTCAAACTTAACTATTCTTCAGTTGCCGTTTCAGTTGCGGGCGCGCTGCTCGGAGCGGGCGTCTCGCTCGTGCCTGTATCGGCCTGCTTCGTCGCGGCGCGTTTGGCCGATGCCTTCGGCGCGGCGGTTGTTGTGGCCGACAATTTCTTGCCCGGCTTCGTCGTCTTCGGCTTGCCGGCCTTCGACGATGGACGCTTGCCCGCCGCCAGAGCCGCCTGCTCCTCGCTCGACAAGAGGATGGTCACATGATGGAAGTGACGCCGTTCCTTGTAGGCGCGTCCCTGCGGCGCGGGGCGCATGCGGCGACGATTCTTCGTCGGCCCCATGTCGATGAAACACGCTTTGACCCACAGATCGTCCGGGTCGATGGCGATGTTCGCCTTCTCCGCCGCCTCGGTGGCGTTCGCCACGGCCGAACGCACGCACTTTTCGATGCCGTCCGCCGCACGCTTGTTCGTGTACTGCAACACGGCCAACGCCTCGTTGACGTTCTTGCCGCGTATCATGTCAACGACGAGTCGCGCCTTTTGCGCCGACCCCCGCAGATACTTTGCGCTCGCTCTCGCTTCCATCTCTTGAACCTCGTGAATCGTCAATCGTGAACCGTAAATAGTGACCGAACCGAATCGCCGTCTTCTATTTACGATTTACGATTCACTATTTACTACCTAGCTACTTTTCCGCCCTTCTCGGCCTTCGTTCCCGAATGGCCTTTGAAGGTGCGCGTCGGCGCAAACTCGCCGAGTTTGTGTCCAACCATGTTCTCCGTGACGTACACGGGGAGGTGGCGTTTGCCGTTATGCACGGCGAAGGTCAGGCCGACGAAGTCCGGCGAGATCGTCGAACGACGCGACCAAGTTTTGATCGCCGGCGGGCGGCTGCCGCTTTCGCGTATGCGCTCCACCGTCTTCAACAAATAGTCGTCAATGAACGGGCCTTTTTTAACTGAACGTGCCATAACGTTTCGCTTCGCTCCGGTTGGTTTCAAGTTTCAGGTTTCAAGTTTCAGGTTAAAACAAATCCTCAGACTTGAAACCTGAAACCTGAAACCTGAAACTTATTTGACTCTTCTATCGCGCACGATCATCTTCTGCGTGCGCTTGTTTGAACGCGTCTTGTAGCCGCGCGTCGGTTGTCCCCACGGCGTTACGGGGTGGCGTCCGCCGGAGGTCTTACCCTCGCCGCCGCCGTGCGGGTGATCCACCGGGTTCATCGCGACGCCGCGCACGTGCGGGCGAATGCCCTTCCAACGCGAGCGTCCGGCCTTGCCGAACGAGACGTTTTCGTGCTCGACGTTGCCGACCTGTCCCACCGTCGCCATGCACACCACGGGCACGCGCCGCACCTCGCCCGAGGGCATGCGCAGTTGCGCGTAGTCGCCTTCCTTGGCGACGAGTTGCGCGAACGCGCCTGCCGAGCGCGCCATCTGGCCGCCTTTGCCGGGGCGCAGTTCGATGTTGTGAATCTGCGTGCCGAGCGGAATGTTCCGCAAGGGCAGGGCGTTACCGGCTAGAATGTCCGCTTCGGGGCCGCTCATGATCGTCTTCCCGACTTCGATCCCGGCGGGAGCGAGGATGTAACGCTTCTCGCCGTCGAGATAAGTGATGAGCGCGATGTGCGCCGAGCGGTTCGGGTCGTACTCAAGCTGCGTGACGCGTCCGGGCACGCCCGTCTTGTCGCGCTTGAAATCAATGATGCGATAGAAACGCTTCGCCCCGCCGCCGCGACGACGCACGGTGATGTGCCCGTCGTTGTTGCGCCCGGAGATACGCGTCTTCTTCTCCAGCAGAGATTTCTCTGGCTCCGCGCCCTTCGTCAACTCATCGCGCGTCAAATAAGTCTGGTAGCGACGCGCCGGTGATGTCGGTGTAAGTTTCTTGATGCCCATAATCTTTAGGTTTCAAGTTTCAGGTTTCAAGTTTCAGGTCTGAAGTTTTCTTTAACTTGAAACCTGAAACTTGAAACTTGAAACTGCTAGATCGCTTCGCCGTAATCGAGCGGCTTTTCGCCTTCTTGGAGCGTGACGTAGGCTTTCTTCCAAGACGGCTTGCGCCCCTCGAAACGGCCGCGCCGCGCCTTCTTGCCCATGTAATTCATCGTGCGCACCGTAGCGACTTTCACGTCGAAAATTCGCTCGATGGCCGACTTGATCTCAGGCTTCGTGGCGTTCTTATCGACGCGGAAGGTCAGCAGTTGCTTGCCGTCCTGCGTCTCTTCCTTCGCGACGAGCGCCTTCTCCGTGATCACGGGCGACTTGATGATGTCCCATACCGTTCGCATCTTTTACGCCGCCTCCTCTGTCGTATTCTCTTCCGTCGCCGCCGCCGCGCCGTTGTCGGCGTCGTCGTGCGCGCCCGTGCGCCGCTTCGGGTCGAGCATGTCGTTCAACTCTTCCGCCGCCGTGCGCGAAAGCACGAGCTTTTCGTGATAGAGCAGATCGTAGATGTTCAGGCTGCGGCTCGTCGTGATCTTCGCGCGCTTGACGTTGCGCGAGGCGAGCAGCAGGTTGTCGTTATCATGCGAGTCAACGATGAGAGTCTTGCCTTCGAGACCGAGCGTGCCGAGCGCGCCGACGAAATCTCTGGTCTTCGCCGCTCCGAGCGTAAACTCGTCGAGCACGATCACGTTGCCTTCGCGCAGCCGCTCGGACAAGGCCGAGCGCAACGCGCCGCGCCGCATCTTCTTCGGCAGATTGTGCGACCAGTCTTTCGCCTGCGGCCCGTGGACGTTGCCGCCGCCCTTCCACAGAGGCGAACGGATGCTGGCGATACGCGCCCGCCCCGTGCCCTTCTGCTTCCAGAGTTTCTTGCCCGAACCCGACACGTCGCCGCGCGTCTTCGTGCCGACCGTGCCCGCGCGCGCCTTCGCCAGATAAGCCTTGACGGCGGTATGCACCAGCCCCTCGTTAAACTCCGCGCCGAACACGGCGTCGGACAGTTCGAGGTCGGCGACCTCTTCGTTCTTCAAATTGCGCACCTTCACGGTAGGCATAGCTCACTCCGTTCGCGCTCTCAGCGTTCAGCTTTTCAGTAGTCAGCCTGTTGGCTGACGGCTGATGGCCGATGGCTGATTGCTATCTATTTCTTCTTCTGTCTGACAGACTTTTTGACGATCACCACCGTGCCGTTTGCGCCCGGCACCGCGCCGCGAATCATCAGCAAATTGTTTTCCGCATCGACGCGCGCCACCGTCAAGCCCTTCACGGTGACGCGTACGTCGCCCATGTGACCCGAAGAGCGCGTGCCCTTGATGACGCGCGAAGGATAGGCCGACTGGCCGATTGAACCCGGCGCGCGCACGTTCATCGAGCCGTGCGATTCGGGGCCGCGGTTGAACTTGTGACGCTTCACCGTGCCCGCGAAACCGCGACCCTTGCTCTTGCCGATCACTTCAATCGAATCGCCGTCGGCAAACTGCTCGCCGACCAGAACCTTGTCGCCCACGCTGACGCCCGGGTCGCCGTCGAGCCGAAACTCTTTCAAGACGCGCGTTGGCGGCGTGCCTGCGCCCGTCTTCTCGAAGTGGCCGCGCATCGGCTTGTTGACGTTCTTCAACTTCACCGGACGCTCTTCGACGAGGCCGATTTGCACGGCGTCGTAGCCGTCCTTGCCCGCCGACGATTTGGTCTGCACCACGACGCAAGGCCCCGCCTTGATGACCGTCACCGGAGTGACCGTGCCATCGTCCGCGAACAACTGCGTCATGCCAACTTTCTTACCGATGATTCCGTTAATCATCATTAACTCCAAGCTATCAGCGGTCAGCTATCAGCATTCAGCTAAAAACTGCTATGAATGGCTGCCGCGCTCTGTTAAACCTCAGCCGCTTGTGACAGGCAAAAAGCTGATTGCTGATTGCTGACGGCTGATAGCTGCTTTATCTGTCTCTGCCGAACGCTTTGATCTCGACATCCACGCCCGCGGGCAAGTCGAGTTTCATCAGCGCATCCACGGTCTGCGGGGTCGGGTCGAGAATGTCCATCAGACGCTTGTGCGTCCTGATCTCGAACTGCTCGCGCGACTTCTTATCGACGTGCGGCGAACGCAAGACCGTCCACTTGTTTTTGGAAGTGGGAAGCGGGATCGGCCCGGCCACGCGCGCGCCCGTGCGCTTGGCGGTCTCTACGATCTCCGAGGTGGATTGATCCAGCACCCTGTGATCGTAAGCCTTAAGTCTGATTCTGATCTTTTCGTTCAGCATAATTTCCTAGCTTCCAGCAATCAGCTTCGAGCAATCAGCTTTCAGTCGTTCAACAGCCGCTTGGGCTGTCGGCTGAAAGCCGAAGGCCGAGAGCTATTCGATGATATCGGTAATGGTACCGGCGCCGACCGTGCGTCCACCTTCGCGAATGGCGAAGCGTAACCCCTTCTCCATCGCTATCGGCGTAATCAACGTGATCTCCATCGCCACGTTGTCGCCCGGCATCACCATCTCCACT
>DASZEQ010000030.1:0-158304 GCA_035940695.1 Pyrinomonadaceae bacterium | reverse complement strand
GAGGCGCGGGTACATCGCCGTGAAAGATTCGAGAGCGCGGCAAGTCACCGCTTCACATTCGGGAGAGGCGATTTGCTCGAACCTGTGCGGGATGATCCGCGCGCGGTCTTGCAGTTTTAGACGGCTCAAGGCTTCGCGCAGGAAGACGGCCTTCTTAGCAGAGGCTTCGACGAGCGCCGCTTCGCGCAGGTCGGGGCGCAGGATGAGGCACGGAATGATCGGCAGCCCGCCGCCCGAACCCACGTCGCACACGCGCGCGCCTTCGGGCATGTGCGCGCAGGCCGTGAGCGATTCGAGCACATGCCGCGTGGCAAACTCGGCGGGCGAACAGGGCGCAACCAGATGCAACAGCGCGTTCCACTTCAACAGGCGCTCGTAATAATCGCGCAGGTGCGCGCGCGTCGTCGCGTCGAGTTGCAAGCCGTAACGCGCGGCATGCGTCTCAAGTGTCTCCGTAAATTCTTGCAAGTGGCGGTTCATCTCAATTGCTGACTGGAATAAATCCCTCCGCTTGGGTTAGCTTAACGGAACTTCAAATTTCATGCACAGGGGCGAAACCGGAAATGAGCGAACGCTTGAGCGCGGAGCACGAACGACTCGGACAGATGGCGACGGAGATCATCGCGCGTTACGTGCGCACGCTCGAAGAGGTGCGCCTGTGCTCCGAAGCCACGCCCGGCGAACTCGAAAAAATGTTCGACGAGCCGCTCCCGCTCGAAGGCGCGGAGGCGGATCAACTGTTCCGCCGCTTCGAGCGCGAAATTCTGCCGCACGCCATGAACATCCCAAGCCCGCGCTATTACGGCCTGTTCAATCCGACGCCGCTGCCCGTCGCCGTCTGGGCTGACGCGCTCGCGTCGGCCATCAATCAGAACGGCGCGGTGTGGCGCAATTCGCCTGCGGCGAGCGTGATCGAATCGCGCGTGCTCGGCTGGCTCTGCGAAATCGTCGGCTACGGCGCGGGCAGTTTCGGCACGCTCACGAGCGGCGGGTCGGAAGCGAATTTGATCGCGCTCAAGTGCGCCCGCGACCGCGCCGCCGAGTTTGTGCGCGACCGTGGACTGCGCGCCGCGTCTCTGCCCGCGAGCCGCGCGGAGAAACGCACGCCGCACGCGTCCGCAACGGCGGGCAACATGATCGTCTACGCGTCGGAACAGTGTCACTACTCGTTCGTCAAGAGCATGGATATACTCGGCCTCGGCCGCGAAAATTTGCGGAAGGTCGAGACGGACGCGCGTTTCCACATACGCACGGACGCTCTCAGCCGCGAGATCGAGCGCGACCTCGAAGCGGGCAACCTGCCCGTGTGCATCGCGGGCGCGGCGGGCGCAACTTCGACCGGCGTGATCGACCCGCTCGACGAACTCGCCGCGGTCGCCGCCGAGCACAAACTCTGGTTTCACGTCGACGGCGCATACGGCGCGACGCTCGCATTGTCGGGTAAATATAGAGACCGCCTGCGCGGCATCGAACGCGCGGACTCCGTGACGATTGACCCGCACAAGTGGATGTTTGTGCCTTTCGCGGCGGGCGCATTGCTCGTGCGCGATGGCGGCGGCGTGCTGCGCGACGCCTTCGACATCACGCCCGAATACTTGAGCGAGGAACGCGGCGGCGAAGACGTGCCCTTCGACTTCTTCCGCTACGGCCAACTCGGCACACGCCGCTTCAACGCGCTCAAAATCTGGTTCGCGCTGAAAACTCTCGGCGTGCGCGGTTATGCCGAGATCATCGAACGGCAGGTCGAACTCACTGAGCATTTCGCCGCGCGCATCGCCGCGTTAGAAGATTTCGAATGTGTGGGCGAAGTCGAAACGGCGGTGTGCTGCCTGCGCTTCGTGCCCGCAGGGATGCGCGACGCAGCGGGCGCGGAACTCGACGCCTTGCAACGCGAATTGCAGGGGCGCATCGAACGAAGCGGCGAGGCGTGGTTTGCGACCACGGTGCTCGGCGGGCGGCGCGTGTTGCGTGTGAACGTCAACAGCTTTCTGACGGAGCAGCGTCACATAGATGATCTGTTAGAATTGCTCCGACGCGAAAGCAGAGAAGTGTTGAAAGCGAGAAAGGCTTTATGAGACTTGTCAAAAATTTGGTCTTGAGCGCATTGGTCTTCTCCCTCTTGTGTCCTGCGGCGGCAAGCGCGCAGAAGACGCGCAAGGCCGGGACGGCCGCGCCCCCCGCGCGACGCGATGCGGCGGAGGCGACGACAGCGGCGGCGGGTGAGCGTTCGCGGCCTGAGATCAAGTCGCGCGCGGAGTTCGACGCGTTCGCGCGCATCAACACCGACGCGGGCTACCCGCTGCCGCACGTCATGTACGTCATCGACCGCAAAGACCGGAACAAAATCTACTACGTCAACTCGAAGCGTTACCGTTTCCACAAAGATTTCGTCAACGGCACATATCTCTCGCTCGAACGCGGGCGCGAATTTTTCGAGAACAACTATCTCAAGCCCAACCGCCGCTTCATCCTCGGCACGCTCGCCTACCAGACGCCGCTTTCGCGCTGGACGTTTGAATTCTGGGAAGGCGACCTGATCCCGGCCGAACAGATCAAACTCACGGGTGAGACGATCAACTGCACCTTCTTCGAGCCGGTCGCCTTCAAGCCCAACTCGATCAAACAGGACGAAGCCTCTGCCACAATCGCCGGACTCGAACGCGTCTCGCAAAGCGAGATCGCGCGCGAGCAGGAATATCAACCGCTCAACGTGGCGCGGGGCTTAGGGCGCATCCACATCATCAAGAAGTTGGACGAACACGTCGAAATCGGTTTCAACGAAATCCTCGTGCTCGACGAAGTGCCGGTGACGCTGCCGCCCGTCGCCGGGATCATCACGAGCCAGCCTTCGACGCCGCTCTCGCACATCAACCTGCTCGCCAAGTCGTGGGGCGTGCCGAACGCCTACGTGCGAAACGCGTCCGAGTTGCTCAAGGAGTACGACGGCTGGTGGGTGACGTTCGAGACGAAAGCGGGCAAGTATGAGATCAAGCGCGCGGACAACAGCGCGCTCAACGAATACCAGCGGCGGCTCAAGGAGCGGCGCGACATTATGACGCCGCGCTTCGACCTCTCGGAGAAGCGTCTGGCCGACCTCAAACAGCAGCGCGCTGCGATGGCCGCCGCCTACGGCGCAAAGTCGGCCAACCTCGGCGAAGTCGCCAATGCGCGGCTGCGCGGCATCACCGTGCCGAACGGTTTCACTATCCCGATCTATTACTACGACGAGTTCGTCAAAGCGAACAAACTCGAAGAACCCATCTACGAGATGCTGGAGGATCAAAAGTTCGTCCACGACCCGGCCTACCGGCGCGAACGGCTGGCCGAGATGCGCGCGCGCATCGAGGGGGCGAAGATGCAGGAGAGTTTGCGCGCCGCCGTTCTCAAGCGCGTGCGCGCCGGGTATCAGGGCAAGGGATTGTTCGTGCGTAGTTCCACGAACGCGGAAGACTTGCCGAAGTTCAACGGGGCGGGGTTGTATTCGACCGTGCCGAACGTGCGCGACGAAGAGAAGTTGATCGAGGCCATCAAAACCGTCTGGGCTTCCGTCTGGAATTTTGAAGCCTACGAGGCGCGCGAGCGCGCCGGTATCGATCACATGAAAGTTTACCCGGCCGTGCTCATACAGGAAGGCATCAACGCCGACAGCGCGGGCGTCATGATCACGACCGACCCTTACGACGACACCAACCGCGACGGCATCTACATCAGCGCGAAACGCGGACTCGGCATCAAAGTGGTCGAGGGCAAAAAGATCGCGGAGCAGATCATCTTCCGCCCGCGTTCGCAGGCCGTGCGTGTGTTGACGCGTTCGGACGAAGAGAGTTTGTTGACGTTTGACGGCGAGGGCGGCGTCAAAGAGATTCCGATCAGCGGCGAGCGCGCCGTGCTGACCGATGCGACGGTGCGCCGTCTCGCCCGCGCCGCGTCGTCCATCAGGCGCATCTTTCGCGGGCGCGAGCAGGACATCGAATGGGTCTTCTACGGCGGTCAGGTCTACATCGTGCAATCGCGCCCGTACATCGCGGGAAGCTGAAAGGAAGGTGAATCGTGAATCGTAAATCGTAAATAGAAAGAAGACAGTTTTCGTCTATTCACGATTTACGATTCACGATTCACGGCTTTTAATGATGAATCACATGCGAGCTTTTGCGGGTCTGTTGAGTTTGATGTGTGCGTTGACGTTGTGCGCGGCGTGCGGGAAGAACGCGCCGACGGCTGCGAACGGAAACGGCGGGACGAACGCCGCCACGGCATCGTCGCCGCCGGGGGGCGCAAACGGCAACGCGCCGGGCAACACGGGCGGCGGGCAGACGTTGGACACGTCGAAACTGGATGCGGAGATCGACGGGCTTGAGCAGGAGGCGGAGAAGAAGCCGGAGGACGACACCACGCTCGACGCGTTGGCAGAAGCCTACGTCCGGCGCGCCCACGCGCTCTACGACGCGCGCCGTTTGACGGATGCCCTGCGCGATTATCAAAGCGCGCTCAGGTACAGCCCCGACAACGAAGAAGCCAACCTCCGCGTCGCGCAGATCACACAGGAGGTCGGGGCTGAACCGCACGCCGAAGACGGCAAGCCCGTCGCAGTTCCGGCCAAACCGGGCGCGAACGAAAATCAATGAAGAGTCGAGTCGATGATTCATTGAGTCGATGATTCAAAATTTCTGAAAGACATCTTCCGAAAGGTATCTATGGCTGAGAGCGTGTTCGTCGAAGGGTTGCTGGCGGGGCGCGTCGCGTTTGTGACGGGCGGCGGGACGGGGATCACGGGCGGGGTAGCGCGTGCGCTCGCAGAGGCGGGCGCGCGGGTCGCTCTCGTCAGCCGGAAGTTGGAGCATCTCGAACCGGCGGCGGAGTTGATTCGCGCCGGGGGCGGCGAGGCGTTGGCCGTCGCGTGCGACGTGCGGCAGGCGGAAGAGGTCGAGCGCGCCGTGGCCGCCACGGTCGAACGCTTCGGGCGGTTGGACATCGTGGTCAACGGCGCGGCGGGCAACTTTCTCTGCGCGGCGGAAGAACTTTCGCCGAACGGCTTCGGCACTGTCGTCGACATTGATCTGAAGGGCACGTTCAACGTCTGCCGCGCCGCGTTCGGCGAATTGAAACGGCGTGGCGGTTCGATTTTGAACATCAGCGCGACGCTTCATTACATGGGGACGCCGTTTCAACTCCACGTCTCGGCGGCGAAGGCGGGCGTTGACGCGCTCACGCAAAACCTCGCGGTCGAATGGGGGCGTTACGGCATCCGCACAAACGCCATCGCGCCCGGCCCCATCGAAGACACGGAGGGCATGAAACGCCTGCTCCCGCCCGCGCTCAAAGAGAAACTGCAACGACGCATCCCCGTCGGTCGCTTCGGCCGGATCAGAGACATCGAGCAGCCGGCCGTCTTCCTCTGTTCGGACGCCGCCTCATTTATCAACGGCGCGATCATCGTCGTTGACGGCGGCCAGTGGCTCAATAACGGAATGACGAACGCCGAGCGTTGAACTGAAGACCGACCGCAGCCAGTTGCCCGTGGTCAGTTGTTCAAATCAATCTCTAGCAACTCGTGTGACGGCCGCGCGACTGACCGCGTGCAAAGAACTGTTTTTCGTTTCGCGTTCAACGTTTCGCATTCAATGTTTCTGCCCATGCTTGATCTACAACCGGCGACATTCGGGGATTTCGAGCGCGAGACGGCGCGCGGCAACGTCGTGCCGGTGGTGCGTCGCGTGCTGGCGGATTTGCAGACGCCCGTGGGCGCGTTTTTGCGTCTCGCGCATGATGCGCGTTACGCGTTTCTGCTCGAATCGGTGGAGGGCGGCGAGCGCGTCGCGCGCTACTCGTTTCTCGGCGTCGAGCCGGAGATGATCGTGCGCGGGCGCGGGGCAGACACCTTCGTCACGCGCAGCGGCAACGGGAGCAGCAGCGACGGCGAGACGGAACACCTGCGCGGCGTGCGCGCCACCGATTTTTTGCGCGACTATTTCCGGCGACACAAGTTGGCGCGGCGCGATCACCTCGCCCCGTTCGCGGGCGGCGCGGTCGGTTATCTGGCTTACGACGCGGTGCGCTGGTTCGAGCCGACGGTGGGCAATAGGGGCGGCGGCGCGGAGTCTGAAAGCGACGAAGCCGTGTTGATGTTTTTCCGCACCGTGCTCGCTTTTGATCGCGTGCGGCAGCAGATCGAAATCAGTTCAATCGTGTTCACAGAGGAGGCGGGCGAGAGTCGCGCGCGGCTGCGAGAACTTTATGAAGAGGCCGTCGGCCGGACTAAATCTATCGAGCGCGAGTTGCTCGGCAACGCGCCCGCGCGCGAATTGGGGCGACAGAGGATGAATGACGCGCCGCCGCAGTTCGCTTCAAACTGGTCGCGCGGAGATTTCGAGCAGGCTGTGGAGACGATCAAGGAACACATCGCGGCGGGCGACTGTTATCAGGCCGTGCTGTCGCAGCGTTTCACTACCGGCGTCGGCGCGCCGCCGCTCGAAATTTATCGCGCGCTGCGCGCGACGAACCCGTCGCCCTACATGTACTTTCTGCGACTCGGCGACGAATCAATCGTCGGCGCGTCGCCGGAGATGCTCGTGCGTTGTCGCGGCGCGGAACTCGAATACCGGCCGATTGCAGGCACGCGGCCGCGCGGCGCGAACGAGGCGGAAGACGCGCGGCTCGGCGCGGAGTTGCGCGCTGACGAGAAGGAAGTAGCGGAGCATCTGATGCTCGTCGATCTCGGCCGCAACGACCTCGGCCGCGTCGCCGCGTTCGGCTCGGTCAAAGTCAGGGAGTTGATGTCTGTCGAACGCTACTCGCACGTGCAGCATCTCGTGACAAGTTTGTTCGCGCGTCTGCGAGAGGGCGCAGACTGTTTCGACGCGCTGGCCGCCTGTTTCCCTGCGGGGACTGTGACGGGCGCGCCCAAGGTGCGCGCCATGCAGATCATCGACGCGCTCGAACCCGACCGTCGCGGCCTCTACGCGGGCGCGGTGCTCTATCTAGACTATGCGGGCAACCTCGATTCCTGCATCGCCATTCGCACCGTCCGCATACGCGATGGACGCGCGGAAGTGCAGGCCGGAGCGGGCGTCGTGGCCGACTCCGTGCCCGCGCGCGAGTATGAAGAGACGATCAACAAGGCGCGCGCGATGTTGCGTGCGATTGAGATGGCCGAGCGCGGTTTGTGAAGCACGCGCGCATCCTGCAAGACAAACGAAAGCAGAGATGGAGAGTAAAGATCGAAAGCAGAGGCCGGAAGCAGAGGTCGAGAGCGAGAGCGAGGGCGAGCAGTTGTCGAAGCATCGTAAAATTTCCCTGCCACGAATGATGCGCTGTGCGGTCGCGGTCGCGCTCCTGTCGGCGTGCGCCGGTTGTCTGCGGCAGCCGAGCGAGAAGGTTAGCCCGGAGACGGCGCGGCGCGAGTTGGCCTTGCGCGGCATCGATTTCAAAGAGGCCGAGTTCGTCAGGCACGCGGGCGCGGGCGACGCGTGGGCGGTCAAACTTTTTCTCGCCGCGGGCATGAGTCCAGACGTGCGTGGCGAGCGCGGAGACAGGCCGCTCACGGCGGCGGTCATCAACTCGCAAAAGAGCGTCGCCAAACTTTTGCTCGAACGCAACGCCGACCCGAACGTGCTCGACCGCGACGGGAAGACGCCTTTGATCCGCGCCGTGCAAGCCGGAGACAAGGAACTCGTGCGCGCGCTGCTCGACCGTCGCGCCGACGTGAACGGGCGCGGCGTGGACGGTTTCACGCCCTTCGCTTATGCGCTGCGCCACACGGACGCGGAGATCGCGGAAGTCCTGCTCGAACGCGGCGCGGACGTGAACGCAAGGGATGATTCGGGCGGCACGCCCCTGTCGTGGGCGGTCTTTTACGAGCGCGCTCCGCTCGTCGAAACGCTCTTGGCAAAAGGCGTCGATCCGAACGCGACCAATAAGGTCGGAGGCACGCCGCTGATGATCGCCGCCGCCAAAGGCAACGCGGGGATCGTCAACCTGTTGCTGAAAAGCGGCGCGCAGACGAACCTCAAAGACAAGCAAGGCCGCACGGCGCGCCGGTTCGCGCTCGACGGTTATCACACGGAAGTGGCGGAGTTACTGGCGGAGGCGAAAAGTAAGTAGAGAGCCGTCAGCCGTCAGCAGTTAGCCATCAGCAAAACATTCGTCGAGTACTTCAAGCTGAAAGCTGACCGCTGATAGCTGATAGCTGATAGCTGATAGCTGATAGCTGATAGCCGATTATGATCTTCATCATAGACAACTACGATTCGTTCACCTATAACCTCGTGCAGTATCTCGGCGAGTTGGGCGCGGAGATGGCCGTGCGCCGCAACGACGAGGTGACGTTGGAAGAGATCGAGCGTGAGTTTCGCCCCTCGAAGATTCTGATCTCGCCCGGCCCCGGCGAGCCGAAGGACGCGGGCATCACGTGTGCGGCCATCAAGCATTTCGCGGGGCGCGTTCCCGTCTTCGGCGTCTGTTTGGGGCATCAGGCCATCGGGGAAGTTTTCGGCGGGCGGGTCGTGCGCGCGCCGCTGCCCGTCCACGGCAAACCGGCGGAGATCGACCACGACGGGCGCACGCTTTTTGCGGGGCTGCCGCCGAAGTTCAAGGCCGGACGTTACCATTCGCTCGTCGTCGAGCGCGCCACGCTGCCCGCGTGTCTCGAAGTTTCCGCGACGACCGGCGACGATCTCATCATGGGCTTGCGCCATCGTGAGTTAAACGTCGAAGGCGTGCAGTTTCACCCCGAATCAATTTTGACGACGGAAGGGAAGCGGCTGCTCGCAAATTTCCTGAACGGCCAGTAGTCAGTTGTCCGTGGCTTGTGGTTCGCGCTCCCGCTCTAATGATAGCCATACTCCGCAATGCAGCGGCGAACAAACAACTGGCTACTGACAACGGGCTACCGACTGCCGACAGCAAGATACATGACTAGCGACAGACCATCCCGGCTTTCGACGATGCCCGCGCGCAGGGACGATGCCGCCGCCGTGGGCGCGCCCTTACGCGCCCTGTTGCTGCGTTTGATGCGCGGTGAGAATCTGAGCCGCGCGGAAGCCGCCTCGCTGCTCGATGCACTGCTCGATGAGAGCGCGACGGACTCGCAGATCGCGGGCGCGCTCGTCGCGCTGGCGTTGAAAGGCGAGACGGTCGAAGAGTTGGCGGGGATGGCCGGGGCGATGCGCGCGCGCGCCGTGCGCGTCACCACACGCCACGAACTTTTCATCGACACCGCCGGGACGGGATCGAGCGCGGCGAAGACTTTCAACGTCTCGACGGCCGCCGCCTTCGTCATCGCGGGCGCGGGGCTGCCCGTGGCGAAGCACGGCAGTCGAGCCGCGACGAGTCGTTCGGGCAGCGCGGACGTGCTCACTGCTCTCGGCGTGGGCGTCAACGCTTCGCCCGCCGTGTCGCAAAGATGCCTCGACGAAATCGGCATGTGCTTCATGTTCGCGCCCCTGTATCACGGCGCGACGGCGCGCGTCGCGGGCGTGCGGCGCGAACTCGGCGTCCACACGACTTTCAATCTCCTCGGCCCGTTGACGAACCCTGCGGGCGCGCCGCGCCAACTCATCGGCGTCTGGCACGCTTCGCTCGTCGAACCGCTCGCGCGCACCCTCGCCGCCCTCGGCACGCGGCGCGCGTGGGTCGTCCACGGCCGCGACGGGTTGGACGAGATCACCATCGGCGACAAAACTTTGGTGGCCGAAGCGAAGGACGGCGACGTGAGCACTTTCGAGATCGCGCCCGACGATTTCGGGATCGAGCGCGCCGCCCTCGAAGAGTTGCGCGGCGGCGATGCGGAGATGAACGCAAAGATCATACGCGGCGTGCTCACGGGCGAGCGACGCGACGCGGCTCGTTCGCTCGTCGTCGCCAACGCAGCGGCCGCGCTCTACGTCGGCGGCAAGGCGCAGTCTCTAAGCGAGGCCGCCGCGCTCGCCGCACACAGCATCGACGGCGGTTTCGCGCTCGACAAACTCCGCCAACTCGTGGAAGCGACCAACGCATGACCGCCACGCCGGATTTTCTCAAACGCATCATCGAGCAGAAGCGCGTGCGGCTGGCGCGCGCGATGAGCCTGCGACCGCTCGGAGAGGTGCGCAGTGAAGCCTTGAGAGTCCGCAGCGAATCGCGCCCTCACGCGTTGCGCGCCGCGCTCGAAGGCTATACTAGCTTCAACGTCATCGCGGAAATCAAACGCGCCTCGCCCTCGCTCGGCGACATTCGCCGCGACGCTTCGCCCGCCGGAATCGCGCTCCGGTACGAGGCCGGAGGCGCGGCCGCGATCTCCGTCCTGACCGAAGAAGATCATTTCAGGGGATCGCTCGAAGATTTGCGCGCGGTGCGCGCCGTCACGTCGCTCCCGCTGCTGCGCAAGGATTTCATCGTTGACGAGTGGCAACTGTACGAGGCCGCCGCAGCGCACGCAGACGCGTTGCTGCTCATCGTCGCCGCGCTCGAAGACGCGACGCTCGCGCGCCTCAGAAGAATCGCCGAAGACGAACTCGGCATGGACGCGCTGGTCGAAGTTCACACGGGCGAAGAGTTGCGGCGCGCGGCCGTTTGCGGCGCAGGCATCATCGGCGTCAACAATCGCAATCTACACACTTTTGAAGTCTCGCTCGAAACTTCCGTCGAACTGATCGGCGACGCGCCGCCCGGCGCGCTTCTCGTCAGCGAAAGCGGGCTACGCACACACGCCGATCTGCGCCGCTTGAAGTCGCTCGGCTATCGCGGCTTTCTCGTCGGCGAAACCCTGATGCGCGCGGGCGACCCGGCCGGAGCGTTGCGCGCTTTGCTGGCGGGAGAGAGTTCGGCGGAGTGAGAGTCGAGCCGGATGTGCGAGCGCGTGCGAGGGAGCGCGAATTTGAAATCGCATGTTTCAAAAGCGCAATTTTGAAAGTGTGAATTTTAATTCGCCAACTGAAATTTCAAGTTCGAGAATGGGTAATGAAGTTTCACGTTCGAGAGTGATTGACTAGGAAGCGGTATGGTGAAAGTTAAAGTCTGCGGCATTACGAACCGGGCGGATGCGCTGGCGGCGGTCGAGGCAGGGGCGGACGCGCTCGGCTTTAACTTTTACGCGCGCAGCCCGCGTTACATCGCGCCGGAAGATGCGCGACGAATCATCGCGGCGTTGCCGCCCGGCGTGATGTGTGTGGGCGTGTTCGTCAACGAGGAGAGCGCCGCGACGGTGGCGCGCATGGCGAAAGAGTCGGGCGTGTCGGCGGTGCAGTTGCACGGCGACGAGTCGCCGGAGTATTGCGCCGCGATGGGCGGCCACGAAGTGATTAAAGCCTTGCGCGTGGGGAAAGATTTTGCGCCGGAGGCGGCGACGGCGTATCCGGCGCAGTCGATTTTGCTCGACGCATACGACCCGCGCGCGCGCGGCGGCACGGGCGAGACGTTCGACTGGACGCTCGCGCGACAAACGCGCGAAGTGGTCGCGCAGTTGTATCTCGCGGGCGGTCTTACGCCGGAAAACGTGGCCGGGGCAATCGCCGCCGTCGCGCCTTACGCGGTTGACGTGTGCAGCGGCGTGGAACTCGCGCCCGGACAAAAAGACGCGGCTCGCGTGCGCGCCTTCGTCGCGGCGGTGCGCGCGTGCGAGAAAAATCCTTGACGCGCAGCCGTGCGTTTAAGGTATGCTGTCGGCGTATCGTTTGCGAGATGCGCGCCGCGCCAAATGATCGTACAGCATGTCCGCGCGGCCGTTGATAGCCCCAACTCCTCCTGCACCGTTGTTCAGTAAAGAACTTGCCCTTACAAAGAAAAACATGAGCGCCGGAACCGCGCGAGAGATTAGCAATCAGGCGAACTCACGCGAGCAGGGACGCGTGCTGGTCGTGACGGACGAACCCGGCTGCGCCGCTTCGCTCGACGCGTTGGGGCGCGCAGACCTCGCCGTCGTCGGCGTCGCAAGCGGGGCGGCGGCCATCGTCGCTTTGCGTAAGTCGCGCCCGCACGTCGTCATCGCCGACACGAACATCAAAGGCATCAGCGCAGACGAGTTGACGCGTCACATCGTGAGCGAACAGGAGGGCGTGCCGCTCATCCTCTTCGGAGACGCAGAGGCGAATGCCGAACGCAGGCACGCGATTCTCAAGGCCGGGGCGTTCGATTATTTTCAACTGCCCGCCGAACTCCCGCTGCTCCTGACGCGTACGCAACAACTCGTCAAACTCAAACGCGAGATGGATCGCCTGCGCGCCGAGGCCGACCGCGATTACCTGACCGGACTCGCCAATCGTCGCCGCTTCCGCACCGCGCTCGGGCATGAACTGGAACGCTGGCGACGTTACCAAGTCTCCTGCTCGCTCCTGCTGTTGGACATCGATTTCCTCAAGCGCGTCAACGACACGCACGGGCATTCGGCGGGTGATGCGGTTATTCGCCACGTGGCCGCCGCCCTTGCCGAACACTCGCGCGACAACGACACGGCGGCGCGTCTGGGCGGCGAAGAGTTCGCCCTGCTTCTGGCCGGTGTGACCGAGCCGAGCGCGTTTGCCGCCGCCGAGCGTCTGCGCGAAGCGGTGTCGGCGCACGAGATCGAAAACGTCGGCTTCGCCACCATCAGCATCGGCGTCGCCTCCTGTCCCGCGCACGCCACCTCCGAGCGCACGCTCTATGCCGCCGCCGACGCCGCCCTCTACTGCGCCAAAGGCGAAGGGCGCAACCGCTCGACCCTCGCGCCCGACACCATCTCAACCACCGCCCCGGTGCTATAATCCCGCGACACGTTCAAGTTTATGAATTGTTCGGCCGCTTCCCGAAGCGCACGCGCCGACCACGTTATGCCATGAGCCTTTTGCCGCCCCCGGATGGGGAATACGAAAGTCGGATTCGCGCCAGCTTCGCGCGCCAAGAGGCCATGCGATTGATGGGTGCAAGTTTAAGGCGCGTCGAGCCGGGGGCGGTCTCCATCGCGCTTCCGTATCGCGCAGACCTGACGCAGCAAAACGGTTACATCCACGCGGGCGTTATTACGGCGATTGCCGACAGCGCGTGCGGCTATGCAGCTTACACGCTCATGCCCGCCGGGTCTGAGGTTTTAAGCGTGGAGTTCAAAGTTAATCTGCTGCGTCCGGCCGCGGGCGAAGAGTTTGTCGCGGAGGCGCAAGTCGTAAAACCCGGCCGGACTTTGACGGTGACGAGATGTGATGTTTACGCACAAGCCGCAGGCGAGATGAGGATGGTAGCCACCATGCTGGCGACGATGATTCAGCGTTGAAGATATTTGTCGCAAGCGTGCCACTGAAATTTATGTCCCAAAATTTTTCCACCCAGCCCGACGAGCAAGGCCACTGGGGCGCGTACGGCGGTCGCTACGTGCCGGAGACGTTGATGGCTCCGCTCGAAGAGTTGAACGCGGCCTACGCGGCCGTGCGCGACGACGAGACGTTTCAAGGCGAGTACGCCGCGTTGCTGCGCGATTTCTCCGGTCGCCCGACGCCGCTCCATTACGCCGCGCGTCTCTCCGCGCTCGCGGGCGGCGCGCGCCTCTTTCTCAAACGCGAAGACCTCTCGCACACGGGTTCGCACAAGATCAACAACGCGCTCGGTCAGGTGTTGCTCGCGCGGCGCATGGGCAAGCGGCGCATCATCGCCGAGACCGGCGCGGGGCAGCACGGCGTGGCGACGGCCACCGTCTGCGCGCTCTTCGGTTTGCAATGCGTCGTGTACATGGGCGCGGAGGACGTGCGGCGGCAACGCCTGAACGTCTTCCGCATGGAGTTGCTCGGCGCGGAGGTGCGCGAGGTGAGCGCGGGCGCGCGAACTTTGAAGGACGCCATCAACGAAGCCCTGCGCGATTGGGTGACGAACGTGGCCGACACTTATTACCTGCTCGGCAGCGCGCTGGGGCCTCACCCTTACCCGCTCATGGTGCGCGATTTTCAGAGCGTCATCGGGCGCGAGGCGCGCGCGCAGTTCATCGAACGCGAAGCGGGACGCCTGCCGGATGCGCTCGTCGCGTGCGTCGGCGGCGGGTCGAACTCAATCGGTTTGTTTCACCCGTTCCTCAACGATGCGGGCGTGCGCATGATCGGCGTCGAGGCGGGCGGCAGCGGCGACAAACTCGGCGAACATGCCGCGCGGTTCAACGTGCGCGGCGGCGGGCGTCCGGGCGTGTTGCAGGGCACAATGAGTTACGTCTTGCAGGACGAGCGCGGGCAGATCGCCGCGACGCATTCGATCTCCGCCGGACTCGATTATCCTTCCATCGGGCCTGAGCATGCGTTTCTCCACGACGCGGGGCGGGTCGAGTACGTCGCCGCTTCGGACGCGGACGCGCTCGCGGCGTTTCGCACGCTGTCGGAGCAGGAGGGCATCATCCCCGCTCTGGAATCGGCGCACGCCGTCGCCTATGCGTTGCGCTTGGCTCGCGAACTGAAGCCGGAGCAGACGATCCTTGTGAACCTTTCGGGGCGCGGCGACAAGGACGTGCAGAGCGTGGCCGACGCGCCCCGGCCGGAGAACGCGACCGAACGCGCGCACGGCGAAACGGTGGGAGGCGTCGAACTGCCTTGAGCCGCATCGCAGCCACCTTCGCGCGCCTGAGAGCAGAGAAGCGACGCGGCTTCATCCCCTTCATCACGGCCGGCGACCCCACGCCCGACGCGACGCGCGCACTGATCTTGGAACTGGCGCGCGCCGGGGCGACCTTGATCGAACTCGGCGTGCCGTTCAGCGACCCGATGGCCGACGGCCCCGTCATCCAGCGCGCGTCGGAACGCGCACTGCGTAACGGCGTGGGCGTCGCGGAGGTGTTGGCGGCCGTCGCCGACGCGCGGCGCGAGACGGACGTGCCCATCGTGCTTTTCAGTTATTACAACCCGCTGCTGCAATTCGGCGCGGAGCGTCTGTGTGCTGAGGCGCGGGGCGCGGGCGTGGATGGAATGCTCGTGACAGACCTTGCGCCGGAAGAGTCCACGGAGTTTGCCGCGACGCTCCGGTCGCACGAACTCGATCTCATCTTTCTGGTCGCGCCGACTTCGACGGATGAGCGACTGCGCCGCATCGCCGAACGCGCGAGCGGTTTCATTTACGCGGTCTCGCGTGCGGGCGTCACGGGCGTCCAAAGCGAGTCGAGCGCGGAAGCCGGGCGGCTCGTCGGGCGCGTGCGCGCCGTCACGGAGTTGCCCGTCGCCGTCGGCTTCGGCATCTCGACGCGCGAACAGGTCGCGGACGTGTGGCGTTACGCCGACGCCGCCGTGGTCGGCTCGGCCATCGTCGCGGAGTTGGAAAAACAGGGCGACTCGCCCGGCACGGTCGCGCACGTCGGCAGGTTCGCGCGTGGCCTGTTGCCGTCTTGAACAGCACCGGCAAAAACCTCCCGGCCGCGCTCGACTTGGGTGCGCTCGTTGGCGTATCCTAACGCCGCATTGACACCCGGAGACGCCGCCCGTGGCACAAAAACCATCGGCGGTCGGGTTTCAAAAATCCCACTTAACAGTGAAAATAATTTGTTGCACACATGAAACAGCGTTCCATTCTTGCGTTGTTTGTGCTATACTGCCTTCCGGTTCGCTGGTCGGACGCACAAATCAAATGTGAGAAGAGGGGACAGAAAGAGTGATTACCACAATGGCTGATAGCAAACAGAGCGAGCGCGGGAAGGCCGTCGAGGCGGCGCTGCTCAATATCGAAAAGAAATTCGGCAAAGGCTCGATCATGCGTCTCGGCGAGCGAGAAGTCGCGGACATTCTGGCGATCTCGACGACCGCGCTCAGCATCGACGCGGCCATCGGCATCGGCGGCGTCCCGCGCGGGCGCGTCGTGGAGATTTACGGGCCGGAGTCTTCCGGCAAGACGACGCTTGCGCTGCACATCGTCTCGGAAGCGCAGCGCGTGGGCGGCGTCGCCGCTTACATTGACGCCGAGCACGCGATGGACGCGGAGTACGCCGGGAAACTCGGCGTGAACGTTGACGACCTGTTGATCTCGCAGCCGGATTCGGGCGAGCAGGCGTTGGAAATTTGCGAGGCGCTCGTGCGCTCGAACGGCGTGGACGTGATCGTCATCGACTCGGTGGCCGCGCTCGTGCCGCGCGCGGAGTTGGACGGCGAGATGGGCGACAGCCTGCCCGGTTTGCAGGCGCGCCTGATGTCGCAGGCTTTGCGTAAACTGACGGCGATTGTTTCTTCGTCCAACACGACCCTGATCTTCATCAACCAGATTCGAGAGAAGATCGGCGTCATGTTCGGAAGTCCTGAGACGACGACGGGCGGCCGCGCGTTGAAGTTCTATTCCTCCTTGCGTCTGGACATCCGCCGCATCGGCGCGATCAAGGACGGCGACCGCGTGGTGGGCAACCGCACGAAGGTCAAGGTGGTGAAGAACAAGGTTGCGCCGCCGTTCCGCGAGTGCGAGTTCGACATCATGTACGGCGAGGGCATTTCGCGCGAGGGCGACTTGATCGATCTCGGCGTGCTGCACAAGATCGTTGACAAGTCGGGCGCGTGGTTCTCCTACAAGGGCGAGCGGCTCGGGCAGGGACGCGACAACTCGAAGCAGACCCTGAAGGACAACGTTGAACTGCGCCAGCGGATCGAGAACGAGGTGCGCGCCGCGCTCGGCATCCCCGTCAGCGAGACGGCGGATGAGAAAGCGGAGAAGGCGGAGAAAGCCGAATCGGCCGCGAAGTCCAAAAAGGCCGAATCGGCTGCGAGCAACTAAAAGTAGTCCACCCCAAACCCGGACATTACAACAGCCGCCGTCGAGCCGTCTTCAACTAAACGTAAGACGACTCGACGGCGGCTCGGCTTTTATCTCTTTACAGCCTGAGAACCCCAAAGCATAATCGTCGCCGCACGATGCGACCGGCGGCACATTCATGACCAATTCCATTCTCATCAAAGGCGGCGCGATCATCACGTTGAACGTCAAAGACGAAATCGTGTTGGGCGACGTGTTGATCCGCGATGGCCGGATCGTCTCAATCGGCGAGACGACGGAAGGCGCGGACGAAGTGATCGACGCGCGCGGCGCGGCCGTCCTCCCCGGTTTCGTGCAGACGCACATCCATCTCTGCCAGACTCTCTTTCGCGGCGCGGCCGACGACTTGCCCTTGATCGACTGGCTGAAACGGCGCGTGTGGCCTTTGGAAGCCGCGCACACGCACGCCTCCGTCCGTGCCTCGGCGCGGCTCGGCATCGCCGAGATGATCAAGGGAGGCACAACCTCCGCGCTGACGATGGAGACGGTGAATCACACGGAGGAAGTTTTCCGTGTCGTCGAAGAGACCGGATTTCGCGCCACTGTCGGCAAGTGCATGATGGACACGGGCGATGAAGTGCCCGCAGAGCTTTTCGAGCGGACGGAGGATTCAGTCCGCGAATCGCTCGCGCTCATAGAAGCGTGGCACGGGCGCGCAGGCGGGCGCATCCGCGCTTGCTTCGCGCCGCGCTTCGCCATAAGTTGCACGCGCGGGTTGCTCGAACAGGTCGCACGCCTGTCGCGCGAGCGCGGCGTGCTCGTCCACACACACGCCTCCGAAAATCGCACGGAGATCGAGTTGGTCGAACGCGCGACCGGCATGCGCAACATCGTATACCTCTCCACGCTCGGCCTCACCGCGCCGCACGTCGCGCTCGCACACTGCGTCCACCTGAACGCGGACGAACTCGACCTGCTTGCGCGCACCGGCACGCACGTCCTGCATTGTCCCTCGTCGAATCTCAAACTCGGTTCGGGCATCGCCCCCATCGTCGAGATGCTCGCGCGCGGCGTCTCCGTCTCGCTCGGCGCGGACGGCGCGCCCTGCAACAACCGCCTCGACATGTTCACGGAGATGCGTACCGCCGCGCTGCTGCAAAAGGCCACGCACGGCGCGGACGCGTTGCCCGCGCGACGCGTGCTGCGCATGGCGACCATTGACGGCGCGCGCGCTCTCGGACTTGAGCAAGAGACCGGAACGCTGGAGACGGGCAAGCGCGCCGATCTAAGCGTCGTCGCGCTCGACCGCCTGCACCTGACACCCCGCCCCGACATCGTTTCAGCCGTCGTCTACGCAGCCGAGGCGTCCGACGTGAGGACGGTCATCATAGACGGTCAAATCGTCATGCGCGACGGGGAACTGACGACCATGAGCGAGCGGGAAGTGATCGATGAAGCAAGCGTGCAAGCGAAACATTTATTTCAACGCGCGCGACTCGACGGAGAGATTTGACGATACAAAGTTGCGCCAGCCCGCACGGAGTTCACAGCCAGTTGCCCACCGTTAGTAAACAAACGCGACGCATCTTCTTCTCCGAAGGAGACGGTTTGAGGCAAAAGATAACCACCCGTTCAGACGCCCGCGTTCATGATGCATCACCGCATCAGGTATAACTCCGCGTGTTCCGGCCGTCAGTGATTCGCCGGCCACAAACTCTTACAACCGCGAACATCAACACGCTATTCAATTTCTACAGTTTTTCCCCCACCCGGGCACAATGTCCGGGTTTGGCAACACTCCTGACGAAGCGATACCGGAACAATTGAATGTGAGATTACCGGAGGGTATATAGCGGGTTCTCGCCAAAAAAGCTGTGCCAGCTCGAATGGAGCGTAACCGGGGGGCGGTTCGGCGTCCGAGCTGGCACGGGCGGGCGTCTAAGTATCCGTTTCGGATGTTGCCTTGCGACTGACCGGCTTGTGGTAACCGGCTCATCCTAAACAAGTGGGATTATACACGTCTTCACAAAACTGTCAACGCTTTTTTGTGACTAATCCGACAAAATTCTTTAACACCGACGCGAAGTTGACAGCAGACTCTGAGTCTCCCTATACTTGCGCCCTTCGTTGAGAAGGTGAAGTTGGGGCCAGGTAGCTCAGTTGGTAGAGCACCTGACTGAAAATCAGGGTGTCGGCGGTTCGATTCCGTCCCTGGCCATCAATCATTAGAAAAAAGGGCTTAGCATAATTCTTAACCTTTTCTGCTAGTTATTTTGACTAGCTGACTAAGGAGAGAGCGATGCAAGCCCTTTTTGAACAGTTCATCAAAGAGCAAAGATTTTTCAATAACTCTACTGAGAAAACAATCCAATTCTACCGCCAATCTTGGGGAGCTTTCTGCCGTTGTTTTCCCATTCTTCGTAACCACCTATCGAATAATCATCTGTGGACACCACAGCGGTCTTGAGCGGCGGCTTTTAGAAATTCTGTCGCCTCAGTTGGCGATAGCGCGTGCATTTCTTTCCGGGCTTGGCGCGGTAGGTTGACTGCTGATACTTTAAGTACAGTTTATTGTCTCCTTATCAATCGCATCCTCATACTTATGGTGTAGCGCGGGAATATGGCGGGTCATAAGTTGAGAGGGAAACGCATCGCGCTGGGACTGACGCAAGCACAACTCGCAGAAATTCTCGACGTGAAACCTGATACGGTCGCCCGCAGGGAACGCGGACTGCTTTCCGTACCCCGAACAGTTGAACTGGCGATGGAGACCGTCGAACACATGTATAGGAAAAGCAGTAAGAAATGATTTACGTGCCGCCACCTTAATGAAAGGATATTCATGGATAATAAAGATCTGCCTCGCTTCAATTCAGACTCACCTCGTTTCCTCTCCGCACTCACATTCGCTGCCCAAATTCACGCCAAGCAGACAAGGAAGTCAACAGACATTCCATATATCTCACATCTGCTCGGAGTAGCCAGCATCGCAATTGACTATGGCGGCGGAGAGGATGAAGCCATCGGCGCGTTGCTTCATGATGCGGCAGAAGATCAGGGCGGAGTGGAAATGCTTGAGACAATCCGCACCCGCTTTGGCAACACTGTGGCGGAGATTGTCGATAGTTGTACCGATGCTTACGCGAAGCATGGTGAAGAGAAGCCGGACTGGTCTGTGCGTAAAGCCAGTTACATCGCACACCTTCATCACACATCCCCATCTGTGCGTCTAGTTTCAGCATCAGACAAGCTACATAACGCACGCTCGATTTTGATGGACTATAGGAGTATTGGGGAAGCAGTCTTTGATCGCTTCAAAAAGAAGACCACCTTTCACACACTCTGGTACTACCGACGGTTAGCCGACGTATTCCTCGACATCGAGCCGAACAACCCGCTGATGCAGGAGCTTAATCGCGTCGTCTCGGAGCTTGAACACATGGTCTTGTCAACTCGCAGCAGAGATGAAAATGAGAAAGAGCATGTCTATCGCGAACTGGACGAGATGTTGCGTTCCCGCATGGATGTTAACGGTGCGGATCATTGATTGGCATTACCCATCTTTTGAGTGGTAGTAAACGACTTATTATGGCCTGAACCATAAAACAATCTGACGCTCGAATTAACCGGCGAGCTAGTAACTTGATTTGAAAGAGCTACTATATTGCGAGTCCGCTTCAATGAGTTGTCCGGTGTCGCTGTTGATAGCACGCGCTACTTTTGTTTAGCCTTCCACGCTTCCGAACCTGCTTCAATGGTGGGAGGATCCTCAAACAAACTCTCGTCGTATTGGACGTTGATGCGATACTCCACGCGGTAGCGAAATCTCCTTTCGGTAATTCTCCTCGGCACTTTAATCCCGCCTATCTCTACATAGTCTGACATACTTTCCGTGTGGATTGATTCCTCACCTCTGAATTTGTAATAGTGGCTGAACTCCAACGGTAAATGGGATTTCCCGTCAAGCACAAAATCCACTCGCTCGCCGTTCACAAGCGTCCGCACTACATCAACACGTCCAAACCCTCTACGCTCCTTCGACGCGCTGAGGGGTACGGGACGCACCCAGCGTGATTCCATTAAATAACGGAACTGCGCACGCAAGATCGAGTACCTGAGGTCGGTGCAGTCGGGGCAAAGCTGACTGACTCTTGGCGATCCCGGGTCATTCGGGTAGGTGAGATACGTTAAGTTACGCTCCAAGTTAAGCATCAGCACCTTGATGTCGAAGATCCCAGACTCACTTTCATCAACCCAAGTCCAGCTTCGGTCAGGGAACACAAAGAAGTGTTCATAACGAAGGGTGAACGGCTTGACGAGATACTTAGTCCCCTTAATCCGGGACGAAGCCACCATATTACTCACGGCATGCAGGTTGACACGGCCGCCTTTGGCGAGAACCGCTTGTTCCCAAAGTTTGTCGGCTTCCTGTCGTGAATTTTCTTGCAGTAACCCGGAGGTGTGCGGGGCGGCAGAAACAGATACCTGTGAAACCAGAAGCGTAGACGAAACAATCAACTGAACCAAAAGCGCTTTCACTCTTAATCTCTCCTAACCAGATTGAACTTGTTCAAGAGAGATAGCAACATCCATGCCAATAATCTGCACCTTAAAACTCTCGGCGTACGCCCTCATGTGGTGGAGTAATTTTGCGACACGTGAATGATTTCCTGAAGTGCGTGAGGCATCGAACGCAGGGGATAACCGGCGAGCAACGATGATTGATGTAAGAGTCTCGCTGATTGCGAGTCCGGTTCATCTCCTTGTGAGGCCGCCCTCTATCTCAGAACATGACACCCCACGACTGGGGGAATCGCCCCTCCGGGTCTAATGCTCTTGCCCTACGGGCGAAGTCTGGAATGGGTAGAAAATCAACTCCCTCGAACCGCTGACCAATCAACCGCTCCATAACATGCTGCTCGATGCCCTCCCAACTTAACCAGATGTACTCCATGCCATCATCGAGCGGGTCATAAAACAGGTGTGGGTCTCCCGAATGCCCCGCCGCTGACGCCCGCTCTCTCCATTCCTGAGAGCCATCTGCGAAACTCAGCGACCTGACGCTGCCATCCCGGTAGAGTTCGAGCAAGAACGACCGCATGGACTCACCTGCCGTGAAGCGCGCGGACAATTCGCTGGCGAAGCCGCCCACTTTCGCCTCGAATCCGTATGCGTGTGTCGTATGCGGCATTGCTCCCCCAGCGGCCTAACGCCGGAATTGAGTTGACGGGAAGCGTTGAGAGCGCCCTCCAAACTTGCGCATGACATCCACGCTCATTCCGGTCATCTCCAATGACTTGTCATGCAGCCCGCGAGGGACAGTCTTCAACTTACATCATGCTTTTGCTGTGAGACGCATTCTCACTCAACTTCCCTATGAGAAGAATGCTACCGGGGCGTCGAGTTGCATGAGTTGTTATGCGCTCGCCCGTGGGTGAAGTGCACCTATCAGCTTCAGTAAACTTTTTTCATAGTCCTTCCTCAAATCTACCCACATCATTTGCTTGAGAAAGATAGGTAGATTAGGTATTTCGGATGCATCGGGGAGGATGACGGGAATTACCGCCCCGCCTCTATTTACAAACTCGTTAAGGAAGGCGCGAATCTCGAAATCCTGCCAAGGCCCCCTGCTATTCTTTCCGACGAATACACAAGCATTCTTAATCTTACCAATCTGTTCCTCTAGTTCGGCTTGCCATAGCTGGCCGGGTTTCAATTGTTCTTCATCTAACCACGTAATTACTCCGGCTGATTGTAATGCTTTGTTAATCTCACGGATTAATTCCTTATCCTCACTGTTGTGACATAGGAACACATCAAAAGAGATGTCTTGAGGGCTTATACTTACGGGTTCAAGAGAAAGTACGTCTTTACCCGAACGCGATGCACTTGAGAGCAAGTTAAGAATGTTCTCTATATCTCTTAGTAATTCCGGCTTTCCGACATAGTTGGTTCGACAACGGCCACAAATGAAAGCTGCTCGCATTCCGACATCCACACCTCTTTTATCCCACAAGAAATCATTAAGACACCCGCTGTTTTCCTCATGCATCTCACCTACTTTCAAGACACCTGCCAAAATCTTAGCGATAAAGTAGAAAAGGCCGTTCGTAACCGGCAGGTCGGTGTACATATTCCATGAGTTGAAGGAAAGTATTTTAGGATTCCAGTCTATTTCGCAGAAGTAATTGTTTTCATAGGGAACGTTCGTAGATAGAAATGCAAGATCATAAACCTTGGCTTCTTCAAGCAAGCGTTTAGGCAGGCATAGATAAATAGATTCGGATAAAATCTGCGGAACATCAATTCTCAACTTCTCTGAACCGGCAATGAATTCTATCTCTTTACATATAGAGTTCAGCATTTTACAAAGCGGTTCAATTGGAAGAGGCAAGGTGTTATCAGTGTGTAGGATGACCCTCATATTTCCTCCTTCAGTTACCAGCGCATAACGCCTGACATCACGCGCCGCGACGGGTGTTTGATTTGCGGGCATCTCGCGCATGAAGGCAACGCGCTTCGCGGTCGGGTGCATGGCTTTGTTAGATTGCCGTTCCACCGCTCTCCTGAATCTTGCGGGTAATAAATTGCTGTAACTCCTCATCAATATCTGCCGTCGGTAAGGTGATATAACCCTGCTTCGCAATAAAGACCAACCACACTTTAGGAAACTTCCATACCTTTTCGATCATCTTCCACGAAAGTTCCGCCCAGCCTATATCCGATTCAATGCCGATCCGATCATCCGTAAAGCGAAATTTAGCTTCAGGAGTTTCCATTCGCTTGAACTTCTCCATCGAACGGTTCAAGTAGATGGTATATGACAGCACGCCGAAGACCAGACAAAGCCCCGCCACTGATCCCAAAAAGCCGAGAAGCCAAGAGCGATCTCCCGACAACAGGAAATAGATGAAAGCAAGTGAGACTAGAGCGAATGAGATAAATCCTCCGCGTCCGATGGAGCGAATCCAGAATTGCCATACAGCAAATTTAATAAGGTCAGGAGAATATCTGACTGTAATTTTCCGATCCATCATCTGCTGTCTTCGCTGGCGTAGCTAATAGATATATTGCTCATCCTGACTTCAGAAGCCATCACCGGAAGCAGCTAACGCCGGAATCGAGATGCCGCTACGAACCCTGATGAGGGCGGCGTCTCACGAAGGAAAGCCGCCCGGTCAGCGGTCATCCCCAATGACTTGTTATACCGCCCGTGAGCGACAGCTTTCAACCCGCAGCCCTGATTTGGCTCTGCCGGATGAATTGATCCGACAACTCAAGACGCGAATGCTTTACACGATCTCTGCAATGTCATCAACTAAAGATTTGTGTGAGAAGGCCAGATGTGGCATGTCAGGAATGTCTAGCTGGGGGCGATCTTCGGGTCGTCCGTTTTTGCTCGATGTAGGAATCGAACACGTCGGCGTGCTGCCTCGACCGCGGGAAGCTGTTCGACGGAATAAACTAATCTACCTCTTTGATACGGAAAGTTAGCGGGATGCTCCCGTCAGGCTCGCATCATCTTCTTGAAGAATCGTTATGCGGCAGGAGCGTCGCATTGAGCATTGAGCATCAATTCGACAGTTTAATTCAACGCGCCTTGTCAGCTTCGTCTTTGACCCGCGTATCTGTTGCCACCCAGTTTACTTCCCACGTCTTGCCTCCATCATCCGAGAATGCCTGTTCAAAATGGCATGAATTAGGGGTGATGTCGGAAATAATAAATCGAACGATGATCGCCCGGCCGTTAAACGTTTCATGGCCGTAGAACTCGCCGCGTCCGTTTTTGAACTCACCGAACACGGGTTCGGTCAACGTGCCTCCGGCGCTGTTGGAAAAATTGAGACTCCACTGGCGGGATTCAGGATTATATAGACGCAGCGACAAACCTTCGATGCGCCCGGCCGGGCCTTCGACCTCAAGCTCGACCAGATTGGCGCGACCGTCCCAAACCTTTCGCACGATGGTCGTGCCTTCGTATTCGACCCAAGTTGTAGAACCGGTCAAAGGACGCAGGCGGCGCGACAGGCGTGTCTTCCATGTCCCGATCTCGAAGTCGAAGTCGCGCTGTCCATCCCGCTTCGCGGGGACGGGTTGGGCGCTTGTTCTCGATGTGTCCGAACCCTGCTGAGCGATCCCCTGAAGCGGTTGCAGGGCGGCGATCAGGATGCACAATAAGAGATGCGTGCGGAAATGTTTGGGCGTGTCCATAACTGTATCCTCAAAAGTTGTCTTCACGCTTGCGCCCCAAAAAGCGCGCTGTTAGACGGATTCGTCCGGCGAGTTTATTTCGTTCTGACAAGCTGCTTAGCGCGAAACGAGATGGTTGCGCCGGGTTTCATTTCGTAAAAGTCAATTTTCGTTTTTTTGAGTTCGGCGGCAAAGCCGTCTGTGTTTTGAGTGATGCCGGGAAAAGTTCCGAAGTGATGTGGAATGGTGAGGCGTGCGTGCATGACTTGCGCGGCCTTTGCCGCCATGCGCGGTTCCATGCCGAAGTGCCCGCCGATGTTGAGCAGCGCAACATCTATCGCATAATTTTCGCCGATGGTTTCCATATCCTTGAAATACGCCGTGTCGCCCGAGTGATAAATCGTCAGACCATTTTTGATGACGATGACAAAGCCTGCCGGATTACCACCGTAGGCGCGCTCAGGTTCATTCGCCCCGGCTTTGGGATTGAAGACGCTGCTCGAATGAACGGCCTGCGTCATGGCGATTGTCACTTCGCCGTCGGCGATCTGAATTTCGCCGCCGATGCCCATGATGGCGTCGGTCTCGGCTTGCTTGACCGGGAAGTCTGCCAGCTTCACCATGTTTCCCGCCAACTCCGGATTGCTGACGAGAGCCGCGCCGGTGCGTCTGGCGATTTCGACGGCATCCCCCATGTGGTCGCGGTGTCCGTGCGTGAGAAGGATGTAATCAACTTTGGTGATCGTCGCTAGAGGGTCGCGCCCATCCTTAGCTTCCGGGTTGGACGGATTCTTGATCCAAGGATCAATCAAGAGGACTTTGCCGTTGGGCGTCGTGATGGAAAAAGCCGAGTGCCCGTACCATTTTAATTTTGTTTCCTGCGCCGTCGCCGCGCTCACGGAGACCGACAGTAAGATGAGCAGGGCGAATAGTAGTTTCGTCATTGCCGTTTTGGAATTCATTGTCAACACTCAAACTCTTTCCCTTAACCTTGAGATGTCACCGGGCGATCTTAATCCGGTTGGTTTCAAAATTTTCGCCGCCGCCCCGCGAAAATATCGCCGTGCGCCGGATTAACTAATTGCAGTTTCCGTCTGAAAATACTTCTCATCCAACAAAGAATTTTAATTTAAATTGGCACATACGCAATATCCACTCTTCGACAAAGCGGGTAGGCCAATTTATAATTACGGAACATGCCATATCCTCCCTTCATCATGCTCGATGAAAATTCCGCCCTGCCGCTTTACCGTCAAATTTACGAAGCGATCCGCCTTGCGATCTTGAGCGGCAACTTGCGCCCGACCGCGCCGCTTCCGGCGACTCGTCTGTTGTCTAAGGAGTTGGGCGTTTCGCGGATGACCGTCATCAACGCTTACGATCAACTTTTCGCGGAGGGTTATCTCGAAGCGAAGACGGGGGCGGGAACTTTCGTCGCGGCGCACCTGCCCGAAGAGTTCTTGCAAACTTCAGGCTCGGAGCGTCGGGAACAGCAGGAAAGCTCTTTGAAGCGCAAGGTAAGTTTTTCAGATTACGGAAAGAATCTGGCGCAAAACAGCGACAGCATTTTACGGCATCACGGCACAAGCCCGCTCTTGGCTTTTCAGCATGGAGTGCCGGGGATTGAGGAATTTCCGTTCGACGTGTGGGCGAAAATCGCGCAGCGTTGGCAGAAGAAACCGCCCTCTTTAATTCTCAGCTACGGAGAGTCGGTCGGCTTTCAACCTCTGCGCGAGGCCATCGCCGTGCATCTGGCGGCGGCGCGCGGCGTGCTGTGCGAGGCGGAACAAATCATCATCACCAACGGGACGCAACAGGCGCTCGATCTAATCGGCAGAATCTTTCTGACGAAAACAACCGACGTTTATATTGAAGACCCAAGCTATCACGGAGCGCGCGATATATTCGCGGCGACGGGCGCGCGCCTCGTCCCCGTGCCGATTGACGAAGAGGGCTTCGATTTGCAGACGGCGCGCAAGCGAAGCCGTAAAGCGCGACTCGCCTATGTCACGCCGTCGCACCAGTACCCGCTCGGCGTCACGATGAGTCTGGCGCGTCGTTTGAACTTGCTCGAATGGGCGCGAGACAGAGACGCTTTCGTGATCGAGGATGATTACAACAGCGAGTATCGTTACAGCGGGCGACCGCTGGCTTCGCTGCAAGGTCTCGACCGCGACGGGCGCGTGATCTATCTCGGCACGTTCAGTAAAACAATTTTCCCGGCTCTGAGACTCGGCTATCTGGTCGTGCCGGCGAATTTGATTGAAGTCTTTGCGGCGGCGCGCGCGCTCACCGATTTACATTCGCCTTCGCTCGACCAAGCCGTTCTCGCCGAGTTTATCGCCGAAAGACACTTCGCCAGACACATCCGGCGGATGCGCGGAATTTACGAAGAACGGCAGCAAATTTTGGTTGAAGAGGTGCGCAAACATCTCAAGGGAATGTTGGAAGTTGCGCCCGCCGAAGCGGGGATGCATTTGATCGGCTGGCTTCCCCCCGGCATCGACGACCAAGATGTGTCGCGGCGCGCGGGGGAAGCGAATCTGAAAATCGCGCCTGTTTCGGCTTACTGTATCGAGCAAACTTTACGCGGAGGCGTGCTGCTCGGCTACACGGCCTTTAATGAAAGGCTCATCAAGCAGGGCGTGAAGAAATTGGGACGAGTACTGAGTGAAATTATTTAGACGGGCGCGAATGACGGCTTGGACGCGGCGAAAAGTCAATCCGTTCGGTGCTTCTCGACGGCGTCGGGAAGCATGATCCGCCGAGAGAATTCAAAGCGATCTTGCGTTCAAGAGATGCTTTTAGGCCGGTCAGTAAAAACGTAACACTTCCTTGCGAAGCAATAAAGCCCTACTACTTCTTCGCCTCAGGCTTAAACACCATGCGGAAAGCCCTCAGCGCGGCCGGGTGATAGATCGTCGAATGTTTCTCGTCCGGCATCTTCTCGTAATGCCAGCGGATACCGCGAGACGCGCTCTTGCCAAGGGCGGTCGCAAGCCGCTCTGTGGTATCCCCGATCCCGCCCTCGCCGCTGAACGCAACATACAGAGTCTTCTTCAAATCGGGGCGGGTCGCAAGTCGTTTAGGCGCGTCGTTGAGCAGCTTTTGATTGTTCCACCAGAGGCTCGGATCAAAGGCGATATAAGTATCAAAGAGATCGGGTTCGAGGAGAAAAGTCTCCAACACGAATAACCCGGCGAGCGATTCGCCCACAATCGCCGTCTCGCCGGTCGTGCGGTAGCGCGCCTTCACCTGCGGCATCAACTCATCGCGGATAAATTTCCTGAACGCCTCGGAGCCGCCCACGCGCGGCGCGATCTTTTTATCTTCCTCGCTTTCGGTGGGGCCGGTCATGTCGCGCCGTCGCTGTGTGTTCTCAATCCCGACCAGCAAGAACGGTCGCATCGTCCCGTTACCCACGGAGACCTGCACCAGACCGGCCACGTGCAGGAAGTCTTCAGCCATGCCGCCATCCGGCATGTAGAGTACGGGCAGGCGCGTGCTGCCGGGAGACTCCGCATAACCGGGCGGCATGTAGACGTTGATGCGCCGTGTTTCGCTCAGAACCTTTGAATCGATTGTGAAGGTCTCTCCGATAACCAGCGGCGCAGCCTGATCAAAGCCACTCGCCTGCACGCTTAATACGGGGAAGAGAAGCACCCAAAGAAAAATAGCCGCCGGAAGTCTACGAAATTCAATCACGCCATTGTCTCCTATCTATTTACTGCAAACTTTATCCTAAAATAGCGTACTTACAAGTGCCATTTACGGTTGGCTGATGTGTACCAATTTATCTCCGCGATGTTAGCCTCGGGGCGTGTCAGGTGAAATGGTCTTGCCTGATATTAAGAAAGTGGCACTTGAACTCGGCTTGATTTGATTTAATCTACTATCCTGTCAACTGCACGCTCTCCCCGGAAACGCGTGGAGGACGGGTGAGAAACAAGAGGTTTGAAATGCGTCGAAGGGAAGTTACAAAGGTCGATCCGAATCGCAGCCCGGTCTTGTTGATAGCAGCATTTGCGGCCGTCTATATTTTTTGGGGTTCGACGTATCTCGCTATCAAATACGCTATTGAAACTCTGCCGCCGTTTCTGATGGCGGGCGCGAGGTTCGTGTTCGCGGGTTCGATCCTGTTTGTTTGGGCGCGGTTTTCCAAAGATTACGAACCACCCAAACTCGTGCACTGGCGCACGAGTATTATTGTCGGAACGCTTCTGCTGCTTGGCGGGAACGGCGGCGTGGTTTTTGCCGAACGTCACCTTACGTCGAGCCTCGCCGCGCTGCTTGTCGCCACCGAACCTTTCTGGATTGTGCTCTTAAGTTGGTTGTGGCTGAAAGGGGCGCGTCCGAATTGGAAAGTCGCGCTCGGGTTGGCGGTCGGATTTTTCGGGGTCTGGCTTTTGATCAGCGGGCAGAGTACAAGCGGCGCGGCGCAAACGGGTGCGCGGCAGTTTTTGGGCGCGATTGCCGTCATCGCGGCGGCTCTTTCGTGGGCGACCGGCTCGCTTTACGGGCTTCGCATGCCCGTTTCGAAATCGTCGTTTTTGACGGCGGGGATGCAGATGCTTTCAGGCGGCTTGGTTTTGCTGCTCGTGAGTTTACTCGCGGGCGAGTGGTCGAGTTTCAATATCTCTGAGGTTTCAAACAACTCTTGGTTGGGGCTTCTTTATTTGATCGTCTTCGGTTCGCTGATCGCCTTCACGGCTTACAGTTGGCTGCTGAAAAACGCGCAGCCCGCGATGGTCGCAACTTACGCCTACGTTAATCCCATCATTGCCGTCTTTCTGGGATGGCTGATCGCGGGCGAATCTTTTACGGGACAAATGCTGCTCGGGGCGGGCGTGATCGTCGGTTCGGTTGCATTGATAACTTCCAATAGTGAAAACAAAGAGACGCCGGATTTGGAGATCGACACAAGCAAATGCCCGGATTTTTCAACTTCGGCTTAGAGAGACAAGATACAACTTTTACGCCAGCCTTTTTTGCCTGATCCGGTGCGTATTGGTTTATTGGATGTTCGTGACTCAAACATTCTGAGAGATTCTGCCGGAGCGCATACTTATGACTATCTTAGAATCAAAGAAGACGTTTTTCGTTTTGCTCATTTTGTTTTGCAGCAGCTATTCGATAGACGCACAAAATCCGGGCAAGCCTGACCTTCGCGGCGTGAGCTTGAAGCGGGTTCGCTCCGATGCGAGAGGGCTGTCGAATCATTTACACGGTTCGTCCGGCTTAGCGACAGACAACGGCAATTCATCGTCGAACGCCGCGCCGCAAACTCCCGATTCTGAAATGACGAAAGTGCGACGGGCGATAGATGCCGGTAACGCCGTCTGGGTTGAGGCGTGGGCAAAGGGTGACGCGACGATGCTGCTTGACACGTTCACGACGGACGGAAAAGAACTCGTCACGGGCGGCAAAGTATTTAAGGGTCGCAAACAAATTCTCGCCTTGATGAACGATACGATGCGGAAGCGCGGAGGGAAGGCGAAACTCACAGTGACTACGACGGACGTGTGGCTCGATGTAAATACCGCTTACGAGACAGGCACGGCGGTTTATGAATTTACGGTTGACGGCCAGCCGCAAACATTGGAGCGGCGATATTTCACCATCTGGAAAAGGCAGTCGAACCGTGGCGCGTGGAAAATCTACGCCAACACCGGCGTCGCCAAACAGTGAAGCGAGTTGTTTCGGTCTCGCCTCCGATGAGGTCATGTGACACGTCTTTAACTGCTCGCTTCCGGGGCAGGATGGCCGACATCTATTTCCGCCGGACTCCCACTCGGACGCAACGCGGCCGTGATGTGGATTATAATGTTGGATGCTCGACTTTAGCATCAGACATATCGGCAGCCCGCAGGAACTCGCGTCGCTCGTCGCACGGTTGGCTCCCGCTCCTGCGCTCGCGCTCGACATCGAGACCGTCAACTGGTGGGATCGACAGGTCGAGCGCGTGTCCCTCATCCAACTGGCTTTCCGCGAAGGCGAACGGCTGCGCGTCGCGGTCGTTGACGCACTCGCAGACTTCCCGCTCTCGCCCCTCCAATCAAGCCTCGAATTAAGCCCGGCGGTCAAAGCAATTCACAACGCGGCCTACGATGCCGTGCGCCTCTCGCGCCACTTCCGCATTCACACCTCCCCGATCCACGACACGATGCTGGCCGCGCGGCGCAATGGCGAGAAACGTTATTCACTGCAAGCGCAGGTGCAGGCGCACCTCGGAATACAACTCGACAAAAGCGAACAGCGCGGCGATTGGGCGCGTCGGCCGCTCACCCTCAAGCAATTGCGTTACGCCGCGCTGGATGCGGCCTGCACCTTGTTGCTCTACGAGAACCAGATAGCGAGAGGGTTGTCCGCAAGTTATCAACTGCGGGAGACCTCATCGTCAACTCAAACATCGCTGCCCTTGGGTGATGCCGAGCATCCCGTCCCCGGCCTCGTCGAAATACCAAAAGTTACGGGCGCGAAAGACACTGCGGCCGAGAACTTGAATACGCCCGCCGTGGCTCTGCTCGGCGTGGTGACCGAATTAAACGGGCGTTACAGTCCCGAACGTCTCGCCGTTTCCGCAGGCAGCGAGCGGGTTGGATTAGCCGGTTGGATCATCGATCAAGTGTTGGGTCGGGAGGCGGATATAGATGAGGACACCGCGAAACTCGTGATAGCCGAACTACTCGAACGAGGGCTGGTCAATCTCGACGCATCGCGCCGTCTGGAAGCGACCGACGCGGGCGCGCGTCTCTGGATTCAACAAAAGCCGGGATGACACGGCCGCGCAAGTGTCCTTGCGCGCGCGTCCGGGTTCGATTCCAACTCGTAACGGCAATGCGTATCCGAACTTGAGAAAAAATAAGGAGGCGTCGATTCGAATCGACGCCTCCGGTGATTTCAGCAGACGCTGAACAGTCGCAGTCGCTCCGTCAACAGTTTACGGTTGACCGAAACGGTTGCGGTATTCAAAGGAGTGTAGGAATCCGAAGATCAGCGTGCGGTAGTCGCCGGTCTGGATGTTCGGCGCACCGTTGGTCAGCACGTTCACCCACGCTTCAAAGCCCGCTTGTTCGGGGTCGCGGCGCAGGTAGCCGAAGTACTGCATGGCGACGAACCCGCGATAGAAGAAGCGCGTCTGCACTTCCTGACTCTCGATGAAGGCGCGCAGCGTCTGCGCCGCCGTCTTCGTGCCGTTGCTCATCGCGGCGATAAGTTGCGCGCGATTGGCGAGCGTGACGCCGGCGGTTCTCTCCAACTTGGCGACGAACGCCTCGGCGTTGGCCGCGCTCGTCAGACCGTTGTAGAGCGTGTTGAACTCCGGCCGCGCCATGATCTCTGCGACGAAAGCGTCCTTGCTCGCTTCCAACTCGGCGGCCGTTTGCGGCGTACCGAGGCGAGCCATGTCCGGCATGAACTCCGCGTAGCGCGGCATGCGGCCGAGCGCGGCGTCGTAGAGGCGGTAGACGAAGTAGCCGCGCCCGCTGAATTCGGGCGAGCGGTAGAAGCCCGAAGAAATTTGCACGCGGTCGCAGTCGGGGTTATCCGAGCCGTAACCGTTGTTCGGGCACTTGCCGAGCACGCCGAGCCACGCGTCGAGTCCGCCCTGTTCGGGCGCGCGGTTGAGGAAGTCGAGATATTGCTGGCGCACGAAGAAGTTGCCGTCTTCGAGCGGGTTGACCGCCGGGGCAATCGCGCCGAACACGCCCGCCAAGACGGTCGCGCCCGTCGTGTTGTTGACGACGGCGACGGTCGTGCCGTTGGTAATAACGGGGACGCTGTTGCCGTCGTTCGTGTTCAATTCAAGTTCGCCACGGAAGAAAGAGTTGAGGACGATCTGACCGATGCTGACGTTGTTGACCAGCACTCTGAACGTCGTCCCGGCGGGCAAGTTCACGTCTTGAATTTCGACGTTCAAGCGGCGGCCGTCCGGGCGTTGGCGGAAATCCGCGTGGCCTTGCGGCATCATGCCGCCGATGGCCGCACCCGCGAGCGGGATGCGGACGCGGACTTCGCCGCCGGGGCCGGGCGTCGGCACGGGCGTCGGGTTAGGCGTCGCGCCGGGGTTCGGCAGCGACTGTGAGAACGTGCCCGCGAGAATGGTCGTCCCCGTGCGATCCGAGATGACGATGCTCGTGCCGTTGACGACGGGCGGGGTCGTCTGCCCGTGGTCGGTTCTTAGTTCAAGCTCGCCCTTGAGCGAGTTGATGACGATCTGGCCGACGCGCACGTTATCGACGAGCACATCGAGCACCGTGCCGTCCGGCAAATTCACGTTCTCGATTTTGATTCTCAAACGACGGCTGCCCACGGCCTCGCGTCTAAACTCCGCTTCGCCGCTAGGCGTCGCGCCGTTGAGGGTTGCGCCGACGAGTCGGATTTCCATTCTCGCTTCCATGCCCTGACCGGGCGACGGACTCGGAGTAGGACTCGGCGACGCGCTCGGCGACGGACTCGGGCTAGGCGATGCCGTCGGGCTAGGTGAAGGCGACGGTGTGGCCGTCGGCGACGGGCTGGGCGTCGGTGTAGCGGACGGCGACGGGCTGGGCGTGGGCGTCGGCCCCGCGCCACCGGCCGAACAGGGGGCGGTCAGAGGCTCGACGGCGTCTTCGCCCGTCACCATGCCCATGCGCCCGCCGGACTGTATCTGCCAGCGCGAAACTTTCGTCCCGACGATTGAATTGCCCACAGGGAACGTGCGCGTCGCAAGTTCCGGGCTTTCGCGCCCGATGAAAGGATTGCTCGCGCTGACGATGAGGACGCGACCCAGAGAGTCCACACAGTAAGCGAACAAAGGCCCCAGTTCATGCACGACCTCGACCGCAGGCTCAGGCTCCATCTGGAAGATGCCGCCCTCGCTGCAATCCTTCGATTGAATCTTCATGCTCTGGCCGCCGCCCGAACGTTGCAACACGGCCTGCTCGCTGCTCAGTTCAATGCTCAGGCCGCTCGTCAGAACGCGCCCGTGGAGCGGCTCTTTGCGCACGAAGATGACGGCCGGTTGATTGGCCGTGATGTCGCTGCGCAGGGTGTAGTTCGTGACCCGGAAAGTGTCTAGGTCAACCGTGTAGTTGACGAACTTGCCGCTCAAACGGGCGGTGACTCCCGCGCCGACGGTGATGGTGACCTTGGTTGGGCCGGTGATGACACGGCCGTCCGAAAGCTGCACGGTGAACGCGCCGCTGCAATCTTTACCGGCGTAAGCCGGGGAACTGTTCAGGACGAACAGGGTTAGAAGAAGAATGATCCCCGCCGCGCCCCTCCGCAAATTAAATGACTGGATGTTGCCTTTCAGAAAACTCATAGCTCTTTGCCCTCGACTACAAAAAATTGCGCCCCTTGTTGATGCGCCCTTTGAAATGAACTTTGCGAGCCGCTCTTGAACGAACAAACCGCGCCCGCCATTGACCACGCACACGACACATAACAACCGCCGTGCCAGTTCGGTAAAGCCTTTGAAAATGCGATGTTTGGGGCAAAAACGAGTGTGCGGCGCTTCCGTACCGCCGGTGAAAACTGTTTCAGCCGATAAAAAGTGATACTTGATTCGCACAACTTCGCAGGCCGCACGCCTTGACGCGAATTTACCCGCATAAATACCGCTTTTTGTCGAAACTGCGAATCAAGTATGCGATGCGAAAGAGGTATACAGGTTTGTGGGCTGATTTGAGGGCGTCGAGATGCCGCCGAAACTGTTTTTTCTGGAGAAATACGCGGGCTGGAGGCCGGGAAAGTCCGTTTTAACGGGACTTTAGCAAAATCTCGAAATAAGGCGTCGGCTTCGCGTCGGGGCACGAAGCCGGAAATATCGCGTCCGGCTTCGCTGGCATGATTGTTGCACTATGGCAAATGTGTAAGATAGGCGGAATGAGGGGATTAAAATCGCTGTTTGAGGGAAGTTTGTAGCAACGTTTCCAAGCTCTGAGACCTCAAACATTGCGCCATCCGATTCAATCTTTATACAGGCTAACATTCCCCCTCAGCCGTTCGTCCGAAAAGAGTTTTCAAGCCATTCTCGATACTGAAATGAAAAGAAATAACCGCTCCGCCCGCAAAAGTCTCATCGCCCTTTTCGTCCTTGCGTCGCTGTGCCTCGGCAACTTCGGCGGGCTGACGGCGCGCGGGCAATTTTTGCAGGGCGGGAAGGGCGCGCAAGCGACCGGAAAATCCGGCGCGCAGGCGATCAAAAACAAAGTCGCAGGTGCGCCCCCGGTTAAATTCGGCGCGCGGCTCGATAAACTCTCGCCCGATCTGGCGCAACAGTTGATCCGTTCGGTTAATCACAAGAAAATCTTTCGCGTCATCTGCCGCTTCAACGCTCCGGCCGGGAGCGGCGTCAATGCCATCTACACGCGGCCGCGCGTGCGCGTCAATTACGCCTTCCAAAATTCCAGCATCGTGAGCGCGGAGATGCCCGCAACCGAAGTGTTCGAGTTGACGAGGTTCGCGGAAATTTCCTACATCACGCCCGACCGCGAGGTGCGCACGCTCGGCCACGTCTCCGCGACGACCGGCGCAGACCTCGTGCGGACACAGGCGACCGGCGGACTCGACGGGACGGGCATCGGCATCGCCATCCTCGATTCGGGCATCAAGCGCAGCCACAAATCTTTCCGCGACGGGCGCACCGACAATAGCGACGTGCGCATCGTGGCCGAAGGGGATTTCGTGGACTACGGCAACGCCTCCGACCAGTACGGGCACGGCACGCACGTCGCCTCGCTCGCGGGCGGCAACGGCCGCATCGCCAACGCCGCTTACGTCGGCATCGCGCCGAACGCGAATATCATCAACCTGCGCGTGTTGGACAACGAGGGGCGCGGCTCGGTCTCGTCCGTGTTGCGCGCGCTCGACTGGGTGATGACGAATCGCGCGCTCTACAACATCCGCGTCGTCAACATGAGCCTCGGCATGCCCGCCGTCGATTCATACCGGAACGATCCGGTCTGTCTCGCGGTGCGTCGTCTGGTTGACGCAGGGATAGTGGTGGTGGCGGCGGCGGGCAACAACGGCAAGAACGACGACGGGCAAAAAGTTTACGGGCAGATTCACTCGCCCGGCATAGAGCCTTCGGCGCTCACCGTCGGGGCGACGAACACTTTCGGCACGAACGAGCGCGGCGACGACGCGGTCGCCTCCTACAGTTCGCGCGGCCCGACACGCGGCAGCTACGTCGATGCGGCGAACGTCCGTCATTTCGACAATCTGCTGAAACCCGAACTCGTCGCGCCCGGCAACAAGTTGGTCGGGGCGCAGGCCGAAGGCGAATGCCCCGACGACGTGGCCGATTGCAGCGCGAAGAATTTCCTGCTCACGCGCAACCCGCAGATGGAGGCGGGCGTGAGCACGGACGACAGCCGCGCGATGATGTTCATGAGCGGCACTTCGATGGCCGCCCCGCAGGTGGCCGGTGCGGCCGCGCTGCTCCTGCAAGTCAACCCGCGTCTCACGCCGAACATGATCAAAACGATCCTGATGTACACGGCGCAACCCTTGAACGGCTTCAACATGTTCGAGCAGGGCGCGGGTCAACTTAACATCGAGGGTGCGGTCAGGCTTGCCAAACTCGTCCGCCGCGACCTCACGAGCGGCACGCCGCTCGGCACGCCCCTGCTTACCGGCGCGCCCCCCGCGCCGCGCACTACCATCGCCGGGCACACGTTCAACTGGGCGCAAGGCGTCGTCCTCAACTACACCTTCGCCACCGGGCTTGACCTCATCACCGATTACCAACGCATCTACGACCTCGGCGTGATCATGAGCGACGGCGTCATCATGAGCGACGGTGTGATCATGAGCGACACCGTCCTCTTACGGAATCCCGCCTTCCTCAGCGACGGCGTGATCATGAGCGACCACATTCTGACGAGCGACGGCGGCATGCTCGGCAGCGGCACGCGCTACGTCGCGGTCGGCGTGATCATGAGCGACGGCGTGATCATCAGCGACGGGATATTGCGCGACGACGGCGTCATCATGAGCGACGGCGTGATCATGAGCGACGTGCTGGTGAAGTCTCTGGCGACGATGGCCGACGGAGACCGCACGAGTTATGCGCCCGTGGTCGTGGATACCGGCCAAGACTATCGAGGCTATTGACGGCGCGCGCGGCCTCATTCACGCGAAAATGTTCTGCAATCTTGAATTCGTTCTCCGCCACACACGCTTAACTGTCATGTCTCGAAAGCCCGACTCTGCCCGCACAACGCCGCCACAGCGCACGCACGCCTCACCGGACGGCGGCCTTTCGTCGCTACAACTTCTCGCGCGCGGTCAGGAGGACGAAGCCCTGAACTTTCTCGGCGCGAGTCCCGTGCAGAACGTCATCATGTCGAGCTTGATCCGCGACAACGGGTTTGAGCGAAACTTGAATCGCGGCGATTTTTACGCGTGCCGCGATGCGCGGGGCGAGACCACGGGCGTCGCTTTGATCGGGCATCACATCATCTTCGCGAGTCAATGCGCCGAGGCTATCGAAGCGTTTGCGCGGCGTGCGCGCGACGAGCGCGACGCGCACGTCATTCTCGGCGAGCGCAAATCGGTCAAGCAGTTCTGGTCTGGTTACGCGCGCGCGGGCGAGTCGCCGTTGCTGGTGCAGCGTGAATTACTGTTGGAACAGAAGTGGCCGGTCGCGGTGCGCGAGTCCGTGCCGGAGTTGAGGCTCGCCACGCTCGACGACTTATCGCAGGTCGCCACGGTTCACGCGCTGCTGGCATTGGCAGAGAGTTCGAGCAACCCTTTGGAAGTCGACCCGGAAGGTTTTCGCGCGCGGCTGGCGCGCCGCATCGAAGCGGGGCGCATCTGGGTGTGGATCGAAGACGGGCGACTGATCTTCAAGGCCGACATTTTTTCCGAGACGCCGCAAGTGATCTATCTCGAAGGCGTCTACGTGAATCCGGACGAGCGGGGCAAGGGCTACGGGATGCGCTGCCTGTCGCAATTGAGCCGCGAGTTGTTGTTGCGTGCGAAGTCTCTCTGTCTGCTCGTCAACGAGCAGAACGAACCGGCGCAAGCCCTCTATCGCCGTGCGGGTTATAAACTGCACAGCCATTACGACACCATCTATCTCCCGCCCAAGATGTGAAGCGTATCCGTCCCGTCTCTCCCCACGTCCGAAACTTGCAATTTGTGATTTAGCAACGCAGCTACTATATTTAACTCCACAATCAATCGGCATCGCTGAAGGGCTTTTCTTGCCTGTGAGTGGAAGAGGAGTGCGCTGCCAGTCGCCGCGATGGTTTCGCGCGCGAATGTCATTTCGGGACGCGGAAGTCCCTGTGGAGGCCGCCGGATAATGAGCAAGGAGAATCAAGGGGGAGAGTCCGGCATCGCAAGTTTGAGCGAGGCGCGGGCGCGCACGCAGGCCGCGCGCGTGTCGCTGGAACGCGAACTGGAAGACGTGCGCTTGCTGCTCGATCAAGGTCTCACTTCCGAGGTCTTGAAGCGGACGGCCTCGCTCATGCGCGCCTCGCGGCAGGATGCGACGCTGCTGGCGCGCGCGCGTTGTTTGCTCTCGGCCGCGCTGGAAATGCAGGGGCGTTATCGCGAGTCGCTCGAAGCGGTGCAGATGTACGAGCAGCCGGAAGAGCGCGCCAAGTGCGACCCCGTCTCTTCGATCTATCTCGGCGTCCAACTCGGTCTGGCCTACAACTACACGGGCGATCATCCGAAGGCCATCGCCCTCTTGAACGCGACGCTGCGCGAAGCGACGGAGCACGGCGGCGGCGCGCAGGTCGGCTCGGTCTACGTCGCGCTCGCGCGCGTCTACCGCAACATCAACGAGTACACCATCGCGCGCGACCACGCGCAGAAGGCGCTCGAACATTTTCGCGGCACGGGCGACTGGCGCGGGCTGGCCGAAGCCAATTTCGGCATCGCGCTGGCCGAAGTTTACGAAGGCAACTACGAACCCGCGCTCGAACATTTCGGGCAGGCGTTGAAACTCGTCGGCGATCATCCCGCGCCTTACCTGCTCGGCAAACTCTACACGAACATGGCCGGAGTCTGCTGGTTTCTCAAACGCCCGCACGACGGCATCAAATATTTAGAGACGGCCATCAGCTACTACGAGCGCACCGAGCACAAGGCCAACGCCGCCGACGGCTACAACAATCTCGGCATCCACCTCATTCTCGTCGGCCAATGGGATCGCGCGCAGGAAGCCCTCGAACGCGCCCTGACCCTCGCCTCCGAAACGGACAAGCGCGGCGAGCAGACGATGATCCTCGATTCGCTCGGCGAGTTGTTGATGCTGCGCGGCGAACTTGAAGAGGCGGAGAAATATCTCGAACGCGCCGTCGAATTGTCGCAGGAGCACGGCAACAAGTGGTACATCGGGCAAGCCCTACGCACGCTCGGTCGTTGTCACCTTGCCATGAACGAATTGGAACGCGCGCTCGCCGACGGGACGCGCGCCCTCGAATATGCCGGAGCTATCGGTGATCGTCAGGCCGTCTGCGATTCGCGCCTGTTGCTCGGCGAGATTTACCTCAGGCGCGGCGACCTCGCGCGTTGCGAAGAACAACTCAATCCGGTGTTGAGCGAGACGGCCGACACCTCCGCGGACTTCGCCGTGTCGGGCGAGGCGCAGCGTCTCCACGGCCTGCTCTCGCTCGCGCAGGGCGAACGCTTGCTCGCCGCGCAACACTTCGGGCGCAGCGTCTCCATCTACGAAATGCTCGGCGACCGCTATCGCAGCGCGCGTTCGCGCTACGACCTCGGACGCGCCTACGCCGCCGTGCAGCCCGAACGCGCTTACGAATGTCTCACGCGCGCCGCAGAGACTTTCCGCGAACTCGGCGCGCAACTCGACATCACGCGCGCCGAAGAAGCCCTCGGCGCGCTCGCTCAAAACCCGGCTGGCGACGATGCGCCCGCCGCGCTCCAACCGCGCTTCGACAACCTGACGCATTTAATCCTGCTCCGGCTCACGGACGCCGTCGCCTCGCGCGAACTGCTCCTGCGCGAACTGGCCGCCGTCATTAGTCAGGAGACGGACGTGCGCCGGATTTTGATCGCCGAGACGGACGAAGAGGGGCGCAGCCGGGTCGTCGTGGCGCACGGCTGGACTGAGGACGACGGCGGGGAACTGTTGGCTAAGTTGCGTCGCGCGGAAGGCGCAGAAGAGTCGAAGCGCGTCGCCGGCGAACATCAAGTCGAACTCATCGAACTGCGCCCGGCAAACGCGCCGCCCGCCACCTTGCTCGTGTCGCCGCCGGGGGCAACCACCTTGCCGGGCGGCATCTCGTTCGACCCGCTGCTGCGAATGGTCGAACTCGGGCTGGACGTTTGCGCGTTTCGTGAGCAGGCGCGCGAAGGTCTGGACGGCGCGGAGCAATCAACTCTCGCCAGCCAGAGTTTCATGCCGGGCTTCATCCACTCGTCGCCTGCGATGACGCGTCTGGTCGAAGAAGTCCACAAAATACGTTCCTCCGACGTGACCGTCTTGGTGACGGGCGAGTCAGGCACGGGTAAAGAACTCGTCGCCCGCGCCATCCACGCGCTCTCTTCGCGCCGCGCCAAAGTTTTCGTCCCCTTCAACTGCACGGCCGTGCCGAAAGAGTTGTCGGACGCTTACCTGTTCGGCTACCGGCGGGGAGCGTTCACGGGCGCGGTGTCGGATTCTCCGGGTGTGATTCGTTCGGCGGCGGGCGGCACGCTGTTCCTCGACGAAATCGGCGACCTCCCGCTCGACATCCAACCGAAGCTTCTGCGCTTTCTGCAAGAGGGAGAGATACAACCGCTCGGCGAGCAGCGACCGGCGAAGGTGGACGTGCGCATCATCGCCGCCACCAACAGCGACCTCGAAGACATGGTGAAAGATGGTCGCTTCCGCGAAGATTTGTATTATCGCCTCAACGTCATTCGCCTGCGCGTGCCTCCGCTCAGGGAGCGTCGTTCGGAAATCCCCACGCTCGTCAATCACTACATCGGCCACTACGCGCAGAAGTTCAACCGGCGCGACATACGCATCACGCCGGAGACGATTGACCTCTTGATGGTCTGCGACTGGCCGGGCAACATCCGTCAACTCGTCAACGAAATTCAACGCATCATGGCGCGCGCCGAAGACGGCACGCTCATCACTCCCGATCATCTCTCGCCCGAACTCAAACGCACCTCCGCGCCCGTCTCCACGACGACCACGCACTTTGCCGCCTTCAGTGCGCCCGCCGCGCCGGAAACGCTCTCGCTGCCCGACGCGGTGGAAGACCTCGAACGCCGCATGATCGCCGACTCCTTACGCCGCCACAAAGGCAACATCTCGCGCGCCGCACGCGAACTCGGCATCACGCGTCGCGGCCTTCAACTAAAACTCGGACGCTACGCCATGAGCGCGACTTCCTGAGTCGAAAGTCTCTCGCCGCGCTGCCGCGACTTTTATTGACCTTCCACGCGCTTTGTATTAGAACTACTGGCGTTTTCCCCGACCTCGCCCTGACAAAATAAGGAGACCTCAACATGAAACACCAAGAGAAAGCCAACGCCGAAATCACCCGCAACGACAAGCCGGAACGAAATGAAACCCCATTCTTCGCGCGTTTCCTCGAAGGACAGCACGACGAATCCAACTCGCGCGCGGCGAACGACGAAGCCATTTTCGCGACTCTGAAATACCCCTCCGACCGCGACGAGGACGGCACTCCTCCTTTTAACATCTAAGCGGCTCAAATTGGCGGGCGCGATTCTCAAATTCTGAGATTCGATAGAAGCCGGGGCGCGTTCCCGGCGTGCAGCCCGCCCGAGACGGACATTCAACCACGGCGCACTTTCAGCGAGCGCGCCCGAAACACCGTTAAGGACATCCCGCTTGGGATGTCCTTAACGCATGTCTTGAAACTCTCCAATTCTGACCCATCGAACTATTCGCATGGCGACCAAGCCGGAGCGGGATACCGTCCTGCTGCTCACGCACAGCGGCGATTACTACACGGTGGATCGCGTCGCCGCAGCCCTCGCGCGTCGCGGCGCGAAAACTTTCCGCTTCGACACGGATCGTTTCCCGCGCGAAGTGCGCCTCGCCGCGCGTCTCTCAGGTGCGGGCGTGTACACCGTCGAAGACGGCGCGGCGACGTGCGACGCGCGGGCGGTGCGCGCCGTCTGGGCGCGCCGGATTTGGCCGCCCGCGCTCGACGAAAATCTCGACCCGAAGTTTAGGCAGATGTGCCTGCGCGAGAGCGTCGCCGCCCTCCACGGATTCCTCGACGGGCTGCACGCGGCGCGCTGGGTCAACGAACGCGCGAGCGAAGAGGCGGCCGCAAACAAACTCCTGCAACTGCGTCTCGCCGCCGAAGCAGGCTTGTCGATCCCGCGTACCCTCTTGACGAACGACGCGGAGCGGGCGCGGGAATTCTTTCGCGAAAACGGCGGCGCGCTCGTGGCGAAACTGCTCACGGCCGTCTCCGTCGGCATGGGCGCGGAGGCGGACTTCGTCTATACGAACAAAGTCGGCGCGGGCGACCTCGAAGACGCGGCCGGGCTGCGCCACAGCCCCGTGGTGTTTCAGGAGCACATCCCGAAATCGCTCGAACTGCGCGTCGCTTACGTCGCCGGAAAATTCTTCGTCGGCGCGCTGGATGCGAGCCGCACCGCCCGTGGACAAATTGATTGGCGACGCGCCGCGCACGGCGAATGTCGCTGGCAGCGCGGAGAGATTCCGGCCGACCTTGCCGCGCAACTCACGACCCTGATGCGCCGCCTCGAACTCGTCTACGGCGCGATAGACATTATCCGCACGCCCGAAGGCCGGCACGTCTTTCTTGAAGTCAACCCCTCCGGCGAATGGGGCATGCTCGAACGCGACCTCGATTTCCCCATCTCGGAAGCCATCGCCGACGCACTTCTCGCCTGAACCTTATGACCGTCCTCATCATCACACACAGCAACGACAACGAAAGCGTCGCGCTCGTCGCCGAGTCCATCAGGCAGCGTGGCGGCAACTCGTTTCGCTTCGACACCGATAGATTCCCGACCGAAGTTCGACTCGTCGCACAATACGGCGAAACTCCGGAGCGACTGACGCTCACGGGCGGCGGCCAGACGCTCGACCTCGGCGACGTGTCGGCCGTCTGGCATCGCCGCCTGAACGTCGCGGGGCGGCTGCCCGGCGAGATGGATGCCCAACTTCGCCGCGCCGCGCTCGGCGAATCGCGCGCGACCGTCATGGGGATGCTTGCGAGTCTCAAAGTGTTTCGGATGGATGCCGAGCACTCGATTCGTCGCGCCGAAAACAAGCAGTTGCAAATTCGGATCGCGCGCGAGTCGGGACTGGACACGCCGCGCACGCTCATCACCAACGACCCCGAAGCCGTGCGCGCCTTCGCACGCACCTGCGAGCGCGGCCTGATCACGAAGATGCTCTCATCCTTTGCGATCTATGAAGACGGCGCGGAGAAAGTGGTCTTCACCAACCCGGTCGCGGCCGAAGATTTGCGCGACCTCGACGGGCTGCGTCTCTGCCCGATGACCTTTCAAGAACAGGTGTCGAAGCATTTGGAACTGCGCGTCACCGTCGTCGGCCGTCGCGTGTTGGCCGCCGCCATCGACTCGCAGGCATCCGCCCGCGCCGCGCACGATTGGAGGCGCGACGGCGTGCGTTTGATCGACGCGTGGCAACCCTACACGCTGCCGCGCGAGGTGGAAGAAAAACTGTTGAGCTTGATGGATTATTTCAAACTGAACTACGGCGCGGCCGACTTCATCGTGACGCCCGAAGGCCGACACGTCTTTCTCGAAGTCAACCCTTCCGGCGAATTCTTCTGGCTCGAACGGCATCCGGGGCTGCCCATCTCGCAAGCCATCGCCGAAGTGTTGCTCGGCCACGCGCAGAGAAGGTGATACCTCAGGTTACTTGGCGCGTGTTCTCGGCCAGCATGTTGCAGAAAAGCGCGCCCTGCTCGATGGCGTCTTCGAGGGCTTTGTGCGTGTGCGGGAGATCGTCGAACCAGTGCTTCGGCATGTTTGATTTGACGACGTGACGAAAATCTTTTTTGAGCATCGCCATCGCATAGGATTTGATGTCGAGTCCGATGAACGAGAACGGACTCTCGCCCGCGAACTTGTGCAGATACCATTGCACGAACATGTAATCGAAGACGACCGGGTAGGCGACGAAGACGGGGCGGCCGGGCAGAGCCTTGAGCCACACGACGTAGTTTTTCATGGCCTCGGCGGGCGACTGTAAATCTTCACGGCAGGCCGCCCAAGCCTCCGGCTGCGTCTGCCACCAGTCCATCGTTTCCGGGTAGCCGCTCGCGCCGGGGAGCATTTCGAGGTTGGCCGTGAAAGTGCCGATGAGCGTCTTGTCGGCGAGGTAAGCGGCCGAGCCGAAACTGAGCATGGAATGAGGGCCGGGAATCGGGCCGTCTGTCTCCACGTCGGTGCTCACGTAAATTTCCTTCATGTTTTTATCCTTCAGAAACAAACAAAATATCTAACCGGGCTGTGACGCGCTTAGCCGCGCCGGGACGTGAGCGGCTAAAGATAAAGTAAGAGACGGCCGCATTCCGGTGCGGCCGTCTCTTTCAAGAATCCTGCAAAGCTGTCAATTAAAGTCCGGCGGTTAAACTTCGGGCGTCGGCTTCTTCGTGCGGGGCGCGGCGGATTTCGACGCGCTCTTGCGCGGCGCGGCGGACTTGGGCGTTCTGGCCGAAGCCGCGCGCGAACTTTTCGCCGCCGCATCGGCAGACGTTTCCGTGTCGCCGCCGCTCTGGCCGAGAATGCCGGAGACGGCGTTGGCCGCGCCTTCGACGAGGTCTGTGACGCCCGCCGCGATGTCGGCCGCGATCTCACGTCCTGATTCAGGGATGATCGCGGAGACGGACTGCTGCGCGGCGGAGGCGACCGCCGACATCGCCTGCGCCGCCGTCTCGATGGGGCGCGGGTTGAGCATCGCGTCCCAGCGATAACGAACTTCGGTCTGCGGCTCGGCGAGGCGTTTGAAGACGAGGTTGACGACCGAGTCGGTCACCCAGTTGTGATAGAACTCGCCGACCGATGCGAGTTCGGCATCGGGCGCGGGGTTCATGAAATCAATCGCGTAGGGGATGCCGTCCTTGATGGCAAACTCGACGGTGTTGATGTCGTAGCCGAGCGCGCGGCAGAGCGTGCGTACGTCGTTCGTGATGCGCTCGGCCAGTTCGACCGAGAGATAATTCGGGTCTTGGATGTACTGCTCGCCGGACAGGTAGGGCTTGCGCGGATCATAGGGCATGATCATCACTTCCTCCTGCCCGATGCAGTAGCAGCGCACGAACTGGTCGAAGGCGATAAACTCCTGAAGCGTCATGCAGAGCGTGCCCGTCGTGTCGTAAATCTGCCAGAGTTCTTCAATCGAGTTGACGCGCGAGACGTTCTTCCAGCCGCCGCCGTCGAAGGGCTTGATGATGGCGGGCATGCCGACGTAGTCCACGATGCCTTGCCAGTCGAGCGGAAATTCGAGGTTGCGCAAAGACTCGCTCGTGATGCCTTCGATGTAGTCTTTCTGCGGCAGCAGGACGGTCTTCGGGATGGCGACGCCGAGTTTGACGGCCAACGAGTAGTTGAAAAATTTATCGTCCGCCGACCACCAGAAAGGGTTGTTGATGATCTGCGCGCCTTCGAGCGCGGCGCGCTTGAGAAAGGCGCGGTAGAAGGGAACTTCGTGCGAGATGCGGTCGATAATGATGTCGTAGCGGCGTCCCTCGTTGAGCCGGACGCCGCCGACTTCGACGTACTCGGCGACCACTTCGCCCGCGCCGCGCTCGTTAATCCGGTCAATCAATGCCTGCGGAAAAGTCTTCTCGCGGCCGACTAAAATACCAACTGTCTTCACTTTTTTAATATCCTTTCAAAATATGGAGCATAACGGGCGGCGGGCGCAAAGACGCGAACATCCCCGTCGCCTGTCGCCGATTTCGCGCTGATGAAAACCGTGCACTCTACATGCCCCGTCGCCGTGTTGTCAATGCGAGGCGGCGGGCATCCGTCCGGCGGGTTTCCGGCATCAATATGTGTGTTTGACGCGAACGCCAGCGTAGACGCCCTGTGCCCGACGGCTTCTATGTTACAATTCGCGGCTTGATTTTTCCGTCCTTCATTCCCGAAGGTTTTTAGCCGACAGTTTTTAAGGAGACGTTACCGGTGTTGCGACGCTTTCATTTATTCGCGCTGGCGCTGATGTTGTTCGGCGCGGCCGGACTCTCGCGCCACACGTTCGCGCAAACCACTCAACCGGCTCAAACCGCTCAACCCGCCGTCCCGACCCCGACGCCGGAGTTGAAGGTTGATAAAAAGGTTCAACCCGTCACCGGCAAGGATGCCAAGACGCCGACGGCCGAGCAAGTGGTCGAGACGGTGATCATCGTCTACGGCGGCGGCGGCGGGCGCGACACGCTCAAGCAGATCAGGCGCAACGGCGTCGAGCGCGGCAAGGTGACGCGCACGGCGAACGACGGGCGCGTCGAGGAGTTGAGTTACGAGCAGCGGTTTGTGCGCGGCGAGACGGCGGGCAAAGACAAAATTCGCGTGGATCAGAAGATGCCCACGATGGAATACGCGCTCGTCTTCAACGAGGGGCGCATCTGGGGCATCATCAACGGCACGGCCTTTACGCCGAAGCAGGACGTGACCGCGGAATTCCTCTCGCAGTCGCAACACGGCATCGACGCGCTGCTGCGTTACAAAGAGAACGGTTCGACCGTCGCCTTCGTGGGCAAAGAGAAGTTGAAGGGTCTCGACCTCTGGGTGATCGATCTGACGGACAAGGACAAGAGCCGCACGCGCTATTACATCAGCGCGAACCCGGACATCCGTAAGACGGCGCGCGTCCTCTGGCTCGAATACGAGGAGACGCCGCCCGAGGCGAGCGCGCCGAGCAAGTATCGCCGCACGTTCCACGACTATCGCTATTCGCAGAACACGCTCGTCCCGTTCCGCTCCGTCCTCTACCGGGACGACAAACAGGTGCAGGAGGCGCGCGTGCAGACCGTCACTTACGGCATCAAGATGGACGAGAGTTTCTTCCAGAACCCGGAAGCGGCGGCCAACTGAAAGTCGCGCGCCCTGCGCCGAGCACAAAGTCTTAGAATGTTACCGCGAGAGGTCGAAACCGTGTGTTTCGGCCTCTCGCTTTTTTGCCGCCCGCACGAAAGTTGACGTTGTAGATTTAGACTCGTCGCTGTGCTAGTATCCCGCCGCCTTCGCCGACCCTGACGACATCAAACCACTCCGGCGCAGTTAAGGAGCAGCATCTTGCCCGGCCTTCAATCTTTCGAGGATTCCACACTACTCCACGCGCTCTCGCAGAATTACCCGACGGCCGACGCCGCGCTGGCCGAAGCCGCCGCCCTGCACGCCGCTCTGTCTCTGCCGAAAGGCGTCGTCCACGTCGTCAGCGACGTTCACGGCGAGTATAAAAAACTGCGCCACATCATCAACAACGCTTCGGGCAGTCTGCGCTCGCTCGTCGCAAAACTTTTCGACGGCAAACTGGACGAAGCGGAGCAGCAGGAGTTGCTCGCCGTCCTCTATTACCCGCGCGAGTTGATGGAGCACCTGCACGACCGCATGAACGACCGCGAGGCGCGACGCGCGTGGGTGCGTCGCATGCTCCGCAGCCAATTCGAGATCGTGCGCGAACTGTCGCGCGCGTGTCGTCACCGGCGGGTGAACGCACTGATGCCCTCCGAATACGCGGAACTGTTCGAGGAACTGCGCGACGAACCCGCCATCGGGCGCGGGCATGCTTACGTGGACGCGATGATCGATGCGCTCGCCGCGCACAACAAGGATTTACCGACCGTGCGCGCTGCCTCGCGGCTGGTGCGCAATTTGTCCGTGTCGGAGATCATCGTGGCGGGCGACCTCGGCGACCGTGGCCCGCGCATCGACAAGGTGATCGATTACCTGTCGGAGCAGCCGAACGTCTCTTTCACTTGGGGCAATCACGATGTGCTGTGGATGGGCGCGTGTCTCGGACAGGAAGCCCTGATCGCGACGGTGCTGCGCGTCTCTCTGCGTTACCGACGCCTCTCGCAACTCGAAGAAGGCTACGGGCTGATCATCACGCCGCTCGAACGACTGGCGCGCACCGTCTACGCGGACGACCCCTGCGAGCGTTTCCAAACGAAGGGGGCGGGCTTGCGCGACGATCTGCTGATGGCGCGAATGCAAAAGGCGATTGCCGTCATTCAGTTCAAACTCGAAGGACAGACGATCCGCCGTCATCCCGAATGGGAGATGGAGCGGCGCAACCTGTTGCACCGGATCGACGCGAAGCATCAGACGGTCGAAATCGACGGACGCACCCACGCACTGCTCGACGCACATTTGCCGACGCTCGACGCGTCAGACCCCTACGCGCTCTCCCCGGACGAGCGCGCGTGCATGGATCGCTTGCGGCAATCGTTCGTTTCGAGTTCGCGCCTGTGGGAGCAGATGTCTTATGTCACGCGGCGCGGCTCGACGTGGCTCAGACGCGATCAGGCTTTGATCTTCCACGGGTGCGTGCCGGTTGACGAGCAGGGTGAGTTTCTGTCGCTCGCCGTGGACGGGCGCGAGTGCGCGGGGCGCGAGTTGTTCGACGCGCTCGACGTGGTGGTGCGGCGCGCGATGAACGCGGGCGCGGAGACGGTGGGCGACGAGGCCGATTGGCTCTGGTATCTCTGGACGGGCGCGCGCTCGCCGCTCTTCGGCAAAGATCGCATGTCAACTTTCGAGAACTATTTCGTCGAAGATAAAGAGGCGCGCAAGGAACACAAGAACTCTTATTTCAAGTTGATTCACGAGGCGGAGTTTTGTCGCCGCGTGGCCGCGGATTTCGGCATCGAAGAGGACGCCTTGATCGTCAACGGCCACGTGCCCGTCAAGGTGGAGCGGGGCGAAGAGCCTTTGAAGCAGGGCGGAAACGCCGTCACGATTGACGGCGCGTTTTCCGAAGCCTACGGTGATCGCGGCTACACGCTCATCATCGCGCCGGAGCGCGTCGCGCTGGCCGAGCATCATCACTTCGAATCGATCTCCGACGCCATTACGGCCGGGGCGGACATCGTGCCGACGGTCTCGACCATCCGCGCGCAAGAACGCCCGCGCCTCGTCGCAGACACGGAGGAGGGCGCGAGTATCCGCCGACGCGTCGGCGCGCTCGAACGCCTCATCCTCGCCTACGAGCGCGGCGAGTTGTTGGAAAAGCAAAAGTGAGGCGGGACGCCGGAATGGCGTGACGAAAGGGCGAGAGTTGAAGAAGTTCGGGGGCGTCTATGGCGAGCGGGGCGCGGAAGGTAATAGACGTTTATTCGAGAACGTGTTAGTATCCCGCCGCTTCAACGGACGACAACAAAAGTCTTTTTCGCGTTCTGCTCTTTCATCCTGATTTCGCATCCTGATTTTGCATCCTGATTTCGGGCTTTCTGCCCGCACTGGCCTCGGCGGTCTCCAATTTCGATCTCTGATAACAATCTTCGATCATACGTGAGTTCGTTTGATGAACACGCACGAGTAAACGTTCTTTTCCGCTTACGACTGCTAAAACTTCGTGTGTTTGCGCCTCTTCCCTCGCAAAGGATGGACGGTAGAACAAACCTGCAAGGAGTCAGCAACTAATGGAAGCAACGGCCACCGGCCTCAAGCCCGCCGAACTCGACAACCTCTGCGTTAACACGATCCGCACGCTCTCAATGGACGCCGTGCAGGCGGCCAACTCAGGCCATCCCGGCACGCCGATGGCGATGGCTCCGGTCGCCTACCTGCTCTGGAACGACATCATGCGCTTCGACCCGGAAGACCCCATCTGGCCGAACCGCGACCGCTTCGTGCTCTCGATGGGTCACGCCTCGATGCTGCTCTATTCGATGCTGCACCTGACGGGCGTGAAGGCCGTCAACGCGAAGTATGAGACGACGGGCAAGCCTTCGGTCGAACTCGAAGACATCAAGAACTTTCGCCAACTCGACAGCCGTTGCCCCGGCCACCCGGAATATCGCTGGACTTCCGGCATCGAAACGACCACCGGGCCTTTGGGGCAGGGCATCGCCACGAGCGTCGGCATGGCAATCGCCTCGAAGTGGCAGGCGGCCTACTTCAATCGCCCCGGCTTCGAGATGTTCGACTACAACGTCTATGCCCTGTGCGGCGACGGCTGCATGATGGAAGGCATCTCGCACGAGGCCGCATCGCTCGCCGCCCACCTCAAACTCGATAACCTCTGCTGGATTTACGACAACAACAAGATCACGATTGAGGGCAACACCTCTTGGGCGTTCTCCGAAGACGTGGCGACGCGCTTCATCGGCTACGGCTGGAACGTCACGCGCGTCGGCGACGCAAACGACCTCGAAACCTTGAAACGCGCCTTCAATGTCGCGCGCAAAGAGACCGACCGCCCGACGCTCATCATCGTCGATAGCCACATCGCTTGGGGCGCGCCCAACAAGCAGGACACGCACGCCGCGCACGGCGAGCCGCTCGGCGAAGAAGAGATACGCCTGACGAAGCGCAACTACGGCTGGCCGGAAGACGAGAAATTTTTAGTGCCGGATGAGGTGCGCGAGCATTTCAAAAGCGGCATCGGCGCGCGCGGCAAACAGGCGCGCGACGAGTGGTTTGCCAGAGTCGAAGAATATCGCGGAGAGTACCCGGAGTTGGCCGACCAACTCGTCAGGATGCAGAAACGCGAACTGCCCGAAGGTTGGGACAGAGACATTCCCGTCTTCCCCGCGGACGCGAAAGGCTTGGCCGGGCGCGACGCTTCGGGCAAAGTCCTGAATGCGATTGCGAAGAACGTGCCGTGGTTCATCGGCGGCGCGGCCGACCTCGCCCCCTCCACCAAGACGCGCCTCACGTTTGAAGGCGCGGGCGATTTCACGGCCGACGACGATAGCGAGAAGGGGCGTTGGTACGGCGGGCGCAATTTCCACTTCGGCATCCGCGAGCACGAGATGTCGGCCGTCTTGAACGGTCTCTCGCTCTCGAAGATTCGCCCCTATGGTTCGGGCTTCATGATCTTCTCAGACTATTCGCGCCCCGCGATCCGCCTGTCCGCGATCATGGAAATCCCGACCATCCACATCTTCACGCACGATTCCATCGGCGTTGGCGAAGACGGCCCCACGCACCAGCCCATCGAACAACTCGCTTCGTTGCGCGCCATCCCCGGCCTCATCGTGATGCGTCCGGGCGACGCCAACGAGATCGCGGAAGCGTGGCGCGTCGTGATGCAACTGAGGCACGAACCCGTCGTGATGGTCTTGAGCCGTCAGGCGATGCCGACGCTCGACCGCACCCGTTACGCGAGCGCGGAAGGCGTCAGGCGCGGCGGCTACGTGCTCGCAGACAACGCGGCCGACGGCGGCGGCAACCAGCCCGAAGTGATCCTGATCGGCACGGGCACGGAGGTTTCGCTCTGCGTCGAGGCGTATGAAAAACTCGCGGCCGAAGGCGTCAGGGCGCGCGTCGTCAGCCTGCCCTCTTGGGAGATTTTCGAGCATCAGGACGAGGCGTATAAGGAGAGCGTGCTGCCGTCTTCGGTCAGAGCGCGCGTCGCCGTGGAGCAGGCGGGCACGTTCGGCTGGCGTCGCTACGTGAACAGCAACGATGCTATCGTCGGCATGAAGACCTTCGGCGCAAGCGCGCCGCTCAAAGAGTTGACCAAGAAATTCGGCTTCACGGTCGAAAACGTGTTGGACACGGCGAGGCGCGAAATGGATAAATACAGAGGCTAGAGGTCAGAGGTTAGAGGTCAGAAAAAGATATAAGGTAAGAATTATCAGTAATCGGTCAGTGGCTGCGGGTCAGAGGGCGATAGAAACTAATCTTTACTAACCTCTGGCCTCTAACCTCTGACTTCTGTTCTTAAGCGACGAAGGAGCAATGTGATGAGTAATACTCTTGTTGAAATTATGAAGACCGGCCAGTCCATCTGGTACGACAACATCCGGCGGGCGATGCTCGCGAGCGGCGACCTCCAGAAGAAGATCGAGGAGGACGATTTGCGCGGCGTCACCTCGAACCCGACCATTTTCGAGAAGGCCATCACCGGCTCGAACGATTACGACGAGCAATTGCGCTCGCTCGTGCAGGCCGGAAAGAACGTCTCCGAGATTTACGAAGACCTCGTGGTCGAAGACATCGGACGGGCGGCCGACATCCTGAAACCCGTCTACGACAAGACGGACGGCGTTGACGGCTACATCAGTCTCGAAGTCAACCCCGGCCTCGCCTACAAAACGCAGGAGACGATTGAAGAGGCCGAACGCCTGTTCAAACGCCTCGGCCGCAAGAACGTGATGATCAAGATTCCGGCGGCGCAGGAGGGCTTGCCCGCCATCGAAGAGGCGATCTATCGCGGCATCAACATCAACGTCACGATGATCTTCTCGATTGAAAACTACGAGCAGGTGGCCGAAGCCTTCATCCGTGGGCTTGAACGCCGCGCGGCCGAAGGCCAACCGGTGGATCATATCGCGTCGGTGGCGAGCTTCTTCGTCTCGCGCGTGGACACGGCGATTGACACAGACCTCGAATACAAAGCGCGCCACGCCGCGACGCCCGAAGAAAAGGCGCGGCTCGAAAGCCTGATGGGGCGCGCGGCCATCGCCAACGCCAAACTCGCCTACGCCAAGTACAAAGAGATTTTTCACGGCGAACGCTTCGCGGCGTTGAAGGCCAAGGGCGCGCAGGTGCAGCGTCAGTTGTGGGCTTCGACGGGCACGAAGAATCCGAAGTACTCGGAAGTTTTGTACGTGGACAACTTGATCGGGCCGGAGACCGTGAACACCGTGCCGCCCGCCACCTACACGGCTATCCGCGAGAAAGGCAAGGTCGCGCTCACGCTCGAAGAGGGCTTGGACGAATGCCGCGCGCTCGTCGGCCAACTCGGAGAGATCGGCATCGACCTGAAAGCCGTCACGGAGAAGTTGCAGAGGGACGGGCTGAGTTCCTTCGTCACCTCGTTCGACACGCTGGCGCAGTCCATCGAGTCGAAGCGCGATGCGTTCCTGTCAGGCATCAACGAGAGGTTGACGGCAACGTTGGGAAAGTATAGTGAGGCGGTCGCGGGGGCGATCAAGGAAGCGGACAAGGGCGACGTGATGCGCCGCATCTGGCGCAAAGACGCCGCGCTCTGGAAGTCGGACGAGGCGCACCAGAAGATCATCAAGAACGCGCTCGGCTGGCTGACCGTGCCCGACATGATGATCGGCGTCGAAGACGACCTCGTGCAGTTTGCCGACCGCATCAGGAACGTGCGCGAGTTCAAGCACGCGATGGTGTGCGGCATGGGCGGCTCGTCGCTCTGCCCGGAGGTGTTGCGCCAGACGTTCGGCAAGCAGGAGGGCTATCCCGAACTGCTCGTCCTCGATTCGACCGACCCCGACGCCTTCTCCGACATCGCAGATCAAATCGACATCACCAAGTGTCTCTTTATCATCTCGTCGAAATCGGGTACGACGACCGAGCCGCTCGTCTTCTACAAATATTGGTACGATCAAGTCGGCAAGCGGAAGGAGAACCCCGGCGAGTGTTTCGTTGCCGTGACAGACCCCGGCACGCTGATGGAGCAGATGGCGACGGAAGACAAGTTCAAACGCATCTTCCTCAACCCGGCCGACATCGGCGGGCGTTACTCCGCGCTCTCTTACTTCGGCATGGTTCCCGCCGCGCTGATGGGTCTGGACGTGCGGAAGTTGCTCGACCGCGCCGAACGCGTCGTGCATGCTTGCGCGTCGGTCGTGCCTGCGGCGGAGAATCCGGGCGCGCGTCTCGGCGCAATCCTCGGCGAATGTGCGAAGGCGGGGCGCGATAAGTTGACCATCAGCACCGATCCGCGCATCGCTTCGTTCGGTCTCTGGGTCGAGCAACTGCTGGCCGAGAGCACGGGCAAGGACGGCAAAGGCATCGTGCCCGTTGCGGGCGAACCGCTCGGCGCGCCTTCCGTCTACGGCGACGACCGCCTGTTCGTTCACATCGGCGTCGAGAAGATCGAGAGCGAGTCGGAGGCGAAGCTGAAGGCTCTGGAAGCGGCCGGTCATCCGGTCGTCTATCGCACGCTGACAGACCTCTATGATCTGGGCGAGGAGTTTTTCCTCTGGGAGATCGCGACGGCGTTTGCGGGCTGGCGTCTCGGCATCAACCCCTTCGACCAGCCGAACGTGCAGGAGTCGAAGGATGCGACGAAGGAACTGCTCGAAACTTTCACGCGCGAGGGCAAGCTGCCCGAACAGGACGTGCTCGCCACAGACGGCGTGCTCACCATCTATGCGGACGACGAGACGCGCGCTGCGCTGTCCAACGAATCCGTCGGCGCGGCCATCGCCGCACACCTCGCGCGCGCGGGCGCGGGCGACTACATCGCCATGCTCGACTACTTTGAGGAAACGCCCGAACATGAGCGCATCGTGCAGGCGATCCGCACGCACCTGCGCGATACGACGCGCTGCGCCACGACGACCGGCTACGGGCCGCGCTTCCTGCACTCCACGGGTCAGTTGCACAAAGGCGGGTCGGCCTCGGGCGTCTTCATGCAACTCACCGCGCCCGACATCAAAGATTTACCGATACCGGGGCAGCCCTACACTTTCAGCATTTTGAAACAGGCGCAGGCGCTCGGCGATTTTCGTTCTCTCGCTTCGCGCGGGCGACGCGCCATCCGGGTCGATCTCGGCGCAGACGTGCAAGCCGGACTCACACGCCTACAGGAGTTGATCGGCCAAGCTCTCCCACGCTCCGGCGCGACAGGAGCATAAAATCAAGGGGCGAGGGCGAAAGGGTGAGGGATGAACAAGAAAGCACTAACACTCTTGCGTCGTCCCGGTTCATCCCTCTGCCCTGCGCCCTCATCCCTTAATTCAGCGAGGAAATCTTATGTCAACACCTGAACAGAGTAGTAAGACGGCGAAGATCGGCATGATCGGCTTGGGCGTGATGGGCGAGAATCTGGCACGCAACATCGAGCGCAACGGCTATTCCATCGCCGTCTGGAATCGCGAGCCGAAGAAAGTTGACGAGTTCGTCGAGCGGCTCGAAGGCCACGAAGTGATCGGCGCGCACACCCCCGAAGAATTTGTGAAGTCGCTCGAACGTCCGCGCAAGGCGATCCTGCTCGTCAAGGCGGGCGACCCCGTGGACTGGACGGTCAACCAGATCAAGCCTTTCCTCGAAGAGGGCGACATCATTATCGACGGCGGCAACTCCTATTTCATGGACACCGAACGGCGCGAGAAGTCTCTCAAGGCCGAGGGTTTGAATTTCATCGGGTCGGGCGTTTCGGGCGGCGAGAAAGGCGCGCTGTGGGGGCCGTCTCTGATGCCCGGCGGCGACCGCGCGGCTTACGAACAGATCCGCCCGATCTGGGAAGCCATCGCGGCGAAAGTTGACGACGGCGCGTGCGTCACTTACATCGGGCCGGGCGGCGCGGGTCACTTCGTCAAGATGGTGCATAACGGCATCGAGTACGGCGACATGCAACTCATCGCCGAAGCCTACGATTTGATGCGTACCGTTCTCGGCATGTCGGCCACGGAGATGGCCGATGTGTTCGACGAGTGGAACAGGGGCGACCTCGAATCGTTTCTCATCGAAATCACCGCGCAGATTTTGCGCGTGAAGGATGAGGAGACCGGCCAGCCTCTCGTCGATCTCGTGCTCGACAAGGCGGGGCAGAAGGGGACGGGCAAGTGGACTTCCGACATCGCGCTCGACCTCGGCATCGTCACTCCGACGATTGACGCGGCCGTGGACACGCGCAATTTGTCCGCGCGCAAAGAGGAACGCGTCGAGGCGTCGAAGCAGATCAAAGGGCCGGAGCGCGGCCAGTTCTCAGGCGACCGCCGCGAGATGATTCAGGCCATCCACGACGCGCTCTACGCCTCGAAGATCTGCTCCTACGCGCAGGGCATGAATTTGATCCGCGCGGGCAGCGAGGCTTACAACTGGAACATAGACCTCGGCGAGTGCGCCCGCATCTGGAAGGGCGGCTGCATCATCCGCGCACAGTTCCTCGACAAGATCAAGGGGGCTTACCAACACCGCCCCGACTTGCCGAACCTGCTGCTCGACCCCGACTTCAACGCGTTCGTCGAACAGTCGCAGCCAAACTGGCGTCGGGCGGTGGCGACCGCCATCCAGAGCGGCGTCGCCGTGCCCGGTATGTCCGCCAGCATCGGCTACTTCGACACCTATCGCACCGCCAACCTGCCGTTGAATTTGACGCAGGCGCAGCGCGACTTCTTCGGCTCGCACACCTACGAGCGAACCGACAGACCCGGCCAACCCCCCGTCCATACCGAGTGGGAAGAGATGCTCAAGAAAGGATGACGGATGAAAGAAAGCTGTCCGTAGCCAGTTGTCAGTCGCCTGTGCCAATCACGTTGGTTGCCAAAGACGGGATTGACGAACTGACCACGGACAGCTTTTGATTCATCCCTTTTGTTATGTCTGCAACAGTCATGGAAAACCCGCTGCGCGCGGGCGTGCGCCTCGAACGAACGGCCGAGCCGTGCGTGGTCGTCATCTTCGGCGCGACCGGCGATCTGACGAAACGCAAACTCGTGCCCGCGCTTTACCGGCTCGTGCAGGAGCGACTTGTGCCCGCCGAGTTTGCCATCGTCGGCGCGGCGCGCACGGAGTTGAGCAACGAAGAGTTTCGCGCCAACATGAAAGAGGCCATCGCGCAGTTTTCCGAGGCCAAGACGGTGGACGAAGAGGTGTGGGAATCCTTCGCGCAAGGTTTGCACTACCTGAAAGTCGACATCGGCACGAGCGAAGACTACGCGAAGCTCGCCGAGAAACTCGACGAGATCGACCGGGAACGCGGCACGCAGGGTAACCGCGTCTTTTATCTCTCCACCGCGCCGTCGCTCTACGCCGAAGCCGTCCGGCAACTGGGGCAGTCGGGCTTGGCGAAGCCGGAGGGGAAGGGTTGGGTGCGCGTCATCATCGAGAAGCCTTTCGGCACAGACCTCGCCAGCGCGCAAACCCTCAACCGCGACATTCATCAACATCTCGACGAGTCGCAGATTTATCGCATCGATCATTATCTCGGCAAAGAGACGGTGCAAAACCTGCTCGTCTTTCGTTTCGCCAACGGCATCTACGAGCCGCTCTGGAATCGCCAGTACATCGACCACATCCAGATCACGAACGCCGAGACGGTGGGCGTCGAGGGGCGCGGCGGTTACTACGAGAAGGCGGGCGTGGTGCGCGACATGTTGCAGAACCACGTTTTTCAAGTGCTGTCGCTCGTCGCAATGGAGCCGCCCGCGAGCCTCAACTCCGAGTCGGTGCGCGACGAGAAGATCAAGGCGATGACCGCCGTGCGCCCGTTCACGCCGGAGCGCATCCGTGCCGAGTGCGTGCGCGGGCAATACGGCGCGGGGTCGATCAACGGCAAGCAAGTGCCCGGCTACCGTGAAGAAGAAGGGGTCGCGCCCGATTCGGCGACCGAAACTTTCGCCATGCTCACGATGTACTTCGACAACTGGCGTTGGTCGGGCGTGCCTTTCTACATCCGTTCGGGCAAGCGTCTGGCGAAGCGCGTCACGGAGATCGCGATCCAGTTCAAAGACGCGCCGCACAAACTTTTCGGCTCGGAGATGATGGAGCAGATGACGCCGAACCAACTCATCATCCGCGTCCAGCCGGACGAGGGCATCACGATGCGCGTCGCCGCCAAAGTGCCCGGACAGGTGACGCGTATCCGCGACGTGAACATGGACTTTCGCTACGGCGCGTCCTTCGGCGTCCAACTCGCAGAAGCTTACGAGCGACTGCTGCTCGATTGCATCCTCGGCGACCCCACGCTGTACGCGCGCACGGACATGACCGAGCGCGGTTGGGAGATCGTCATGCCCATCCTCGAAGAATGGGCGGCGACGAAAGCGGAAGCCCCGTTCCCCAACTACGAAGCCGGGACGTGGGGGCCGCAAGCCACGCACGATCTCTTGGAACAAGCCGGACGCCGCTGGCGCAGGCCGTAAATGGGGTTTCAAGTTTCAGGTTGCAGGGTTCAAGTTGAAGAAGAGGAGTTTTCAAGTTTCAGGTCTCAAGTCGAAGAACCGGAGACCTCAGACCTGAAACTCGAAACCTGAAACTTGCAACTACTTGTCAGACCTGAAACTTGAAACCTGAAACTTGAGACTTAAAAGTTATGAGTGAAATGCAAACGGGTGCTGCCGGGAACACGCCGCAAGGGATTGACGTGGGGCGTCTGGAAAAAGAGTTGGCGGCCAACTGGCAGAACGCCGGGGACGCTGCGGAGTCGAGCGTGACGCGTGTGTGCGTGTTGAATCTGATCGTCTACGCCGCGCCCGGAGAGGATCGCGCCAAGATGGACGAGTTGCTCGACGTGGTGACGGAACATGCGCCGGGTCGGACGCTCGTGCTCATCGCGGATCGCGATTCGGCCGAGGCGAGGCTTGAGGCGCACGTCTCTACACGCTGCCAGATCGCAAACAAGGGCGCGGCCAAACAGGTATGCGGCGAACAGGTGACGATTGAGGCGCGCGGCGCGGCCGTGGACACGGCTGCGAGCGCGATTGAGCCTCTGGTCGTGCCGGACGTGCCGGTCTTCCTGTGGTGGAAAGACATCCCGCATGAGGAAGACAAGCTGTTCAACCGCCTCGTCGAATTGTCGGATCGCGTCGTGATCGACTCGCTCGTGTTCGACCGCCCACACGAAGACTTGAAGCGGCTGGCGCAGATCATCGGCGCGCGACGGCAGTACATGTTGGCGAGCGACTTGAACTGGGGGCGTCTGACCTCTTGGCGCAATTTGATCGCGAGCTTTTGGGACGTGCCCGACTACCGCCCGCACCTCGACGCGCTTGACGAAGTGCTCGTCGAATACGATCCGCCCGATGTGGCGTCCGGCCAGATCGCCGCGCACGCTTTGCTGCTCGTCGGTTGGCTGGCGGCGGAGTTGAAGTGGCAACCGGCGGGCGATTTCGTGCGGGAAGGGAACAACTCGCGCTGGGTGCTGCTGTCGGGCGAGCGCAAGATCAAAGTCGAGTTTCGCCCGACGGCCGACCGTCAGGGCTGCGACGGTTTGATCGCCACGCTCACGCTCAAGACGAGCGCGACGGGCGCGGAGTTTTACGTCGGGATCAACGAAGGATGGACAAAGCTTGAGACCTCGGCCAAGATCGGCGACGCACGCACCGTCGGGCGCGTCGTCTCTTACGAGGCGAAGTCCGAGGGCGAACGGCTCAGCCGCGAACTCAGCCTGCTCTCGCGTGATGAAGTTTACGAGCGGGCGGTCGCATCCGTCGGGCAGTTGCTCGAAGTCTTGCAGAAAAGTTAGTCGAATCTGAAAACAAATAGTTTCCAAAGATATGATACTGGCCGGAGACATCGGGGGGACGAAAACGAACGTCGCCATCTTTGAGCAGGAAGAACTCGGCAAACCGCTCGCGCAAAGAAGTTTTCCGAGCGGCAAATACGACTCGCTCGAATCCATCATCTCGGAGTTTCTCTCCGAGCATCAGACGCAATTGACGCATGCCTGCTTCGGCATCGCCGGGCCGGTCAAGGACGGGCAGGTCAAGACGCCGAATCTCAAGTGGGTCGTCAACGGGCAGGCTCTCGCCCGCACGCTCAACCTCGAACGCGTCGGCCTGATCAACGATCTCGAAGCGACGGCCTACGGCATCGAGGGCTTGGGCGCGGCGCAACTGCACACGCTCAACGAAGGTCAGCCGGAGAGCGGCGGACATCGCGCGCTCATCGCCGCCGGAACGGGGCTTGGCATGGCCGGGCTGTTTCACGACGGCAGACGCTATCGCCCCATCGCCTCCGAAGGCGGCCACATCGATTACGCCCCGCGCGCGGCCATCGAACACGAACTCCTGAATTACATGCGCGACAAGATCGGCGGGCGCGTCAGCTACGAACGCGTGCTCTCCGGGCCGGGCTTGTTCAACGTCTACAGTTTCCTGCGCGATCACAAGTATGGCGAAGAACCCGCGTGGCTGGCCGACGAGATCAAAGCGGGCGACGGTTCGGCCGTCGTCTCGCAGGCCGGTCTGACGGCGAAGTCCGATCTCGCCGTCAAAGCCCTCAACCTGTTCACGGACATCTACGGCGCGATGGCGGGCAACCTCGCTTTGATCCTGAAAGCGACGGGCGGCGTCTACGTCGGCGGCGGCATCGCGCCGAAGCTCATCGAGAAATTGAAAGACGGCACGTTCATGCGTGCGTTCACGGACAAGGGGCGCATGTCCGCGCTCGTTTCCAACATCCCCGTGCGCGTCATTCTCGACGACAAGGCCGCGCTCTACGGCGCGGCGCGTTGCGCCGTCGAACAGTCTTAAGACACGACTTTCAGAACTTCATAACCTTATGCCAGCCGACGACCGTGCGACTCCCGATATGCAAATCTTCGCGGACGCGAACGAAGTAGCGCGTGCCGCCGCCGAACGCTTCGCCGAACTCGCTCGCGGAAACATTGCGGGTAACGGGCGTTTCAGCGTCGCCCTCGCGGGCGGTTCGACGCCGAAGCGCATCTACGAACTGCTCGCGGGCGAAGACTTTGGCGCGAGGCTCGACTGGTCACGCGTCCACATCTTTTTCGGCGACGAGCGATGCGTCCCGCCCGACGACGCCGACAGCAATTACCGCATGGCGAACGAGGCTCTGCTGTCTCGCGTCGGGCTGCCGGAAGAGAACGTTCATCGCATGCGCGGCGAGGGCGATGCGGTCGCCAACGCGCGGCTCTACGAAGATGAACTGCGCGGCTTCTTCGGCGCGGACGCGGCGTGGCCGGAGTTTGACCTCGTGATGCTCGGCATGGGCGACGACGGCCATACGGCGTCGCTCTTTCCCGGCACGCACGCGCTCGACGCGCAGGCGTCGTGGGTCACGGCCAACTGGGTCGAAAAGTTCAACACCTATCGCGTCACCCTGACCGCGCCCGCTATCAACCACGCGCGACAAGTTATGTTCATCGTCACGGGCGCGGGCAAGGCCGAGCGGCTGCACGAAGTCATCCACGGCGCGCACGACCCGCAACGCCTCCCTTCACAACTCATTCAACCGCGCGCGGGTGCGCTCGCGTGGTTTCTCGACGAAGCCGCCGCGGCGAAACTAAAAGGAAAGGATGAGGGATAAGAGCGGAGGAATGGAACAGGAGATTTAAGAATTGATTCGTTGAGCCATTGCTTCATTCATTGGATCAATAAAGGGATGAATGAATCAACTCTTATTCATCCCTCGTCCCTTCGCCCTCATCCCTATTTGTTATGACCCCAAGACGAGTCGCCATCGGCAGCGATCATGCCGGTTATGAGAGCAAGGAGTCTGCCAAGCGCGAGATCGCCGCGCTCGGCATCGAGGTTGACGACAAGGGCACGGATAGTCTGGCGAGCGTCGATTACCCGGACTTCGGCGCGGCGGTCGGCCGTGCGGTGGCGAGCGGCGAGGTCGAGCGCGGGGTGGTCATCTGCGGCTCCGGCATCGGCATCTCGATTGCGGCCAACAAAGTGCCGGGCGTGCGCGCCGCGCTCTGCTGGAACGAGGAGACCGCGCGCCTCGCGCGCCAGCACAACGACGCCAACGTGCTCTGCATCGGCGCGCGTTTCATCGAACCCGAACTCGCGGCGCGCATGATTCGCGCTTTTCTTGAGACGGAGTTCGACGGCGGGCGGCATCAGGAGCGCGTCGAGAAGTTGTCGCAGTTGGACGAGGCGCGCTAGAGGCGCGGAGCAGTCACCCCCGGTAGGCTTGACGTTGATTCGCACATAAGAAGTTCACGCAAAGGTGCAAAGGCGCAAAGCAAGACTCAAAGAAAAATCGTTATAACTTCGTGCCTTCCTTTACGCCTTTGCGCCTTTGCGTGAGACTTGTTTGTCATCCTTAACAATTAAAAATCCCATGCCAACCAAAGAACACGAACGTCTGAACGAGCCGACGAAGTTGCCCATCCACCCTTGGCGCAAGTGGGGGCCATACGTTTCCGAACGCGCGTGGGGCACGGTGCGCGAGGACTACAGCGAGCACGGCACGGCGTGGGACTACTTCACGCACGATCTGGCGCGCTCGAAGGCGTATCGCTGGGGCGAGGACGGGCTGGCGGGAATCTGCGACCGCTATCAACTGTTGACCTTCGCGCTCGCGCTCTGGAACGGCAAAGACCCGATCCTGAAAGAACGGCTCTACGGGCTTGTCTCAAGCGAGGCCAATCACGGCGAGGACGTGAAGGAGTATTACTTCTACCTCGATTCGACGCCCACACACTCGTACATGAAATACCTGTACAAGTATCCGCAACGCGAGTTTCCCTACAGTCAACTGATCGCGGAGAACCGCGCGCGGCGCAACGGCCACAACCCCGAATACGAGTTGCTCGACACGGGCGTCTTTGACGACGACCGCTACTTCGACGTGTTCGTCGAATACGCCAAGGCCACGCCGGAAGATATCTGCGTTCGCATCGAAGTCTTCAACCGTGGGGCGGAAGACGCCGTTGTTCACCTGCTGCCGCACCTCTGGTTTCGTAACATCTGGTCGTGGTGGCCTGAGCCGAAGGAAGAACCCGTCATCCGTGCCGGAGAGAGCGGCACGGACTTCGTGAGCCTCGTCGCCTCCGACGAGGCGACGTGCGGGCTGCCGGGCTTGCCCTTCAAGTATTGCCTCGGCACGCGCTACCTCTACGGCGATGCTGGCGGCCGCCCGCTTTTCACCGACAACGAGACGAACGCTGAACGCGTCTGGGGCGCGCACGCCCAGAGCCGGAAGCCTTACGTCAAAGACGGTTTCCACCGCCACATCATCAACGGCGAGGCGAGCGTCAATCCCGAAGAGGCGGGGACGAAGGCGTGCCTGCATTACGAGTTGAACGTCCCGGCCGCAGGGTCGGTCGTCTTGAAGCTGCGCCTGACGGATGAGAAGTTGCAGCAGCCGCTCGCGGACGTGGACAAGATCGTGGACGCGCGGCGCAGCGAGGCCGACGAGTTCTACAATTCGATTCATCCGGCGAAGGCGACGGAAGACGAGCGACGCGTGCAGCGGCAAGCAATCGCGGGGATGCTCTGGGGCAAACAGATTTACATCTACGACGTGCGCGCGTGGTTCGAAGGCGACAACCCCGCGCACCCGCCGCCCGAATCGCGCCGCCGCATACGCAACCATCGCTGGATGCACATCAAGAGCATGCGCGTGCTCTCGATGCCGGACAAGTGGGAGTACCCTTGGTTTGCCGCGTGGGACTTGGCTTTCCACTGCGTGCCGCTCGCACTGGTTGACCCGGAGTTTGCGAAGGAGCAACTGTGGCTGTTGCTCTTCGAGCAGTTCCAACATCCGAACGGGCAGATTCCGGCCTACGAGTGGGAGTTCTCCGATCTCAACCCGCCCGTGCACGCGTGGGCGGTGTGGCGCATCTACAACATGGATCGCATCGCTTCGGGCAAGGCCGACCGCCTGTTCCTCGAAAAGTGTTTCCACAAGTTGCTGATCAATTTCGCGTGGTGGGTCAACAAGGTTGACAGCGAAGGCAACAACATCTTCGAGGGCGGCTTCCTCGGACTCGACAACATCACCGTCCTCGACCGCAGCCACGAACTGCCCAATGGCGCGAGCCTCGAACAATCGGACGCCACCGGCTGGATGGGCATGTTCTGTCTCAACCTCATGCGCATCGCGCTCGAACTCGCCAAAGAGAATCCGGCCTACGAAGCGCTCGCCACGAAGTTCTTTCAGCACTACGTGTACGTCGGCGCGGCGATGAAGAAGATGGGCAGCGTCGGCTATCAACTGTGGGACGAAGAGGACAAGTTCTTCTACGACGTGCTCAGCTATCCGAACGGCGAGCACCACAAGTTTCGCGTGCGCTCGCTCGTCGGCCTCATCCCGCTCTACGCCATCGAGCGTCTGGAAGAGAACTGGATCAAGCCCTTCACGCAGTTTCACCGCGAGATGCACTGGTTCATCGAGAACCGGCAGGACATCGTGCAGAGTTGCGTCCAAGTAGTCGAGCACGAAGACCAGCGCGTCTACGTGCTCGCCATCGTCAACGAGGAGCAGATGCGCCACCTCTTGCAACGCATCTGGGATCCACAGGAATTTCGTTCGGACTACGGGCTACGCAGCCTGTCGAAGTACCACGAGCATCACCCGTTCCACTTCGGCGGCGCGCAGGTGGGCTACGAACCGGCCGAGTCAATCGAGATGTTGAAGGGCGGCAATTCCAACTGGCGCGGCCCCGTCTGGTTTCCCACCTCTTTCATGATGATCGAATCGCTGCGTAAGGTGGGCAAGGCTTACGGGTCGAAGTTCGAGATCGAAAGCCCGGTCGAGGGCGAGCCGAACGTAACGCTGAACGACATGGCGCATGGCTTCGCCGACCGCCTCATCAAACTCTTTACGCGCGACGGCAACGAACGCCGCCCCGCGCACGGCTGGTACGAGAAGTTTCAGCACGACCCGCACTGGCGCGACCTCATCCTTTTCTACGAATACTTTCACGGCGATACCGGCATGGGACTCGGCGCGTCGCACCAGACGGGCTGGACGGGATTGGTCGCGTCTTTGATCGACGAGTGGCGCAAGTGAAGTTGACTTAACGGCGAAGAACGCGAAGTTGAAAAGGCGCGGGAGGCGGAGAAGTGATTTCTTCTCCGCCTCCCGCGCGTTAAATCTTTCTGCAAACCATTCAGACAGTCGCCTGCGATTCGGCCTTTTTGGCCGCAGCCGCGCCCGGCTTCCGCGTGTTCTTCTTCACCGTGAAAACCACCGTGCTCTGATTCTTACCCTTGACCTTCACGTCGCCGAGCGGTTGCGTTTCGTAATCAATGCCGAGCAGCGCGGCGGTCGAGTCGCTGATCAGAATCGGGACGCCCTTCTCTTTGGTCGTCGATTCGAGCCGCGCCGAGAGGTTCACGGTGTCGCCGATGATGGTGTATTCGAGTCGGCCTTCCGCGCCCACCACGCCGCACGTCGCCTCGCCCGTGTGCACGCCGACGCCGATGGCGATCTCCGGCCGGTCTTTGGTCTTCCACTCGTCGTTGATGCGCCCGACCTCGTCCAGCATCTCCAACCCGCACGCCACGGCCGCGCGCGCTTCGAGTTTCTGCCCGCGGTCGATGGGCGCGCCGAAGACGATCATCAGGCCGTCGCCGATGAACTTGTTGATGTGGCCGCCGTAGGATGTGACGATGCGGTGCATGCGGCTGAAATACTCGTTCAACCATTCGACCACCACGGCCGAGTCAACCGATTCGGAGAGGGTGGTGAAACCGCGTATGTCCGTGAAGATGAGCGTGACGATGCGCCGCTCGCCCGCGATTGACAGATCACCGCGCTGTTGCCAGAGCGTGTCGGCCACTTCGGGCGAGACGCACTTCGAGAAGATGTCCATGATGGCCGCGCGTTCGGCCTCCGTCGCGTCGCGCACCGCGCGTTCGTGCGCGTAGCGCAGCAGGAAACCCGAAGGCGCGAGCATGCCGAGAATGCCCAGTTCCGCGCTCGCCAGCGGGAGGATGACCCCGTGGACGTTGAACGCCCAAGAAGAGAGCGCGAGCGTCGCCGCCGCGACAACGACTGTCGCCAGAAATCCCCACATCGCGCGCAGCCAGAAGATCGCGCCCGCCACCAGCGCGAGCGGCAAAAGCAACATCAACAACTGTCGCCGGTAAGACGGGCGCACGAGGTATTTGCCTTTGAGTATGGTCGCCAGAATGTTGGCGTGGACTTCGATGCCGGGCATCAACTGCGGCTGTGTCGGCAGGTTCTTGTCGAACAATTGCAGGATCGGGCGCACCACTTGTTTGGGCAGGTAGTAGGGAGTGGTAAAGAGATCGGGCGCGTCGTTGTTGGTCGCGCCGATAAGGACGATGCGGTTGCGAAAGAGTTCGTCCGAGAGCGGCGAGCGATTCGCGCAATTAAGGTTCGGCACGGAGTCGCGTTGAAAATTCTCGCACAAAATATCTCTGGCCGAGACGCGCGTGAAGGCCGGTGAACGCCCGCGAAAATCAACCTGTAAGTTGAGATCGTTGCGTAGCGGGAGCGTGATGTCGCCGAGCGTCACTTTGTTCTGGCCGGGGATGGCTTCGAGCGGCTGTTCGGTGAAACCGCGCGCGATCTGTGTGGCGAAACTGAACTGCTCCTCGACCGTGCCATCGGGCTTCGACGCGACGCGCGAGAGTTGTGCGATGCGCACGAAGCGGTCGCTTTCATGCGGGAGGTCTACGAAGCCGACGAGGTAGGCGTTGTCTGCGAACATCGGCAGCGGTTTGATCGAGGACGACCCGCCCGCTTCGAGCTTCTGCGCGAGCACGACGTTCCCGGCGTTCGCCAGCGATTCGGCCATCTTCCGATCCGCCTCTCTGTCCTCGGCCGAGATGCCGCCCGCTTCGCTCAAATAGACATCAAGCCCCACCGTGTTCGCGCCGCCCTCGGCAGCACGGTCGATCAAGCGGGCGTACCAACTGCGCGGCCACTTTTGTAGACGCACATTCGACTCTTTGATCGATTCCTCGTCAACCTCGATGAGCGTGATCGGCTCGCTCAAGCCCCGCCCGCGCAATTCCGGCTGGCGCACGTCGCGCAGTTGGAACAACACGTCGAGCGCGGAGTCTTCCATGCCGGTCATGTAGCCGTAGGGACGCGTCGCGTATGTCCCGGCGCGGTCTTCGACGGGCTTGAGGGCGAAGGCGAGCAAACCCCAGATGGCGAGCGTCAAAAGAATGGTGAACACCCAGTACCAGCGACGCAGGAGATAGGGCGCGAAGGAAAGGTTTTTGAAAATAGACATGGGGGTGGCGGCAGCCGTCGTTCGGGGGTCGGGGATCAAGTTGACAATGACAGATGAACGCGTCGAGCGCGTGCGATTGTAACGCCAGCCAGAGGGGCGGTCAATCTTCTCAAGGCGGCCGTAGGAGGGGCGCGAGCGGCCGTCCGTCTAATCTTGACTAAAAAGTAAGGTATCCGTATAATCTCTCCAGTAACTTGGTAATTGTTGATCTTGGAGCGGTTTACATGAAAGTCTCCGCACAGGAAGAATATGGACTGCGCTGCCTTTTGCAACTCGCGCCGCTTGGCGAGGGCGAATATTTGACGCTCACGCAGATCGCCGAGCGCGAGGGCATTTCGGTGGCGAACGCAGGCAAGTTGCTCTGGATTTTGAACAAGGCCGGGCTGGTGACTTCGATTCGCGGCACAAAGGGCGGCTATCGTCTGGCGCGCGCGGCTTCCGAGATTCACTTGGACGAAATCATCAAGGTGCTCGACGAGGACGTGCTGGCGAGCCATTGCAACAGCTACACGGGCGTGCTCGACGCCTGCGTCCACACGGGCAACTGCGGCATTCGTCCCGTGATCGTCGGCTTGCACGACGTGGTGCGGCGGGCGATGGCGAGCATTACGCTGGCGCAGCTTTTGGGCACGGAGTCGAACGTGGAGACGACCTTGCACCAGATAAGTTCGCTGTCGCAGCAGACGACGCATAAACGTGCGTGAAGGATCGGGAAGAAACTCGGTCGGAATAGATTTCAGGCTTAAGGGTTGAAGAAGAGACAAAGATGAGTTCAATCGAATTACTGACCAACAAAGAATACAAGTACGGTTTCGTGACCGACATCGAATCGGACATGATCCCGCGCGGCCTCAGCGAAGACACGATCCGGCTCATTTCGGAGAAGAAGAACGAGCCGGAGTTCATGCTCGAATTTCGTCTCAAAGCCTATCGCAACTGGCTGAAGATGGAAGAGCCGCAGCACTGGCCGAACATCACCTATCCGAAGGTTGATTATCAGGACATCATCTATTACAGCGCGCCCAAGCAGAAGCCCACGTTGGCGAGCATGGACGAAGTTGACCCCGAGTTGATCAAGACGTTCGAGAAACTCGGCATTCCTCTGACCGAGCAGAAGCAACTGGCGGGCGTGGCGGTTGATGCGGTTTTCGATTCGGTCTCCGTGGCGACGACTTACAAAGAGAAGCTCAAAAAGCACGGCGTCATCTTCTGTTCGTTCTCGGAGGCGGTACACGAATACCCGGAACTCATCAAGAAATATCTCGGCACGGTTGTGCCGACGAACGACAATTATTTCGCAGCCCTGAACAGCGCGGTCTTCACCGACGGTTCGTTCGTCTTCATCCCGAAGGGCGTGCGCTGCCCGATGGAGTTGTCCACTTATTTCCGCATCAACAATTCGGAGTCCGGCCAATTCGAGCGCACCCTAATCATCGCGGAAGAGAACTCGCACGTCTCTTATCTCGAAGGCTGCACCGCGCCGAAGTTCGACAAGAACCAACTGCACGCGGCGGTCGTCGAACTCGTCGCCTTGGACGACGCCGAGATCAAGTATTCGACCGTGCAGAACTGGTACGCGGGCGACGAAGAGGGCAAGGGCGGCATTTACAATTTCGTCACGAAGCGCGGCGCGTGTCGCGGTCGCAACTCGAAAATCTCTTGGACGCAGGTTGAGACCGGCTCGGCCATCACTTGGAAATACCCTTCGTGCATCTTGCAGGGCGACAACTCCATCGGCGAGTTTTATTCCGTCGCGCTGACGAACCACGCGCAGCAGGCCGACACGGGCACGAAGATGATCCACATCGGCAAGAACACGCGCTCGAACATCGTCTCCAAAGGCATCTCGGCGGGCAAGTCGAACAACAGTTATCGCGGTCTCGTCAAAGTGCTGGCCGGGGCTGAGGGCGCGCGCAACTACACGCAATGCGACTCGCTCCTGATCGGCGACAAGTGCGGCGCGAACACGTTCCCTTACATCGAGGTGTCGAACAACACGGCGAAGGTCGAGCACGAGGCGACCACTTCGCGCATCAGCGAGGAGCAGTTGTTCTACCTGCGCCAGCGCGGCATCTCGCAAGAGGACGCCGTCTCGCTCATCATCAACGGTTTCTGCAAGGACGTGTTCCGCGAACTCCCGATGGAGTTTGCCGTCGAAGCGCAACGCCTGCTCGGCATGAAACTGGAAGGCAGTGTGGGATAATTTAAGGCCGTAAATCGTGAATCGTAAATCGTAAATAGAGGAAAGCAGTTTCTATTCACGATTTACGATTCACGATTTACGGCTCTCCGAAGGAGAGCATAGTGTTAGAGATTCGTGACTTACATGCGAGGGTCGAGGGCAAGGACATCCTGCGGGGCGTGAGCCTGACGGTGAAGCGGGGCGAAGTGCATGCCATCATGGGGCCGAACGGCTCGGGGAAGTCAACGCTGGCGAAGGTGCTGGCGGGGCATCCGTCCTACGAAGTAACGGGCGGCGAGGTTTTGTTCGACGGAAAAAATCTGCTCGAACTCGAACCCGACGAGCGCGCCCGCGAAGGCGTTTTCCTTGCCTTTCAATACCCTGTGGAAATTCCCGGCGTGTCGAACGCGCAATTCCTGCGGCTCGCCTACAACGAAAAGCGCAAGCACCTCGGCGAAGAGGAACTCGACCCGCTTGAGTTCAAAGACCTGTTGAAAGAGCGCGCGAAGATCGTGGAGATGGACGCCGCGCTCATGTCGCGCTCGGTCAACGAAGGCTTCTCCGGCGGCGAGAAGAAGCGCAACGAGATTTTGCAGATGGCCGTGCTCGAACCGAAGCTCGCCGTGCTCGACGAGACCGATTCCGGCCTCGACATCGACGCGCTTCGCATCGTCTCCGAAGGCGTCAACAAACTGCGCCACGCCGACAACGCCATCGTGCTCGTCACGCACTATCAACGCCTGCTCAACTACATCGTGCCCGATTACGTGCATGTGCTCTACAAGGGGCGCATCGTGCGCTCCGGCGGCAAAGAGCTTGCGCTCGCGCTCGAAGAGAAGGGCTACGATTGGATCAAAGACGAGGTGGCCGCAGGTCAACCGTCCGCGGTCGGCGCGTAACGCGAGGTTAAAAGATCGACGGCGAGAAAGTTTCCAAGAGGATGATGGTACAAGCGACGACAGAGAAGAGTTCTTACAGGGCTGCGTTCGACGCGATGCAGTCGGCCGACGAGCGCGCCTTGCCCGCGTGGGTGTTGCGCCTGCGCGAGACGGCGATGGATCGTTTCGAGCGCGTCGGCTTTCCGACGACGGACGTTGAAGACTGGAAGTACACGAACACCGGCGCAATCGTGAAGGGCGCGTTCATGCCGGGCGCGCGCGAAGATGAGCGCACGGAGTTGAGCGCGGCTGAAGTGGCTGCTTTTCTCGCCCCCGAAGCGTCGAGCCGTCTGGTCTTCGTCAACGGGATTTACCGCGCGGAGTTTTCCGCGACCGAAAATTTGCCTGCGGGCGTGGTCGTCGCGGATTTCGCGCAAGCCTTTGCGGGCGAGCACGAATCCGTCCTGCGCTCGTATCTCGCGCGACCGAGCGACCCGGAGATCGACGGCTTCAACGCCCTCAACGCCGCGTTCCTGCGCGAAGGCGCGCTCGTCTACCTGCCCAAAGGCGCGCAGGCGACACAACCGATCCAACTGCTGTTTCTCTCCGCCCCGGCGGCGCAAGCAGTGGCAGCGACGGCGGCTTTCCCACGCGTGCTGGTCGTCTCCGAACGCGAAAGCGCGGCGACGATCATCGAGAGTTATGCGTCGGCGGGCGAGACGCGCTCTTTTACGAACGCCGTGGTCGAAGTCTTCGTCGGCGAGAACGCGCGCGTGACGCATTACAAAGTTCAGCGCGAGAGCGAAACGGCGTTTCACATCGCCTCGACGAATGCGCAACTCGAACGAAGCGGCGTCTATGATCTGACGACCATCACGCTCGGCGCGCAGCTTTCGCGCCACGGCATCGGCGTCCGGCTCGCGCATGAAGGCGCGGAGTGTTGGGTTGACGGTCTCTACCTCGTCGGCACGGGGCAGCACGCCGACACGCATTCGCTGATCGATCACTCCAGCCCACACTGCACCAGCCATCAACTTTACAAAGGCATCCTCGACGGCAAATCGCGCGCCGTCTTCAACGGCAAGGTGTTTGTCCACCGCGACGCGCAGCAGACGGACGCGCAGCAGTCGAACAAGAACCTCCTGCTCTCGAACGAGGCGCGCGTTGACACCAAGCCGCAGTTGGAGATTTACGCCGACGACGTGAAGTGCGCGCACGGGGCGACCGTGGGGCAACTCGAAGAAGAAGAGTTGTTCTATCTCGTCAGCCGTGGTCTGCACACAGACCTCGCGCGCAATCTGCTGACCTACGGGTTTGCGGAAGAGTTGGTCGAGAAGATCAAGATCGAGTCGATCAAGCGGCAGTTGGACGAAGCGATTCTAAACCGCCTGCACGCGCGGCTCGAAGTATGAATAATAGTTTCAGGTTTCAAGTTTCAAGTTTCAGGTCTGAAAAGCACTTTGTTCTTTAACTTGAAACTTGAAACCTGAAACTTGAAACTAATGGAAATTCTATGATTGCAACAGAGACATCTATGTCGGGTGAGAGACAAGCGGGGAACGCGGCGACGTGGGACGTGGCGCGCGTGCGCGAAGATTTTCCGGTACTCGGTCAAACGGTCAACGGCAAGCCGCTCGTCTATCTAGACAACGCGGCCTCTTCGCAAGTGCCGCAGGTCGTGATTGATCGCGGCGGTCGTTACCTGCGAGAAGAGCATTCCAACATCCATCGCGGCGTGCATTATTTGAGCCAGCGCGCGACGACCGCCTACGAAGGCGCGCGCGAGAAGGTGCGCCGCTTCATCAACGCGCGCGAATCACGCGAGTGTATCTTCGTGCGCGGTTGCACGGAGGGCATCAACCTCGTCATGCACGGCTACGGGCGCAAGTTCGTGGGCGCGGGCGACGAGATTATTGTGTCGGCGATGGAGCATCACGCGAACATCGTCCCGTGGCAGATGCTCTGCGAAGAGAAGGGCGCGACCTTGCGCGTTATTCCGATGAACGACGCGGGCGAACTTTTGCTCGACGAGTATGAGGCGTTGTTGAACGAGCGGACGAAACTCGTCGCCGTGATGCACGTCTCGAACGCGCTCGGCACGATCAACCCCGTCAAAGAGATCGTCGCGCGCGCGCACAAACAGGGCGTGCCCGTGCTCGTGGACGGGGCGCAGGGCGCGCCGCACCTGTCCATCGACGTGCAGGATTTGGACGCCGATTTCTACATCATCTCCGGCCACAAGATGTTTGCGCCGACGGGCAGCGGCGTCGTCTACGGCAAGGCCGAACTGCTGGAGCGGATGAACCCTTTCCTCGGCGGCGGCGACATGATCCGCACCGTCACGTTTGAAAAGACCACTTACGCGGGGCTGCCGAACAAGTTTGAAGCGGGCACGCCCGCCATCGCCTCGCAGATCGGACTCGGCGCGGCGATTGATTATTTGAACAATCTCGACCGCGCCGCCGCACACGCTTACGAACACGAGTTGCTCGCCTACGCGACCGAAAAGCTCTCAGGGATCGAAGGCGTCTGCATCATCGGCACGGCGCGCGAGAAGGTGGGCGCGCTTTCGTTCATCATCGAAGACGTGCACCCGCACGATGTGGGAACGATTCTGGATCAGGAAGGCATCGCCATCCGCGCCGGTCATCACTGCGCGCAGCCGGTGATGAAGCGTTTCAATGTCCCTGCGACGGCGCGTGCCTCCTTCGCTTTCTACAACACGAAGGAAGAGATCGACACGCTCGCGTCGGCGGTGCAGAAAGTGATCGAGGTGTTTAGTTAAAGTGTCGGAACTGAGCGAACTCTACCAGCAGGTCATCCTTGACCATAACAAGAAGCCGCGCAACTTCCGAAAGTTGGAGACGGCCAACCGGCACGCCGACGGTTTCAACCCGCTCTGCGGCGACCAACTGACCGTCTACATGCAACTCGAAGACGACCGCATTGCGGACGTGAGCTTTGAAGGTTCGGGCTGTGCCATCTCGAAGGCGTCGGCGAGCATGATGACGCAGAGCGTGAAGGGCAAGACGCGCGAGGAAGTCGAGACGCTCTTCGACGAGTTTCACCGGATGGTGACGGGCGAACTCGACGAAGAAGCAACGCCGAATAATCTCGGACGCCTGACGATCTTCGCGGGCGTGCGCGAGTTTCCCGCGCGCGTCAAATGCGCGAGCCTCTCGTGGCACACCCTCCACGCCGCGCTCGCCGGGGAAGACACCACGACGACGGAGAACTTGGGGCCGGACATCACCTCCGATCAAGTCTCGGCTTAGAATATGAAATAGTGAAGGGATTGTTGTGCCGCTGTCGCGTCGTATGTAAAGCGGAGGGGATTTATGGCCGACAAATCATACCCGCCTTCAAGTCTAGATCATCTCGCCCAAAGGCTGAAGAATTCGGAAGTGTCGGGAATAGATCGTGATTGGACTGGCAATGATAAAAGCGGGAGGCAGCATCACGGTAAAGTCAACTTGAATTCTAGTCCGATGAAATTGCGTCTATCTTGGAAAAGAAGTCCCGATGACCCTATTCATCTCATTTGGTATTTTCAACCTAGATTTAAGGAATCTTCTTGCGGCGGGCTACATTCGGGTTGAGCCGAAAACAGAGGGGCATGAAGTCAGGCTTCGTTTCTATCATGGCGCGGATAACGTGATTTATATTCAGACGAAAATGAACGCGCCGGGATTACCCATCGGAAGAATGCCCTAATAGGGAAGTCGATAGGAATTTGCGGGAGTAACAAGAATTATGTAGACGGCCAACTTCGCGGCCGTCTTTTTCTTTTCGCCCGCACGTGTTGGCAAAGGCAGGCGAATTTGTCCATAATGGCGCAACGAAGGAGTCCCCGTGTGAAGATCGCATCAATCGAACTGCGTGAAATTCGCCTGCCGCTCATACATTTTTTCGAGACCAGTTTCGGGCGCACCACCGAGCGCAGAATCCTGCTCGTGCGCGTCGTCGATACGGAAGGCACGGAAGGTTGGGGCGAATGCACCGCCGGAGAAGGGCCTTTCTACAGCGAAGAGTGGACGGAGAGCGCGTGGTCTGTGATCAAACAATATCTCGCGCCGATGACGGTCGGGCGCGGGGTCGAAAGCGCGGCGGCGGTGTCATCTTTGATGCGCCCGGTGCGCGGCCATCGCATGGCGAAGGCCGCCATCGAGACGGCCTGCTGGGACATCGAAGCGCGGCGCGCCGGTATGCCGCTCTGGCGTTTGCTCGGCGGCGAGCGCGCGGAGATCGCGTGCGGCGTCTCCATCGGCATACAGGACACGCCCGAAGCATTGATGGATAAGATCGGGCGCGAGTTGGACGCGGGCTACCAGCGTATCAAGATCAAGATCAAGCCGGGTTGGGACAAGGGCATAGTCGAACGCGTGCGCGCAGAGTTTCCCGGCATCCAGTTGATGGTCGACGCCAACTCGGCCTACACGCTCGACGACGCGCCGCTGTTCAGGCAGATGGACGAGTACAAACTGATGATGGTCGAGCAGCCGTTGGCCTACGACGATATGTTTGACCACGCGCGTTTGCAGGAACAGATCGAAACGCCCGTCTGTCTGGACGAGTCGATTCGTTCGAGCGAGGACGCGCGCAAGGCCATCGAGTTGGGCGCGTGTCGCATAGTCAACGTCAAACTCGGGCGCGTCGGCGGCCACGGCGAAGCGCAAAGGGTCGAGCGCGTGTGTCGCGAGCGGAATGTGCCGGTGTGGTGTGGCGGCATGTTGGAGTCAGGAATAGGGCGCGCGCACAACATTGCGATGGCGACGCTCGCGGGCTTCACGCTGCCCGGCGATGTCTCTGCGAGCGCGCGCTACTGGGAAGAGGAGATCATCGAGCCGCCCGTCATCGTCTCGTCGCGCGGCACAATCGCTGCTCCGACAGCGCCCGGCATCGGCTTCGAGATCAAACAGCAAAGGATCGACAGCCTGACGGTCAGGAAAGAGAGTTACACGGCGGATTGAACGCGGCGGGGCGGAGAGGTTAGAACGGGGAAGGCCGACGAGAGAATATGGCGTCTGAGTTGAAACAGAGTGAGGCGCACGCGCTCAGGGAATATTTTGCGGGGCGCGAGGGCGAACTGTTGTCGTTCGTGCGCGCGCTGGTCGAAATCGAATCTCCGTCCGGTGATCTGGAAGGCAACGCCGCGGTCGTCTCGCTGCTGGCGGAGGCCGCGCGAAACCTCGGAGTCGAAACGGAGGTCACGCTTGAGTCCGACACGGTGTACGGAGCGCACCTGCGGATACGCGCCTTCGGCGGAGGCGACGCTGACGCGCAGGCGACGCTGATTCTGGGGCACACGGACACGGTTCACCCGCGCGGCTCGCTCGGCGCGCGGCCGTGGCGCGAAGAAGCAGACGGGCGTATCTACGCTCCCGGCATCTTCGACATGAAAGCCAATTGCGCGCTCGCGCTCGAATCTCTGCGCGCCTGCGCGACGCTCGACATGCGCCCGAAGAAACCGGTCGTCATTCTGCTCACGTGCGACGAAGAGGTGGGAAGCCAGAGCGGCCGCGCGCTCGTGGAAGCGGAGGCGCGGCGCGCGGCGCACGTGCTCGTCTTTGAACCCTCCGCGCCGGGCGGGCGCGCAAAGACGGCGCGCAAGGGCACGGGTTCTTACACGGTGCGCGCCGAGGGACGCGCCGCGCACGCGGGGCTTGACCCGGAGAAGGGCGCGAGCGCGATTCTTGAGATCGCGCGACAGATCGAGCGGCTTCACGCGCTCGTGGATGCGGCGCGCGGCGTGACCGTCAACGCGGGCGTCGTGTCGGGCGGGACGCGCGCCAACGTCGTCGCGGCCGAAGCGCAGACGGAAGTTGACGTGCGTTTCAGCACGATGGGCGACGCGTTGCGGATTGAAGAGACGATCTTGAATTTGCGCCCGTTCGACGAACGCGTCCGCCTCTCGGTGGAGGGCGGCATCAACCGCCCGCCGCTCGAAAGAAGCGAGGCGGTCGTCGCGCTCTACGAGCATGCGCGGCGCATCGCTTCGAGTTTGGAGTTTGAATTGGGCGAGGCGAGCGTCGGCGGCGCGTCCGACGGCAACTTCGCGGCGGCGGTCGGCGCAACCGTCCTCGACGGGTTAGGAATCGAAGGCGACGGCGCGCACGCGGCGCACGAACACATCAACCGTGGCGACATCGCGCGGCGCGGCGCGTTGTTGGCCGGTCTGCTCATCACCCTGTGAGCGTGGAGAGAGCGTCGCGCCGTCCGCGCGTGAAAGTCGCTTGAGCATGGAGAGAGTTGTTTGAGCGTGAAAAGTTGTTTGAGCGTCGGTTGCGAAAGATCGTCTGCGCCGGTTGCCTGTTGCGGAAGGTAGTCTATGCGAATCGTCGAGGCGACATCGCGCGGGGAGTTTGAACTGGCGCGCGAACTTTTCGGAGAGTATGCGGCGTCGCTCGGCGTCGATCTGGGTTTTCAAAATTTCGCCGAAGAGGTCAAACATTTGCCGGGCGATTATGCACCGCCGGATGGTTGTTTGCTGTTAGCCTCGGACGGAGACGATACGGCGGCGGCGGTCGCAGGCTGCGTGGCCTTGCGGAAATTCGCGGAGGGCGTCTGCGAGATGAAGCGTCTCTACGTGAGGCGGCAGTTTCGCGGGCGGCGTCTGGGGCAGACGCTGGCCGAGGCCATCATCGCACGCGGGCGCACGCTCGGTTACGAACGCATGCTGCTCGACACGCTCCCGACGATGCGTGAAGCCATCGCGCTCTACGCTTCGCTCGGCTTTCGCCCCGTCGAGCCTTATCGCTACAACCCGGTCGCCGGGACGCTTTTTATGGAGTTGAAGCTGAAGTGATTTTCACACGCCACCAGAGAGGATCGAGATTCATGTCCGCACGTCGCAGCGCAGTCTTTTTGCTACTCGCATTTCTGTTCGTCAACGCGCCTCTGTCGCAGTTGCGGCCGGGCACGGCGCGTCCCGGTGTCGCGGTTGCGGCCTCTCGCGAGCCGGTGCGCGCGGCGCGCGGGATGGTCGCCTCGACAAATAAACTCGCGTCCGAAGTGGGCGTGGACATTTTGAAGCGCGGCGGAAACGCCGTGGACGCGGCCATCGCCGTGGCCTTCGCGCTCGCCGTGACCTACCCGGCGGCGGGAAACCTCGGCGGCGGCGGGTTCATGTTGATCCGCCTGCGCGACGGGCGCACGACTGCGATTGATTACCGAGAGATGGCTCCGCAGGCGGCGACGCGCAACGTCTATCTGGACGCGCAGGGTAATTTGATCGAAGGCGAAGGCTCGTCCACCGTCGGCTACCGCGCGGCGGGCGTTCCCGGCACGGTCGCGGGGATGGAACTCGCGCTCAGAAAATACGGGTCGGGGCGTTTGACGTGGGCGCAGTTGGCCGAACCGGCGCGGCGTCTGGCGGCCGACGGTTTCACGGTCAGCCATCTCTTCGCACGCTCTCTGCGCGGCAGCGAAGAACTGCTCGGACGCTACGCCGACAGCAAGCGCATCTTCCTGAACGGCGGTCGCTACTTCAACGAAGGCGACACGCTGCGCCAGCCGGAACTTGCGGCGACCTTCGCGCGTTTGCAACGCGGCGGGGCGCGCGAGTTCTACGAAGGCGAGACGGCGCGCCTCATCGCCGCAGACATGCAGCGCAACAAGGGTTTGATCACGCTCGCGGATTTGCGCGGCTACGAGGCGAAGGAGCGCGTGCCCCTGCGCTCGACTTACCGTGGTTACGGGGTGATCTCGATGCCGCCGCCGTCTTCCGGCGGGGCGGTGCTCATCGAGATGCTCAACATCCTCGAAGGTTACGATCTGCGCGCCATGAACTGGGCTTCGTCGGAGAAATATCATCTCGTGACGGAAGCGATGCGGCGCGCGTTCGCAGACCGCGCCGAGTACATGGGCGATGCGGATTTCGTCAAAGTCCCCGTCGAAGGACTGATCGATAAGAAGTATGCCGAGCGACTACGCGCGGGCATCAATCTCGAACGCGCTTCGACGAGCGCGGAGGTGCGCGCGGGACAACCGGTGGGTTACGAGTCGGAGGAGACGACGCACTTCACTGTGGTTGACGCCGAGGGCAACGCCGTGTCGAACACTTACACTTTGAATCTCGGCTTCGGCTCGGGCGTCACGGCGCGCGGGACGGGCATCCTGTTGAATAACGAGATGGACGACTTCGCCGCGAAGCCCGGCACGCCGAACGCCTTCGGGCTGATTCAGGGCGAGCGCAACGCGGTCGCGCCGCGCAAGCGTCCGTTGTCGGCGATGACCCCCACCTTCGTCCTGCGTAAAGACGGCACGCTCTGGTTCACCATCGGCACGCCCGGAGGCCCGACCATCATCAACACCGTGCTGCAAGCGATCATCAATATCGTGGATCACGACATGGACATCCAAGAGGCGATTGACTCGCCGCGCATTCATCATCAATGGCTGCCCGACCAGATCGTCCACGAGCCATACGGCCTCTCGGCCGACACGCAACGCGCGCTCACGGCGCGCGGGCACACGCTCGTCGCACGCCCGCGCTACATGGGCGACGCGCACGGCATCATGATCGAAGAGAAGACCGGCGTGCGGCTCGGCGCGAGCGACTCGCGGAACGAAGGCGCGGCCGTCGGTTATTGAAAGATATGCGACGTTTGATAAGCCGGAGACGGCTCGCGGGCGTTGGTTGCAAGTCGAAAGTCTTCTCTTTGCGCCTTTGCGCCTTTGCGTGAGACGGAAACCTAACAAAGCATAACCTCACGCAAAGGCGCAAAGGCGCAAAGGAAGAACGTTAGTGATTTTTGGAATAGGTTTCGGGTTAAATGAGGTTTGAGTTCATGTACAAAATGCGTGTCAGTTTTAGTTTGTTGACGATGCTGTTCGTACTGGCCTTGACGGGCGCGGGCGTCAGGCCGGTCAGTTCGCAGAACACTGTGGCAGGTGCGCCCGCCGCCGCGATCCGCGTGACGCCGCCCGCGCCGGTCTTCGATGCGCAGGCGCGTGTGGCGGAACTTGCCGCGCGGCGCGCTCGCGTGGCGAATGAGATCGGAAAGCAATCGCTGCTCGTGCTCTTTAGCGGCGAGGCGCGCGTCTACGCGAACGACGTCGATTACGAATTCCGGCAAGAGAACAACCTCTATTACCTGACCGGACTCGCGCAGCAACGCGCGACGCTCGTGCTCGTCCCCGGCCATGCCACGACGCGCGAGATTCTCTTTATCCCGCGCCGCAACCCCGCGGCCGAGACTTGGACGGGACACATGTACAGTCCACAGGAGGCGCAAGCGATTTCCGGCATCGGAGAGATTTGGGAGGCCTCCGAGTTTGAACCGTTCATGCGCGCGATCCGCTCGCGCCGTGCTTACCGGCCGAAAGACGAGTCGGTCTTGTTGTCGAGCGTGACGACGCCCGCTCCCACCCCGACCCCCACGGCGGCAGTGGCGATCAGCGCGGCGCAGATTACCGCCCCGGCCGCGCCGCAGAACGCGGGCGGTTACGAGACGTTGTTTGGCGCGATGGCGCAAAAGAGCGGGACGCTCTACTTGTTGATTCCGGGCGGCGAGGGCGAGAGCCGCGAGTTCAGGCAGGAGCAGGCGTTCGCGTCGCGCTGGGCGCAGTCGTCGAGCGGGCTGACGTTGCGCGATGCGTGGCCGATCTTCACGGAGATGCGCCTGCGCAAGTCGCCGTCGGAGTTGCAACTCTTGCAGCACGCCGTGGACATCACGACCGAGGCTCTGGGTCGCGCGATGGCCGTGGCCGCGCGCTCCAAGTGGGAGTATGAAGTCGAGGCCGAAGTTGATTACACCTTCAAGCGGCGGCACGCGGACAACTGGGGCTACCCGTCAATCGTCGGCTGCGGCCCGAACGCGACGACGCTGCATTACGTGGAGTCGGAAGGGGCTGTCGGCCAGAGCGACCTGTTGCTGATGGACGTGGGCGCGGAGTACGGGCATTACACGGCGGACGTGACGCGGACATTCCCCGTCGGCGGCAAGTTCACGGCGGCGCAGGCCGACATCTACAACGCGGTGCTGGCGGCGCAAGAGGCAGCCATGGCCGTCGCCCGGCCGGGCGGTACGTTCGCGGACGTGAACCGCGCTTCCGTCGAAGCGATCAAAGACGCGCTGCTTCGTCTCGGACTCATCACGGATCGCAACTCGTTCCAGTACGGCCGCTGGTTCATGCACGGCACGTCGCACTGGCTCGGCATGAACGTCCACGACGTGGGCGCGCTCAACACGTCGTTTGAACCCGGCATGGTCTTCACCATCGAACCCGGCATCTACATCCGTCCGGACGCGCTCGACAATTTGCCGAAGACGGAAGAGAACCGGAAATTTGCGGAGGCCGTGCGCCCGGCGTTCGAGAAGTACAAAGGCATCGGCGTCCGCATCGAAGACGACGTGGTCATCACGACGAGCGGCCATCGCAACCTGTCGGCCGCGCTCCCGCGCACGCTGGCCGATGTGGAGAGCTTCATGGCGCGCGCCACACGCGAGTTAGCGCGCAAATAGCGCGCGGTAAAACTGATATAGCCGTAGGGGTCAGAAAAACTTCGGCCGTCGTCTTGTTGCAAGACGACGGCCGAAGTTTTTCTAATCGAGACTAAAGATTCGGCGCGGCAGTTATTCGTAGCTGAGCGCGTCCACGGCATCCTGCCGCGCGGCGCGCAGGGCGGGGTAGAGCGCGCCGATGCTGCCGCCCACCACGCCGATCAGCAGCGAAATCAAAACCCAACGCGGCTCGATCTCGACGCTCAGATTGCTGAGGCGCATGAGCGCAAAACGCGCCGCGAAGGTCAGCACGAGTCCGAGCACGACGCCGAGGATGCTCACCAACAACGCCTCCTGCTCGATCACCCACGCGATCATCGTGTTCGACATGCCGAGCGACTTGAGGATGCCGATCTGGCGCGTGCGCTCCGTGACGGTCGTGTACATGGCGAGCAGGATGACGAGCATGCTGATCGCCGCGGCGATGGCGACGACGACGCTGATAAAGACGTTCAGCGCGGGCACGCCCGTCGCGTAGAGTTCCGGCAGGTCGCGCGTGAAGATGATCTGATCTTCGGGAAACGCCTGATGGATGCGCTCGGCCAAGGCGTCTTGCTCGGCCGGGTTTGCGGCGGCGACGAGAATGCTCGTGCAACTCGCGGGGCTTCCCACCTGCTCCTGCATCGTGGCGAGCGGAATTTTGATGCGCGCGCCGCCGGGCGGTTCGTACATGCCGACGATGCGAAACGGGCGGTCGTAGAGATCGAGCGTGTCGCCGACGTGCGCTTTGCGTTGTTCGATCCAGATGGCATCCACAATCGCCACGTCGCCGCTTTGGGGGAGCGGCGAGCCTTCGATCATTCGCACCCCGGCGAGTTGTAAGTAGGAGTCGAAATCAACCCCGTCGATGAGACGGACGCCGAAGCCGCTGTCGCTGCTGGCGGTGGTCTGGCCGAGCGGCACGGCGGCGCGCACGCCCTCGACGCGCGCCACCTCGCCCGCGTGCGCGACGGGCATGGCGAACGGCTGCGACCCGCTCAGGCCGACCGTGCCCGAAGCGCGCAGCATGATCTCCGCGCCCACGCCCGCCTCGCGCCGCCCGCGCTCGCGCAAAACACCATGCGCCAGACCGACCGTAAAGACGACGAGCAACACGCCGACAGCGATGCCTAAGACGCTCACCAGCGTGCGCGCCGGGCGGTGTGCAATGTTTGAGAGAACGAGATTATCCATGGCTTTTAGTAAACGCGGGTGGCGTTCGATGAGGCGGCGCGTGGCCGCCGGGACAGTGCCGGTGGCGAGCATGGCGAGGCCGATGCCCGTCCAGAAGATCATTCCGGCCTTGCGCACGATGGCGAGCGTGATGCCCGTCGCCGTGGCGAAACCGAGCGTGCGCAGGACGACTTCCGTGCCGCCTTCGTAGACGCCGATGGTCGCAGGCACGAAGCCGAACACGAAGTTGATCACCTTCGTCAGAGACTCGATGACGTAAGGCGCGTCGAAGCCGGGGCGAAAGCCGAGCATGCGCAACGTCAAGTAAACTTCGAGGACGCTCGACGCGTGGGCGGCGAGGTCGAAGGCGACGATGAGGAAGAACGAGCCGCGACGGTGATGGTAAAACTCGTAGACGTTGGATTCGAGTTCGTTGATGTGCGCGCGTCGTTTGGCGAGCGCGCGCGGCTGGAATCCGCGCGCCGCGAGTCGTTCGAGAACCCAAGTCAGAGGCATCACGCGGCGCGAGGCGGCCAGTCCCACGACGACGAGCGTGAGCATCGCGCTGGTGGCGATAAGCAGCAGCGCGTAGTGCGCGGCGTCGGGCAAGTTGTAGGACGCGAGCATGACGCACGCGCCGCTCAGGATAAAGAGTGCGACCGAGAGATTGTAGAGCAGATTGTCGACGACGAGCGCCTGCACGCCCATGACGAGCGGGACGCGCTTGCGCAGGAGTGCGGCCTTCGTCGCCTCGCCGAGAATCGGCCCGGTGAAAGTGAGAAACGAGATCGCTTCGCCGCTCAGGCGCGTGGTGAACGCCTGCCAGAGATTGAAATGCCTGTGGCCGGGCGGCACGGCCACATACATCGGGATGGCGCGCAAGAAATGGCGCGCGCCGCTGATGCCGAGCAGGACGAAGAAGCCGAGGCCGATGCGCGCGAGCGTGTCGAAGATCGACTGCACGCCGACGCGTTTGACGACGTAGACGAGCAGCGCGAGGCCGAACGCGAAGGCCACGAGTTGCACGCCCACAACGCGGCGGCGTCGTTTACCCCCGGCGACCTGATCTTCGCCTTCGCTCGTCGCTTCGCCCGCGGCCAACACGGCGTCGCCTCCGGCTTTTTCTTCGAGCGAGATCAAGGCGAGACCTCCGCTTTGGTTCTCGTGCCCGTTGTCGTCGCCGCCGCCGCGCCTTCTGCGGGACGCGCCGGAAGTTTCTGTTGCGGGTCGAACAATTCGTTGATGATGCGACCGGGATAGGGGCGCGGCCGGTCGCCGTATTTCACGGGCGAAATTTGCGCGGTCGGCAGTTGGTTCGTCAGGGCTAAGATTGTCGGCACGAAGCTCAAACTATCATACGGCTCGCGAACGACCAATGCGCGGGGGATGCCCGTGGCCGCGCCGCCCGCGAGCATCAGGGTCGCATGCGTGGAGACGCGGAAGAAAGAGCCGTGGTTGCCGCCGGGGTTGAAGCCGCGCACGTCGAAGTTCCAATGATCGTTGGCAAGGACGAGCATGTCCGTTTCGACGAGCAGGCGTTGGCGGCGGCGAAAACGGCGTATGAGTTTTTCGTCCGTCGAGAGGCCGGGCACGTCCGCCTCCGTGGCCGGGGTCGCGTGCCGCCCGAAGTGTTCCTGTAGGCCGACGAGACCATTTGAATAGGTCGTCAAATGCAGCGCGCGCAACCATTCGAGATCGGTGTGCCAGCGGTCGAGCCAGTCTTCGCGCCGCTCGCCGGGAGGCACGGAGAGCTTGGCGTCTTCCCACATCTTGAGGGGGAGTTCCGCGCGCCACGCGGCGCGTTCGCAGCGGATCACGCCGCCGGGTTCTTGATGCAAATTTGCGACGGGCACGTAGCGCAGGCGCAGTTCGCCGTCGCGCTCGTGACGCGCGAGCACTAACGCCTGCGTGTCTTCGCCGCGATAGAGCCAGACGGCCTCGTCGGCGCGAAACTCTTTCCCGTAGTCGCCGGTCAGGGCTTCGGCCGCGACGCGCGTGGCGACGAAATCCACGGGGCGGCTGTCAACGCCGCTCTGCACGTTGTTGCGCGCACGCGCGTCGCGCAACAGGGCGAGGTAATTGATCCGCGTAAAACTCCTGTTCATGTCGAGCGAACCGTCGGGCGCGAGGGCAAGCCCACCCGGCGCGACGCCGACCGCATAGTTTCGCAACTCGCCGACCGTGTTCTGCTCGCCCATCGCGCCTTTGGCGATAACGTCGGGGATGTCGAGACGCGACGCGTCGAAGTTTTCGCGTCGGAGCGAGAGAAGATTGGAGAGCGTGCGCGCGTATTCGGCGTACTTGCGTTCATCGGTCGCCCACGAATCGGCGCGCGCTTTGGCGCGGCGCGCTTCCTGATCGCGCCCGGCGTCGGCATCGGCACGCGTCCACTTTTTCGGCTGCGCGGCGACCGCGGCGCGTTCACGCTCGACGAGGCGACGGAGCGCGGCGAGTTCCTCCTGCAAGTTCGTGTGCAACGTCTGCCAGTCGGCGCGGTGGGCTTCGATGGTCTGGAAGAAGGCGTCGGTCGCGGCACGTGCGAGCGCGGGCGAGAGTTTTTTGCCGCGCAACTCTTCGAGCAGGATGTGCAGGACGTTGAGGTCGCTGTGGCGCAGGTGGACGGAGGCGCGTTCGTTGCCGTCGAAATCGACGAGCGCGGTCGGGTAGGCGGTGCTCTGGCCTTTGAGGTAGTAAGAATCCTCTGTGGTCGTCGTGATCAAAGGCACGAGCGGGTAGATGCTTTTGAGGGCGTAGTCGCTCAGGAGTCGCCGCTTCGTGATGACGTGATGACCGCCGCCAGCGCGGCTCGCCAGCAGTTTGACGAGGTTGAAGCCTTGACTGTAGACGCGCTCGTTCGTGTTTGTCCCGTGATCGGAGACGAGGACGAGGGCGGTCTCGGCCGCCTGCGGCGTGGCTTCGATGGTCGTCCAGATGCGGCCGACGATCCCGTCGAGTTCCTGCAAGGCGACGAGTTGCGTCTCGCGGTCGCGGTTGTGATGAGCGGCGTGGTCAAACTCGGTCGTGTAGAAATCGAGATAACGGATACGCGGGTCTTTCAACTTCTCCAGCACTTCGCGCTCAAGTTGCTCCATCACGATGTTGCGCCCCTCGAATTCGACGAGCCACTCGTCGAACAAGTCGCGCGGCGTGCGCGTGAGGACGCGGTTCTTGAGGCCGCGTTCGAGCGTCGTCCAGCGTGTGCCGCGCTGGTAGAGTTGGAAACTGATGTGCCGCTCGTCGTAAGGATAAGAGTCGACGAGCAGGGGGATGCCGAGTTCGTCGAGCAGTTCCGCGCCGGGCATGTCCACGCGCACCTTGCCCGCCGTGCCGAGCCAGAAGGGAATGAAGTTGAGATAGTCGTAGGAGTGCAGCGTGAGACGGTCGAACTCGACGTTGCCCTTGATCTGCAAGTGCTGCCCCGTGTCGAGCAGCGACCACGAAGGCGCGGACAAACTCACGCCGCGCACGTAAAAATTCTCCAGACGCGTGCCGCGCTCGTAGAAGATGTGCTCTATCCACGGCAACAAACTTTTGCCCGTGCGCGGGTCGCGCTCGCGCACGAAGCGTTCGATGACATCCTGAGATAGCCCGTCGGCTTTGACCACGACGAGGCGACGCGCCCCGGCCAGAGAGCTTTGCGCGGCGAGCAGGATGAGACACGCGCACGCCACGAACGCGAGCGCGCGGCGTCGGGCAATGCGCGGCGCGCGGCGGCCGGACTTCGGCGAAGCGGGCGAAGCAGGCGAGACGGGTAGAGAGACGGGTAAAGAGATGGTTAGAGAGACGGGTAGAGAGAGGGATAAAGTTATCCGCTTGCGTCCGGCCTTGCGCCGCATCCCGTTGGCGTTTCGCTCGTCCATCGCGCGCTTACTGTCCCTCCGCAGCCGAGATGGCGGCGATGATGCGTGCGTCGCCGTCGGAGATGCGCTGCGATTCGCGCGCGGCTTTGCGCAGGTATTCCGCGCTCAGCGTGCGCCAGCGCGCGTCGGCGGCCTCGTCGCGGTAGATACGCACGAGCGTGTTCTTCGCCGTCTCGTTGTTGATGCGGTAGAGACTTGAGAGGCAGAGCCTTTGCGTCTCCTCGTCCTTCGTGCGGGCGAAGATGCGGCCGACGGCCGACGCCGTTTTGCCGTCGGCGCGCTCGCCGTGCTCGCCCACGAACGCGAGCGAACGGCGCACCTCTGCGATGTCCCATTGCACTTCGACGGCCGCGCTCGAACGCGCCACTTCACGCAGGAATTGACGATGGTGTGCGAGACGGCGCGCGATGTCGAGCGAGGCGAATTGTTCGCCGTGCGTGGCCGCTTCGCGATGACGGTAGAGGCCGAGCGTGGCGACGCTGGCGACGCGCAAAAGAACTTGTTCGGCGCGTGAATGGACGAGCGGCGTGAGTTCGGCGCGGCGGTCGCGGTCGAGTTTGTCGGTGATTCCGCCGGAGGGGCGGCGCGCGTGTTCGACGAGCGCGGCGTATTGTTCGCGTGCGAGACGCGCCTCGGCCTCCAAGTCGTTTTCGAGCGGGTTCATCGAGACGCGTTCGAGTTTGCGCGAAACTTCGTCGCGGAGCGCGGGGTCGAGCGAAGCGTCGAGCGCGAGCAGCAATTTGAGTTGCGAATAGGCGCGCAGGCGCGAGGGCTGATTGATGTCCGCGCCGCGCCGTTCGGCGACGTAATCATAGACGGCGCGGCCGAGGATGAAAGGAAGATCGAGATTCGTGAAACTCGCCGTGGTGCGCGCGACATCCTGCAAGACGCGCTGCGACATCTCGCGCCGCTTCGGGTTCAGGTTGTCGCGGAAGTCCACGAGCAGGATCGGAATCTTCGGGTGATCCAACCCGTAGAGCGCGAGCGGGATCAGTTCGACCGCGCGCGCCCCCCCGGTGTCGGCGGCGACGCGGCGATTGTCTGCGTCGAAGTAACGCGTCTCGGTGTAGCCGCGCCAGCGTTTGAGCCGTTCGTCGCCGTAAGGATTCGCGAGGTTGAGGAATCGTTTGTCGTAGGCACGCTTGGCATCCACATCGGAGCGGGCGATCCAGAGCAGCGCGTGCGTGGTGTTGCGGCCGGGCAATTCGAGCGGCTCGAAATAGAAGCCTTCGGTCTCGGCGCGTTGGCGCAGGAGTTCCCAGTTGTGGCCGCGCGTGTCGAGCCACTGCGAGTTCTGCTTATCGTAGACGCGGCCGAGATAGAGGTCGTCGATGAGGCCGCCGAAAGTTTTCTGCGTGAGCATCAGACGCGCTTGTATCTCTTTCAACTCGTGCGGCGCAAAGACCGACGCAGTGCCCGACTCGGCCTGATAGAGCGTGAGCACGGCGAGGGCACGGATGATGTGCGCCTTGCGATAGTCGTCGGCGTTGCGGCGATAGGCGTGCGTCGTGGCTTTGACGGTCAGGCTGTACGGGTTGAGCACGAGCGTTTGCAGCGCGTTCCAGAAGACCCTGTGCCAGACCTCGCGCTCGGTGTTCGAGAGATCGATCAAGTGCGGCGGCGCACCTCTGCCCGCGCGTTTTTTGTTGGCGACGCGCGTGTAGAGGAAGGGGACGGCGGAGGCCGCGCGCTGGCCGACGGAGGGGCGCGTGTAGGTGTGCATCCAGACGTAACGCAGGCGGTCGTTTTCCGTCGTCGCGTCGCCGAGCGTGTCGCGCAGTATGCTGACGAGCGGAACGTCCGTGTCTTTCGCTTCCTTGCCGCGCGCGAGGCCGTCGAGACTGCCAAAGACGGTCAGCAACTCCGCGCCGCCCGCGAGCGGGAGGCGTTCGAGACGAAAGCCGGACGTCTGAGCGGAAGTTTGAGTTTGCGTCGCAGCGGAATCTTGAGGGGCGGAGACGGAGTTTTCCTGCGCGACGGCGACGGCATTCGCGCAGGAGGGCAGTTGCGGAAGCAGGAGCGCGAAAATGAGACAGGCAATTTGCCGCGCTCTCCCGTTCGAGTTCACAAAGTTCATGCGTTCGTGCGATACCTGCCGATGATCACAATCCCGCTCCTATTGGAGCAAATTGGCTGCACGCCTCGACCCGACCTTTAAACGGCGCGCAATCCCCGTCTACGTCAAACGCCCCGCCAAAAAGTTCGCGTCATCGAACCGCAACCCGTGTGCCGTAAGGGAGAGAGATTATTTCGGACAGCGACTTTATAACTGACGCCGCAGCAACTCCAAATGTTTACACGGAGTTCTCCGATTTGCTCTCCGATGCCTTCCCGTCCGTTGTTCGTTGCAATTTATTTCATCAACGCCGCCCGGTAATTTCGGAAACGGCTCGCAGAGAGTTCTCGTCGAGTTGATAAATGCGTACGGACGGAACGCCCGCGAGCGTTAGTTCCGCGACTGGCCGGCTCGTGCGGCCGAGCGTCGAGACGAGCGCGTCGTTGCTGAAATAACGCCGCCCGCGCGCGACGACGACGATGTCGCCGGACGCCAGATCACGTACGGCCTCGCGGTCGGAGAGCGAGATCGAGACGAGATCGGTTCTGCCTGCGCGCGCGGCGTAGTGCGTAAAGAGTTCGGGCGATTCGCTGGCGACGCGCGCTCCTTGGGAGGCGAGCGCGGCGATCTGTTGCGCGGTGTCGCGCATGCTCGCGTCGTAAAATTCGTCGTGCGGGAAATAGCTCCCCGCGCGCTCGCGCCCGCCGCCGAGCACGTTCATGTAGAGACGATAATGCGGCGACGCGCCCGCCGACGCGTAAGCGGAAGCGGCGATGACGAGGACGGCCACGGCCGCGTGCGCGTAGTAGCCGTGCGACGACGCGCACGCCGACGCGATGCCGCGTAAGCGTTGCACGATCCAACGCGCGGCGGCGTCGATGCCGATGGCCGCCACCGTCAGCACGACGGGCAACGCGAGCGTGAAATATCGTGTGAACTTACCGCCGAGCAGAGGGAAGGGGAAGAACCAGAAGAAGAGCCAGAAGAAGACGAAGTAACGCCCGTCGCCGAGTCGCTTTGAGAGCAGGAGGGGTAGGCCGACGAGGAACGCCGCGACGACCGCAGGCGGCAGTTTGAAGGCCATGAACACATAGTAGAAATACCACGGCGAGCCTTTGAGCCAGAGCGTCATCTGGTTGCGGTAGAGTTGCCCCATGAACTCGTAGGCGTCGTGACCGATGCGCCGCTCGCCCGCGAAGATACGCATCTCGTGCCACGTGCCCGGCAAAAGGATCGTCGGGTTGCAGACGAGGAACGCCGCGCCCATGACGGCGAAAAAGATCAGCCACTTGCGTTTGCCCATGCGCCAGCGCGTCGCGGGGATGCCCTGAAAGATGTAGTAGTACGCTCCGCTGATGGCGATCAGGTGCGGCATGTATTTCGAGGCGAGCATCGCGCCGAAACACGCGGCGGTCGTCCAGTAGTAACGCTCCGGCGCGGGCGCGCCCGACTCGGCCGCGCGCTGCCCGCGCAGCCAGAAGACGTTTGCCAGCAGGAAAAAGAAGAGCAGGAAGGTGTCCTCTTTGGCGATGCGATTGAAACCGATGCCTGAGGGGTCGAACGCCCACAACGCCGCCGCGATCAAACCCGTCGTCGTGCCGAACAACTCGGAGACCACCAGATAAAGCAACAGCGATGTGAACGCGCCGAACAACACGGCAGGCAGGCGCAAGGCCGTCTCCTCCGACACGCGCAGCCGCGGGCTGCTCGCGGCCAAGCCCGACGCGTTCCAACGTTCGGCGGCGGCGATGCTCGCCGTCATCAACGCTTTCATCAGAAACGGGTGCTCGCCGTTGGTGGAAGTCAAACCGCGCGTGCGGTAGTCGGCGACGGTGCGTAGTTTGTTCAACTCGTCTTCGCTCAAGCCTTCCGCGCCGAGACCGCTCGCGCGGAAGCCGAAGCCCGCCGCTACGATGAGGACGAGCGCGGCGACGACGAACGCGCGGCTCGGCCGACGCGCGTGCTGTGCGTCGAACAGTTCGCGCGTGATGCTTGCCGTGACGGCGGTTGCGGCAGTTGCGGGCAAAAGTTTCGTCTGACCCCAATCGGAAATTGTTCGGCCGCGAGAGACGGCGCGCGCTCACCTGTGCCGGGCAAAAGGCGAAAGATTACTGTGCGCTCCGCCACTCTGTCAAAAACTCGCGCGCGTCCAGTTTAAGTGTAACTCCCGAAGCATCCCTCGCAGAGCTATGACACTTTACCGATTGTCACTCTGCGCGCGCGCGCACCTTGCCGCCCGGTCGAAATCAACGATTGACGGGTTGGGAAAATTAGCGCGGCTGGTTGGACGGCGCGTTCGGCGTGCGCGCGTCTTTGCCGGACGCGTCTCCGGCGGTGGCGGCCGTCGTGATGTTCTCGACGGGAGGCGCGGCGGGTTTCCAACCGGCACGCTCGAGGAGCGGCACGGCGAAGCGCACGGGCACGGCGAAATTCGCGTCCTGCAATCCCTCGAAGATGCCGAAGTTGATGCCGATGACGCGCCCCGACTGGCCGAAGAGCGGCGCGCCCGACCCGCCTTCCGCCGTGCGCGCGTCGTAGATGATGCGTCGCGTCTGCGAGTCCGTGACGTGTCCCTGCGTTGTCAGCGGTTTGATCAAATTGCGCTCGGCGAGATGGCCGACGAGCACGTCGAGCGACGAACCGAAACGCTGCTTGATGTTGTTGGCCTCATCGTCCGGCAGAGAGACGAGGATGCGATCCGGGCCTGAAGGATAGCCCATCAAGACGACCGCGCGGCCGACGCCGCCCGCATCGGAATTGTCGTCAATCGGGAGCGCGGGGATGTTGCCGAGTTGCGCGCCCGCGTCGAAATAGAGGACAGCGAGATCGTCGCGCGCGGAAGCCTGTCTGAACTTGAGCGCAAAGGGCTGCCGGTGGCCGGGGAAGTAGGCGAGCAGTTTAGTCAGGCGCGGCTTGCCGCTGACCGTGCTGCCCAAGACCATCGAACGCTCGTCGGCCACCCACGGCTCGACGCCGACGTGGCGGTTCGTCACCACGTAGCCGCCGCCGACGTGAAAGCCCGTGCCGACGTAGGGAAACTCCGCCACCGCGCCCGTCCCTTCGGGCGTCAGCATCTCGCTCGGCGCGGCCTCCGCGGTTTCCGCGCCATCGCCTTCCGCGTCGGCCGGTTGTTGCGGCTGCGGGTAACGGAGCGGCCGCCCCGTGCCTGCCTCGACGAAGATGTACATGCCGGAGATGAGACATACGCCGTTGCCGTATTCGCTGCGGATTTTGGGCGCGAGCGAGAGACTGTTGATGATGTCTTTGTTGGAGCGGTTGACTTCCTCGAATTGATTTTGCGACTCGCCGACCTTCTGGTTGAGACGCGCGATCTGCGCGTTCTGCTCCTCGATGTGGCGGCGGCTCTGCTTGAGTTCCTTGAAGCCCGCGAAGCCGAAATAGAGGAAGCCGCCGACGAGCGCGACGACGATCAGGAGCGCGATGATCTTCGTGCTCAGGTTGATCTCGCGGATGAGTTCGCGCGTAAACTCGCGGAGAAAGACTTTCGCGTCGTCGCGTCTGGTGGTGGCGGCCGATTCGATGGCCGCGTTTTCGATGAAGGGCGCGACGTGCACGTCCGAGCGGCGTTTTGCGACGAGCGCGGGCGGTGACTCGACGGGGAAGAACTGGAGCACGAAATCCGTGTCGGGGATACGCACCATGTCGCCGTCTTTGATGGCGACGGCGGGCGCAAGCGGCGCGTCGTTATGCGTCAGCCGGAGCGAGCGGTCGAAGTCGCCGACGCGATAATGGCCGTTTGTGCGTTGGAGTTCGAGCAGGAAGCCGTCGGCGCGCGGGATCGCTCCGGGCTGAAAGCGCAATTCGCAGTCGGCGTCTGAGCCGATGCGGATACGCTCGTGCATCAGCACTTCCGTGTGCCGCTCGTCCCCGACCTCGACGTGTACAACCAGACCACTCGCCATACGTCTAAAACTTACCCTGTTACCCGCCGCCCTCAATTGAAGAGGCGACCGCGACGCGACCGCCTCTCTTAAACTTCTGCGGTCATTTTGCGCGCAGTCGCCAACGCCGCTTATTTTATACTAAGATTAACCATACGGGCAAAAATTAGCCGTTATTCGATGCGTCGCCATAAGTTAAACGGACGAGCGACGCACGCCATACTTTGAGTTTAATACGGGGGCGCAGCGGAAATACCTTCTCTCTCTGTGCGCCTCCACGCAATTTTGAAGCGAACGTTTATGAAAGAAATCTCTTTTCTCGAAGATAAAGATCAAGTGTGCGCGCTTGCGCCCATCGCCTACGCGCCGATTCGTCTACATGTTCTGGTGTGCGGGGGAAAGTCCTGCACGAACGCCGGGAGCGCGGAAGTGAAAGAGGCGTTCAAGCGCGAGTTGACGGCGCGCGGGCTGCTCTTCGGCAAGGCCAAAAAGGGCAAGAACCCGCAGGGCAGCATCGTCCTGACGGAATGTTCTTCGGTCGGCTTCTGCGCCGTGGGCGCGGCCGTACTGGTCTACCCCGACGGCGTCTGGTATGCGCAGGTGCGCGAGTCGGACGTGCCGGAGATCGTCGAGGAACATCTCGTCGGCGGGCGCGTCGTCGAACGCCTCGCGCTCTTGAAACTCCCCGCCGCGAACACGCAAGCAGCCTAAAGCAGAGCCAGACCCGGCGACACGATGACGTGCAGGAAGCCTCGCCTCCGTTGGAGATACGCCGCCGGCGGTAAAAGAAATGAGTTGGCCTGATCAGGTCGTTGATCGTAATTTACCGGAAGTGGCGGGTAGTTATCGCGTGCGATCTAATGATTGTTAGGCCTATGTAATGTGTGGCCTAGATTTCAACTGATAAGTAGTGGCTGAATTGTTGTTTTTTTCTTCTGAGCGATGCTATAAGTTACCACGCTTTACGTTCTTTTCCTCACCTTCGAGTGAGTCCTCTTCAAGAAAATGTTTAGCACAGAAGATTTCATAAAATCCCTACCTTGGCTTTTACCATTAGTTCTATTGGTGCTTAAGTTTGTGCTAAAGCTATGGATTGCCGAACAGCACAATGCTTTGAATCTTTGGAAAGGTGTGCTTCAAACACCTGTTGATATTGGCTTTTTATCTCTTTCTTTAATAGCGTCGGCAATAATTAAAGCCTCTGGAGATGTCAACGTTAGTAGTAAGTACGCAGCATTGGTGATGGCTTTAGTAATATCCTTTATATATGTTGCTTTAATAGCAATTTCAATTGTCTTATGGAAAGCGACTCCAACTAATTTCACCAAACGAGACATTTGTATTGCCACAATTGTAGGGTTGTTAAATTATGCCCTCACGATTGGTATGCTCGTTTATGGAGTGATACTTATAAAACCTTTATGAACGAATTCTCAAAGACTGTTCTATATATGCTCCCGGCCTTTTTTTTGGCTCTGGTAGTTGTCATCTACTATGCGAATAAAATGATGCGTCTTACTCAGAAGATGCAAGAATACAAACTAGATGCATATCGTCAACAGCTTGAGGCTCAGATTGCAGCCCTCTCCCAGCAATTAGTACTAACTGAGGATAGATTCAAGCAGGTAAATCATTTACTCTTATCAGGTCAAAAAAGGTCACCTGATCCGTCATCTTGGGAACTCAAAGTTAAGCCAAGTGAATTCCTCGAAAAGATGGGGGTAGATGTTAATGCAGAGGTGCAGCCTGATTTAGTATTTGTACTTATCCCGTTTAATCCGATGTTCGATGATACATATCAAGCAATAAAATATGTTGTCGAGGAATCTGGATTCAGATGCAGTCGTGGTGATTCTACTTTCACATCAGGTGAGATTTTGCCGGAGATCATTCGGTATATTGTTAAAGCTAGACTGATCATAGCCGAAATCACTGGCCGCAACCCAAATGTGTTTTACGAACTAGGAATAGCGCATGCGCTTGGGAAACAGGTTTTGATTTTATCGCAGGTAGATAAGGATATCCCATTTGATGTGGCGAATATTCGAGTGCTCACATATGAAAATCAAGATGACTTAAGATCAAGGCTTAGAAGCTGGATTGTTCACACTCTGGCAAGATTGCGCTAATACATAAATTTAAGACAGTACCCGTTTATTCCATTTGCCTTAGTGCATCACAAAGCATCAGCCTAACAACGACATGCACCTGACCGCGAATCTGCGGTTTTTTCATCGTTAGCTTGGATAGATTCGAAGTTGTGTGCGAGGCGGGTGATGCCGAGCGTTAGGTAGCCTCTCTATCAAACCTTCTTGTCTTGAAAACCACCTCGCGAGTTCAGGCTTTCTTGCTAAATCAGACGGAATTGCGGAGGCAGATATGGGTAAAGCGATAGGAAGGCTTTTACTGTTTAATGTCCCGTTTTTGTTGATTAGCGGCTTTATGTTTTATAGCGGCTGGACGGCGGACGAAAATGCGCTGACTGATGACGGTTATAATCTGAAGACGTTTTTCTTTTTCATGGGCGCGACGTTTCTTGTGATTCCGCTCGCCGGCAGCCTCGGTATTTTGATCTGGGTGATGGCTAAACGGAAGCGGATCGCCGAACTCGTCGCCACGGGAAAACAGGGAACTGCCGTCATTTTAGACCTGAGCGACACGGGCGTCACGATCAACGACGACCCGCGCGTCAAATTGCTGCTCGAAATTCATATTCCCAACTATCAACCGTATCAGGCGCGGAAAACCGTCACGCTCCCGCTGATTTATATGTCGCAGGTGCAAACCGGTTCGACCATACAAATTTTGGCAGACCCCGAACAACCGGATGATGAAAAAAGGATCGCCTTGCTGCTCAAATAAAAGTTCGACCATGAGGGTTGGAAAAACTAAATCGCGCGGCGACTCGTAAACTACTCCGACCCGTCGTGACGTTACGTTTCAGACAAACGCCCGCGCGCACGACGGTGCAACAGTACGCGCGCGAGTCCGCATCAAAACGCGCGGATTAAGTCTTCTGCCGCCGCCGTCGGCCTACACTTCATTCTGGAGTCAACAAATTATGCTTCGAGTTTCACGGAGAGTTCTGCAAATATCCGTCGTCGCGCTGGCCGCGTTCGTCTGCGCCGCGACCACGCCGCCGGGGCAGGCGCAAACCAAAATACCGCGCCTCGATTTTCGCGAGCGCACGCTCTCGAACGGCCTCAGAGTTTTGAGCGCGGTGGACAAGTCCAGCCCGACGGTGGCGATTCAGGTCTGGTACAAGGTCGGCTCGAAGGACGACCCCGAAGGGCGCAGCGGCTTCGCACACCTCTTCGAGCACATCATGTTCAAGAGCACCAAGAACATGAAATCCGAAATGATGGATCGTTTGACCGAAGACGTGGGCGGCATGAACAACGCGTTCACGGCCGACGACGTGACGGTCTATTTCGAAGTCGTGCCGTCGAATTATTTGGAGACGCTGCTCTGGGCGGAGGCCGACCGCCTCTCGACGCTCACCGTTGACGACGCCAACTACAAGTCGGAGCGCGATGTGGTGAAAGAGGAATTTCGCGAGCGCGTGCTCGCGCCGCCCTACGGCAAACTCTTTTACCTGCTCGAACAGAAGTCTTTCTCCAAGCACCCGTATCGCCGCCCCGGCATCGGCAGCATCGAAGACCTCGACGCCGCTTCGACCGAGGACGTGCGCGCCTTCCACTCGACCTTTTACCGCCCCGACAATGCAACGCTCGTCGTCGTCGGCGACTTCGACCCGAAACAACTCGACGCGTGGGTTGATAAGTATTTCGCGCGCATCCCGAAGCCCAACAAGCCGCTGCCGCGCGTCAGCGTCAAAGAGCCTGAGCGCACGGGCGAGATGCGCGTCGTCGAGTTTGGCGAGAACGTGCCGCTGCCCGCCGTGGCCTTCACGTTCCTCGCGCCGCCCAAGGTGAGCGAGGATTCCGACGCGCTGCGCATCGCCGAGTCGATCTTATCGTCGGGCGAATCGTCGCGCCTCTATCGTTCGCTCGTCTACGAGCAACAGGTGGCGCAGAGCGTCAACGCCGGGGCGGACTTGCGCGAGGATGTGAGCCTCTTTAGTTTCCTCGGTATCCTCGCCAGCGGCAAGAAAGCGGACGACCTTGAGCGCGCCCTGATGACCGAGATCAAAAAGATGCAGGACACGCCCGTCTCGGCCGCCGAACTCGAGAAGGCCAAGAACCAGATCATCACCAATCAACTGCGCGAACGCGAAACCAACAACGGCAAGGCGCTCGCGCTCGGCGACGCGGCCGTCCTCTTAGGCGACCCGAATCGCGCCAACACGGACATCGAACGTCTCTCCAAAGTGACGGCCGCCGACGTGCAACGCGTGATGCGCAAATACCTGACGGACACGAATCGTCTCGTGATTTATTACCTGCCCGAATCACTGCGCCCGGCGAAACCCGCGGCGGAGAAGACCGGGCGAATTGTGAAAGAGCGCGACGCGCGCGAAGCCGGGGGAGGGAAATAGGATGAGCATCTTCAAAGAACTTTCGCGTCGTGCTTTACAGACACTCACGCTCGTCGCAGCGTTCGTCGCCGTCTCTTTCCCTGCGACGGCGCAAGAGCCGGCGGCGCAGGCCACGCCGCCGCCGCCCGCCGCGCCGCGCAACGTGCCGATCCCGAAACCGGCGGAACGCACTCTCGCAAACGGCCTGCGCGTCGTCGTCGTGGAGCGCAGCAACATGCCGCTCGTCTCGGCCGCGTTGATGATCAGGAACGGCGGCGAAGTTGACCCGGCGCAACTGGCCGGACTCGCGGACATCACCGCCTCGCTCCTGACGAAAGGGACGCAGACGCGCACCGCCCCGCAGATCGCCGAAGCCATCGAAGCCCTCGGCGGCTCTATCGAATCGGGCGCGCGCTGGGACGCTTCGACGGCGAGCGTCGGCGTCATGTCTTCGCGCATCAACAACGCGATGGAGATACTCGCGGATGTCGTGCGTCGGCCGACGTTCAAAGAGGAAGAGATCGAACGACTCCGCGCGCAGTATCTGGACGACCTCACGGTCGCGCTCGGCCAGCCCGGTTCAATCGCGCGCTACGTGGCCTCGCGCGTCGTCTTCGGCGACACCCCTTACGGCCACCCGCTCTCCGGCACGCCCGAATCCATCGCGAAGATCAAACGCGACGACATCGTGCGGATGCACGCGACTTACTACCGGCCGGATAACGCCATCCTCGTCATCGGCGGCGACATCGCGGCAACCGACGCCTTCAAGACCGCCGAACGCTTCTTCGGCGATTGGCAGAAACCTACCGCGCCGCTGCCCGCCGCGAGCGCGAAAGCGACCGCGGCGAGCGGCGCAACCGCCGCGCAGCGCATCGTCGTCGTGGACAAGCCCGACGCCGGGCAGGCCGCCGTGCTCGTCGCGCGCACGGGCATTCGTCGCACCGACCCCGAATTCTTTCGCGGTATCGTCGCCAACTCGGTCTTGAGCGGTTACTCCGGTCGTCTCAATCAGGAGATTCGCATCAAGCGCGGCCTGAGCTACGGTGCGCGCAGCGCGCTCGAAACCAGACGCGAGACGGGGCCGTTTATGGCCGAGGCGCAGACGAAGAACGAGTCGGGCGCGGTCGTCGCCGGACTCCTGCTCGGCGAACTCGCACGGCTCGCGGGCGGCGAACTCCCCGACGCCGAACTCACGCCCCGCAAGGCCGTGCTCATCGGCGGTTTCGCGCGCAATCTGGAAACGGCCGGAGGCTTGGTCTCACAGGTGGCGAACCTCGCGCTCTACGGCCTCAGCTTCGACGAGATCAACAGCTACATCAACAACGTGCAGTCCATCACGGCCAAAGACGTGCAGGGCTTCGCCGGTTCGCGTCTCGCGGCCAACGCCGCGAGCGTCATCATCGTTGGCGACGCCAAAAAGTTCCTCCCCGAACTTCAGAAGCAATACAAGAACGTGGAAGTGATCCCGGTCGCAGACCTCGATCTCAACATCGCACAACTGCGTAAGACGAAATAACAGACGCCGCGTGCGGCGCGTGCTCCCCGTGATAGAATGTCACCGGAGCACGCGCCGCAACGCTGGCTCTCGTTCATCCTCTCCTCTTAGTTCAAACTCCGTCCCGGCGCGTCTTTCTCCCGTCCCGGCCACACCTAGAGAGGAATCCGACATGCCTGATCAATTAGCCCCGAAACAGAAAGCTCTTGTGAGTTGCGCGTTCGTCCTGTTGCTGGCTTTCGTCTCCGGCGTCGCGCCCGCGCGCGCGCAGCAACCGGACGCGGCGAACGCCGAAACGCGCATAGACGCTAACGCCTCGATGCGTAAGCTGACGGATCGTGATCCGTTGACGCGGCAACGCGCGGCCGAAGACCTCGCGCTCCTCGCCGCGCCCGCGCACCGCAAACTCGTCGAAGGCTACCGCTTGCAAGAGAAGAACGCGCGCGTGCGCCTCGCGCTCGACTGGGCGCTCTATCGCATGGGCAAAACGCCCGCGCTCTTCGCCGTCGTGCGCGATCTCGATTCCAACCGCTGGAATCAGTCGTCGGCCTATCTCGCCCAACTCGAAACGCCCGAACCGCTCTACACTCTGCTCCCGCAGGTCAACGGCAACACGCAGATCAAATTGCTCGAAGCCCTCGCGCGCTCCGGCAACGCGGACACGCTGGCGGTCATCGAGCCGTACGCCGCTTCGGTCGACCCCAAGATCGCGGACGCCGCGCGCTTCGCCACACGCGAAATCACACGCCGTCTGAGCGCGCCGTCGCCGCCCGATGCCAAAACGCGCACGCGGCAAACGGGCAAGGTCGCCGTGGACGTTCCCTGAGTTTGGCACAAGTATTGTTCATCCCACGGGGGCGAGACGCGCATCTCGCCCCTTTTCGCTTTTATGTGGTATTAACAATCGACCACAAACAATTGAGCACGGACGACTGGCCGCCGACGATCTTCTATGCACCGAAACCTACGCTCCTTTCTCGATCAACTGACGCGCGAACGCGATCTCGTCGTCGTCGAGACGGAAGTTGATCCCTTTCTGGAACTGGCGGAAATTCACCGGCGCGTGATCGCGCAAGGCGGCGGCGCGCTCCTGTTCAAACGCGTGAAGGGCAGCCGCTATCCCGTAGTGACCAACCTCTTCGGCACGGCGCGCCGCATCGAACTGGCGTTCGGGCGCAAGCCCGAAGCGTTGGTCAAAGAGGTCGTCCACGTCGTCGAGTCGCTCTTGCCGCCGCGCCCAGCCGAACTCTGGCAGCACCGTTCGCTCGCGCTCGAAGCCCTCAAACTGGGGACGAGCCGCACGCGTCGCGCGCCCGTCCTCGAAGCGGTTGACCGCCCGGCGCGGCTCGACGAGTTGCCGATTCTGACGACGTGGCAGGAGGACGGCGGCGCGTTCGTCACCCTCCCGCTCGTCTACACCGAGCACCCGCGCACGCGCAAACACAACCTCGGCATGTATCGCATCCAGCGACACGACGCCCGGACGACCGGCATCCACTGGCAGATACACAAGGGCGGCGGCTTTCACTACCACGAGGCGGAAGCGGCGGGCGAATCCTTGCCCGTCACGATCTTCATCGGCGGGCCGCCCGCGCTCATCCTGTCGGCCATCGCCCCTTTGCCCGAAGACGTGCCCGAACTCGTGCTCGCCTCCGTCCTCGCGGGCGAGAAGATCAGGATGACGCGCGAGCCGTACACTAACGGCCACCGGCTCGTCGCCGAAGCGGAATTCGCCATCGTCGGCCGCGTGCCACCGCATGAGCGGCGACCCGAAGGGCCGTTCGGCGATCACTACGGCTACTACTCTCTGCAACACGACTACCCGGTCTTTCACGCCGAAGCCGTCTGCCATCGCCGCGACGCGATCTACCCGGCCACGGTCGTCGGCAAACCGCGACAGGAAGATTTTTTCATCGGCGACTACTTGCAGGAATTACTCTCGCCGCTCTTTCCGCTCGTCATGCCGAGCGTGCGCGATTTGTGGTCTTACGGCGAGACGGGCTTTCACTCGCTCGCGGCGGCCGTCGTGCGCGAACGCTACGCGCGCGAGGCGTTGGTCTCAGGCTTCCGCATCCTCGGCGAAGGCCAACTCTCGCTCACGAAGTTTCTGCTGCTGACGGACACGCCGCAGGACTTACGCGACTTCCCGCGCCTCTTCGAGCACATCCTCTCTCGCGCGCGTTTCGAGAGCGACCTCTTCATCTTCTCCAACGTCTCGATGGACACGCTCGACTACACGAGCGGTAAGATCAATCAGGGCAGCAAAGCGATCCTGCTCGGACTGGGCGAGGCCGTGCGCGATCTGCCGCGCGCTTTTTCCGGGCAACTGCCGCGAGGCATCGCGCGCGCGGAAGTCTTCTGCGGCGGTTGTGTCGTCGTCGAAGGCTCGCCTTACGCCGAAGACCCGGAGCAGGCCGCGCGGCTTGCGTCGGACGAAGCGTTCGACGGCTGGCCGCTCGTCGTGCTGCACGACGACGCAGGGGTGTCGCGCTCCGCCGCCGATTTCCTCTGGGCGACGTGGACGCGCTTTGAACCGGCCGCCGACATCTACGCAAAAAAGACGAGCGTGGTGCGCCATCATCTGTCATACTCCCCGCCCATCGTCATAGACGCGCGCATGAAACCGAACTACCCGGACGAACTCGTCGTGCGCCCTGACATCAAGCAACTCGTTGACACGCGCTGGCGCGAATATTTCCCTTCGGGCGATCTGCTCGCGGCCGAGACTTAAATTCAAACAACTCCCTCGCACGCGAAAACATTATGAGCGAACGTGCGATTGTCGAGACGCTGGAAACCTCTTGTTGTATCGTCGGCGGCGGGCCTGCGGGCGCAGTCCTCGCGTTGATCCTCGCGCGGCAGCGCATCCCGGTCGTCCTCTTGGAAGCGCACGAAGATTTCGAGCGCGACTTTCGCGGCGACACGATTCACCCTTCCGTCCTCGAAATTCTGGATGAACTCGGCCTCGCCGAACGTCTCCACGAACTGCGCCATTCCAAAATTCGCAGCGCCTCTTTCATGACGCCCGCGGGCGCGCTGACCCTTGCCGATTTCGGACGGCTCAACACGCGCTTCCCCTACATCATGATGCTCCCGCAGGCGCACTTCCTCGAATTTCTCACCGCCGAGGCGAAGCTCTATCCGAACTTCCAACTCAGGATGGGCGCGCGCGTCGAAGAGTTGATCGAAGAGGGCGGCGCGGTGCGCGGCGTGCGTTACGAGACTGACGCGGGCGTGCATGAGGTGCGCGCGCCGTTGACGGTCGGAGCGGACGGGCGCAGTTCACGCGTGCGACACCTGACGGGAATGGAGGCGTTGAAGACTTCGCCGCCGATGGACGTGCTCTGGTTTCGCCTCCCGCGCAAAGAGGACGAGCCGGAGGGCGTGCTGGCGCGCGTCGGCGGCGGCCACATCGCCGTCATGCTCGACCGTCTGGACGAATGGCAGATCGCTTACGTCATCCTCAAAGGCAGCTACCGGCAGGTGCGCGACGCGGGGTTGGACGCGCTGCGCTCGTCGCTCGTGCTCGTAGCGCCCGAACTCTCGGATCGCGTCGGGCATCTCAAAGAGTGGAAGCAGGTGTCGATGCTCTCGGTCGAATCGAGCAGGCTCAGGCAATGGCATCAGCCGGGGCTGCTGCTCATCGGCGACGCCGCGCACGTCATGTCGCCTGTGGGCGGCGTCGGCATCAACTACGCGATTCAAGACGCCACGGTCGCCGCCAACATACTGGCGGAGCCGCTGCTGCGCGAGGGACGCGTCGAACCGCGCCATCTACGCGAAGTGCAGCGCAAGCGCATGCTGCCCACGCGCTTCATCCAAAGGGTGCAAGCGTTCGTGCAAAGACAGATCATCGCAAACGCTCTGAGAACGAATCAGCCGCTTCAAGTTCCGCGCGTCGTCCGCCTCTTTCTGCGCACGCCGTTTCTCAGAGACATTCCCGCGCGCATCATCGCCTTCGGACTCCGGCGCGTTCACGTCAAACAATCGCTGCGGCGTCCCGCGCGTTGAGCGAGCGCACGCGCGGGACGCCCGGCACGTAGTTTCTCCGGTCGAGAAAATGTCGAGCGTGCCGGTCGGCGCGCGTTAAGGCTGCGGAGTTTCGAGCGGCAAACGGAGGGTGAAAATTGCTCCGCCCGTGGGCGAGTTGGCGGCCGAGAGCGTGCCGCCGTGTTCGGTGACGACGCGATGCGCGAGGGCGAGTCCGATGCCGTGGCCTTTGGTCTTAGTGGTGAAGAAGGGAATGAAGATGCGTTGAAGCTCCGACGGGGAGAGACCCGCGCCCGTGTCCTCAATCGAGATGACGAGCCGCCCGCCGCCGTTGTCGTCCGCCTCCACGCTCCCGTGCGCGCTGACGCGCCGCGCTCCTTCTCCTGCTGCTGCAAGCGAGTCGTCAAACGCCTCGGCGGCGTTACGCAGCAAATTGAGCAACGCCTGACGAAGCATCAACTCGTCGGCGCGCACTTCGGGAAACACGCCGGAGACGGAGAAAGAGACGCGCTGCTCGTCGTAGAGAGGTTGTAGCTCGGCGGCGCAATCCGTGAGTAGTTCGCCGAGCGAAACTTCGGAGAGTTGGAGCGGCTGCGGGCGTGCGAAGTTGAGAAAGGCCGTCACCATCTGCGAGAGGTTGCGGACTTCCTGTAGGAGCGCGGAAGCCGCGCCGCTTGCGCGCTCGTCGAGTTCGAGTTGCTGTAAAAGCTGCGCGTAGCCGTGAAGCGTGGCGAGCGCGTTTTTGAATTCGTGCGCCAATCCCGCAGACATCTCGCCGAGACTTTCGAGATTCCGTTTGAGCGCGACCGCTTCGCGCAACTGCGCCACCTCCGTGATGTCCGTGAGCAGGCAGAGCGCGCCGCGCGCCGCGCCGTTGCTTGCGGGTTGCGGATCGACCGGCGCGACCGTAACGCCGAGCCGCCGCGCCCGCCCGTCGCTCGTCGTCGCAGACACTTCCACGCGGCGATAGAGTTCACCCGTTTGCAGGCAACGCTCAACCATACTCGTCAATTCGGGCGAGAGGCGCAGCAGCGTCGCAAGGTGCTGCGCCGTCTCGTCCGCGTCCAACAGGGCGCGCGCCGGGGGGTTGACGATTGTGGCGATGCCGCTGGCGTCGAAGGCGACGAGGCCGGAGGGGATGCTTGCCACGACACGCTCGTTGAACATCTCGGCCGACGCGGCGCGCGCGCTCGCCTGCGCGCTCAACTTCTCCAACTCGCGCTGCTGCGCGCGCAACTGCGCCACCACTGCCTGAAACGTCTCAAGCACAAATTCCGTCTCATCGCGCGCGCCTTCGGGACGCGCGGCGACGGGCGCGCGTTCGGCCTCGCCGACCAGTTGCCGGTAAGGGCGCACGAGCCAACGCGGCAACAGGAAGATGCCCGGCAGACTGACGAGCAACGTGATCGTAAAGACCGCGAACAAGACGGGCGCGCGCACGCTCCTGTCCGGCGGCGTCATCGCAACCAGCGTCAGCGTGAACAAATTCGCGACGAGCAACAGCCCGACGACCAACGCCAGCACCAACTGCACGCGATTTTCGTAACGAGGCAACATAAAATAGAGGCTAGAGGTTAGAGGTTAGAGGTTAGCGAAAGCAGTTTTGTTTTAACTGATCTCTAACCTCTGACCTCTAACCTCTGCTTTTAAGGGATGAAATGTCCGACATACCACTCGATGATCTGTCGGCCGATAAGAAGACTCGCAATCGCGCCGATGCCAAGGAAGATGCCGAAGGGGAGAAGCATTTGCATGTCGCGCTCGCGTCGCCAGAGCATGAGGCCGACGCCGATGATCGAGCCGCCGATGACGCCGAGAAAGATCGTCAACACGGTCAGCGGCCAGCCGAGATATGCGCCCACCATGAACAGCATCTTCACGTCGCCGAGTCCCATCGCCTCGACGCCGCGCAGGCGTTCCCACAGCCAGCCCATCAGCCAGAGCGAGCCGCCGCCGACCGCCGCACCGAAGAGCGCGCCCGCCACGGACACAGCCCAGACCGGCCAGCCTTCGAGCAGCCCTTCGCTCAAAAATGCGAGGCCGTAAACGTTCGGCACGACGGCGCGCGCGACGAGCGCGAAGGCGAAGCCGGGGAGCGTGATTACGTCCGGCAGGATCATGTGCTCGGCGTCGATGAAGACGAGCGCGACGAGCGCGGCGACGAAGACGAGATCGAACGGAAGCGCGAGCGTCAGCCCGTCGTGGAGAAAGACGAGTCCGAAGAGAAGCGCGGTCAGGGCTTCGATGGCCGGGTAGCGCGCGGAGATCGAGACGCCGCAGGCGCGGCAGCGTCCGCGCAGGATGAGGAAACTGAGGATGGGGATGTTGTCGTAAGGCCGGATGGCCGTGCCGCACGCGGGGCAGCGCGAACTGGGGAAGGCGACGGACTCTTCGCGCGGCACGCGATGAATGACCACGTTGAGAAAGCTGCCGATGAGCGCGCCCAAGGTGGAGACGAAGATGAGTGCGAGGGGAAAGGGCACGAGCGAAGGGTCGGCGTAGGAAGTTAGATTTTGCAGTAGAGCCATCGTTATCGGTTCAAATCGCGGGGATAATGATCTCGAAGTTAATGTCGGGGCGGGCAAAGGCGTGCTTGACGCCCGCATCGAACTTTAAGCATATTAAGGCTTGGAAGGGGTTTGCGAAAGCCTAAATTTTTTAACGAACCGCAGGGAAAGGAAGGCGCATGAATTCGCGCAGACCAATCATCGCACTGGCCGGTGTCGGCGTGATCATTATCGCCGTCCTTACGTTCGTCCCCTATTCGCTCACGATGGTCAAGCGGGCGGGCAACAACGTCGCCACCGCCGTGCAGACCTCGCTTGGCAAAGAACCGCCGCCCGCCTTCGAGGCAGAGATGCGCCAGCCCATCGTGCCGCAGTACGACGTGGCTCTCTGGTACGGCGCGCGCGGCGAAGAACCGGAGCGGCACGGCGTTTTGATCCAGACGCTCGACGGTCAGCACGTCTTTGCCGCACACAACGCCGACACGACTTTCAACCCCGCCTCGCTCGCCAAACTGACGGTGACGCTCTTTGCCCTCAAAAAACTCGGCCCCGATTACCGTTTCACTACGCGCGTCTACGCGGACGGGAAAGTTGACGCGTCGGGCGTGCTCGACGGCAACCTGTATCTCGCGGGCAACGACCCGTCGTTCGGCGACGCCTCGGCCAACCTGATCGCCAAGGAATTGCGCGCGCGCGGCGTCAAGCGCGTGAAGGGTCGCCTGCTCGCCTCGCCGGGTTTCTCTTTCAACTTCAACGAGCGTGCGGAAGAGTCGTCCGAATACGCAGCGCGCGTGATGCAACTCAAACAGTCGGGGACGGGGATGGAAGAGGCGCAGGGCGAAGAGTTGTTCGCGCTCGATTCCAACCCGCTGCGCGAGATTCTGCTCTACATGAACGCGCACTCGAACAACTTCGTCGCCGACCGTCTCGGCGCATTCCTCGGCGGCCCTCAAGCAATCGTGCGCTTCCTCGTCGAAGAGTTGAAACTGCCGCCGGAACAGGTCTCGCTGGAAACGGCGTCGGGCTTGTATAACAACCGGATGACGCCGCGCGGCGTGCTCGCCGTCATCAAGGCGTTGCTCGAAGAGGCGGCGCGGCACAATCTCAAACCGGAAGACCTGATGCCCGTCGTCGGCTGCGACTGGGGCACGGTGCGGCGGCGCATGGAGGGCACGGGCTTCGAGTGCTCGCTCGTCGGCAAGACCGGGACGCTGACGACGACCGACGGCGGCATGTCGAATCTCGCGGGCGTTGTGTTCACCAAAGACAGCGAGCCGATCCTCTTCGCCATCCTCGCGCAGGGCAATCGCATCTGGGAACACAAGCAGATGGCCGACCAACTGCTCGCCGAGACGATCAACGGCCACCAGCCCGCGCCCATCATAGACGCCAAAACGCGCCGCCAGTTGTTGCCGCCCAACAATCTCAAAATCAGCGGTCAGCAGTCAGCCATCAGCAGTCAGCCACCGCGAAGCGGCGGCAGGTAAGAGCCTCGTTCGTGAGAGTAGGTCTATTACCTGTCGCCGCTTCGCTGCGGTGACTTGTTCACTCGTTACTGTTTTTAACGGCTGATGGCTGACGGCTGACGGCTGACCGCTGATTCTTCTGCATTTCCCACAACAGTAAATTTTTGAGAAAGGCGTGGTGCGCGGCGAAGCGCGCGATGCAATAGCCGGGGAAGCCGTCGCGGAAGCCGCCTTTGAGGATGTAGCTGCGCGCGAAGGCGGCTGGGGCGGAGAGGGCGACGCGCAGGGGCGTGGTGCGCCTGCCCGCCTCGAACATCTGGCGGGCGGCGAGCGGGGCGTAGCGTTCGCCGATCATGCGATGATGATAGGCGGCGTCGCGCCCGGTGTAGTGGAGCAGGTCGCCGCCGCGCAGAGTCTCGACGCGTGCGCCCGCCTCCATCCGCACGGACTCGTGGATGTGCGCGCCGACCCAGAGACCGCGCGAGCGTCGATACAAACGCAATTGGTGATCGGGATACCAGCCGCCGCCGCGAATCCAGCGACCCATGTAGAAGGAGCGGCGCGCGATGCGGTATCCGTCTGCCAGTTGCTCGTCTTTGGTATAGAGCAGGTCTTCGATCCGAGCGCGCAGTTCGGGCGACACGCGCTCGTCGGCGTCGAGGCTGAAGATCCAATCGTGACGGGCGGACTCGGCGGCGAACTGCTTCTGCGCGGCAAAGCCCGGCCACGCGCGTCGAATCACACGCGCGCCGCAACTTTCGGCGATCTCGCGCGTCGCGTCCGTCGAATCGGCGTCAACGACGAGAATCTCGTCAGCCCAACCGACGGACTCGCACGCCTCGCGGATGTGTTCCGCTTCGTTGAAAGTGATGATCGTGGCGGTGGTCTTCAAGTTAATGAATGGGGCGGCGTGGGTTTGATCAAGACGTGTGGACGTTGTGCTCCGGTGGAGGATACGAAGCGGGGCGGGGAAGCGTCAACCTTGAGGGCGGTGCGACGCGGGCGGCCGTGGAAAAGTTATTGGCCGTGCGACGCTTGAGATCAATGCTATTCAAGCGTCGCACGGCCAATGCCGGTCGGTTGCCGCTCGCGGGGCGGCACGGGGTTGTTACTGCATCGTCGGCGTTTCGACGATCACGTTGTTGGCGCGCAGCGTGGTCGAGGTGGCGCGCTGTAGTTCGGCGAGAGCCTTGTTGTAGTCGGTCTCGGCGCGAAGCTCCTGATTGCGCGCGTTGACGAGTTGGTTCTCGCGTTGGAACAGCAGGAAGGTGGTCGAACGCCCGACTTGATAGAGGCGTTGCTCGCCCGTCAATTGGAGTTCGGCGTTTTCGCGCGCCTGACGCGCCGAGAGGACGCGACGCCGCGCCGTCTCCACGGCCTGCGCCGCGTTACGCACTTCGACTTCCACGCCCTGTTCCTGCGAACGCATCGAGGCGACGAGTTGCTCTTTCTGGATGCGCGCGCCCGCCAGATTCGCTTCCGCCGTGCGGTTGCGCAAGGGGAGTTGAATCGTCACGCCCGCGACGAAGTTGCGGGTCTTGAAGCCGAACAAATTCTGCAAAGTCTGGCCGTAGCCGCCGACGAGAAATCCGGGCGGCGCAGCCGCGGCCGGCGTGACGACCGGGATCGGATCGACGCGGAGATTGTTGTTGAGAAGTTGTTGCAGCAAAAACGCCTCCGGGTTCGTGTTGGGATTGCCGGAAATGAGCGGTCGGGGCGTGTTCGCGCCCGCGATGGTCTGCTGCGAACCGGCGAGGCCGGTTGTGGAGAAAGTGCCGGTCAGGTCAACGACGGGCTTCGTCTGGTTCCTGAAAAACTGGATGTCTATGTTGTTGATCTCTTCCTGAAGCTTCAGGCGGCGCAACTCCGGGCGGTTGGTGCGCGCTTCGGTGAGCGCGTCTTCGAGATTGACGGGCGTTTCGTCGAACGTGGGTTCATCAGTCGGCACGAGAGCGGCCGACCATTCGGGCGCGAGCGGGTCGCGCAGGATGAGTTGCTTGAGATTGTTCTCCGCGATGGAGACGTTTTGCGAAGCGATCAGGAGCGAGGCTTCGCGGTTCGAGAGTTCGGTCTGCACCTCTGCGCGTTCGAGCGGGGCGGCCGCGCCTGCGGCAACGCTGGCCTCCGTGCGGCGGAAATTCTCGCGCGCCAGATTCAGGTTCGCGATCTGGTTCTGCTCGTCGCGCAGGGCGAAGACCAAATCCCAGTAGACGCGTTGCACGTTTGAGATGACGCCGATGGTGCGAATGCGGAAGTCGGCGTCCGACTGTTCGACGCGTTTGCGCTGGACGCGAATCTGTTGGCGGTTGCGGTCAATCGAGCGATTGCGAAACAAGGGCTGATTGAACTGGAGGCCTTGGCTCGCGGAGTAGAAGGGATTGAGCGTCGTGTTGCTCGCGCTCGTCTTCTCGCGCGTGTTGTTGAAAAAGTAAGAATAGCTGCCGCCGCCTTTGGCGAACTGCTTCGTGACCTGCATGTTGCTGTTGTAGTCCGTGGTGGAGACCGTGCCGGACTGATCCGCGCCGCCGAAGATGTTGATGACGGGGCGCACGGAGTTGTCGATTTCGGGTCTGAACTGAAGCACCGGGTCGTAGACGCCTTCCAAGCCCCGCAGGATCGATTCGGCGAAGCGCACGTCGTTGCGCGCGACTTCGATCTCGTTGTTGTTGGCGAGCGCACGGCGAATCGCTTCATTAAGCGTGAGCGCGATGGTGTTGCTGCTCTGGACGCCGAGGCGGACGAGCGACGGCATCGGCGGCACGGGGCGACGCTCGGTCTGCGGGAATATGGGGTCGGCGGGCGTCGCGCCGGGCGCGAGCGGCGAAGCGTCGGGCAGCGGCGACGCCTGCGGCGTGACCACGCTCGGCGTCTGCGGCGAGGCGGGTTCGATGGGGGGATTCGCGGGACGGCGCGCGGGGTCGGTCGTGCCCGGCGGCGTCTGCGGCGAGATGCGCTGCGTGGCGGGCGGCGCGGTCGGATCGGAGGGGCGGGGGCGCGATTGATCGGGCACGGTTTGCCGTTGCTCCGAACCCGGAGGCCGTGTCGCGTCGCGTTGCGCCGGGGAGGGCTGAGACGGCGCAGGGGTCTGCGCCAGCGCGACGGCGCAGGTTGCCATCCATATCGTGGCGGTCTGCAAGGTTGAACGCATGCGAGTACTGAACATCAAACCGGAAACTCCTCAATTGAAACTTTGCCAAACTTAACTACGCCGGGCGGGGTCTATGTGAAACCTTTCAAACTCAACAGAGCAGGTCAGTTCACTACTACGACGCCTGTTCGTGGGGAGTTTCAAGATACGTAATGTCAAAGCAACTCGAAGGCCACGCCCGGCCACGCGGGTTTTCGCGGGAAGCGCGCGGCGCGAACGGACGGGCGGGCGCGGGATTCGCAAAAACGTCAAACGGCCATCCCAATATCGTAACGTCGCGACAGCGGCGGCCGCGCCCGGCGCATCGAACTCGCGCGCGGCGTTGCGGGCTTCCTTGACAGTCGCCGCGCGCGCGCATTATCTTGCCAATCTTATATTGCAACATCATTTTCACGTTAAGAGCGCAAGCATTCCGTCCGGACGCGGCGCATCGCGCGGCGCGCTCTCCGGCCTATCGGCTCGCACGGGAAAACCTTTCGCGCTTAACTTATAACGATGGTGAGGAGGCTGGATTAACATGGCAGTGAAAGTGGGCATCAACGGTTTCGGCCGCATCGGACGCAATATCCTGCGCACCGCGCTCGGAGATAAAGAGATTGACTTCGTCGCCGTCAACGACATCACGGACACGAAGACGCTCGCGCACCTCTTGAAATACGACTCCGTGCTCGGCAATCTCGAACAGGAGATCACTTCCACCGACAACAGCATCACCGTGGACGGCGACGAAGTGCGCGTCTTTTCCGAGCGCGACCCGGCGGCGATTGACTGGGCTTCGGTCGGCGCGGAAGTCGTCATCGAATCCACCGGCCGCTTCACCAACGCCGAGGACGCGCGCAAACACCTGCGCGGCACGGTCAAGAAAGTGATCATCAGTGCGCCCGCCAAGAACGAGGACATCACCATCGTCCTCGGCGTCAACGGCGACCGTTACGACGCGGCGGCGCACCACATCATCTCGAACGCCTCTTGCACCACCAACTGCCTTGCGCCAGTCGCCAAAGTCATCCACGAAAATTTCGGGATCAAGACGGCGCAGATGACGACCATCCACTCTTACACGAACGACCAGCAATTGCTCGACCTGCCGCACAAGGATTTGCGCCGCGCCCGCGCCGCCGCCATCTCCATGATCCCGACTTCGACGGGAGCGGCCAAGGCCGTCGCGCTCGTGCTGCCCGAACTCAAGGGAAAATTCGACGGCATCAGCGTGCGCGTCCCGACGCCGAACGTCTCGCTCGTCGACGTGGTGATGGAAGTGGAGCGCGAAACGACGACCGAAGAGGTGAACAACGCGCTCAAGAATGCGGCGGGCGAAGAACTGCAAGGCATCCTCGCTTTCTCGACCGAGCCGCTCGTCTCCATAGATTTTCGCGGCAACCCGAACTCGTCCATCGTGGATGCCGAATACACCAAAGTCATCGGCGGCAACCTCGTCAAAGTGCTCGCGTGGTACGACAACGAATGGGGCTACTCCTGCCGCGTCCGCGATCTCGTCAAGTTCATCGCGCAACAGGGACTCTGAGTAGTTTCAGGTTTCAAGTTTCAAGTTTCAGGACTGAGGTTCTTAGGTCTTTAACTTGAAACCTGAAACTTGAAACTCTTCGCCATGAAGCTATCAATCAAAGACCTCGATTTGAAGGGCAAGCGCGTTTTCGTGCGCGTCGATTTCAACGTGCCGTTGGAGGACGGCGTGGTGGAGGACGACACGCGCGTGCGCGGTGCGCTGCCGACGATTGAGTACGCCTGTGGAGAGGGTGCGCGCGTGATTCTCGCGTCGCATCTCGGCAGGCCGAAGGGCGAGCGCGCGGAGAAATACAGCCTGCGTCCCGTGGCCGCACATCTCTCGAAATTGCTCGGCAGGGAAGTGGCCTTCGCGGAAGACTGCGTGGGCGAAGCGGCGCGCGCGAAAGTTGACGCGTTGCAGGACGGCGACGTGGTGCTGCTCGAAAATTTGCGCTTCCACCCGGAGGAAGAGAAGAACGACGAGGCTTTCGCGCGCGACTTGGCGAGTTTGTGCGACGGCCTCTACGTCAACGACGCTTTCGGCGCGGCGCACCGCGCGCATGCTTCGACCGCAGGGATCACGAAGCACGTCCGGCAGGCCGCCGCCGGGCTGTTGATGCAGAAGGAACTCGACTATCTGGGGCGCGTTATTAACGACCCCGAACACCCGTTCGTCGCCATCCTCGGCGGCGCGAAAGTGTCCGACAAGATCGCGGTCATCGAGTCGCTCATCGAGCGGCGCGTGGACAAACTTCTCATCGGCGGCGCGATGGCCTACACGTTCTTCAAGGCCGAAGGCTTCACAGTCGGCAAGTCGCTCGTCGAAGACGACAAGTTGCAGACGGCGCGCGAAATTAAAGAACGCGCGCAGGCCGCCGGGGTCGAACTGTTGCTCCCGACCGATCATCAGGTGGTTGACAGCTACGAACCGCTCAAGAGCAAGAAGACGATCCCCATCGAATTTACGAACGCCGGTCTGGTCGGCCTCGACATCGGCGTCGAAACGGTCGCGCACTTCGCGCGCGCGCTCGCCGATGCGCGGACGATCATCTGGAACGGCCCGATGGGCGTCTTTGAAGAAAAGGAACTCGGTTTCGATGAAGGCACGATTGGCGTGGCGCGCGCCGTGGCCGAAGCGGCGGACAGGGGCGCGACGGTGATCGTCGGCGGGGGCGATTCGGTGGCCGCCATCACGCAGGCCGGGGTGGCCGACCGCATCACGCACATCTCTACCGGCGGCGGCGCAACCCTCGAATTTCTCGCGGGCGACGAATTGCCCGGCGTCGCCGCGCTCAACGATAAATAGCAGTTAGCCGTCAGCAGTCAGCTTAAAACTGAACGAGCAAGCTGGCTGCTAATAGTTGATGGCTGATAGCTGACGGGCTGATAGCTGATAGCTCACTTATGCGAAAACCTGTTATCGCCGGAAATTGGAAGATGTATAAACTGGTCGGCGACGCGGTGGCGACGGCGATTGGCCTGCGCCCGCTCGTCGCGAACGTGAATCATTGCGAGGTGATCATCGCGCCGCCTTTTACGTCTCTCAAGAGCGTTGCGGATCGTCTGGAAGGGTCGAACATACGCATCGCCGGGCAGGACTGCTCGACCGAGATCAAGCACAGCGCGCACACGGGCGAGATCGCCGCCGACATGCTGAAAGACGTGGGCGCGACGCACGTGATCGTCGGCCATTCGGAACGGCGGCAGTATTATTTCGAGACCGATTCGTTCGTCAATCTCAAGACGCAGGCCGCGCTCGCGTCGGGTTTGACGGTGATCGTGTGCGTCGGCGAGACGCTGGCGCAGCGCGAATCGGGGAACGCCGAATCGGTCGTGCGCGGGCAGGTCGAGGGCGGCTTGCGCGGTTTGACATCCTCCGACCTCGCCCGTATCATCATCGCCTACGAGCCGGTCTGGGCAATCGGCACCGGACACACCGCGACGCCGGAACAAGCGCAAGAAATGCATGCGTTTATCCGGCGCGTTTTCGCGGAGAGGCATTCGCCGGAGTTGGCCGACGCGCTCCGCATCCTCTACGGCGGCTCGGTCAAGCCGGACAATATCGCCGGGTTGATGAAACAGACGGACGTTGACGGCGCGCTCGTCGGCGGCGCAAGTCTGGAAGCCGAGACGTTCGCGCAGATCGTGAATTACAATATGTAGGTTTCAAGTTTCAGGTTTCAAGTTTCAAGTTAAAGAACGAGCAACATTCAGTCTTTAAACTTGAAACCTGAAACTTGAAACTCGCTGAATCGAGGATCGTGACTTGTTGATTTATCTTTTATACGGGCTATTCATTCTGTCGTGCCTTGTGCTGGTCGTCGCGGTGCTGTTGCAGCCGGGCAAGGCCGATGCGGGCGCGCTCTTTACGAGTTCCGTGTCGAGCACGGCCTTCGGGCCTCGCGGCACGCAGACCATCCTTGCGAAGGTCACGATTGTTGCCGCCGCGCTCTTTATGCTCGTCGCGCTGACGCTCTCGCTGCCCATCGTCACGGGTTCGCGCTCGGTCGTCTCCGGCGAGTCCGACGCATCACCGGCGCAACCGGCCGCGTCGCCCGCCGCGCCCGCGCAGAACACGGCCGCGCCTGCGACCACGGGTACGACGCCGGGTGGCGAAGCAACCGCGCCCGCCGCGAACGCGAATGCACCGCAAGGCAACGCCAACAACGCGCAGCCGCAGACGTCGCCGCAACAGAACAAGTAACTTTTACGACTCGCCTGTGCCCGTAGCTTTTAGCTGCGACGACGGCGGCGAGTGACTTTGACAATTTCATCAGCCGAAGTGGCGGAACTGGTAGACGCGCACGTTTGAGGGGCGTGTGAGGTAACTCGTGGGGGTTCGAGTCCCCCCTTCGGCATCCAATTGAAGACGGGCGGCGTTGAAGAATCAGCGTCGCCCTTTTTCCTTTCGCGCAGAGCGTACGCGCATCCGTTTGGTTCGCAAACGGAGAGGCTGTTAAACTCTGTCACGTTCAGTTTCTTCTTGCGATACGCCGATGCCTTTTACCGCTTTCAAGTTCAAACTCATAGCGCGACGATTAATTCTGGCGGCGACCTTCGCCCTGTCGTTGGCCGCGCCCGCACACGCGCAGTCGATTGATCCGGGTTCGCCCACGCCCGTCTTCGCGAACGAGATCGCCGGGAGCATCGCCCCGCTCGACATCGGCGACGCGCGCTCGACGCGCTACTTCTACACCTTCAACGGCCTGCAAGGCGATCTCGAATTGACGGTCGAGAGTTTCAACCTCGAAGGCGACGTGGACATCTTCCTCGCGGGCAACATGCGCCCGCTGACGAAGGTGACGCTCTACGCCGGGGCGAGCGCGAACAGGAGCACGAAGACCGTCTACCTGCGCCGCGACGAACCGCTCATCCTGCGCGTGCAGGCGCGTACGCCAAACGACGCGGAAGGCACTTACCGCATCCGTCTCGGCGGCGCGTTCAGACCCGCCGCGCGTCTCTCGACAGAGGGAGTCGCGCCGGACGAGTCAACAACGGCCGCTAATGCGTCGCCGGGTGCGGCTGCGACGGGCGCGACGGGCGCGAACAGAAAAGGCAGGCGCGTCTCTTCGGTCGGCGCGCGCATCGAAGAACCCGCGGCGGAGGTCGCCAGAGAAGAACCGGCCACGCCCGAAGCGACGCCTGAACCCACGCCCGCAAGGAAGCCCCCCGCGAATCCCAGACCCGCGAGGCCGAGGCCGGGCGCGCGTAGAACTTCGCGCGCGGAGACGGCGCGCAAGAATCCGTCGCAGACGCAAGAAGCCGGAGAAGGCGACGCGGCGCGAACCGAAGCGTCGAAAGGCGAGACGGCCAACACCGAGAACGGAGTTGACGCGGCACGAAGCGACACGGGCGCGTCGCCGGAGCAGCCCGCGCGGACGGAACGCCCGCGCCCCGTGCGCGTGCCGCGCGCACGCAACAACAGAAACTCGACCACGGCGAGAAGAACCAACACGCCGCCCGCCGAGACAGTCCCGGCGTCACCCTCGGAAACCGCCGCGCCGCCCGCTCCGGCGAGTGCGCGCCTCGTCCTCGTCATGCGCGACGGCGAAACGTTCGAGCGCGACATGGCGGGCATCCGGCGCGTGACGGTGGAGAACGGCGTGCTCGTCATCGTCTCGAAGACGGGGAAGACCGAACGGCAGCCGATGACGGCCGTGCTGCGAATGTCAATCGAGCCTTAACGCGACGCCGCGAATCTCCGCGACGAAAAACTTTGAGCGAGCGAATGGCTGAGCGAGAAAATACCGGCGGGGAAGTTCAGTTCGGGAAACGTCGCGGGCGCGCGCGCCGCGTCGCGGTCTTGTTGCTGGCGTTGGTGGTCGCGCTTGCGCTCTACGGTCGCGGCGCGGTCTGGTCTTCGCCGGAGCAGTGGCAGGCGGGCGGCGCGAGTTTCTTCACGGCGTTCGTCATTATCTTCATCATGGCCGCGAGTTTGACGTGCTGCCTGACGGCCTCTTATTTCCTGATTCTCACGCCGCTCCTGTTCCCGCCGCACCTGTCAACCATGATCACGACGGCGGGCTGCGTGCTCGGCGCGGCGGGCGGTTACTTCTTCGCGCGCTACGTCGGCGGCTCTTGGGCGGAACGCTTTCGCGACGGGCGCGTGCAGCGTTTCCTGTCAACTCATTCTAGCTTTCTCGCGCTCTTCGGGCTGCGACTCGCGCCCACGCCGCACGGCGTCGTCAACTACGCGGCGGGCGTCGCGCGCATCTCGCCCGCGCGTTTTCTCTTCGCCACGCTCGTTGCGATAGCTCTCAAATCTTACGTCTACGCGAGCGCAGTACAGGCAGCCGTTGCCGCGGGTTCGGCGGCAAACGCCGTGAGCGCGCCAGTGGTGTTGTCTCTCGTCGCCGTCGCCGCGCTCTCGCTCGCCGGTCACGTGTTGACGAGACGCTACGCCGCTCTGCGCGTCGCCCCGGCTTCGCTCCCCAATCGTCTCGGATGAGCGCGCGAGCGTGCGCGTTACTTCTTGAGAGTCGAGATTCTTTTTTGACGGGCGCGCAACGCCCGAAACGCCAAGGCACACACGCGAGTTTAGTTGCGTGCGACGCACGCAAACCACCGACAGATGACGCGACAGACTGACACATCCAAAAAACGAAGCGCGCAGTTGTTACCCGCGCGGCGCGTCTATCCATTCGCGGCCATCGTCGGGCAAGAGGAATTAAAACTCGGCCTGCTCCTGAACGTCATCGCGCCTTCCATCGGCGGCGTCCTCATCATGGGACATCGCGGCACGGGCAAATCGACGGCCGTGCGCGCGCTGGCCGAACTGCTGCCGCCTCTCTCGAAAGTGCGCGGCTGTCTCTACGGCTGCGACCCGGCGGCGGAAGCGAATTTTTGCGCCGACTGCCAAACGCGGCGCGCCGAGCAGCCGCAGGGCGCATTACCGGCGGAGCGCGCGCCCGTTCCCGTAGTTGATCTGCCTCTGAACGCGACCGAGGATCGGGTCGCGGGCGCGATCAATCTCGAACGCGCGATCAAGGAAGGCGCCAAGACTTTCGAGCCGGGTCTGCTGGCGCGCGCGCATCGCGGCTTTCTCTACATCGACGAGGTGAACCTGTTGGAAGACCACCTCGTCGATCTGCTGCTCGACGTGGCCGCTTCGGGACGCAACCGCGTCGAGCGCGAGGGCGTGTCAATCGAACACCCGTCTGAATTTGTGCTGGTCGGTTCGGGCAACCCGGAGGAAGGGGAACTGAGGCCGCAACTCGTTGACCGCTTCGGCCTCTACACGGAGATTCGCACCGCCGCCGACGTGGAGGAACGCGTCGAGATCATCACGCGGCGCGAAGCCTTCGACCGAGACCCCGCCGCCTTCTGCGTCGCTTGGGAGCGGGAACAAGCGCGACTCCGACGCCGCCTCGTCCGCGCGCGCGCGGCGTGCAAAAGCGTGCGCCTTTCGACGGAACTAGTGCGCGGCATCGCGGAGTTGTGCGGCCGTCTCGGCGTTGACGGGCATCGCGGCGAGTTGACCATCGCGCGCGCGTCGCGTGCTCTGGCCGCGTTTGAAAATCGGAGAGAGGTTGCGCCGGAAGACGTGCGCCGCGTGGCCTCGATGGCTCTGCGCCACCGCCTGCGCCGCGACCCGCTCGAACAAACCGACGACGGTTCACGGATCGAACAGGCCGCAGATGAACTGTTCGGCGCAAACGACACTGCCGAACACACAAGCGACGCCGCCGAACCCGGCGCGACGAACGCGGGCAAACGCTCATCAAAGAAAACTCCACCTTCCGCCCCCGACGAGACGGGCGGCGGCAGTGGTAACGGTGGCGGCGGCAAGCGGCGCGACACGCGCGGCTCGGACGACGGGCGCGCGCCGCAGACGCAAAACGAAGAACGCCCCGCGCCCACGCTCGACGCGAGGTTGCCCGATCCCTTTGGCGAAAAATTCGTGGCGAAGAAGTCGCCCGCAAAGCCCGCTGCGAACGCGCGTCGTCAAATTAATTCGCGTGCGACTTCGAGCCACGCGCGCGGCCGTTACACGCGCGCCGTCGCGCGGCGCACGGGTGCAACCGGCGATTTGAAAATCGCGCTCGACGCGACCTTGCGTGTGGCCGCCGCGTCGCAGATGGTTCGTCGCCGCGCGGGCACGTCATCCCGCGCGTTTGAAGTCGAGACCGGCGACCTTCGCTACAAACATTTCAGCCGCCGCACCGGGACGCTCTTTATCTTCGCCGTTGACACTTCGGGCAGCATGGCGCACAACCGCATCTCGCAGGCAAAGGGCGCGCTGGCGCGTCTGCTCCGCGAGTCTTACGTCAGACGCGACCGCGTCGCGCTCATCACGTTTCGCGAACGCGCGGCGCGCGTGCTGCTGCAACCGAGCGGATCGAGCGCGCGCGCCTGTCGTCTGCTCGACGCGCTGCCCGTCGGCGGGGCGACGCCTCTCACCTCCGCCCTGTTGAGCGCGCTCGAAATGAGCGAGCGCGCCGCGCGCCGAGGGGCGGCGCGCATTTGTCTGCTCGTCTTCACGGACGGCCGCGCGAACGTGCCGCGCGACGGGAGCATCGAGCGCGACCGCGCCGGTGTGCGCCGACAAATCAAAAGCGAAGTCGAGAAGATCGGCGTCGCGCTGCAACGCACGGGCGTCGCCTCTGTCGTCGTGGATACGCAGAATCGTTTCACGCGCGGCGGCGAAGGGCAGGCGTTAGCGCAAGCTCTCGGCGGGCGTTACCTACACTTGCCCGCGTTGAAGTAGATGGCCGACTCTTTTCAAGAATCCGAAAAGTTCCGGCAGGCCGTCTCCACATTCTCATTTACAAAGCGTTCGCAAGCCCGTTATTTTATGTGCGCCCGTTAAGTCTCTCCGTCCCGCTGTCGCATCAGTCGATTCAAACATGAGCGAGATTCGCGAACAACAACGACTCACTAAGGATGAGCGCGACCGGCGCGTGCTCGAACTGTGCGAGCAGGTGTCGGAGATCGAGCAGCGTTTGATCCCGACGGGGCTGCACGTCTTCGGGCGCGCATCCGACGCCGCAGAGCGCGCCGACCTGTTACGCATGGTCGCCTCCTTCGACCGGCCGGAGACGGGCGCACGCGCTCTGCCGCAACTCATCGAAGAAGGGTTAAACGTCAACGCGTCTGCGCCGCCGGACGCGGGCGCGAAAGTGAGTGAAAAAAGTTTGCGGGCGCGCGAACAGGTCGAAGCGTTGACGCGTGAAGCGATCCGCCGCTTTCTCGCGGAGGGAAGCGAGGCGGCGTGTGCTTGGTTGGAGATGACGGTGCGTGTGCCCTTGACCGAATCGCGGCGCGTCTTCGCGCTGTTGGAAAAGATCGAGGAGCAGTTGCGCGACAACCGTGAGTTGGACGCCTTCGCGCGCGCGTTGCGCGGCGAGTACATCGAGCCGGGGCCGGGGGCGGACATCGTGCAGAACCCGTCGATCCTGCCGACGGGCAGAAACACGCACGCCGTCAACCCTTACGGCGTGCCCTCCGATCTCGCTTTCGCACGCGCCGAGCGGCTCGTCAAACTGTTGCTCGAACGCCACCGCACGGAGCACGGCCGCTACCCTGCGGCGATGGCGCTCGTCCTCTGGGGACTCGACAACATCAAGACCCAAGGGGAAGGCGTGGCGCAAGCTTTGTGGCTGCTCGGCGTGCGCCCGGTGCGCGATGGGATGAACCGCGTGACCGACGTTGAAGCGATCCCGCTCGAACAGTTAGGCCGCCCGCGCATCGACGTGGTGATGACCGTCTCCGGCATCTTCCGCGATCTCTTCGGCGCGACGATGAATTTGCTCGACCGCGCCGTGCAATGCGTCGCCGCGCTCGACGAACCGCCGGAGTCTAACTACGTGCGGCGAAACATTCGCGCGCGCATGGAGACGGAAGCGTGCCCGTTTGCGGAGGCCGCCTTGCGCGTCTTCTCGAACGCGGCGGGCAACTACGGCACAAACGTCAATTTCATGGTCATGGATTCGCAGTGGGAAGCGGACGACACGCTGGCCGACCTGTTCGTCACGCGCAAGTGTTTCGCCTACGGGCGCGACGCAGAGGGGCGCGCGCTCGAAGGACGCGAGGCGCGCGCGGCTCTGAACGGCGCGCTCGCGCGTGTGGAAGCGACTTATCAGAATATCGACTCGTTCGAGATCGGCATCACGGATGTCGATCATTATTTCGAGTATCTGGGCGGCGTGTCGAAAGCGGTCGAGAAGCAGACCGACTCGCGCCCGGCCATCTACCTGTCGGACGCGCTCTCGCGCGACGCGAAAGTGCGTTCGGTGGAAGAGACGATTCGCCTTGAGACGCGCACGAAGACGCTCAACCCGAAGTGGTACGAAGGCATGCTCAAACACGGCTTCCGGGGTGTGGCCGAGATCGAGAGCCACGTCGCCAACACGTTCGGTTGGAGCGCGACCGCCGACGCGGTTGACGATTGGGTCTACACGGAAGTGGCGGAGACTTTCGTGCTCGACGAACAAATGCTCGAACGCCTGCGCGAACTCAACCCGCATTCGGCGCGCTCGCTCGTCGCGCGCCTGCTCGAAGCGGAGGGGCGCGGTTTCTGGCAGGCCGAGGCCGACATGATCGAACGCCTGCGCGACATCTTCACCGGATTGGAGGATCGCATTGAAGGCGTCGCTTAAGATCACCGCGCTCTACGTCGGCTCAAGCCTGCTCGCGCCGCTCAAACAGGCCGAGCGCGACATCGAGCGCACCTATGCGGCGGGCTTGCGCGTCGCGGCCTACAACTTCGGCGCGCCTTTGGACGAGGCGCAGTGGCGAGAGATCGAACGCGAGTTGGGCGAGTCGCAAGTGGTCTTCGTGATCCACGTTACGGACGGCGAGAACGCGGCGCGGCTCATGCCCTTGCTCGAAAAATATAGAGCGACGCACCGCGCGGTTATCGTCATCAACTGCATGCCCGAATTGATGCGCCGGACGCGCATGGGGCGTTTGCAATTCGGGCGCGATACCGCGTCGGCGGCGCAAGGAACTGTCGCGGGAACGCACGACGAGGCGGAGACGGAAGGCGGCGCGGGCGAGGGAATGGCGCGGCGTCTGGCCGGGCGCGTCGGGGCGTGGATGGGCGAGCAGGCGCGCGCCGTTCGTCGTGGGAAGAAGAAGTCGAGCCACACGCAATACCTGCGTTACATCGAACGTCTGCCCGCGCTGTTGCGCGTCGTGCCGAACGCCGGACGCCTGCGCGACGCGAAGAATTACCTCTCCATCTTTTGCTACTTCCTGCAACCCACGCCCGCCAATATCCGCGCGATGCTGCTCGTCGCGCTCAAGCATTACGCCGGGGACGCACGCTTCGACCAAATCGAAATCGCGCCGCCGGAATCCATGCCCGCCGTCGCCGTCTATCACCCTGACGCGCCCGCGCTGTTCGAGTCGTTCGAGTCGTATCGCTTGTGGTACGAGCGGCGCGCAGGCAAGGACGGCCGGATGAAACTCGACCCGGAGAAGACCGTCGGCCTGTTGTTGATGCGACCGCAGATCGTGAGCGGCGCGCACGCGCACTACGACGCGCTCATCCGCGCTATCGAAGCCGAGGGCTTGGCGACCGTGCCCGCGATCTCGACCTTTATGGACAACCGCGAGGCGTGCGAGATGTTCTTCGTGGAGAAGACGCAAGCGACGGGACGGAAGAGTGGTAAAGAGCGCGCGAAGTTGAAACGGACGGAGAGCGAAACAATCGAGCGGACGGACGCCTCTGCGGCGGGACGCAGAAGGATGCCGCGCGTGAGCCAGATCGTGTCGCTCACGGGCTTCAGCTTCGTCGGCGGCCCGGCGATGAACGACAGCGAAGCGGCGGTCGAGTTCTTGCGCGAGTTGAACGTGCCTTTCCGCTCGGCGGTGAGTCTGGACGTGCAGACGATTGAGGCGTGGCGCGATTCTTGGACGGGGCTGAACCCGGTGCAGGCCGGGATGCAGATCGCGATCCCGGAAATAGACGGCGCGACCGAGCCGTTCGTTTACGGCGGCATGTCTCAGGCGAGCGCGTCGCCGCTGCCGCTCGAAGACCGTTGCCGTCGCATCGCGCGCCGTCTCGCCAAGTGGAATCGCTTGCAGACCGCGCCGCGCGCCGAGATCAAACTCGCGCTCGTCGCTTTCTGCTTCCCGCCGAACAAAGGCAACGTCGGAACGGCCGCAGACCTCGACGTGTTTCCGAGCCTTCATGAGATGCTCGGACGTTTGCGGGCGGAAGGCTACCACGTCGAAGTGCCTTCGAGCGCGGACGAGTTGCGCGAGCGGCTGCTCGGCGGCAACGCCGAACGTTTCGGCGCGACGACGAACATCGCTTACCGGATGACGGTTGAGGAATACAGGCGTCTGTGCCCGTTCGCGCCGGAGATCGAAGCGGAGTGGGGAACTGCGCCGGGCGCGATCAACTCTTTCGGCGGAACGCTGCTCATACAAGGTTTGCAAGTCGGCAACGTCTTCGTCGGCGTGCAGCCGACCTTCGGCTACGAAGGCGACCCGATGAAGATGTTGATGGCGCGTAGCGGCGCGCCGCACCACGGCTTCGCGGCGTTCTACGCGTTCATCGAAAAAGTATTCCGCGCGGATTCGTTGGTGCACGTCGGCACGCACGGGGCGTTGGAGTTCATGCCGGGGAAACAGGTGGGACTGTCGGATAGTTGCTGGCCGGATCGCCTCACGGGCGAGTTGCCGAATCTCTACGTCTACAGCGTCAACAACCCATCGGAAGGCTCAATCGCGCGCAGGCGTTCCTACGCGGAACTGATCTCTTATTTGACGCCGCCCGTCGAAGACGCGGGCGTCTACCGCGAACTGGCCGCACTCAAAGAACTGCTTCTCGCCTACCGGCAGACGACCGACGAGCGCGAGCGCGAGCAACTGTTCCAGACCATTGACGAACGCGCCGCCGCGCTTCATTTAGTCTCCGGCGGCGTTTAGCGTGCGGTGTTTGGGAAATTATGGATTGGCGGAATCAAGCGCGCGCCGCACTTCGCGTCGGAAGTCCGAAGGCGTGAGGCGGTGTCTGAAAGTTTCGACGCCGTTGATGACGACGACGGGGATGTCCCAGCCGTAGCGGCGCGTGAGTTCGGGGTCGAGGTCGATGTTGATTTCGCGGAGCGTGTATTCGCTTTCGCAACGGGCGGCGAGCATCGCTTCTTTGGCCTCGTCGCAGAGGTGGCAGCCGGGTCGCGTGTAGAGCGTCACCTGCGCCTTCTGTGGATCGTGTGCGGCGTTAGTTTCGTTCGTCTCGTCCATTTTCGTCACCACGGTCGAGCAGCATAAGACGCGATCCCGCCCGCGCCGTCTATTTGGCAGGGGGCGAAAACTTCATCCCCTTTTCTTCTACTCAAACCGAATTGCCGTCACAAAAATACATCTTGCCACAAGACCATGAAAAGGGTATAAAATGCGGACACGCCAGAGCCGCTTATTATAATTTCATTGGCTCGGTAGCTCTTCTTAGCAACGCATAGCATCCGAATACCTGACGCGGAGAGAGGTTATTACTCTTTTGTGGAGAGTCCTACCAACTCTCTCCGGTAAGGCTTACAAGGGGTTTGTCTATCTCCTGAACGTGTGAGCGCGCTCGCCTCACATTTCCTGACACGGAGGTTGCGTTTGGATAGCGAAAACAACCCTGACCACCCGGTCGAGAATGCGTCGGCCGACAACACACAGGCCGCGACCTCTGCGCCTGCGGATACGAGCGGCGCGGCCGACGGTGAGACTGCCGAAGAGAAGCGCGCGCGGCAGATGGCCGAAATTAAAGCAAAGGCCGCCGCACGGATGGCCGCGAAGGGCGGCGCGACCCCCAAGCCCGAAACCTCAACCGCACAGACCGAAACAGTCACCGCCGCCGCCGCGCCGCCGTCGTCCACGACGCCCGCTTCGACGGACGCGCCCGCAGGCGAGACGCCCGAAGAGAAACGCGCGCGCATCATGGCCGAGGCGAAAGCGAAGGCCGCCGCGAAGATGGCCGCCGCGAAAGGCACAGCAGCAGCCGCAGCCGGGAGCGAACCCGCGTCCGCGACTCCGACCGCGCCGACAGCCGCGAAAGTTCCGGCCACGCCGCCGCAGGAAGTGCCGAGCGGCACGCCGCCCGCCGCGCGCGTCGCACCGGGCGCGGCCAAAACCTCGACGACCCCGACGGCAAGCGTCGCCAAAGGCATCCCGCAGCCCGTCGCCGCCAAACAACACCCGACCGTCGTGGACACCATCCCCGACCCGCCCATCAACAAGATGCGCCGCCGCATCGTCTGGGCGAGCATCGTCGGTTTCTTGGCGACGAGCTTGTTGATGTTCTTCCGCTTCTTCCTGCCGCGCACGATCTTCGAGCCGTCGAGCATCTTCCGCGTCGGCTTTCCCGGCGATTACGGCGTCGGCGTCGATACGAAGTATCAACAGTTGTACCGCATCTGGGTCGTCAAAACTTCCGACCGCCTCTTTGTGATCAACGCCGTCTGCACGCACCTCGGCTGCACACCCGACTGGAAGGCCAGCGAAAACAAGTTCAAGTGTCCCTGTCACGGCAGCGGCTACGACAGCGAAGGCATCAACTTTGAAGGCCCCGCTCCGCGTCCGATGGATCGCGCGCACATCGAACTCGACGCGGAAGGGCAGATCGTCGTCAACAAGGGCAGGCTCTACGACTGGCCGAAGGGCGGCGAGAACCGTTTCGACGAAAAAGGCGCGTTCATACCTCTATAAAGTTTCATCAAGCAAGTTTTCTCTTCAAGCGGGTTTCTCTTCAAGCGGGTTTCTCAAAGGGTCGCAGTAAACGGTCTCATAAACAGTGCGAATCGTCGTGCGATCTCTTCCAGAGTTCGACGGACGCAGTTTATCTGCCGGCCAGTTTCGAGTTTGCGCCCGAAGACAGGAGTAAATGGGGATGGATTCTGAACGTCCTGACGAGAAGGAAGGCCAGCCGAAGACGGGGAACGGCGCGCCGCAGAAGCCCACAGACCCGAACGACCCGGACGGCATCAAGTCGCTCTTGAGAGCCGCGTCGGGCGTGCCCGCCGGAAGCAAGAAGGCCGTGCCGGGCGAGACTGCGACGACGACCGCCGCCGAGAGCGGCCGCGCGTCGGGCGTCGGCCTGCTGGAGCGAACCAGAGAGCAGGGACTCGCGCTCAAAGACCGCGCGGTCAAAGAGGCGGAGACTTATAAAGACCCGCAGCAGACGCAACTCTGGAAGTCGATCTTCCGCGTCTCGCACGACCGTTCAGACCCGCGCAACCGTTCGCTCGCAATCCTCTCGAACGTCTTCCTGCATCTACACCCCGCGAAGATCAACCGCGACGCCGTGCGCTACGGTTTCACTTGGGGCATGGGCGGCATCACGTTCTACCTCTTCATCGTGCTCACCTTCACGGGCGTGCTGTTGATGTTCTACTACCACCCGACGAAGGTGCAGGCGTTTCGCGACATTCTCTACCTCGAACACGACGTGCCGTTCGGCAAACTGCTGCGTAACATGCATCGCTGGGCGGCGCACCTGATGGTCATCACCACTTGGCTACACATGTTCCGCGTCGTGCTCACGGGTTCATACAAGCGGCCGCGCGAGTTCAACTGGTGCGTCGGCGTCGTGCTGCTCGTGCTGACGCTCCTGCTCTCTTTCACGGGCTACCTCTTGCCCGACGATCAACTCGGCTTCTGGGCGGTGACGGTGGGCACGAACATGGCGCGCGCCACGCCCATGTTCGGCAGCGAAGGCCCCTTCGGGGCGCAATTCGGCATGACGCCTTACAACGACGTGCGCTTCGGCTTGCTCGGCGGCTCCATCGTGGACGCGAACGCGCTCCTGCGTTCATACATCTGGCACTGCATCGGCATTCCGCTCGTCGCCTCGATCTTCATGGCCGTCCACTTCTGGCGCATACGCAAAGACGGCGGCATCTCCGGCCCTGCGCCCGTGATGCTCGAAGCGGAAATGAAAGCGACCAAGAAATGAGTCACAAGTTTCAGGTTGCAGGTTTCAAGTTGAAGAACGGGAAACCTCAAACCTGAAACTTGAAATTGGAAATCGGAACTAATCCTATGGACTGGCATCAACTCTGGACAATCACATCTGCGCCGGACAACGTGCCGATTGTGGCGATGTTGTTCCTCGTTCCGTTCTTCACGTGGTACGGGCTGAAGCAGGCGCGCGAGAACGACAAGTTGATCGTCGAACTCGAAGGCGACCCGGCGAAGGCCAAGACGCACCACCGCAAAACTTTGCCGTGGCGTCCGGGTTGGGCGCGCGAGTTGCACGTCTGGCCGTTCCTCGTGCGCGTGGAGTTTCTCGCCGCCGTGATCGTAACGGTCATTCTCTTCGTCTGGTCGATCACGCTCGACGCGCCGCTCGAAGAACCGGCCAATCCGAATTTGACGATGAACCCCTCGAAAGCGCCTTGGTACTTCCTCGGCCTACAGGAGATGCTCGTCTATTTCGACCCGTGGATTGCGGGCGTCGTGATGCCCTCGATCATGATGATCGGCTTGATGGTCTTCCCTTACGTTGACTCGAACCCGCTAGGGAACGGCTACTACACGATCCGCCAGCGCAAGTTCGCGCTCGGCATGTTCGGCATCGGCTGGTTCACTTGGATCATCCTGATCGTGATCGGGACGTTCATACGCGGGCCGGGATGGGTCTGGTTCTGGCCGGGGCAGACGTGGGATCACAACGCCGTCGTCTTCGACAAGAACCGCGACCTGCACGACATCTTCGGCATCACGAGCATGCCCGTCAAAGTCATCTTCGGCGCAATGGTCGTCGGCCTGTTCTACCTGCTCGCCGGGCTGTTCCTGCACTGGCTGATGACCAGAAACGAGTTCGAGCGAAAACTGCTGGCGCGCACGAGCGTGCTGCAATACCTGACGTTCCAGTTCTTCGCCATTTCGGTGCTGATCGCGTTGCCGGTCAAAATCCTGCTGCGGTTGGCTTTCACGATCAAGTACGTGTGGGTTACGCCTTGGTTTAATGTCTGAACCCGATTCGCTGGAGGGAGACGAGAAGGTGGCCGAGACTCCTAAAACCGACACGGACGCGCTGGCTAAGAGAGAGCCGGAAACTCCGGCGCGCGATCCGATCATCAGTAGTTCGACGAGCAACATCCTGCTGATCTGCGCGCTGCTCCTGATGGCCTCGCTCGCGTGGGCTTTGTACGACGAAGCCTACGGCCAGCGGCCTTGGAAGAACATGCAGCGGGAATTCGTCTCGCGTTATAACCGCTACCTCAAGCGTCTGAAGCGGACGGGCACGCAGTCGGAGAAAGAGGTCAAGGAGTCGGAGGAGTTCAAGGAACTCGACCGCGCCGCCCGCGAGGCGCGGCAGGCCGTCGACCCGCGCAAACGCGAAATAGACGCCGAGGTCAAGTTCATCGACCGCCAACTCGCCGCCATCACCGACCCCTTCCAGAACAAACGCGGCTACATCACCGTCGTCAACTATCGCGTCGAAACTTCCGACGAAGAGGACAAGGCCGACCTGCGGAAAGAGGTGGAAGAGCAGAAGCAGGAAAAGGTTGCGGTCAAGATGCCCGTTGACCCCAACTCCAATAAAACCGAGGAACAGAAGCTCAACTACACCGAACTCGAAACGAAATATCTCGCTCTCAAAGAGCAGAAGGCGCACCTGCTGACCGAGAGCGCGGAACTGCTCAAGGAATCGAGCGAACTGGCGTTGAAGCGCGATACCTATCTCAAAGACAACGTCATCGGCGTCAGCGCGCAGACCATCGACAACCTGATCGAGCGCAACAACAAGTTCGACTACTCGCTCAGGCAGATCAACGTCAACGGCGACCAGATTGTCGACCGCTGCGAGACGTGTCACCTCGGCATCCGCGAACCGCTCGAACTCAAGCCCGTTAATTTCAAACGGACGGGCAAGAAGATCGACGCCAACGCGCGCGCCTTCGTCAGTCATCCGAGCAAGGAGTTGTTGCAGATTCACAACCCCGAACGCTTCGGTTGTTCGAGTTGCCACGGCGGTAACGGCCGCGCAACGACGAGCGTTGTCAAAGGCCACGGCCTCAATCGCTTCTGGCTGCACCCGCTCTACGGGCGCGAGAACATGGAGGCGGGCTGCCAGCAATGCCACGCGCAGGATCGCGTGCTGCAAGGCGCGAACGTCTTGACGAAGGGTAAAGACCTCTTTCAGGAACGCGGCTGCGTCGGCTGTCATCGCTACGAAGGTTTCGACCGCGAGACGGACGGCCTTGCCAACTCGCGCCAGACGATCAAGCAATTGGAAGAACAACTCGCCGCCAACGACCGCGAGGCACGCCAGTTGGACGCCGAGGCGGGCACGGTCGCAGACGAGACCGAGGCGCAACGCAAACTCGCCCGCGCCGTCTCCCTGCGCGTGACGAACAGCCAGCTAGAGGCGCGCATCGAGCAGTTGAACGTGCAGGCGCGCTACCTGATGCAGGATCAGAAGAAGGTCGGGCCAAACCTCAAAGACGTACGTTTGAAACTGCGTAAGGAATGGATTCCGGTGTGGCTCAAAGACCCGCAAGCGTTCCGCCCGGGCACGAAGATGCCGACCTTCTGGTATCTCAATCCCGAACATGAACTGACGAAGAGCAGCAGGGTGAACGCCGACGCCGAGCGCGCGGCGATAGCGGCTTACCTGTGGCAGTCGAGCTTCGAGGGACAAGTGCCCAAGCAGGAGCCGGGCGACGCCACGCACGGCAAGGAGTTATTCGAGACGAAAGGCTGCATGGCCTGTCACTCAATCGGCGAAGGCGTGGAGAATCAGGTCGGCGGCACGTTCGCGGCGAACCTGACGCGCCTCGGCGAGAAGGCCGATTACAATTACATCGTCCGCTGGATCTACAACCCGCGCGAGCGTTGGGCGCCCTACTGCCCGAAGGAGAAACGCGACCTGACGCGCGCCGATTACGAGAAGAACAACAAGCCTTACCGCTTCGATACGCACGGCAACTCGAAGTGTCCGAACGACGGCGCGGAACTGCAAGTGCAGAATATGACGGTGATGCCGAACTTCCGCCTCTCCGAACAGGACTCGCGCGACATCGCCACGTATCTGTTCTCGCTCGGCAAGGGCGCGCAGTGGCCTGACGCCTCGTTCATGGACGATCCGAAGTTGAAGGATCAAGGGGCGTATCTGATCAAGCAGTACGGCTGCGCCAACTGTCACGAGATCAGGGGCTTCGAGGACGAGCAGCGCATCGGCAAAGAGTTGACCGCCGAAGGCTCGACGCCCATCGAACGTCTCGACTTCGCCCTGCTCACGCACGATGCGGAGAAGGGCATCAACCCGTTCACCGAGAAAGAGTACGAAGCGAAAGACGGCAAGGAAGCGAAGTGGTACAACCACAAAGGCTTCTTCGAGCACAAACTCGAAGAGCCGGGCATCTACGACAAGGGCAAAGAGAAAGAGCCGCGCGATCACCTGCGGATGCCCGATCCGTATCTCACGCCCGAATGGAAAAATGCTCTGACCACGTTCCTCTTGGGCAGCGTCGGCGTGGAAGGCGCAAACGTCCCGACCTCGTTCTTCTACCAAGCGACCGACCGGCGCAAGGACATTCAAGAGGGCTGGTGGATCATCAAGAAGTACAACTGTATGGGCTGCCACTCCGTGCAGGTCGGGCAAAAATCCGTGCTGCAAGATTTGCCTCAATACCTGACGCCCGAAGGCAAGGATCAATTGCCGCCCGCGCTGATGACGGAGGGCGCGCGCGTCGATCCCAACTGGCTGCTGCGCTTCCTGACCGATCCTTCGCTCAGCAACGGCAGCGAAGACCCGACGGTGCGTGCACACCAAAGCAGCATGGCCGGACGCAGCAACGGCAACCAGTCGGGCGGCAACCAGTCGGGCGGTGGTGGTGGCGGCGCGACGGCGAACCAGTCGCAGGGCGGCGCGGCGAGCAATCAGCCGCAAGGGAACGGCGGTGGCGGTAACGGCGGCGCGGCGGCGTCGTCGTCGCCGGGCGCGAGCAGCAGCGGCGACGCGGGCGTGACGCGGCCGAACAACGACAGCCAAGAACTGCCGCCGCAACCGGGCGCGAACAAGAACGGCGTGCGTCTTTACTTGAAGGCGCGCATGCCCACCTTCAACTTCTCGCCGAACGAGTTGCGCACGCTCGTCCGCTTCTTCCTCGCGGTCTCGTCGCAGCAAGAGCCGTTCATCAAAGAGCCGACCAGCCCGCTCACGGATCAGGAACGCACCCTCGCGCGGCAGTTGTTCACATCGCAGCAAGCGCCCTGCTTGAAGTGTCACCTGACGGGAAACCCGGAGCACGACAAAAACGCTTCCGCCCCGAACTTCTTGCAGGCGGGCGAACGGCTCAAGCCCGGTTGGACTTTCCGCTGGCTGCTCGACCCGCAGAAGGTCATCCCGGGCACGGCCATGCCGTCCGAACTCTTCAAGCGCGACGGCGAGCGTTGGGTCTTCAACGGCCAGTTGCCCGAAAGCTTCAACGAGTACAGGGGCGACCATGCCGACCTACTCGTCCGCTACATGCTGCAACTGACGCCCGCAGAGCAAGCCCGCCTCGCCTCCGGTTCGCCTTCGGCCACGGGCGGCACGACGACCACGGGCGCGACGGCTAACGCCAACGAGCAATCGAGCACGCACCACTCCGCCACGCGCGCCAAAGCCGCGCCGCGGAAGTATCGCCAGCGCGCCGGTTTAGTGCGCCCTCCTGCTGCTGCTACGGCGGGAAGGCGGCGAAACGGCGTGGGCGGCGTGCGCGCTGCTGCTGCGCGCGTCGTGCGCCAAGCGCGTGAGGCCATCGTGTTCGCGCGGCAGTACGGCGCGGGGTATTCGCCGCCGAGCGGGCGTTCTTGGTAGAATCGGGGAAATTAAATTTCAGGAGACACCTACTAATGCCTTTCAAGGAAGTTCGCAGAATTCTGGTCTTGATGCTCGCCGTCGCGATGCTCTCTTTCATGCTCGCCTGCGGCGGCGACGACGACGATGACGATGTGGCGGAGGGAGACACGGCGACTGAGACGGCGGGCACGCCCTACAAGTCGAGCGGCAACGAAGGCTCGATCACGGGCGCGGTCAACTTCACGGGCGAAGCCCCCGCGCCGAAGCCGATCAGCATGGACGCAGACGCCGCCTGCGCGCAGAACAACCCGAACCCGCAGACGGAAGACGTGGTCGTCAAGGACGGAAAACTGGCGAACGTGCTCGTCTACATCAAAGACGGCAAGACCGCCGACGGAAAGAGCATCACCGGCTTCACCTTCGACGTTCCGGCGGCGGAGGTGACCCTCGACCAGAAAGGCTGTCACTACGTGCCGCACGTTCTCGCCCTCATGGCCGGGCAGAAGTTGAAGGTGACCAATAGCGACCCGACGGCGCACAACGTCCACCCGTCGCCCAAGAGCAACAAGGAATGGAATCAGTCGCAGCCCGCGGGCGCAGCCCCGATCATCCAGACCTTCACGCGCGCCGAAGTGGTCGTCCCCGTCAAGTGCAACCAGCACCCTTGGATGAAAGCCAACATCGGCGTGATGAAGCACCCGCTCTACGCCGTCACGGGCGAGAACGGCGCGTTCGAGATCAAGGGCGTACCGCCGGGAACTTACAATTTAGCCACTTGGCATGAGCGCTACGGCGAGAAGACCCAGTCGATCACCATCGGCGCGAAAGAGACCAAGACGCAGGATTTCACCGTCGACGCGAGCGCGGGCAAGACGGCTTCGCTCGGACTGCTCGAAGTGATGCCCGCAATAGAATTTCCGGTAGTGCCGAAACATTAAAAAAGGGCGCGACCGAAAGTTAATTTATTTCATGTTTCGGCAAAGCGGAGCGGCTTGCCACCCGGCGGCGCGGGATGCGACACTTGGGTTTAAAGTTCAGCCCTAAAAATTAAACTCTAAGTTTCGCTTCACAGGCATTTCATGGAAACAATCGCTGTCGAAGAGATCGAGCAATCCGTCGCGCCCGTCGCCGCCGCCGTAGCGGTCGAGCGGGCGCGCATCGAGACGCGCGAGAAGATGTCGGCCTATTACGAGTTGACGAAGCCGCGCATCACCTTTCTCGTCGCGCTCACGACCTCTGCCGGATTCCTGCTCGGCTCGACGCGCGGCGCGTTCGACTACGGGCTTTTCGCACACACGCTCGCCGGAGTCGCCCTGTTGTGCTCCGGCATCTCCGCGCTCAATCAATGGATGGAGCGCGATCTGGATCGCTTGATGCGACGCACCGCGCGTCGCCCCCTTCCGCTCGGCACTCTGACGCCCCGCGCGGCTCTCGTCTTCGGGCTGGCTTTAACTCTGGGCGCGGAGATTTATCTGGCGGCGTTCGTCAACGTCCTCTCGGCGTTCTGCGGCGTGACGGTAATCGTCGGCTACCTTTTGTGCTACACGCCGCTCAAGACGCGAACGTCGCTCTCGACGCTGGTGGGTGCGTTTCCGGGCGCAGTCCCGCCGCTGCTCGGTTGGGCGGCGGCGACGAATCACGTGGGCTTAGAGGCGTGGGTGCTGTTTGCGATCCTGTTTCTCTGGCAGTTCCCCCACTTCTTCGCCATCGCGTGGATGTATCGAGAGGACTATGCGCGGGCGGGCATCTTGATGCTGCCGGTGGTCGAACCGGAGGGGCGTCTGACGAAGCAACAGATCGTGTTGTGGACGCTCATGCTCGTCCCCGTCAGCCTTGCCCCGGCCGCGCTCGGCATCTCCGGCGCGATCTATTTCTTCGGCGCGCTCGTGCTCGGCGCGCTCTTTCTGTGGAGCAGCATCGCCGCCGCCGTCACGCTCTCACGCCGCAACGCGCGCCGCGTGCTCCTAGCTTCCGTTCTGTACTTGCCGGTTCTTTTTGTTCTGATGGTGATAAATCAATGAGCCGTCAGCAATCAGCGATCAGCTATCAGCAAAAGACAAAAAGCTGATGGCTGACGGCTGACGGCTGGCAGCTTAAGGAGATTGACATGGGTCGTGCGCTCGGAGTGTTGATCTGGTTGTTGACGATTGGCTCGGTGTGGCTGTTCGTGAACGGACGCTGGTGGCTGCCGCCGTACATTTCCGAGCACGGCCCGGCCTACGACCGGCAATTTTTGATCACGATCATCGTCGTCGGCCTCTCTTTCGTGGCGGCGCAGGTCGGGCTTGGCATTGCCATCTGGCGTTACGGGTCGAAAGGCGACCGGCGCGAGCGCGCCGTCTATTCGCACGGCAACAATCGTCTGGAGATCGTCTGGACGGCCATCACCGCGCTCATCTTCATCACGCTCGGCCTGATGGGACAGCGCGTGTGGGCGCAGTTGCACTTGAACGAAGCCCCGGCGGGCGCAACCAAAGTTCACGTCGTCGCGCAGCAGTTCCAGTGGAACTTTCATTATCCGGGGGCTGATAAAACCTTCGGGCGCACCGACCCGACGCTCGTAAAAGACGCCGAGTTGAACTTCGTCGGCTTGGACGATCAAGACCCGAACGCCAAGGACGACCAAGTCGTGACGACGCTGGCCGTGCCCGTCGGCCGCCCCGTCGAACTAACGCTGCAATCGAAAGACGTGACGCACGATCTGTTCGTGCCCGAACTGCGCTACAAGCAAGACGTTGTGCCCGGTATGGCGATCAAGATGCACTTCACTTTGACGAAGGAAGGGCGTTTCGAACTGGCCTGCGCCGAACTCTGCGGCCAACTTCATTACAAGATGAAGAGCTACCTGATCGCGCTGCCCGCAAACGTCTACGACGAATTGGCGGCTTTGCCGCAGGCGCAGTTTCAGGGACGCATCACGCAGTTAATCAAGGAATACCCAATAGGGATCAAACAGGGAACAGTAACCGCCGCATCAAGATAACAGCCCGAACCTGACTCATCCCGAAGGGAGAGGAATTTTAAGATGGAAGAGGCCACGACCCCGATTGAGCCGTCCGCCGCTACAGTGTCAGAGGTAGCAGCGGCCGAGGCCGACCCGCATGCCGGGGCGCATACGGCGCACGGCCACCACGGGCCGCCGACCGGGTTTATCCGCAAGTATATTTTCAGCATCGATCATAAAGTGATCGGCATCCAGTATTTGCTGCTCGCCATCTTCGCGGCGTTCACGGGGATGTTCATGTCGGTGCTGATGCGCCTGAACCTGACGTGGCCGGGGCACAAGTGGACGATCCTCGAAAAGATCTTTCCGCTCGGCGCGCCCGGCGGCGTGATGACGCCGGAGTTCTACCTCTCGCTCGTCACGATGCACGGCACGATGATGGTCTTCTTCGTGCTGACCACCGCGCCGCAGGGCGGGTTCGGCAACTATTTTCTTCCCATACAGGTAGGCGCGGAGGACATGGCCTTCCCCGTGCTCAACATGCTCTCGTTCTGGGTGACGCTCATCGGCCTCCTTGTACTCATCTCGGCGATCTTCGTCGAGGGCAGCACCATCCTCGGCAACACGGATTTCGTCAACAACTTCCTCGGCGGCGGCGGCACAGGCACACTCGGCCCCATCGGCGGTTGGACGGGCTACCCGCCCTTGAGCGCGCTCGGAAAAATCGCCGGGCCGGGGCAGGGCGCGGGCGCGACGCTCTGGATCACCAGTATCGCCATCTTCTGCATCGCTTCATTGCTCGGCGCGCTCAACTTCATCACGACGCTCCTGAACATGCGCACGCGCGGCATGACGCTGATGCGCATGCCGCTCACCTGCTGGTCTTGGTTCACGACGGCGATTCTCGCGCTGCTGGCTTTCCCGGTGCTGCTCGCGGCGGGCGTGCTGCTTCTGCTCGACAGGCACGCGGGGACGAGTTTCTTCATCCCCGGCGGGTTGGTCTTCAGCGACGCGGTGGTGGCGCACAAGGGCGGCTCGCCGATCCTGTGGCAACACCTGTTCTGGTTCTTCGGCCACCCGGAAGTCTACATCGCGATCCTGCCGGGCATGGGCGCGACCTCGCACATCCTCTCGACGTTTGCGCGCAAGCCCGTCTTCGGCTACCGCGCGATGGTCTTTGCGATGTTTGCCATCGGCCTGCTCGGTTTCTTCGTGTGGGGGCATCACATGTTCATCAGCGGCATGGATCCGCGCACGAGCATCGCCTTCTCCGTCCTGACGCTCTCCATCGGCGTGCCCTCGGCCATCAAAACTTTCAACTGGCTGGGCACACTCTGGGGCGCGAAGATACGCTTCACCGTGCCGATGATGTTCGCCATCGGCTTCGTCTCGCTCTTCGTCGCGGGCGGAATTACCGGACTCGTCCTCGGCCAGACCTCGCTCGACCTCTTCATCCACGACGGCTATTTCGTGCTCGCGCACTTTCACCTCGTGATGGGCGTGGCGGCCATCTTCGGCATGTTCGCGGGCGTCTATTTCTGGTTTCCGAAAATGTTCGGGCGGATGATGAGCGAGCGGCTCGGGCAGTTGCACTTCTGGCCGACCTTCATCGGCGTCTATGCCATCTTCGTGCCGATGCACATCATGGGCATCGTCGGCATGCCGCGCCGTTACGCGTCGTTTCAAGAGTACGACTTTTTGCGCCCGCTCGACCCGCTCGTGCTGCTCGTCACCGTCGCGGCCATCGTGACGGCGGCCGCGCAGTTCATCTTTCTTTTCAATTTCATCTGGAGCATCTTCAAAGGCGAGCGCGCAAGCGGCAACCCGTGGGAGGCGACGACGCTCGAATGGGTGACGCCGACCACGCCGCCGCCGCACGACAACTTCGGCGGGCAGATCCCGACCGTCTATCGCGGCCCGTATGAATTCGCCGTGCCCGGCGCGCCGGAGGATTACATCTTGCAGACGACGCCGGACGCGGACGTGGAAAACGTCGCGGCGGGCGCGGGGCACGCAGCAGGTCAAGGAGTACAGGGGAGTTCAGGCAATGGTCACAACGGTCAGCACTAAACCGGCGGGCAGCACTACTGCTGTCTCGACCGGGACGAAGAGCATCAACATCAGCGGGACGGGCAGACGCCCGACAGGCGGCAACGGCTCGCGCGGCGGGCCGCAACCACCTAACGGCGGCGACGGCAGCAGCCATCGCGCTTTCCCGGACTCCACGCCGCAGCAGTATCGCATCGGCATGTGGCTGGCTCTGTCCGCGATCATGATGATGTTCGCCGCGCTCTCAAGCGCATACGTGTTTCGCTCGACGCGGGCGCAACAGGGCTGGCAAGCCTTCTCCGTGCCCGCGATGCTCTGGGTGAGCACGGCGTTGATCCTTGCCAGCAGCGCGACCTTTGAAGTCGCGCGACGCGCGCTCAGGCGCGGGGCGCGCAAGGCTTTCCGGCGGTGGCTCGTCGTCTCGCTCGGATTAGGCTTCGGCTTTCTCGCCGCTCAACTTCTCGCGTGGCGGGGCTTGGTCGGGCAGGGAATTTATCTGGCGACGAACCCGCACAGTTCTTTCTTCTATTTGCTGACGGGGCTGCACGCGCTCCACCTCGTCGGCGGCATCGCCGGTTTGTGTTACCTGACGCTTCGCGCGCGGCGGCAGGGCGGCGCGGCAACTGCGGCGGCGGCGGGCGCGCACGGCGGCGGCGACGCGGCGGTTAAAGAGCGCGCATACGTCGATGCCATCGGGCTGTACTGGCATTTCATGGACGGGCTGTGGGTCTATCTGTTCGCACTCCTTTTTCTGTGGAGGTAAGCATTGAGTACACACGCGCACGCAGCAGAGCCTCTGGTCGCTGACGATTGGAGCGGCGGAACTTTCCCCTATCACATCGGCCACAGAAAACTCGGCATGTGGCTCTTCATCGTCTCGGACGCGCTGACGTTCTCCGCGCTGCTCATCGGTTACAGCTACGTGCGCGTGTCGAGCGACGCGTGGCCTGCGCCCTTCGCCTTCTACCCGAGCATCATCTTCTCGACCGTGATGACGCTCTGCCTGCTGGCGTCGAGCTTTACGATGGTGATGGCCGTGTCGGCCTCGGCGCGGCGCGACCGCCGCAAAGCGCGTCGCTGGATCGGCGCGACGATGCTCGGCGGCCTGACGTTCCTCGTGCTCCACATCTACGAGTGGCTGCACCTGATCAACGACTACGGCCTCCGCCCTTTCTCGCTCCCCGCCGAGTGGCTCGAACGCTGGCCGCAGGCGTCGCCCCTCTTCGGCGCGACCTTCTTCGCCATCACCGGGCTGCACATGTTCCACGTCCTGACCGGCGTTCTCTACCTCGGCTACATCGCGCTGCGTATCCGCCGCAAGACGCACGAGGACGTCGAGATCAGCGGCCTCTACTGGCACTTCGTCGATCTCGTCTGGATGTTCGTGTTCCCTTTGATCTATTTGCTGTCGGTGGATTTTCACCCCCCGGTACATTGAACTTGAGAGCGTTCCGGTTGCGCTCGGCAAACTTCGTAAAAGAGAGGTGGACTAAAGAGGGATGAGCACACGTTTCGGGTCACTCGGCAACTTGATGAAGAAACAGGACTTGATCCTGAACGCGGTCTGCGTGCTCTTTGCGCTGGGTTTCGTCATGATGGCTTTGTCGAACGTGCGGCGCGCGGGAAACTTCTTCTCCATCGACAGTCTCTTCATCACGCTCGTCAGCCTCCTGCTCGCCGGAATATTCATGGTCATCCCGCTGCTCTGGGCATACGAGAACGGCGTGCTCAAAAATCTCTTTGCCGCCGAAGGCGACGACATCCCGGCCGAGCCAGTTCCGGTTCACTTCGCGGGCACGACCAAACTGTTCCTCTCCATCCTCGGCCTGCTGCTCCTGCTGACCGTGGTGGAAGTCTTTCTGGCCTACATTCAAGTGCCGCTCGCTTTGATGTTGACGATTCTGGTCGGCCTCTCGCTGATCAAGGCCGCGCTCATCCTCGCCTACTTCATGCACCTGCGCTACGAGCGCATGAGTCTGGTCTACACGCTGATCCCGATGCTCGTCATCTGCATCTGCCTGCTCTTTATCTTCTTCCCCGACAGCTTCCGTCTGTTGGGCTTGCGCGCCTACAGGTGAGGGAATGAACACGGCGACGCCCCGTATCCTGCTCCTATTATTCGCGCTCGCGGCGGCGGGTTTAATCCTGTTCGCGCCGGATGCGCTCGCGCAGTGCGCGATGTGCAAGGCGTCGGCGTCTAACCTCGACGGCGTTTCGGCGCGCACTCTCAACCTCGCGACGTTGATCCTGCTCTGCCCGCCCGTCGCCATCTTCTGCGCGATCTTCGTTATCGCCTACAAGCACCGCAACCCGCCCGGCGACGGCGACGAATCGTAACGCTCCGACGGAATCCAACATGGCAAACGATCAGGCGCTCGCCCTCAACAACGACCACCAGAGCATCCGCGGGCGCGCGTGCCCGCAATGCGGCGGCAAGATCATCCCGTCCGACCGTGCCCTCTACGAGAGCAAAGCCGACCCGGCCTCAGTCTTTCCGCTCTGGCAGTGCGAACGCTGCGGCTACGAGCAGTTGAGCGAGCGACCGGCCGCGTCGAAGAAGGCCGCGCCCCACGCCGCGAAAAAAACCGAAGAGTAGAAGCGATAGCAGCCGCGCCAAGCGACCGCCGACGCGCAGAGCGAGGAAAGCGGTGCGCATGCGCGTGTCGAATAACATTTTGCCGCCGCCGTCGTCGCCGCTGCCGCCTGTCTCTTCGTTCGCGTCTCCTTTTTGCATCTACATCGAATACGGTCGGCGCGGGGCGCGGGTGTTATAATCCGGGCATCTTTTTCGCTCCTAATATTCATGGATTATTCAATACTGCCGCACATCAACGCCATGCTCAACGCGACGAGCGGGCTGCTTCTACTGGCCGGTTTTTACTTCATCACGCGCCGCCGCATCACCGCGCACCTGCGCGCGATGACCTCCGCGCTCGTCGTCTCCTGCATCTTTCTCGTCTCGTATCTGGTCTATCACTACAACCACGGTTCGACGCGTTTTGCCGGACAGGGCTACATCCGTCCCGTCTATTTTTTCATCCTGCTGACACACACGATTCTCGCCGCCGTGATCGTGCCGCTCGTCGCCGTCACGCTCAGGCGTGCGTGGCGCGGCGACTTCGACCGACACCGACGGATCGCGCGCTGGACGTTTCCGCTCTGGCTCTACGTCTCCGTCACGGGCGTCGTCGTCTATCTCATGCTCTATCAACTCTACCCCTCGCGTTAGCGTTCGCGGCTTAGAGGTCAAATCGGATGAACCGCGAACATTCAAACGGCAATCATCAGGTCGGCGTGCCGCCGGAAGCTGCTCCGCAGCCGTCGCCGCCGCAGCACGGTCGGCGTCGCTCGCCGTGGCCGCTCGCCGTCGTCGCCGCGCTCTTTATCATCCTCCCGTTTCTCTCTTGGTACGGCACAACCTTCTGGCGCGAACTGGGCGACGGCGAGATCGAAAAATATCTGAACGACGAGCAGAAGCCGCGCCACGTGCAACACGCGCTCGAACAGATCGACCGGCGCATCGTTAAGGGCGACGAGAGCGTCAGGCGTTGGTATCCGCAGGTGTTGCGCGTGGCGGGAAATTCTCTGCCGGACTTACGCATGGCCGCCGCGTGGGTGATGGGCGACGACAACAAATCGCCGGAGTTTCACGCCGCGCTCAAACAACTTATCCGCGACGACGAACCTGCGGTGCGCCGGATGGCCGCGCTCTCGCTCTCGCGCTTCAACGATGCCGGAGGGCGCGCCGAATTGCTGGCGATGCTCAAACCTTACAGCGTCAAACTGCGGTTCGCCGGGACGCCCATTACGATCCTGCCCGTCGGTTCTTCCGTCACGAGGGAAGGGATGGTGGCGCGCGTACGCGACGAACGCGGCGCGACGCAGGAAGTCCGCGCTCCGGTCGCCGGGAGGATCGAGCGCGCGTCCGGCATCGACGGGCGAAGTCTGTCAGCAGGCGAGGAGTTGCTCGTGCTCGCGCCAGACGGCAAAAATGTGTGGGAGGCTTTGCGTGCTCTCTACTTGGTCGGCGCGGCCGAAGATTTGCCGGAGATCGAGCGTTACGCGCGGGGCGAGGTGGCCGGAATGTCTGACGAGATCAAAAAACAAGCGGCTCTGACGGCGGAAGCCATCAAGAGCCGCGTCGCACGCGAGTGAATTTTTCGGAAAAACTTTTTAACGCGCGCCGCCGGGCGCGTCCGGGAGCGTGATGCCGTGCGCGGCTTCCCAATCCTCGGTCGGAACCATCTCGATGGCGTCCCACGGGCAGCCGTCGAGAAACGCGCCCTCCGGCCCTTTGCTGATGCACTTCTGGCAACCGATGCAGAGTTCCGGGTCAACTTCGATGCGGCCGAACGGCGGGTGATCCTCGTCGGGAACCCAGAACATGCACGCCTCAATCGGGCAATACTCGATGCAGGCGGGCGAACCCGCGCAGCCCGTGCAGCAGTCGGTGGTGATGGCGAGGATGCGCGGCTTCTTCTTGCGCGTGGCTTTACCGTCGCCCACAGACATCGGCCAGTTTTTTTCGATGATCTCAATCATGCGAGTGCGTTCTCCCGTGCGGCTTTCAGGTGGTCGGACGTGCGACACACACTTTAACACGACCGCAGATGCGGCTCAATCAACTTTTTAGCGCGCCGGGATTGCTTGAATGTAACCGCGTAAAGAGATAAAACTAATCTCACACCTAATCTGATAAGGAGACTCTACAGCGATGAACACAGTCGCCGGAATTTTCCAGACGCGCGAGGACGCTACCCGCGCCGTCGAAGACTTGCGCCGCCTCGGTATGTCGGACGAGAACTTGAGTTTGCTCTCGCCGGGAACAACCGCGCCGCAGGCCGAAGCGGACGTCGAGACGAGCGACACGGAACAGCCGGGTATGGGCAACGCTCTCGGCGGCCTCGTGGGCGGCGCGATGGGCGCGGCAAGCGGCATGACGCTCGGCGCGGCCGCGGCGAGTCTGCTTGTTCCCGGCGTCGGGCCGATCATGGCTGCGGGGATCGTGGGCGCGGCTCTGTTCGGCGCGGGCGGCGCGGCGGCAGGCATGGCGGCGGGCGGCGCGCTCGAAGATACCATCGCGCACGGTCTGCCGCACGACGAACTTTTCGTCTACGAAGACGCGCTCCGGCAGGGACGCACGGTCGTCATCGCGCAAGTTGAAGACGACGAACAGGCGAGGGGCGCGCGTTCTGCGTTGGACGCAGCGGGCGCGGAGAGCGTGGACGCCGCGCGCGAGAGTTGGTGGGTCGGCTTGCGCGATGCCGAAGACGAGGATTACACGGGGCAGGGACGCGACTTTAAGAGCGATGAGCCGTTATATCGTCGCGGCTTCGAGGCGGCCTTACATCCAACGGTGCGCGGCGCGTCTTACGAAGAGTCGGTTGAACGCCTGCGCGAAAGACACGGCGACGCCTACGAGCACGACGCCTTCCGGCGCGGTTACGAGCGCGGCCGGAGCTATCATCAAACTTTGCGGGAGCGTTACAACAGTTGAGAGATACTTTGTTGAGCGTCGCCGTGCTCGCCGGTATTCTCATCGTGAGCGCACTCATCACGAACTGGTTCGCGCGCACGATGTATAACCGCTGCGCGTCGTGCGCCACGCTCAACGCGAAGCGACGCGCGCAGTGTCGCTCCTGCGGTCACGCCTTGAAATAAAGACGCACAACGCCCGCGCGTCTCGAACTGCGCGAGCAAGGTTTTGCATGTGGAGTTGCCGGATGCACCGTTTTAGCGGCCTGTGTGCCCTGCTGTTTTTAGTGATTGCCATGACCAACGAATCGAACGCGCAAAGCCCTCCGCCCGCGCCCGTCCCGCCCGACTGGCAGACGCACGCCGAGCGAACCGATTACCGTGAGACGCCGCGCTACGAAGAGACGCTCGCTTACTGTCGCAAACTCGCCGCCGCTGCACCCGCGCAAATTCGGCTCTCGGATTTCGGCCGCAGCGGCGAAGGGCGTGCGCTGCCTCTCATCATCGCCACAAACGGCGGGACGTTTACGCCGGAGGCGACGCGGCGCGCGGGCAACGTCGTCGTGTTCGTACAGGCGAACATCCACGCGGGCGAGACCGACGGCAAAGATGCGGGTCTCGCGCTGCTGCGCGACATCGTCGTGCTGAAGACGCAGCCGCGTCTGCTCGAACACGTCACGCTCCTCTTCGTCCCCATCTACAACGCGGACGGCCACGAGCGGCGCAGCCCCTACAATCGCATCAACCAGAACGGCCCTGTAGAGATGGGCTGGCGCGCCAACGCGACCAATCTCAATCTGAATCGCGACTACATGAAGGCCGACGCGCCGGAGACGCGCGCGTGGCTGCGCCTCTGGAACGAGTGGAGTCCTGAGTTGTTCATCGATTGCCACGTCACCGACGGCGCGGATTTTCGCTACAACGTAACGTACCAGTTCGAGGAGCATGAGAACATCCCGCAGCCGTTGCGCGGCTGGATGCGTGCGGCCTTTGAAGGACGCATCGTTCCCGCGACCGAAGCGTTGGGCAATCTGCTGACGACCTACATGGAGTTTCGCGACAACCGCGATCCGGTCAATAAGGGCGTCGAAGGTTTTATCGGCACGCCGCGCTTCGCCACGGGCTACGCCCCTCTGCGTAACCGTCCCGCGCTGCTCATCGAGACGCACATGCTGAAAGACTACCGCACACGCGTGCGCGCGACTTACGATCTGCTCCGCACGGCGTTGGAGGACGTGAACCGCGACCCGGCGGGCTGGTTGCGTGTTGCGAAAGAGACGGACGAAGCGGTCGTTGCAGAGGGAAGCGCGTACGACCCGGAACGGAAGGTCGCGCTCAGGATCGCGTTCACGGATAAGTCAGTGCCGCGCGTGATCAAGGGCGTCGAGTTCCGGCGCGAGTTGAGCGACGTGTCGGGCGCGGTGCGCGTCGTCTACGGCACAAAGCCCTACGACTACACCGTACCGTTCTACAACGAGAGCCGCGCCACCGTCTCCGTCTCGACGCCGCTCTACTACATCATCCCCGCGCAGTGGACTGAGCCGATAGAGGTGCTCGCCGCGCACGGCGTCCGCATGCAGCGTCTGGCCGAGCCGCTGACCGTGGAAGTCGAGAGCTATCGCTTCTCGGAAGTGAAATGGGCGGGCGCGTCGTTTGAAAACCGCCTGCCCGTCTCGCAGAAAAATCAACTCGTGCGCGAGCGGCGCACCTTTGCAGCCAACTCGATCGTCGTGCCTCTGGCGCAGCCCGCCGGGCGTCTCGTCGTCAACCTGCTCGAACCGGACGCGCCCGATTCTTTGCTCTACTGGGGCTTCTTCAATACGATTTTCGAGCAGAAGGAATACGGCGAAGGTTACGTGCTGGAAAAACTGGCGAGCGAGATGCTGGCAAAGGACGAAAAATTGCGACAGGAATTCGAGCGGCGCGTGGCAAACGAGCCGCAGTTTGCCGCGAGCGCGCGTGAACGCCTGCGCTTCTTCTACGAACGCTCGCCCTATTACGACCCGCTGATGAATCTCTACCCGGTCGGGCGCGTGACCACGCCGCTCAAGGCGCGGCTCGTGGATTTTCGTTGAGCCTGCGGATTTTCAGTCTATCCGGAAATGAAAAGGGATGCGGTTCAATTAAGACCGCATCCCTTTTCCCAAGTTTTATGAATCGCCGTCCCGGCTAAACCGTGCGTCTGCCGGTCAACAGATTGACCACAAGCACGATGAGGGCCACGACTAAGAGCAGATGGATAAGACTGCCACCGATGCCGCCAAGCAACCCGAGCAACCACAACACCAGAAGCACCACCAGAATTGTCCACAACATGTTCACACTCTCCTTAGCAAAAGTTTGATGTCAAATCTCCCGGTTCATTGTGAACCCGCCTGCTCTCCCTAGTTGCAATGAGCATGCCAGCTTTCGCCCCCGCCTTTCGTTTTAAACTTAAAGCCTTGAAATTGATAAGTTTGACTGTGTAAACGCGCAGGCGTGTGAGAAATTAGCTGCCTCGCCGTTTCACATCTTGTATGGAAATGCGCCGCTTGTCGGCCTCCGCCTGTGTTCTAAATCAAGGCGAAATATTGAAATCTCGTTTAGAAAGCCGCGCGGCGGCAACCTGTCGTGATTTTTTTATCATCGGAGAAGGGAGGAAGTTGAATTCAAGTTCTCATGCGCTTGGACAAGACTGTTCCGTTATCACGACTGACATAAATAAAAGACATTTGGCTGGACGAAGGGCAAGGACGAATGCTAGAGTAATTTTTAGGGTTGCGACCGCTCCCGTCGCGTCCAGCAGCAGATAGGCTCCTACCGCAAGTTCCGCGCGTCGGCCTTCTCAGTCAGTTCCCTCTGTAAATAATTTTAGATTCTTGAAAGCTCAAAGCGGCGCGTATCGTTTCCCCGTGAAGCTCAACGCGCCGTGACCGGAGAATTACAAATGCCATTTTCACGTCTGCTCCCCCGCACGCAAAAGACGAGTCTCACGCTCGCCTGTATCGGCGCTGTCACCGCGCTGCTTGCGGTCGTCATCTTCCAGACCTTTTACTTCGCCCGCCAGCCCCTCGTGCAGAACGTCAACTACACCGAACTGCACGCCTTGACGGGCGACGCGGCCGCAAGGTCTCTGATGGTTGATGGCGAACTGATGATGATCGAGAAAATCGACGGCACGCGCGTGCAGGCAATCGTCACCAACGCCGTCGCGCAGCAAGAGATCATCGGCGTCTTCGAAGATAAGAAACTGCCCGTCGTCTTCAACACGATGCAGCCGGGGCGACTCGCCTCTGCATTGAACTGGATCATCGCACTTCTCACGCTCGCCGTGATCGGCTTCGTCGGCTGGCGCATGTACACCAGCATGAGCGGCGGCCACGGCGATTTCGAGTTGACCGACGCCAGCGGCGCGCAGACCGCCACCTTCGCGGATGTCGCGGGCGTTGACGAGGCGAAAAACGAGTTGGCCGAAACTATCGAATTTTTGCGCGACCCGCTGCGCTTCGGTCGTCTCGGCGGGCGCGCGCCGCGCGGCATCCTGCTCTCCGGCCCTCCGGGGACGGGGAAGACCTTGCTCGCCCGCGCCGCCGCCAACGAGGCGAACGTGCCTTTCATCTCGGTTTCGGGTTCGAGCTTCCAAGAGAAATTCGCCGGACTCGGCGCGGCGCGCGTCCGACGCCTCTTCACGCGTGCGCGCAAGCTCGCGCCCTGCGTCGTCTTCATCGACGAGATCGACGCGCTTGGCCGCCGTCGCGGCCGGAGCGGCGATTCCGCCTCGGCCGATCAGGATCAGACGCTCAACCAACTCTTGATCGAGATGGACGGTTTCAAACAACTCGAAGGCGTCGTCGTCATCGCCTCGACCAACCGCCCCGACATACTCGACCAAGCCCTGACGCGCCCCGGCCGGTTCGACCGTGAGATCGCCGTCAACCTCGCAGACGCGCGCGGCCGCGAAGAAATCCTGCGCGTCCACGCACGCAAGTTGACGCTCGCGCCCGAACTCGAACTGAACTGGATCGCGCGCGGCACGCCCGGTTTCTCCGGCGCAGACCTCGCCAACCTCTTGAACGAGGCCGCCATCGCCGCGACCCGCCACAACGCCGACTTCGTCAGCCGCGAACACGTCGAATACGCCCGCGACAAGATTTTGATGGGCGCGGAACGCCACGGCTTTATGATGGACGAAGAGGAACGCTATGCCACGGCCGTCCACGAGGCGGGGCACGTCGCCGTCGGTCTCGACGTGAAACACGGCGACCCGATTCACAAAGTCTCGATCCTTCCGCGCGGGCGCGCGCTCGGCGTCACGCAGTCTCTACCCGAACGCGACCGTCTGATGAAGAAGCGCGAATATCTCGAAGATCAGATCGCGCTGTTGCTCGGCGGCCGCGCGGCCGAGCAGATTCTTCTGGAGACGATGACGGCGGGCGCGTCCAACGACATCGAACGCGCCGTCGAGATCGCGCGCAAGATGGTCTCGGAGTTTGGCATGAGTCCGCTCGGCCCGATCCACCTCGGCAAGCCGGAAGACCCGCACAGCCAATCTCTCCTTGATCGCGTCGAACATGCGACGAGCGAGATCATCAACGCGCAGATGGCGCGCGCCTGCGAGATCGTCGAAGCCCGCCGCGAAGAGATCATGCGTCTCACGGCCGGGTTGATGGCGCGCGACACGCTTGACTCCGAAGAGATTCAAGAGTGCTTCGGCATCAAGGCGGCGAGCCGGGCGGCGTAAAAGCCGCGTGCAAAAAAGTAAAAGCGAAAGGCAGCCGGGGCGTTTATCTGCTCTCCGGCTGCCTCTTGCTTTTGACACCGCTCGCGGCTTGCTTCGTCGCGGCATCTCCTGTAATTTTTGCGTGCGAAAGCAAGTTGATTTCACCACCTGACTCCGACTCCCGAACGTTACTCTGATCCGGCAATGACTTATCCCGGCGTCTCACGTCTGGAATTACCGATCCTGCAAGAACTGGTTGCGACCGGCGGCATGGACGACGTGCGCTTCCTCTACGAACGCCTCATCGCCTACTTCCCGCAAATCGACGACGCGGCGCACGAGGCCAAAGAGAACGGCGAACTCCGGCAGTGGAAGCGACACGTCCAGCGCGCCGGGCGCGAACTGGCCGACAAGCGACAGATAGATCGCCGTCGCGGGTTGTGGACGATCACGCCGCAGGGGCGCAAGCGCATCGAAGACGAAGCGCCGAGTTTTTCGTTCAACGTCGAGGCCATGCCGCCGCAGACGGGCGCGGCCGCGCTCTCGCATACCGATGTCCAACAGATGCTCTTGGACATCGGGCGCGTGCTCGGCCACCATGCGGAAAGCGAGTTTGAGTATTACGACGTGGTGTGGCGCGCGAGCGAGACCAGCCCGCGCCTCAGCCACATCTTCGAGGTGCAACGCAAGGGCAACGTCGATGCCGCGCTCGCCAAACTCAAACGCGCCTACGAATCGCAACGCTCACAACCCTTTCTGATCGTGGCGAGCGAGCGCGACACGAACCGCGCCAATCTACAGATGAGTCTGGCGCAGAGCGGCGCGTTCCACGAGATCGGGCGGGTCACAAAAATTCTGAGTTTTGAACAACTGCATAGGCTTCACCGCGCTCTCACGTCCGTCGAAGACCTGCTCGCGGAATTCATCGAGCGATGATGATCGGCACACCCCTTCGCCAGCAGTATCTCGACATCAAGCGTCGCCACCCGGACGCCATACTCCTTTTCCGCATCGGCGATTTCTACGAAGCCTTCGACGACGACGCGCGCCTCATCGCGCGCGAACTCGGCATCGTGCTCACCTCGAAACCGATGGGGCGCAGCGTGCGCGTGCCGCTCGCGGGCGTGCCTTATCACAGCCTCGAACGCCACCTTGCCACGCTCATCGCGCGCGGCCACCGCGTCGCCATTTGCGAGCAACTCACCGCCGCGCCCGTCAAAGGCGAAGCGGCGGGGCGCGGCCTGATCGAACGCGACGTAGTGCGGGTCGTCACGCCCGGCACGATCATCGAACCCGGCCTGCTGCGTAGTAAAGTCAACAACTATCTCGCCGCCTACTGCACCGACGGGCGGCGCGCAGGGATCGCTTACGCGGACGTGACGACGGGCGAATTCGCCGCGACGGAACTCGAAGCTTCGGCGGCCATCCCCGAACTCCAACGCCTCGCGCCCTCCGAAATACTCGTCGCGCGCGGCATGGAAACTTCGGACGCGGAGTTGCCCGGCTTCATCACGCGCTGCAACGACGATTACTTCGCCGCCCAACTCGCGCGCGGCGCGCTGCTCAATCATTTCCAGACGCGTTCGCTCGCGGCCTTCGGTCTCTCCCGCACGCCGCTCGCCGCCTCGGCCGCCGGAGCGATCATCGCCTACCTGCGCGACACGCAAGGCGCGGCGGCAGGCCAGTTGACGCGGCTGACGAGTTACCACACGGGCAACTTCATGCTGCTCGACGCGCAGACGCTCCGCTCGCTGGAAATTTTCGAGAGCCACGGCGGCGCGACGTCGCTGCTCTCGACGCTCGATGCGACGCGCACCGCCATGGGCGGCCGCCGCTTGCGGCAATACTTGCGACAACCTCTGCTCGACGTGACCGAGATCATGCGTCGCCACGACCAAGTGGCATGGTTCGCGGAGCACGCGAAGGCGCGCGCGGAACTGTTCGCCGCGCTCGAATTCGTTCACGACCTTGAACGCCTGTCGGGGCGGGCGCGCGCAGGCGTGGCGACGCCGCAGGAGACGCTCGCGCTCGGCCAGAGTCTTGAGACGTTGCCGCGCGTGCGCGCCGTCTTGCAGCAGGATCAAAAGAGGTTCGCCGCGTTGCTGGCCGCGCTCCCGGCGTGTACGGCTGCGGCGCGCATCATACGCGAAGCCGTCGCGGACGAATTGCCCAAGCGCGGCGAAGGCCGGGGCATCATTCGCGCGGGCTTCTCGGACGAACTCGACAAGCTGCGCGAACTGTTACGCAACGGCAAGACTTACCTCGCGGAGATGGAGCAGCGCGAGCGCGCCCGCACCGGCATCAAGAGCCTGCGCGTCGGCTACAACAAAGTGTTCGGCCATTACATCGAAGTCACGCGCCCGAACCTACATCTCGTCCCCGAAGGCTATACGCGCAAGCAGACGCTCACGCAGGCCGAACGCTTCGTTACGCTCGAACTCAAAGAGCACGAGTCGCTCGTGGTGAACGCGCAGGAACGCATCGGCGAACTCGAAACAAACATCTTCCGGCAAGTTTGCGCCGAGATCGGGCGCAACCGCGAGGAGATACTCGCCGCCGCTGCGACAATCGCGCATCTCGATGCGGTCGCTTCGTTCGCGGAGATCGCCGCGCAGTTCAACTACGTCCGTCCCGTCCTCTCCGAAACTCCCGTCTTGCGGATCACTGCGGGTCGCCATCCGGTTATCGAGCGGATGTTTACCGACGGAACGTTCGTCGCCAACGACGTGAAGCTCGGCGGCGAGAACGCACCGGAGATCGCTTTGATCACCGGGCCGAACATGTCCGGCAAATCAACTTATCTGCGACAAACCGCGCTCATCGTCCTGATGGCGCAGGCGGGCAGTTTCGTCCCCGCAACGCACGCCACCGTCGGCCTCTGCGACCGCATCTTTACGCGCATCGGCCTCTACGACCGGCAGGGCAGCGGCGAGTCGACATTCATGACCGAGATGGTGGAGACGGCGCAGATACTTCACCACGCCACCGAGCGTTCCCTGATCCTGCTCGACGAACTCGGTCGCGGCACTTCGACCTACGACGGCCTCGCCGTCGCCCGCGCCGTCGTCGAATACATCCACAACCACCCGCAGCTTCGCGCCAAGACACTCTTCGCCACGCATTATCACGAACTGACCGCGCTCGCCGCCCTGCTCCCGCGCCTCGAAAATCTGCACGTCGAGATCGCGGAAGAGGGAAGCGACCTCGTCTTTCTCTACAAGATCAGCCCCGGCAGCGCGGAGCGGAGTTACGGCGTCTACGCCGCCAAGCTCGCGGGGCTGCCGCGTCCCGTCGTCCGCCGCGCCGAAGAGTTGCTCGGCGAATACGAAGCGCAGGGCGGCGGCGGCGAGCGTTCTTTCGCGGGTGAGAACGCGGGCAGGCAACCCGCGCAGATTCACGCGCGTGAACGTGAGGCCAAAGTCGTGCAAGCGTTGATGCAGCTAGACCCGGACGCGCTTGCGCCCGTCGAAGCCCTGATGAAGCTTTTCGAGTTGCGCCGACTGGCGGAAGAATCCGATGACGAGGCGGGCAAGGTGCGCGCCATCAGGACGGCATAAGAAAGTCGAAAGTAGCGAAGGGCGAGAGTGAAGAGGGAAATCCCTTCTACACTCTCGCCCTTCGCTTTTCTACTCTCTACTTGTCAGACCGGGTCTGTGTGGATTTGCACCTTGGCGCGCGGGATTTCGGCTTCGATGGCGCGCAGGACTCGCACGGAAGCCGCGTGCGCCTCTTCCAGCGTCTGGTCGCGTTCCACTTCAAGGTGCAGGTCTATGAATTTTTGCGAGCCGGAACGACGCGTGCGTAGATCGTGAAAGCCGAGCACGCCCTCTGCACGAAAGCGTGAGACGATTTCGGCAACCTGCGCGTCCACTTCCGGCGGCAGACGCCGATCCATCAGCACATGCACCGACTCGCGCCCGACCTCAAGCGCGGAGACCAGAATGTAGATCGAGATCGCGATGGAGATGATCGGGTCAACGATTGTCCAGCCGGTGAAATAGATGACGACGAGCGCGACGAGCACGCCGCCGTTCGTCCACACGTCGGAGGCGAAGTGCACGGCGTCCGCGCTGAGGGCGGGCGAGTCCGTGAGTGTTGCCACGCGACGCAACTGCGCCACCAACGCGAAGCTGACGAGGATGGCGACGAGCATCGTCGCCACGCCGACGGTCTCCGCGTTAGTCGGGTGCGGGTAAATCAGCCGCTTGATCGCTTCGTAGATGAGAAACAAGCCGGAGAAGGTGATGACCGCCGCCTGAAAAAGCCCGGCGAGCGATTCGGCTTTGCCGTGGCCGTAGGCATGATCATGGTCGGGCGGGCGCGCGGCGGCGCGGACGGCGAAGTAGTTGATCGTGGATGCGAAGATGTCCATCGCCGAATCGAGAAGCGACGCCCAGACGGCAATCGAACCCGTCAGCCAACCCGTCCCGGTCTTGATCAGGATGAGAAAAGCGGCGGCGAGGATCGAGAGCCGCGCCACAGAGTTCTTCAGCCGCGCCTCCTCGGCGTGTGCGTGCGCGCTTGCGTCTCGCGTGTTTGAAACTGGCATCGCTTCGTGCTGACGAATGACCAAACGTTTGCCGCTCGCAAGATGATGTGCGAGCGCGCGGGTTGACGAATTCAGCGGCCGAGAGCCTCCGGCCGCTCGGAGACCTCTTCGATGACGCGGCTGCGCGAGCGCACCGTAACGGTCGCCACGCCCGCGAAGATGAGCGCGGCGGCAAGCCACGTCCGCGAATTTAAACTCTCGCCGAGGATCAAGGGGGCGACGGCGAAGGCGATGAGCGGTTGCAGGTAAATGTAGATGGCGACGACGCTCGGCGCGACCCGCCCCAAAGCCCACGCGTTCAAATAATAGGCCGCGACCGTAGGCACGATGATGATGTAAAGCATCGCGAACCAGACGCCCGGCGGCACGGTTGCGAGTGAAATTTTAGACAGTTGATAGCCGCCGAAGGGCAGTGTGATGAGACTGCCGAAGACGAAAATCCACGTGATAACGGTCAGCGCGCCGTAGCGTTTGATCATGTCCTGCGAGATGGCGATGTAGACGCCGTAGGACATCGAGTTCAAAAGGAGAATGAAATTGCCGATGTTCGTCTCGCGCGAAAAGTTGGCCTGCGCGGGATTGATGAGATAGACGACGCCGCAGGCCGCCAGCAGCAGGCCGACGGCCACGCGCCACGAACCCCTCTCGTAGCCGAGCACGACGCTGACGAGAAGGGTGAAGATCGGGATCGTCGTGCCGAGCAGCGCGGAGTTGATGACGGTCGAGAGTTCGAGACCTTTGACGAACAGAAATTGGTTGAGGACGACGCCGAGCAGACTGTAGAGCGCGAGCCACGCGTAGTCGCTTTTACGTTCGATGCGCGCGCTGTTGGTCACGCGCCGGATGAGAAGAAAGGCCATCGTCGCGCCGACGATGCGGAAGGTGACGAGACCCGTCGTGGGAAGCACGCGCAGGACAATCTTCGCCACAACCGGCCACGTCCCGAAGATGAGTTGCACGGCGACGAGCGCGCCGTGCGGTTTGAGACTCGTTGACTTGAGCGGCGCGGTGATGGTGGCGTTCATGTAAAGAGCGTTCGACCCCTTGCTTGACGGATGCGGCACGAATGCGGTGATTGCGTCTCTAGAGCATCAGCATCAGCGGATTTTCCAGCATCTGCTTGAACGTTTGCAGGAACTTCGCGCCCGTCGCCCCGTCAACGATGCGGTGGTCGCAAGACATCGTGACGCGCATCAACTGGCGCACGACCACCTCGCCCTCGCGCACGACCGGCTTCGCTCCCATCGCGCCCACGGCCAGTATCGCCGCTTCCGGCGGGTTGATGATCGCCGTGAACTCGTCTATGCCGAACATGCCGAGGTTGCTGACGGAGAAAGTTGCGCCCATGTATTCGTCGGGTTGTAGTTTGCGTTCGCGCGCACGCGCGGCCAGTTCGCGCACTTCGCGGCTGATCTGCCCGATGGATTTTCTGTCAGCCCCGCGCACGATGGGCGTGATCAAACCTTCCTCAATCGCCACGGCGACGCCGATGTCCGCGCGCTCGTAATAGCGGATGTGCTTGTCTTGAAACGAGGCGTTGACCTGCGGGTGGCGGACGAGGGCGGCGGCGGCCACCTTGATGATGATGTCGTTGATGCTGACCTTGTTCTCTTGATCGAGTTGGTTGAGCGACGCGCGGAGTTCGACCGTGCGATCCATCTCGATCTCCGTGGTCAGGAAGAAGTGCGGCACGGGGCCGGTGGAGGAAGTGAGGCGACGCGCAATCGTCGCGCGCATGGTCGAAACAGGCTCATCGCGATAGGGAGATGCGCCCTCAACCGCCGGTTGCTGTTGCGGCGCGCGAGTTTCGACCGCGCTTGCCGGAGACTGCTCCGGTTGCGTGCGCGCTTCTGGTGGCGCGGCAGCTTGAGCCGTTTGTTGCTGCTGTTGCCCGGCGTTGATAGCGGCTTCGATGTCGCGTTTGACGATGCGCCCGCCGGGGCCGCTGCCCGTGAGCGACTTGATGTTGATGTTCGCGTCGGCCGCCATGCGCGCCGCGATGGGCGAGACGATGACGCGCCCGCCCGCGCGTTGGCCGTTGCCGGAAGCGCCGCCTTCGCCCGTCGCGGCGGTCGCCGCCGCCGCCGCCGCCGCTTCTTGCGTCGCGGGTTGCGTGGAGGATGTCTGTTGCGCGCCGCCGGTTGAAGGCGTGCCGCCTTCGTCGCCCTTGAGCGGCGCGCCTTCGATGGTGGCCTGCGTGCGCGCGCCTTCGACGACCACTCCGGCCAACTCTCTCTGCGCGCCGTCCTGCCCGGCTTCGACGTTCTCCTCGATGCTTTTCTTGTTCGCGGCGGCTGCTTCGCCCGACTCGGCCGCGGAGACGAGCGCGGAGATGTCTTCGTCGGCCTCGCCGATGATGGCGATGACTTGTCCGAGCGGCACGGTCGCCCCGGCCTCGACGAGAATCTTGCGCAGCACGCCCGTCGTCAGAGCCTGCGCTTCCATCGTCGCCTTGTCGGTATCGATCTCGGCGAGCGGTTCGCCGACGCTCACACGGTCGCCCTCGTTCTTCAACCAACGCGCCAGTTGCCCCTCCTCCATCGTCGGAGAGAGTTTCGGCATGACCACCTGAGTTGCCATTATGTTTTCCTCGTGAATAGTAAATCGTAAATCGTGAATAGAAAGAAAACCGGCTTAACTCTATTTACGATTTACGATTCACGATTTACTAATCCATGTACGAAACTTCGCGCACGGCGGCGACGATTTTCGCCACGTCCGGCAGGGCGAGTTGCTCAAGGTTCTTGGCGTAGGGCATGGGAGCGTCCGCGCTGGAGATGCGCTTGACGGGCGCGTCTAGATAGTCGAAGGCGCGCTCCATGATCTGCGCGCTGATCTCCGCGCCGACGCCGCAGAAGGCGTGCGACTCTTCGACGATGACGACACGGTTCGTCTTCTGCACCGAACGAATGATCGTTTCGATGTCGAGCGGCCGGATCGTGCGCGGGTCAACCACCTCGACGCTCACGCCGTCCTTCTCCAATTCCTCCGCCGCCTTCAAGGCAAGCGGGACGGTCAGCGAGCGCGCCACGATGGTTGCGTCCGTGCCTTCGCGTTTGATGTCGGCCACGCCGAGCGGGATCGTGAAATCGGGATCGTCCGGCACTTCGCCCTTCATGCCGTACATGCGCTCCTGCTCCATGAAGATCACGGGATCGTCGTCGCGGATCGCGCTCTTGAGCAAGCCCTTCGCATCGGCGGCCGTCGAAGGCATGACGACCTTGAGGCCGGGGAAGTGCGCGTACCACGATTCGAGCGCCTGCGAATGCTGCGACGAAACTTGATAGGCCGAGCCGTTCGGGCCGCGAAAGACAATGGGAATTTTGAATTGCCCGCCCGACATGTAGAGCATCTTGGCGGCCGAGTTGACGATCTGGTCGGTGGCGAGAATGGAGAAGTTGAACGTCATGAACTCGATGACGGGACGCAAACCCGCCATCGCCGCGCCGACGCCGAGACCGGCGAAGCCGAGTTCCGTGATGGGCGAATCGATCACGCGCTTCTCGCCGAACTCTTCCAATAATCCCTTCGAGACCTTGTACGCGCCCTGATAAGCGGCGACCTCTTCGCCGAGCAAAAAGACGTTCTCGTCGCGGTGCATCTCTTCGCTGAGCGCCTGATTCAAAGCCTCTCGAATCGTGATAACGGCCATTCAACAAACCTCCAAAAGCGGTAACGGGTGATAGGTGACGGGCGACAAGTTGAAGACAAGTTTTTAGTTTTAACTTGTCACCTGTCACCTGTCACTGTGATCGGGTTGGCGTAGACGTCCGTGAACAGTTCTCCGGGCGCGGGCAGGGGGCTTTCCTCCGCGAACTTGACGGAGCGTTCCACCTCGGCGCGCACTCTGTCCTCAATCTCCTTGAGCGCGGCGTCGTCCAAGACGCCCTTGTGTTTCAGACTGTCGGAGAAAAGTTTGACGGGGTCGCGCTCCTGATGCTTTTCGATTTCGGCGCGCGTGCGGTAGTTGCCGGGGTCGGACATGGAATGACCCATGAAGCGATAGGTGCGAACCTCGATGAGCGTCGGGAGCGACTCGTTGCGGGCGCGGGCGATGGCTCGCTCGGTCGCTTCGCGCACGGCGAGCACGTCCATGCCGTCAACGAACTCGGAGGCCATGTCGTAGGCGTGCGCCTTCTGCGACACGTCTTGCAGAGACATCGCGCGGGCGAGCGACGTGCCCATGCCGTACTGGTTGTTTTCGCAGAAGTAGATGCAGGGCAGTTTCCACAGCTGCGCCATGTTCAGAGACTCGTGGAGCGCGCCCTGATTGACGGCGGCTTCGCCGAAGAAGACGAGCGAGACCTGACCCGTGCCCTTGTACTTGGCCGCGAAGGCGACGCCCGTGGCGAGCGGAATCTGGCCGCCGACGATGCCGTGGCCGCCGAGAAAATTCGCATCGCGGTCGAAGAGGTGCATCGAGCCGCCCTTGCCCGCAGAACAGCCCCCGGCCTTGCCGTAGAGTTCGGCCATCACCTCGTCGGCGGAAGTGCCGCGCGCGAGCGCGTGGCCGTGGTCGCGGTAGCTCGTCATCACGTAATCGTCCGGCCGGGTCGCGGAGAGCGCGCCGACGGCGACCGCCTCTTGCCCGATGTAGAGATGACAGAAGCCGCCGATCTTGCCGAGCGTGTAGGCTTCCGCCGCCTTCTCTTCGAAACGACGGATGAGCACCATCTGGTAGAGCATATTACGCAGCGTCTCTTGGTCGATCTCTTCGATCTGATCGTGCTGGTGCTGCTGTCGTTGCTGGTGCTCCTCGCGCAGTTCTTCGGGGTTGATGGCGTCCGTGCTGTCGATGTCGGAGATGCCGGCCACGGCCGACTGTTCCGCCCCTTGATCGCGCGGTTTCAACGGTGTCACTTTAAGTTCGCTCATGAAAGTATTCTCTCAGGGTTCGGGCGCGTGCCACGGCGATAACGCGAATGATGCGCGCCGCGCAAGCGGCCGCTCGCACGCACGACCCAAGCCTATTGCTGTACGGTTGAAAGCAAAGTGGGATTATACGCGAGATGCGCGCCGCGGCGCAAAAGCACCATAAAACCGCGCGTGAAAGACACAAAAAGACGCACCCGAAAATTAGTTTCGAGGTGCGCCTTGAATATTCGTCGCGAATGAACGTCGCGAAGGTCGTCAGGGAAGTCGCGCCGGTTTTATCTGAAAGAGTCTATCGAGAGCACGACGTTTTGCGCGCCGGATGCGGGGTGAAGTTTGCGCCCGTGTTTGTCTTGCTGCATGTTGTGGCCCGCCTGCGAGAGAAGTTCTTCGGCGGTTTCGCCGTCGGACGGGAAACAGGCAATGCCGATGCTGATGCCGATTTTGGTCGTGCGCCCGGTGCGGATCGAGAACTCGTGCGACTCGACGGCCTCACGGATGCGCTCGGCCACCATCTCCGCCACGTCGCCCGAAGCCATCGGCATGATGGCGACAAACTCGTCGCCCGCGTAACGCGCCAAAATGTCCATCTGCCTGAACTGCTTTTTGATGATCGCGGCCACGCTCGCGAGCATGCGGTCGCCGACGGCGTGCCCGTGCGTGTCGTTGATCTGTTTGAAGTCGTCCAAGTCCATGCTGAGCAGGGCGAGCGGTTCACGGTTGAGCCGCTGGCATTCCGCGATGCGTTGTTGGAGCGCGAGATGGAACGAGCGCGCGTTGGGCAAATCAGTGAGCGTGTCCGTGAGCGCGCTCTCTTTGGTCTTCTCGAAAGTCATCGCGTTATTGAGCGCGACGGAGGCGTGCTGCGAGACGGATTCGAGCAGGCGGACGTGTTCGGTCGTGTAAGAAGAGCGCGTCTTCGAGTAGACGGTGATCGCGCCGAACGCGCCGTCCTCGCGAACGAGCGGTGAGACCAGCACGCCGCGTATGCTGCCGGAGACTTCTTCCGGCAGGCCGACGAGATCGAGTTCCGGCGGCGTATTGCACATCGAACGCGCATTGGCGATCACCCAACCGGAGATGCCTTCGCCGATGGTGATGCGGCGGCGCGCGAACGCGTCCGCGTGCTCGCCCGACGCATGAACCGCGACGGCTTTGCCGGAACGGTCGTCAACGAGATAAATGATGCAGGTGTCGAACGGGACGATAGAGCGCAATTTGCTTGAGACGAGCGTGACGGTATCCTGCAAGTTGAGCGACGAGCCGATGGTCTGCGCGATCTCGTGCAGGGCGTAAACCTCGCGTTGCGCCTCTGCGATTGAACGGAAGCCGGAGTCGCCGTCGGTCGTAGAGCCGAGGATGTCGGAGGCGAGACCGGCATCGGGACGCGCCAAGTTCAGCGCGTCTTCTTCCGAAGCGACTTGCTCCTGTATGTCCTGCTCGGCGATGAGATTGTCGAAGTATTCGATGTTGCCGACGAACATCTCGACGACGCGCGGGTCGAATGAACTGTTCGCCATCTTGCGCAGCAGCGCGAGCGAGTCTTCGCGCTTCATGCCGACGCGGTAGGGACGGTCGCAACGCGTGGCGTCGTAGAAGTCAACCACCGAGATGATGCGCGCGACGAGCGGAATCTGTTCGGCGCGCAAGCCCTTCGGGTAGCCCGACCCGTCCCACTTCTCGTGATGAAAACGCACGATGTCTTCGACCGGGTAAGGGAAGTTCACGCGCTTGATGATGTCGCCGCCGACCACCGTGTGAATCTTCATCTTCTCGAACTCGGCGGAGGTCAGTTTGCCCGGCTTGTTCAGGATGTATTCGGGCACGGCCAGTTTGCCCACGTCGTGCAGGAGCGCGCCCGCGCGCAACGCGTGCAACTCTTCGCTGCTGACGCCGAGTATGCGTCCCAACTCCAGAGCGTAAATCTGCGTGCGGCGGACGTGGCCGTGCGTCGTTTGATCCTTCGCGTCGATGGCAATGGCGAGCGACTCGATGGTGTTCATGTGAAGGTCTGCGATCTCCTGTATGTGCCGGAGTTTCGCTTCCTCGCCGCGCCGCGTTTCGCCCACGCGCTTCTCGTCGAACAGGAACACCAGATAGACCAACGTGACGATCATGACGCCGACGACGAGGAACGAGTAGCCGCCGCCGGTGAAAGTGGAGTAGAAGAGAGCGGCTGCCGCCGCACCCGCCAACTGCGTCATCGAAGACCAGAAGAGGCTCTCGCGCGAGAACTGCAACTTCATCGTCCCCGACTCGACAGCGACAAAGAAAGCCGACGCCAGCGTGTTCAGCCCAAACTGCACGATGGCGAGCGCGAACAGCGGCAGCAGCAGTCTTTCGAGCGAGGCGTTCTGCGCGCCCGCCGGGGCTGCGCTGCCGACCGTCAGGAGCGTCAGCAGGTTGTATATGAAGACCGCAAGGCAGGTCGCACTGATGGCTGTCGCGGCGCGTAAGAAGCGCACACGCCGATCTGCAACGCGTCTCGAAGAGATGAGGCCGTCAACCCCCGCGAGGATCGCTGCGGGCGCTGCGCCAAACATCATCGCCGCTAAAAAGATAAGCGCGTCGGCCACGGACTTGTTGCCGTTGCTCGTGCCGTCGGCGTTGAAGACGGGGACGGTGAAACGCCAAGCGGAGGCGACCGTCAACGCCAACAACACGCCGCTCCAGAGGTAGGCCGTGGCGGGGAGCGACAGCAGACCGCCGAGGCACAAGAAGAGGAGGGATGCTGCCAGCGCACCCGCCCCACATAAAAGCGCAAGGCTCTTCCAATTTCCGTTGGGCATAGTGATAGAGACCGCGTGTATAGCGAATTTTAAAGGCTTCCGGGGTTCGTTGGGAGCTTGCTCGTGTCAGAGCACGAAACGGTAGGATTTACGAAGTGAATCTCTGCCAAACAATGTTGGCACAAACAAAATAGCCGCTTTTTAGCACTTAGTCAAGATTTTTTACAAAAATGGTGAAAGGGAACGGGTGCGGGTCGAACTAAAACGGCGGCGAATAAATGTCTAGCGCGGGCAAGATAAACGTCGGGGCGGGAACTGTCGCTGCCCGTGTGCCGGCGAAACACACGGGCGAAGGACAAGCCCCGCCCCGACGTTTATAGCGAACGTTCGACGGGCAGCGGAAAATCGCTCTAGGCGTTTGGCGCGCCTTTCGTCTTGGCTGTGTCCAACTGTGCCGCGAGTTCGGCGGGCGCGGTCACGGGCTGAAGGCAGCTATAATTTTCACAGACGTAGGCCGTCGCACGGCCGCCGAGCGCAGGCCGCTCGCGCAACAGCGCGACGACGCCCGACGCCTCTTCGTCGTTCTCCGCCGATTGCGCGACGACCTTGTTCGGCAGGTAGCGTTTCCAGACTTCGCGCAGCAGGGCGAGCGAGTCGTCCGCTTCCGCCTGCCCGATGACGACGATCTCTTTCGGCGTCGAGAGATAAAAATCGAGCGCGCCGAGCAGGTAGCCGAAGGCCGACGGGTAGCGCATCATCTGGTCGCGCAACAACCGGAAGACCGTGACGGCTCTGCGACTGTACTCCTGATTTTCCGTGAGCAGCGCAAGACGCAGGAGCAGTTCGGCGGCCACGGAATTTCCGGCAGGCGTGGCGTTGTCCATGAAATCCTTGTTGCGTACGATCAGCCGCTCGCCCTTCGTGCTCGTGTAGAAAAAACCGCCTTCCGTGTCGTCCCAAAATTCCTCGCACATCTGTTCGGTCAGTGAGAGACACTCGCGCAGCCAGCGCGTCGTGCCGGTCGCTTCGTAGAGCGAGAGAAGACCTGAGGCGACGCAGGCGTAATCGTCCAGATAGCCGTGATGCTTGGCCTGCCCGTCTTTATAGACGTGTAGGAGCGTGCCTTCGCGTCGCAGAGTCTGGAGAAGAAATTCGGCGTTGCGTTCCGCGACGCGCCGGTAGTCCGCGCGTTCGAGGACGGAAGAGGCTTCCGCGAAACTCGTCAGCATCATGCCGTTCCACGCGGCGATGGCCTTCTCGTCGCGGCCGGGCTTGATTCTTTTCTCCCGCGCCGCGAAGAGCAGCGGCCTGCTTCGCTCGACGACTTCGCGCAGGCGTTCGACCGGCACGCCCAACTCCGCGGCCACCGTCTGCGCCGGGCGCGGCACGTTCAGTATGTTCTTCTCTTCAAAGTTGCCTTCGGCGGTCGCGCCGTAATAGGCCGCGACGAGACGGCCATCCTCTGCGCCCAACAGTTCGTCGATCTCTTCAATCGTCCAGACGAAGAACTTTCCTTCGACGCCTTCGGAGTCGGCATCCTGCGTCGAATAGAACGCGCCGCCCTCATCCGTCATCTCGCGGACGACGTAATCGAACGTCTCTTCGGCGATGCGGCGGAAGAACTCGTCGCCCGTGACCTGATAGGCGTGCAGGTAGAGGCGCGACAGGAGCGCGTTGTCGTAGAGCATCTTCTCGAAGTGCGGGACGAGCCACTCGGCGTCAACCGAGTAGCGGTGGAAGCCGCCGCCGAGTTGGTCGTACATCCCGCCCTGCGCCATCCGCCTGCACGTATGCGTCGCCATCCGCAAAGCCTCCTCGTCGCCCGTGCGCTTGTAGGTGCGGAGCAGGAAGTCGAGGCTCATCGAGGAAGGGAACTTGGGCGCGCCGCCGAAGCCTCCGTGCGTCCGGTCGTAGGAGCGGGCGAGCGCGCCGAAGGCCGTGTCTAAGAGCGAAGTGGAGAGCGACTGTGCCGACTCGCGCGTGACGTTCATGCGGCGCAGCTCGGCGAGGATTTCGGTCGAAGACTGCCGCACCTCTTCGGGCCGCGTGCGGTACGCCGCGGCGACGCCCGAAAGTATGCGC